>NZ_CP054493.1:1244364-2488728 GCF_015265475.1 Candidatus Sulfurimonas marisnigri | reverse complement strand
ATAAAATCCTATTTAATAATTTATATGTGAATAGTATCAATATTTTGCATAAACATAGTTAAAATTATGTGAATAACATAAATGTGATTATGTGAATAAATAATTTATTTATATTTTGAAACAGAGTTTAATGATTTATATAAAAGTTCTGAATCTAAATCATTATCTTTCATAAGAGCCAAAATATCATTAGGAATATCATCTAAAATATTCCCTCTTAGGTCTATAAGTTTATATACAATATGATTTGCGATAGCTAATTTTCTTATTTCCTTAGGAGCTTCTAGCGGATTATCACTATATGTTATTACATCTATTATATTATTAGGTAATTTCCAATAATTTAATATTTGAGCACTAATAATAGTTGTCGTAGTTTGTATTAAAGATTCTTCAGCAAATTTAATATTAAATTCATTATATAACTTTTTAAATTCATCATCTTTACCTATATCCATTAATTCTTTTGAAATAAGTAGTTGACCTATATTACCAAGTAAAGCAGTTGAAGATAGTATTGATAAATCTCCAATAGAAACTTTTGAATACCATTTTAATATTAATGATAGTCTAGTCATAGAAACTTTAGAAAAGACTGTCTCGTCAATATCATAAGAACTAAGGTTAATAGTATTTAGATTTTTATGAATATCATTCATTGCAAGAGCTTTAACAGTTCTTTTACCTAGTCTTGTAACAGCTTTATCAACAGTTGTTAATTCAATAACACCGTAGATAGGTGAATTAGCATATTTTATAATATTTGCTGCAATAATAGGATCTAATTTTACAACTTTTATTAAATCATTTATAGACATTTCATCATCATCACAAACTTTAATTATATTAAAAATTGTATTAGGAAGAGGTTCTAGAGTTTTAATGAAACTATTTATTTTTTTATTATCAATTAAAATATTTTTAGAATTAAAAAAAGTTTTAACAATTAGTCGTAGTTCTCTTTTTAATTTTTCTTTATTCAATTTACAACTAATTGAGTGAGTAATATTAAATTTTAGTAATTTTTCTATCGTATTAGAATCTACATCATTAAAAATAGGAATTATAGGAATATTTGGATATAAATTTTGAATAAATTTTATATGTTTATAATTATCAACATCTAAATTTATCATGATAAGATCACAATCTTTAATCATATTTTTAGAATACTCAGAGTTAAATGAAATAACACTTTTTAGTAAAGTTTCTAAAAAAGGGGTGATTTTTTTAGCTCTTTTATTATTATTATCAATATATACAAGTGATATAGTTTTGAGTTTATCTTCAACTGATACATAAGATTTAGAAATTTTTATCTTTTTATTTAAGTGTAATGGTATTGCTTGTAAATCAGTTTTATAATCGTTCATCTCTTCTAACCATCTCTCAAGTTGGTCTTTTATTTCAAAAATCCATTCGATGATTGAATCACTAACTACTTCATTATCTTCTCTAATACAACCTAAAACAGTTTCGGCTTTATGTGACAGTTCTTTTAAAGGTATCAATGAGAGATAATCGGAATTTGCTTTAAAACTGTGAAATATTCTAAAAAGGTTATTCACATTGTAAGGTATATTTTGAGAATCCTCTAAATTTTTTATAGCAGATTCAATTTGCGGAATTTTATCTTCTAGTTGTTCTTTGAATTCTTCATAAATATCCCACTCATATTCTTTAGACATTCTACTATTATCCTTTTAATTATTATATTTTAGTTAATTAAATATTAAAAAGTAATTTATTTGAATAATTTGTATATAATATTTTATAATTTAAATTATATATTAGGAATAGGATGCTAATTCTCGGAATAGACCCAGGGACAAGGAATATGGGTTATGCTCTTATATCTTTAGAAAAAGGAAAAATTTCACTTATTGAAGCAGGGCTTATAAAAATAAAAGCAGATGATTTGCAGTTTCAAATTCCGCAGATGGCTGAAGCTTTTGAGAGTATTTTTAATAATCATGCTATTGATGAAGTTGCTATGGAAGACATATTTTATGCTCATAATCCAAAAACAACTATAAAATTAGCCCAATTTCGTGGAGCAATAATGCTAATAATTCTTCAACAATTTGGACAATTCAGTGAATATACAGCATTACAAGTAAAAAAATCACTAACTGGAAATGGTAAAGCAGCAAAAGAACAAGTTGCATTTATGGTAAAGCATCTTTTAAATATAAAAAAAGAGATAAAACCGCTGGATATTACAGATGCTATAGCTGTTGCAATTACTCATTCGCAAAGGGTAAAACTAAAATCATAATATTTTTATTTTGATATGCTATAATTTAATTCAAATAATATTGTTTTTTGTTATTTAAGGAGAGTTTTTGAGTCTTTGCCATTTATATTTTAAAACATCGTCATCTGAGCATATTAAAAAAATTTTAGACTCTTTTGACAATAGTATTTCTTTAGATATTTATGAGTTAAATACAGTTGATAACTTCGATATATATATAATAGAACTTGATGAAGCAAATAAAAATATATCAATAAAATTAAAAAATTTACTTAAAGAAAAAGCAAATTTTCTAATATATTTTCTTATTCCAAAAAAATATAATTTAATGCTTTTTCAACTAACATACTTACTTGGTACAAAAGATATAATAACACAAAATCAAGATACTGATAAAATAATAGCAAAAATAAAGATAGATAGAGAAATTTATTTACAAGATTTTTTTAAACGCTTAGTTGGAGAAATAACTTTCCAAACACAAAATTTTATGATTTACAAAAACAGAAATCTAATATATATAAGTAATGAATTATTAAATTTATTTGAATGCAATAATTTTGAAATATTTAAAGAAAAAATTTCTAATGAACTTGATATTAAAGAACTTTTAATAGACGATATTGTTATAAAAAAATCTATGGCCTATAATAATAGAAAAAAGAATTATATTTTTGAGAGTGTAAGTACAACTACAAACGAGAAAATAATATATATAGAATTAGACACTTCAACACCAAAACAGTTAAATTTTATATCTAGTAGGGTTGGTTTTGTAGAACTGCTAAAAGAAAAACACATACAAAGTAATATTACACATAAACAACTCTCTTGTATTACAATAAGCATACAAAATATAGAAAAATTACAAAAAGAGCTAAGTATAGTGGATTTGGAAAATTTATTTAGTAAGTTACTATCATTTATGGAATCAATACTAGAAAAAAGACTTATTTTTGCTCAATTAGAAAGAAATTTTTATGTAACTCTTTTTGAAGATATAAATTTTGAAGATATAAATGTTATAGCAGATGATTTTCATACTAGAATATTAAATTATATTGCTAATCAAAAATATAAACCACTAATAGATGTATTTACATTTGATTTAAATAGCCTTGATTTTGGTGATATTCTCATTACTTTTGACAATATTAAAAGTAAAAATTTCACACACAAAGAAATGCATTGTGATTATCTCCAATATACCAGTAATACACAAATTATTATTAATGAAAAAAATCTTTTAGACGATGCTTTTGATGATGACATTCAGTTTAAATTGCTCAATATTTATAATGGGTTAGTTATAAATACTCCATCGAAAATTGTTAAAATAACTAATGATATGGTATACATAACTTTTGAGCAGCTCCAAGGTGTTGTTATGAAAATAGAACAAGAAACAGTTTTACAATCAAGTAGTTTTTTATATGATATTCGTGCAGAAATAAAACAAATAGATTTAAAAAAGAGAATTGCCATTTTAGAAAATTTTCAATTTTTAAAAACTAATGCAAATTCTAGAAAGTATGCAAGGGTAACAACATTTAGTAAAATACCAATATCTATGCTGATAGATGGAAATACTATTAATGGAAATATAAATGATTTATCAATAAAATCAATAGCTTTTAAAGTAAAATATACAGAGAAAATTGAAAGTATGAAATCAAGGGATGTTTTACTAGTTTTTAATATTCCAAAGTCTAAATCTGATAATGGCTATATGCAACTTAGATTGGGTGCAAAAGTTATTATGAGTACAGCTAAAGATATAGATGGGTATTGTAAGATTGTTTGTGATTTAGACGAAGATTCTAATGATGACTCGATGCTTATGGAATATGTTTATGAAAGACAAAAGGAATTAATTATTGAGGTTAAAAAAATGTCAAAGTTAAATTAATATTATGTTAGAATTCATATAAAATAAGGAAAATAATAATGTCAAATTTTAAAAATGTTAGTGTTAAAAAAGAAGCAAATATATATCATGATGGTAAAGTTACTAGTAGAACAGTCGAGTTTGAAGATGGTTCAGTAAAGTCTCTTGGAATTATGCTACCTGGTGAATATACTTTTGGGACAGATGAAGCAGAAATAATGGAAATGATTAGTGGTGAGTTAGAAATCAAACTTCCTAATGAAGATTGGAAAACTTTAAATACACCGGAAACTTTTGAGGTTGGTGCCAATTCATCTTTCGATTTAAAGATTAAAACAGTTACAGATTACTGTTGTTCTTATATTAAGAGCTAAAGCACAACTTAGAAAAAAACTAAATTTTTTCTGTAAAATAGTTACAAGCTCTCCTTCAAAATATTAATACTTTGGAGTTCTGTCTAATGGACCAGTGTATAGTTGGCGAGGACGAGCAATTTTCACACTTTTTTGTCTATTTAATTCACTCCATTGAGCAATCCAACCTGGTGTTCTTCCAATTACGAATATAACTGCGAACATCTCTTTAGGAATTTTAAGTGCTTGTAAAATCAACCCTGAGTAGAAATCAATATTTGGGTATAAATTTCGACTTATGAAATATTCATCACTTAGTGCAATCTCTTCTATTTTGTTTGCGACATCAACTAGTTGACCACTTATTCCTAATTCATTTATAAGTTCATTACGAATATTTTTAAGTATTGTTGCTCGCGGATCAAAATTTTTATAAACACGATGACCAAAGCCCATTAATTTAAAGTTGTCTTTTTTATCTTTTGCTCTTGCTATAAATTCATCTACTCTATCAACGCTTCCTATCATCTCTAGCTGGCGAATTACACTTTCATTTGCTCCACCATGACTTTTACCCCATAAAGCACCAATACCTGCACTTATAGCGGCATAAGGATGAGCATTAGTAGAAGCTAGGTTTCTGACAGCTGTTGTTGAAGCATTTTGTTCATGATCTGCATGAAGAGTAAAAATAGTATCAAGAGCTTTTATCTCAATAGGTCTCATTTCAACAAAGTTATGTGGATAGGCCCTTAACATGTAGAGAAAATTTTCAGTAAATCCTCTGCTCATATCAGGATAAATAATAGGCAAACCTTGTGAATATCTATATGAAAAAGCTGCCAATGTAGGTATTTTAGCAACTATACGGTTTGCCATTTCTGAGTATTCTTCTTGAGTAAATATCTCTAAATGCTTACAATAAAAAGTTGAGAGTGCTGAAACACCTGATGATAGAATAGCCATTGGATGTGCATTGTCAGGAAAGGCGTCAAATAGTTTTTTTATGGCCTCATTTACAAATGAGCGCTTTTTCATCTCTAAAGAAAAATAGGCAAGTTCACTTTTTTTTGGTAAATTACCATTTAAAAGCAAGTAAGCTGTATCAAGAAAACTTTTTTCTTTGGCTAAATATTCAATATTGTAGCCACGATACATAAGTTTCCCTTCTTCTCCATCTATAAAGGTTATATTTGATTTACAAGATGCTGTTGAAGTATAACCTTCATCGTAGGTAAAAATACCCATCTCTTTATAAAGCGTAGATATATCAACAACTGAAGGTCCAACAGTTGCATCTAGTATCGGAAATTCATAACTTTTGCCATCACGATTATTTGTTAGTGTTATTGTATCTTTTGACATAATAGATCCTTTTATATATAGTTAAATATTATAGGATAAGTTATTAAATATCATATAAGTTGTGAAACTAAATTATTTAAAGTGTTTTCATCTAACGCGCCTGAAGCTCTATGAACTTCTTTGCCATTTTTAAATATTATAATTGTAGGAATACTTCTTATGCCAAATCTAGCACCTAGATTTTGCTCATTTTCAGTGTTTACCTTTGCAAAAAGTGTTTTAAGAGGGAAGTTTGTAGCACTTTTTTCAAAATTTGGCCCCATCATCTTACAAGGTCCACACCAAGGTGCCCAAAAATCAACTATAACAGGTATATCACTATTTACTATTACTTCATCAAAGTTAGTATCTGTTAGTTCTACAGGCTTTGTATCTAAAAGTGACTTTTTACACTTTCCGCAAACTGCTTTTTTATAAGACTCCTTTTGTGGTATGTTATTAACACTTTTGCAATGAGGGCAAACTACTCGCATTTTTCTCTCCTGTTATAATAATTAAAAAGCACCAAGTGCTATGCATAAATTTACAGTACAACTGCAAATATAGAACCTCTACGATAGATAAAAAATCTTTTTTTGTCTTGAGATGATGTTGCTCTTTTAAAATCATCTAAAGTACTTATTTCACTATTTTCTATCTGCAATATAATATCACCTTTTTTTATACCCATAGTTTGAGACTTGCTATTTGCTTCAGTTTCAATTACTAACACACCATTTATGTTAGCTCCAAGTTTTTGTTTATAAGATGAGCTTAGAGGAACTACTTTAAGTCCTTGATATGTCAACTCTCCAGAAACAGATTTTTTGTCTAATGAATCAAGTGTTACATTTAGAATGTCTATTTTTTTATCTCGTAAAAACTTAACATTAACAACTCTTAATGGTGAGTAGGAGCCTATATTATTTTTAAGTTCACTTGCACTTTGAATTTTTTTCCCATTAACTGAAATTATTAAATCACCTCTTTTTAAACCAGCTTTGAAAGCAGGACTATTATCTTCTATACTTGTTATCAATGCTCCAAAATTATCATTGTAAAAACTGCTCATTTCAGCACTTATATCTGAAATCACAACACCTAAATAAGCACGACTGTATTTGCCTTTATTTATAAGTTCAGTTGCTATGGAGGTGACCATGTTTGAAGGAATTGAAAACCCTATTCCAACATTTCCGCCACTTTTTGAAAGAATTGCTGAGTTTATTCCTATTAGGTATCCTGCTGAGTTTATAAGTGCACCACCAGAGTTTCCTGGATTTATGGAAGCATCAGTTTGAATGAAATCTTCATACTCTACTATGCCAACACCACTTCTTCTTGTTGCTGAAACTATACCTTGAGTAATTGTTTCACCAATGCCAAATGGATTTCCAAGAGCAAATACAATATCACCTACTTTTACTTTATCAGAGTTATAGATAGTCACAGCATTTAAATCTTTTGCTTCTATCTTTATTATTGCTAAATCGCTTTTTGAATCTGTACCTATAATTTGTGCTTCATACTCTTTTTTATCTCCAGCAATACTTACTTTTATTGTATCTGAACCGTCAATAACATGGTTGTTAGTAATAATATAACCATCTTGAGAGATTATAACACCTGAGCCTAATGCTCTTTGAACTCTTTCTTGTGGAATTTGTCTTTGATTTTTAAAGAACTCTCTAAAGTATGGATCATTCATAAATGGGTTAGACTCTTCCCCTCTATTGTTGATAGTTTTTTTAGTAGATATATTTACAACGCTTGTTCTTACATTTTCAATTATATTATTGTAAGAGAGTATATAATTTTGGCTTGTTGGGTGTTGTCTCTGTGTGTCAGTGGGTGCGTATTTAAACTCTACACCATCTTGCGCATATAAAAGGCTTAGATTTACTAAACCTAATAAAAGTAATTTTTTCATAGTTATTCCTTATTCTAATGATAAAAGTTTATAACTAAATTGTTTATAGAGTGTTAACGAGTTTTAAAAATATTTATTATTGCTCTTTAAAAGATTTTATAGTTTCACTCATCCCGAAATCTGGATGTCTTTTTGAATCAAGAACAGCTTGAGCAACCTTGTTGTTGTCATTATTTATAATAATTGGGGCTAAAAAATTTATTGTAGAATCTTCGAGTGGTTTTTGAATAATGACTATGTTATATACACTAACATTAGATGTTTCGTTTATTCCTAAAATAACTTTTATATCTGTTGGTAGATCAAATGAGTACTCTCTTAACATGTAAGGATTTATAATTGTAAAAGATATATCTTTGTTATCCATATCTTGCATCGTTGAAAAAAGCTCATCAATTTCATGTATCTCTATATTTATAGTATCTTCAAAACCTAAAACACTTCCTCTTACATTGTACTTTTTCATCTGTTTCTCCTTAAAATAATCCTTCTTTGTATTTTATACTAGAAGATATTATGTAGCACACAGCATTTTTTATACCAGATAAATTATGATAATCACCAATGCCAAAAGCAAAACTGTTTTCTTCAAAGATTATATTTATGCCATTGCTCATATCTACATGTAGAAGTTTGGAGCTATCCAAAAGTTTTGCATCGCTAACACCACTTAACTCTAACTCTATTGTTAGCCAATCAAAACCTCTAGCACTGTCCTGCCCTGCTATAGTGAGTTTAATAACAGTTGGTGAGATGATTTCTATATTTCGAAGTTCGCCATGAACAAAATTGCCAAACCTCTTTAAAAAATTTGGCAACTCTTTTGCAAGTATCGGCTTCATTTTATTGACAACCTACACACTCCATACTTCTGTCTTCTACGTCATTATTGACTTCTGGTGATTGCGAGCGTAGATAATATGTAGATTTTAGACCTAATTTCCAAGCTAACATGTAAATCTCATTTAGGTATTTTCCACTCGCTTTATCTAATGTAATAAATATATTTAGGCTCTGACCTTGATCTAACCATTTTTGTCTAATTGCTGCCGCTTTTATAAGAAGAGTTTGGTTTAGATCATAAGCAGGAGTATAGTAAGACCAAGTCTCAGGTGAAAGATTAGGAACAACAACTGGTATTAGACCAGATAGATTCTCTTCATACCACTTTCTTTTATATACCGGCTCAATAGCCTGCGTTGTTCCTGTAAGAATAGAGATAGAACTTGTAGGCGCTATGGCCATAAGGTAACCGTTTCTCATCCCTTGATTTTTAACTTTTGACCGAAGTTCATCCCACTCATAAGAAGAGGCAAAAAGTCCACCACGGTCAACAAGATTTTTTACTTCAGCACTAGCATGGTCCATTGGCATTACACCCTTGCTCCACTGAGAACCTTTAAACTCTGGATAGATGCCCTTTTCTAATGCTAAGTCCGAAGAAGCTGAGATAGTGTTATAGCTAACAGCCTCCATAATCTCATCTATTTTATCAAAGTGTTCTTGAGTTCCCCAAGCTATTGATTTCTCGGCTAACATCTGAGCTTCACCCATAACACCAAGACCAATGGAGCGACTCTTCATATTTGTGCGTTTTACTTTTTCAATTGGATAGAAGTTAAGGTCAATTACATTGTCTAAAGCACGGACAGCTATTGGAACAACTTTATCTATCTCTTCTTTTGTATTTATACGGGAGAGATTTACAGAAGCTAGGTTACAAACTGCTGTATCTCCATTTATTTTCTCTTTTTCAACTACATAGATTGGTTGACCACCAAGAGAGTCAAGTGCAGTAACTTTCTTCGCAGGTTTTTCTAGTCCACTGTCAACTTTTACTATTTCATCTTCTTCATAAGAGATGCTATCACCATTTTCAAAGATGAATTTTATTTTATAAGTGTTTGGGTTAGTGTTTTGAAATATCTCTGTACATAGGTTCGAGCTTCTAATAACACCAGTGTGATTATTTGGGTTAGCTCTGTTAGCATTATCTTTAAAGCATAGAAAAGGGGAACCAGATTCAAAGTAAGATGTTAGAATCTTTTTCCAGAGAGCTTTAGCTTTAACTTTCTCTTTTATGATGCTCTCGTCTTCTTCAAGTTCTTTGTATCTTTTGTTAAAATCATCACCAAAAAGTGTAGCTAACTCTCCTGCGTCATAAGGATCAAAAAGTGTCCATATTGCATCTTCTTGAACCCTCTGCATAAATAGATCATTTAACCACATAGCAGGAAAAAGATCATGAGCACGACGACGCTCTTCACCAGAGTTTTTCTTTAAATCTAAAAAGTCATTGACATCTATATGCCAAGGTTCTAAGTAAACAGCGATGGCACCTTTTCTGGTCCCTAGTTGATCAACTGCTATAGCAATATCATTTGTGATTTTCAAAAATGGTACTGTTCCGCCTGCCGCATTTTTATGCCCATCTATATATGAACCCATAGAGCGAACTCCAGTCCAATCCCAGCCAATCCCTCCGCCAAATTTAGATAGCATTGCCATCTCTTGGTAGGAGTCAAAGATACCCTCTATATTGTCAGGAGTAGAGCCAATATAACAAGAACTAAGCTGGTGTCTAGTTGTTCTTGCATTTGAGAGAGTAGGGGTTGCAAGCATTACTTGAAACTGACTTACCATATCATAGAATTTAATAGCCCATTCATGCTTATTTTCTTCTCTTTGAGCTAAGAACATGGCAATAGCCATAAACATATGCTGAGGAAGCTCTATAGGGTCAGAGTTTCTATCTTTGATTAGATATCTGTCATAGAGTGTTTTAACGCCTAGATAGTTAAATAGCATATCACGTTCAGGCTTTATATGTTTTTCTAATCTATCAAGGTCGTACATATCACTAATGCCTAAAAGAAGTCTTCCTTCTTTCTCGCCTCTTTTAAAATATTTTTCCAGTGAGCAGTAACCGGTAAAACCATTTACTTGATGATATAGGTTAAATAGAAAAAGGCGCGAAGCAACAAATGTCCAGTTAGGAGCGTCAATGTCAATTTTATCAACAGCCGTTTTGATTAATGTTTGCTGTATCTCTTTAGATGTTATGCCATCACGAAAATGAATCTGTGCATCAACTTCCAATTCACTTTGTGACACATTACTTAATCCAGAAACTGCAGCTGATGTATACTTTTGTATTTTAGTAATATCAAGTGCTTCTGTTCTGCCGTTTCTCTTTATAATTGTTATCATGGGTTATCCTATATATTTTAAACTTTTTATTTAAAAACTCTTGCAAAAATATTATCTACATTTTTAGTGTAATAGTCATAGTTAAAACACTCTCTTATCTGTTCTTTTGAAAGAGAGTTTCTTAGCTCTTCATCTGCCAATAAATGGTTTAGATACAAAGACTCTCCAGCTTCATTTGTAGTAGGTTTGCCTTGTTGAATCTCTTCCCAAACTTTCATAGCGTTTCTCTGAACTATTCTATATGCATCTTCACGGCTAACACCTTTAATAGGAAGTTCCAGTAAAACGCGTTGAGAAAAAACCAATCCACCAGTAAGGTTTAGGTTTTTGATCATGTTCTCAGGGTATACAGTTAGGTTGGCAATAACGTTATTCATGCGATGAAGCATAAAGTCAGTTGTTATAAAACTATCTGGTAACCAAAACCTTTCTGTTGAAGAATGGCTGATGTCTCTTTCATGCCAAAGAGCAACATTTTCCATAGCGGGCATTGCATAAGCTCTAATCATTCTAGCTAATCCCGTTATATTCTCTGTTAATATAGGGTTTCTTTTATGAGGCATAGCAGATGAGCCTTTCTGACCTTTTGCAAAATACTCTTCACACTCATAAACCTCAGTTCTTTGCCAGTGACGAACTTGTACCGCAAATTTTTCAATAGAGCTTGCCATTAATGCCAAAGCAGTAGCAAGTCTAGCATATCTATCACGTTGTATAACTTGGTTAGATGCCGGTGCAGGTTTGAGACCCAACTCTTCACATGCGTACTCTTCGAGCTCTAATGGTGCGTGAGCAAAATTACCCATTGCTCCACTAACTTGACCAACACCTATGACAACAAGAGTTTGTTCCAAATTTTCCAAGTGTCTTGCCATCTCATCGTACCATACAGCTAACACAAGACCGAATGTTATTGGCTCGCCGTGTATACCATGACTTCGACCAACCATAAGAGTCATTTTATGTTCCATAGCTCTTTTTTTGATTGACTCCATAATCATCTTAACATCTTCAATAACTAACTCCAAAGAAGATTTCATTTGGAGAGCAACAGCAGTGTCAACTGTGTCTGAGCTTGTCATACCATAGTGAAACCATCTGCTCTCGTCACCAAGTGTTTCAGACACACTTGTAGTAAATGCTATAAGGTCGTGACGAGTAACTGCTTCTATCTCATCAATTCGCTCTATATTAAAACCAGCATTTGCTACAATCTTATCTGCATCGTCTTGTGGTATCTTTCCTAGTTTTGCCCAAGCTTTTACAACCGCTTTTTCTACGTCTAACCAAGCTTGATATTTTGCCTGCATAGTCCATTTTGAACTCATCTCTTCTCTAGAATATCTTTCGATCATATATTAAACCCTTATGATAATTATCTTATGTTTTTATGTTAAAATTCAGTGATTTATTCTACATAAATCTATGTAAAATACTGATTAAAGATTCATTAAATAGGAATTAAAGTTTGCCATTTATTTTAAAAAAAATGTTTATTAAAGAAAAGCAGAGAGCTTTCTTATTTATTGTTAAAGAGTTAGGTTACACGCAAAAAGAAGCACAGCGTTTTATATCAAAAGGAAGAGTGCTTGTTAATGGTGAAATAATGGATAAATCATCTACAGAGATAGAGGGTGAAATTGAGTTTATATGTTTTGAGCCAATCAGTAAAGGGTTGCAAGTACATGTAGAATATGATGAGTTTGTTGTTTTTGACAAACCTAGTGGGCTTCTTATTCATCCTCAAAATAGAAATACACCATACTCACTTATTGATGAACTTAAATACCAATTTGGAAGAGATGCTAATATTGCTCATAGAATAGATCAAGAGACAAGCGGATTAGTATTATGCTCTAAAAATAAAAATAGTGAACGAGATATAAAGATGATGTTTCAAGAACGAGATATGAAAAAAAAGTACTTAGCTATGGTTCATGGAGAAGTAAAAAATGATATCTGTATAGAAGCCCCACTTTTAAGAAAGCAGGATGAGAGTGCAATAGTAAGAATGGTAGTTAAAGTGCATGAAGATGGAAAGAAGTCAAAAACAGATGTAAAGCCTTTAAAATACTTTCCAGACAAAGATATGACTCTAGTTGAGTGTTCACCCTTTACTGGAAGACAGCACCAAATTAGAGTTCATTTGTTTCATGTGAAACATTCTATTGTGGGTGATCCAATTTATGGACAGAGCGAAGAGAATATAGTAAAGTTTTTAGATAAGGAATTAACTCCATTACAGAGAATAAGCAACAGTGGCGCATCAAGACTACTTCTCCATGCTAATGAGTTGGAGTTTGACCTTTACAATAAAAAATTTCATATTAATAGCGAAGTTGACTTTTTTAAAATTTGTTTTGACAGTATGAGTATTTAATAAAGACAGTTTATTCACAATTGATTATTTATATGTTAAAGATAAATTATTATATTTTGGAAGCTCCAATGTGAATAACTAAAGATAGGTATTAGTAAAAAATAATTATAAAAATAAGTGTAAGTAATAAAAGCTCAACAAGCCCTATTATAGGAACAAAGGCAATTGGAAAATATACTTTTTTAAGAAAACATTTATATAAATTAGTTCTTAAAAAAATAAAGAATTATCAAATTTAGATAGAGTAAAGGTTTAAACTATTCACACATTAGAGCACTGTGTGAATAGTACACATATTAAAAGAATTTAGTAATATTTTCAAATAATAAAATATTTTTAAGAGAGAAATAGAAATAGGGAAAGATTATTTATTTATAAGAATAGTAAGGTATTATTACATTTATAAACGACCTCCCTGGTGTGTTGGTCGTTTTACTTGTAGAACTATTTACTAAACACCGTTATATCTTTTTATGATTTTCTTAACACGATTTTTAAGTTTACGTAGAGCATCAATACTTGTTTCACCATCTGCAGTCAAATTTTCAAAATCACCATCAAATTGTACTTTTGCTACCCAGCCAATTTTATTTTGTAATTTTACTCCAACGAAACGAACATCTCCAAAGTGATCTTCACAAAGGTCATAAATTCTTTTAATGCGATCTGTATTTGTTTTATTCTCAGCCATTATTATATTCCTTTTAAGACAGATTTATTTACTTTTGTAATTTTATCATAAGAAGATTATAATTAGTTTACTAATTTTCTTTTTTATCACTCGTAGCAGCTTTAAGAAAAGCAATCACACCGACAATGAAGACTACGACTAAAAAAACTATCTGAAATATATCTACATAACTCATTTTTCTTTACCTAACTCTTTTTCTTTTAGTTGCCCACATGCAGCACTAATATCTATCCCTTTCGAGTCACGAATAGTACATAGTAAGCCATGGTTAACTAAATACTCTTGAAAAGCTACCATATTGGCTCTTGTAGGTCTTTGATAGTCAGTTCCTGGATAAGGGTTGAAAAATATAAGATTGACTTTAGCTTTGATTCCAGTTAAAAGTTTAACGAGTTTCTTTGCGGAAGCAATATCGTCATTTTTATTTTTAATTACCAAATATTCAAACATAACTCTTTTTCTGGTGTCTATTGGAAAGCGCTTAACTGCTTCTATAATAGAGTTGATATTGTGAGCTTTATTCATAGGTATTAGCTCAGTTCTAAGCTTATCATCTACAGCATGAAGAGATATAGCAATGTGAACTCCAAGGTCCATTGCCCCTAGTTGGTCTATCTTGTTGCTTAAGCCACTTGTAGATACTGTTTGACGTTTTGCTGAGATACAAAGCCCATTATCCTCTTTGAATATTTCTATCGCTTTAGCTAAGTTACTTAGGTTATCAAGTGGCTCACCCATTCCCATGTAGACTATATTTATTTTTCGATTATGTTTATGGTCGTTATCTCGTTTAAGGGTTACTACCTGAGCAACTATTTCGCCGGCAGTTAAATCTCTTGTAAATCCACCTTTGGCTGTAAGACAAAATGTGCATCCTACTTTGCATCCTACTTGTGTAGAAACGCAGATTGTGTACTTTGCTTCTTGTATAACTTCACCACTCTCATCAAATTGAGTATCTTTCATCTTTAGCCAAACAGCCTCCATTGTTTTGCCATCTTGCATCTGTAGAAGATACTTAATAGTCCCATCAATTGATTCCTCTTTATTAATGATAGTTAGAGGATTAACGACAAACTTATCTGATAGTTCATCTTTAAGAGCTTTTGGAATATTTTTCATATCATCAAAATCTTCTGCGTATTGGTGATAAAGCCAACCAAAAATCTGTTTTACACGAAATGGTGGTTTTATTAGGAGCATTAACTCTTTTTGTGTGAAGTCTAGCAGTGAAGGTTTTATTTCGCTCATTTAGCTGTTAGTTCCTTAATTCTCTTTCTTACATGTAAAGTTAGTAACTCTTTTGCCTCTTCGTGATTTTTTATAAAATCTTCATGAGCATTTTTGTTAGTATAGTTTGTTATACAAAAAACACCGCCAGCAGGAATATCAAACTCTTGTGCTACTCTTAAAACAGCGAAAAATTCCATGTTTTCACACCCTATACCAAAGTTTTGAAATTTTTTTGTTAGTTCTTCGTTTGTTGATATATAGTTTGATGAGTTGACTATAACATCTTTTTTTGTTTTATCTATGTTAGTAGAAACAACATTATCTAAAGGAGAGTAAGCATCATTATTTAAAAAGCCAAGTTCAATGTTTGAAGCTGTTTTTGATTCGATTATGTCAAATATTTTATGTTCTCCATAACTACCTGCACTTCCTACAAAAAGCAAAAACTCAGGTTTATCAAATAGACAAAGTCTTGTCAGGTTCATTGCTGTTTCTATTAGCCCTACTCCCGTTGGTTGTGCAAAATCAAAAGTTTCATTGTTTCCTGCGCAGATTATCATATGTAGCTCCCTATAGCCTTACTGGTATATTGTTGTCATGTAGATAATGTTTTAAATCCATAATATCTATTTCTTTATAGTGAAAAATACTAGCAGCAAGTGCAGCATCAGCACCTGCTTCAAATGCTTCTTTTATATGTTTCATAGTTCCAGCTCCACCACTTGCAATAACAGGGACATTGACAGCCTTAGATATTTGCTCTGTAATGTTTAGCTCAAATCCTGCCTTGGTCCCATCCGCGTCCATGGAAGTTAGGAGTATCTCCCCACTACCACGATTAACTACTTCTTTAGCCCATTCTACAGCATCAATACCTGTATCAACACGACCACCATTTAAAAACACATGATATCTGTCTCCACACTTTTT
The DNA here is from genome assembly GCF_015265475.1 of Candidatus Sulfurimonas marisnigri. NCBI lineage: Bacteria > Pseudomonadati > Campylobacterota > Epsilonproteobacteria > Campylobacterales > Sulfurimonadaceae > Sulfurimonas > Candidatus Sulfurimonas marisnigri. Next base: position 2,472,512 of record NZ_CP054493.1, on the reverse strand, counting down.
AACATCAATTGCTGTTACTATACATTGAGAACCAAATCTTTTAGCACCTTCGTCTATAAGCTCAGGTCTTTTAATAGCTGCAGAGTTAACACTAACTTTGTCACAGCCAACGTTTAAAAGTTTGTAAATATCATCTAGTTTTCTTATTCCGCCACCAACAGTTAGCGGTATGAAAATCTCGCGTGCTACTTGGGCAACTATATCTACTATAGTATCGCGATTATCACTTGATGCTGTTATATCTAAAAAGGTAATTTCGTCAGCACCCTCTTCGTTGTATCTTTTTGCAACTTCAACAGGATCACCTGCATCCTTCAGTCCAACAAAGTTAACACCCTTAACGACACGCCCATCTTTAACATCAAGACAAGGGATAATTCTTTTAGCAAAATAGTTCATAGTTTAATAATCCAATTTATATATTTGAAATTATACTATTTACGACTTATAAACAGATATACTATGTTGCTTAGTGTGTAAATAGTATATTAGTTTTTAGCAATTATTTAGATTTAAATGTTTCACATGAAACATTTAAATCTATACGCTTAAAACAACATATATGAAATAGATGTGAATAAAATGGATACATATTATAAAAAGTAATTTTAAATAGTTGATATTAACTAACTATAAGCAAAATTACTATACACTGCTGGTTAATGGAAAAAATTGTAGCAAAAAAGAAGTTTGGACAAAATTTCTTAAAAGATGAAACTGTTTTACAAAAAATCGTCGAAGCGATGCCCAATAATGATAATAAAATCATTGAAATTGGACCTGGCTTAGGTGATTTAACTAAATATTTAGTAGATGTCAAAAGTGTAGAAGCTTTTGAGGTCGATACCGATTTGTGTAAACTGTTACAAAGTAAATTTGATAAAGAGATCGCTACCAAGCAGCTCCATATAAATTGTGGGGATGTACTTGATGCTTGGCAGGGTAGTTTAATAGAAGAGTCGTATGATTTGGTGGCAAATTTGCCATATTACATAGCGACAAATATAATTCTTAAAGCGCTCGCAGATCCAAAATGTAAAAATATACTTGTAATGGTACAACTTGAAGTTGCAGAAAAATTTTGTGCAAAGGAGGGTGAAAAGGTATTTGGTTCTTTGAGTATAATAACTCAAAGTGTAGGGAATGCACATATAGTTGTGAAAGTTCCGCCAACTGCTTTTGAACCTCCGCCAAAAATAGATTCTGCAGTTTTTTTGATTGAAAAAAAAACCGATAGATGTGATGAGAATTTTGAGGGCATGCTTAGAGTTGCATTTAAGCAGCCTAGAAAAACTCTTATGAAGAATTTATCGGTTATTTACGAAAAAACTATACTTCAGGAAGCTTTTTCAGAGCTAAAACTTACACCATCGATTCGTCCTCATCAGGTTTCTACCGTTGACTATCACCAACTCTATAATAAAATAATATAATTAAAAGGAGTTTGGATGGCAGAAGAGAATCAGGGAAATAACGTAAGCAATACAGTTAGCGTAGAGAGCCCTCAAGAAAAGAGCAAACCAGATACAAATAACAATAGAAGACCAAATAACAATAGCGGCGGTAAGCCAAACAATAACAACAAAAATAAAGGTGCTGCAAGAGGACGTCGTCGTCAAAGCACACCAGTAGATGAAAATCTAAAGTCTTTCGTTGTTATTAATCAAGAAGCTCATAAGCAGAGACTTAACCCTCACTATAAATTAGATTTAAATTCTAGAAGTAAGGTTCGCATTACTCCACTTGGTGGACTAGGTGAAATTGGTGGAAATATTACAGTTTTTGAAACTGAAACTGAAGCAATTTTAGTTGATGTTGGTATGAGTTTTCCTGATCCAGATATGCATGGTGTTGATATTTTAGTTCCAGATTTCACTTACATTAGAGAGATAAAAGATAAGATTAAAGCCGTAATTATAACTCATGCCCATGAAGATCATATTGGCGCTATGCCATATCTTTATAAAGAGATGCAATTTCCTATATATGGTTCACCGCTTCCATTGGCAATGATAGGCAATAAATTTGATGAGCACCATATTAAAGAGTTTAGAAAATATTTTAATCCTATTGAGAAAAGAAAAATTTATGAGATAGGTGAAGATTTTAAAATTGAGTGGATGCATATGACTCACTCTATTTTAGATTCATCTTCATTAGCAATCACTACACCTGCTGGAACAGTTATCCACACTGGTGACTTTAAAATTGATCATACTCCAGTAGATGGTTATACAGCAGATTTACATAGACTTGCTTATTATGGAGATAAAGGTGTTTTAGCTCTGTTAAGTGACTCTACAAACTCATACAACACGAACCCTACTCCATCAGAACTTAGTGTTGCTCCTGCACTGGACAGAGTATTTTCAAAGGCTGAAGGTAGAGTAATTTTATCTACATTCAGTTCAAATATTCACCGTGTTTATCAAGCTATTCAGTATGGTGTAAAATATGGCCGTAAAGTTTGTGTAATTGGTCGTTCAATGGAGAGAAATATAGAAATTGCTATGCAGTATGATTATATTAAGTTACCAAAAAGTATCTTTGTAGAACCAGATCAGATTGCTTCAATGAGCGATAAAGATATTCTTATTGTAACAACAGGCTCACAAGGTGAGCCAAGTTCAGCTCTATTTAGAATGTCAATCGGTGAACATAGACATGTAAAGATTAAGCCAACGGATTTAATAGTTCTGTCATCTCGTGCTATACCTGGTAATGAGGGTTCAATATCTGGAATGTTGAATCATCTACAACGCGCTGGGGCTAAAGTGGCATCTGAAAAAGACATTCATGTATCAGGTCACGCTTCTATAGAAGAGCAAAAGCTAATGCTTCGTCTTGTAAATCCTAAGTTCTTTTTACCAATACATGGTGAGTATAACCATGTTATGAGACATAAAGAGACAGGTATGATGTGTGGTGTTCCTGAACGTAATATTTATATTATGAATGATGGTGATACGGTAGAGATTGCACCAAAATATATGAGAAAAGTGAAGTCTGTTAGAACAGGAAAAACATATATTGATAATCAAAATAATCATAAGATTGAAGATGATATAGTAATAGACAGACAAAAACTAGCTTCCGATGGTATTGTTATGATTGTTGCTCAGGTTGATGGACAGCACTCTAAACTTCTATCTAAACCACTGGTTACTACATTTGGTTTAGTTGCTGATAAACAAGATAAGTATTTTGCTAAAGAGATTGAAGATACCTTGGAGCAGTTTTTATTAAATATAAAAGATGGATTAATTGAAAACCCTAGAGCGATGGAGAATGATCTTCGTCAAGTTATTAGAAAACACATCTATAGAAAAATGAAAAAGTATCCACTTATTGTTCCACATGTATTCGTACAATAAGCCATAAATATTTAATTTATTAACATGTAGAAATTTCTACATGTTAATCGCTATTAATATCTTCCATATATAAACTTTCAGCTATTTATTGATACCCTATCATAATAAAAACTTTAAAGGTATAAAGTTGTCAAACAAACAAGATTTAGAATTTGAAAATGCTGTCAAAACGATGATGTTCCACGTTGGAGAGAATCCAAGCAGGGAAGGGCTTTTAAAAACACCTCAGAGGGTTAGAAAAGCTCATGAGTTTATTTTTGGCGGCTACAAAGAAGATCCAAAAGAGATACTTGAATCTGCTATGTTTACAAGCTCTAACGATGAGATGGTTTTACTAAAAGATATAGAGTTTTACTCTACATGTGAGCATCACCTTCTGCCTATTATAGGTAGAGTGCATGTAGCTTACATTCCTGATGGAAAAGTTGTAGGTTTATCTAAGATTCCACGTGTTGTAAATGTGTTTGCACGCCGCATGCAGATTCAAGAACAACTGACTGAGCAGATAGCAGATTCAATAATGGAGTCAATTCAACCAAAAGGTGTTGCTGTTGTAATTCAAGCACGTCACATGTGCATGGAGATGAGAGGAGTTGAAAAGATTAACTCAACTACAACTTCATCGGCTCTTCGCGGTTTATTTAAAAAAGATGAAAAGACCAGAAGTGAATTCTTCTCTTTAATCAATTCTCCGACCGGAACTAGATACTAATATATATGCCATTTAGCTCACTAAAGAAAAGAATCTCTGACAGAAACTACTCTACATCATTTGGTCAGGTTGTTAAAATAAATGCTACTGTAGTAACTGCTACAGGCCTTAAAGTTAGCATTAGTGATATGGTTAAGATTGTTTCTAATGACAAAAATCAGGAAACTATGGGAATGGTTACTGAGATTGATGGGGAAACTTTTTTCATAACTCCGTTTAGTTTCGTTGAGGGGTTCTGCTCAGGTGACAAAGTGTTTCTAGATCAGACAGGTCTTAACATCCCTGTTGGCGATTCTTTACTTGGGCGAGTGGTAGATCCGTTTATGAGGCCAATTGATGGCAAGGGAGTTATCAACACCTCTAAACTAGCACCAATTATAAAATCCCCAATTGCAGCCATGAAGCGTGGAATGATAGACGAAGTGTTTAGTGTGGGAGTGAAAAGTATAGATGGACTTTTAACATGTGGAAAAGGTCAGAAACTAGGAATATTTGCAGGAAGTGGAGTCGGAAAATCAACTCTTATGGGGATGATTGTTCGGGGATCAGATGCACCCATAAAAGTAGTTGCTCTTATTGGTGAGAGGGGCAGAGAAGTACCTGAATTTATAGAGAAAAATTTAGGTGGAAATTTAGAGAATACCGTCATTGTAGTTGCGACAAGCGATGACTCTCCGCTTATGAGAAAATATGGTGCCTTTGCAGCTATGAGTGTTGCCGAATTTTTCAAAGATCAGGGATTGGATGTTCTTTTTATTATGGACTCTGTTACTAGATTTGCAATGGCTCAAAGAGAGATTGGTCTAGCACTCGGTGAACCGCCAACCTCAAAAGGCTATCCCCCTTCATCTTTGACGTTACTTCCCCAACTAATGGAGCGTGCCGGAAAAGAGGAAGGAAAAGGTTCTATAACTGCATTTTTTACAGTTTTAATAGAAGGTGACGATATGAGCGACCCAATCGCTGATCAGTCTCGTTCTATTTTAGACGGGCATATAGTTTTGTCTCGTGAGCTTACAGATTTCGGAATTTATCCCCCTATTCATATTTTAAATTCAGCGTCTAGAGTGATGAATGATATAATCTCCCCTGAACATTTTAGAGCTGTAATAAAATTCAGAAGACTATACACACTTTTAAAAGAGAATGAAGTTCTTATCCGCATAGGTGCATACGCAAAAGGGAGTGATTATGAGTTGGATGAAGCAATAAATAAAAAAGAGGAGATGGAGAGATTTATGAGCCAAGGCTCAACATTTCAAAGTCCATTTGACGAGGGTTTGGAAATTCTTTTAAAACTTATGGCTCCTGCTTCATTATAATATCAGAATGTGTCCAGCTGTTTCTTGAGCGTCTATCTGATTGGTTTTGACTAATAGCTAACTTAATAGATGATATTTTTTCAAATTTTTTCATTATCTGGCTTATTTCGCTGTCAATACCAAATATATCTATATATGTGTAAATAATAGTTTCCGCACCTCCAAAGTTTTTTGTTTGTATTAACATTTTTATTCTAACATGAAAACTTACTCTTATGAGGTCACCAATTTTATTGTTCCTAGTTGATAAGCCAATAAGATTACCAAGTGTTTTTTTGATATCTTTTATATTCCCGTTCAGTGCATACTCTTCACACTGATGCATTAGTTTTGACCAATGTTTCTCAAGAAGTATTGCTAACTCTGTTTGAGCAAGAGATTTATGTGAATCTAAAATTTCATAACATGATTTAAAATTATTTATTTCATATGCTGCTTGAAGTAGAAGTAAGTTTTTGCATTCAATATCAAGCATTTGAACTTTTTTACTAACTGATGGGATATTTTCAAGTGCGCAAATAAACTTTTTTGCAGTATCAATCTCACCAATATTGATATTATATTTTATATTTTCCAATTTATCTTCTATCTCATCATTGAGTAGAAGATAATTAGGGATTTGCGTAAATAGAGCATTTATGTTTATTAATCTGTTTATATTAATAAAGTCTTTATTTTTAACGGCTTCTAAAAACTCAATAAACTCTTTATTTTGAGTCAATATAAGCCTTATTATTTGTTTTTTGGATATTACTGTATTGTATCCATACAAAAGAGCTTTAGCACCATCTATATCTCCTCTCGCTATATGTCTTTGAGCATTTGAAAAGGCTACTTTAAATATCTGTTCCATTTTTATATATTGGGGGGTAAGTTTAAGAGGAGGGAACCTGGAAGACATAGAATAAGCTAAGGCATACTTATTTTCTAAAAAGAGACTATTAAATCTTTCAAAATTTGCAAATGCTTCAAAAAGATTTTTAATTTCATTCTGCTTTGAGTGTATATTTTTATATATTTCTAGTTTATTAACTGCTAGGATTTTATTTTGATTTATTAATGCTTTTGTAGCATACAAATAATCATCTCTAAATTTATCTTCAAGTGCTTTATGCTCATATGAACCTTGAAGCATTGGCTCTTTAAGTATAAGTTTGTAGGCATCCTCAAGAGAGTTGTGGGTAATTAGTGATTTTAATTTTGCTATACTAGGAAGCTCTATAATTACTATTTTATTATTCTCCTGAGCAACTACTAAATATTCACCATTAGCAATGTCTATTTTAACAATATTTGAGCTTAATTCAAGATACTTATTATGTGTAATTTTTAATTTTTTAATATCAATTATTGTAACAATATTTGTTCTTCCTGCCACCATTATGTAGTCAGGGTTTGGCATTAAAATAATATGTTTTACAGTTGATAAAGGAGTGTTTATAGTTTTATGAACTTTTGTATTGCCAAGTGATGTAATATCAATGGTTCCATCACTATTGCCGCTTATTAAAGTGTTTTCATCTGCAAAACATAAGGTCTCAACTCGTGTTCTATTGTGAGTGATTATCTTTCTATCACTATGAGAGAATAAATCTATTATAAAAATTGCACCGTCATAACCGGCACTTGCAAACATTTTTTTATGAAATGCAAAGGCACTCACAAAGATTTCATTATCTTTAATATTTAAATATATACTAGAGCGATTATGAGGAAATGAACATAGTCTTGCAAGAAGAGATGTTTTATTATGTCTATATTGAAGCACTCTTCCATTTGCAGTTCCTGCAATAATATATGTAGATGATGAATCAAAACTCAACATTGTAATATCTTCATCTGGTGTTTGTATGGTTTGTAGAGTCTCATTTGTTTCTATATCTATTACATATATCATGTGGTTATTTGTAAAAGCAAATATTTTGGAGTTTGGACTAAAGGAGTGGGCAGTTGCGCTTGGATTTAAATATTTATTTGTAATATTTTTCTTGGTTTCACATTTATTTAAGTCTATGAGTATGATACCATGAAGTTTAGTGCTGTAAGCAAAATTGTTGTTATCTAAAACTTTTAAACTGGTAATATTTGATTTAGATATTTGGCATTCATAGATTCTTGACATGAAATATTATATCTTAAAAATAGGTTGCTGAGTCACTATTTGTGACTCAAGCAAGGGTGTATTACATATCTTTTTGTTCAACTTCTGACATTGCTTTCATTAGGTGTTTGCCCATTTGACGGTCAAACTCATCCCAATGTTGGATATCTTTTAAATCAGCTGCAACATCTTTTTTAACTTCATAACTCTCTTTTCCATCCTCATAAGCTGTTTTAGCCCATTTTAGAACTGTTTTAAAGTAGTTTAGGAAAGGATCAATAACTTTATGCATTTTATCTGATGGACCGTGTCCTGGAACATATAAATCATATTGTTTATAACCATTTCTTTGAGCAATGATATCTTCAAGAAGTGCTATATTCCCATGAACACTAGAACTTTCATCCATACCACCAAGACGACAATCCATAAGATTATCACCTAACCAAAGTGTTTTAGACTCTACATGCTCTATTAAGATATCTGTATCTGTATGTGCACGTTCTGGATGAAAAACTTTAAAAGTATGTCCATCAACTTTAAGAACATCTCCATCATGTAAAACTTTAGTTGGGAAAGGGAATGGACCATCAGTACCTTTTAGGTTTTTAGAAAGACCCTCTAAGATGTTGTACCATAACCTAGCTTCACCATCTTTTGATGCCTTAATCATATTTGGATGAGCATAGCTTTGAGCATTTGGAAACGCTTCAGCAAATGCTTTACCAGCAAACCAGTGATCTCCATGTTTGTGAGTATTTAGAATAGCTAGAACAGGCTTGTCTGTAGCTTTTTTGTATTCAGCAACAATTTTTTTACCAACATTGTAGTTTCCACCTGGGTCAATTACAATAGTACCATTCTCACCCTCTACAAATGATGGGTTATTCATAAAACCTTCGTTTTCCACGCTTGGATTCTCCGGTGGACCGTGCATAATCCAAACGTTACCATTTACTTTTTCAAATTTAAATTCACCTAGTTTTCCTAAAGAAAACGCATTTAATGATAAAGAAAATGTAACAATCATTGCAATTATTAAACTTATTTTTTTCATTATTTCTCCTAATATATTTTTTTTGATAAAATTATCACAAAAATATTATACTTTTTTAAACTTAAGATTATAAAACATGGGATAGTGTTTCCCTCAAAAAGAGGGAAAAAGGGGGAAAATAGTTACGCTCTACCTGAAAGCATACCATGGATAGTCATTGGCTTAAGAAGATAAACTTTTAATAACCACATTAACCATCTCTCTTTAGTTGGATCTAATGGGAATGATGCAGCATTTACACCACTACCTGTCTTTTTAGAAGCCCAGTTAAACTCAGCTAGCATAACAGTACCAATACCTGTAATAAGTGGACAAACAGTATAACCGTCATATTTAGCAGTAGGTGTTTTACCGCCCATAACAGATATAACATTATCAACTACTACTTTGTATTGTTTACGAGCAGATCCACCAGTTTTACCCATTGGAACACCAGCACAATCTCCTAAAGACCAAACATTAGGGTAGAAAGAACTTTGTAAAGTCTCTTTGTCAACTGTTACCCAGCTTTTAGCAGAGCCTAGTTTAGACTTACCAACAACATCTGGAGCTTTTTGAGGAGGAGATACATGCATAAAGTCATATTTAACTTCAACCGGCTCGCTTACTCTTACCTTCTTCTTAACCATATCACCCATATCGTCTTCAACATCTTTTTCTACCATTGACCATTTGTCAAAAGTTGCTGTTTTAGTTGCTGTGTCTACTGCAATTAAGTTATGCTTGTAGTTCCATTTGAAACCTCTTTCTTCAAATTGCTTAACGATTGCATTATGGTAATCTTTGATACCAAACATACCACCACCATTTGGATAAAAAGTAAGTTCAACTTTGTCACGTACACCAGCTTCTACTAAGCGAGAGTGTGTTAGATACATGATTTTTTTAGGAGCTCCACCACATTTAAGAGGTGTGTTAGGGTGAGTAAATACAGCCTGTAATTTTTCGCTGCCAGTATGAGCTTTAGCTTTTGCAATTAACTCTTGAATACCTTTCCAAGTAGCTTCTGCACCATCTTGGAAATAGATTGAGTGAAGACCATCTCTAGTGATTGTTTGTTTTGTAGCTGCATTGTCTTTACCAGATGAAGTGATTACACCGTCAAGACCTTTAATTGCAGCATAGTTAAGTACTACACCAGTTGCTACAACTAATTGATCGTAAGAAATCTCTTTGCTGCCATCAACAGTAACTTTATTGTTATCAGGGTCAAAAGCAGTAACACTACCTTTTATTAGCTTAACGCCGCTTGGTACATAATCATCTGTTTTGTATTGAATATCAGAAAGATCCCAAATACCACCACCAACTAGAGTTTGACCAGGCTGGTAAGATACAGATAACGGATCTGGCTCAATAACAGTAATATCAGCATTGCTAATTGAATTGTTAAGACGTGCTGCTGTACTCATACCAGCTAGACCACCACCAACGATAACTATTTTTCCACTTACATCTGCTGATGCAACTGCTGCTGTAGTACCTACTGTTGCACTAGCTAAAACTGACGCAGCTAATGGAGATATTGTTAAATACTTTAGAGCATCACGACGAGACATAATCTCTGGGTGTTTGTCTACTTCGTTTAAAATTTCTTCTAAAATCTGGTTTTTGTTCATGTTTTTCCCTTTTTTTTGATAAAGTCACCAATTCTACATTCTTGAGCCTTAAGATAGTTTTAAATTTTAAGGTTTTTTTTATGATTTACTCTATATTAGGTGTTTTGTAGCAATTTTTACCATTATTTTATAATGGATAATCATAGATTTTATTTATAATAAGTTGAGCTGATACTCTATTGTTAAACTCATTTTTAGCCACTCTGTAGCTACATGTAAGCTTTTTGTTATCAGGCATATTGAATATTTTTTTGAATAGAATTAACTCGATTATTTTTCTTTCATGTGAAAATTGTCTAACACTTATTTTAGAGTGAGACTTATCTTTTCCAAAAAGTTTTATTTCTACTATCTCACCATCTTTTATTAAAAAAGTAGGACGAGAGTTTGCCTCACCATAAGGTTCGAAATTATCCAACAGACCCAAGAGTTCTAAATCAATCTCACTACTTGGCATTACTCCAACTAAATCATCTAATGGAATAAAATCATTAGGGTCAAGCTTAGAAGCACTTTTATTTATTGCACTTCTAAAACTATCTATATTGCTAGCTTCAAGGCCAAGGCCAGCTGCCATCTTATGACCACCAAATTTACTAAGATAAGTTTGATTATCTTTTATAAGCTCATATATACTTACGTTGCCTATACTTCTTGCACTCCCTTTGGCAACTCCATTTTCACAACTTAGTACAATCGCAGGTTTAAGAAAGTAGTCTACCAATCGTGATGCAACAATCCCAACTACACCTTCGTGCCAATGCTCTCCAGAGACAACTATTACATTATCCGAACTGTTTCCTTGAGATAATGCTTCTTTGGTTGTTTGAGCTTCAGTCTCACGTCTAAGTTCATTAAGTGCATTTAGTTTTTCAAATTGCATATATGCTATGTTATTATTGGTTGCCGTGAAGAACTCAAGAGCAATACTTGCATCTTCCAGTCTTCCTGCCGCATTTATGCGTGGAGCTACTTGAAATCCGATATCCTCTGAGGTGATAATTGATTTGTTTAAAAAATCCCTTATAATTATAGATGCCGGTCTGCTTGAGCTCATTAAAACCTTTAAACCCTCTTTTACTAGTATACGGTTTATATCTATTAGAGGCATAACATCAGCGATGATAGCTATAGATAAGATATCTAAAAACTGTTTCATATCAATTTTTAGATCTAATTCTTTTTTTACAAGCCCCAGCAGTAACCATGCTACCTGTGCTCCGCAAATTTCTTTAAAAGGGTATTTACATGTAAGGAGTTTTGGATTAACTATTGCATAAGCCTCAGGTAGAACCTCAGAGGGTGTGTGATGGTCGGTTATTATAAGCTCTATCCCTCTTTTTGCACAAACAGTTGCGGCTTCAATAGCGCTTATGCCATTGTCTACCGTAATAATTAAATCAGCCTCTATTCTCTCTAATACAGTTGGACTCACTCCGTAGCCATCGTTGAAGCGGTTAGGTATGATAGCTTCAAGCGGATAAGGAATTTGTCTGAAAAAATCTACCATTATTGCAGTAGAGCTTACTCCGTCAACATCGTAATCACCAACAAGAGTTATTTTTTTGTTCTCTCTTATAGCATCGGCTATTTTTTAGCAGCTTTTGGAGCATTTTGAAGTAGAGTAGGGCTAGGTATTTGTGAGAGTTTTTTTTCTTCTTTGTCAAATCTTTGCGTAAGTATTTCAAAAAGAGAAGATTTGTCTAAAAGAGGAGTATTGTCATAGTTTGGCATATAAAAAATCTTTTCTGTGTAAAAGGAAACTAATTCCTTCTACTCTACATTCAAAGTAGCTTGAACAAATGCTAAGATAGATGGGTTTGGAGTTTGAAGTCTTGATGTAAACTCTGGGTGAAACTGAACACCTAAGAACCAAGGGTGACCCTCTATCTCAACACTCTCTATTAGACCATTGGATTCACCAGTTACAATCATACCAGCTTTTTCTAACTGCTCACGGTATGCAGGATTTGCTTCATAGCGGTGACGATGTCTTTCAAAAATTGTCTTTTGGCCACTATACGCTTCTCTGATGATTGAACCCTCTTTTGTATCACATGGATATTCTCCAAGTCTTAGAGTGCCACCCATTGGTGATGTGTGAGTTCTTAGTTGCATACCACCGCTTTGGTCTAAAAAGTTGTCAATTAGATAAATCATCGGGTGTGGTGTATTTTCATCAAATTCTATAGAGTTTGCACCCTCTAGTCCGAGAACATTTCTAGCGTACTCAACAAGTGTAAGCTGCATACCAAGACAAATACCAAGGTATGGAACTTTGTTAACACGTGCATACTCGATTGCTAAAATCTTACCCTCAACTCCACGATTTCCAAAACCACCAGCAACTAAAACTGAATCACAGTCTCCAAGAAGAGCTTCGGCCCCTCTCTCTTCAATCTCTTCACTGTCAACCCAGCATATTTCGACACGAGTATCTAAATGGGCTCCAGAGTGAATAAGTGATTCTGTTAAAGATTTGTAAGCCTCTTTAAGTTCAAGATATTTTCCGACAAAACCGACAACAACTTTGTTCTTAGGTTGAACAATTTTCTTAACTAAAGAGTCCCACTCTTCCATGTCAGGGTCTAGTTCACCAAGGTCGAGCTCTTTTGAAATAGGTTTTAAGATATGTTGTCTTAAAAATGTAACAGGTATATCGTAAATAGTTGCAGCGTCTAATGCTTCAATAACACAGTCAGGATGTACATCACAGCTCATTGCGAGTTTTTTCTTGAAAGTTTTAGGAAGAGCATTCTCACTTCTGGCAATAATCATTTGTGGAGTGATACCGATACGGCGAAGTTCTTGTACCGAGTGTTGAGTCGGCTTAGATTTCAGCTCACCGGCAGCTTTTATGTAAGGTATAAGTGTTACATGTATAAAGTAAGTTCCCTCAACCTCATCATCATGTTTCATCTGACGAATAGCTTCCATAAAAGGAAGTCCCTCAATGTCACCAACGGTTCCGCCGAGTTCAACCACAAGAATATCGTGACCTTCTCCTGCTAGTTTAATCCGCTTGACAATCTCGCCAACAATGTGTGGTATAACCTGAATAGTTTGACCCAGATATCCACCAGCACGTTCGCGCTCGATAACGCTTGAGTAAACTTGTCCAGTAGTAAAATTGCTTGATTTGAGGTAAGAAGAGTCCAAAAATCTCTCATAGTTTCCTATATCAAGATCAGTTTCCGCTCCATCTTTTGTAACAAAAACTTCACCGTGTTCCAACGGAGACATTGTTCCAGGGTCAACATTGATATATGGATCTATTTTTAGCATGCCCACTTTTTTACCAGAGTGTTTAAGTAAAGTACCAACACTAGCAGCTGTAATCCCTTTTCCAAGAGAGCTTAAAACCCCACCGGTAACAAAAATGTATTTAGTCATGCAAAACTCCAAAAATATTTTAATAATCGCGAATTATATTATAAAATCTCTTAAAATCTATGTAGTTTATGAAGGAGATTCACAAAGTTTTAAAGAAAACTTCGTGAATAGTGTGGTTATATTTTTTGGTGTTACTTGTTATGGCAACCAAGACAAAGGCTACTGCCTCCATTAAATTTTCTTAGATATATCCCATTACTATATTCATGAGGATCATGGCAACTAGAACATTGAACTTTTCCATCCCTTAGCAAATCAGAAACGGTTTCAGCACCTACAAAATTATCAAGAGCCGTCTCTGTAGGTCTTAAACCTGCCCTGCCTGGTGTATAAACTACTGATATTGGGTGGTCATCAGTTAAATCACCAGATTCTTTAGTTGTATAATTGGCACCAACCGCTTTAACATCATTAACACCCATCCATACAGGTGTTGGAGAGCCAATAAGAGAACCAATTGGATTGATACCTCCAGAGCCGGGAGCATTTACAGCACTGTTCATAGCAGTGACCCCATCGTGACAACTAAGACAAGCTAAAGAGGTGTCAGTTGGTGTCGCATCTGTAGGAGTTCCTGCCATTGTAACACCTGGAACACCCCTAACACTAGCACCATACATTTTAAAAGAAACATTTGTAACTGGCTTATTCCAAAGCGGAACTGTAACTTGGCTTGCAAAGTCATTTGCGGCGTGAGGCGTATGGCAATAAACACAAATTTGGCCATTATCACTACTGCCAGCGCCGGCAGTTAAACCTATATGCGGTCCACCCATTGCTAAAAGATTTGTTGATAATAGAATTAAAGTATATAAATATTTATTAATAGATTTTTTCATATGTTAGTCTCCCCTCTAAACATTTTTACTATAACTTAAAAATTACTGTCAGTATTGTACAGTAATTTTCTTTCATGTGATTTTAAACTATTAATATTACCTTAGATAAGACCAAGAATAAGGGATTCTAAAGCTTAAAAAAAATTACTATATTTTTTAGAAAATGGCTGTAAAATATTTTTTTTAATTAAAAGATGTTTTCAAGAGAGTTAAATAGTTCAAAAAATGTACTTTTAAGCATTTAGATAAATAAATGAAGTAGTGAGAATTTATATCTATTACGGTTATATTCATTTCATCTGAATCGTATCTGTTAAGATTACATATGTAACAAATCAATTAAATACTATATAATGCTTCTAAAATTATTATTAGAAAGATTTTAATGGATTCTGCACTTCTTTATATTGTTATGGCTCTGGGTGTCTCAACGGTTTTAAACCTCTTTTTAAAACACATGGGTGTTTCACAGATTATAGGTTATATCATAACCGGTACAATTCTGGTCTATGCTTTTGACTTAAGAGACATTAATGGTTCGCACACTTTAGAGTATATTGGTGAGTTTGGTATAGTGTTTCTGATGTTTACTATCGGTCTTGAGATATCTCTGCGTAAAATGAACAGTATGAAAACAGAGATATTCTTTAACGGCTTCTTACAAGTGAGTTTCACTGCTTTAGTTGTTTATGCTGTCAGCCACTATATTTTTTCACTTGACTCAATGTCAGCCATTATACTCTCCCTAGCTTTCGCACTCTCCTCTACTGCGGTTGTTTTGAGCTACCTTAAAAGTTCAAAAGAGATACATAATCCTTATGGCCAGCGCGCAGCAGGGATACTTATTTTTCAAGATATTGCAGTTATTCCTATTTTGATTTTTCTGAGTTTTCTAACAAGCGAGGGTGACCAATCGGTTGGAGTGATTTTAAGAGACACTTTTATAAGTGCTGTTATCGTTATGGTGCTTTTGTTTGTTGTAGGTAAAAGGGTTATTGCATGGTTGCTGCACTTCTCTGCTTCAAGTGAAGTTGATGAACTTTTTATGGGTTCAGTTTTATTTATTGTAGTTGCCGCTTCTCTTTTTGCATCATATATGGGCTTCACATACTCTCTTGGTGCTTTTGTTGCCGGTATGGTAATTGCAGAAACTAAGTATCATCATAAGGTTGAATCAGATATTGCTCCGTTCAAAGATATCCTTTTAGGTACATTTTTTATCATTGTTGGTATGAAGATAGATGTACTATACTTTATAGACAACATTGGAATAATTATAGGTATTTTTCTGCTGGTGTTAGTTTTAAAAGCCATTATTATATATCTTTTACTTCGTATAACATCTTCGCATGTATTATCACTTAAAACTGCTTTAGCACTATCTCAAGTTGGAGAGTTCTCTTTTGTAATATTTGCAGTTGCGAGCATGGGTGGCCTTTTAGACAAAGAGTTGGAGTCACTCTTTATTCTAGTGGTTATTTTCTCTATGATTGTCACTCCATTTTTTATCTCTAAAATCAACATGCTAGTAAGACACTTTACACACTTTGAATATCTGGGATTAGATACTTCCGACTTTCTTTCAAGGAAAAACCATGTGATTTTGTGTGGATACAGTATTGTAGGTAAGTTCGCAGCAAAATCTTTAGATAATATAGATGCGCCTTATGTAATTATAGACAATAACCCAAAACATGTTCAAGAGGCTTTAGCAGAAGGAAAAGAAGCATATTTGGGTGATATGTCCAAGTTGTCTCTTTTGGAAGCTATCCATGCCGAGAGTTCGGCCGGAGTGATAGTAACCCTAGATAATATGGATAAAAAAAGAGCAATCTGCGAGACAATTCTTGCTCATACAAAAAATATTAATTTAATAGTAAAGGTATCAACTCTAAGAGATAAAAACAATCTAAAAGATTTGGATATTACATCTGTTATTGACAGTAAAGAAGAGATAGGTCGAATACTGGTTGAGAGAATGGCCGAATGCAAATTGAAGTACTAGAGAATATGAAAAAAATATATATAACAGATCTCGATCACACATTTTTAAGAAATGACCTCTCTGTAAGTACTTTTACAAAAGAGATTTGGAATGGCTTCTCTGCACACTCAATTGTTAGCGTAGCAACAGCAAGAACATATAAAAAAACAGCACAATTTTTAAAGAATGTACAAGTTAATTCCCCGATGATTCTCCTTGATGGTGCTCTTATTGCAACAATGGATAAGAAGATAATAGATACAAAGTTTATAAACAAAGAGGTAGGAGATGCCATTATAGACGAAGGTGCTAAGTTTGGTATCTACCCTTTTGTCTTAGCTCTTGCAGACAAGAAATTAAACGAAGCTTTTTTATACTCTGCTATTTTAAACGAACACCAAAAAAAAGTTCTCACCCGCTACTCAGAAGATGACAATTTAGTTGAGCACAAAGATATACGTGCAATGGATGATAACTTTAAGATTGTTTATATGGGTGAGGAAAAACTGTTGCGAAAATTGGCTCTACATGTAGAAGCTATTTTTGGCAATAATTTAAAATATATCCTCGCACCAGAAGCTTATGTGGGTTGCTATTTTTTAACTATATTGCATAAAGACGCAGATAAGTCTCACGGTATTCGAACTGTTAGCCAATACAGCGGTTTTGACTTAAAAAAATTAACCGTTTTTGGGGATAACTTCAATGATGTAGGAATGTTTGAATTAGCTGGAGTCTCTGTAGCAGTTGCAAATGCACAAGAGGGTGTTAAAAAATTGGCAGATATTGTACTACAGCATACAAATGATGAAGATGCAGTTGCAAACTATTTAAAAGGGCTTAAAAATGGATAACAAATCAACTCTTATACCTATGGTGATTATAGGGATTTTATTTTTTATTTTCGGTTTTGTAACTTGGCTAAACGGTTCACTAATCCCGTTTTTAAAAGTCATTTGTGATCTCAATGAGTTTCAGGCACTCTTTGTGACTTTTGCTTTTTACATCGCTTATACTGTTATGGCTCTTCCGATGTCCTTTGTGCTTGATAAAACCGGCTATAAAGATGGAATGGCAACAGGTTTAGGCGTTATGGTTGTCGGCTCTCTTATATTTATACCTGCAGCGCAGAGTGCAAGTTTCACACTTTTTTTGGTTGCTCTTTTTACACTGGGAACCGGACTTACAATACTGCAAACAGCATCAAATCCATATATAGTTTTAGTAGGACCTATAGAGAGTGCTGCAATGAGAATAAGTATAATGGGACTTATAAATAAAAGCGCAGGGGTTATAGTTCCTCTTCTTTTTACCGCTATTGTACTCTCAGATATAGGCTCGTTAGAGAATCTTTCAAACGAAACAAAAGAGTCTCTCTCTTCACGTCTTATTGTTCCATATATTATTATGGCAGCTGTTTTGACAGGGCTTATTGCTTTAGTTAAATACTCATCACTTCCAGAGATTGAGTTTGAAAAAGATGAACACTCAGACAAGAGCAGTATATTTCAGTTTCCACGTGTGGTTTTGGGAGCAACTGCACTTTTCTTTTATGTTGGTATTGAGGTTATAGCTGGGGATACCATCGGGCTTTACGGGCAGTTTTTAGGTCTGAAAAACTTCACCTCCCTAACTTCATACACTATGACTTTTATGGTATTTGGCTACCTTATAGGGGTAGCTTTTATACCTAAATATCTTTCGCAGGAAAAAGCACTTATCGGTTCTGCACTCTTTGGTATTTTATTTCTCTTTGGCGTTGTGTATTCATCGGCGCAGAGCAGTTTGGTTTCAGAGATATTGTGGGGATGGAGCGGTATAAGAACACTGCCGGACACTGTTACATTTGTAGCACTTTTAGGTTTTGCAAACGCCCTTGTTTGGCCTACAATCTGGCCGCTGGCACTTGAGGGTTTGGGAAAATATACAGCTCAGGGGAGTGCTCTTTTGATTATGGCAATTGCAGGGGGAGCAATTTTGCCTCTTATATTTGGAAAAATTTCATATATGAGCGGAGATATGCAATCAACATACCTGATAGGGATAATTTGCTACTCTTTCATTTTGGCATACGCAATGAAGTGGCATAAAATCACATCTTGGAAAATGCATTGATTGAGTACAAAAAACTCTCCAACGGCTTTGAGTATATTGAAATTAAAAATAGTTTGGCTTATGCAAAAATAGCACTTCAGGGCGCACATATTTTTCATTACGAACAAAACTCAAAAGAGCCTATACTTTGGTTGAGTGAGACGAGCGATTTTGAGATAGGAAAATCAATTCGTGGCGGAGTTCCAATTTGTTGGCCATGGTTTGGGTTGAACAAAGATGATAGTTTGCCTCAGCACGGCTTTGCAAGAACCTCCATTTGGGGAGTTGCCAATACAGACGAGCGCAGTGCTGATATAACTTTGATAACTCTAAAACTTGAATACTCTAAAGAGTCATTAAAATTGTGGCCATATAAGTTTGAACTAGAGTTACATGTAAGCATTTCAGATAGACTGACTATGGAGTTAAAAACCACAAATATTGATGAAAAATCTTTTGAGATAACTCAAGCCCTTCACACCTACTTTAGTGTATCAGACATTCTACATGTAGCTATTCGCGGTTTAGATAAAAAGCCTTATTTGGATGCCCTTACATTTAAAAAAGAGATTCAAAGCGGAGATATAACTTTTAACCAAGAGGTAGATAGAGTTTATCAAGAAGTCTCAGATGAAGTTTTGTTAAAAGATAAAAATAGAATCCTACATGTAGAGAATGAAGGCTCTTGCTCTGTTGTAGTTTGGAATCCATGGATAGCTAAATGCAAAAGAATGAGTGCTATGAGAGATGATGCTTACAAGAGCATGCTCTGCATAGAGTCTGCTAATGCATTTGAAGATGAGAGAGTGATAAAATCAAATGAATCACTCACCCTTAAGGCTACTATTTACTAAGGCCTTTGTGCGAATCATAAGCCAAACGCATTACCCCAACGGCATAGTTTGAAGAGTTGTTGTAGCGCATAATTTTTTTTGTATACTCTTTAAGGTATGCAAGCTCATCTTTTCCACATGCGAAGCAGTCATATTTTTTTCCAGACTTTGTGCTTTTCTCATAAACAAATGAAGCATTGTCATTATTGAACTCATACTCATACCACTGAGATTCTATATCTTCAATATCAGGCATAATATCCCAATCTATCAGCTTGAAGAAATTGGCTTTTTTATTTAAAAATTTACTCGCAGACATTATGGCATCTTCCATTTTTGTCAAATCAGGAACTTTACTTTTGTAGCCATCTGCATATATAAAGCTATTTGGCATAAACTGCGGTATTCCAACAGCTCCAGCGTATGAGCTAGGTAGATTGCATCCCTCTGGTGTCACACCTTTTTTATAACAGTGGGTGATTATAGATACCATATTTGTCTTGCCCATGTTTATGAGCCATTTTTCACGCTTTGTATTTGGCTTTGTACGCACCACTAAAGTGTTAAATACTATAAATGCATCATGTGTTGGTTTAATCTTACCCAGTCTGGTCTCTTTTATTAAAATAGCAGCTATAACCTCACGGTTTACACCATATTTTTTCTCAGAATAGTCATAAACTTCAGAGTATTTATTGAGATGCTCAATCATATCAGGTACATATTTTACTAAAACATTGTTAGCTTTTTTTTCATTTTTTTTATGAGTTTTAATATATTTTGGCTGCAGATACTTATAGCTTATCTCATCAAACTTTTTTGTCTTAAAATATGAGAGCAGAAATTTATTTGCATACTTATATGAGACACCGTTTTTTACAACTTTTTTACAGACATCTATATAGTCTTTGTTTTGAAACTCGCAGTTTGTATATTTAGCAAAAAGCAGAGTGCTTAAAGATAGTATCAGTATGGATTTTAACATTGTGTAGCCTTAGCATGTGTAGTTATCGTTAGAGTATACACTATAAGGGTAAACTGGTTTTGAATAGTAAAATCCTTGAATATAGTCACAGCTTATCTGTTTAAGCATTCTTGCTTGTTCTTCAGTTTCAACACCCTCTGCCACAACCTTCATCTCCAGAGTATGACCCATAGCGATAATTGCCTTGGCAATAGCAAAATCATTTTTATCCTCTTCTATATCTTTTATAAGTGCTCTGTCAATCTTAAGCGTATTTACTTTGAAACGTTTTAGATATGCCAATGAAGAGTAGCCGGTGCCAAAATCATCCATCGATAATGATACACCAGTGGAGTGAAGTTTTTCAAGAAGCATTTGCGATAAAAAAGAATCTTCCATCAAAAATGTCTCTGTTATTTCAAAATCTATGTATTTCTTAGGTATTGGTGTCAAGTGTAAGACTCTTATTATCTGGTCTATGTGCTCTACTTGCAGCTGTCTGCCAGATAGGTTTATAGACATAACAATTGGCTCTTTGCCATCTTTTTGCCATATCTCCTGCTGCTTGAGTGCTTCTTGTAAAACCCATTCGCCTATAGGTATGATTAGCCCTGTCTCTTCAGCCAAAGGAATAAAGTCTATAGGGTTTATAAGCCCATTTTGTGGATGTTGCCATCGTATAAGAGCTTCCACGCCAACGAGTTTACTAGTGAGTGCATCAATCTTTGGCTGATAAAGCAGATAAAACTCATTGTTTT
Organism: Candidatus Sulfurimonas marisnigri; assembly: GCF_015265475.1. Taxonomy (NCBI): domain Bacteria; kingdom Pseudomonadati; phylum Campylobacterota; class Epsilonproteobacteria; order Campylobacterales; family Sulfurimonadaceae; genus Sulfurimonas; species Candidatus Sulfurimonas marisnigri. The sequence continues at coordinate 2,451,462 of NZ_CP054493.1, read as the reverse complement.
CAACGGCATGTCTAAGATCTTCTTCAAGAGTAAGGTGTCTTTGCGACACCTCAGTAAGAGATTGTGTGTAAAAACTTATTTTATCTTTGCTAATTGTTTTAGCTTGTCTCATCGCTGTGTAAGCGTATTTCAGCAGGTCTGTTTTGTTTGCAGCATCTTTTGGAAATCTACTTATCCCTGCACTTGCCTCTAGGTTAAAGGTGTGACCATTACTACAGAGAATCGGCGTTTGTATAATGCTGATAATTTGTTTTGATTTTAAGTATATGTCATCATCTGAGAGAGTATTTTCTGCAACAAAGGCAAGCATATAGGTATCTATTTTAGCAAATAGGTCTACACCGCTTATGTTGCACTTTAGTTTTTCTGCAATGTTTACAATAAGATCATCCACAATTGCATGACCAAAGGTATCTTGTATATCTTTAAAACGGTCTAATTCCAATAATATTAGAGAAATATTATTTTTCCCATGAGATGTTTTAATACTGTGATCAAGCCACTCCAAAAGTTTTGCTCTGTTTGCAAGGGATGTCAACTCATCGTGATATGCCAAATAAGTTACTCGGTTCTCTGCTGTTTCTCTCATTAACACAAATGGCTTTATAACCCATTTGTATATAATTGGCGTTGCAAATATAGTTAAAGAGAGTGCATCAACACACGCTTCTGATATCCAATCCAAATCTAATTCCATAAATTCAAGGACTAGCATGATGATGGCTTCTACAACAAGTAAAATTGCTGCAATACGAAAAATAATCTGTTTAATTGTCATTGTTTATACTTTATATAATAAGTTGATTGTCTGCTTTTGAAGACATTGTACATCGCCTTGTCTGTATAGTTCATTAAATATCGTTGTTTATGTTATTAAGTCTTTGCGGCGTTCCAATATCATACCATCTGCTTTTGTGCAGGGAACCGCTAACTCTATCTTTTTCAATAGCCATACGCAGTATGGGGGCTAAGGCCTTTTTTTCACTTGTCAAACCAATAAAAAGTTTCGGGCTATAGTAGCCAATTCCAGAGAAAGTAAGCTTATTTTCACCATCGTTGAAAACTCTTCTATTGTCTAAGGTAAAATCACCATTTTGATTATGTTTTGGGTTTGGAACTAAAATCAGATGAGCTAAATCATCTCCCAAATCAAAACTGGAATCAAACTCATAATCACACCAGATATCTCCATTTACTACCAAAAAAGTACCTTCTCCAAGTAGTGGAAGGGCTTTTATAATACCGCCTGCACTCTCTAGTGCTCCCTCTTTTTGCTCATTAGAATATATTAGTTTAACACCCCATTTGGAGCCGTCACCCAGAGCCATCGGTATCTTATAACCTAAGTGAGCGATATTTATTATGATTTCGTTAAACTCCAAAGAGGCGAGTTTTTCTATATGCCAGATAATAAGTGGCTTGCCGTGAATCTCAAGCAGTGGCTTGGGAATATGGTCGGTAAGCGGTCTCATCCTCTCACCGCGTCCAGCCGCTAAAATCATTGCTTTCATGAAACACCTTTTAAAAACTCTGCCAACTCTTTGGTTTGGCTGTATCTGCCTGCCGTCTCTATAACATATTTTAGTGTAAGTGGAATATCTTTTAGGTAGCCGTCTTTGGTATCACGAAGGTATAGGCGCGAAAATATTCCTAACACTTTTATATGTCTTTGCAGACCCATAAAATCAAACCATTTTATAAATGTTTCATCATCTATGTGCAGATTTTTTTTATCTCGAAACTTTAGTGCTAATCTCTCTATCTCTTCTCTCCCATAGGCTATGTAGCAATCTTTTAAAAGTGAGACCAAGTCGTAGGTAACAGCGCCGCTCATAGCATCCTGATAGTCAATCACTCCGATTTTTTTATCATCTGTAATCATTATATTTCTTGAGTGAAAATCGCGGTGTACAAACATCTCTTGAGGCTGTTCAAGCACAACGTCTGAAATAGCATCCAGAGTGGTTTTTATAAGCTCTTTTTGAGGTGCGTCCAACTCTACATGTAGAAGTTTTTGTAAGTACCAATCTTGCATCAAATCCATCTCTGCATGTAGAAAAGCTTTGTCGTAAATCGGCAGCCCGGAAGTATCTGCTTTTTGCATTGTTATAATGGTGTCAATGGCATCTGAGTAAAGAGTTTTGAAGTTCTCTTGGTTAAGCACATTGAGATAATGTGTGTTTGAAAAATCTTTAATTATTAAATAACCATCCTCCAAATTTTTCTCTAAAATCTTTGGTGCGTTAACCTCTACATGTAGAAGTCTCTGGGTTACATCTAAAAAAGGTTTTAAGGACTCTTTTTCAAGTGATGAATCCATTAAAAGTACACTCTCTCCATCTTTACTAAGTCTGTAGTATTTTCTAAAACTTGCATCTGCAGAAGCAATCTCAAGCTTATGATTTTTGTATTTTGTAGTAGAGAGCCACTTTTTTATGTTATTCATATATACACCCCAAAATAGAGTCTCTTGAAGCACCGGTAACCGATGAGAGTGCAACTTCTTCTTTGTGAATACGTTTGTAAGCAAGCCACGCAAACGCCATCGCTTCCATAAACTCACTACTAACACCATGTTTATCACTTAGTGTTACATTAATCTCTTTTAGTTCTACATGTAGCTTTTTCATAAGTGCACCGTTTCTCGCACCTCCTCCACAAACTATAAGTAGCTCTGTTGAGGTTTTTTTCACCTCGTTTGCTATAGTCACTGCAGTTAGCTCCAAAAGTGTTGCTTGAACATCTTCGGTAATCACATGTGAGAAATTTTCTAAATGTTTCTCAAGCCACTTTGCATTAAATAGTTCACGACCACAGCTTTTAGGAGCCTCTTTTTTGAAGTACGGCTCACTTAGCATTGAGTCAAGGAGTTCCGCGCTTACATGTCCGGACTCTGCCCACTCTCCGTCTTTGTCATAAACTTTATTGTGGTTTTTAAAAATCCAGTAGTCCAAAAGAACATTTCCGCACCCAGTGTCATACCCTATAAGCTTCTCACCTAAGATGCTTATATTTGCCATCCCTCCAATGTTTAAAACGGCAGTTTTGCTGTTTAGATTGGAAAATATCTCTTGGTGAAAGACAGGTGCAAAAGGTGCGCCTTGACCGCCGAGTGCTATATCTTTTTGTCTAAAATCACTAACAACACTAACACCTGTTTGTGCTGTTATAACGCTGGCATTTCCAAGCTGCATAGAAAAAGGATACTCGCTATTTGGCTCATGCCAAAGCGTTTGACCGTGAAGACCAATAGCTCTGACATCTTTTTGGTTGATTTTATAGTGATTCATAAAGGCAGAAATGTGGTTGGCATAAAGTTTGCCCAAACGGGTGTCAATCTCACCTATGGCTTTTAAAGTGGTGGTTGTGCTAATAGCACTTAAAATATCCTCTTTTAAATCATCATCAAAGGGGTATTCGCACGAAAATACAAGTTCACAAGATTGAGAGTCTATTTTACATAAAACTACATCAACACCGTCAAGAGATGTTCCTGACATTACACCAATATATAATTCACCCATTTTCAACAACCTTTGAGTTTTTCTAAAAGATTAAATTATATCCAAAATCAATAATTTTATCTCTTTGCACTCTGCATGATGATAAACGAAACCAAAGTCCCAATAACTATCTGCCACGAGAAGCCGATGCTGACTCCAAAAGTGTATGGCTGAAGTGCCAATACGGTAATAAATCCGCCAACAAGTGCCCAAAGAACAGTTTTCTCATTTCCGCGGGAGGTAAAGATTGCCGAGAAGTAGACACCTAAAAGTCCAGTGTATGCAAACGCCATAACACCGAGTGCGAAGCTAATTAGAGATAGGTCGCTGTAGTGTTGCCAGAAGTAACTAACCATTGCCATTATAGAGAGTAGCAAAGCGAAGAGGAGTACCGCAACTCTGGATGCCTTAACAAAATGGTACTTATCTATTTTGCCCTGCTTTAACTTCCACGGCTTATATAGATCCTCAACTGCAACTGAAGCCATAGCCCCTAGAACTGAGTTAGTGCTTGAGAGTGCTGCAGCAATTGCTCCAACAGTAACCAATCCTCGCAGACCCTCAGGCATCTCATTTAAAATATAGTACATAAAAATGGTGATTTTCTCACCCTCAAAATTCTGCGTAACATCGCTTTGCAGGTAAAAAAGAAAGAGAAGTGCGCCGATACTTAAAAAAAGAAGAACAATAGGTATAGTTAAAACTATAGAGACAATAAGAGATTTCGCAGCCTCGTTTTTATTCTTACATGTAAGAACTCTTTGGGTCATATCCTGGTCAAGTCCGAATGCCGCAATGTTGAGTAATAACCAACCGCTTAAAAGTCCTATAAGACTAAACTTTCCATCAATGCTTGTATCCAAAAAGTTTAGTTTACTGTGCTCTTTTAGTGTTGCGAATATCTCTATGTTTTCCAGCGAATAGTAAAGAAACACTAAAACCGCCACACCGGCACCGACGTAAGTAACGGCTTGGATAATATCACTAAGTATTACAGAGCGTACACCGCCGAAGTAGGTGTATGCGAGTGCTCCAAACATTAAAACTAAAATAGAAATGGCTACATGTAAGAAAATGATGTCACCAAATAGAATCATGGAGATAGCGAGTGCACCGATGTAAAGTCTTGCTCCGCTCGCCAATACTCGACCAATTAGAAACATTACTCCAGCATGTTTTTTTGCACTCTCTCCGTAACGTATTTGCAGTAGTTCATAAACAGTCACTGCTTTCATCTCATAATATTTGGGAATCAAAACAAATGCTACAAAAATAACAGCGAGCAGTGCAGAGAAGTAAAAGCCTATAAATGTGAAGTCATGAGCATAAGCGAATTCAGGAACGCCTAAAAATGTAGCAGCGGATTGTGAGGTCGCAAGAACTGAGATGGCAACAGCAAACATTGGCATTGCAGTGGGACTTAAAAAGTACTCTCGCGAAGAGGTTATTTTTGTACGGCTTAAAATTATGGAAGTGACGGCAAGAAGTAAAAAGTATGAGCCAAATACCAGCCAGTCAAGGATTGAGAAGGCACTTTGCATTATAGTTTTTTTCTTTTTTTGTGAAGCTCTTCAATTCTCTTGTTCGACTCTGAAATTCTTTTTTGTGAGATTGCACCGCTTTTTACTTGAGATAAAATAACTTCTATCAGTTCATCAACATCTTGAGTAGCAAGCTGGTTTCCAAAAAGCAAGATGTCAACTCCTGAGTTAATGGCTAAAGCTACTATCTCTTTTAATGAATAGTGTTTTGAGACTGCTTTCATCTGCAAATCATCGCTGATTAAAACACCTCTATAGCCAAGCTTCTCTCTTAAAAGCTGTGTGTTTACCTTGTATGAGAGTGTTGCAGGATATTTAGCGTCAAGCTGTGAATTAAAGACATGTGCTGTCATTATCATAGAAATATCATTTGATTTTATCAGCTCTTTGTAAGGTTCTAACTCGATTTCGCTCCATGTGTTAGATATATTTACAAACCCTTTATGTGAATCCCCAAGAGATGAACCATGACCAGGGAAATGTTTTAAAACACTGAAAATATTCTCATTTTTAAGTGAATCCATAAATATTTTCGCGTATTTTACTACCTCTTTAGAATCACTTCCATAAGAGCGTTCAAGTCCGTAAATAACCATATTCTTAGGATTTACTGCCAAGTCAACAACAGGTGCAAAATCACAGTTGATTCCACTCTTTTTAAGCATTTGAGCCTGAGCTTTATATATTGCTTTTGCCTCTTCTACATGTAGAGCAGAAATTTGCTTTGCGGAGGCTGTTTGGCTGAAGCCATAAGCTGGTTTTAGACGTGCAACTTTTCCACCCTCCTGGTCTACAGAGATTAAAAGAGGTTTAGTTGAAAAAGATTTTAGTTTTGAGGTTAAGCGTTGAAGTTGTTTAGGTGAGCTTATGTTTTTTGTTTTACTTCTGTCGCTGTAAAAACGGTCAAAAAGGATGACACCACCAAGTTCATAGCTCTTGATTTGTCTTACTATCTCACTGTTTTCATTTATATCTTCATTTGGGAATCCGATAAGAAGCATTCTTCCTATCATCTTTTTGAGTTTTGTATCATCATTTGTTGTCTGGCTTGCACTTAGAGTTTGAAGAGCAAGTACAAGAGTTAAAAGTAGTTTGATTAATTTCAAAAACGATGCCTTAAAAAAGTTTAGTTACCTCTAGAGCCGGGTTTTATAGCTTCGCTTCCATCTTTGCAGAGTGGACAATCATCTGGTGTATACATCTCAAATGTAAAATCAGCAAGTGCAAAAAATGGAATATTCTGAGGAAGTTTACAGTTTGGCTGAGTTTTAACATCACTATGCTCACGTTTACAAAAACCGCGATTTGCTAATGAGGCAGTACCAACTATCTCTCCACCAAGTTCTTTGACAACAGCGGCAGCTTCCATAGCAGAACCACCGGTTGTAATGATGTCTTCACACATTAAAATTCTCTCACCTTTGCTCACTTCAAAGCCACGGCGAATATTCATCACACCATCAACTCTCTCAGCAAATATAAAACGAACATCAAGAGCTTGAGCAAGAGCAAAACCTGCAATTAGCCCACCAAGAGCAGGAGCACAAACTGTGTCTATCTCAAGTCCACTCTCTCTAATTTGTAGTGCTAACGCATCAGCAAGAAGTTTTGCCGTTTTTGGATCTTCTAAAACTTTTGCAGATTGCAGGTAAAACTGTGAGTGGTTGCCACTGCTTAGTTTAAAATGCCCCTCTAAAAGAGCATCTGCATCCATATATATTTTTTTAACGTTCATTTCTTAAACCTTTAGTATCTCAACTTCTTTGTCTTTTAATATTGTTTCAATCATTGCAGAATATTTATCAGTTATTTTTTGTATATTATCTTGCGCAGATTTAGACTCATCAGCAGTTACTTCTTTGTCTTTTTCAAGTTTTTTAATTTGGTCATTTGAATTTTTTCTGTCATTTCTAACAGATACTTTTGCATTTTCACCCATTACTTTCATCTGTTTTACAGACTCTTTTCTCTGATCAACTGTCATAGCTGGAAAAAACAGTTTGATCTGCTCACCATCATTGTTTGGAGTTGCTCCAACATTCGCTTTTGATATTGCTGATTCAATATCAGGCAGAAGATTTTTTTCCCACGGGTTTACAACTACAGTCGTAGCGTCTGCTACTATGATTGAACCTACTTGGTCTAATGAAGTTAAAGTTCCGTAATAATCAATCTTTACATTATCTAAAACTGATGTTGTAACTTTTCCTGTTCTAAGCGTTTTAAAATCTCTTTGCATATGTTCTATGCTTGATTTCATCTTTGCTTCACACTTGTCAAATATTTCGTTTAGCATGTTTGTTTCCTTAATATATGAAAAATAATTCGGGATTATACAATAGAAATGTTTAAAGAAAGAAAAGTGGACAAAGAAAAGCGGATATGGTTAGCTGCAAAAAATGCAACTACTCTTTGTGAAGTTATTTTACAGCAGGTGTAGGTGCCATAGGGGTAGTAGTTGCAGTTGGAGCTACTACATTTGTAGACTCAACCATGTTATCTACAACAGACTCTTCTTTAGCTGATGAGTACATGTAACCCAAGGTTATTGTATTTGCAACAAATAAAAAGCCTATAAGGAATGTCATTTTTGCTAAAAAGCTAGCTGGACCCTTTGCTCCAAAAACAGACTCATTTGAGCCGCTGTAGGCACCAAGACCTATGCTAGAACTTTTTTGTAATAGTACTGCTATCACTAGTATTACTACTAAAATGATTTGAACAATAAGTAGAAAACTGGTTGTCATATATATATCCTGAGTTTATAAAAGTTGCGAATTATACCCAAAAATTTTTTATAATACAATTTTAGCTATAATTTCAAAAAATCAGTTGGAAATATTATGAATTTTAAAAACACTATTTTTATTGCTGTTATTATACTTTTTCTTTTTCAATTAGTAGTAATGAAGCAAGACGCACAAATAAAAGAAGCCGCTGATAGACCAACTATTGCACTTAGCACATTTTCTCTGTACGATATAGCAAAAAATATTCTAGGTGATACAGCAGAACCTTTTATGATTTTACCTTTGGGTGTTGATGCTCACAGCTATGAACCTTCACCAAAAGAGGTCATAAAGCTTTATAAAAGTGACTTGGTAGTTTATAGTGGAGCAGGCTTAGAACCTTGGATAGACGGTTTTGATTTTAAAAACAGAGCTATTGATATGAGTTTACATGTAAATTTGAAGAACTTAACACATGAGTATGATGAAGATAATCAAAACCATACTAAAGTTGACCCTCATTATTGGCTGGATATACAAAATATGATAAAAGCTACAGAGTTGATTACCAAAGAGTTTACAGTACTGTTTCCAGCGAATAAAGAGCTTTACAATAAAAATAGAGATAACTATGTTGAGATGTTAATAACTCTTCACAAAGATTACAAAGAAAAACTCTCTACATGTAAGCTTTCAACTATAATAGTAAATCATAACGCTTTTTCTTATCTGTCAAGCAGTTACGGCTTTAACGTAAAAGCAATTAGCGGTCTTTCCCCAGATGCACAGCCAAGTGCAAAAAGTATGCTAAACTTGATTGAACATGTGAAAGAACACAATGTTTCAACTATATTTTTTGAGAGTTTTGCAAGTGATAAAGCTATTAAAAGCATAGCTAACGAAGCAAAGGTAAGTGTTGATGCTCTTCAGCCTCTGGGAAATATTACAGCAAATGAAGCAGAGCAGAACCTTAGTTATGAAGATATTATGAGAAGTAATTTAGAAAAAATTTCAAAGGCTCTTGTTTGCAAATGAAATTTAAAGTTCCTATTTTTGACATTAAAAATTTAAGCTTCAGTGTTAAGGGTCAGAGTATTCTCTCAAACATATCATTGGAAATTTTCAGTGGAGAATATATTGCTATAATCGGACCAAACGGTGGTGGTAAAACCACTTTAATACGTATGCTTTTAGGTCTTGAGAAACAAACAGACGGCGAGATAAAAATATTTGGCAAAAAGCTCAAAGATTTTAAAGCTTGGCATAAAATAGGCTATGTTCCTCAGCGCGCTTCACATGTAGACTCCTCTTTTCCTGCAACAGTTTTAGATATTGTAAAGATGGGAAGAACTTCTCAAAGAGGTTTTTTCTCATCATATAGTGAGCTGGATAAACAACTAGTGAATGATGCAATGTCTAAAATGGATGTTCTCAATTTGAAAGACAAGATGATAGGAACTCTCTCAGGAGGTCAAAGGCAAAGAGTTATGATTGCCCGTGCCCTTTCTTCTAAACCAGACATTTTGATACTAGATGAGCCAAATACAGGTGTTGATATGCTCTCACAAAAGCGTTTTTATACCCTTTTAAGAGAACTAAACAATGAAGGGATTACTATCGTTTTTATAACACATGACATTGGTGTGATAGCCGATGACATAGCAAGGCTGTTTACTATAAATCAAAAAGCTACAATCTGCAATAATCCAAAGCAGGTACTTAGCTGCCAAGAGATGAGTGAGCTTTACGGTATAGATGCTCACCTAATTCACATGCACAAGCACGAGCATTAAGTATGTTAGAAATATTTGAATATGAATTTATGCAAAGAGCTTTTTTAGCAGGTATTATTATTGCCATACTTGCTTCTGTAAGTGGGACCTTTATTGTGCTTCGTCGCTATTCTATGATTAGTGAAACACTTGCACATTCGGCTTTAGTCGGCGTTGCAGTAGGCCTTGTAGCCGGACTTAACCCTCTTTGGATGGCTGTTGTTTTTGCGATTTTGTCTGCTTGGCTTATTGAGTATTTAAGAAGCTCTTTTGCTCTTTACTCAGATGCGGTATTGGCTATTTTGCTCTCTGGTTCATTGGCAGTAGCAGTCATAATTGTTTCACTCGGAGGTGCTTTTAACAACTCACTGTTCTCATATCTTTTCGGCTCTATTCTCTCAGTAAGCAGTGAAGATGTTGTGACCATAGCCATCTTTGGAACTATATCATTGAGTACTTTATTGTTTTTTTCAAAAGAGTTATATTTTATAGCTTATGATGAAGAGGTGGCAAAAACAAGCGGCATCAAAGTGAAACTGCTAAATTTTTTATTGGTAAGCGTGGTTGCTGTCATTATTGCACTCTCCATCAGAGTGGTAGGAAGTTTACTCATAGGTGCGCTTATGGTTATCCCAACAGTGTCTGCTCTGCAATTTAAAGTTGGCTTCTTAAAAACAGTGATAATTTCTCTTCTTATTGCTATTGTTAGCGTTACTGTCGGAATGATTCTCTCCTTTTATTTTTCTATTCCATCTGGTGCGACTATAGTTCTGTGTGTAATTACTATTTTTATAACATCTTTAATAGTAAATAGAAGATGAAAATAAGCTCAGAGTTTTCAAAACATGCCTTGGATTACAATACTTATAACGTAATACAAAATAGAGTTATAGAAAAATTACTAAGCACAGTAATGCATAAACCAAAAAATATTTTAGATCTTGGTTGTGGAAGCGGGAGTTTATGCAAAGCCATAGATTGGGATTACGAGCACTTCACTGGAGTTGATTTCGCTCCTGGGATGTTAGAACTTCACCCTAAGTCTAAAAAGATAGAGTCTGTTTATGGTGACTTTAATGATGAGACACTCTTTGATAATCTGCTAACATATAAATACGATTATGTATTTTCAGCTTCGGCACTTCAGTGGGCTAATAATTTGGAGAGTGTATTTGCAAGTATTAAGCAACTCAATGCCCCTGTTGCCTTGGCTATCTTTACATCAAACACATTTAGAACCCTAAATGAGACAGCATCTATAAGCTCACTACTAATAAGTGCTGATGAGGTAAATAAACTTCAGAAAAAATACTTCAATGTAGAATTTGAAATTGTAAGCTATAAGATGGAGTTTGAATCTACAAGGGATATGTTTAAATATATAAAAAAAAGTGGTGTGAGCGGAGCTAGAAAAATACTCTCATATAGAGAAAGCAAAAAGCTTCTTAATGGGTACCCACTCAACTACTTGGAGTTTGAAGTAGCTTTCATTTATACTAAATAGACGCTATCACCCTCTTTTATCTCACCCTCTTTAATAACTTGCGCAAATATACCCCTGTCATCCTTTAGCAGTGTTGGTATCTTTACATCTAAAACAGCAAGATGGTTACATATAGTGCAGTTTTGACTTATTTCCAAAATTGCTTCACCTATTTTAAGTTGTGTCCCTATCTCTAAATCGTATGGATTGTAGTCCAGTAAAATATTCTCACCTAAATAGCCAAACGGCATCTCTATACCATACTTTTGAATTAGTTCATAACTATCCATAGAGGCAATCAAAACGGAGCGCTGGACATTTTTATTGTAAAACTTATCTTCAAGTACACCTAACGCGTCCAAAACAATCTCTGACTTTTCAAATCTTTGTGAAGTGCCAGATTTAGATATAAAAAGCTTCAAAACCCCTCCAACTTTCCTCTTTGACATAAACGCGCCTTGTGTTAGTATATTTGTAATTTTAACATAGTTTTCATTTAAGCAAATAATATACTTTTATTATTATTATCAATATATAAATGAATATGGATATGAACAAAGTGTGTAGTAATTATAAAAATGTGAGAAAATTATTACATTTTTGTTAGAATACTTGACAATTTGGCAAAACTTGCTATATAATCTTTACCTTGCATTTTGTACTATGCATAATTAAGTTTTGTACTATGCATACTATAAAATCTACAAGTTACATAAAGGAGGTAGATATTAAATGAGTAAAATTTCTGAAAATAATTTAGAAACTACTAATAGTAGAAGAGATTTCTTTAAGAAAACTGCTGTTTATTCTGTTAGTGCTATCACTGCAGCTGCTGTATTAGCGCCTGCTAAGTTGTTAGCTGACGACGAAAATATAATACACCACGTTAAATGGGGAACAACTTTAGGTGATGAACTTAACAAGTATCCGTATGGTATTCCGTCAAAATATGAGCATAATGTTGTAAGAAGAACTTCAAGTCTTATGTCATCTGCTGGAGATATGCATGCTGCCGTTTCTATGTCACCATTACACGAGTTAGAAGGTATCATTACACCAAATGGTTTGCACTTTACTAGAACTCACAACGGTGTTGCACATATAGATCCTAATAAATTTAGACTTATGATTCACGGTTTAGTTGATAAGCCAATAGTTTTAACTCTTGATGAATTAAAGCAATACCCATCTGAAAGCAGAATTCTTTTCTTGGAGTGTCCTGCGAATGGTGCTGCTGAATGGAAAGGTCCTCAGTTCAACTCTTTACAATTCGTAAAAGGTATGATGAGTAACTCTGAGTGGACAGGTGTTCGTCTTTCAGTAATTCTTGATGATTTAGGTATCAAACCAACTGCAAAATGGATGTTAGCTGAAGGTTCTGATGGTTCAGAAATGAGTAGAACAATTCCAGTTGAAAAAGTTTTAGACGATGCAATGATTGTTTGGGCTCAAAATGGTGAAGCACTTAGACCAGAACAAGGTTATCCTGTTCGTTTAATGTTACCAGGTTGGGAAGCAAACTTATGTATTAAATGGTTGAAACGTTTAGAATTCGGTGCAGAGCCTTGGTACTGTAAAGAAGAGACTTCTAAATATACAGTTCTTACTAAGAGCGGTAAAGCAATCCAACATTTCTATCCACTAGAGACTAACTCAATTATTACTTCTCCATGTCCTGAAAAACCATGGAAAAATCTTAAAGTTGGTCAAATGATTGAGATAGAAGGTCTAGCATGGTCTGGTCACGGAACTATCACAAATGTCGATGTTTCTATTGATGGTGGACAAAACTATAAAGAAGCTCAGTTAAAAGGTTTAGTATTACCTAAATCATGGACTAGATTCTCATATATGCATAAGTATGATGGTAAACCATTATTACTTCAGTCTCGTTCAGTTGATGATAGTGGTAATGTTCAGCCAACAGTTACTCAAGAAAAAGGTATTATTGGTGTAGAAGGTGTTTATCACAGAAACTCAATTGTTACTTGGGAAGTAAGAGCGGATAATTCAGTACATAATGTTCAAGTTAGAACAGATAATTGTCCAAGTTAATAGGAGGAGATGTATAAATGTTTAAATTAAATAATAAATTAATTGTTACTAGTGTTATCTTAGCACTAACATCAACTCTTGCAACTGCTGGTGTTTACAATGGAAAAAAAGATGCTTTAGATGGTGGTATGACTTACCCTAGAGCTAACGGTGTTGAAACTGCATATAGATACAATACGCAAGCTATGTCAAAACTTAACTACGGTAGAGTTCCTACTGCTAATGAGATAGCAGCTTGGGACAGAGATATGATGCCAGATGGAACAGGTTTCCCGGATGGTGAAGGCTCTGTTGAAGAGGGTGATGAATTATATGAGGCACAATGTGCTTCTTGTCACGGTGAGTTTGGTGCTGGCGGTAAGGGTTATCCAACTCTTGCTGGTGGTACAGTAGCATCACTGAAAAACCAAAGAACATGTCCAGGTAAAGATGCTCCAAAGAGAACTATCGGTTCATATTGGCCACAAGTTTCTACACTTATGTGGTACATCCGTGATGCAATGCCATATGCTCACCCAAAAAGCCTTACAGACAATGAACTGTATGCAATGACTGCTTACTTATTAGCTGCAAATGAGATAAAAATCGATGGTGAAACATTAGATGATGAGTATGTTCTTGACAAAGAAAAACTATTGAAAGTTGTTCTTCCAAATCGTGATGGTTTTTTCCCTGATGTGAATGGTCCAGAAGGTATTGAAAATGTAAGAGCTTTTTTTGCTGATCGTAAAAACTATGGTGCGGTTGGTACTCGTTGTATGACTAACTGTGTCAAAGAGTCTGTAATGAAAATTAAAAATGAGATAACAGCTGTTGTACCTGGATATTCAACTGTAAGGGATTTACCGGTAGAGACTTCTACGGGTTCTAAATCAGCTGCTGAAAAAATGTACGATGCTGCTTGTTCACTTTGTCATAAAACTGATGCAATGGGTGCTCCAGCTGTTGGCGATCACGATGCATGGGCAGCTGTTATAGCTCAAGGTATGGAGAAAGTCAATAGTCACGCTATCAATGGATTTAATGGGATGCCTCCTAAGGGTGGTGCTATGGATCTAACTGATGAGCAAGTAAAAGATATTGTTAAATTTATGGTAGAATCTAGTAAGTAAAAACTTACTAGGGTTTGCTCAACATTATAAAAAGGAATTAAAATGCAAAGAAGAAAATTTTTAAGTTTAGGTGCAGTAGCTGCTGCTGCATCAGTATTACCAGCTAGCTTAAGTGCTACAGATTTCAGAGCGACTGCTCCAAAAGCTTGGGAAGCTGCCGGAAGTAAAGAGGCTATTGAAGCATTATTCGGAAAAGCTCCTATGATTGACGGTAAAATCAAGATTAAAGCTCCTAAACTAGCTGAAAATGGTGGCGCTGTGCCAATCGGAATTAGTTCTAAATTAGCAGTAGAGTCTGTTGCTTTATTTCAAGATGCTAATCCTAGATCTGCTGTTGTAGTATTTGAATTAGGTGAAAATGGTGTTTTTGACATTAAAACTAAAATCAAAATGAGAAAAACTGCTAATGTAACTGTTGTTGCAAAAGGTAGAGATGGTAAATTATACTCAGCTGTACAAAAAGTAGAAGTTTCTATTGGTGGTTGTGGAGGTTGATTTAACCCCCGCCGCTCATTGAAATAAAATAAATAGAAATTAAAAAGGAATAATTATGAAAGTAAAAGCAAAGTTAAAAAAAGGCGTAGTAGAAGTTAAAGTTTTAGCTAAAAGCCCAATGGCTGGTAAAGAAGAAGCAAAACTTAAAAAAATCAATGTAGAGTTTATCACTCACATGACTGCAAAATTAAACGGTACAGTTGTATGGGAGGCGTCTACAGGACCATTCCTATCTAAAGATCCTTATTTTCAATTTTCATTCACTGGAGCAAAAGAAGGTGATACTATTGATATTGACTGGGTTAATAATTTAGGTAAAACTGCTAAAGCAAGTAAGAAAATTAAATAGTATTTTCTTTTAGTTTAGATTCTGATGTTTATTCAGAATCTAAACTTTATATGTAAAGATAGAATATATTCAACCTGTTGATAAGTTTATGACATGTTAAATATATTCTTTCTAGAATAAACTAAAAAAAAGGTGAACCTTATGATAAAAAAAATGATTAATCCATTAGTAGTATCTGCAATTGCTTTACTTCCAATGATGACAGCTTGTTCAGACTCTTCAAAAACTGAAGCTTCTGCAGCAGCTGCGACAACTGCTAAGACTGTAAAAAGTGATGAATTTAATTACAAATTAAAGCCAAAGCAAGTCAGTGATAATGTATGGTGTTTCTTTGGGGCAATAGAGGCACCAACAAAAGAAAATGCTGGTAATATGGCAAATAACTGTTACGTTAAAACAGATGACAGTTTTGTAGTATTTGATACAGGTCCATCTTTTATATTTGCTAAACAAGCTTATGAAGCTATGAGTAAAGTTGCCGGTGCTCTGCCAGTTAAAGTTGTTGTAAACTCACATGAGCATGACGACCATTGGTTAGGTAATGATTTTTATAAACAAAAGTTTGGTGCAGAATTGATTGGGCCATCAGTAATTAACACTAAGTATAAAGCTGGTGATAAAACTAGAATGTATAGAGTTTTACCAAAAAATGCAATTGCTGGCACAAATATTATTAAAGTTGATAGAACACTTACAGAGAACTACAAGTTTAATGTAAAAGGTATTGATTTTGAAGTTATAACAATAGGCGTTAAAGCACACACTGCTGAGGATTATTTTCTTTTTATGCCAAAATCAAAAGTATTATTTGCTGGTGACTTGGTTATGAATGGCCGTATTACTTCAGGTCGTGATGGTGCGGTTCTTGGTCAAATCAAAGCACTTGATATGATTGATGCTAAAGGTTGGGAAACACTAATTCCAGGACATGGTTTTATAACAGATAAGACAGCCGTTAATGAAGCAAGAGACTACTTTACATTTATGAGAGATAGAGTTGCTAAAGCTATCGAAGATGATGTAGATGCTGCTGATATTCAAAAGGCAGTACCAATGGCAGAATTTAAAGAAAAAGCAATGTACGATATTTTACACAACAACAATCTTGATTTTGCATATCAAGAGATTGAGATGATGGAATAACTTTTTCAACCTCTGATTTGACTTTTAATTAAGTCAAATCACCTCTTCCAACTATAATCCTCACGAAAACAAATCTTAATAAAACTCTTAAATACGTACTTCTGTTAATTGACAATGCTTATATTGAATTTATTTATAAAGTAAATATCAGCAAGATATATTGGTATGAAGATAATGAAAAGCTATTGCTGATATTTTGTAAATGGGAATAGAACAATCTGAAAAATTATTAACTTAAACTTGATTTTGAATCTAATTTATTATTTACTCAGAAGTCTCAATTAAAATTTCCTTCTCTATAGTATACAATTCATATCTTATATATTTAAAGTTTTCACTATACTCAATACTCTGAAGTTTATATAACTCTTCTAGAACCCTCGATGACTCTTGGGCTCTTTTTAGATTGGCAATAATAATACTATCTATGTCTGGACGGTTTAATTCACTCTTTATAGTTGCTCGTTGAACATCATTAATGCTGTCACGATATTTAAGTAATTCTATAGATTCTTTGATTTTTGACTTGTGTCTTAGGAGTTTTAGTTTTGTTGATATCTCTTTATTGTTATCGCGGTATCTCATTATATCTTCAACAACTCTAATCCCCTCTTTGAGGCGGTTTAGATTTGCATCAATCACCCGAAATAGTTCGGGCGAAAGTTGATTAGTCATCGCCTCTAAATATACCAAGCAAATGAAGAAGAGCTGTAAAAATATTTAAGAAATCTAAGTAAAGTGCAATAGCACCATCAATAGGTGTTTCATAAGCACCTTTGATAATATTTTGAGTATCATATGTTACCAAGATACTAAACAGTACAACAACAACTCCAGAGATTAGTATTGACATCAATGGACTGCCCATAAACATATTTATTACAGAAAAAACAATTATCACAACTAAAGCAATCATAAGAGGTTTTCCATATCCTGAAAAATCTTTTGTTGTTTTAATTGCATAAAAACTCATAGCTCCAAATATAACTGATGTCATAGCAAAAGCATTTCCAACAATAGTACCGCCACCACTTATTCCAAGCGTACGAGAAAGTAGAGGTGCTAACATTAGACCTGTCATAAATACAAAGCCAAACATTACCATTAGATTAATGCCTGGTTTATGTTTTACAAAATGCAGTCCAATTAAAAGTCCAATCTCTAAAATAAATAGAGGAAAAAAATATGCTGCAATAGTTCCAGCCATTGGTACCCCTACATAAGCGCCAACGGCACCAGCCATCATTGAAGCAGCAAACAATTTATAAGTCTCTTTTACAAAAGAAATTAATTGCGTGTCACTCTTAGTATTAGTAGTATAAGTAGAAGCATTGCCTCTTGCATAATCACGATCGTAAAGTCCCATTTTTATCCTTTATTTGTGTATAGCAATAATATACTATACAATTGTATATAAGAATTTTATATATAAAGAGTTAATACATAGCAACATGCTTGATAAGTCCTATAATATGTATAGAGTAATTTATATTTTATTAACAAAGAAAATTAAAAAAGCATAGAAACTAAACACCCAAGAAAAACTTTTTAAATTCTTTCAAAAAAGCCTTGACATTGAATACATAATCTCCTATAATTCCCATCCACAAACAATGAGACCTTAAGTTAAGGCCTAGAGAGACTTCGAGTAGAAGCTTTTGAATATGTTTGAGATCATTGAAAACTAAGCAAGTAAATAGACGAGATAACTAATAACAAATTAGTTAATTAGTCACTATAAGTTTACTTAGAAATAACTAATATAACAACAACCGTCTATTCTATTTGGTCTATAGCAATATAGATACCCAATAGAAATAGATACTATACAAAACTAGGGGAACCGATTTTATCGCAAGATAAAAAGTTTCTTTAGAAAAAAGTCCACTAACTATTTATAGATAGTGGCAACAAAGCCAATGAATTTTAATTCTTGGGCAATGATCAGTAATTTCACAGCAATGTGATCTTTACATAATTTAATTATGGAGAGTTTGATCCTGGCTCAGAGTGAACGCTGGCGGCGTGCTTAACACATGCAAGTCGAACGATGAAGAAGAGCTTGCTCTTTGGATTAGTGGCGCACGGGTGAGTAATATATAGTTAATGTACCTTCAAGACCGGGATAGCCATTGGAAACGATGATTAATACTGGATATACCTTCTCTACTTAAGTAGAGTCGGGAAACGTTTTTTCGCTTGAAGATCAGACTATATCCCATCAGCTTGTTGGTGAGGTAAGAGCTCACCAAGGCAATGACGGGTAGCGGGTTTGAGAGGATGATCCGCCACACTGGTACTGAGACACGGACCAGACTCCTACGGGAGGCAGCAGTGAGGAATATTGCACAATGGGGGAAACCCTGATGCAGCAACGCCGCGTGGAGGATGACGCATTTCGGTGTGTAAACTCCTTTTATGAGTCAAGAAAATGACGGTAGCTCATGAATAAGCACCGGCTAACTCCGTGCCAGCAGCCGCGGTAATACGGAGGGTGCAAGCGTTACTCGGAATCACTGGGCGTAAAGGACGCGTAGGCGGGTTGGTAAGTCAGATGTGAAATCCTACAGCTCAACTGTAGAACTGCATTTGAAACTACTAACCTAGAGTATGGGAGGGGGAGATGGA
Source organism: Candidatus Sulfurimonas marisnigri (assembly GCF_015265475.1). Classification (NCBI taxonomy): domain Bacteria; kingdom Pseudomonadati; phylum Campylobacterota; class Epsilonproteobacteria; order Campylobacterales; family Sulfurimonadaceae; genus Sulfurimonas; species Candidatus Sulfurimonas marisnigri. The sequence continues at coordinate 2,432,652 of NZ_CP054493.1, read as the reverse complement.
ATTAGTGGTGTAGGGGTAAAATCCGTAGATATCACTAGGAATACCTAAAGCGAAGGCGATCTCCTGGAACATTACTGACGCTAAGGCGTGAAAGCGTGGGGAGCAAACGGGATTAGATACCCCGGTAGTCCACGCCCTAAACGATGAACACTAGTCGTCGGGATGCTTGTCATCTCGGTGATGCACTTAACAGATTAAGTGTTCCGCCTGGGGAGTACGGTCGCAAGATTAAAACTCAAAGGAATAGACGGGGACCCGCACAAGTGGTGGAGCATGTGGTTTAATTCGAAGATACGCGAAGAACCTTACCTAGCCTTGACATTGATAGAACACACCAGAGATGGAGTGGTGCCCTTCGGGGAACTTGAAAACAGGTGCTGCACGGCTGTCGTCAGCTCGTGTCGTGAGATGTTGGGTTAAGTCCCGCAACGAGCGCAACCCTCGTCCTTAGTTGCCAGCAGGTTAAGCTGGGCACTCTAGGGAGACTGCCTTCGCAAGGAGGAGGAAGGTGAGGACGACGTCAAGTCATCATGGCCCTTATGGCTAGGGCTACACACGTGCTACAATGGGGCGTACAGAGAGTTGCAATACCGCGAGGTGGAGCCAATCTCACAAAGCGTCTCTCAGTTCGGATTGAAGTCTGCAACTCGACTTCATGAAGCTGGAATCACTAGTAATCGTAGATCAGCAATGCTACGGTGAATACGTTCCCGGGTCTTGTACTCACCGCCCGTCACACCATGGGAGTTGATTTCACCCGAAATTGGGAAGCTAACCTTCGGGAGGCTACCACTTACGGTGGAATTAGCGACTGGGGTGAAGTCGTAACAAGGTAACCGTAGGAGAACCTGCGGTTGGATCACCTCCTTTCTAGAGTAAAGTCAATCATTCATTTGAATTGACATACAAAGAAAATCTCACGAGAGATGTTGTTAGTTATTAGTTTATTTGCTTGCTTAGTTTTCAGTGATCTATTTTCATTTGAAATGGGGGGTTAGCTCAGCTGGGAGAGCGCCTGCCTTGCACGCAGGAGGTCAGCGGTTCGATCCCGCTACTCTCCACCATTTCACACTTATCAATAGAAAAAGCTTAATCTAAGTTCTCAACAGAGAGTTTAGATTAGACTTCAAAGTCTATCGTTCATTAAATTATTATTGTCAAAGTCAACATATATAAAAGATAAAAGAATTTATTCAATTATTAATTATATTAACTAAATAACTACAATCAACAGTACACTGACTTACTTAAAGTAGAGATACATTAAGTAAGGTAGTGAACGCAAATTAGAAAAAAAGATATTAAGGGCCATAGGTGGATGCCTTGGCTAGTAGAGGCGATGAAAGACGTATTAGGCTGCGATAAGCCTCGGGGAGCTGCCAAAGAGCTTTGATCCGGGGATTTCTGAATGGGGCGACCCAGCATGGTGCGAATCATGTTACCCTACGGGGGGCGAACTCAGGGAAGTGAAACATCTCAGTACCTGAAGGAAAAGAAATCAAACGAGATTCCCATAGTAGCGGCGAGCGAAATGGGATTAGGGCACTTAGTGATAATATATTTGTTAGCCGAACACTTTGGAAAGAGTGGACATAGAGGGTGATATCCCCGTAAGCGAAAACATTTATATGGTACTAGACTAAGGAACGAGTAGGTCGGGACACGTGTTATCTTGACTGAATATGGGGGGACCACCCTCCAACCCTAAATACTACTACTAGACCGATAGCGAACAAGTACCGTGAGGGAAAGGTGAAAAGGACCGCGGTGAGCGGAGTGAAATAGAACCTGAAACCTATGGCTTACAATCATTCGGAGCACTATTGTCGCAAGACAAGTGTGACGGACTGCCTTTTGCATAATGAGCCTGCGAGTTGTGGTATCTGGCAAGGTTAATCTAACGAGAAGCCGTAGCGAAAGCGAGTCTTAATAGGGCGAATTAGTCAGATGCTGCAGACCCGAAACTGAGTGATCTATCCATGTGCAGGTTGAAGCTGGTGTAAGAGCCAGTGGAGGACCGAACCCGTAGAGGTTGAAAACTCTTGGGATGACGTGTGGATAGGGGTGAAAGGCCAATCAAACTCAGTGATAGCTGGTTCTCTCCGAAATATATTTAGGTATAGCCTCGAGCATTAGCATGAAGGGGTAGAGCACTGACAGGGCTAGGGCTGCTTACCGCGGTACCAAACCCTATCAAACTCCGAATACTTCATGTGTAACCTCGGGAGTCAGGCGTAGGGTGATAAAATCCTATGTCGAGAGGGGAACAACCCAGACTAGCAGCTAAGGTCCCAAAGTCTTGTCTAAGTGGAAAAGGATGTGAAGTTGCTGTGACAACCAGGAGGTTGGCTTAGAAGCAGCCACCCTTTAAAGAAAGCGTAACAGCTCACTGGTCTAGCGATTTTGCGCCGAAAATATAACGGGGCTAAGACAAGCACCGAAGCTCTAGATTCATAGTTTACTATGAGTGGTAGGAGAGCGTTCCATTCAGCGTTGAAGGTATACCGGTAAGGAATATTGGAGCGGATGGAAGTGAGCATGCAGGCATGAGTAGCGAGAAAAGAAGTGAGAATCTTCTTCGCCGTAAACCCAAGGTTTCCTACGCGATGCTCGTCATCGTAGGGTTAGTCGGGACCTAAGTCGAGTCCGAAAGGGGTAGACGATGGCAAATCGGTTAATATTCCGATACCGACGGTTGTTCGTTTGAGTGATGGGGGGACGCATAGAGTTAATCGAGCTCACTGATGGAATAGTGGGTCGAAGGACGTAGGTCGACAAATAGGAAAATCCGTTTGTCATTCGACCGAGATCTTACAGGCTCTGCAATGGCTTCGGCCAGCGCGGAGAATCGATGATACTGTCGTGCCGAGAAAAGCCTCTAAACGAGAACAACCGTTGCCCGTACCGTAAACCAACACAGGTGGGTGAGATGAGTATTCTAAGGCGCGTGGATGAACCATTGTTAAGGAACTCTGCAAACTAGCACCGTATCTTCGGTATAAGGTGTGCCCTATTTGTTAACAGATTTACTCTGTAAAGCATTGACGGGTCGCAGCAAAGTGTCCCTCCCGACTGTTTACCAAAAACACAGCACTCTGCTAACTCGTAAGAGGATGTATAGGGTGTGACGCCTGCCCGGTGCTTGAATGTTAAATGGATTTGTTAGCTCTGCGAAGCATTGAAATGAAGCACAAGTAAACGGCGGCCGTAACTATAACGGTCCTAAGGTAGCGAAATTCCTTGTCGGTTAAATACCGACCTGCATGAATGGCGTAACGAGATGGGAGCTGTCTCAACAATGGATCCAGTGAAATTGTAGTGGAGGTGAAAATTCCTCCTACCCGCGGAAAGACGGAAAGACCCCGTGCACCTTTACTATAGCTTGACACTGCTATTGGGATATTCACGTGCAGGATAGGTGGGAGCCTTCGATTCATCGACGCCAGTTGATGATGAGGCATCCTTGAGATACCACCCTTGAATATTCTGATAGCTAACTCGGTACGATTATCTCGTGCGAGGACAATGTCTGGTGGGTAGTTTGACTGGGGCGGTCGCCTCCTAAAAAGTAACGGAGGCTTACAAAGTTCGGCTCAGGTGGGTTGGAAATCCACCGTAGAGTATAATGGCACAAGCCGGACTGACTGTGAGACATACAAGTCGAGCAGAGTCGAAAGACGGTCATAGTGATCCGGTGGTTCTGTGTGGAAGGGCCATCGCTCAAAGGATAAAAGGTACGCCGGGGATAACAGGCTGATCTCCCCCAAGAGCTCACATCGACGGGGAGGTTTGGCACCTCGATGTCGGCTCATCGCATCCTGGGGCTGGAGCAGGTCCCAAGGGTATGGCTGTTCGCCATTTAAAGCGGTACGCGAGCTGGGTTCAGAACGTCGTGAGACAGTTCGGTCCCTATCTTCCGTGGGCGTAGGAACGTTGAGGAGAGCTGACCCTAGTACGAGAGGACCGGGTTGGACATGCCACTGGTGCACCAGTTGTTCTGCCAAGAGCATCGCTGGGTAGCTACGCATGGATGAGATAACCGCTGAAAGCATCTAAGCGGGAAGCCAACTCCAAGATGAACGTTCCCTGAAGTACGCTTGAAGACTACAAGCTTGATAGGCTGGGTGTGTACGCATAGTAATATGTTTAGCTGACCAGTACTAATAGTACGTTTGTCTTTTTTTACAGTTCTTTGAATAGAACACAACTTCGTTCACTACCTTACTTAGTGTAAACACACTATTTAATGAACCGTGTACTGATACAGTTATTTAGAAATTATGTTGACTTAAACAATAATGTATACTAGAAATAGTATAAACACTCACTCAATTGACTCTAACAGTCAAATGTAAGAACATTTAGATGTCTTTACACTTGATTGTCTAGGTGGCTATAGAGAGAGGGAAACGCCTGGTCCCATTCCGAACCCAGAAGCTAAGCCTCTCATCGCTGATAATACTGCATCTTTCAGGTGTGGAAATGTAGGTCGCTGCCTAGTTGATCAATTTACTTCTCAATAATCAAATTTACTTCAATATATTAAACTTTTTATACTTTAACTATTTTTTACTTCTTAATACTTACTCTTTTTACTATGATTTTACGCTTCAAGAAACTAATAAAGAGGTTTTTGTTTTACATAATGATATATGTTTTGATATATTAAGAGTTCTATTTAAATTTTTTGTAATAATTATGTTACAAAACTACACTATGTAATGTTTTTATCACAAATAAGTTTATGTATTAAATTTCATAAAACTTATCCCAAACATATAAATATCTTATTTATATAAGTTAAAATTAATATTTTATATATAAATATGATTTTATTTATATATATTTATTATATAAATAAATTTTAAATAATAAGTTTTTACTTTAATTAAAAATATTCATTCCTAGTTTAAGATACAGTTAAATTTTACTTGCCTATAATGCTTGTATTCAAAATTACTCGTAGGAGAGAAAATGAAAAGAACAATTAAATTAGCAGTAGTAGCTGCGTTAGCTTTAGGTGCAACATCGGCATTCGCAACAAATGGTTCAACTATGCTTGGTATGGGTGCAAAAACTCGTGGTATAGGTGGAATCGGTATTGGTATGGGTCATGGCGCAGAGTCTGCCCTATCTAATCCTGCTCTAATTACTACAATTAAGAAAGACAATGAAATCTCTTTTGGTGGAACATTATTTATGCCAGATGTAGAAGTGTCTAATACTCTACACGATGGTGTTTCAGCATTTACTAGTGGTTCAGCTGACAGTGATTCTGATATGTTCGTTATTCCTTCTGTTTCAGTTGCTAGCAAAATTAATGATAACTTTTATGCTGGTGTTGGTATGTGGGGAACAGGTGGCTTAGGTGTTGATTACCGTGATACACCTTCTGTATTACTTGGTGGCTCTAATATGCAAATGGTTACAGCTTTACAACTTATGCAATTTGGTGTTCCTTTGGTTTATGTAAGAGATAATTACTCAATTGGTATTACTCCAATCATACAATATGGTTCATTAGATATTGACTATGAACATCCAGGTCAACCAAGTAGAAATGCTTCAGGAGATCTTATTGGTGGCTATGCAGTTGACCCAGGAACTAAGTATGGCTCAGGCGCAAATGATGATTTAGCATTCGGTTATAACATAGGTCTTGCTTATGAGACTAATGGGATTACAATTGGTGCTGTATATAAATCAGAGATAGAAATGGAGTATAAGGGTGTTATGAGTAGCACAATTAGCCCTTTTGTTAATACTCAACTTAATCCTTCCGGATACACTAATGATAAGCTTTCTAGTCCAGCTGAAATGGGTGTTGGTGTTAGTTACAATATGAATGAGCATACTATTGCACTTGATTGGAAAAATATTAACTGGTCTGATGCTGCAGGTTATGAAGATTTTGAGTGGGAAGACCAGGATGTAATTTCTATTGGTTATGAATATGCAACAACTGGCTGGGCTGTTCGTTGTGGTTACGCTTTTGCTGATAGTGCAGTAAAAGAGCAAACTGTAACATGGGGTGCTTCACCAGGTGGAGATCCACTTGAAACTACATACAACAGTGCTGGATTATCAGCAGGAACAATTAATACATTTAATGCATTAGGTTTCCCAGGGAATGTTGAATCACACTTTACAATTGGTGGAACTTATAAGATAAGTGAAATGATTTCTGTTGATTTAGCTGCTGTATTTGCTGCTGAGAATGAGCAAACTTTTACGAATTTTGCTGGACAAGATATTAAAGTGGCTCACTCAGAAACAAGTTACAGTTTCCAACTTAACTACGCTTTCTAGAAATACAACTTTACTCCCATGCTCCGCATGGGGTAAGCAATACAACTAAAACCAATCATAAACTTTTACATTTACTACTAACTTTCTTACCTTTATGAATTTAAGTGTTTCAAAGTATGTTAATACTTCTTATTTAATACAATATAGTTCAAAAATTCAGAAAGTTTACAGATTTGTATGATATAATTATTTCAGATTTTTTGTGATAAAACTATCACATAATTAAGTTAAATAAAAAGGAAACACATGTTTAAAGCATTTGTAAAAATAGCGGTTTTATTATCGTTGACAGCAAGTATGGCATTTGGTTATCAGGCTATAAGATTGAATGTATCAGAAGGTACATATAAAGAGAGAAATGACGCGTTCAATGGTATATTGGAAGTTGATTTAGAAGATGCTGGATTTACTCCAAAAGACATTCACCCAAAAATTGAGTACTATTACAAGCTTTTTTACGGTACTAAACTACTAAAAGACGGTAAGCCAAATCCTCAGTTTAAAACAGACTATGTTGGAAACTTAGATAACCTTGGTTTTATCACTATTTCTAATGAAGAGTGGATGCGTGAACTTCTTATGAAAGAACCAAAACTTGGCTCATTTGCTCCACTTAACTACCTTATATACAAGAAAAAAAGTGAAGATAAAACTTATGTTGGTACCTTAACCCCTCAAGCGATGCTAGATATTGCAGAGATTAAAGATGCTGGTGTTAGAGCGGCTTTCACTGAAAAAATTGATGCTTTAAGTGATGCTACCGACGAAGGCATGGGCGGAGAAGTTGAGTATGTTGAAATAGACAAACTTCCTGCTAAAACTTTAATTGAGTGGGAAATCCCTTTTGATAGAGGCGAAGATGTTTTAGATGCAAAATTTGACTTTATGGAAAAGTTCGAGAAAGCATTCGAAGCTGAAGAGTATATTATTGCCGGTAAAAGAGATTTTGCTGAGTATTGGGTTGATAATGATTTAGAAAATGATAAATATGATGCTTATTGGGTTTACTCACTTTGTCACTTTACTTTTTCATATACAGTGTTTAATGTATGGGAACACCCAGAATTAGGTGCTTCAGCTCCATGTTCAATGTACATGTACTTAGATAAAGATTCAAGTACTTTAAAAGTTGGTATGCCAAGTGTTGATAACTGGGCTGTTTTTGGGAAAATTACTGACCCTAAAAGACTTCAGTTTATTAAAGACATGGATAGTAAAATTAAAGAAATTATGACAAGCTTAGGAGCTAAAGAGATATGAAAAAGTTTTTAACATTAATTTTTAGTGTAACTGCACTTACTTTTTGTGGTTGTGCCGGTAAGAGTACTCAAGCTCAAGCTTCTAGCTCTGAGCCAAGTGGTGATGTAAGCGCATATCTTCAAGGTGCTTATGTTAGTGTAGCTGATTCTGAAGCTAAACTAACTGCTGCTGGATTTGAAGTTCTCTCAAAATTTAAAAGTGTTAAAGAGGGTAAGACTATTGTTTTTACTTGTCCTACACTTAAAAAAGAGGCTGCAAAGCCAAATCGTGCGAATATTGCTGTTATGAAACTTTTTGTAGATGATCAAGAAAAAACAATCTCATTTAGTAATCCAGTTTATTTTGGCAAAGCTTACATGCAAGATGATTATAATCATGCAACATTTTCAGCTGTAAAAGCTAAGCTTGAAGGTGCATTTCCTGGTCTTAAAAATTCTGAAGATAAAATGGAATTTGATGACTTAGCAGGTTTTCACTTTACTTTAGGAATGCCTTACTACGAAGATACAAAAGTACTTGGAGAAGGCTCAAATGAAGAGTTATTGGCTAAGCTAAAAAATTACAAAAAAGGTAAAGGGCTTGCATATGAGCTTAAAATTTCGGACGATACTACTTTAGTTGGTTATAGTGTTGGTCGTGGTACACAAAGATTTGTAAAGAAAATTGGACGTGCTAATGCTGGTTTATTGCCTTGGCCAATTGTTGTAAGTGGTGGAAAAGCTACTATGCTTCAAGCTGAGTATTATATAGCTATGAATTATCCATTGCTAGGTATGATGCAATTTGCTACTATTGCGTCTGTTCCTGGTGATGTTATTAAAGACTTAAAGAAGCCTTTTAAGTAATCTATACACCATAATGAGCAAAATGCCCATTATGTGGTGGGTGGCTGGGACATTTGTCCCTACAACCTTATATCATTACTGCTTCACGAGAGCCTTCTTTTATTCCACCTATCAAGTAAGAACCTTCAGCTTTAGCTAAAACGGCATTTACGTTTTTATCTTCTACAACTAAAATCATACCGACACCCATATTGAATGCTCTATACATTTCATCTAAATCTACATGTTGACCTATTAACTCAAATATTGGAAGAACTTTTATAGAGTCTTTTTTTACTTCAGCCATTAAGTTCTCAGGTAAAACACGAGGTAAATTTTCTACAATTCCACCACCAGTAATATGAGCCATAGCCACTATCTCATTTTTTAGTGCTTTGAATGTTTTTACATAGATGTTGGTAGGTTCAAGCAGAGTCTCAATAAGGGGTTTACCGTTGAAGTCTTCATTGAAGTCTAAATTCATTTTTTCAAAAAGAACTTTTCTAGCTAGCGAGAAACCATTTGAGTGAAGTCCTGAACTTGGAAGTGCTATAAGCTTATGGCCAGCACGAACAAGTGAGACTCTATCCATCTCAGATTTTTCAGCAACACCTACAGCAAAGCCAGCTAAGTCATAATCATTTTCAGAGTACATTCCAGGCATTTCAGCAGTTTCACCACCGATAAGAGCACATTCGCTTCTTATGCAACCCTCAGCAATTCCAGCAACTACATTTGTTGCTACGTTTACATCAAGTTTGCCAGTTGCATAATAATCTAAGAAAAAAGATGGAGTACCGAAGTTACAAAGAAGGTCATTAACACACATCGCAACTAAATCAATTCCAACTGTATTGTGAATCCCTGAGTCAATAGCAAGTTTTAACTTTGTACCAACTCCATCAGTTGCCGCGAGCATTACAGGCTCTTTAAAACCTTTTGGTAACTCAAATGCACCGGCGAAAGAGCCTATACCACCTATAACACCCGGAATTTTTGTTGATTTAACAAGAGGTTTGATGTTTTCAACGAAACTATTACCAGCATCTATATCAACACCGGCATCTTTGTAGCTAATTTGGCTCATTTAGAACTCCAATTTTAAAGTGTGGGATTATACCTTATTGGAGCATAAATCAAGTTTAGGAGTTTTTAGATCCAAACATATCATGGTACAAAGCAGTAGCCCAGTCATAAATAGAATTTGCATTAACTTCACCGTGTTTTTTCCAGTCTTCACTACTTATTGTTCCAGCAAAATCAAAAGCTTTAGTTTTCTTGTCATAAGAGTATTGAGTATAGATGTATATTGCCTTTTCAGGTGCTGTTGATATAGCAGAGAAGCAAGTTGTGGTTGGTGGTTCCCAGGCTAGGACAGGCGTTTTATTGATTCTTTGTGCGATATTAGCTGCTACAATGAACCCTTCAGAGTTTGAAGTATTACCTGACTTTGAGAATCCCATAGGACGAGCATCACCAGTAATGAATACATTTTTTGCATCAATAGCTTCATAAGTTAGAGGGTTAATATGACCCTCCATCATATTTTTTGCATCTTTTGCTAGCCCCATTCTCTCTAGAATCTTAGCACCTCTCACATGAGGATAAAAGGATGCATCTTCAAATTCAAACTCATCAAACTCTGTGTAAACAATTTTGTTATCTAAGTCAATTTTATTGATTACTGAGCTTGGTACATACTCTATGTAGTCAGCATATAGCTCAGTAAAAGCACTTTGAAAACCTTTTTCTTTGATAGTGATAGTATTGTTCTCATCAAGTAAAATCACTTTGCCTTTTATATTGTTTTGCTTAAAATGGTCAGCTATAATACAAGCTCTCTCGTAGGGAGCAGGAAGACATCTGTAGTTACCAGCTGGCACTGTTAATAAAAAGTTGCCGCCTTTGAAGTTTAAAACTTTATTTTTTAATGTGATATGTTCAGAACCAGGAATAAATCCTGCAGGATAATCACGTCTTAGTCTATTTTCAAAAGTTAAATCTTTTGTCCAGCGAGAATAATCATAGTCAATTCCAGGAGCCATAACTAAATAGTCATATTTGATACTGCCGTCGCTAGTTTCAAGGATTTGATTCTCTTTATCTAGACCAATTGCTGTTGATTGGAAATAAGTATAGTTATAGTTTCTAGCGGCTTGCAGATAATCATGTGTCAAATATTCTAGTTCAATTTTATCTACCAGCCACAGGTTACTAAGCGGACAAGATGTAAATTCATGTCTTTGTTCAACAAGGATTACCTCTGCATCAGGAGCAAATATTTTTGTATTTTTTGCAATTGAGAGTCCAGACCATCCACCACCAACAACGACTACTCTTGGTTTAGTAGTATCAGGTATTGGTGCTTTATACTCAGTATTTAGTTTAGCCTTTGTTTTATTGGAAGCACTAAGTGCAGTAGAAGCAACTGCTAAACCTGATAATGTTAAAATCTCTCTTCTTGAGATGCTCATATAAATTCCTTATGAAATTTTTTGTGATAATATTATCATATTTTGACTTGTTAGATTCTTATAGCAAAGTTTTACCCATTAGGTAGGTCACACTTTTTACTTACTATACATATTGGGCAGAAGTTAACTATACCAGCAATTAGAGGAAGAACACCTAAATAAAACCATGCGTTACCTGTTATTACACCTGTCACTATTAATGCTATCCCTGCTACAATACGAACAACTCTACATGTAGTTTTTACTTTGTTATAATTCATTTTTTATCCTTATTGATTTAAATATTTCATGAAATTATATCTAATTATCAATTAATGCTTAAATATATCTAATTACTAAGGTTTTTAATGCTATTTAATACAAATATGATAAAATCTTTAAAAAAATTAGGAAATAAAAAAAATGAATGAATTTACATATCCAGAAATGATGGTTCACGTACCTCTATGTACTAGCAAAGATCCAAAAAATGTTTTAATAATCAGCGATAATGCAGAGTTATTAAGTGAAGAGCTAGAAAGACATGTTGAAGTTGGTTCAAAAGTTATCTCTTGTAAGCTTGAGGCGATCAGTGCTTTAGAGGACAAGGCATATGATGTTGTTATTTCTGAAATGCAAGCAGATGCGGCATTTATCTCACATATCGACCGTGTTTTAGAAGATGATGGGCAGTTTGTTACTATTCATCCAACTTTAGATGAGACTGAAGCAAACAAAATTTTAATGAAAACTTTGGGTAGATATTTTAAAGTGATTATGCCATACAATCTGGGCAACTGCTCTACTGCACTTCTTAGCTCTAAAGAGTATCATCCGACTGCGGATATCAATCTTCATCGTTCTGATATGATTGATGGGTTAAGTTATTATAACTGCGATGTACATGTAGCTTCTTTTGCAATGGGTAACTATATTCGTAAAGAGTATTTAGGTATTGTGAAAAACTAATGGCATTTAAGTATGCTATTGCCTTAACCGGCGGAATTGCTACAGGTAAAAGTACTGTAGCGTCCCTTTTAGCTCTCAATGGAATGAGAGTTATAGATGCCGATAGTATATCTCATGAGATTTTGGATGCGTCTTCTTCTTGGGTTAGAGAGAACTTTGGTGATGAATATGTTAATGGCTCAAAAGTTGACAGAGCTAAACTTGGAAGTTTGGTTTTTTCAAACGTTGATGCCAAGAAAAAATTAGAAGAGTTTCTTCATCCAAAAATAAGAGCTGAAATAGAATTAAGAAGTATTAAGCAAGATAGTTTTAAATTCCCATATCTTATAGATATTCCTCTCTTTTTTGAAAATGGTGCTTATGATATTAAAGATTGTGTGGTTGTTTACACTCCAAGTGATATTCAACTAGAGAGGTTTATGAAGAGAAATGGTTACTCAAAAGATGAGTCACTCAGACGAATAGCCTCGCAAATGCCTATAGAAGAGAAGAAAAAAAGAGCTACATGGGTTATTGATAACTCTAAAAATTTAAAGCATCTACAACAAGAGTGTGAAGAGTTTGTAGATATGATTAAAGAAAAGTACTTATAGGACAAAAATGAAAGTAGCAAAATATAGTGGAAATGGAAATGACTTTGTTATTTTTCACCTAGATGTTAAAAAGGATAGAAGTAAATTAGCACAAGAGATTTGTCATAGACAAGATGGAATAGGTGCTGATGGTCTGATTGTTATAGTTCCTCACGATGAATATGACTTCGAATGGCAATTTTATAACTCTGATGGAAGTACGGCAGAGATGTGCGGAAATGGAAGTCGTGCCTGTGCTCATTATGCTTTTTACAATGAATTGGCTCCAAAAAATATGAGTTTTTTAACTGAAGCAGGCGTAATAAAGGCTGAGGTTGATGCAAATAGTGCTAATAGTGGAATGGTCCTTAGTGAGCTTACCCAGCCAAAGATTTTAGAAAAAGATATAATATTTGGCGGAAAAAATTGGTGGAAACTAGATACAGGTGTTCCTCATATGGTAAGCTTTACAGACAATATAGAAGAGTTTAACATACTAGAAGCTAGAGAACTAAGATATAAATATAATGCAAATGTAAATATAGCTTTTGTTGATGGAAATAACTTAAGAGTTAGAACGTATGAGCGCGGTGTTGAGGATGAAACTTTAGCGTGTGGGACGGGAATGGCTGCTTGTTTTTATAGGGCACTAGCAGAGAAAAAAATTAGTAGCAACATTGAGGTTTATCCAAAAAGCGGCGATACTCTTTATTTGGGTATGAATGATAAAACTATTACTTTTAAGGGTATGGTTAAGAAGGTCTTTGAAACTGACTGGGAGATTTAGGCACTAAAGCCTAGTCTCTTTTGAGACTAGAGTCCAGCTGCCTCTACTATTTTAGCTTGATGATCTGTTATAAGATTGTCAATAACTTCATCGAGAAGTCCACCACTCATAATCTCATTCAATCTGTAAAGCGTTAACGTTATTCTATGATCACTTATGCGATTTTGTGGATAATTATATGTTCTAATTCTTCCACTTCTATCTCCGGTTCCAACTTGAACAGACCTTGTTGCACTATCTTTAGCTTGTGCTTCTCGCATCTCTAAGTCATAAAGTCTAGCTTTTAGAACCTTCATAGCTTTTTCTCTATTTTTGTGTTGAGATTTTTGGTCTTGGTTGGTAACAACTAAACCAGTAGGCAAGTGAGTTATACGAACAGCGGAATCTGTTGTATTTACACTTTGCCCTCCACATCCAGATGAGCGCATAACATCGATTTTTAGATCGTTCTCATTTATCTCTATCTCAACGTCATCAACTTCAGGCATAACAGCGACTGTAATTGCTGAAGTGTGAACACGACCTTGTGACTCTGTTGCAGGAACACGTTGAACACGGTGAGTTCCACCTTCATACTTCAATCTACTATAAACCTGATCACCTTTAATAAGTGCTATAATCTCTTTAAATCCGCCAGCATCAGATGGAGATGTACTTAAAAGCTCAATCTTCCACCCTTTTAGATCTGCATAGCGCGTGTAAGCATCGAAAAGATTACCAACAAAGATAGCAGCTTCATCTCCACCAGCTCCAGCACGAAGCTCAACAATGATATTTTTATCATCATTTGGATCTTTTGGTAAAAGCAAAAGTTTAATCTCTTCTTCAATAATTGGAAGTTGAGGTTCTAACTCTTTAAGCTCTTCTTTCGCCATATCTATCATCTCTGGATCACTCAACATCTCTTTAGATTCAGTAATTTGTGCAATAACTGATTTGTACTCTTTTGCTTTTTCAACTATTGGTAAAAGTGAAGATTGTTCTTTGGAGAGTTGAGTCATTCTTTTGATGTCTGAAGTTATGTCAGGTGAACTTAGCATTTCGCCAAGTTCATTATATCGATTGATAAACGGATTTAGTTTATCGGCTAACATTTAATTGTTAACCTTATATTGCGTTTACAGCTCTGTGTAGACGACTTATTTTTCTAGCAGCAGTTTCTTTTTTTAAGATACCTTTGCTTACAAATTTTTGAATTTGTTTGTTAGCTACTGTCATTGCTGACGATGCTTCTTCTTTGTTGCCTGCTTCGATTGCAGAACGAACATCCTTAACAATGTTTTTAAGACGAGTTCTGTAGAAACGATTACGCTCTGTACGAACGATAGTTTGGCGAATTCTCTTAATTGATGACTTGTGATTTGCCATGTATGAGTCCTTCTCATTAAATTTTAGTGCAGAATATTAGCTTAAATATAATTAAAATTAAGTTAAAGACAAGGTGAATTTTAAGATTTGGGGATAATTTGGATAATTATGTTAAAATACTTCACTTAAAAAATTATGGAATTACTATGAAATTATTCGGAACAGATGGGGTTAGAGGTGAGGCTGGTACTTTTTTAAGTGCAGAGTTAGCGATGAAAGTGGCCATGGCTGCTGGTATATACTTTAAATCTCGTGCTAAAACAAATAGAATTTTGGTTGGAAAAGACACACGCAGAAGTGGCTATATGATAGAGAATGCTATAGTCAGCGGATTGACGGCTATTGGTTATGATGTAGTGCAAATTGGACCAATGCCAACTCCTGCGATAGCATTTATTACCGAAAATATGCGCTGCGATGCTGGGATTATGATAAGTGCTTCGCATAACTCTTATGAGGATAATGGAATTAAATTTTTTGACGGTCAAGGAGATAAACTATCTTGTAGTGTTGAGCAAGAGATAGAAAACATTTATTTGAATGAAGAGAAACTTCATGATGCGCAAACTACCGGAAAAAATATAGGCAAGGCTAAAAGAATTGATGATGTTGTGGGCCGCTATATTGTTCAGCTAAAAAACTCTTTTCCAAGAGATATTTCTCTCAAAGGGATGCGTATAGTTTTAGACGCAGCTAATGGTGCAGGATATATTGTTGGGCCTACTGTGTTAGAAGAGTTGGGTGCAGATGTTGTTGTTTTACATAATAAACCAGATGGGTTTAACATAAACGAAGGGTGTGGCGCACTTCATACCAAAGATTTGTGTGAGGCTGTTGTTAAATATAGAGCAGATTTGGGCATAGCTCTTGACGGTGATGCAGATAGACTCGTTATAGTGGATGAGAAAGGTGAAATAGTTGATGGTGACCAGCTTTTGGGTGCTCTTGGTTCATACATGAATGACAACGGTGTTTTAAAAGGTGGCGCTATCGTCTCAACAGTTATGAGCAATCAAGGCTTGGATGATTTTATGAAGGAAAAGGGTCTTAAACTGTTCAGGTCTGATGTTGGAGATAAAAATGTTTTAGAGATTATGAAAAAAGAGGGGATTAACTTTGGCGGTGAGCAGAGCGGACATGTAATAATAAGTGATTATGCAAAAACCGGAGATGGCTTAGTTAGCGCACTTCAGACACTTGCTCTTTTAATAAAAACAAATCAAAAAGCTTCAGAGGCTCTTCGCCCATTTCCGCTCTATCCTCAAAAGCTAGTTAATATAAATATAAAAAATAAAAAACCATTAAAAGAGATTGACGGACTGGAAGTTAAGTTAGCAGAATTGGATGCAAAAAACATTCGTCATCTAATTCGTTATTCAGGAACAGAAAATAAGCTTAGAATTTTACTTGAGTGCAAGGATGCAAAAAAAATGAATCTACATGTAGATGATATTGTTGATTTTTTCCAAAAAGCTTTAAATGCATAATAAGACTCTTCGTTTATTAGTAATACTCTCTCTTACAATGGTTGGTGTTTTTATTATTGATCAAAATATAAAAACACTTTTTGTAGATGGCTGGCGCTACTACACTGAATGTATTGATTTGATTTTAGTTTACAATAAAGGCGTTGCTTTCTCCATGTTTGCTTTTTTAGATGAATGGCTAAAATATATTCAATTAGTACTAATTTTTGGTATTTTATTTTATGTAGTTTATCTTAAAGATGTTTGTTACGCGTTCCCAGCAGGATTAATGCTAGGAGGTGCTTTTTCAAATGTATATGACAGATTTATACATGAGGGTGTTGTGGACATGGTCTATTGGCATTGTGGGTTTGATTTTGCGGTGTTTAATTTCGCTGATGTGATGATTGATGTAGCTGTTGTATGGATATTAATACTTACTTTTAGACCAAAGTCATGCAAAAATTGAGCTTAAAGATATACAAAAGCAGAATTTAGATAATATTGCTAAAAATAATAGTTATAAAACTATAAATAACAAACATAAATAAAGGAAATTGATGAAAATCAAAACAAATAAAATTGATGCTGCAAATGCTGAAATAGAAGCGGTAATTCCAAAAGAAATGATAGATGCAAATTTAGAAAAAATAGCAAAAGAGTTGACAAAAACAGCTGTTGTTCAAGGGTTTCGTAAGGGTAAAGTGCCTGTATCTGTAGTCAAAAAACAGTATGGTAGTCGTTTAGTTCAAGACGCAGAAGCTGAAGCACTTCGTGAAGTTTTAAGCATGGGACTTGATGAATTAAAAATTGCAAACGAGTCGCTAATAGGTGAGCCAAATATCTCTAAGTTTGTTAAAAGTGATGACAAAATAGATGTAATTGTGAAAATCGCATTAAGACCAGAAATTGATCTTGCTAGTTATGCAGATTCGGTTGATGAATTTGACAAGCCTACTATAGGAGATGAAGAAGTTAATGAAAAATTAGAGAAGCTAGCTGATTCACAAGGAAAGTTTGTTGATCTTAAAAGAAAAAGAGCAGCTAAAAGTGGTGACAGTGTTATACTAGATTTTGAAGGTTCTATTGATGGAGAGTTATTTGAAGGTGGAGCAGCTAAAGAGTTTGCTTTAGTTCTTGGATCAAATCAATTTATTCCAGGTTTTGAAGACCAAGTTATAGGAATGAAAATAGATGAAGAAAAAATTGTAAAAGTAACTTTTCCTGAAAACTATGGAGGAGACAAACTAGCTGGCAAAGATGCGGAGTTTAAAGTAAACGTGCATAATATTCAAGAAAAAGTAAAAGTAGAGATTGATGATGCACTTGCGGAGAAAGTTCTGGCTGGACAAGATAACCCTACTTTAGAGAACTTAAAAACTCAAATAAAAAATCAGCTTGAAAATGAAGCCGTAGCTAAACTTTATAATGATGAGTTAAAACCAGCTCTTTTGGATAGTCTTGTAGGAAAGTTTATGTTTGCATTGCCAGAGTTTGTTGTTGAGCAAGAGATTGATATTGCATTAAATAAAAAAGCAGGCGAAATGAGTGAAGATGAGATAAAAGAGCTTCGCGAAAATGCAAGTAAATTAGAAGAACTTCGTGAAACTTTTAGAGAAAATGCAGAAAAAAGTGTAAGAGCTACATTTATTATTGACTCTTTAGCTACTGCTGAGAATGTTAAAGTCGAAGAGAATGAAGTAATGCAAACTATATACTATGAAGCGATGCAAATGGGACAAGATCCTAAGGAAGCATACGATAAGTATAAGAGTGCTGGCTATTTACCTGCTATTCAGATGTCAATGGTTGAGGATAAAGTTCTTACTAAGATTCTTAACTCAAAGATGAAAGAAGCGTAAGTAGATGAGTTATATTCCTTATGTAGTTGAAAAAACAGCACGTGGTGAGCGTTCATATGACATATACTCTCGTCTTTTAAAAGATAGAATTATTATGCTCAGCGGAGAGGTTAATGACTCAGTTGCCTCTTCTATAGTAGCACAAATGTTATTTTTGGAAGCAGAGGATCCGGAAAAGGATATCTATTTCTACATAAACTCTCCAGGTGGAGTTGTTACTGCAGGTATGGCAATCTTTGATACAATGAATTACATCCGCCCAGATGTAGCAACTATATGTGTAGGTCAAGCAGCATCTATGGGGGCATTTTTACTTTCAAGTGGTGAAAAGGGCAAGAGATATGCTCTTCCACATGCAAGAATTATGATACATCAACCGTTAGGTGGAGCCCAAGGTCAAGCTACGGATATAGCAATTCAAGCTGAAGAGATTCTTCGTATGAAAAAAGAACTTAATGAAATATTAGCTAAAAATACAGGTCAGAATGTTAAAACAATAGAAAAAGATACTGACAGAGATAACTTTATGAGCGCTAAGCAGTGTGAAGAATATGGTATGATTGACGAAGTTTTAATTAAGAAAAGTAAATAGTATAATAGGGAGTTGATATGGCCGGAGCTTTAAGAAGTAGAAGTCGTCGTAATATTGTAGATACAAAATCTTCTGAAGATGATAGTGTTCAAAGCAGTTTACAAGATTCAGAACCAGAAGGTGATTTAGAATCATATTCAAAAGAGGTTTTAAATGCCTTAATAAAAGATGGTCTGCCACCAACCCCCAATAATTTTTCACTATATTTTGATAGATTATTAGAAGATAAAAGTCAAAGTACGCACAAGCAAATATCTTCAATATTAGAACTTGAAGAGAGTAATGAAGATGAGAACAGTGTTAGACTTGAGCAGAGTTTAAAGCAAGGTTTCTCATCTGTAAAGAATATACTTGGCGTAACTGCAAATCTTTATAAAAACATGTCATTAATGACAAAAATACTTGATAAAAGAGCACAAGAACTTAAAGATAGTCCAGATGAAAAACAATCAATTAGTATTGTTTCATCTTTAGAAGAAGATATTTTAAAATTAAATACAATTCTAAAAAAGCAAAGCAGTAATATGAAAACTATGTATGATGATACTGCGAAAATAATTAAAAATGTAGAAAATGAAACAATATTTGACAATCAGTATGGCGTTTATAATAAACGTAACTTGATGACAAAAGTTGAACAAGAGATAGAACTGATTAGTAAGTTTAAACATAGAAGCTCTTTGATTATGATAGAACTTGCTCGTGACCTTAAAGATAGTATAAAAAATGAAAAAGCTGTGATGCTTATGACTAAGACTATGGCTAGACTTTTACTTAAGACATCAAGAAGAAGCGACACAGTTGCACATTATGGAAATGGCGTTTTTGCAATGCTCCTCAAACATACTGATATAGAAAGTGCAAAAAAAGCAAGTGAAAGACTATCTGAATTAGTCTCAAATAGTAATTTCTTTTTAGGTGACCGTGAAATACAGCTTAAAATATCTATAGGTATTACAGATGTAACTGAGGAGCATTCTGTTGAAGAGATTATTGTTAGCTCTTTAGACGGAATTGAAAAAGCATATCAAAATCCTAAGCTAGATTTTGCCGTCTTGCTTAGAACACCTTCGGAGTAGATGTAAAATAAATATGATTTTAAATATAGTAGAATATCCAAATAAAAAACTCAAAGAAAAATCTAAGCCCGTTGATAAATTTGATCAGCAGCTGCATAAACTATTAGATGCTATGTATCATGTTATGATTGAGTCAAGAGGGATCGGCCTGGCTGCAATTCAAGTTGCACATGCGAAGCAGATTCTAATCATTAATCTCCCTACTGAAGAAGATGAGCAACCAATTGATAATCTAATAGAGATTATTAATCCGGTAATTACACATAAAAGCGGAGAGACTACTTATCAAGAGGGTTGTTTGAGTGTTCCTTCTTTTTACGAAGATATTAATAGATTTGAATATATAACTGTTAATTACCAAGATAGACATGGCAATACAAAATCACTAGAAGCTGATGGACTGCTTAGTATTGCTATACAGCATGAGTATGATCATCTAAATGGAGTTTTGTTTATAGATAAACTTTCATACTCCCGCAGAAAAAAGTTTGAAAAAGAGTACAAGAGAGTACAAAAAGAGAAAAATAACTCTTAAATCTAGCTCTTTATATGACAAAATGTCATATTTACCCACATGTAAAAATCATAATTGTAAAATAATAGCAACTTAAAATTAGGTTGATATTATGAAAATGGTTAGTTGTGCAACATATGAGGGCATAGATGCAAAAGTTGTACATGTAGAGTCTACACTTACAAAGGGCCTCCCCTCATTTAGTGTTGTTGGAATGGCTAGTGCATCTATTAATGAATCTAAAGAGCGTGTAAAGTCTGCACTTTTAAGCAATGAGTTCTCCTTCCCTCCAAAAAGAATTACCATAAATCTTGCACCTAGTGATGTTAAAAAAGAGGGGAGTCAGTTTGACTTGAGTATAGCGCTTATGATTGCGCTTGATTATCTACAAGACGATTTTAGCGAATGGTTTGTTTTTGGTGAACTAGGTCTTGATGGAGCTATAAAAGAGAACTTACAACTCTACCCACTTATTCTATCTCTTGCCAATCAAAAAATAATTCATAAGGCTATTGTTCCATATGTTAGTCTAAAAAAACTCTCAAGAATACCAAATGTAGAATTTTATGGGGTAAAAACACTTAATGAAGCTATAGAGTTATTGAAAAATCAGGAGACAGTCTCCCCCAGCATGGAGCAGAGTGAGATAGATTACCCTAGCTATACCTCAAACGATGAAACTTACTATTATGATGAAAAATATGATGAAGACTTTTTAGATGTAAAAGGGCAGGAAGTTGCTAAAAGATCAGCTCTAATAAGTGCGGCCGGATTTCACAATATACTGCTTGAAGGAAGTCCAGGGTGTGGCAAAAGTATGATAGCACAGAGGCTTAGATATATTTTACCACCACTAAGCAGTGATGATATTTTAGATATAGCAAAGCTGGACGCACTCCAGGCAAAAGAACCAGAATTTAAACCACTTCGCAGTTACAGAGCACCTCACCACTCATCCACAAGTGCGAGTGTTTTCGGCGGTGGCAGTTTCAAGGCAAAAATAGGAGAAGTTGGTTTAGCGCACAGAGGGATACTGTTTTTTGATGAGTTACCACACTTCTCAAAGGGAGTATTAGAAGCGCTTAGAGAGCCTTTGCAGGATAATAAAATAAGAATATCAAGGGTTAATGCGAAGGTTGAGTATCCTGCAGATTTTCTGTTTGTCAGTGCGATGAACCCTTGTCCATGCGGGAATCTTTTAAATCAACATATTGAGTGCAGATGCAGCGAGCTAGAAATTAGTAGATACAAAAACAAACTCTCTGATCCTTTCATTGACAGGATAGATTTGAGTGTTGTTATGCAAAATGTAAATCCTAATGATGAGGCAACTATAAGTTCTAGAGAGATGCACAAACAGGTTATAGAAGTCCATAAAAGAGTAAGACAAAGAGGGCAAACAACATTTACGGCAAAGCTTAGTGACTCAGATATAGAGAAGTATTGTGTTCTAAGTAGTGAAGCAAAAGAAGTTTTAGATATGGCAGTTTATAGATTTACGCTTACATTTAGAGCAATAAAAAAGATTCAAAAGGTCTCAAGAACAATAGCTGACTTAGATGGAAGTGACACTATTGAGAAAAGACATATTCTTGAGGCTTTGAGTTACAGGAGAAGATAAAAAGTTTCTACATGTAAAGATTGCATGTAGAAACTTTTTGCACTTCACTTACACATTGTAATAAGTTGCATTTGGGTGATAGACAACCAAAGCAGAAGTTGATTGTTCAGGGTGAATTTGAAAAGTCTCACTAAGTTCTATTCCAAACTCTTCAGGTTTTAATAAATTAAATAGAGGACGATTAAGCTCTAGGTCTGGACAAGCTGCGTAGCCAAATGAGTAACGTGAGCCTTGATATTTATTCATCTGTACATCACTTAGTTTGCTTCCCTCTCCCTCTGATATATTCAAATCAAGTCTTATCTGTTTATGTACTATCTCGGCAAGTGCTTCAGCTAGCTCAACTCCTAGACCATGAAACTGATAATACTCTGTATAGTTGTTCTTGTCATATATTTCTCTCTCAGCTTCACTAAGTTTAGCTCCGGCACTTACACATGTAAGTGCTATAACATCATGTCTATCGCTATGAAAGAAGTCACTTAAAGCACGATGTGGCTGTTTTGATTGTCTTGGAAAGTCAAATTTTTCTTTTGCTCTGCCCATAACTTTATCTAGATGTTCACGGTTAATTTCATCTGCCGAGTTATACCCTTCACTCTCATCAAAAATCAAAAGTGTATTGTCATCACTTCTGCACGGCCAATATCCATAAATAATTGTCGGCTCAAAAAGTTTTTCATCTATAAACTGCGCTTTTAATCTCTCGTACGCAGGCCACACCACTTCGTCTAGTTGTTTTTGGTAAGCCTCTTTGGTCATTCCTTTTGAACTATACCCCCAGCGAGATTTGAAAAGTATCTTGTGATTTATCCACTCAAAAGCCATTTCTATCTGCTGCTCTGTAAGTTTAAGTTCACGTCTGCCCCAAAATGGAGGAGTAGGAACTTTAACATCGCGAGATGGCATTTTCAGTTGAGAAAAAGGTGGAATAATAACCTCTTTTTTTTCTGCATGTAGCTTCTCTTGGGAGTCTTTTGGGTGTAAATCAGTGTCAAAATTTCCAGCTTCAATGCGACTCATGGCAGTTACACCATCAAAAGCATCTTTACAGTAAAATATAGGACCATCATATAGCGGACGACAAAAATCATCTATAAAAGTACGAGTAAGGGCTGCTCCTCCAAGAAGAATCGGAACATTGATACCCTGAGATTTTAATGTCTCTAAGTTTTCTTTCATAACCTGAGTAGATTTTACTAAAAGCCCACTCATCCCCATAGCTGTGGCATTTGACTCTTTTAAGGCATTTATAAAAGAATCAATATCTACCTTTATCCCTAGGTTTATAACTTTATAACCGTTATTTGAGAGGATAATATCAACAAGGTTCTTACCAACATCATGCACATCACCCTTAACTGTTCCAAGAGCTAGAGTTATATCTACCTCTTTGTCAATTTTAGGCAGATATGGGTTAAGATAGTCAACCGTCTTTTTCATAGTCTCGGCACTTTGTAGTACAAACGGCAGCTGCATCTGTCCTGAACCAAAAAGCTCACCTACAACCTTCATAGCATCAATAAGAATCTCGTTTACAATCTTCTCTGGCTTTATTTTATGACGAGCCTCTTCAACTAGAGGAATCATTCTATCTTTGTCCCCGTCCATAAGAAGTTTTGCAATCTTCTCCTCATCACTCATCGCTAAATAAGCTTCATCTTCTGCACCTGTATCAATTGCCTCTTTTGTACTAAAGTGTTCTATAAATTCAAATAGTGATGCCGCTTCTGGTTTTTTGTTGAAAATTAGATTATTACAAATCTCCTGGTCTTGCTCGCTTATTTTATTTATGGGAATAATGTGTTTAACATTTATAATAACAGAGGTCAAACCAGCTTCTATACAGTAGTGTAGGAACATAGAGTTCAGATATGGTCTGGCATCTTTGTCTAGCCCAAAAGAGATATTTGATAGTCCTAGCGTTGTCCCTACTTCTGGATGTCTTATTCGAAGTTCTCGTATAGCTTCTATGGTATTTATACCGGCATCAAGGTACTCAGTATCACCACTTCCGAGAGTGAATGTCAGAAGGTCAAACACTAAATCTTCTGGTTTGATGCCATGTTTCTTGGTTGCAAGTTCGTATATTCGTTCGGCAATTTCAAGTTTTCTCTCAACTGTTTTAGCCATTCCGATTTCATCAATTGTTAGACAAACTAAAGCAGCACCAAATTTCTTTGCCAATGAACAAACTTCATCAAACTTCTCTATACCGTCTTCAAGGTTTACGGAGTTTATAATTGGTTTTCCGCCTATGCACTTTAGGGCAGTTTCCAGTGCCACTGTTTGAGTAGAGTCTGGCATAAGAGGAAGAGCAATTTTTTGAGCATAGATGCTCATAACTTTTTGCATATCTTTTGTCTCATCACGACCTGCAAAACCGACACTAACATCAACCAGATGCGCTCCTGCACGAACTTGTTGCTGCCCAACGCTTAGGGTTCCCTCATAATCTTCCGCTAAAAGAAGATCTTTAAAAGCTTTTGAGCCTGTCGCATTTGAGCGCTCACCAATAAGCAAAGGAGCAGGTTCTTGCATAAGAGGTACACTTGAGAAGAGAGAAGCTAGAGAGTTCTCTTGTTTTCCGCTTGCTTCTTTTGGTACTATATTTGTAACTCTGTTTACAAGAGCACGAATATGTTGAGGTGTAGTTCCACAACAGCCACCTAAAAAGCTTACACCGTCATGTTTTAAAAACTCTTCTTGCTTGTCTGTGAACTCGTCAGGCCCCATTGGGTAGTGTGTGTAGCCTCCACGGTTTTGTGGAAGTCCTGCGTTTGCATGAACAGAAATTGGCTTGCCCCAAAGTTCACTTAGAGCTTTTACATGCTTTAGTACCTGTTCCGGCCCAGTTCCACAGTTAAAACCAAGTGAGAGAATATCAAAAGGCTCTAAAATTGTAGCAATTGTCCCTGCATCTGTACCTATAAGCATTGTTCCACTTAATTCTATGGTAACAGAAACCATTATAGGAATATCAACGCCTCTTTGATTAGATGCTTCTTGGCAAGCGTGCAGAGCCGCTTTGATTTGAAGCGGGTCTTGACAAGTCTCGAGTAAGAAAACATCCACCCCTCCATCTATAAGAGCTAAACAAAACTCTGTATAACCTTCATACATCTCATCGTAAGCTATATGACCAAGAGATGGAAGTTTAGTCCCAGGACCAACAGAACCTAGTACAAAACGTGGATGCTCAGGTGTGCTAAAGTTTTCACACTCTTTTTTTACTATCTCAGCTCCAGCTTTTGTTAGCTCATAAGCTCTGTTTCCTATTTGATATTCATCTAGAACCCAAGAGAAAGAACCAAAAGTATTTGTAGTAACAAAGTCAGCGCCAGAGGTTAAATATGCGTGTGCAATTTCTCTTAAAATTTCAGGGGCAGTAACATTTAAAATCTCATTACACCCCTCATTTCCTTCCCAAGCCTCTTTTGTAATTTGCTCATCTCTTTGTTGAAGTTGAGTACCTAGTGCACCATCTATAATAAGTGGTCTTTTTTTAATAGTATTTAATATGTATTCGCGTGTTGTCATTTAAAATTCTTTGTAAATTATTAGTTGGTTAATTCTATCAAACTTGAGCATAAAATAGGCTTTTGAAATATTTTCAGCTGTATAAAACAGGATTTTTTATATAGTATATTTATAGTAAAAAGCAAGTATATATGTTCAAAGGGTCTGATAAACTATAATAATAAGTAAATATTATTTTTGTTATAATTCTGTCATAAAAGTGTCATAGGGGTGGTGATGAGTGAGTTTAAAAAAACAACAGCGTGGAGAATATATAGATATTATTTCTTTGCTTTTTTAACTGTAATATCTCTAATATTGCCTTGGATACAGATAAATGAAGCACACTTCTTCCTACTGAGTTTTGACAAACTTAATCTTCATCTTGCATTTATTCAGTTTGACATGCAAGAACTTTATTTAATGCCATTTTTATTAATGTTACTCTTTTTGGGTGTTTTTGGTATGACTGTTATGGGTGGTCGTGTTTTTTGTGGGTGGATATGCCCTCAAACTATTTTTCGTGTTATCTATCGTGACTTGATTGAAACAAAGCTTTTAGGTCTAAGAAAACGTATAAAAAATAAGCAGTACGAGCCTGACATGAGTAAACCTCAGAACAAGGTAAAAAAAGCTTTTGCCGTACTAATTTGGACTATACTTGCACTTGTGGCAAGCTCTAACTTCCTTTGGTTTTTTGTTCCACCAGAAGACTTTTTTACTTATTTACAAAATCCAATGGACCACACTATTTTATTTGGTACAGTTTTATTTTCAACTCTTTTTCTTGTATATGATGTGATATTTTTACAGGAAGACTACTGTGTTTATGTGTGCCCATACTCAAGAATTCAGTCAGTTTTATATGATGAAAATACTGTTATGGCTCTGTATGACACTCACAGAGGAGGGCATATTTATGATGAACAAAAAGTTAAACAATTTACTAAGCAAGAAGAACTTCAATTAAATGAGCCACATGCTGAGTGTACTGCATGTGAGAGTTGTGTAACAGTTTGTCCTACACACATAGACATAAGAAAAGGTCTTCAACTCGAGTGCATTAACTGCTTAGAATGTGTTGATGCTTGTACAACAGTAATGGGAAAACTTGGTAAGCCATCGTTGGTGACTTGGTCAAGTGACTATGAAATTACAAACAAAAAAGGTAAGACTAAATATTTCCGTCCTAAGATTTTAGCCTATATAGTACTTTTAATCGTAATTACAATTGTTATGGGTGTTATGGGGAGCAAAAAAGAGCATATGCTCCTAAATGTAAACAAGGAAAACCGTCTTTACTCAGTTGAAAAGATGGCTGATGGAAAAGTCAGAGTTGACAACGCTTATGAGTTCTTGATACAAAATACTAACTCTAAAGATATGAAGTTCTATTTTGATGTAATTTTGCCAGAGGGTATAAAAGGTAAACTGGAGATAGTAAGACCTAAAGAAGAGTTCACTGTGGTTCCAAATGTTAGGAAAAAGAAAATAGTTCTTCTAAGAACCTATGATGTTTTGAGCGGTGATGGCAGACATGATACTGTTATACCAATTACAATTCGCGCCTTTGCCATTGGTCATGAGGATGAGATAGTTATATTAAAACCATCAACTTTTACATATCCAAGAGCAGATATAATTAAGAGTGCTAAATAACACCAGTTTAAAACATAATAGGGTAGACTTAAAAATATAATTTTTCAGAGGTCTATCTATGTTAAAGAAAATCATACTCTCTATTTTAGTTGTTTATTCATTGCTTGGTTTTTTAGTTCTGCCGTACTTTTTAAAGCCTAAAATTGTACGACTTATCGGGCAAGAGACAAATTCTAAACTATCCATAGAGAGTGTTTACTTAAATCCTTTTTTATTTAAGATAGCACTTAACGGTGTAGAACTAAAAAGTTTGGATGACAAACATCTTCTCTCTTTTGAGTTATTAGAGATAGATTTAGAACCACACTCTTTGTTTAAGTTAGCGCTACATGTAAAGCATATAGTACTCGAAAATCCAAAGGTTTCATTTGCTTACTATAAAGATAAAACATTTAACCTCTCTAAAATAATTAAACCAGCTAGTACACAAGAAACAAAAAACGAGAAAATACAATTACCTAGAATAATAGTCGATAGAGTCTCTATTGAGGGTGGCAGTTTAGACTATGAAGACTACACAATAGCAAAAAAGTTTGAGTTATCTTTATATGATATAGGCCTAAATATTGAGAATATAGATACAGATGAGTCAGAGTCAAGCAGGGCTTTAGTAAGGTTTCATTCAACCTTAGGTGATGGTGGTAGTGTTAATATTAAAACTAAGATTACAGCTCTCAAACCACTTAAGCTTGAAGGAAATGTGAATTTTGAAGCCAGTAAACTTTACACCCAATGGAGATATATACAAGATAAAACAGGGATAGAAGTAGCAGATGGCAAGCTCTCTTTTTCTGGTAAATATTTTGTGAATATTGATGATTTAAACTCTACGAGCATAAATGATTTTAGTATGAACTTACAAAATCTAAGAGTTAAACCAAAGGATAAACCAGAAGATGTTCTAAATTTAAAATCTCTACATGTAGAGGGCGCTACAATAAAGCCAATGGCTCAAAAGGTACATGTAGAAAAAATAGTGTTTGATTCTTTACATGTAAAGGTAAAAAGAGATGAAAATGGCACTATCGACTGGGCAGAGTTGTTTAAAAATAAAGAGGCTAAGTCTGAAAAAGATAAGATAGATAGACCTATTGCTGAGGCAGTTCCATGGAGTGTTAGATTGGATAGTGTATCGTTAACAAAGTCTGCGGTAAATTTTATAGACAAAAGCCTAGAAAATAGAACAAGTATAAACCTAAACAGTATAAATATAAATGTTTTTAATATAAATTCAAAAGAGAATAGCCAGCTTCAATACGACGCTTCATTAAGAGTAAACAGCGCTGGGTCAATTTCATCAAAAGGGAGTGTAACACATACCCCTCTTACGCAAAATGGAAATTTCTCAATCAAAAAACTCTCTTTAAAAGAGTTCACGCCTTATCTGCAGGAGTCTGTTTTTGCTAAAATTGATGATGGCTATTTGAGTTTGCAGAGCAATGTGTCATACTCGCCGCAAAGTAAAGATGGAGAACTTCTTGTTGATGGAGGATTAAAAATTGAAACGTTTAAACTCTCCGATAGCAGAAGCGGTGACACTCTGGTGACTTTTGATAAAACACAACTAAAATCTTTTACTCTGAATCTGTTTCCAAATAAGCTATATATCGATGAGGTAAATCTTGATTCTTTTTATGTTGATGCGAAAATAGATGAAAGAAAAGTATTAAATTTTGCAAAACTATCAAAACCAAAAAAGGATGAAAAATTTACAAATGTAAGGGATACAAACAGTTCCACTGCTGAAGTTGAAAACAAATTTCCAATTAAAATCATGAAACTAAATGTATCAAATGGGAAAGCTAATTTTTCTGATTTTTCTCTTCCAATAAAGTTTCAGACATCAATTCATGACCTTAATGGGTATATTTATGGAATCTCTAACAGTAAGGGAGAAATAAGTTATATAGATATTGATGGGGAAGTTGATAAGTATGGCTCAACAAAACTAAAAGGGAGTTTAGAGCCATCAAATACAAGATCTTTTACAGATATAGATTTTAATTTTAGAAACTTGAGTCTTGACTCTTTTAGTGGTTACAGTGCTCAGTTTGCTGGGTATAAGATTGAAAAAGGTAAATTATTTCTTGACTTAGGGTACAAAATATCTGATTCACAACTGCTTGGTAAAAATAGAGTAATTATAAAAAGCATCGAGCTAGGGGATGCAATTGAGGATGAAAATATTACAAAGCTGCCACTTAGTTTTGCAATAGCACTGCTTGAAGACAGTGATGGTACTATAGATATAGATATGCCGGTGGATGGTAATATGGATGCGCCAGATTTTAAATATGGAGCCCTTGTTTTAAAAACTCTAGGTAACCTCATAATTAAAGCAGTAGCGTCTCCATTTAATTTTTTAGGTGCAGCTATGGGACTTAATGGTGATGATTTAAAATATGTTGAATTTGAAGTTGCTAATTTTGTTATATTGCCTCCTGAGAAAGAAAAACTGGATAATATTGCTAAAATACTGATAAAGAAGCCTAAATTATTATTGGGAATTTATGGAAGCTACAGCAAAGAAAAAGATAAAAAAGAGATTCAAGCTAAAAAATTGAGAGATGAGGTTGCAAAAAGAGGTGATAAAAAAGATACTAACACTATTGTGACACTTAAAATATTAGAAGATATCTATATAGAATCAGCAGGTAAAGAAGTTTTCATAGGCTTTAAAAGTGAACTAAAAAAGAGCTATCAAAAAGAGGATATATTTGATGTTGAGTATCAAAAAGCGTTAGCAGCTAGATGTATAGAGTTGCAGATAGTATCTCTAATTGAGTTGAAAGATTTAGCTAAGAAGAGAGCCCTGAGCATTAAGGAGTATTTGGTTCAGAGTAAAAGCATAGACCCGCTAAGAGTTTTGATAAAAGAAGTTAAAGAGGCGCAGGAGAGAGATGAGAAATGGATTCAAGCACCGCTTAAAATAGAGGTTCAATAGAAGAGAATATATTTTGATATAATTCGCTTATCAATTAATAAGGATTTTTATGCCATTTTCAGCGACAAACAGAAAGGGTACTATTAACGGGATTGTTTTTGTGGCTATTTTTGCAGCAGCAGCTACTATGATTTCAGATGTGGAATTCATCCGTTCTTTAGGGATTTCACCTCTGGTTATCGGTATCGTGATGGGGATATTTTATGCAAATACTCTTCACAATAATACACCGGCAGAGTGGAGTGGCGGAATAACTTTTTCTGGTAAAAAGATTTTACGTTTTGCAATAGTCTTTTATGGATTTCGTATAACGTTTCAGCAGATTGCTGAGGTTGGAATGGAGGGATTTATGGTCTCTCTTGTTATGCTCTCAACTACATTTATACTCGGAAGTTGGGCTGGATTTAAGTTGTTTGGAATGGAAAAAGATACTTCAATGTTAATATCATCAGGTGCTTCAGTATGCGGTGCAGCAGCAGTTTTGGCAACAGAACCAGTCTTAAAGGCTGAGGAGCATAAAACTGCAATAGCAGTCTCTATGGTCGTTCTTTTTGGAACAATTTCAATGTTTTTATACCCTGTTTTATACACTGCAATAATTGAGCCAGCTACTGGCTTTTTTCACATGAGCCCTAAAGAGTTTGGTATATATGTTGGTGGAACTATTCATGAAGTTGCCCAAGTTGTAGCAGTCCCGGCTTCGGTTGCTGGAGCACCTGCTGATATGGCAAATTCTGCTGTTATTGTTAAGATGACAAGAGTTATTATGATTGCTCCTATGCTTATAATTTTAGGTATTTACCTATCTTACAGTTCTAAAAAAACAGGGGCTGTATCTGGACCTGTAAAGTTAGTTATCCCTTGGTTCGCTGTTTACTTTGTAGGGATGGCAGGATTTAATTCACTGCAATTGGTTCCGCAAAACATAGTTGATGTTATTAATGAGATAGATACTTTTTTGCTTACAATGGCAATGACAGCACTCGGTATGGGTACAAGATTTGCAAAATTTAAAGGGCTTGGTTTAGCACCTGTCTATACAGCAGGATTACTATTTATTTGGTTGGTGGTCGGTGGTTTTGTAGTGACAAAATGGGTTATGGCTACATTTTAATCTAACTATATAAAAAAAAACTATATAATAGAGCAATAAATCTGTTATAGGAGTCAAAAAGATGTCGCACTTGCCAAACACGCTTAACTCTTTTTGGCTTTGGAGAGAAGTCTCTTCAAAACTAGGTATATCAAATCCAGCATATAAATATTGGAAAAATACAGCTAGTCTAAAATTAAACAATAAGTACCTTTTTATACAAAAAAACACTCTTCCCCCAAAACATGAACATGTAGAGAAAATACTAACGGATTTGTCTGGCTATTTACCAATTAAGTATGCTTCGGATAGATTACATGTGAATGAGCATATATTTTCATATGACAAAATGAGACTAAATAAAGAGTTTGAATATAAATTTGTAGAAGACGTGAAGTTTGTAAATATAAAAAAGTTTTTTACTGAGTTTGGAATAAAAGTTAGTAAAAACTCTATTGTTCAGCTTGGAAAAATTAAAGATTTGGACTTTAGTGCAGAGTGCACATTTTACAATCTAAAAAATGATTACGGGATAGTGGTTTACGAATAATGAATATATTTTTTTTAGAATTCCGTGATCCTCTTTTTGGGATAATAATATTTTTCGTTCTCATTTTTGTCATAACATTTGTTTCATATTGGCTAGCAAGATTTAAAAAAAGAGAAGACCACAAACATCTTGATAAATTTTTAAAACAGTTCAACACTCTTCCTTCTCAAAATGAGCTGAAAGTTTTGATTACTGGAGGTGAGTTGTCTGAAAAATCTTGGCTACTTCTTGCCCACTCCTATACAAAAAATGGTAATTTTGAAAAGAGTATAGAAATATATAGAGAACTATTAAAAGTGGGTGACAAGGCAAACTACAGAGACACTATGTTCTTACTTGGCCAGACATATTTTAAAGCAGGGTTCTTAGAAAGGGCAAGACAAATTTTCTTGGAGATTCTGAAAAATAATCCGAGAACACCTCAGGCACTAAACTATTTACTCTTGGTGTATGAGCACATGCAAGATTATAAATCTGCGCTAGAAGTCCTAGAACCACTTGAAGAGTTAAAAAAAGATATTAGCGGCGACAGCGCTTATTTAAACTCTCTGATGATTTTAAATAATCCAGAACTCTCAACAGAGGATAAGGTGCAAGAATTATTAACAATACATAAAAAGTCCAATCAGCTTACCTATCTTATATTTGAATATATATTCAGAGTTAACCCTAAGCTGGCTTGGGAAAATTTTGATTACTCAAAAGCTGAATTGCTTGTTGATATCTTATGGGGTATTGATAAAAAAGATTTGAACTTAGATATAATAATGCAAAATAGTTACTTAAAAGAGCTTTACAGCGCAAAAGGGTATATTAAAGAGAGTTCAAAGAGTTCTATTTTTGAGTTTAATGTACTAATAAATCTTGACTCAAAGGTCAATGCTACTCTTAGCTTCGAGTATATTTGTGATAACTGCAAGCAGGTTTACCCATTTGCATTTAATCGTTGCAGCAGTTGTCATACACTGGAGACATCACGTGTCGAACTTAGTTTAGCAAAAAACTATTATAAGGATTTCAGTGAAGAAAATAGCTCTTTTCAGTGATGGAAGTGCTTTAGGGAATCCAGGACCTGGAGGCTATGGGGTAATACTCAGATTTGCAGGTAAAGAGAAAGAGATATCTGGAGGAGAAGCTCATACTACAAACAATAGAATGGAACTCCTTGGTGCAATAGAGGGTTTAAGAGCCCTTAAAGAGCCATGTGAAGTTGATTTAGTTTCTGATTCATCATATGTTGTAAAAGGTATAAATGAGTGGTTGGTAGCTTGGATTAAAAGAGATTTTAAAAAGGTAAAAAATCCAGATTTATGGAGAGAATATATTGAAGTTTCAAGGATTCATAAAGTAAATGCAATATGGGTGAGAGGTCATGATGGGCACGAGGAAAATGAAAGGTGTGATAAGCTTGCGCGAGATGAGGCAGAAAAAATGAAAGAGTCACTAATATGAATAAAAATATAGATATTCTAGAGAAAACTTTAGGATACAAGTTTAAAAAAGAAAAGCTCATTATCGAAGCGCTGACACATAAAAGTTATAAACAGCCCTACGATAATGAGCGACTAGAGTTTTTGGGTGATGCAGTTTTGGATTTGATTGTTGGAGAGTATTTGTTTAATAAATTCCCACAATCAGATGAAGGAAAACTCTCAAAGATTAGAGCGTCTTTGGTGAATGAGAGCGGATTTGATATGCTTGCGCGCTCCATTAATCTTGGAGAGTATATTTACCTGTCAAATGCTGAAGAGAATAATGGGGGAAGAGAAAAGGCATCTCTATTATCAAATGCTTTTGAAGCTATTATTGGTGCAATTTATCTTGAAGCTGGGCTGAAAGTAGTTGAAAAAATTGCTATATCTATTATAGAAAAAAATCATAAAGATATATCATTGGACTCACTTTTTAAAGATTTTAAAACTACTCTTCAGGAGTTGACACAGGCAAGATTTGGGCAAATACCTGATTATCAGGTTATAGCCAGTCGCGGACCTGACCACAAAAAAGAGTTTGAAGTAGCTGTAATCATAGAAGAAAAAGAGTATGCAAGAGCCATGGGGAAAAGTAAAAAGATTGCTCAGCAAGAGGCTGCTAAAATGGCAGTAGAGATGTTAAAGGAAAAATAGTGAATAGTTTTGGTATAAAATTTAAATTTAGTACATTTGGAGAGTCTCATGGAATAGCAATAGGCTGTCTACTAGATGGAGTTCCTGCAGGTTTGAAGATAGATGAAAAGTTTATTCAGAGTGAACTAGATAGAAGAAAGCCTGGAAAAAGTGAGTTTGAAACAGCAAGGAAAGAGGATGACAAAGTAGAGATACTGAGTGGTGTTTTTGAAGGAGTTAGCACAGGCACTCCAATTGCTATGATTATTTATAATACAAATCAGAAATCAAAAGATTATACTAATATTAAAGATGTTTTCAGACCAGGGCATGCTGATTTTACCTACTTTCACAAATATGGAATAAGAGATTATCGTGGTGGTGGAAGATCTTCTGCAAGAGAGACAGCCGCAAGAGTTGCAGCTGGAGCTATTGCAAAGTTAGTGCTTGCAGAGTTAGAGATTGAAGTGTTGAGTGGAATAAGCGAAATTGACGGAATAAAATCAGAAATTTTTGATTATGAAAAAGCTAAAACAAGCTTAATCTATGCACTTGATACAGCAAAAGAGCAAGATCAAAAGAATGCTGTTTTAAAAGCAAAAAATGACCATGATTCAGTTGGTGGAGTTTCAAGAGTTCTCATAAAAGGTACTCCAAAAGGCTTGGGACAACCACTTTATTACAAGCTTGATGGTGTTTTGGCAGATGCTATGATGGGTATCAATGCTGTTAAGGCTGTTGAGATTGGTGATGGAATTTTGAGTGCTTCAACTCTTGGCTCAAAGAACAATGATGCAATAAGAGCAGATGGGTTTGAAAGTAATCATTCAGGCGGTATTTTGGGTGGAATAAGCAATGGTGAAGATATAGTTTTGAACGTATACTTCAAGCCAACGCCATCAATCTTTAAGGAACAACACACTGTTACAATTGAGAATGAAGAGGTAGATTTTTCATTAAAAGGGAGACATGACCCATGTGTGGCGATTAGAGGAACTGTAGTTTGTGAAGCAATGGCAGCTTTAGTGATAGCTGACATGCTACTATTAAATATGGGCTCACAGATGGAGAGAGTTACTAAATATTATAAATAGAAACTAAAAGAGTTTTACTCTTTTGGCTCCATTGCACTTTTTGCGGATTTTATTGCACTTCCAAGTGCAGATTTTGCAACACCCCAAGCTTGAATTCCCATTCTTTTTGCCTCTTTTGCTGTATCGGAATTAAGTGCCGTATCTGCCTTACTTGCCGCTGTTTTTGCCAAGACAGAGAATCTTTCTTTCATTACCTGCGCGGCCTCTTTTGATATATGAACTAACTCTTCAAGGTCATAGTGCATTTTTTGGTTAAGTTCTATAAGTATCTTTCTAATACTCGGACTACTCTCATTTGCTTGAGTTTGAACAACTTGTAAAAACAGAGTATCAGTCTGATTCAAGTCTTCCATTATCGTGTCATAATCTTCAATAAGTATATGCTTAGCCTCTAAAGGTATAAATGCCAATCTCTCTTTAAATCTATCAATAGAGTGAAGAAGACCTGCCCTCATCCCTCTAAGTGTTGCTTCTAGAATGTCTTCTGAAATATTTGGTGTAGCCTCTGCTATATCAATAGCAGAGTGGAGTATGGTTGAGAGGATTTTTCTAACTCTTATAGTATTGAGTGTTCCCTCTTTTATTGTCTGGTATGTAAGCTCTTTTATAAGCTCTTTAATTGTTTCATTTGCCTCACTGTCTTTTGATTTTTCTAAAGCAGTGATAATTGCTGATTCAACTGTTTCACTAAGTAGATCGAAAAGATCAATAGTTTGGAGTTTTACTTGGTGAAGTTTTGCTAAAGTTTGAACATCCTCTTTATCTACAAGAGTTTCTATAGCATTAAATACACTGTATTTTGCTTCTTGAAGTTCATGAGATTTTCTCTCTAAGCCTCTTTCTATTTGCTCTTTTTTTGCAAGAAGTTCTTCAAGCTCACTATGAAGCTTTTGTGTTTCAATATCGAGTATAGTTGTCGTAACTACTTTTATCTCATTAAGATTAAGCTTGTTGATATCTATATCTTTCTCATCTTTAGCAGAGTTTATAGCGGAAGCTACTCTCTTATCCAAGCTTTTGAACTTCTTGTTATAGAGGTTTTTAAAACTGTTTGCTAGTTCTTCTAAGTTCATAATAAATCCTTTTTTAAAGTACCATCTTTATATTCTGGTGTTGTTTTAGTGCTTCATAGATGAAATTTCTATCATCCTCATTATGTACTAGCATATCCAAATTCATGCTGACATACTTACCGCTTTTAGAGTTGTTCGAGTGTGTTAATTTGTGCTCTCTAGATTCTATCACATCATGTATAGCCTTTTGTAAAGCCTCTTTTTCACCAGCTATAAGCTTATAGCACCAAGAACAAGGGTAGGTAAGGTCCAGTTTTTCTTCTCTAGCGTTTATAATCTCCACTTTTGCCTCCTGATTTTGTTTCTAGCTGTACATGGCGAATTACCATCCCTTTGTCAATCGCTTTTACCATGTCATAAATCGTTAAAAGCCCTATACTTGTCCCCGTTAACGCTTCCATCTCAACACCGGTTTGCCCAGTGAGCTTAGCTGTGACAGTTAGTTTAAATCCTGGCAATTCAGCTAACTCCTCTACATCGCAATTGATTCCACTTAAGTTTAACGGATGGCACATTGGAATTAAATCACTAGTTTTTTTAACACCCATTATTGCTGCTATAACTGCAGTTTGAAGAACAGGACCCTTTTTTGTTTTCTCTGTGACTATTGCATCATAAGCGTTTTGGCTCATCTCTATTATCCCGCTTGCTACTGCTACTCTAGTTGTTTGATTTTTATCAGATACATCAACCATCTTTGGTCTTTGGTTCTCATCTAGATGAGTTAGATTCATAGATTCTCTTTTTTATGTAATTATTCATATCGTTTTTACTTTTTTATTATAGCAAAGTGTAGTTAAATAAGTGATAGGGCTTCTTTGTATTCATGAGGATGATTAAGATTTAAAAATGGTTTTTCATCTTCAAAATCTACATAAGTTGTATTTGAAGATTTTAATAAGAAGCCCAATTTATGATTATCATCTTTTAACATCTCGATAAATTCAGATTCAAGAGAACGATGGTAAATACCACACATTGGCTGTATTCCAAATGAGGTTTTTGCAATAGTAGCATCTGAAGTTATTGTATCAGCTTCTACTATTTTTAAAATCTCTTTTTCACTTATAAAAGGTGCATCGACACTTATAGTAAAAAACTTCTCTACATGTAGCTTTTCATATACAGCAATAAAACCAGTAGTTGGTGCAAAAATCTTATCGTTTTGAACATCTTCTATAAAGTTTGCATCAAAATTAAATTTACTTTTGTCTTTACATGAAATATAAACTGTTTGAAATATTTTACTTAAGCGGGAGAGTTGAAATTGGGTCATGGTGTCAAAGCCTCCAAATGGGAGAAGAGATTTATCTTCTCCCATTCTAGAGCTTTTACCACCTGCAAAGATGACACATGGTATATTTGTCATCTAATTTCTATTTAATGTTGCTTCAATTCTTCTGTTTTGCTCAAGACCTTCTGGAGTATTGTTTGATGCAACTGGGTCACTCTCACCACGGCCTATTGCAGTAACTCTATTGCTGTCAATACCAAATTCAATTATTAAGTCTCTAACGGAATTAGCTCTATTTTCCGATAATTTTTTGTTATTTGATTCACGACCAATATTATTT
This sequence comes from Candidatus Sulfurimonas marisnigri, assembly GCF_015265475.1. Taxonomy (NCBI): domain Bacteria; kingdom Pseudomonadati; phylum Campylobacterota; class Epsilonproteobacteria; order Campylobacterales; family Sulfurimonadaceae; genus Sulfurimonas; species Candidatus Sulfurimonas marisnigri. The sequence continues at coordinate 2,395,365 of NZ_CP054493.1, read as the reverse complement.
GTGTGACCAATGATTTGAGTAGTGTAGTTAGGACGATCTTTTAAGAAGTTAGCAAACTTTTCTACTCTTTTTTTAGATTCTTCATCAACCTCAAAAGAGTTATTTTTAAAAAGTATATGCAAGTTGATTTCTTTTGTACATCCATCTTCAGTTACAACATTTCCAGCAGGAGTTGTAGGACATTCGTCAATAGAGTTTAAAACACCATCTTTATCGTCATCTCCATCAACAAAACAACCATCAGAGTTTACTGGTTTACCAGCTGGAGTAGTTGGGCATTTGTCAACAGAGTTTAAAACGCCATCTTTGTCGTCATCTCCATCAATAAAACAACCATCAGAGTTTACTGGTTTACCAGCTGGAGTAGTTGGGCATTTGTCAACAGAGTTTAAAACGCCATCTTTGTCGTCATCTCCATCAATAAAACAACCATCAGAGTTTACAGGTTTTCCGGCTGGAGTGGTTGGACATTTGTCAATAGAGTTTAAAACACCATCTTTGTCATCATCTCCATCAATGACTGGAACTGGTTCAGCCATTGGCTCTGGTTGAGGAGTTACTTCTTGAGCTTTTGGACCAAATGCAAAGTTTATACCAGCTAAAACAGCTAAGTTGCTATCCCATCTGTTGCTATTGTTTTTTAACATATATACGGCTTCTAGTTTTAAAGCGATAGCATCATTAAGTGGAATTTTAGCACCAACACCTGCGTCAAAAAATAGGCTGTCTCTATTGTCTGATAAGCGAGTATCTATAGTCTCGTAACCAACACCTATTTTTGTTAAAGGAGACATGAAGCCAATAGAGTCATATTCATGAACACCATTAATAGCTATACGGTATATATCGGTGCTGATGTTGGAATTTTCATAATCAGCATCAGTATATAAAACACTAAGTTCTGGTTTTAGAACTGAATCTGAATTGTATTGTACTTCTGCCCCAATAAGAGTTTGATTCTCTAAATCGAGGTTGCCTTCGGCAATATTGTAACCAATAAGTGGAGTAATCTCATACTGATAGTCTTGTGCTATTGCAGCTGAGCCAAGCATAAGAGCTGGTATTATTAATAGTTTTGTCATGTTGTTCCTTGATAATTTTATACTAAGTATAATATCTGCATATGTCTTAAATAAATCATATATGTATATGTTAACATATACAATTAAAATTTATCTAGGGTCTGAAATATAACCAGTAATAGCTGATATTGCAGCAACTGCAGAGTTAGCTAAATAAACTTTAGATGAGCGTGAACCCATTCGTCCAATAAAGTTACGGTTGGTTGTTGAAACTGCAACTTCATTGTCTCCAAGTATTCCCATGTACCCACCAAGACAAGCTCCACATGTAGGGTTTGAAACTACACCGCCAGCGTCTATGATAATGTCCATATAACCAAGTCTATAAGCTTCTTTTAGGATTTTTTGAGTCCCTGGAGTTACAATAAGGCGAACATCTTCGTGAACTTTTTTACCTTTTAAAATTTCAGCAGCAGTTTTTAAGTCGCTTAGGCGACCATTTGTGCAGCTTCCGATAAAAGCCTGGTCTATTTTAATCTTATCATTAACTGCTTGTGTTATAGAGTGCCCATTTGACGGCAAGAAAGGATAGGCAATAACAGGCTCAAGGTTTCCTACATCTATCTCTAAAATTTGCACATAATTAGCATCTTCATCAGAGTAGTGAATTCTAGGTTCACGTGCTAAATTTTTGTCTGCCAAAAACTCTTTAGTGACATCATCATATGCAACAATTCCACTCTTCGCACCAGCTTCTATAGCCATATTGCACATAGAAAATCTATCGTCTATTGTTAAGTGCGCTATTGTACTACCCGTAAACTCTAAAGTTCTGTATAGCGCTCCATCAACACCTATTAAGCGAATAATTTCTAAGATAATATCTTTACCAGTTGTATGAAGTCCAGGTTTTCCACTTAAATTTACTTTTATAGATTCAGGAACTTTAAACCAGTTACCACCAGTTATCATAGCAAAAGCTAAGTCAGTTGAGCCCATACCTGTAGAGAATGCTCCAAGTGCACCATGAGTACAAGTGTGTGAGTCTGCACCGATAATAACATCACCAGGGACTACAAGACCTTTTTCAGGTAAAAGAGCATGCTCGATTCCCATGTCTTTTTCATCAAAAAAGTTTTTCAGATTGTGTTTTTTTGCAAAATCACGGCTGATTCTAGCCTGGTTTGCAGATGCAATATCTTTTGCTGGAATAAAGTGGTCAAGAACTAGAGAAAATCCATCTGGATTAGCAAGTTTCTGCGCACCGCTTAGGTTGAATGCACTAATTGAAATAGGAGTTGTAATGTCATTTCCGATAACCATGTCGATGTTTGAGCGGATAATTTCTCCAGCAAAAACTTCTTTGCCAACGTGCTCGGAAAATATTTTTTCAGTTATAGTTTGAGCCATAATGAACCTTTATAAATATGTAATAATTTTGCGATTATACCATTTATGTTTTAAAGTTAGGATATTTATAAATTTAGGAAAATTAAAATAAGTATGAGGTAATAATGACGATTTAATACAAATAAAAAGTATATTATTTAACCTAATGCCGTATTTCAAAAGTTTTTAGGGATATCTACAAGTAAAATATTTGCCAAAGTTGCAAGCGGTGAGTTATATATTTATCAGCTTATTAATTTAAAGAGGTTAAAAAATTAATATGAGCTATAACAAGCTAGTTAATTTAAAGAAAACTACAAAATACAAAAATAATAACTTTTATGACAGTAATTTTAATCTTGCTATCTATATTTATTTGGATTTTTATACTCCAATGTATAGTATAAGAACCATAACACTAAACGATAAACTATATAAAAAAGAAGCGTGAGCAGTAAAAGTTTACGCTCTATTGATAAGAGAAGTTTGCCAAAATAAATTTTTATAAGACATTTCGAAAATAGATAAAAAAATGTCTCTAGTCATCCAAGAAACTCTGAATATATGGCTGATAAAGAGGAGCTCAAAGCGTTGGTATGCTTTAGTGAGAATGTTAAGAGTAGTGAATATTTTTATCAATATGCTTTACCTCTACATGTAAAGCAAAGATGCTTAAGCTGCTATGGGGATAAAAACAAACTTTAGAGATAATTAAAAAAAATTATTCTATTGGTTGTGAATACAAAGTTGGTGACTTAACAGGCATTATGAGTATTTAAATACCTGAATAAATTTTTTAAAAAGTGAGATAAATAGTTTCATAATTAATGTAGTTCCGTTTGTAGTATTCAGAACTAGGTGATTTTATGCTTTTTTCTAATTAAATTTCATACTTCAAAGATTTTTTCATATATTCAGCTGAGCAGAAAAACATTGCTGCGAAGATAGGGTTTATTGTTACACATGTATCTTCAATTTTATCAAAAATTTTAAAATTAAATCCTGAGCCATTTTCAGACTCTTTAGGAATTACAGTAAACTTAATTGGTGCTAGCGTTTTAACCATGTTTAAAATTTTCTTCTTTTTTTTATCGCTGTCGTCCTCAAGTATATTGAAATCTATATCTTCTGAACTCTTATGAGAACGAATAACATCTTCTAAAATATCTAGCTTATCTTTGAAAACAATTTTATTCCATTTAATGCTAGCCTCTTTAGAATCTATATGGCACCCTTTAAACATTAGCGCATTTGGTTTTTTTTCTTTCATCGCTTCAAGCAAGCCAAGAAGGAAATTTGCTCCACCAACAGCATCTGCACATTTTGCCATCAATATATGTATTAGTGTTTTAGTCTCTTCGTTTTGCTTATTGAAATTGCACATGTATGATTCCTAGTATTTTATTATTAAGTATAATTATACCTTAAATTATTTATAAGTACAGTTTCGCTTAAGCTTATCATAATCTCAAACCTATTATCATGTCAATACGAAACAAGACAATTTTTGTCTTAATTAGAAAATAACTAAAAACGAGGTAAATATGCAAGTTTATTTAGATAACAATGCAACAACAATGGTTGACCCATTAGTAGTAGAAGCAATGACACCATTTTTTAGTGAGCTTTATGGTAATCCTAACTCACTTCATAAATTTGGAACAGCGTCACATCCAGCTATAAGTAAAGCGATAGATCAAGTTTATACTGCTTTAAATGCATCAGATGCTGACGATATAGTGTTTACATCTTGTGCGACAGAGTCAAATAATTGGGTTTTACAGTCAATTGTTACAGACCTTGTTAGACATGGTGAAAAGAACCATATTGTTACTACTGAAGTTGAACATCCGTCTATTCTTTCTACATGTAGATTTTTAGAAGAGCAGGGTGTTAAGGTTACTTATCTTCCGGTAAATGACCAAGGAGTAGTTGAAGTTAGTACAGTTAAAAGCTTTATAACTGACAAAACTGCTTTGGTGTCTATAATGTGGGCTTCAAATGAAACAGGAATGATTAATCCTATTAAAGAGATTGGTGCTATATGTAAAGAAAAAGGTGTTCTTTTTCATTCAGATGCCGTTCAGGCTGTAGGGAAAATACCTGTAGATTTAGAAGACGTGCATGTAGACTTTTTAAGTATGTCTGCACATAAATTTCATGGACCAAAAGGGATAGGTGCTCTATATATAAAGAACTCTCAAAAGCTTACACCGCTACTGCATGGTGGCGAGCATATGGGCGGTCGTCGTTCAGGAACACTAAATGTTCCTTCTATTGTTGGTATGGGTAAAGCTATTGAGTTAGCTACAGTAAATATAAAAGAGACAGCCGCTAAAATTAGGGCACAAAGAGATCGCTTAGAAGATGCAATCTTAGAGTTAAGTGATACTTTCGTTGTTGGTGATCGTGAGAACAGAACGCCAAATACTATTCTTATATCTATAAAGGGTGTTGAGGGTGAAGGTATGCTTTGGGATTTAAACAATGGTCAAATTGGAGCTTCAACCGGTTCAGCATGTGCCAGTGAAGATTTAGAGGCAAATACTGTAATGTTGGCAATTGGCGCTGATAATGAACTAGCACATACAGGTATTCGTTTGAGTCTAAGTCGATTTACAACTGATAGCGAAATTGATTATACTATCGCACATTTTAAAAATGCAGTTGGGCGCTTAAGAGCTATTTCAAGTTCTTTCGCAAAAGTACAACCAACACCAGGTGGAGAAGTTCAAGAGTGTGAACTTCATCACCACTAAATAACTAAATGATTTTAATAAAGGAAAAATATTATGGCAAAAAATGATATATTAGGAGCATCTCTTTGGGATGCTTACTCAAATAAAGTAACAACATTAATGAATAACCCACAACACCAAGGCGAGATTACCGAAGAAGAAGCAGAGTCTCATGGTAACAAGTTAATTGTTGCTGATTTTGGTGCTGAGAGCTGTGGAGACGCTGTTCGTCTTTACTGGGAGATAGATCCAAAAGATGACAAAATTGTAAACTCTAAATTTAAAAGTTTTGGTTGTGGTACAGCTATCGCTTCTTCTGATGTAATGACTGAACTATGTATTGGTAAAACAGTTCAAGAAGCTGTTAAAATAACAAACATAGATGTTGAACTGGCACTTCGTGATGACCCAGAGACTCCAGCAGTCCCACCTCAAAAAATGCACTGTTCAGTTATGGCTTACGATGTTATTAAAAAAGCAGCTGGTCTTTATATGGGTGTTGAGGCAGAGAGTTTTGAGAGTGAAATTATTGTTTGTGAGTGTGCTCGTGTTAGTTTGGGAACACTTCAAGAGGTTATCAAGCTTAATGACTTGAAAACTGTTGAGCAGATTACAGATTATACTAAAGCTGGTGGTTTTTGTAAGAGTTGTATTAAGCCAGGTGGACATGAAGCAAGAGAATACTACCTTACAGATATCCTAGAAGATACTCGTCGTGAAATGGACGAAGAGAAGATGAAAGCAGCGGCTGATGCTGGTGGAAAAGGCGACTTTGAATCAATGACTCTTGTTCAGCAAATTAAAGCAATCGATTCTGAAATTGATGATAGTATCCGTCAGTTCTTAATTATGGATGGTGGAGATATGGAAGTTATAGACATTAAGTCAAGTGATGAGTATATTGATGTTTATATTAGATACTTAGGTGCTTGTAACGGTTGTGCTTCTTCGTCAACAGGTACTCTGTACGCAATTGAATCAACTTTAAAAGAGAAACTATCTAAAAAAATTAGAGTTCTGCCAATATAATTTTTACATGTAAGGGTTCAAAAGTTTTGAATCCTTGCCCATATACCTAATATCCAAAACTCCAATTTCACACTCTAACCAAATTCCAAATTTTTCATAAACCTTTCTTTGAGCCTCTTGTATTAAAAATATCGCATCATCAAAAGTTCCATTGTTGTTATTTACTAAAAAATTTGCATGTTCGGGACTAAATTCCATATCCCCTGCTTTAAAACCTTTTAGCCCAACCTCTTCTATGAGTCGTCCTGCATAGTCACCCTTAGGGTTCTTAAAACAGCTTCCTGCACTTGGCATTGATGGTTGGTTCGAGCGCATTTTTTTAAATACATCTACTTTTTTTTCATCAAAACCATAAGTTAAAGAAAATGTTGCTTCCAAAATCGGGCTACTAATATCTGTATACCTGTACCCAAAACTAATATCTTGCTTAAAGATGACTTTACGCCCAAAGTGCGTTTCCTCGTTCCTTACAGTGCATGTAGAGATAGAAATAAGATTATTAAATATCTCAAACTCTTTAAGACCTGCATTCATAAAGACAAGTCCACCAAGTGTCCCTGGAAGATGGGAAACAAACTCGAAGTTTGCAATATTGTGTTTTTTGCAAAATGAGGCAATTTTTCCAGAGGGAGTTGCTCCACCAATTTTTAGAGTGTTATTTTCTATCTTAATATAGTCATATTTTTTATCTAACTTCATTAGAGGCGGAGGCTGTACGCCTATTAAAATGTTATTGCAAGAACCAATAATGTAATAATCATTAGTTGGTGTTTCGCAACTATCTAACAAAGCTACATCAATAGTAGCTCCTATTTTAAAAGAGGAAAATTTAGCGAAGTTGATACTTTTTGTTTTCATCACTCTACAAATGTAGGAATCATGTTAAATACCTGAGTTGAATAATCAGTCATTGAGTTTAGCATCCATGGCATTGTTAAGATAATAACTATTACAACACCTAAAATTTTAGGGATAAAACTCAGTGTCATCTCATTAATCTGCGTCGTAGCCTGAAAAATACTGACAGCTAAACCAAGAAACATACCAGTCAAAAGACCTGGAAGGGCTAGCATTAGAGCCATTTTAAAAGTTTCAACGCCTAATGATATGAGTTTTGCTTCCATAATCTAAGAGTTCCTAATCTCTTTATACTCAGCAGGTATCATAAAGTCTTCAACTTTTACCAATGAGTCATAAAAACCATGTTTGTAGCCTATCTCAAAGAGTTTATCTATCGCTTTGTATTGGAGTTGGCTTAAAGTTATTGACTCATCATTTGCATATAGTTCAAGATACTTATCAAGAGTTGCTGCATCAATACGAACCAAATCTCTCTCTAAAAGCATTTGAGAAAGTTTAGATTTATGGTCACGTGCCACCTGAACAGCCTTTGTTAATGTAGCCTCATACTCTATGGCTTTATTTAACGGAATAGAGCGACTAATTGCCATTCCTCCAAGAGGAAGAGGAAGTTCTTTACCAGCTAATTCTTGCCATATATCCCACATCTCTTTTTCAACTTCCAAGTTGTTATCATAAGTTAAAATACTTTCATGTATCAAAACACCAGCATCAACATTGCCATCAAGAACTGCTTGTTCTATCTCTAAAAAGTTCATATAAGTAACTCTGGAATCAGGGTAAGCTATACGAAAAAGCATAGCATTTGTAGTGTGTTCTCCACTAAGTGCAACTTTAAAATTTCTTTTTAGTTTAACACCTTTTTTCTTGATGACTTTAGGTCCATACCCTTCGCCAAAACTTACCGCAGTACGAAGTGGGGCATAATCTTCTTTTATGTGAGGGTAAAGTGCAAAACTAATTGCAACAATCTCATATTCGCCTCTTAGTGCTTTTTCATTTAGGGTTTGAATATCTTCCGCGATGTTGTCAAATTTAGTATCTTTCATATCTACCCAGCCAAATTTAATGGCATAGTACATAAATATATCGTCGGCGTCAGGTGAGTGTGCAATTAGTGTTTTTTTCAAGTTATCTGTCCGTAAATTAAAGAGATTAAAAATATAAACTAAATTTTAACCAAATATGGATAAAATCTCACTAATTTATACATAAACTTCTGTATAAAAGAGATGAATGAATAAATATGTCAATTTGCAATATTTTAAAATAAAAATATAAAATTGACATATAATAAGTCTAAATTTAATATAAGTGAGCCCAAGATGGACGCAAACAAACAAAAATCATTAGACTTAGCAATGAAGCAAATAGATAAAGCATTTGGTAAAGGTGCTTTAATGAGATTGGGTGATAAAGAGATTATGCCTATTGAAGCTATTAGTACAGGTTCTCTTGGTCTCGATTTGGCATTAGGTATTGGTGGTGTTCCTCAGGGGCGTGTTGTTGAGATTTATGGACCAGAGAGTTCTGGTAAAACAACTTTGGCACTTCAAATAACAGCTGAGTGTCAAAAAGCTGGTGGTGTTTGTGCATTTATTGATGCAGAACATGCTTTAGACGTTGGCTATGCTAAGAACTTAGGTGTTGATGTAGATAACCTACTTGTTTCTCAGCCAGATTATGGTGAGCAAGCATTGGATATTGTAGAAACAATTGCTAGAAGTGGTGCAATTGACTTAATTGTAATCGACTCGGTTGCGGCATTAACACCAAAGTCTGAGATAGAAGGTGAAATGTCTGACCAAAACGTTGGTGTTCAGGCAAGGCTTATGTCAAAAGCACTTCGAAAATTAACAGGTGTATTGCATAAAATGAATTGTACGGTTATATTTATTAATCAAATTCGTATGAAAATAGGAATGATGGGCTACGGTTCTCCAGAGACTACAACAGGTGGTAATGCACTGAAGTTTTACGCTTCTGTAAGGATAGATGTTAGAAGAATAGCATCATTAAAGCAGGGAGAGAGTCAGATTGGTAACCGAGTTAAGGCAAAAGTAATAAAAAACAAAGTGGCACCACCATTTCGTCAGGCTGAATTTGATATAATGTTCGGCGAAGGTATCTCTAAAGAGGGTGAGCTTGTTGACTATGGTGTTAAATTAGACATAATAGATAAATCTGGTGCTTGGTTTTCTTATGAAGAGACAAAACTTGGTCAAGGGCGTGAAAATGTTAAAGCCAAGTTTAAAGATGAGCCTGAATTAGCTCGCGAAATAGAAGAAAAAATAAAAGTAGCAATGGGCATTAGTAATCTAATGACTATGGATACATCAGAAATAGAAGAAGCAGATCAATAATTTGCTTATAAGATAAAATTAAAATAAAGAGGCGGATACATAATGTTTATAGATAGCGTAAGTGCAATTGAAGTAATGGATTCTCGTGGAAATCCAACAGTTAAAGCAACTGTAACGTTAAGTGATGGAACAGTTGAGAGTGCAATCGTACCTTCAGGTGCAAGTACTGGCAAGCGTGAAGCTCTAGAGCTACGTGATGGCGGCGACAGATATATGGGTAAAGGTGTCCTTAAGGCAGTTGAAAATGTTAACAGTCAAATATCTGATGTACTAATTGGTCTTTCACCATTTAACCAAGCTGTAATTGATGCTGAAATGAAACAGCTTGATGGAACTGAAAACTATGGCAATCTAGGTGCTAATGCAGTTCTAGGAGTTTCTATGGCTGTTGCACGCGCTGCTGCTAAAAGCTTAGGCATTCCACTATATCGTTATCTTGGTGGCGCAAACGCTATGGTTTTACCAACTCCAATGTTAAATATTATCAATGGCGGTTCACACGCTGATAACTCAGTTGATTTTCAAGAGTATATGATTGTTCCTATGGGATTTGAAGATTTTACTGAAGGCTTAAGAGCATCTGCTGAAGTTTATCACAATTTAAAAGCTATTTTAAAAGCTAAAAAGCACAATACTGCACTTGGCGATGAAGGTGGCTTCGCACCTGATTTAGGATCAAATGAAGAGCCAATCCAAATTATTATGGAAGCTATTGAGAAAGCCGGATACAAAGCTGGAGAGCATATGGGAATAGCTATGGATGTTGCAGCATCTGAGCTTGTTGTTGATGGTGGTTATAGATTGGAGTCTGAAAACCGCACAGTAACTTCAGCAGAATTAGTTGAATATTATGCTGACCTATGTTCTAAATATCCAATTGTGTCTATTGAAGATGGACTAAGTGAAGATGACTGGGACGGATTTAAATTAATGACTGAAAAGCTTGGTGATAAAATTCAGATTGTTGGTGATGACCTTTTTGTTACTAATGTAAATATTTTAAACGAGGGTATACAAAAAGGTATTGCAAATTCAATATTAATTAAACCAAATCAAATTGGTTCAGTTTCAGAAACAATGTTAACAGTTCGTCTTGCCCAAAGAAACGGCTATACTTGTGTTATGAGTCATCGTTCTGGTGAGAGTGAAGATGCTTTTATTGCCGATTTCGCTGTAGCACTTAACTGTGGTCAGATAAAAACAGGTTCTACTGCAAGAGGCGAGAGAACTGCTAAGTATAACCGTCTTTTAGAAATAGAAAATGAAATAGTATATGGTGAATACTTAGGCTCAGCAATTTTTAATTAAGACCAATAATCTTATAGGTGCTTATATGAATGATGAAGAACTTTATGATGGCATAGATGATACTCAGAGTATAACTCAAAAGTATCTCGGGTTATCGGTAGCAAAGTTTTTGATATTAGTACTTATAGTACTTTCAATTGGAATATATCTTGGTATATTGCTTTATGGTACAAATTCACTAGAAGTTCTTTTCGGACTTCAAGATTATGAAGAGTATCTTCAAGGTGAAATATATAGACTAAAAGATGAAAATGCAGAGCTTCAAAGAGAATATTTTGAACTAAAAGAGATTTCTGCTCAATAGCACAAAATTATAATTAACTTGTTATAATACTTGAAAAATTAGGGGTAGTTTTGATTAAAGTTTTGTTTATATCTATTTTTTTACTTATAACTTTATATGCTCGCGAAAATCCTTTTTTCCCATCTAATGGCGAAAAAGATATCCCTTTTACATCTAATGAAAACATAGATAAAGACCCTCTTAAGAGAGCAACAATCACTCTACCTGCACAAGCTAGAATTCTTCAAAAAGTAACAATCGAGTATAAAAACTTAGATGGTTCACTAGAGACTAAAAGCATAGAACTGGACAACTCCGTTGACTGGCATTTGCCTATTTTTGTATCGCAGGACTATGGTTCATCACCAACATCTGAACCAATCGTAATGAGCAAAAAGGAATCTGTAAAGAAAAGTATAGAGTATAAACAAATTGCATCAACTGCATATTTAAAATTCTACTCTTCTGGCAAAAATTTAAAGATTATAACTTCAGACAGTATGATAAGAAACTTTTTACTTGTTGATCCACACAGAGTAGTGTTAGATTTTAAAAGAGATAGCAGTATGAAAAGTTATATGAAAAGTAATCCTAAAAATATTTTTAATAAGATTAGAATTGGAAATCACGACGGATACTATAGAGCGGTTATAGAACTAGATGGACTTTACAGATACAAACTCGACAAAACTTCTGATGGATATATGTTAAAACTTATATAAAGCTAGAAATAGTAATTTATATTAAACTTTATAGTGCCCTCTTGCCTCTTTAAATCAAAGTTTAATCTCTCTTTGTAGTCATAGCTAAACATTAGTTGTGTGTTTTGAGATAGTCTAAAACTTTGATATACCCCTATTAATAGTTGCTCATCTCCTGTATCGTACCATCTTCTTGTAATCTCCATATTTGTACTCATATAACTCTCTCCATCAATTACAGCACCAAGACTGGCACCAATTGCAGATTTAAATTCACCATCAAGATAAAAGAGAGGATCTGTCATTGCGTAAATGAAAGCAAACTCATTTCCCCAACTAAAGCCAACGCCAACTGTACCTATAAAATTTGCTGTTTCATCAAGAGAATTTTTATCCCAACCAAACTTTGTTCTCCATGATAAATTTTCAAAAAAATCAGATCTTTGAGCAAGCGAAACAATAGAGAGTATCGTCGCATCTTCTACTTCTATTTGTTTATCTGAATATGAAAGTTCAAAGTTCATAAACTCTATCTGTGTGCCTCGTAAAAAGCCATAATTACTATCTTGCAAACTGTGATATGAGGGACGAAGCCCTAAAAAGCTTATAGATTCTCCTTCTCTATAACCAAAGCCGATAGATGTTCTTATCGCTCTATGGCTATCTATAGGATTTGGAGGAGTTTGTATATATAGATTTTCCCCTTGTCCCAATGTTGACCTTGCTTTTGAAATATCATGAAATAGAGTTAAGTATTTCTCTTTTGTGATTTTATTTTTACTTCGTCTGTATTCAAGTAGTTCAATAGCAGCCTCTAATATATATCTTTTTTGTTGAATATCTATATCTGTATTATCTATAATATCCTGTTGATTAATATTGGTATTAACCAATTCAAGCGGTGTCTTTACGTACTCTTCATTAAGTAACTCTTCATACTTTAACAAGGTAGTTCTTTTAGAAGGTCTATAAAAATTATCCTCGATAATACCCTCAGCTTTACAAGCATGCACAGTTTCAAGAGGGGTGACCTGATAGTTAAAATACTCTTTTAAATGTAAAGTTGGCCTAGCTACTTCTAAGAACCATAGCATATTGTAGGAGCAATTTTCGGTAAAAAAATAATAGTTTGAGTGCGTTCCGTTTAGTTCCCAAATATGTCTAACCATATTAATAACTTCATCTTCCTTTAGATTTAAATCATACTCCCAAATATCCCTTTGCTCACTGTCTCTATACTCTTTTAGTTTATCATAGTATGGAAGTAGAGAATACTTTCCGTAGTAGCCTCCAAATAAACCTTTGATAGCAAAGATAGCAGCATTTTCTTTATCTGGATTTGCATTTGCTGCATAGTTTACAGCATATGAGAGTAGTTTAGAGTTGTAAGCAGAGTTTATACGTAAAAATGTATGACCAAACATGGATGCAGGTGAGTTTATATGCGCTGATGGAAAGACAAGTGTTGCTGACTTTGGATTTAATCTGTTGAGTATATTTTTATACTCTGTGCACTCCACATGTGCAAACTCTGAAATGCTAAGTTGCTCACTAATCCAAGCTTTTCTTGCTGGAAATTTACATGCACTAGAGTTATCATCAAATTTTGTTTCATTTAGGAGTGCATCTATTGTTGCATGAAGTTCACTTTTTGCATTAGTTTTACCATCTTGAGCAAAGAAAAAATTAGCATCATCTATTTCACTTCGTCCATCTACATTATGAAGTAGTAAATTCCAATATCTAGATTCTGACAAATTAAGATTATCTGCTTTTTGTTTGTACTCAAGTGCTGAGGCATTTAAAAAACTAATGGAAAAAATAAGAATTAAAGTAAGTCTATATAAGATGAAAATTCCTGATTTGGTGTAAGAGCTTAGAGGTTAACTAAACGAGCCTGCTCGCTTAGTTAATTACTACTATAAAGAAGCAGTAGAGATGTTGTCTAGTACATCAGCCATTTTAGCATTTTTACTAGTATAAATGCTACTATAATTTTTTTGAAGTGAAGCAGAGAAAGTCGCTTTATCTGAAATATTTAAAAGTTCAGCTAAAGTGTCAATAGACTCACCATGACCCATAGCTATCTCTTTTGCAAGTTGATCCATATTTGAAGCAACAAACTGCTCAGCTTGCTCATTCATAACGAATTGAGTTTTTTCACAACCGAGAGTACCTGAAGTGATACCAAAAGTTTGATTACCAGAAGTTCCGTTTGTTGTAGCTTGAAGTGCCAACAAAATTGCTGTAGAGTCATCTTTGATTATCATTGAACCAAGACCACAACCTGTTTGAGAATTAACACCAGCCATTGCTGATGAACTTAAAGCTATCACTGCCGCTATACTTACTAATATTTTTTTCATTTAACATTCCTTAAAATTTAGATTGAAGCATTGTAGAGTTTATTGGCTTAAAAAAAAATTATAATAAATCACTATAAAACAAATTATAATAATATATTTAGTAAAATATAACTGCTTGATAATGCTCTATTTATTTAGTTAAGATCTGCGTCTTTCCAATATTTTGTACCTTGTACTGTTGCTTGAATAGCAAGACCGTTTTGAGTTAACTTGTATAGCCTAACTCCTGGAGCAACTGTGATTGCAGCATTTACAGCTCCCCCCTCTTTTCCAACTTTAGCGGCTGCATCGGCTTGCGCGTTAGCTTCCCAGCCTGAGTTTACAAATGAATCAAAGGCTTTTTTGTTTTCAAATAAAAATACAGCTCTAAAATCTTTAACTCCAAGTCCGAGTCCAACTCCTCCAGAAGCCATATTCATATATGTTGTCCATCCGGTTCTGTTGTTACGCGCCATTCCTTTTCCGCCCTCTACGGAAAATAAAATTATATTTACCCCAACATTTGTAAATGTAGCGTATCCGTAAGATCTTAAAATCATATTTCTAGCTTCAGGTGCATACTTATAAAGTAGTTGAAGCGTTTCATTGTTTACTTTATGGCGCTCTATTCTCTCCTGCCTGTTATCCTCTTTTATCTCTTTATCGCTTTTACCTGACCAAAAACCTGAGAGAATAAATGCAGCGAGCAATAAACTAATAAGTATTTTTAAATGTTTCATTATAATGCCTAATATTAATATCATTAATGATAGCATAATATATTAAATTATCTATTTGAATTAACTAGGGTAGAGTGGTTTTAGTATAAAATGTTATTATTCTAAAATATGAAGGATTAAATTTGAGATTACAAACTTCAGCAATAAGCATAATCATTGGTGTTGTATTTTTCATGAGTGGGTGTTCAAGTAGAACTGTACAGGTAAAAAATAGCGGTTTTTTCGAAGACTACACAAAACTAGATAATGCTAAGTCAAATAAAGCCGATTTATCAAAATACAAAAATATTATTGTAGCTCCTGTTTTGGTTATATCTTCTATTTCTGAAGATAAGCAAACTATCTCGCAAAAAAAATTATATAAAGAGATTTCTGAGTATTTAACATCAGCATATAAAAAAGAGATTGAAAATAGTAAAAAATTCAAATTGACAGAGATAAAATCAGTAGATACGCTAAAGCTAGAGAGTGCTGTTTCTGCCGTTGAAGTACATTTTGATGATAACAAATGGGATGATTTCACTCCTATAGCAATGGGGGTAAATGTAGTTTCTTATAATGTATACATGGATGAAGATGTGCGGATATTGGGTGAGAGTCGTCTTGTAGATTCTAAGAATGGTGAAGTTTTACGCAGTATCAGAAAAATACAAGAGGGTGAGAAGATTATTATTAAGAACAATAGTTTAGAGTTTAATGATATCAAACAAGCAATAGATAGCTGGTTCGTACAAGTAAGAGAAGACCTGAACAGATACTAAATTATGTCTTTGCAAACTGGGTGGAACCATTTTCCTTTTGAAGAGATTAGCTTAGCACCACAAAATTTCTCTTATTCCCTTAAGGGTCTTCGCATTGTTCAGCTCTCAGACCTTCACCTCATAAAAGATATTGATATTAACTATCTCGAAACATTAGTTGCTAAAATCAATGGCTTAAATCCAGATTTTGTGGTTATTACAGGTGATATTCTTCAAACTTCAGCGACTAAACTTCATAAGCATTTTAGAGCTTTTAAAGTACTAGCGGCACCGGCATATTATGTAACAGGGAATCATGATATTGTTTATGGTCCTAAGCCTTTAAGAGATATGTTTTTTGATAATGGAGTTATATGTTTAGATAACAAAATTGAAACACTTACTATAAAAGGGGCACCTCTACAACTTGTTGGTTTGAGTGACAGATATAGCTTTGCACGAGGAATAAAGCGACCAATTAAAGAGCTTTTTACAAAAATTGACCCAAATATCTCAACAATACTCCTTGCACACCAACCAAAAGATATTCTACATGTAGATAAGTTCCGCATAGATATTCAGTTAAGCGGACATACACATGGAGAGCAGATTTACCCATTTAATATTATCGTGAAATACTTTCAGCCATATTTTTCAGGCTTGTATAGCAGAAATAAAACACTTTTGTATGTTACAAGAGGGTTGGAATATTGGGGCCCAAAGGTTAGATACAGAGTTCCAAGTGAGATTCCTGTTTTTACAATCAATTAGTATTTAAAGAGTATAATTCTTCACTAAATCAAGGAAAAAATATGAATAAATTTTTATTAATATTAAGCATTATTGCAACTATTTTAGCTGCAAGTCCAATTGAAGTTGGTTCTGCTCTTGGTGAACTTAATGGTTTTAAATATGAAACTCCGCAAGGACGCGAAATAAGAGTTCCTAAAAAACCAAAGCTTGTTATTGTCGCTTTTGAAAAAGATACAGGAGCTCTGGTAAACGAGTACCTAGATACTCAAGATGCATTTTATCTGCAAATGAATCGCTCTATCTTTATAGCCGATATAAATAAAATGCCGACATTAATTACAAATATGTTTGCTCTGCCAAAGCTTAGAAAATACAAACACCTTATATATCTGCACTATAATGATAAACTTGGAACTGCTGTTCCAAACAAAGAAGCAAAAATAACACTACTAAGAATAGAAGATGGAAAAATCAAAAACATCTCTTATATCTCCACAAAAGAAGAACTGAAATCGGCTATTGAGCAGTGATTTCATTAAAAGCTTTAAGCAAAAACCGCTTTAAAAGTTTACTTATATTTTCATCTATTACCATAGCGGTAATGGCAATTTTTTTAATCACTTCTGTCTCTCAGGGGATAATCGGAATGTTCTCTACCATGATTAAAACAGATGGTGATATTATAATTACTCAAAAAGGCATCTCTGATACTTTCTTCTCCAATGTAAATATTACACTTCTGGATAAAATAAACAAAAGGCAGAGTGTTAAGTCAAGCTATGCGATGATTGTTGGAGCCTCTCCCGTTGGGCATATTCCAATAGCTGGAATATATGGGACAACGAAAAATCATTTTGGGCACTACAAACTCTCCAAAGGTAAATATCCGCAGAGTGGAGAGGTTATGTTAGGCGGAAACATAGCTAAACAGTTCACCACTCCGAGTGTCAAAATTGGAAATAAGCGCTTTATAGTTTCTGGTACATACAATAGTGATGTTGGTTTTGAAGAGGGCGGATTAGTCATGAATATAGAGGACGCGGGTGAGCTTTTTAACCGCTCAGCCTCATACCTTATAGTCTCCTCCTCCTCTCCTGACAAAATAGATGAAATTTTAAAGAGTGTCTCTGTATTAGATAGTGATGTAGAGGTTAAAACAACAAAAAGTTTTATCAAAGAGTATAATCAATTCAAAATTATAGAAAACTCATCTTTTGTTATATCTACTCTTGCCTTTACTATGGGTTTGATGGGTATTGCATCTGTTATGAGTATGATAGTAAACTCCCGCAAAGAGGAGTTTGGAATTATGCGTGCTATTGGAAAAAGTAGACTTTTTATAATCAAAAATCTCTTTTTTGAGACAATTATCATGAGTATGTCAGCTTATATATTTGCTCTTATTTTTAGTTTGATTATTTTAGAGATTATTCCACATATAGAGATGCTTCAAGGCTATGTGAATGGGTCACTTTCAATTTCAACCGCATTGTATGTATTGGTCTCAACACTATTTATGGCTCTTATTGGTTCACTGATTCCAGCGTGGATAGCTTCTAAAACAGACCCAATACTTCTGATAAATCAGGGGTGCTCATGATAAAAACATCTAATATTTCACATTTTTATGGAAAAGAGCAAGTACTCTATGATATCTCATTTGATATAAAAGATGGTGAGTTTGTCTTTTTAAGTGGAGACAGTGGAAGCGGAAAATCAACTCTACTCTCTATCCTCTCAACCTTATTAAAGCCATCAAGTGGTGAGTTTTTAATAGATAACTTTCATATGGAGGAGATTTCAAATATAGACAAGTTTCGTCAAAATAAGATAGGTTTTGTTTTTCAATTTCACTACCTTATAAACTATCTTAGTGTTTATGAGAATATTGCACTAGCAGCCATGGATGAGAAAAAGAAAAACATTAGCATGTTACTAGAACAGCTCGGAATTTTGGAGTTGGCAAAACGTTATCCAAATGAGATTTCAGGTGGGCAAAGACAGAGGGTTGCTTTGGCTCGCGCACTTATAAATGAGCCAAAAATAATCTTTGCAGATGAGCCTACAGGGAGTTTGGACTCCAAAAATAGTACAATTGTGTATGAACTTTTAGCAAAGTGTGTAAAAAATGGGACAACAGTCGTTGTAGCTTCTCATGACATGCGAGTTGGGGAGTATGCAACTAAAACATTAAGGATGGTAGATGGAAAACTTCAATAAATTAATTCACTCCGTTGTTCCGGTGTGGGCTTTTATATTTTTAGCTTCTGTCTTAGTTGGAGCTATATATGCTGCTCAGATTGTAGGATTTAGTCTGCTTGATGACACTCTTCTTAATGCTGCAACAACTCGTTCACTTCATATAACACTAATGCTTTACGGTCCAATTATTCTTGGTCTCTTAGTAGGTTTTTATGATGTCTCATTTGCCCTAATTTATCTACTGTTTAGGAGTCGCTTATGATTACTTCATTAGCACTCTCTCTTCTTCTGGGGTTTGAACTTAGTTACTATCTTTTAATTGTTCAAACAGGGGTAGTAGCGTATTATAACTCTGATTTGATCATACTGTTTCCTATGTTTGTTGGTGGAATTTTTGGGACAATCCTTAGTGGCAGGTCTTGGGGTAAAATAGACAATCCAATATACAAAATTATGATTGCTTTAGCGCTTCAGCTACTGCTTTCGCTCACCTATCCAGAATATAATATCTTTACTCTTGGTCTACTAGGACTGGCTGTTGGGCTTATGGCTCCTTTGGGAATTTATCTGTTTAAAGTAAAGCAGAGCAACCAACTTCTTCTTGCTCTGGCTATAGCTTACATTTCCGGTACGTACTTTTATACATCCGATGTAGACGGTAGACTGTTGTTGGCAATTATTTTCTCTTTTGTTGCTCTTATTAGTGCAATTTTGCTTAAAAATTACAAAGTTGATACAGACGCAAAGCTTCTCTCCTTGTCGTTTGTTTCTTACGCTCCTTTGATATTATGGATACTTTTAGATTCTACTTTGTTTGAGACTCTCTCTAGGCATAATGAGTTGGATATTTGGTCTAACCATACACTTATGATTGGAATATTTCATGTAGTTGGCTTATTGGCTGCATACCTTATAACTGTTACAAAGAAAAAACAGCATATTATTATTGCTGTGCTGTTTTTTGGAAGTTATTCTCTCTTTTATTTAAAGATGCCTCTTATGCTTGCCATGCTTTACCCTTTTACAATTTCGTACTATAATGTTACAGTTTTTAGAGCATTAAGCAAAGAGATGAGTCTCCCTAAACTTGCTTTTATTATGGTGTTTGTTGGCTGGATAGCCTCTGGTTTGGGTTTATCGTTAGCGCTTTTTAGACTTTTATATTAAGGATTAATAATGAAAAATTTACTAATAGTGTTGCTGCTAAGTTTGCCTCTGCTCGCAATGGATTTAAAACTAAAAGAGGGTTCTGTTGTAGCACATACAGAGATGCTGATGGATAGTGAGATTAATCCGACTAATAACTCTTTAAAAGCTGAGTTAAGCATACAAAACAGTGATATTACAACCATAAAGGGAAAGTTCTGGGTTGATATGATTGGTTTTATTAGTAGTAAAACAGATAGAGATGAGAGTATGTATAAAGAAATTTAAGCCGACAAGTTCAAAGATGCTACCTACACTATTTCAGAAATCACAAAAAAAGAGGCAAAAGATTCTTACACTATAAATGGAACACTAAGCTTTCACGGCCAAGAGAAACTACTAAGTGCAAACGCAGAGATAATAGTTGAAAATGGTAGCTTAGTTATAAACGCTTAAGCAATGATACTTGTTAGCGACTTTGGTATTGATATGCCGTGTATGGTCTTTATGTGCGCAAGAGATCAGGTTGACCTTGCAATAAAAGCTTATTTTTAACCTGATAATTAAATATCTTTTCCAAGCGAATAGGAGGTTGTTTTAAGGATAGACGGGTCTTTTTCGCTTATAACCCCCTCTGGAGTTGTGAGCAGTATTTCTAACTCACAATTTAAATACTCAGAAGTTGAAATTGGAGAAAAACTTTTATCTTCAAATGCAGATATTTTTGCATTTCTTATTATATCTTCAAGAAGTGTGAAAGATGGAATCTTTGTTTGTGAGCTTCCTCTAAGTTTGTTGTCAAGGTAGATATTTACTGTGGTGGCTACCATCTGGTCTAAAAGTGGGTGTTTACGTAAAAGAGCTGCTTTGTTTATTGTTCTTTTTGCTTCAAGTACCTCTTGTATAGAGTCACGAGCAAGTTGCAGTAAAATAGAACGTGACATCACAACCCCTTCGCAAGTTTATAGTTATTGACAAGTTTAATAACAATCATAACAGCAATTACCTGAAAAAGAGAAGCTAAAATAAAAGCATAGTAGTGAAGCTCATCTATACTGTTTGCATTATACGCAAGGGTCGCCATTGCAATAAGAAGAGTAAGTGGCATAGAGTGTGACAGTCCAGTAAGTACAGAATCAGCAAGTCCTAACTCTTTTATAAAAACAAGAGAAGCTATAACTCTCATAACAATCATAGCCAAAGCTATAATAACAGCTTTTGAAATGAGACCTTCAATAATTAAAGCATCAAGATGAAAAGAACTTCCAATATGGATAAAAAATATAGGAATTAAAAATCCAAAACCATATGAGGCAAGCTTTTCAGGTAGTTCATGTTTATGTTCAAAGAATGTGGGAATAAATATTCCAGCCAAAAATGCTCCAAAGGCAAGTTCAAGGTTCAAATATAGCATAGCACCAACAAGAAGGAAAAATATTCCCATGGAGAGCCTTATATCTTGCTCTTTATTGTCGTTAAGTGGCATCAAAGAGGTGGAGACCTCTGGAAACCACCAAAAAAGTAGTTCCATTGCTCGAAATAGTAAAAACATAAAAAGTAAAAATATTAAAAGAGCAAAAATTGTTTTAATAAGTCCCAAGCTAAAGCCAGACTGCAGTGCGGCTGAGGTGAGCGTTAAAAGACCAATACTTACAACTTCACCTATACCACCGGCAGTCATTGAGAGAGTAAGCCAAGGCGTTTTTCCGTACTCTTTTGAAAGGGTTGCCACTAATCCAACTGATATTAGCGGTAGAAGTACCATGAAAATTTTCCCTAAATCTAAGTATAGAGATATAGATATAGAAAAAGTATATAAAATTATAAGGTAAAGAGTGACCTTTTTCATTATACTTGCCGGTGTTTTTAAAGTATTTTTTAGATTAATCTCTGTTCCAGCTATAAACATCAGGTATAAAAATCCTAGCTCCGCAACTATCTCAAAAAGATGTTCATTATGTAAAAAACCAATATAGCCAAAAATAGAACCTAAGATAATCTCTATAGGTGTGGTGGGAAGTTTTAGAAGTCTAGCAAAGAATGGAGAGAATATAATAATAATTGAGATAGTTACTATTAGTACAACATTATCAGACATACATATTCCTTACGGTATTGGAAGCAATCCTGCTACCTACGCTAGCGCTTGGTTCTCTTCGGCAGAGAACCCACGACACTAGTCTCTTTTTATTTTTTATTTTACTGATTTTGCAACTTTTAACCTTAGGTATTCTAGCATATCTAAATCTTTGCTTACTACTCTTCCGCTTGTCGTAAGATAGTTTCCTATAACAATTGAGTTCGCACCATAGTTAAAAATTTCCTCTTGTCTATCGCCAAACATAAGTTCCCTGCCACCTGCAACCATTATTCGCTGGGCATTTGGAATTGCCTCACGTGTTAGTTTTATAAGGTTTAATGCTTCATCAGCAGTTAGAGAGTTTGGTTGTAGCTCCAGAGCTTCATTATGGTGGTAAAAGTTTATAGGGACAGAAGTTGGATTTAGAGAATTTAGTGACTCTAGCATTGACACTCTATCTTCCTCTGTTTCACCAAGACCATAAATACCACCAGTAATAAGAACTAAACCAGCCTCATTTACATTTTTACATGTAGAGTACCTCTCATCCCATGAATGAGTTGTACATATTTGTGGATAAAACTCTTTTGATGTTTCAAGATTATGGTTGTATGCTTTAATTCCAGATGCTTTAAGGGTTAAAAGTTGCTCTACGCTTGCTGTGCCGTTACATGCAATTAGCCTTAGTTCAGGAACCTCTTCTGTCAGGATTTTGGCAATAGAGCAGACAAAATCAAGAGTTTTATTATTTAGACCTTTATCTGCTGTAACCAAACAAAAACCTAAGGCTCCGCCATCTCTGGCATTTTTAGCCTCTTTTAAAATATCTTCTATATTTTTTTGTTTGTATCTATCAATATCTGCTTTATATCGTACGCTTTGAGAGCAAAACTTGCAATCTTCGTTACATGTGCCACTATTTATATTGCAAATAGAGCATAAAAATATCTCGTTATTCATTGTGTTCTCGTTTATATTTAAATTGCTTTTGATTAATATTGTCACTATTGTTTGCTTTTGTGTAATGAGTGACAAAAAATTCTCTTTTACTCACTTCAAGCATCGCCCATTCAGATATAGATTTGCTTCTTGCACACACTTCACCTGAATTTAAAAATAGAGTATTACCTTTGAAATCGCTATCAAATGTATGTGTGTGGCCAAATATTACAACATCAGCATCCGGTGACATGTAAAAAGGCAGGTGCATTAGTTTAAATTTCGTATTTGCGATTTTGAAGAAATAAGGCTCTTGAACAAGATTGAAGTCACCATGGTACTGTGCTAAATGTGCATCATTGTTTCCGTAAACTGCTACATATTTCAGACCACAATCACGAAGAAGTTCAAGAGTTTCAAGTTCCACTATATCACCTGCATGAACAATAAACTCAGCACCATCCCTCACTAAAATGTTAAGAGCCTTCTCGGCCTTCTTAACTTTAGAGTGAGTGTCTGAAATGATACCTATTTTCATAATCTATTCTTTACTCTCTTCTTTCGTTTCTTCTTCTCTTGGTGTTCTAGCTTTACATTTAACACACTCATAAACTTCTTTTTTTCTATAAGTTCTTTCAGCTAAGAGACCATTACACCCTTTTTCTTCACATTTTATTTTTGTTGGTTCGAATTTGGATATAAATTTACAATCAGGATAATTCTCACATCCCCAAAAAGGACCACGACGAGAATTTTTAAGACTTATTTTACCACCACAGTCAGGGCAAGGAGTTTCAGAAGTTTTTTCTTCAACACTTATACTCTTAGTATTTTTACAATCAGGATAATCACTACATGCTAAAAATTGGCCATTTCTACCATTTTTCACAATCATATCTTTGCCACATTTTTCACACTTTACATCACTAGTCTCAACTACTACTTCTACTTTATTTCCATCTGCATCAACTTGCTCCGTGTATTTACATGCAGGAAAGCCGCTACATGCAACAAAATTTCCGAATCTACCAGATCGAAGAAGTAACTCTTCGCCACATTTAGGACAAGCTCTGCCAAGAGGCTTAGCAAGTTTTAAAGAAACAATCTTCTCTTTACCTTCAGCCACCTGTTCCATAAAAGGAAAGTAAAATTCACTTAAAAGTTCTTGCCAGTTGCTATTTCCCTCTGCAACTTCATCAAGTTTCTCCTCCATGTTGGCTGTAAAAGAGATGTCAACTATGTTAGCAAAGTTTTTCTCCAGCATATCAGTTACAGTAAATGCAATCTCAGTTGGAATAATTTGTTTTTTCTCAATAGTTACATAAGTACGACCACTAAGTGTCGCAATAGTTGGAGCATAGGTAGAAGGACGTCCTACACCTTCACTCTCTAGTTTTTTAATTAGTGCAGCCTCAGAATACCTTGCCGGTGGCTCAGTGAAATGTTGCTCAGGCTTGATACTTTGTATATCAGCTTTATCACCCTCTACTAATGTTGGAAGAAGTTTATCTTTATCTTCAGCTCCAGTTAGTGCATAAAAGCCATCAAAAGTAAGTTTTCTACCACTTGCTCTATATTCACTCTCTTTACCAGTAAAAATTATACTTTGTTGCTCAAATACAGCATCTTCCATTTGGCAAGACATAAATCTCTCATAAATTAGACGGTAAAGTTTAATCTCATCAGCTTTTAAAAATGATGACGCAACCTCTGGAGTAAA
Source organism: Candidatus Sulfurimonas marisnigri (assembly GCF_015265475.1). Taxonomy (NCBI): domain Bacteria; kingdom Pseudomonadati; phylum Campylobacterota; class Epsilonproteobacteria; order Campylobacterales; family Sulfurimonadaceae; genus Sulfurimonas; species Candidatus Sulfurimonas marisnigri. The sequence goes on along the minus strand of NZ_CP054493.1, from coordinate 2,371,006 downwards.
CTGTAGCATTGTCGGACGGATAGCTTCGTGAGCCTCTTGAGCACCTTTAGATTTTTTGTTATAAACCTTTGGCTCTTTTGGCAGGTATTTTGCACCAAATCTACTCTCTATTACACCACGAACACCAGTTACAGCTTCATGGGCAAGGTTTAATGAGTCTGTTCTCATATATGTAATAACACCAGAAGTTCCACTAGGAGTTTTTACACCCTCGTAAAGTGCCTGTGCTACCATCATAGTCTTTTTAGGAGTAAATCCTAATTTAGATGAAGCAGTTTGTTGTAGAGTTGAAGTCATAAATGGTGGTGGGGTTTTGCTATTTCTTGTTTTAGTCTCTATTTTAGAGATTGTAAAACTATCTGCTTTAACACTTTTCTCTATAGCCTCTGCATCATCTTTGTCCTCTATAGACATTTTTGATAATTTAACACCCATATGTGTTGTAAGAGTTGCTTCAATGTCTTTTTTAAACAGCGTATCTATAGTCCAGTATTCAACTGGGATAAATGCTTTTATCTCCCTTTCACGGTCAACTACAAGTTTAAGGGTTGAAGATTGAACACGACCACCTGAAAGACCTTTTTGAATTTTTGAAGCTAGTAGAGGCGATAGTTTATAACCAACAACACGGTCAAGCATACGACGAGCTTGTTGTGCATTTACCATATCCATATCTATCTTACGAGCATTTTCAAGTGCATGTTTTATCGCAGTCTCTGTAATTTCATGAAAAACTATACGAGGAAGTTCCTCAGGATCTTTTTTTATAGCATGGGCAATATGCCATCCTATAGCCTCACCCTCACGATCCTCATCGGTCGCGATATATATCGTATCAGCTTTCTTTGCAAGCGCTTTAATCTCTTTTACAATGGCAGAGTTCTCTTTTGCAACACTGTAGGCCGGTACAAGATGTTGAGTCTCTTCTTCTACGGTTATTCCAAAGCGAGACTTAGGTAAATCTCGTATATGTCCTTTGGATGCGATAACCTCATACTCCTTGCCAAGGAAGTTTTTGATAGTTTTAGCTTTAGCTGGTGATTCGACGATAATTAAGTTCAAATAGTTTTCCTATATATAGTATAGTTGTTTTAATTTCGAAAGTGTATCGAAAAAAGATTAAATAAGTAAAATGATAAAAAGTTTACAAATTTACTAAAGTTATTTTTTTTAGTGTCGATATGTAGACTGTAAGATAAAAAATCGGCAAGGATGCTGAAAATCAACCAGAGCGAAAGGCTCTTACCCAAAAAGGATTTATTATGGGATTTAGAATAAACACAAACATAGGTGCTATGAACGCACACAGAAACGCTTCAATGAACAATGTTGGACTTGATAAAAGTCTTAATTCACTAAGTTCAGGTCTTAGAATCAATCGTGCTGCAGATGATGCATCTGGTTTGGCAATTGCAAATAAACTTTCAGCACAGTCTCAAGGTTTAGGACAAGCGATTAAAAATTCAAATGATGCTATTTCTCTTATTCAAACAGCAGATGGTGCAATGGATGAGCAGGTTAATATTGCTAAAAGAATTAGAGTTCTTGCAGTTCAATCAGCCAATGATACACAAGATACTGCTTCTCGTGCATTTATTACAAATGAAGTTACAGAGCTTACTACAGAATACAACCAAATATCTACAAGTACAACATTTAATGATAAAGTGCTTTTAGCTGGTTCAACACTTGCTTTTCATATCGGACATAAAGCTGGTGATACGAAAGCTGTTATTATGCCAAATGTTGCAGCATTAGTTGCACCTGTTGTGAATACAGCGGCAACTGCAGCTGCAGCGATTACTACTATGGATACTCTAATCGGTACATTAAATACTGGTAGATCAAATCTTGGTGCTACACAAAACTCATTAGAGTCAGTTGTTAGAAATATTTCTACAACACAAGTAAATGTAACAGCTGCGGAATCAAATATCCGTGATGTTGACTTTGCAGCAGAAAGTGCAAACTTTGCAAAACACAATATTTTAGCTCAATCTGGTTCTTATGCTATGAGTCAAGCTAATGCTGTTCAGCAAAATGTGCTTAGATTATTACAATAATCTAAGAAGTTAAAGCCAAGGAGTTTTTCTCTTTGGCTTTTTTAGTTAAAGATTAAAGTTATTATCTTTAGCGTTGAAGTACTCTACATGTAACCCTCAGCAAGGATGCTGAAAAATTAACCGGAGCGAAAGGCTCTTACCCAAAAAGGATTTATTATGGGATTTAGAATAAACACAAACATCGGTGCTATGAACGCACACAGAAACGCTTCAATGAACAATGTTGGACTTGATAAAAGTCTTAATTCACTAAGTTCAGGTCTTAGAATCAATCGTGCTGCAGATGATGCATCTGGTTTGGCAATTGCAAATAAACTTTCAGCACAGTCTCAAGGTTTAGGACAAGCGATTAAAAATTCAAATGATGCTGTTGCTCTTATTCAAACAGCAGATGGTGCAATGGATGAGCAAATCAATATTGCTAAAAGAATTAGAGTTCTTGCAGTTCAATCAGCTAATGATACTCAAGATGCTGCTTCTCGTGCATTTATTACAAATGAAGTTACAGAGCTTACTACAGAATACAACCAAATATCTACAAGTACAACATTTAATGATAGAGTGCTTTTAGCTGGTTCAGCTCTTAGTTTTCATATTGGACATAAAGCAACAGACTTAAAAGCTGTTACTATGCCAACTGTTGCAACACTGGCTGTTACTGATGTAACAACAGCAACTTTAGCAGCAACAGCGATTACTACTATGGATACTCTAATCGGTACATTAAATACTGGTAGATCAAATCTTGGTGCTACACAAAACTCATTAGAGTCAGTTATTAGAAATATTTCTACAACACAGGTGAATGTAACAGCTGCGGAATCAAATATCCGTGATGTTGACTTTGCGCAAGAGAGTGCAAACTTTGCAAAACACAATATTTTAGCTCAATCTGGTTCTTATGCTATGAGTCAAGCTAATGCTGTTCAACAAAACGTTCTTAGATTACTTCAGTAATCTAGGGCTCTTTCTTTAGAAAATGTGCTTAGATTATTACAATAGTATAGAAAGTTAAAGCCAAAGAGTTTTTCTCTTTGGCTTTTTTTAATTAAATATTAAAGCTATTATCTTTAGCGTCGATCTACTCTACATGTAACACCCAGCAAGGATGCTGAAAAATTAACTGGAGCGAAAGGCTCTTACCCAAAAAGGATTTATTATGGGATTTAGAATAAACACAAACATAGGTGCTATGAACGCACACAGAAATGCTTCAATGAACAATGTTGGACTTGATAAAAGTCTTAATTCACTAAGTTCAGGTCTTAGAATCAATCGTGCTGCAGATGATGCATCTGGTTTGGCAATTGCAAATAAACTTTCAGCACAGTCTCAAGGTTTAGGACAAGCGATTAAAAATTCAAATGATGCTATTTCTCTTATTCAAACAGCAGATGGTGCAATGGATGAGCAAATCAATATTGCAAAAAGAATTAGAGTTCTTGCAGTTCAATCAGCCAATGATACACAAGATACTGCTTCTCGTGCATTTATTACAAATGAAGTTACAGAGCTTACTACAGAATACAACCAAATATCTACAAGTACAACATTTAATGATAGAGTGCTTTTAGGTGGTTCAGCACTTAGTTTTCATATTGGACATAAAGCAACAGACTTAAAAGCTGTTACTATGCCACTTGTTGCAGTATTAGGTTCAACTGATGTAACTACAGCGGGAACAGCAGCTACAGCGATTACTACTATGGATACTCTAATCGGTACATTAAATACTGGTAGATCAAATCTTGGTGCTACACAAAACTCATTAGAGTCAGTTGTTAGAAATATTTCTACAACACAGGTGAATGTAACAGCTGCGGAATCAAATATCCGTGATGTTGACTTTGCGCAAGAGAGTGCAAACTTTGCAAAACACAATATTTTAGCTCAATCTGGTTCTTATGCTATGAGCCAAGCTAATGCTGTTCAGCAAAACGTGTTGAGATTGTTACAATAGTAACAATCATTAGAGCTACAAAGTAGCGAACACGTTTCTTTAGAAAATGTGCTTCGCCTACTGCTTCAGTAGATGAGTTAAGGGCGCAAGCCCCTGCGCAATTTTTATCCTTCCCCTTTAATAAATTAAATTTGGAACTAGTTTTGCTTATAATGATAAATTATCCATAAAAAAGGATTTATTATGGGCTTTAGAATTAACACGAACATAGGTGCTATGAACGCACACAGAAACGCTTCAATGAATAATGTTGGACTTGATAAAAGTCTTAATTCACTAAGTTCAGGTCTTAGAATCAATCGTGCTGCAGATGATGCATCTGGTTTGGCAATTGCAAATAAACTTTCAGCACAGTCTCAAGGTTTGGGACAAGCGGTTAAAAATTCAAATGATGCTGTTGCTCTTATTCAAACAGCAGATGGCGCAATGGAAGAGCAATTAAACATTTCAAAAAGAATTAGAGTTCTTGCCGTTCAATCAGCCAATGATACACAAGATACTGCTTCTCGTGCATTTATTACAAATGAAGTGACAGAGCTTACAGCAGAATATAATCAAATATCTACAAGTACAACATTTAATGATAAAGTGCTTTTAGGTGGTTCAACACTTGCTTTTCATATTGGACATCGAGCTGCTGATACGAAATCTGTTACTATGCCAAATATTGCGGCATTAGTTGCACCTAATGTATCTACTGCTGTTTTGTCAACTGCAGCGATTACCACTATGGATACTCTTATTGGGGTATTAAATACTGGTAGATCAACTCTTGGTGCTGTACAAAACTCATTAGAGTCAGTTGTTAGAAATATTTCTACAACACAGGTTAATGTATCGGCTGCGGAATCAAATATCCGTGATGTTGACTTTGCTCAAGAGAGTGCAACATTTGCAAAACACAACATTTTAGCTCAATCTGGTTCGTATGCTATGAGTCAAGCTAATGCTGTTCAACAAAATGTATTAAAACTACTTCAATAGTTATTGATTTTGTAAGCCATTAAAGGCATCATTGAGTTGAGAAGATATACTATGTAGTCCTTCTTGAAACATTTTGTCAAACTTTTTAATATGTCTTTTTGTGTTTTTGATATTTTTAGTATTGAAAAAGTCTTCAATAACTGCAAGGGCATATTTAAAGTATGAGTGGTATATTTTGTTTAAATCAGATATATCTTCATTGTTAGAACTTAATATTTTATTACTCAATTCTAAAAAGTTTTTTTGGTATATATCGTAGTTTGAATATGAGATATTATTAGCGTATTCATCTAAATAGACTTTTATTCTTGTTATAAAATCATGCCTATCTTTAATCTTCTTTAAATCATTATCACTTAGCTTATCTAAGCTTTGTTTGGAAAAACACTCTTTTATTGATCTACGTACTTCTTGTTTGTTAATGTCTGAAATCTCATCAATAGCAATATCAGATATGTTCATTGGATTTGCGTTTTGTATTTTAGCACCATGACTAATATTATAAATATTATTATTATTTGCGATTTTTGAAGCGAAGCTAGAGATTGTAGATATAGAAGTTTGAAAAATAGGCGTAGTGTATATAGTCTCTTGAAAATTTCCTTCTATAGGAATAAGAGTACTACTAACGTTTACATTTGTTTCTAGCTTCGTTTTATCTTGAATATCTATGCTTTGATGATCAACATGATCAGATAAATGATCGTCTCCTGTGTCTTGGTCTATAGATAAATCTAAGCCAAGTATGTAGGTGCTTTTAGCATTTAAATTTAAAGAAAATAGGTAAGTAAAAGAACCAACACAAGAGGATGAATAATTAAATTTAATTGAAAAATAACTAGCGGATGTTTCAAACATAAATATATTATTTTTATCAAATTTTGAGACTATATTATGCTTCGTTTGAGTAGAAAAAAGAAGTAATGAGTCTTTTAAAAACTCTTTAGCATCAAATCCTTCAAATAATTCAATTACAGAATCAGATCCATCAACGTGAGTTACGATATCAGGCACAATGTTGTATTTATGTAAAAATTGTAAAGTTGCACTTACTGCTATAATAATAAACTTGTTATGGTTCAATTTTAGCCACTTTATATTATTGCTTAATGATGGACCTGCAGCAAGCATTAGGATAGGCTTAGCTTGAAGAACAGGTATACTAAATGGCTTATATACATTTAAAAACCTATATTTTTTCTTTATGTATGGTAGAGCAGAGATTGAATTGTCAAGTTGAAGCTGATAAGGGAAAAAAGAAAATCCTTGGCTAGATAATATGCTGAGAATATGCTTTAATTTAACATTAGAATGAGTTTTTAGATGAAAATATTTTATTTTATAATTAAATATATAAGCATTACGAAGGAAGTTGGTAAATGTATTTGTAAAAGCATTAATATCTTCTAAAACTGAAAATGTAAGTTCTGCATTTTTTGCTAGTTCGTAATACTTACATGTAAATAGTGAAAGTTTAAAAATTTCTATATCATCTTCTATTATTAAATAGTTTGAAGCTTGAATCTTGGCATCTATGGTAGATAAATGTAAGCCTAAACCAACACCTAAAAAAATAAATTTAACAATTTTTTTCATCTCAGGGTTGTTTGTTTGATTCTCTAGATAGTAATTCATTATTGGATATATATGTTGTCTTGCTCTACGATAGTGTTCTTGAGTTGTTTTGAAAAATTCTTCAGATGTTCGAAACATCGCAAAGGATTCGATTGTATGATCTGCTTTAAAAAAATTTATATTTTTAGTAATAGATTCTGAAATTTCATTCGTTTTTTTTCCATACATATACTTTTGAGTAGAAATTTCTTTTATATCAAAGTTATTATCTATATATTCTAAGTCAAATTGTTGTTCGTAATGTTTGTTTTGTATAGCTAATTCAAAGTTTTGTAAATCTTGATGTAGTTTTGGATGAGATTCTTGTAAATATTTAATATTTTGCTGATATGTATTTATTGCCTCATCTTCTATATTTTTCATTTAGTTTCTCCCGTAATTTATTTATATAAATATCTATAATATCAGATAGGTTAGATATAAATATATCATGCAATATATTTATATGCTCTTGTCTTTTATTTAGGTCTTGATTGTTGAAAAAATCAAATATATAACTTAATATATACCTCATATATGTTTTTATAACTTTGTTTAGCTCGAACTCATTTGACTTTAAATCTTTAATATTTAATATTTCATTATATTTTTCAATGTCGTCAATTGTCTTGTAGTGTGATAGTATTTTCTTTAATTCTTGCGCATGTTGTAATTTCTTTTTTAGAGTTTTTGATTCATCTTTACTTAAAAGTTTTGAAGATGTGCTAGTGCATAAATTTAGTATATGCTCACGTGCATTTTGATTTTTTTTATCTAAATCTAGGCTTGCAGTTTCTTTTGCTGGAATTTCATCAAATTTAACCCCATCGCTAAGATTATAAATATTGGAGTTGTTTGATTTAAAATTTTTCGTGGCATGATTAATTATTATTCTAGAATCGTTAAAATAAAAAGTAGATAAAACTTTTTCTTCGAAGTTACCATCAAGCTGAATTAGGTTGTCATGGTAATTTAAAGTGAATGAGTCTGTAGTGCTTAAATTTAATGTTTTAGCATCTGTATGTAGGTCTAAATGTGTTCTACCAGTTTTTTTGTCTATTGCCAAATCAAGACCAAGGATATAAATGTTTTTTGCCTGCAGAAGAAGAAGAAGTTGATATGTTAATGAGCCAACACATGGTGCTATAGGTTTTAATGTCGAAGTTTTATATTTTGTTCCACTCTCAAAAAAGAATTTTTGCTCATCTTTAAAATGTTTACTGATATTCTCTTGAGTTCTAGCCGAAAATATACAGATGGCATCTTTAAAAAAGGATGTTGATTTTATTTGATCAAATTGCTTGTTCATTCCATCAAATGCATCTAGATTTATAATTATATCTGGAGATATATTATTCTTTTCAAGAAAAGGCAGTGTTGCTGTAACAGCTACAACTATAAAGGAGGTATGATACTTCTTAAGCCAAGATATATTCTTTTGCAATGATGGACCAGCAGCCAATAGTAAAAAGTTTTCTTTATTTAAAGTGTCGTCATTCAAAGATAGCTTTTTAGTTATAAATTTAGATGATGAAGATATATATTCCAAAGGTTTTAAATATTGTATAAGTAAAGAGTTATAGAAAAAGCCAAGGTGAGGTTGAGAAGAAACCTCTTTATGAAATAGTGATATTTTGTCTTCATTATGACTTAAAAGATGAAAATATTTAATATAGTGACCAAGTTGATAGTCTGTTTCTAAAAATTTTTGCGAGGAATTAGAATATTCAGAATTGTCTTCAAAAATAGAAAATATAAGTTTGGCACTTTGTGCTAAATCAGAGTAATTAACTGTAAACAATGATAATTTAAATAGTTCCAAATCATCTTCAACAATAAAATATACTTTTGCATTTATCTTTTCATCGGTGCTTGACATATGAAGACCAAGTCCTACACCAAAAAATATAAACTTGTCTATACGTTCGAGTTCTGAATATTCTTTAGTGTTTTGTTGTGTATAATTTATAATCGGGGCATAAGCGCTAAAGTGATGTTCAAATTTATTTTTCTTTTGAAATATATTTAGTTCATCAATAGAAAAATTCTCTCTTGAAAAACTCTCAAAAGAATTTTCGTCTTTTTTATAATTAACACTTTTGGCAGCTAGCTCAGCGTGTTTTTTTATTTCTCTATTATACAAATATATGCTTGATGAAAGCTCTAGTACATCAAAGTTATCATTTTCAATAACTAGCTCATACTTATTTTGGTAGTACCCAATATCTGTAGCAGATTCTAGGGCAGATAACTTTTCGAATACTTGAGGGTGTTTAGTTTTAAAATAATCTATGTTTTGCTGAAATGTAATTGTTGCACATTGTTCTAAGCTGGAGTGCATTTAATCTTTTCTTTGAAGAATTAGTATGCTGTCTTGATACTCTTCTTTATCATCACCATAGTCTATATTTGCTTTTATTGTTCTGTATTTATCAGTCTCAATCCAATATCTTAATAAATCATCAAAGCTGCCAATAATCTCATTGCCGTATTTTTGATTTTTTAAAAATAGTGTAGAAATAATTAAAAATCCATTTTTATTTAAAATAGTATCAATATTTTTTACAACATTATCCATGTCTTTTAATATATACCACAGTATTTGGTTTAATACTACTACATCATAAGTCTTTGGATGAATAAAGATATTAGATCCAATGTCATTTGCAAAGAATTCTATGTTTTTGAATTTTTTTGATGCTTTGCTGACGGCTACATCACTGATATCAATACCATCAAACTTAACTATTTCATTTAGGCTTGTCGTAACATAACCAAGACCACATCCAACCTCGCATCCATTTTTTATATTTTTTATATCTTTAATGCTCTCATATAAAGTTTGTCTTGAAGATTTATAGTATTTAGACAATATAGAGTCTTCATCATTCGATTGCTCCCAAGGATTTTGTTCACTTTTATATAAACCATTAAAATCACCGACAAACTCAATTGTATCACCATCTTTTTTAAAAATAAATTCTTTTGACATGTTTATAGATATCCCATTTCTTTAAATCTTTTGATTTCAATTTCATAAGCTTTTATAATTTTATCTATATCTTTTTTCTTATGTTTTATTGATAAAAAATTGATTCTATTGGAAGCTATATGAATTTTGTGATTTTCTAGCATGTTTTTATAAAAAAGGCTTTGTATCTCTATGCTCTTTTCATGTTGATCTCTGGAGTGTCTTGATGTTACTGGGAATGATGTGAAGATAAATCTTAACATTGAATTTATACCTATCATATGTGCGGATACTTCATTTATCTGACATATTTTATTGATAGAATCTCTAAAGTACTTAGATTTTTTTTCGAGTTTAGGATAGATTTTATTTTTATTTTTTATGAGATGCTTTAGCATAGTATAAGATGCTGTGATACTTAGAGGATTTGCAGAGAAAGTTCCACCCATAAAAATAGACTGTGGATTTTCTTTAGTGCCTACTTTTATGGTTTGCATAACTTTTTGTGTGCCTGCTACTACAGCTAATGGAAGACCACCTCCAACTGCTTTGCCATAAGTGGCTATATCAGCTTTTATCCCATAATATTCTTGTGCTCCACCAAGAGCAACTCTAAACCCTGTTATTATTTCATCGAATCCTAAGAGAATATCGTGCTCTTGTGTAGTTTTTCGTAAGTTTTGCAAAAAGCCCTTAATATCATCTCTTGGATTTGAGCCCTGTGCAGGCTCAATAAGTACCATAGCTAAGTCATTTTTATTCTTTGTGATGATTTCAAATGCTTTTTCTTGATTGTACGGAAGAAGAATGATGTTTTTAAGTATATCATGAAGCATTCCGTTTGACTTCAAAATCTTTTTTGGAACTTGCTCATTACCTACGTACGTGTCGTCAACCATAAGTAAATCATGACTTCCGTGCCAGCTACCACTAAAAATTGCAATCTTCTTCTTGTTTGTATATGCTCTAGCAATTCTTATGGCACGCATTGTGGCTTCTGATCCAGTTGAACAAAATACGAATCTATTAAAGTTTGGAATTGCTTGATTTAGTAATGATGCGAGTTCATGCGTTTTTTCATTAGGCAGTGTATATAATGAGCCTTTTTTAAGCTGCTTAATTATTTCATTTTGGATGAATTTTTGAGCGTGTCCAAGCACAAAGCTTCCACCACCCATAGCTGTATCAATATAAATATTATTTTTTACATCTTTAATATAGCAATCATAAGACTCTTTGATATATAATTTATTGTCATCTGGAGCATAACCTTCATTTAAAACTAAAGATTTATTTTTCATAATATTGAGTCCATAATTTTGCATGCTCTTCTCCATGCAGTGTTCCATTAGCATCACATCTATTACACGGCGGTAGGTCCCTTGAAGCATTCGAAAGGTGTGTTCTGTATTTTTTAAGTATTTGTGATGTCCAAACTTCAATAACTGTACTTATCATTAAGTTTCCTGTTTTTATACGTCTATTCCAATCTTGGGTGCACAAGAAGACATCGCCATTCCAATCTACCATCATAGAGTATGACGGGTAAAAGCACTGCTTATGCGTATCTATTTTATTTTCATTTATTAATACACCAGCTCTATTTGTAAGTTTAACTCCATAATTATCATCTTGTGTATACCATCTATCCCGAAGTATGTATTTATCTTCTGATATATCGGCATCCAAAAATAGTTTTTTAAACTCTTCTATTTGGTGTTCACCATCGTACATGCTTACTATGATTTTATTAAGACCAGCGTTATATAAGTCTTGAATATATTGTAAATTTAATGGGTCGCCGTTTGTAGTTATTTCCACATTACAAAATGTACTAAAAGTTTTGCACATGTTTATAATATCTTTATTTAATAGCGGCTCACCATAGCCTGCTAGCATTATAGTCCCTGAAAAGTTTATATTTTTTAATTCTGTTGCAATTTTTTCATAAAGTTTTGGAAGCATTTTTTGGTTTTGATTAGGCGCTATGCTATCATCACTTTTTGGGCAAAATACACAGGCTCTATTACAGACATCTATTGGACTTAGCTCTATCCAGCTTGGCAAAGGAAATCCTTCATTACTTAAATGAATATCTTTACTAACTAGTTCTTCAATTCTATTTATACTATTTTGTAAGGTCTGTTTATAGTCCATTTAACGTTTCCTTGCTACTACTATACAAAAACCAGTATGCTCATCACAAAGTGGTAAAAACCTGTCTTGATCTTGATAGTAAAAGTGTATTTCAAAGTTTATTAGTCTTGTTTTTATTGCATTAATAAACTCTTGTTTTGGCATTTCGTTTATGTGGTATGGATTTGTGACGTATGGCTTATTGTCTTTATATCTGAGCATAGGAGATGAACCAATAAATACCCCGCCACTTTTAATCCAAGTAGATATATTTGTTAAAAAGTTCAAAAATGTATCGTGCGGAATATGTTCTAATGTCTCTATTGATACGATGCTGTCAAATGAAGAAGCATCAAAGTCTAGCATTGAAAGGTCGCTTTGTTTAAAGTTGATATTGCTTGAAAAGTTATTTTGTTTAGCAAAAGTTATAGCATCATTTGAAAGGTCAACTCCCAATACACTATTTGAATATAATGACAACATTTTACTGCCATATCCAGAACCGCATGCACAGTCAAGAGTCTCTGAACTTTGAGCTAAAAAGTTTGTAGCAAATTTATATCTAGCCAAATGTCTTTGCTCATTTGAGTCATTTGTAGATTCATCATCGCTTATATATAATCTCTCTGGTGAGAAACTATCCAAAAGCATATGTAGCGTTATGTAGCCAATTAGTTTATTATTTTCATCAACAACGGCTAAGATATTTATTTGGTTTTCTCTTAAAACAAGTAGTGCATCGGATGCGCTTTGTGAGGATAATATTTTTTTTGGATTTAAAGATATATTGTCTTCTATATTATGGCATAAGTTATTAGAAAAACATTTTCTTACATCACCATCGGTAATAATTCCATGCAGCGATAAGTCTTCATTTATTATGAAAAGAGTTCCTTCAATAAACTTACTTAAAATGTTGTCTTGTAAAGAGTGGATTTCCTCTGATTTTATTACGTTTAATATTTGACTTTGCATAATACTAGACACTTTAGGTATGTTTTGTAAACTCAACTTTTAAACCCTTTTTTAATATATAAACTTATGTTATTATAGCTAAAAAAAAAATACATTTTGCCGATACTACATCTATAAACTGTATTACAATATTATGATGGAAAGGATATATTATGTCTATTAGTTCAGTGGGCGTTGGCTCAGGTATATTAACACAAGACGTTATGGATCAATTGAGGGCTGCTGATGAATCAAGTCGGATTACGCCTATAGATTTAAATCTAGCAAACGAGGGTGACAAAAAAGATGCACTAGAAATTATTGATGCTAATATGACTAACCTTACAGATGCGATTAATGAACTAAAAAGTCATGCACTTTTTGGTGAGCGATCTTCTGATGTAACAGGTACCGCGGTAGAAGTTGTCGCAGCAGCTAACAGTGATATTCAAGACTTCACATTAACAGTTGGTAACTTAGCTACAAAGCAGATAGAAGAATCTGGTGCCTTTACGGCTAGCACAGAGACGATCGCCAATGCGGCTGGTAGCATGAACTTAAATATTGATGGGGTAGACTTTACAATTGATTATGACGCAACAACAACTTTAAATGATTTTAAAAATGCTATTAACAGTGTCGCTGGAGAAAAGGTTGATGCTACTGTTGTTCAGATAAACAGCGGTGAGTTTCGTTTGTTTGTTAGTTCTGCTGATACTGGAACAACACAAAATATTACAATGACAGATAATAGTGCAGCTCTAAAGGACACTCGTTTAACTATAGGATTAACAGCATTACAGTCAGGCGTTGATGCAAACTTTACATTTAATGGACAAGCTATCACTCGTACTAGCAATAATGTAAGTGATTTGGTGACTGGCTTAGATATTACTCTCAAAGAAGTTGGAACCTCTTCTGTAAGTGTGGCTCAAAATCGTGATACTATAATGGAGAAATTTGATAGTTTTGTAGAGCATTACAATGCAGCAATTACTGAACTAAACAATATGACAAAGCCAAGTACAGAATCAGGGGAAAGGGGTATATTTTCTTCAGAAAGTACTATTAAGGGTATGAAAAGCAGTATTGAAGATATGATTAGCGGTGTTGGTGGTGGTGTTGGTTCTTTATTTGATTATGGGTTCAATGTCGATAAAGATGGAGTTATGACTTTGAATAAAGATACTTTGAATAAAGCACTAGATGATAACTCAACAAATGTAGAAGCATTTTTTGCTGGGGGTACTTACACTAATGCAGATTTAACTACAACGGTGGTTGATGGTGCATTTGTTGATATGTCAACTATCATAGAAGGGTATACAAAATATAATGCAACTCTTGACCAGTTTAAAACTTCTATTACAGAATCTATTTCAACGCTGGAGGAAAGAAAGATTTCTGTCACAGAACAGCTTGATGATAAATATGCGATTCTTAAAAAACAGTTTATCGCCTACGATTTAATGATTAGTAGATTCAATTCGGCTTCATCAATGTTTACTCAAATGGCAGAAGCTCAGTCAGCTGCTTCAAATTAGTAAAGTTGTTTTAAAAGAGCTAAATAAAATGCTGAGTTAGCCGATATATTATCATGAAAGAAACTAGTAAAGTTGGTAAAAAAGGATCTAATATGTATGGTAGCGCAGCTCATAATATTTATGCACAGAATAATGTAGAAGTGGAGTCTCCAGCTAAGCTCATAGAGATGCTTTATGAGGGTGTTCTTCGGTTTAACGCACAGGCGAAAAAGGCCATAAAAGATGGGGATATCGAAAAAAGAGTCTATTGGATAAATCGTTCTACATCTATTATTGTAGAGCTCGTCTCTATTCTAGACCTTAATCAGGGTGGGGTGTCTGAATATTTAAATGGACTTTATAATTATGAAATTCAACTTTTAGCGGAAGCTAACATGGATAATGACATATCAAAAATAGATGAAGTAAGTAATGTTTTTAAAGGTCTCTCGGATGCATGGAGAGAAACGAACAATGTGGCTCACTAGGTTTAAAATAGCTATTATTGAAAAGAATATAGATAAATTAAACGAGTTGATGGAGGAGCTTCCAAAGCTTGAAGAAAAAAGAGAGATAGAAGAGGCTATATACCTATTGCGGGAAGCTTCAGAGTTGATCTACACATTAAAAGATGAGACGTCTGCTTCTATGAAACTTATTAAAAAAAATTTACAATTTTTACGCTCAACTGATATACCCACTTCAAAAAAGTTAGATATTAAACTATAGCTTCTTTTTAGAAATCCCAAAATTCAGACTTCTTATGGTATATTCGCTTACAACGGCACCTTTCCTCATGCTGATTATATGCTCAACAGCGTCAGCTATATCCGAAGCCAACAGCCTTTCATCATCTTTAGAGCTTGTCTCAAATCTAAGCTCATCATAGAAATTTGTTTGGGTCATATCGGGATTTATATTTGTAACGCTTAGTCCGCTTTTTCGTGTCTCTTCAAAAAGAGAGTCGCTAAAAGCTTTTAATCCAGCTTTTGTTGCAGAGTAAACTGCTGCAAATTTGCTAGCTTTTATAGCCTCAATACTGCTTATATTTATAAGGTAACCACTGTTTTTTTTCAAATTTCTCAGACATGCATTGGTAAGCAGCATAGGTGCTGTAAGATTGAGATAAACCATATCTGCAATAGTTTTAGTGCTTAACTCTTCATGTGGCTCAAATTTTCCAAATCCGGCGCAGTTGATTAACATGTAGATATCGTCTTGGGCAATACTGTTACATGTAGAGATTGTTGAAGCAGAGTTTGATAGATCAGCTTTAAGAGATGTAAAATTTTCACTGTTAAAATCAGCATTGTCAACACTTCTGCTAATGCCGATAACCATGTACCCTAGGTTTAAAAGTCTTAAACTAATCTCTTTCCCGATTCCGCTACTAGCTCCAGTTACAACAACTTTTTTCAACTCAATACCTTTTTCATAATCTCATTTATCACGCTAGATATAAGCAATTTAGCCTTCTCTTTTGTAACTTGCTTTGGCTCAAAGTGATCACTTACAACTTTGTACATGTAGATGTTTTTTATCTCTTTTGTGGCCTCATAAAAACCAAATGACTCCATATCTACAATAGTAAAATTATCTTTATCAACTTCACTATCTTCACAGTTAATTACATGTGAAGTATTTTCATTTATCAAAAAGTTTTCATTTTTGTATATTACAGAAGCAATCTCCAAAAGTTCACCGATTTTGTGCTTTTTATTTGCACCACAGATACCAATATTTAAAAAAATATCATCTTCGTTGGGTTTGAATTTTTCAATAATTTTAGTGGTAGCAATTTTTGCATTTAAGACCCCAATCCCACTAATAATCAGAGTCATATTTTCATCTACATGTAGAGTGAAGTTTTCAAGTTTTGTTTTGGTGAGTTTATATTTGTCTACAAAGGCTTGAGCCTCAGATTTTAATGCGATTATGATATATAACATGTAATATTGTATCAGATTTGTAATAATTTCATGGCAACTCTTTGTAATTTCAGCTTTTTTGGCTACAATTTCAACGCTCTTCTTTAGACCTGTGCAATGGTGTTTTAGGATACTGTGTCAGGGTAGGAATACAGCAGCACACCTTAAAGTGTTATGTGCCGCAGGTATCTGGAGAAGGGTACTTTCTCTTAATAAAAATCATTAACTAAATAAATTTTTCACTCTTCTCTATGTTTAGATATTCCGCATGGCTGATTTTGTTTTGGCGGGTTGCTTTTTAGGTATGTTAAATCTTCCAATGTTTGAGTTAAAACTTTTTTTACCTGAAGTTTTGGAAGCATAAGATTGTCTTTTTCATTAAGTGGAATACTCCAATCTAGCAGTATAGACTCAACTTCTTTATCTAGCTCTTTTAGCGCATTTTCTATGTGTGTTATTGAATTCATAGCACTAGTATAACAAAAAATGAAGAATATTTGGGTATAATTGCGCTCTCAAAGTACACTTTTGTGTGCGGAGAATTTTATGAAGGAGTTATCGATGCCAAAAATGAAATCTGTTAAAGGCGCTGTAAAGCGTTTTAAAGTTAAGAAAAATGGCTCTGTAAAACGTGGTACAGCGTACAGAAGTCACATTCTTACTAAACAAGATGCAGGTACTCGTCGTGAGCAAAACAGCCCAAAAGTTGTTGCTAAAGCAGACGAGGCAAATATCAAGGCTATGATTAACTAATAGTAGTTAGATCATAAATCTCCAGATTATATCTGGGCAAGACCACCAAATAAGTGGCACCTTCATCACAAACTAGTGAGTAGGTAAAGAAAAAGGAAAGAAATGCCAAGAGTAAAAACAGGTGTTGTTCGTAGAAGAAGACACAAAAAGATTTTAAAATTAGCGAAAGGTTTTTACAGCGGACGCCGTAAACACTACCGTAAAGCTAAGGAACAAATTGAACGTTCATTAGTATATGCACACCGTGATCGTAAGCAGAAAAAACGTGACTTCCGTAGTTTATGGATTGTACGTATTAACGCTGCTGCTCGTCTTAACGGTATGAACTATTCTACGTTTATAAATGGACTTCACAAATCTGGCATCGAGCTTGATCGTAAAATTCTTGCTGATATGGCGATGAATGATGCAGCAGCATTTACTGCAGTTGCAACAGCATCTAAAGCAGCATTAGCTTCATAAGCTAAGTTTGAAAGTGTAACTTTTGTTACACTTCACTCTTCACACAAATAGTACCCACCAATTAAAGATTTTTATTTTTCAATATTAGTAATGCTTATTAGCCAATCTTTCATTTTCTTCTCATAACCTATATCTTTAAGCTCTACAAACTTCAAACATTTTGACATGTAGCTCTGTTTTACAAAGCCTCCAAAATCATGAGGGTACAAATACCCATCGCCAGTCTGTTTTAGATGTTTTGGAATCTCTAGCATTACCCCATTGTTTACAGTGTTTAAAGCTTTATTGATTGCTTCGTATGCTGAGTTTGATTTTGGAGAAGCACAGAGATAAATGACAGCTTGAGCTAAAATTATCCTAGCTTCAGGGTAGCCGATTTTACCGACACTGGTCATGGCAGATGTTGTAAGTGTTAAGGCTTGAGGGTTAGCATTTCCTATGTCTTCACTGGCTAAAATAACTAGTCGTCTGGCGATAAACTCAGCACTCTCCCCACCATCTATAAGTCGTGCAAGATAGTATATACCAGCATCAGCATCAGAGCCTCTTATAGACTTAATCATAGCACTTGTTAGGTCGTAGTGAACACCAGCTTCACTGCTTCCGGCAGAGAGAGCATTTGGTCTTAAAGATTTTAAAATATCAAGTGTTATATTTGTATCTATATTTGAAGCAAACTCTAAAAGTTTTAACATCGCTCTTGCATCTCCACCACTACTAGCAACCAAATAGTCTTTAGCATCATCATTACACGCCAAGAGTACTTCCTCGCTACCGCTCACAGTGCATGTAAGCTTAGAATTTAGGAGAGCTTTATCTAAAAGTTTAAAAAGTGCTTCGTTTGAGATGTGATGCAACTCAAAAAGCATAGAGCGAGAGCGAATGGCTGAAGTTAGTGAAAAGAAAGGGTTTTCAGTTGAAGCACCTATGATTAAAACAGAGTTGTTCTCCATAACAGGAAGCAAAACTTCTTGCTGATTTTTAGCTAAACGATGAACTTCATCTATGAATATAAGAGGTTTTTGCAGAGCGTTTTTATACTGCTCAAAAATCTTTCTAAGCTGTTCTACTTTTAGCGAGGTGGCGTTAAATTCATAAAATGGCATATCCATTTTTTTTGCAATAACTCTAGCAATAGAAGTTTTCCCACATCCGGCAGGACCAAAGAAAAAACTATGCCCTAGAACGCCCTTTTCACACAATACCCTAAGTGGAGAGGTTGGAGAACTTAGATGCTCCTGACCAACTAAATCATCAAAATTATTTGGCCGTAAAAGGTGTGTGAAATCTGACAAGGCTACTTCTCGCCACGCTCTCTTTTGAGTTTTTGCTCTGCTTTCATAAAAGTAGTTAGAGCCGAGTATTCACTTCTAGATAAAAATCTTGTTTTTCCAGTTGGAAGGTTATTTAACTCCACCTCTGCAAAACTAATTCGTTTAAGATCTGCTACATCAGTCCCAAAGTGTGCAAAAAATCTTCTGATTTCACGGTTTTGACCCTCAGAGATTGCTATTTTTAAAACAGAGTAGTTATGTTCACTTTTTTGTATTTTATAACCTATAAAAGGTGCAAATGTCATTGAAGTAATTTTTGAGTGTGAGTGACCACCAGCACTAGCATCATCAATAGTCATACCATTCATCATAGCACTTTCCATTTCAGAAGTGATTTCGCCTTTGATTTTTACCTTGTATATTCTCTCTAGGTTAGAGTTCATGAGTGCAGTCGCAATTTTAGAAGCATCCGTAAGAAGTAAAACACCTTCGGTTGCGTAATCTAATCGACCAACAGGGATGAAGTGCTTATACTGTTTATCTAATCCGTCATATATTGTTCTTCTGCCTTTTGGGTCACTTTTAGTTACAAGTTCACCTTTTGGCTTGTTATAAACTATAACAGTGTATTTATCTCTTGGAGTGATTTGTTTGCCACTCACATAAACTATAACTTCCTTCTCATCAACTTGTGTTGCAGGGTTGTCTTGAATCTCTCCATCTACTCTTGCATAACCATCTTGAATAGCTTTGTCAGCTTCTCTTCTTGAGTAACTTGAGTGGTGGGCAATGTATTTATTTAATCTCATCATTTATGAAATACCTTTTTCTATCAAAGTATGGATGTGAAGCACGCCTTTTACTTTTTTATCTTTATCTGTTACAACTAAAAGTTGTATCTTCATCTCTTCTATCATTACAAGTGCTTCACTTGCAAGTATATTTTCATCATCTATTGTTCTTGGATTATGAGTAGCATATTTCCAAACACTATCTTCAAGTGAAAAATCTTCGCTTAAAAGTGCTCTACGAATATCACCATCACTTACAAGTGCCAATAGTCTGTCCTCGCTGTCTGTTACTAATACAGTTCCAAGCCTACCTTCGCTAATTTTAACAATAGCATCTTTTAGTTTTGTATCAGAACTTATAACTGGTAAATTTTCACTTCTCATCAGGTCACTAACTTTTACAAATAGTTGTTTCCCTAAAGCTCCGCCAGGGTGAAACGAAGCAAAATCACTTTTTTTGAAATCTCTAGCCTTCATTAGACAGACGGCAAGAGCATCTCCTAAAGCTAAAGTTAAAGTTGTTGAACTTGTCGGTGCAATATTCAGAGGACAAGCCTCTTTCTCAACCACTACATCTATAACTAAATCGCTATATTTTCCAAGTGTTGAATTTCTGTCTCTTGTCATACCGATAAGAGGAGTGTTAAATCTTTTTACATGTGGAAGTATAGAGCTTAACTCTTCACTCTCTCCGCTGTAACTTATTGCGATAACAACATCATCTTTACCAATCATTCCTAAGTCACCGTGAAGTGCCTCAGTAGGATGTAAAAAAAAGCTTGGAGTTCCAGTTGAAGCGAAAGTAGCAGCCATCTTTGCCCCGATTAGTCCAGATTTTCCAACACCAGTAATAATAAGTTTACCACTGCATGCAAGTATAATCTCAACCGCTCTGTCAAAAACGTCATCTATCTTTTTTGCACTCTGTAAAAGAGTGTTTGCTTCAATCTCTAAGGTCTCTTGTGCGATTTGTTTATAATTCATAGCGCAATTATACCTTTTTTGTCTTCATTTTTTGGTACATGTAGATATAATTTTATTGCATATAAAATAGGAAATTAATAAAATGAAAAAAATCGTTATACTCTTTAGCGGTGATGGCTTTAATGCACAAAATATTATTCAGTCACTACATAAAAAAGAGTGCTTTGTTGCATGTGGTATTACAAATAACAAAAATGCAAAAGGTATAGAAAAACTTAGTTTACTAGGTGTAAAAACAGAGGTTTTAGAACACACTGAATTTGATTCAAGAGAGAGTTTTGACGGGGAGCTTGTAAAATTAATAAATTCATACGCTCCTGATTTGGTTGTGCTTAGTGGATTTATGAGAATACTCTCTTCTGTATTCACCTCAAATATCAGAGCAATAAATCTTCACCCCTCTTTGTTGCCAAAATACAAAGGTGCAAAAGCAATACAGAGAAGTTTTGAAGGCACAAGTGATGAGTGTGGAGTGAGTGTTCATTGGGTGAGTAGTGAACTTGATGGCGGAGATATAATATTGCAAAAAAAGTTTATTCGCAGTGACGATGAGACCTTAGATAGTTTTACTAAAAAGATAAAAGAGATAGAGTATGAGTTAATGCCAAAAGCTATTGTGAAAGTTTTCAGTAAAGATTAGAGGTTCAATTATACCCAAAAGAAGGGTATAAAAGTGAAGTACTTTAATTGAGGTCTGGTTTAGGAGTAGTATTTGTTGAAGCTGGAAGTATTGGCAAAGAAAGGGCAGGTTTAACACCATCTAAGGCTTTTAAGAACGCCTCTATAGAAGCGGCTTCTTTGTCATTGATTTTTTCACCCACTTGAATACGACCCATCTCAATTATTGCCTCTTTAAGATTCCATACTTCTCCATTATGAAAATATGGTGCAGTTTGAGTAATATTACGAAGTGTTGGCACTTTTACCATACCGTTCTTGTCACCCTTAAAATCTCCAATATTTTGGTGAATGTAAGTTCCTGTAATATTAAAAGCATTCATCTCTCCACCCAGAGCAATTCCATTATGACAAGTTGCACAACCTTTGTCTATAAAAGTTTTAAGACCAGCCTTTTGAATAGGAGTAATTGCATTCTCACTCCCATTTAAGTAGTTGTCATATGGAGATGGAGTTACAAGTGTTCTCTCAAAAGTAGCTATAGTGTCTGTTATTTTTTCAAAGCTAATTTTTACACTATCTCCGTAAGCATACTTAAACTCATTTACATAATCAGGGATAGATGTAACAGTTTGTACTACATGCTCTTTTGTTGCTGCCATCTCTGGATGAGCTTGAATAGGGCCTTGTGCTTGTTTTTCT
This sequence comes from Candidatus Sulfurimonas marisnigri, assembly GCF_015265475.1. NCBI lineage: Bacteria > Pseudomonadati > Campylobacterota > Epsilonproteobacteria > Campylobacterales > Sulfurimonadaceae > Sulfurimonas > Candidatus Sulfurimonas marisnigri. Next base: position 2,349,289 of record NZ_CP054493.1, on the reverse strand, counting down.
AAGTCAGGGTCACGACCATCCCAAAACTGAGAAGAGAAAAATACAGAGTTATAAACAGTTGGTGAGTTTAAATGGTGTGGATTTGCAACCCATTTATGACCAATAGCAGCAGAGACACCGTCGTCTCCACCCTCACTTAAGTTATGACAAGTATTACAGCTAATGATTCCACTTTTAGACAGTCTTGGGTCAAAGTATAATTTTTTACCAAGCTCAACCTTTTTTGAAGTAATAGGATTTTTTTGATTATCAATCAACTTTAAAAGCTCAGTCTGAGAACTAGGAATTGGTAGCAAACCTATTTTTTTTGCATCATCAGACAAATTAGAAGCGACAAGGGAAGCTGTTATAAGAGTTAACGATAAAAGAGTTTTTTCGTACATGTTATTTCCTTATATATATTATATGTAAATTATATATATATTTGGCTTTATGAGATATAATTTTTTTATATTAGATATGGAACAGATATAAAGATAAATTTATTATTTTATATAAGATATAATATTTGATAAAAACTTTATTCAGAGGCACAAAATGAGAGATAGACTAGGGAAATACGAAAGCAGTATAAATACATTGAGGCTAGAGAATAGGTCACTTCGTTATAATACTTTAATTTTAGGTGAAGAAGGTTCTGGCAAAACAAATCTTGCATGTAGAATTAGAAATTATGCAATTGATAATAATGTTCCAACTTTATACCTTGATTTCTCAGACCCTAACGAGGACAACATAGAATTGAGATATAAAGATGAATATTTTAATTATATTAGATTCGATGAGAGCAAATCTTTTAAAGAGGAACTAGCAAAATTAATAGCCGAAAAAAAACATATCTATATGTCTGTTAATTCAAACTATTTTTCAAATAAAAGGGATATAAAAAGTGAATTGACTCAAACACTTCAAATGCAAGAACTTTTAGATAATTATTATTACTTTTTTCATGATATTGAAAACTTAAATGGCTTCTATACAAAATTTGAGGACTTTTTGCTTTATATGCTGGGCTTTTTAAATCTAAAGAAATATGGATTTACTTTTTTGACACAGCCTCATAGGATCTTTGAAAACCCACAGCTAAAGTTGTTGTTTACGTTTTTATATTTAGGAAAATGTTCTAGTCTTGAGTCTTTCAATACGGCAAAATTAAAAAGACTACCAAAAAACAGATTTTTTTATCAGTACAGAACAGACTATCATACTCTTTTATTTAATGATATTAAGAGTAATGAGGTCCAGATAGATGAATATATTTTTGAAGAGTAGATGTGCAAAAACTTTTTGATGAGGTAGCTACATTAGATAAAAGATGCTACGAAGAGTTCTACTTAACTGAAGATATTTTGATGGAACACGCAGCCAATGGAATGGCTGAATATATTCGTTCAAAATTTCCCAATGGCTCAAAAGTATTATTTGCATGTGGAAGTGGAAATAATGGTGCCGATGGTATCGCATGCGCAAGACTCCTACATGTAGATTATGACGTATCTATTTTTTATGCTAAAAAACCAAACTCTAAATTGGCACTTCTTCAAGAGAAGCGAGCCAAAAGTATATGCGTTAAAGCATCCAAAAAACTTGAAGATTGTGATGTTCTAGTTGATGCAATAGTTGGAACAGGTTTTAGTGGTGAGTTTAGTGATGAGCTAATAAATATAATAGCTGAAATGAACTCTACTAATGCATTTAAAATTGCTTGTGATGTTCCATCTGCTTATGAGTTCAGAGCGGATGTGACTCTAACAATGGGTGCTTTGAAAAAGAGTATGTTTTTAGATTCAGTGAAAGAGTTTGTGGGAGAGATAAAAGTTTTAGATTTAGGTCTAAGCAGAGAGCTGTATGAAAAAAGCAGTAACTGGAATTTACTTGATTTAGATGATATGAAACTTCCATTTAGAACTAAAGAAGATTCCCACAAAGGAAGTTATGGACATCTAGTATTAGCATGTGGAGATAAAAGTGGAGCAGGGATCATTAGTGCTTTATCAGCTTTGAGGTTTGGAAGCGGGTTGGTTACCCTTGTTGGATTTGAAGATATAAAAATTCCACACACAATAATGTACTCACATGTAGTTCCAAAAAATGCAACTGCCATAGCCATTGGTATGGGTTTGGGAGAGGAGTTTAGTGACAAAGAGTTAGCTAGATTTTTAGATAATGATCTACCTTTCATTGCAGATGCCGATATATTTTACATGTCGATAATATTATCTATATTAAATAGAAAAAATGTAGTTATAACCCCACATGTAAAAGAGTTTATCTCACTTCTGAAAATAACCAAGATAGCAGATATAAGTGTAGAGGAGCTACAGAAAAATCGTTTTAAATATGCAGAGGATTTTTGTAAAGTGTTTCCACATGTAACACTTATTTTAAAAGGGGCAAATGTAATTATCGCCAAGGGCAATAAGTTTTATATAAACCCACATGGAACTTCTGCTTTGGCAAAAGGTGGCAGTGGTGATGTCTTAAGTGGTTTAGTAGGTTCACTACTCGCTCAAGGCCACGATAGTTTGTCTGCCGCGATAAACGCCTCTTTAGCTCATGTTCAACTGGCACTAAATTACAGCGGTTCTAATTTTTCACTTACCCCTGATGACTTGATAGAAGGTATTGGTAAATTATAAGATTGCTTATGTTATAAAGACGCTTTTAAACGCAAAATGAGCAAGGCCCATCTTTGCTACGCTAGCCACTAAAGCACTAAAGCTAGGTTCATGCGAACTAGAAAACAATAAAAATAATAAAGGAAAGTAAAATATGGATAACATTTTAAAAATTGGAAAATATGAACTAGGTTCTCGTTTAATAGTAGGAAGTGGAAAATACAAAGATTTTCAAACAACAAAAGAGGCAACACTTGCAAGTGGAAGCGAGCTAATAACAGTTGCGGTTCGTCGTTTAAACATTACCAATCCAGACCAAGAGAATCTTCGTGATACTTTTGCTGGAACTAATGTTAAGTTTTTACCAAACTCTGCCGGATGCGTAACAGCTGAAGAGGCTATAACTACTTTTCGTTTGACTCGTGAAGCTACTGGCATTGACTTAATAAAGCTAGAAGTTATCGGAGATACTCAAAAAACTCTTTATCCTGATGTTATAGAGACCATAAAAGCTTGTGAAATTTTATCTAAAGAGGGTTTTACTATTATGGCCTACACTTCCGATGACCCAATAATGGCAAAACGCCTAGAAGACGCTGGCGCTCATGCGATTATGCCATTAGCTGCTCCTATTGGGAGTGGCTTAGGTATTCAAAACCCTTACAATATAGTTTTTATTCGTGAAGCTGTAAGTGTTCCTGTAATAGTTGATGCTGGGATAGGCTGCGCAAGCGATGCTGCATATGCAATGGAGCTTGGAGCTGCTGGAGTACTTACAAACACTGCAATCGCTCAAGCACAAAACCCAATGTTTATGGCAGAGGCTATGAAGCATGCCGTTATTGCAGGGCGAATGAGTTATCTAAGTGGAAGAATTCCAAAAAGACCTTACGCAACTGCATCTTCCCCGATTGATGGAATGATACAGTTTTAGTTTTAGTTATGGTTACATTCGCTAACATACTGTATAAGCATTAATATTATATAACAGGGGTTGCGATTTGAGAGATAATTTAAAAGAACTTGTAAAAATCACTAAAACTTTAAAACTGCTGTATGTAGAGGATGATGGGCAAGTGAGAGATTCTACGCTCGAAATGTTAAACAACTTCTTTAGTGATATAGTTATAGCAATAGATGGTAAAGAAGGTATTGAAAAGTTTAATGAACATTGCTTTGATCTGATTATTACAGATATGCAGATGCCTAATTTAAATGGCATAGAGATGCTAAAAAAGTTAAACACAAGTGTGCCCGCTTTGGTTCTATCTGCATATGACTTTGAGAGTCAAGTTAGTAAATATGGGGTTCATGATTATATATTAAAGCCATTGGAATCAGAACAATTTATTTTAGCACTCAGTAAAGTAGTAGAAAAAATAAAATAACAAGGCTACACAATGGAGTTGAAACTTAAAAGCATTATAGAAACTCTAAAGAATTCCTCTGGCCAACAGTTTTTTGAGAGAATTGTTCTTAGTATGGCTTCTTCTATGGATGTTGATTATGTTTTCATTGCTCGCCTTGATAGTAAAAAAAACAACTCCACAACGATTGCCCTTACCGCAAAAGGCAAAATTGTCGATAATTTTTCCTATGAATTAAAAAATACTCCATGTGCAGATGTCAGCGAAAACTCTGTTTGCTGTTTTACACAAGATATAACCAAACTTTACCCTAAAGACCAACTTCTAATAGATATGAATATTGAAGCTTATATCGGTACTCCATTGCACGACTCTCAAGGTAATGTAATGGGGATAATAGTAGCTCTATCAGAGAGAAAGATAGAGAATGAAGATTCTATTAAAACACTGTTTGAAGTTTTCTCAGGACGAATCGCTGTTGAGATGGAGAGAGAAATACTTGAGACTAGTAACCGTCAATATAAAGAAAGATTAGAGTTAGCATTGGAAGGGAGTAGTGACGGTTTATGGGACTGGGACTTAACCACAAATGAATTATATCTATCTCCTAGATGGAAAGAGATGCTTGGATATAAAGATGATGAACTTTCTAATGAGTTTTCAACTTGGAAAGAGAACATCCATCCAGAGGACATCGAACAAATTCTATATAAAATTGACTCTTATCTAAGCCATAAAATAACTGTTTTTGAACACACTTTTCGAATGAAACACAAAAATGGCTCATGGGTATGGATATTAGGACGAGGCAAGGCTCAGTTTGATAAAGATGGGAATGCCGTTCGTTTGAGCGGAACACATAATGATATAAGCAAAGAGAAAAACTTAGAACTTAAGCTAAACGAAGTAAACAATTCGCTTGCATGCAAAGTAGATGAGCAGACTAAAGAACTTCAAGAATCAAAACATTTTCTTGAAACAATCTTTAACACAACAAAAGATAGTATAGCTATTTTAGATTTGAACTCTAACTTTTTATTTGTTAATGATGCATATGAAATAATGACCGGCTTCACTAAAGAAGAACTATATACTAAATCATGCATTGGTCTTACTATTCCTGAGATGATAGAAGAGTCAAAGAAAGTTTTAGCAAAAGTAATTGAAGATGGTTATTATGAAGGTTATGAAAAGGGTTGTTTCACAAAGGAGAATGGCGTAATTGATGTGAAAATGAATATTAGCCTTATGCCAGGTGGAGAAAGAATTCTTATCGTTGTTCGGGATATAACAATTGAAAACATACTAAAAATAGAAAGATTGGTGCAGGAGAATAGGTTTATTGAACAGTCTCGTCTTGCTCAGATGGGAGAGATGCTTAGCATGATAGCCCACCAATGGAGACAACCGCTTAGTGCAATTTCTTCAACAGTTGTAAATTTACAAATGAAAATTGAGTTGGAAACATTTAATCTAGAGAGCAAAGAGAGTAGAGATGCTTATTCTAACTATTTCTTTGATAGGCTAGTAAAAATAGAAGACTTTGTTAAAACCCTAACTGAAACTATAGACGATTTTAGAAATTTTTATAAACCAAATAGGGAGCCTATAGAAGTCACCCTTCAAGAGGTAGTAACAAAAGCATTGCAGATTATAAAAGATTCTCTAAAGAGTGACAATGTAGAGTTAATATGCAAGTATAACTCTAATATAAAGATTAAGACATATTCAAATGAAATGATGCAGGTTGTCTTAAATATACTAAAAAATGCACAAGATAACTTTAAAGAAAAACAGATAAAAAACCCACATATTCTAATTACAACAGAAAAAGACAGTATCACTATATGTGACAATGGTGGAGGAATAGACCCTGGAATAAAAGAGAAAATTTTCGATCCATACTTTTCTACAAAAAATGAAAAAAATGGAACAGGTCTCGGACTCTACATGTCAAAAAGAATTGTAGAAGAGCACCATAATGGCTCATTAAACGTTTATAATAAAGGTAATGGTGCTTGCTTTAGTATACTCTTAAAGGTGTAGTATAATCAAATAAAATCAGAACCTTTTTGAGTCAAGACCAATGTGACCCCATCCTCTTTTACCTCGATTAAGCCATCATGTTTTAGTTCATTCATAGCTTTTTCTAATGCATCATTTTGTTTTGAATCCAGTTTAGTTAAAATATCTTTCACAACATCTTGTTTACTCATAATCTGACCAACGTTATTGTTTTTTCTAAACCAGTTTATAAACATCTCTTTAACTTCATTTTTAGGTGCTGCATCAATTGTTTTATTTTTAGGAGAAGATTTTCTTTTATTATTATGAGGGGTAGATTTCATATTGTTGTTATAAGTTTTTTTAGTAGGTGTTTTCATGCTTGGCCTTCACTGCTTTTTCATTAAATTTATGGTGGCATTGTCACATATTTTTACTAAAAAAATAGAATAAAAACTCTATTACTGTATACTCTTAACTATTATAGAATTAATTAAAGGAATTATATGGCTGCAAAAGCAACTATTCATAAGGCTGCACTTAACATTGCTGATATGGACCGCAATTATTACGCAGAGCATAACTTTACCCTCGCTAAACACCCATCAGAAAATGACTTGAGATTAATGGTTAGGTTAAGCGCTTTTGTTCTTAATGCTAATGAGACATTGGTATTTTGTAAAGGGATTTCACAGGATGATGAACCGGACTTGTGGGAGAAGTCTTTAGACGGTGAAATAAAGCTATGGATTGATTTGGGTCAGCCTGATGAAAAACGTATTAAAAAAGCGTGCGGACGCTCTGATAAAGTTATAATATATACATATCAAGATGGTGCTGCATCAGCATGGTGGAAACAGGCAGAAAAATCTCTTAAGCGTTTTAAAAACCTCTCTGTTATTTATCTTAGTATAGATGGTGATATAGAAGAACTAGCTATTAGAGCAATCTCTTTGCAGTGTAATATTAGTGACGGTGAACTTAGTCTGATTGATGAAGAAAATAGTGTAATAATCAGACAAGAGAGATGGAAAGAGGCTTAGTTTCCATCTGCAAATGAGAAAATTATTTTATAAACTTAGACGAAACTTCTTTTAGTATAGAGTCTGCTTGAGATGAATCACCACTATATTTTACGATTTTAACACCATGTGAGTTCATTGTATTTGCAGTGTTTTTACATGCTCTTGCAACAACTATATAGTCGCACTCATTAAGAACTGTTCCCATTCTTTCATGTTGAGCTATATGGGCTGCATCATCACCGTCATGGGCACAGCTGTGCTCCTCATCGTTATGGTCAATGTCAGTTCTAGGGTTGTTTTTTACAACATCCAATTTAAATGATCTAAACATTCCTGTTCCATTCATATTATATATGGCAAACTTTGGAGTATGCCCTGCATTACCGAAAAACTCTAAATTATCATCTTTTACGGGGATAGCTATTTTCATCAAATATTCCTTAGTTGTATTTATGAAATTGTAGCACTTTTAATGTTTAACTAGCTAAGTATTTGGATAAAATGTTATTGACAATTGTAATAATATTTTACTTTTGCATCAATACCAACCTTACATTTTCTCCTTATCGCTTAACTGGATAAAGCAGTCCCCTCCTAAGGGATAGCTCGTGGTTCGAGTCCACGTAGGGAGACCATCGAAACTTATCTAATAAATCAAAGGACTATAATGAAAGAAAAACACAAAATAATTAATTATCCAAGTAAAAATATAGAAACTGAAACATATATAGATGGTGACACGTTTGTTACAAAGCATTATTATAATGCTAAAGATGCTTATGTTAGGGAGCTAATTAATTTTAAAGATGGTATTAAAGAAGTTAAGCACTTCACTATGAAAGGCGTTTTGTCAAAAGTAGAGTATTTTGTAGAAGATAAGAGACATGGAGTAGAAACAAAATATTTCATTCCTAAAGCAAACGAAAGTGTAAAAAGCACTAAAACATATAATAATGGCAAGTTACATGGCGAATGTATAACATATAATGATAATGATGAAATAATCAAACAAGAAGTTTATGCTGATGGAAAACTTATATTAAAATATTTACGAAATGATAGTAATAATAATGATATAACAAATATCCAAATTATTGATAAGGATGATATTAATAATTTACCAAAAACAGAGTATGAAAAACTGCAACATAATATTGAAAATAACCCACACTGGTTTAAAGACTAATATTTTATTACATGTAGCAAGGAACAGTTCATAATTTCAAACACAACTTAAAAAATCTGCTCTTTAGTACAACTTTAAAGAAGTGCTAAAAGAGCCATATTTTAAGCGAAACGATCACTTAACTCAGGATGTTTTTCTTGATACTTTACAACGTAAGTGCACTGTGCAACTGCTTTTTTATTACTCTTTTTAAATTCTTCTAAAACATCTTCTAAAAGATTTTTCGCAAGACCTTTCCCAGCAAGTGCATCAGGTACAATAGTGTGAGTAAGATGCATATGCCCTTCTTGGTCTTCATTATAGGTGATATAAGCTATGTGCCCATCAATATGGTATTCATATTTAGATTCTGCTTCATTGTGAATTAGTGTATGTGACATAATATTTCCCTTGTTGTTTTTTCTTATTTTATCATTTTTTAAGAATAGTACGAAATTTTAATTATGATATTTCGAATTTAAAGTAAAATATTTCAAGCTAAATAATTATTTTTTCTTATAATTTAAAATATAGTCATTAACAATTACTAGAAATGTAGTCAGGTATTTGATTTGTGGAGGTTACTGCGCAGGTTATGAGAACCTTCGAAAAGCTATTCTGATATAATGATGGCATAAATAATAAGACATGGATGATAAGATGCATTAGAATATTTATATTTATGTATGTGCGTATTAACTTATGCATTTTTTATTGAGCAGAGTGTATCAGACAGTTTTTATAGAAATGGCAATCTAGGACTTCTCGGTCTTAAAAAAAGGAAAAAAATAATGGAAACACCAGTAATTATTTCATTTGTAGCATATATGCTAGTAATGATAGGGATAGGTATCTACTTTTATTTTAAAACAGATGATCTTAGCGATTTTGTTTTAGGCGGAAGAAGCTTAGGACCTGGAGTTACAGCACTGAGTGCGGGAGCATCAGACATGAGCGGATGGTTGCTTTTAGGACTTCCTGGCATGATGTATAGCCAAGGGGTTGTTGGGAGTTGGATAGCTGTTGGTCTAATTATTGGAGCATATGTCAACTGGCATTATGTGGCAAAGCCTCTTCGTGTTTATACTCATCATCTTGGAGATGCGATTACCATCCCTGATTATTTCTCAAACCGCTTTAACGACAAAGGAAATTTACTTCGAATTGTGACTGCTGTTGTTATTCTAGTTTTCTATACTCTTTACACATCTTCCGGACTTGTCGGCGGTGCAAAACTTTTTGAAGTCACCTTTCATCTTGACTACGACACGGCACTTTTGATTGGAAGTTTTGTAATCGTATCTTATACTTTCTTAGGTGGGTACAATGCTGTAAGCTGGACAGATTTTATTCAAGGTATATTGATGATGCTTACCTTAGCGGTTGTGCCTATTGTTGTTATTTATGATGTCGGTGGGATAAGTGAGGGACTAAGAATTATAGAGTCTGTTGACCCATCTAATCTGGATATTTTAAACGGAGCATCCATAGTCAGCGTACTCTCTTTGATGGCTTGGGGGCTTGGATATTTTGGACAACCACATATACTGGTTCGCTTCATGTCTATTCGCCACGAAGATGAGATGCATCGTGCAAAAACTATAGGTATGACTTGGATGATAATCTCAATTATTGGTTCATTGGCAGTAGGATTTTTCGGATTAGCATATGTAGTGTCGCATGGGGTAGATCTTAAAGATAGTGAGAAAATATTTATTACACTTTCTCAATTACTTTTTAACCCATGGATTGCAGGATTTTTACTTGCAGCAATTTTGGCGGCAATTATGAGTACAATAGACTCTCAACTGCTCGTTTCTTCTTCAGTTCTTACAAGAGATATTTATCATGTGATACTCAGAAAAGATGCAACGGACAAAGAACTGGTATGGGTAGGGAGATTAACTGTAATAGCTATTGCAGTAATTGCATGGTATATTTCTACAGATGAGAATTCCAGTGTATTAAAACTCGTAGCTTACGCATGGGCAGGGTTTGGTGCTGCATTTGGTCCTCTAGTCATTCTTTCACTTTATAATCATAATATAACTAAAAATGGAGCTATTGCCGGAATGCTTGTTGGCTCTTTAACTGTCATACTTTATAAACAGCTGGAAGGGGGTATCTTTGATCTGTATGAACTCCTTCCTGGTTTTATCGCTGCTTGGCTTGCTGTAGTATTATTTAGTAAAATTGGTGCTAAGAATTCTAAAGATGTTGAAAAAACATTCTATGAGGTTCAAGATAGATTAAAAAAGTTGTAAAACAAGCCACATTCCTATCATCGTTCAGCCCTTAGTCCGAATATGACTCCTCGTCTCTTAGGGAGTTCGGCGGGCATTTTTTTTGTATATATTTCACTTTTGAATAGAAATTGTCTTTAGTGCTTAATCTTTCGATACAATATCCCTTTTAATAATATGAACGTAGTATTAAACTCAAACATATTATATTTTTAAAAAAGTAGGAGTTGAATTGATGATTGATTTTAATAAAAATAATTTAATAGAAGAAGATGATAGTATTGATGATACATATGACTACACTAACGAAGAACCGTTGGATAATGATGATGAGGATCAAGAAGAAGATAATGACGATCGTTACTGCGATTGATTTACTAAATTATAATGTGCCTAGTTTATAGGGGGCATTCCAAGTTGAGTATTTATCACAACTGTCTTGAACCATGACACACTAAATGAGCCGCATACACTTCTGATAACTTTACTTCTGACATATTTTATCAAGCCCTCATCTTTAAAATATCAACAACAATTATTTCTTTGTCATATTTAACAAAAGATTCACTTTTTTCTTGGATTGTATACATTGTCATTCTATCAGCTAACTCATTTCCCTCAAAACCTGCATGCGCTTTTATGTGGGAGAGCGTTATATCTTTTTTAATGGAGTTGTATAGGTGGTATGAGAGTTTGATAATTTCTAAGTTTTTAATCTCTCCACCTTTTTTTGTCCACCCTTTTTTTTCCCAGGATATTGCCCATGTTTTTATGCAGTTTATGGAGTACATTGAGTCGCACTTTATCTCAACCGTGTTTCCATTTTCAGACTCTTTTTTAGCGAGTAGTAGAGACTCATAAAGTGCTCCAAGTTCCGCTGTGTTGTTAGTGCCCATCTCTTCATATAGTCCATACCAAAGTTCGGATAGTTTGTCGTTTCTATAAACGGCTATTCCCGAACCAGCTTTACCTGGGTTAGGAGTACATCCACCATCACAATATATGGTTACATCGCCTCTCTCATGAGTTTGGATTTGAACTTCTTTTTCTACTATTAGCTCTTTATCATTCTCTTTTTTTCGGAACTTTTGCAAAGCTTTGTAGTTAAAAATAATTTTGTCCTGAATCTCTTTGTCCTCAACACCATTTAGCAAAACAAAGAGTTCAGCTCTCGCATCTGAGAGTTGCTTGTTAAGTGATAAGGCCTTCCATTCGGACTTTTCATCTTCTTTGACGTCTAGTAAAACAAGTTGAGACTCGTTAATCTCTTTATCCTCGTCTACACCTAAGTTCAATAATTTTTCTGTAACTATTTGCATTTTTTCCTTGAACTTAGTCATGGTGATGGGCATCGTGTTCAAGAATAGCACGAACTTCATCTTCGTTTAGTTCTTGAATCTCTGTGATAAGCCCTTCGAAAGTTATTGTCTTTCCAGCAAGGGGGTGATTTCCATTGAGTGTAGCAGAATCATTATGGATATTTGTAATTATGTATATAATAGTTTCTTCTGGAAACTCATCGTTATTTCCGTCAAGTTCCATCCCCACAAAAACATCTTCTGGAAGGTCACTGAGTTGCTCTTCAAAGAGAAGTTCTTCTTTATACTCTCCAAAAGCTTTTTCCGGTGAAAGTGTTATTTTAAAAGTATCATAAAGCACTTTACCATCCATAGCATTTTCTAGTTCTGAAAATATATGCCCATATCCTCCATGAAGGTAAATAAGTTCTCTCTCATTTGGATTGAGGTGTACACCATCGGCATCATGTAGACTGTATTCAATATGAACAAGTGTATCTTTAGCTATTTCCATAAAATAATCCTTCTCTTTTGTCGGATTATAGCACAAGATTTTCAAGTAGGCTTTTTATGCTATTGTGGCACAGTTTCTTCCAGTAATGAAAAAAATAACTTGAATTACTAAAAAAGTCTTAGGTTGGGCGCGAATTAGTCTTTAGCTTTTTTCCAATTGACTCTTCATTTGATAGAATTACAAAATCTTATTATGACAAATTTGCGATTAGAATAAGTCAAAAATTGTAATACTCATATAAAAGTAAATTGCAATAAAGTATACTATCAAAATGAAAAATAAATATGATATATCAAGGATAACTCTCTAATGAGAATTGAAGTAGAAAATATTGAAAACACTTATATTATTGGTGATGTCCATGGATGTTTTTACACACTACAAAAGCTTTTAGTAAAACTTCCAGTTGATGCAGATATTATATTTGTAGGTGATTTATGTGACAGAGGATTACATACTAAAGAAGTTATAGAGTTAGTTATGAAAAATAACTATCATTGTATACTTGGAAACCACGATGATTATATGATTACACATATACAAGAGTGTACGGACAACAGAGAATTATGTGTAAGATGGAATATAGAAGATTACATGGGTGGAGAACAGACTTTATTAAGCTATAAAGATAGCTATGAAACTATGCTGAATCATGTAAAGTGGTTAGAATCAATGCCAAGATATATTGAAATTGATAAATACTTTATTACGCATGGATTTAGTTTACCATATTATCAAAGAAGAAATAATAGTAGTGCACATACAGGTCTATTAAAAAATAGAATCTCTGACGAAGATGAGTGGGGACATGACTGGGAAAAAGATTGGAAAAGTTATGATGTAGTAAATATTTTTGGACATACAGACTATAATGAAATTGAAATTGGAGAAAACTACTATGGTATTGATACTGGTTGTGTTTATGGTGGAAAGTTAACTGCTTTACAACTTGGTAGCATGAATATTATTGAGGAGATAGTTGATAGTAGGGATATATAACTTTATGCTAAAAAAGATCGAGTAAAAGAAGCCCGAATAATTTGCGGCAAAAATGAGTCAAAAATTGTAATACTCTGATAAAACTGACCGGTATATTTGAAAAATATTAGTTATAAAAAGTCTCTAGTAAGTATCGTAAAAAAGGGGATTGTATTGAAAAAGTGGTGGACCCTCAGTTGAGATTTTAAAGTGAAACAAACACCTGTAAGTAACATGGTAGCGGGCTTTGTCTTACATGCACTTAAAATGTGTCTCGGTTTGTGTCTCGATTTTTCACTCATAACTTTACTTAGTTTTCTTGGTTTTTGTACTGCTTAATATACCTCAATAATGTACTTCTCCCAATCCCAAACCCGTCAGCTATTTCTTGATTTGTAATACCTCTTGATTGCATATCTATTGCTTGGATAGTTCTCTCTTCGTCGAACTTAGATTTAGCTCCAAATTTAACACCTCGTTTTAGTGCACTAGATATGCCTTCAGCTTGTCTCTCAGCCCTTAGGTCGGTCTCAAATGCCGAAACAATACTAAGTAATCCTATCATTAAACGACCGCTTGAAGAGCTTGTATCTAGCTCCTGTTGCGTAGCTTTAAAGTCAACTTCCTTAGAGTTCAGGGTCTCTATTATTTGGTGTAAGTCTTTGACTGACCTAGAACACCTATCTAGTCTAGTAACAACAAATGTATCTCCACTTCTGACGAAGTCAATTGCCTCTTGTAGTTGTTCTCTATTATCGTATTGTCTACCTGACACCTTCTCTTGAAATATCTTCTCACAACCAATAGCTTGAAGTGACTCTATCTGAGATTGAAGGTTTTGTCCCGAACTCGATACTCTTGCATATCCTACTTTCATGATTACTCCTGTGTTGACTTCAGGCCATCATAAAGGCCTAGACCTTAAGAGACTCTTTCCTGAGACTTGATTTGAGACACCTAGTTATGGGCTGTGAACAGCAGACACTTATATGTCTTAGATAGTGTACTTTCTGAGAATGTAGGTGTGGTGAGGTTGAAGAATTAAATATACTAATGTTGCAATGTATCAACTGTATCAAGTAAAACCAAAAACTTTATATATTTTATCTTAGAATAAATATTTCCTAAACTTTTTAAAATCACTTGATACAGTTGATACATTGATACACTCTTCGAAAACAAAGCTCAGCGGTCACTTTCGTTGGTCATAGTGTATCAAGTAAAAATCATTGCTTGATACACTTGATACAAATGGTGAGGTTTTGCTTATCGGTATCTCTTCACTTTCTTCATGAGGTCGTTGAAATCGGAGTATTCTCCGCCAATGTTATAGCTCATTACTAGGTTGACTGCGTCTTGGTCGGATAATCCCGCTTTCTTGGCTATCCCGAGAATTTGGAAGACAGGTCGATAATGGTTCTGCTCTCCGAATGAGCCAACCAAGTCTTTAACTTTAGGAAATTGTTTGACCTGCTCAATAGTAAATTCCTTTGTCGATATGTGATTGAATAACGGTTGGCTTTTTAATCTTTCACCTAAAGCGCTTATCTTCGCCTCTTTGAGTAATACACTACAATCAAGCATTTCCTTAATACCATTTATTTGATACTTAGCACTACCTGTTGTAATGAACGCTCTTCCTACTTCAAAGCAAGCTTTATCTGACTGAGAATTAAAGTATTTTGAGTCAATTAACTTCAGTAACTCTCTATACTCAATGTTATCCTTTAATGAAATTGGTTCCTCCAATAGAATAAAAACTCTAAATTTGTGGTGCTCTTCTGTATGAGAAGTAGTTGTTAATGTCATTATTTGAAATGGCGTATTACATAGTACTTCGCTGATTGTCAGTCCATTATCAATATCAATGATAAGCATATCAATTTCTTCTAATACAGCATTCTCTATCTTTCGGTGATTATCTTTCCAAACAATATTAGAATAAACATAATAATTTTGAAATGATTTTCCTAACTGCTCCAACTCACTTTCACTATTTTGAGCATAAAATGTATTGTAATCCCTCGCACACGCTTTCATAGCCTGTGTTTTATCTAGTTCTCCACCTTGATATTTAGGGGTAAAGACCTTATAGGAGAATCTCATGAGACTTCTCCTAACTCAAAATCAAACGGGGTGTCTTTTAAGATTTGAACAGGCTTCTCTATCCTCTTCCACTTGTAGCCACTAACAGATTTTCCACCAACTCGTTTTGTATATCGCTCTGAATCAGATATGCCGAGTATCATATTTTGCTCTTTGTGTCTAATGATTTTTATCTCAACTTCACTAAAGTAAGTGTTTAGAAAGGCCTCGATAAATTTACCTTTATGCTTAACATAGACATAGTCTTCATAGATAAAGAATTGCTCACGCAACTCAAAAATATCTTGATACTCTTCCTTGAACTCCTCAATTCGTTCAGCTAAGACTTCTTCAACTGATACAGTTGCAACCTCTTTGGCTTTAATTATCTGATTAAGAACTTCATTAGCTCTGTTTGAGGCTTCAATCTCTCCTAAAGAGATATACATCTCGGCTTTAGTTTTTAAGTAGTTATAAACATATGAGATTATTACCTTAGTATAAAGCAATTGGTTGTTTGCATATAAGTCTCTACCTGTCAGTCTTCCTTCTTCAGTCCAAAAAATAAATCTATTGGCAAATTGGCTCTCTACCATTCCATCATTATTCAATGAGCTAACATTTTCGGCTGAACTGAATATCTTGGCATACAGGGGAACGGTTACTTGTCCTTGAAACTTTGGACTAAAACTTAGTTCATGAGTGATATTCTTGATTTCAGATACGGCTGACTTAAACTCGTCAATAAACAGAAACCAAGAGTGTGTAAACATGTCAGCTGTAAATCCACTTGCTCCACCTGAATAGCTTTTTTTGAGCTCACTTTCAGTAATCGTTGTCGCCAATTTCAATCCGCTAAGTACACCTTGAAATAACCAACTCTTTCCCCAATCCGATTGAGCTCTAAACCACATATATGCTTTTTTTCTGTCCGCTCCAAATCTCGAGGCTAATAAGAAATCCAAGAACATATCTAAATCTTTGAAATGTTCCTTGTAATCAGTAACTATGGAGTCGTCTTCCTTTGCTTCAGGCACAATCGGAAACAGGTCATTAAATGTAATGGTCATTACCTGAGCGTTAAACTCAACACTTGAGTTATCACGAAATGGGTCGGATTGATACTTTATGCCTACATATTGGTTGTTGTCACGAATCTTATTGACAACAAAGTTCACGACGTTTTTAGTGTATCCTTCTATATCGGCATTATGATATTCAGCTATTTTTTCCGTAATAGCACTTTTCTTAAAAGCCTTGCTGATAAACCGTTTGGAATGTCCCCTATAAACTAGACAATATTTAATTCAGTAATTTAGATAAAATAATACGAATGTATTATGAGATTTAATAGGATTAAAAAATGGCAAGAGTAGTTTATAGTGAAGAGTTCAGAATAGAAGCGGTGAAGCAAGTTACAAAAAATGGGTATAGCATTACAGATACTGCTGATAGACTAGGAGTTCATCCTGACTCACTAAGAAACTGGATAAAAAGATTAGAATCTCCCCAAGCAATACAAAAGCATCAAATATTAGATGAATCTCAAATAGAGATAAAGAAACTCCAAAAAGAGCTCAAAAGAGTTACAGAAGAGAGGGACATACTAAAAAAGGCCGCGGTGTACTTTGCAAGCCACACAAACTAAAATATGCTTTTATAAAAGTATATAGTGAAGTTTATTCAGTTCATAGACTTTGCAAAGTTATGCAAGTACACCGTAGCGGATATTATCAGTGGCTAAATCAGCCGATCTCAGATAGAGAACTTGAAAATAAAGAATTGCTAATACAGATTAAAGATGCATTCAAAGCATCAAATGGTGTTTATGGTCACAGGAATATTCATAAAGACCTCAAAGAGTTAGGTATTCATGTAAATAAAAAGCGAGTAGCTAGACTCATGAGTGAAGCTAAACTGTATGGGGTAGGCACTTATAAACGTAAGCCATATAGTAAGGCTGGTCCAGCTCACAAAGCTTATCCAAACCATCTTCATCAGTGTTTCATTTCAGGGAAGCCAAATGACACATGGGTGAGTGATATAACTTACATTAGAACTAAAGAAGGATGGATATTTTTAGCCACTGTTATTGATTTATATAGTAGAAAAATTATTGGCTGGGCAACTGGCCATCGCCAAACTACACCGTTAATTGTTGAAGCATTAAAAATGGCCACAACAAGACTAAGTAAGGATGACAAGGTCATACTTCACTCAGATCAAGGGAGTCAATATGCTTCTTACGACTATAAAAAGTTTGCAACTTCACATAATATTACTCTGAGTATGAGTCGAAGAGGAAACTGTTATGACAATGCAGTTGCCGAGAGCTTTTTTAAGACTCTAAAAAAGGAGCTTGTTAGAAAACAGATATTTTTAACGAGAGAAATTGCAGCTTCTAAAATATTTGAATATATAGAAATGTTCTACAACTCAAAAAGAAGACATAGTTATTTAGATTATATTTCACCGAATGAGTTTGAAAAAAGGTATAATCAAAAGTCTTTAAAAAGTTAGGTTTTTACTAGTTTAGTAATTGTCTAGTTTATAGGGGACATTCCACTCAGAAGGTCTCATACCTGTATAAGCTAACGTATAATAAATATATTTTTTATTATCAAGAGTATCGAATATAGAAAATAATGCCGTAATATCTTTTTCGTCAAATGGTTCTCTATTCAAGATATTTTTGTTTGGCATATTTAGTAACGTGCACGGGTTATAAGAAAGTATATTCGCTCTAACCATAAAGTAAAAGAATTGCTTTAAAATCTTTAAGTATTTTATTTGAGTACTTATACCGATTATATCTTCTTGAGGTATTTTACGTAACTTGATAATCCTTGAGAATGACAATGAATTGTACTTCTTTTTATTTGTGTTCGGAAACGTTGAAATAAACTCTCTAAACTCCTCTACATTTTCTAATGTCACATTATCAACATTTGTATCCATTCCAAAGTAGGGAAGTATCATATTTTTGAGTTTACTAGTAGTAATAATGTATTGCTTTTTAGTTATGTCTTGTTGATAGTACCAAGTGCAAAATCTATCATATGCTTCTTTTAGAGTAGTAATATTTGAAATAGTTGTGGAAGTGGAAGGTGTTACAATGGGTGTATTTAATTGTTGTTCTAGTTCTTCATGTATTAGCTTGTTCACTAACTCTTGGGTTTGTTCTCCCTTTATAATGTATAGCGTATTAAGGATTTGTTGATAGGCATAGTAGATTTTATCGGCTTTTAGTTTTGCTTGCTTTTTGTCTTTGGTTTGTAATGACTTACTAATAAAGCTCTTTTTGAAGTACGGGATTAATCGCTTGTGTACACGAAATCTTAAACGATAATAGTTATCATTTGTAGTGGATAAATTAACACTCATATACGGCATTCCTAGCACGAACTAGGTGTCTTTTGTGTTTCGCTTTGTGTCTCGGTAATTCCTACGGCAAATGCTTGTAAGGTAGCTTAAAATGCTGTTTACAGGGGTTTACGGACGATTTTGTGTGAGGTATTGAGTAAATAGATGGTGGACCCTCAGAGATTCGAACTCTGGGAGGTATAACCCTCGCCGGTTTTCAAGACCGGTGCATTCGACCAACTCTGCCAAAGATCCACGTTTGTATTAGTATGTATTATAAATTGGAGGTGCCACCCAGATTTGAACTGGGGATAGCAGCTTTGCAGGCTGCGGCCTTACCACTTGGCGATGGCACCAGTTTCTGTTTCAATCAATGGTGCCCGGAGCCGGACTTGAACCGGCACAGTATTGCTACCGGGGGATTTTAAGTCCCCTGCGTCTACCAATTTCGCCATCCGGGCATAGTGAATGAAATCACAGTTTATAATTATAATGGAGCGGGAAACGAGGTTCGAACTCGCGACCCCAACCTTGGCAAGGTTGTGCTCTACCACTGAGCTATTCCCGCAATTAAAGAACGCACTTAATTTTTAAGTGAGCGGAATTATAGCGACTTAATTTTTGTTTGTAAAGAGTTTTCACAAAAAAATTTAAAAAAATGGTATAATCGCATTTATATTAAAATAACAATTATTGTATAAGGATTTTTATGAGAAGTGACATTATTAAAAAAGGGTTTGATAAAGCTCCTCATCGTTCATTGCTTCGTGCAACAGGACTTAAAGATGAAGACTTTGACAAACCATTTATCGGAATAGCAAATAGTTATATAGATATTATCCCTGGACATTTCTTCTTACACGAATATGGAGAGATTGTAAAAGAGGCCATTCGTGAGGCAGGCGGTGTTCCATTTGTATTCAATACTATTGGTGTTGATGATGGAATCGCTATGGGTCATGAAGGTATGCTTTACTCCCTTCCTTCTCGTGAAATAATTGCAGACTCTATAGAAACTGTAATGAATGCTCATCAATTAGATGCAATGATTTGTATCCCCAACTGTGACAAAATTGTTCCAGGAATGATTATGGGTGCTCTTCGTGTAAATGTTCCTACTATTTTTGTTTCTGGTGGGCCAATGGCTGCTGGACATAAAAAAGATGGTACTCCTATTGATCTTGCTACTGCATTTGAGGCTGTTGGTCAACATGCTGAAGGTAAGATGACTGATGAAGAATTATACGAGATAGAATGTGAAGCTTGTCCAAGTGGTGGTTCTTGTTCTGGTATGTTTACTGCAAACTCTATGAATACTCTTTGTGAAGCTATGGGTATAGCCCTTCCAGGTAATGGAACTATACTAGCAATGACTCCTGAGAGAATAGAACTTGTTAAAAAAGCAGCAAGACGTGTTGTTGAAATGGCTAAGGCTGAAGATCCTAGATTTAAAATGAAAAATATTTTAAATGAAAAAGCTATTCATAATGCATTTGTTGTAGATATGGCAATGGGTGGAAGTTCAAACACTGTTTTACATCTTTTAGCAATAGCAAGAGAATCTGATATTGAATATAAAATTGAAAACATCAATAAAATAGCTGATAAAGTGGCACATATTGCTAAAATATCTCCATCGTTAAGTACTGTTCATATGGATGATATAAACAAAGCTGGTGGTGTAAACGCAGTTATGAATGAGGTTGCTCGTCGTGGCGGATTGTTACACCTAGATTCTTTAATGGTATCTGGCGAAACTCTTGGTGAAAGAATAGCTGATGCAAAAATCTTAGATGAAAACATTATTCATACAAATGAAAATGCTTACTCTCAAGTTGGTGGTTTATCAATTTTATTTGGTAATCTTGCAACAGAGGGTGCAGTTGTTAAAACTGCAGGAATAACTGGGAATATGAAACAGTTCAAAGGAACGGCAGTATGTTTTAACTCTCAGCCAGAAGCACTTGCTGGGATAATGAATCATAAAGTTAAAGCTGGTGACGTTGTAGTTATTCGTTATGAGGGTCCAAAAGGTGGTCCTGGTATGCAAGAGATGCTAGCACCTACTTCACTTATTATGGGAATGGGACTTGGTGAGAGTGTAGCTCTTATTACAGATGGTCGTTTCAGCGGTGCTACCCGCGGAGCCAGTATTGGTCATATTTCTCCTGAAGCTGCTGAAGGTGGAGTTATAGCTCTTGTAGAAGATGGCGATGAAATTGAGCTAGATACTGACAATCATCTTTTACGACTTAACGTAAGTGAAGATATTATTGCTAAAAGAAGAGCTGCTTGGAAACCTCACAAGAATGAAGTTAAATCAAAGTGGCTAAAAAGATATAGTCTTTTAGTTTCTAACGCATCTAATGGTGCAGTTTTAAAAACAGAATTATAAAAAGGAAAATTATAAGTGAACGCAATCGCAATAAAACATAATAATGAGATAATTGACTTGCAAACAGCTAAAGAGCTTGGGTTTGAAGGTGAACAGATTCATCTTGACAACTCTGAGGATTCTTTAGAAGTTCTACGTCACTCAACAGCTCACCTTATGGCTCAAGCTATAAAGTCTCTTTACCCAGATGCAAAATTTTATGTAGGACCAACGGTAAAAGAAGGTTTTTACTATGACTTTAAAACAGAATCAGAAATTGGTGAGGGTGATTTAAAAAATATTGAAAAACAAATGTTGTCATTTGCAAAGAAAAAATATCCAATTGAAAAGTACTCTATATCAATGGATGAAGCTAAAAGTAAATTTAAAGATGACCATTTAAAACTTTCTGTAATGGAGAGAATCCAAGATGAGAGTGTTAGCATCTACAAACAAGGTGAATTTGAAGACCTTTGTCGTGGACCACATCTTCCAAGTATTGGTTTAATCAGATATTTTAAGCTTACTAAAATAGCTGGTGCATACCTTGGTGGAGACTCTCAAAATGAGATGTTAACTCGTATTTATGGTATCGCATTTGCAGATAAAGAGGCGTTAAAAGCTCACCTTGAAATGATAGCTGAAGCTGAAAAAAGAGATCACCGTAAGATTGGTGCTGAGATGAAAATGTTTACATTTCGTGAAGAGGTTGGAGCAGGATTTCCTATCTGGCTTCCAGCTGGCGGGCGACTTCGTGCAAGACTAGAGTCTCTACTTTTTAAAGCGCACCGTAAGCGTGGCTATGAGCCTGTACGTGGACCAGAAATGCTTCGTTCAGACTTATGGAAAACATCAGGGCATTACCAAAACTACGGCGAGAACATGTACTTTACAAACATAGATGAAATAGAGTTTGGTGTTAAGCCTATGAACTGTGTTGGTCATATAAAAGTATATGAAGATGAATTGCACTCTTACCGCGATTTACCTATAAAATATTTTGAATATGGTGTAGTCCATCGTCATGAGATGACTGGTGCTCTTCATGGACTTTTCCGTGTTCGTGAATTTACTCAGGATGATGCGCATATTTTTTGTACTACGGAGCAAATAGAAGAACAGATTATAGAAGTTGTTGATTTTGTAGATAAAATTATGTCAACTTTTGAGTTCGATTATAAGATGATGATTTCTACTAAACCAGAAAAAGCAGTTGGAAATGACGAAGTGTGGGAAGTTTCTACACAAGCACTTAAAAATGCGATGGATAAAAATAGTCTTCCTTATGAAATAGATGAGGGTGGAGGAGCTTTTTATGGTCCTAAAATAGATATTAAAATAACTGACGCTATTGGCCGTGAGTGGCAGTGTGGAACAATTCAACTAGATTTTAATCTACCAGAGAGATTTGAGCTAGAGTATAACGGTGAGAATAATGACAAAATTCAACCAGTTATGATTCATAGAGCTATTTTAGGGTCTTTTGAGCGTTTTATTGGAATTTTGACTGAACATTATGCTGGGGAATTTCCAATGTTTATTGCTCCAACACAAGTCGCAATCGTTCCAATTGCCGATACCCATAAAGAATATGCTAAGTCAATTTCAGATAAACTTATCGATATTGGTGCTGATTTTGAGATATATTCTAAAAATGATTCTTTAAATAAAAGAATTAGAACAGCAGA
The DNA here is from genome assembly GCF_015265475.1 of Candidatus Sulfurimonas marisnigri. Taxonomy (NCBI): domain Bacteria; kingdom Pseudomonadati; phylum Campylobacterota; class Epsilonproteobacteria; order Campylobacterales; family Sulfurimonadaceae; genus Sulfurimonas; species Candidatus Sulfurimonas marisnigri. The sequence continues at coordinate 2,326,567 of NZ_CP054493.1, read as the reverse complement.
AAAATCAAGAGTTCCTATGTTGATTATCATAGGAGATGAAGAGGTTGAAGGTAAAACAGTCGCTATTCGTGACCGTAGAACTAGAGAACAATATAATTTAAGCGAGGATGAGTTCTTATCGCTTATAAAAACTAAAATAAATGAGGTAAATTTTTGACTAAAAAAGACCGTGTCATAATGAATGACGATATCCGTGCAACGGAACTAAGATGTAATGTAGATGGAGGAGAATCTTTAGGAATTATTTCTCTTGATGAGGCTATGGAAAAAGCAAATGAGTTAGGTTTGGATTTAGTACTAATAGCTCCGGATGCAAAACCGCCTGTTGCAAAAATTATGGATTACGGTAAATATAGATACCAAGAAGAAAGAAAACTTAAAGAGCAGAGAAAAAATCAAGTTAAAATTGATGTTAAAGAGATTAAACTATCTGTTAAAATTGCTGAAAATGACATTAGCTATAAAGTAAAACATGCAAGAGAGTTTTTAGAACAAGGTAAGCATGTAAAATTTCGTGTTTTCTTGAGAGGCCGTGAAATGGCTAATCCTCAAGCTGCAAGAGAGGTTCTTTTAAGAATTTGGCCAATGGTTGAAGATATCGGTGTTATGGATAAGTCACCAAAATTCGAAGGCCGCTACTACAACATGTATGTTCTTCCTAAAAAGTAATATCTAGTTTCCTCTTCACAACGTAGAGATGAAATTGTAAATAATCATCTCTACAGTAATTGATTTTTAATAAACTCTATATAGTGTCCTTCTTCCTCTTCTAGCTCTTTGTGAGTTCCTCTTTGAACTATTTTACCAGAATCTAAAACATAAATAATGTCAGCATTTTTTACAGTGCTTAATCTGTGCGCGATTGTTATAACTGTTTTGTCATTTAACATAGGAGCTATTGCTGTATGAAGTTTTGCCTCCGTATGCACATCGAGTGCTGAAGTTGATTCATCAAATATTACTACACAAGGATTTGCGATAATCATTCTAGCAATACTTAGGCGTTGTCTTTGTCCTCCAGAGAGTCTAACACCATGATGTCCGACAATTGTATCTAGTCCATCTTCCATAGAGTCTATCATCTCTTTAAGTTGAGCAATTTGTAATGCTTCATTTATTTGTTTATCACTAATGCCTGCATCTCCCATGGTAATATTAAATCTAAGTGTAGAGTTAAATAGTATTGGCATCTGCAGAACTAAAAATATTTTTTCTCTTAGTGAAGTTTTATCTAATATTTCCATCTCTATATTATTATAAGTTAGTGAACCACTGTTTTTCTCGTAAAATCCTGAAATAATCTGAGCCAAAGTAGTTTTTCCACTCCCGCTTGCTCCAATTAGTGCTATTTTAGAGCCTGCTTTTATCTCTAAAGATATATTTTGAAGAGTATTTTTACCTAAAGAGTAAGAGAAATTTAGATTGTGCAGAGAAATATCTACATGTTGGGAATCTAAAATTTTGTTACCGGAATGCTCAGTTTTTAAAGTGAGAATTTTATTTATACGTTTTAGTGCACTCATTGCGGAAGCATAGCTGTATTGCATAGAAAGTATATCTTGAACTGGAGTCATTATAAACCAGATATATCCAAACATCGCGAACATCATACCTATGCTTAGATCACTATATGCAACCAAGAGAAGCCCAGAGGCACGCAAAAGTTCAAACATTACTAGAAATATAGTGTAGGATAGTCTTTCATAAGCGATACTTTTGTACCCATACTCATTTGAAGTTTTTTGAATATCTCTAGCTTGTGCTATTGCATTATAGAAAAAGTAGTTTTCTTTGTTACTAGCTTTTATTTGTCCATAAAGTTCTAGTGTTTCTCCAACATTATTTTGAAAATTCTCTATTGATTCATTCTCTTCTTTTTTTAAAGCACCAACTATTTTTGACATCTTTTTACTTAGTAACATAATTAGCGGTTGAATTATTAAAATCAGAACTCCTAAAATAGGGTCAATAACAATCATCACAATGCCGACAGCCAAAAGTGTTAAAACAGAAGAAACAAAACGGCTAACGCTAGTCATAATAAAACTGTCAAGTGTATTTACATCAGTCACCAGGTTTGAAGTTATAGCTCCGCTGCCCAATGTCTCATACTCATTCATGGATGTTACTTTCAAATGATCTATTAACCTTTTTCGTATCATAAAAGTAACATATTTTGATATTTTAGTGAAAATTTTCGTTATAGCAACACCTAGGATATAGTATATAAAACGTAAAAAAATAACAGCAAATGTTACTAAAGCAATATAGTAAAAAGGTGTTGTTTCGCCGACAATATAGTTGATACTGTTGACAAAATAAGATGGTTTATTTAGAAGAATTTCATCCACCATAAGTGGAAGCATAAGAGGAACAGGGATGCTTACAAGTATAGCAAGAAGAGTTATTACTTGCCCATAAAGAAGTGCGGGCTTTTTATCTAAGATGAGATTATATATAGTTTTTAGTGTAATTTGATCTTTATTCATAATGTTAGTATAGCATCAAATTACAATAATTTATTTAGAGATTTTAGCTTTTAAATCTTCTTGCGTGATTGCTCCTGTTACATATTTTACAACAACTATATTTTCGCTATCGTTTATGTACCACTCTGCGATATGCTCATTTTCTAGGTTTGTTAATTTTGTTATATCTACATTGTCATGCGGAAGGTACAGATGAGAGTGTTTGGTCGGATTTTGAAGTTTCAGCGTCCACAAAAACCATAGAGTTGCAACAACAGCTACTGATATACCGATTGTCTCTCTATCGCTAATCCCCAATAAAAGACCCGCAGATATACCACCTATAAATGTAGCAAAATATGCAACAGAATTAGAAATTCCTAAAGCTGCACCTTTTTGGTGTACTTTTGCAAACTTTGTAATCATTGATTGCACTAGAGGTTCCATCATATTAAAGCCGATAAAAAACATCACAACACCAACTACAAAAACAGTACTATCAGTTGTGAGCCCCATAATCAAAAATGAACCAGTAAACAGAATAATAGAGATCAAAAATATCTGTTTTGGTTTATTGTGCTTTTCACCAAAAACAGCAGCAGGACCCATGGCAATTAAACCAAAAATCATAGCAGGTAGGTAAGCCATATAGAGGTCAGATTTTTCCCAAGCAAAGTCTGTACTTGTAAGAATAATTGGGATAAGAACAAAAGCAACAGTCATAAGACCTTTTTGCATTGCGTTTATAACTATCATATTTAAAAGATTAGAGTCTTTTAAAATATCAGAAGTTTTTGCCGTTGCGTGGTAAATATGTTTGATTCTTGGAGGAGTCGGCACTTTTGTAAAAAGAAGAACAATAGCAAAAACTGCTAAAACAGCAGTGATAATAAATAAAGATGCTACACCATATTTAGCTCCAATAACTGGACCAAGACCCATTGCAAGAGCAAAACTAAGAGCAATTGTACCGCCCATGATAGCCATTGCTTTGCCGCGAATCTCTTCTTCAACTAAATCAGAAATCATAGCAGTGATAACCGAACCGATAGCACCGGCACCTTGGAGAAAACGACCAATCATAAGAGTGTAAATATCAGTAGAGTATGCGCATATAACCGAACCTATTAAAAATATAATAAGACCAACAAGAAGAGTTGGTTTTCTTCCTATTTTGTCACTCATTGTTCCAAAAGGAACTTGAAATATTGCTTGAGTCAGGGCATATCCACCGACGACTACACCAACTAGAAGTGGTGTTGAATTCTCAAGACCAAGAGCATATACTGATATAACTGGTAAAACTAAGAATAGACCCAAAAACCTAAGTGAAAGGATTGCTGAGAGAGGAAAGACTTTTTTAAACATTTGACACCTTAAATACTATATAATGGTGATATTATATTTAAAAGATTGTTTACACTAACTTTGTGAATTAAAAAAGTTCGTGAATAAAGTAAACTGTAAGGATTACATGTGAAGTTGGTATTGGCTACATCTAACAAAGGTAAAGTTAGAGAGATAAAAGCGCTTTGTGAGGATTATGAAGTTATTCCATACAGTGAACTGATGGAAGAGTTCGAAATTATTGAAGATGGAGATAGTTTCAAAGAGAATGCTTTAATAAAAGCAAGAGCGGTTTTTAAAGCATTAAATGATGAAAATATAATAGTTTTAGCCGATGATAGCGGAATCAGTGTAGATATACTTGATGGAAAACCTGGTATCTATAGCGCAAGACATGCAGGTAAAGATGCAGATGATAAAGATAATTTATATAAGTTAATAGAAGATATTAAAGCTAAGGGTGTGAAATCATCCCCTGCTCACTATACGGCGGCAATAGCTATAGTTACAAAAAAAGGTGAGTATTGTGTTCATGGTTGGATGTACGGCACAGCCTTGAGTGAATCGGTTGGAGATGGTGGGTTTGGATATGACCCTATGTTTATTCCGCTAGGCTTTGATAAAACATTAGGAGAGCTAGATGATGAAGTTAAGAAAAAATTGTCGCATCGCTCAAAAGCTCTAAGTTTGGCAAAGTATATTTTAAAAACTCTCTAAAGCTTTGTTGTTGAAAATATATTTTAACAAATAATATTGTATACTAACTTTTACTATTACATGTAAAGGTGCAAATTATGACAGCTCAGATTATTGGTGAGATTTTAAAAGAGATGGAAATTATTTCCCAAGAACAGCTTGAAGCATCGTTACATGTACAAAAAGCAACAAATGAAGCCCTTGGTGAAATTCTTGTAAAACTTAATTTTGTTACAACAGATGAATTGGCTCACGCTATAGCAAAGCAAAACAATCTTGAGTATATTGATTTAGACAGTTATGTCCCTACACGAGATACATTGAAGTTAATTGACAGTGAGTTTGCTGTTTTTAATATGATACTGCCTTTAAAAATAGACGAAGATGTACTTGTAGTTGTAACAGCATGGCCAAATGATGAGACAATCTTAGAATACCTTCAAGAGAGTACGGGTTATCCAATTCGTTTTGCAGTAAGCGATACTAAAGCGATTGGAAAGTATATTCAGTTTTATTATGAGCAACTTGATTATCCGATTGAAAACAAAATCAACGATATGATTAAGGACTCCGTTGAAAAAAAAGAGATTGATATAATTACTTTTGTTAACTTTATTATTAGCAATGCCTTAAAAGATCGTGTCACCGACATTCATATTACGCCAGAACGGTTGACTTCACATGTTTTTTACCGGATTGATGGTGTATTAAAACACTCATTTTCTATACCATCAGCAGTGCATAATCATATAATTTTACGGATAAAAGTACTTGCTAAACTTGATATTGCTCAACACTTATTACCACAAAATGGTGATTTTGATTTTGAGTTTTTTCAGAATAATTATAATATTAGGGCATCTATTATTCCAGTAATAAATGGAGAAAAACTTGCATTGAGGCTTATGCCGGAAAATTTCAAGCTTTTAACTTTAGAAAATCTTGGTTTTGAATCAAACTTGGCCAAGCAACTTAGTCAAAATCTACAAAAAAATAGTGGAATCATACTTATAATAGGTGCTAGTGGAAGTGGGAAAACAACAACTCTCTATGCAATGCTACGTAAAATTGACATACTAAAGAGAAATGTAGTAAGCGTTGAAGAACCGGTAGAGTACCATCTACCATTTGTTAATCAGGTGCAGATTAATACCCGCTCAAATTATACATACAACAAGGCACTTCATTCCATAGCACGGCAGGATCCTGATGTAATTGCAATTGGTGAAATTCTTGATGAAGAAACAGCGAAGTTGGCAATACAGAGTTCTGCAACAGGTCATCTGATTTTATCAACACTCTCAGGTAGTAGTGGAATTACAACAATAGCGCGTCTTAAAGATCTTGGAGTTGATAAGTATCTTTTGGCTGATGGACTTCTCAGCATAGTATCGCAAAAGCTACTGAGAAGGCTTTGCAATGAGTGTAAAAAAGAGGTAGAACTCTCTCGAGATGAGCTAATTAAATACTTTTCTGATTCAGCTGAAACAATCTTATCGCTTGGGGATGAGAGAGTAAAACTATATGAAGCAGTAGGATGTGAACACTGTAGACAAAGCGGTTATGTTGGGCGTCTAGCTATTATAGAACTGTTGCAGGTTGATGAGGTAATTAGAGATATGATTGAACATGATAAAAGCAGTATAGAGATACAAAATTATGTTCGCAGCACTGGTAGCGTTGATATGAAAACTGATGCCCTTCAAAAACTCCTCAATGGAACTACCAGTTTACAAGAGGTAATGCGTATAGTTAATTGAAAATATTAACTCCACACACCTTCAAGTTTATAGCCACACTTTGGACAGCAACCGTTTTCATTTAGTTCATTTGTAACAAACTGTCCAATATTTCCACTTCTGTCAATCACTCTTTTGTTGCACTTTGGGCAGTAGGTTGATTCGTAATCTTCATTGTCAATATTTCCTATATAGAGATATTTTAGACCCTCCTCTTGACCTATTCTATAGGCACGAAGCAGAGTAGATTCAGGAGTGCGAGGAGGTTCTAGCATCTTATATGTTGGATGAAAAGCGGATAGATGCCAGGGGATAGACGTGTCAATATCTGCCAGAAATTTTGCAATTGAGCGAATCTCATCATCAGAATCATTCTTCCCAGGTATCAGTAGCGTTGTAATCTCTACCCATATCCCTTTCTCATGAGCATACTTCACACACTCAAGCACAGGTTCGAGTCTTGCTCCGCAAATCTCTTTGTAGAACTCATCTGAAAAACTTTTAATGTCAATATTCATTCCGTCTATATAAGGCTGAAGCAAATCTATCGCTTTATGTGTTTCAAATCCACTTGTAACGTAGATATTTTTTAGTCCGCTCTCATGTGCGAGCTTAGCTGTGTCATAAGTATATTCAAAAAATACAACTGGCTCATTGTAGGTATATGCAACCGAATCGCACCCATTTTCCAGTGCTAGCTTTACTATGTTTTCAGGTGGAAGTTCATGACCTATAATTTTGTGCTCATGCTCTTTTGGGTACTGAGATATATCATAGTTTTGACAAAATTTACAAGAGAAGTTACATCCAACTGTTCCAACAGAGAAGGCCCTGCTTTTTGGTAAAAAATGAAACATAGGTTTTTTCTCTACAGGGTCTACATTTACAGCAGCGGCCAGACCATAAACTAGAAGTCTTAACTCACCACCTTCAACTTTTCTAACTCCACAAATACCATATTCACCCTCTTCAAGCTTACATGCTTGAGCACACGCTTGACACAATATTTTCCCCGACTCAAGTCTCTTACTTAACCATGCTTTTTCTGACATCTTCATCTCCTTGTAGTAAAATTAAATTCGTTTTCGCTGAACGTTTTGTATACTTATAGTATTCATGACTAACAAAAAGTATAATTGGAAAAGGTAGCAATATCCATAACTCATTGAGAGGGATATAAGCGGTATGAAATATTTTTTGAACCGGTTCATAACTCAGCATCATCCAAATCCATAAAAACTCCAGAGCCATAGCCCCAAGAAGAAGCTTATTGCTTGTCCACCCAACGCTCCAAGCTGAGTACTCCCAGCTGCGCATAGTCCAAACATTGACCAACTGACAGCTTATTGCACCTAAAAGAGTCATAGTCATTGCCTGAGACTGCAACAGAGGGTTTTTCAAATCAACAGTTCCATACTCCCATCCATGAAGAGATAAGAAGCTTATGAAGGCTACCATAGCGGCAGTCGCTTCAATAACACCGATAAAAAAGTAGCCTCTTTTAAACACCTCCCAATCAAGAATCTTTTCGCCTCTTCCTACGGGTGGAGATTTCATGATGTTTTTTTCAGGCTTTTCACTCCCCAGAGCAAGCCCTGGGAGCATATCTGAACCTAGGTCTATTGAGAGGATTTGAATAACTGAAAGCGGTAGCGGTATCAGTAGAAAAAAGTGCAAGATGTAAGGGACAATTTCCGGAACATTTGAAGAGAGTATATATGTTACAAATTTTTTAATATTAAAATATACGGCTCTACCTTCTTCTATAGCAGATACAATTGAGTTGAAATTATCATCAAGGAGTATCATGTCCGCGGCCTCTTTTGCTACGTCTGTGCCTGAAATACCCATAGCTATTCCGATGTCTGCACGTTTTAGTGCCGGGGCATCATTGACTCCGTCGCCGGTCATTGCCACCACTTCCCCGCAGTTTTGAAGAGCTATGGCAATTTTTAATTTTTGATTACTCGCCATTCTGGCAAAAAGTACACTCTCCTTTGATAGGATTTTTTCCAGCTCCTCTTCTCTCAACATCTGCACTTCATCTCCTGTCAGTATGCGATCAAATTCAAGACCGATTTTTTTGGCTATTGCCTGAGCGGTTTTAGAGTTGTCACCTGTAATCATCATAGTGCGTATTCCAGCCGTTTTACACTGTTGTATAGCACCTTTTACCTCTTCTCTCGGCAAATCCATTATGGCTACAAGACCTAAAAGCGTCAGTCCCTCTTCTTCAATATTTGAATTTTTTGCAATTGCCAATACACGGTATGCTTCATTTTCAAAAGCTTCTGCACTCATTTGCATACGTTTTTTAGCATCAGCATCAAAAATTTTTATGATTTGGTCGCTGTCTAAAAAATGTGTCGCCTTTTCAAAGATAACTTCAGCAGCACCTTTTGTGTATAAAATCTTCTCTTCAGATTTTATACAAACAGAGGACATCATTTTTCTATCACTGGTAAATGGTATCTCATTAATCTTTTCTAATAAACTTAAGTCTATATTACGTTTTTTTGCGGCAACCACAATAGCAAGTTCTGTCGGATCTCCAAAAAGTTTTTTATCCTCTATTGTCGCACGACAGTTCATAGAACCTGCTGTCAATATCTCATCTAGCCTGATTTGTGAACTCTCATTTGAATTGTCAAAATTAAACTCACCCTCTGTGGCATACCCCTCTCCACTAACTGCTACATGTTCACCACCTGCCAAAACAAGCTCTTTTAGCGTCATCTCATTTCGTGTAAGAGTGCCTGTTTTGTCAGTGCATATAACGGTGGCACTCCCTAGAGTCTGGACAGAATCAAGATTTTTTATAAGTGCATTTCTCTTTGCCATACGCTGAGATGCCAAAGATAGAGATAGAGTTATGGTCGGGAGCATACCCTCCGGCACATTTGCAACAATGAGTGAGAGGGCAAATATGGAGGCTATCAATAGGTTCTGCTCTGAAAAGACCCCAAATATAAAAAATAGCAGACCCATGGCAAGGGCAATAATAGTGAGAATATGGGTAATACGAATGACCTCTTTTTGCATAGGGGTGATAGTTTTTTGAACATTTTTTGTAAGTGTTGCAATTTTTCCAAACTCCGTACTTTGACCTGTTGAGACTACTACTGCCTCTGCACTTCCGGAAATAACGGCAGTACCTGCAAAAACCATATTTCTTGCATCTAAAGCTCTTGTAATATTACTGTCAATCTTCAAGTCACGCCTTGAGGGTCTTGATTCGCCGTTTAGTGATGAAGTATTTATATAGAGTGTCGTATTTTCTATCAAAACAGCGTCGGCAGCTATTTTATTCCCCTCTTCAAGAATAATAATATCGCCGGGAACCAAATCTTTTGCATCAATAGTTTTCACCTCGCCATCTCGCACAAGGGTAACTATGCTCGGCATAAGCTTTACTAGTGCCTCCATCGCTTTATCAGCCTTGTACTCCTGCCAAAAAGCGAAAGTAGCATTAATAATTACAGCTATCAAAATTGCATAGGCAAGAATGTCATTCCCCTCATTAGGAGCGTAATAATCGGCGATAAATGCCAAAAAAGCCGCTACTTCAAGCAAAAGAGCGAAGAACTGTATATACTGTTTTAAATACTCTAAAAGATAGTTCTTCTTTATTTGGCTTTGAATTTTATTCTCACCAAAATCGACTATTCTGCGATTTGCCTCTTTTGTGCTTAAGCCATTTTTTGAGGTGTGAAAGCTTTCAAAAAGTTCCTGAGAGTTCAGTTTATACGGCTGCATTGCTACTTCTCTTTCGGGTAATAGGCAATTGTGTTTACAGAAGCTTCATGCATCAACTTTTCTATAGGCATCTCTTTGTTTAAAAATGATGTTATTGATAATCGTTTAGCACCAATCACAACCAATTGAGCATCTGATTTTACTACATGGGTAAATATGCTTTTGGATTCACTATTGGTAAAATCATGCTTGATATTAAGAGGAAAATTCATTATATTTGCGAGTTTTAGGTAGTGTCTTAGATTGTGATTGATAACACCAAGCTTCTCTCTGGCTTTATGTATATCTACTCTTGATAGCTCCCTTACTGACATGCTTGACACGGAGTATATCTCTCCCTCTGCCTTAAATGCCAAGGCGATTGTTGAAAAAAAAGTAAACTTTTCAACGGAGAGTCTGTCTTCTTTTATAGAGAGTACTACACTGTCTAAATCCATAATACTGCTTATCTTGGTAATACGGACAATAGCAATATCAACATTAAGGTTCATTTTTGTCAAGAGCAAGCTAAATGAGTTGCTCAGCAGATTCTTTTTTTTCCGCGTGCTACAGAAAATGGTGTCTGTGAAAGTGTTCGATAAAAAGAGTTTGATAGCCTTTTGGGTAGAGCCGTTAAGGAGTACATGCTCAGTTTTAATATTTTGGGATTCAGATAAGGTGGTTATCCTCTGCATGCTCGCATGAACATCATCTAAATTATCTTTTTTATTCTCTACATGTAGCAGAACAAGCGTCAGATTTTGAACTTGCGCATATTTCAAAGCATAAAACGCCATGCTCTCTGCGGTGATACTTCCATTAATTGCAGCTATAACTTTCATGTTTTTTGCAGTTTACAAATGTTTTGAGAAGTACTCAGCCATATGCTTGACAGTATCAACCTTGGCATAATCGGCCTCAGGAACTTCAATACCAACTTTTTCATTCAAGGATGTAAGAATTTTTAAAAAATCAAACGAGTCTATCTCTAAAGAGCGCTGAATATTCGCATCTGGATCTATCTCACTCTCATCTACATCGGGGGCAATTTCCAAAATTTGCTCAATTATTGCCCGTTTTAGTTCCTCTTTTGTCATAATAGCTCCTTTGGGTTTTGTAAATAGCTGTTTAGTTTGTCTAAAAATAGTCCCCCCGTGCGACCATCAGTTGCTCTGTGATCACCGGCCAATGTGGCCCGCATAACTTTTCTCACACAAAGTGAATCCCCCTCAGCCCAAGGAGAATCTATGATAGCTCCAAGCCCTACAATTGCTAGTTGTGGAGGATAAATAACTCCATATACGCTCTCTACCCCTAAATCACCCAAGTTTGTGATGGTAATTGTTTGAGCAATCATCTCGCTCGAGCGAAGTTTACCACCACGAGTTCGTGTTATCAAATCACTTAAAGAGTTCATTGTGTCATCTATAGTCATAATATCTGCATTTAATAGTGCAGGGGTAATTAATCCCCCTTTTCGGAGTGCTATGGCGATACCTGGATGAATCTCTTTGCTTATCTGGTGTGAATTATCTTGCCAAAAACCGTTTAGCTCAGGGACCTCTTTTAGTGATAGAACAACTGCACGAATTAAAATGGCAACAGGGAGTATTCTATCTTTGATACTGCGTTTTTTGTTTAGTTCTTCCAGGTATTTTAGTGCCGGTGTCATGTTGATTGAAGTTGAAAGGTAATAGTGTGGTATTTCAGCATTGGAGCGACTCATGGCAGCTGCTATGGCTTGACGCATACCACTATTTTTCTCTATATGAGCATCTGATTTTGATTCTATTTTTGTTGGTTCTTCTTGTTCTGTAGTGGAAGCAGCCTCTATTTTACTCAGTTGTACAACACCCTCTTTAGGGTCGAACTTTGATAAATCAACACCCATCTCACCCGCTCTTTTGCGAGCCGCAGGAGATATCTTTAGGCGCGCTTCTTGCTCTACATGTAAAGCTGTCGGTTTAGGTGGCTCTGATACTATTTGTTCCTCTTTTGTCTCTTGCACAACCGGTTGTTTAGATTCATGTTTTTCTTCTACATGTAGAGGTTTCTTTTCATCAGAAGCAATAATAGCAAGAGGCTCCCCAACTTTGCATTCACTCTCCTCTTTTACTAACAGTTTTTCAACAATGCCATCCTCAAATATTTCTATCTCTATAACACCTTTACTTGTCTCTACTTCTGCTATAACTTGACCATTTGTTACTCTGTCACCCTCTTTAACAAGCCACTCCATCAAAATAGCTGATTCCATATCCGCGCCCAAACTAGGCATAAGAAATTCGCTCATGATTGCACCATCACTTTCTTTGTTGTATCAACAATTTTATCAACCTGCACAATGGCAGCATCTTCAAGATGTTTAGCATAGGGAAGAGGAACTTCGAGAGTACACACTCTAGCCATTGGAGCATCTAGTTCATAAAATGCTTGTTCATTAATGCGAGCCATAATCTCAGCTGAGATACTGCCTGACTTCCACCCATCATCCACAATGACAACTCTATGCGTTTTGGCTACTGACTTCATAATTGTCTCATCATCCAATGGGCGAAGAGAACGTAGGTCAATTACTTCCGCATCAATCCCATCTTTAGCTAAAGTCTCGGCAGCTTCTAGTGCTTTAAAAAGATTTATTCCATAGGTTAAAATCGTTATATCTTTACCAGGTCTATGAACCAAGGCTTTTCCAATAGGTATCGGTGTAGATTTAGTGTCGAGTGAGCCTTTAGAATTATAAAGAAGTGAGTTCTCAAAAACCAGAACAGGGTCTGGATCACTCAAAGCCAAACCAATCATGTCATAAGCATCTTGTACTGTTGCTGGTGTTAAAACTTTTACACCAACTATATATGACAGCCATCCCTCTAGTGAATGTGAGTGTTGGGCACCTAATTGATTGCCTACGCCTGTTGCCATACGAATCACTAAAGGAACATTAAACTGTCCACCAGACATATGAAGCATACTTGCAGCATTATTTATAATCTGATCGAGTGCTAAAAGGCTGAAATTTACAGTCATAATTTCTACTATTGGTCTCATTCCATTCATTGCTGCACCAATACCAGCACCGGTAAAAGCTGATTCACTAAGTGGTGTATCTATGATTCGTTCACGGCCAAACTCATCTAAAAGTCCTCTGCTGACAGCGTAAGAACCACCATAATTACCAACATCTTCACCTATTAAAAATACTCGTTCATCTTCGCGCATAGCTTTACGGATAGCTTCTCTAACAGCTTCTCGATATGTAATAGTATTATCCATTACTCACCTCCGAATAAACAAATTTTTCTAAATCTTCTATAGGTTCAAGTGTGCCATTCTCTGCAAACTCTACTGCTTCATCTATAATAGTTTTTATTTCATCTTCAAGCTCTTTTACATCCATCTCAGACCATAGTCCCATCTCTTCAAGTCTCTTTTGAAACACAACCAATGGACCTTTTTCTTTCCACTCCTCAACTTCAACTTTTTCCCGATATAGTTCAGCATCAAACATAGAGTGGGCACGAAAGCGGTAAGTAAGACATTCAAGAAACAGAGGTCCTTTTCCATCTTTAATGTCTTCTACAGCCCTTGAAGCAGCTTTAGCCACCTCTACAACATCCATTCCATCTATCTGTTTTGAATCTATCTTGTATGAGGCAGCCTTTTTATAAATATCTGTTTCAGACTCTGTTAGATTTAAAGCAGTTCCCATAGCATAACGGTTATTTTCACAAACAAAAAGAACTGGTAAATTCCATAATGCGGCCAAGTTTAACGACTCATGAAACTCACCCTCAGCAACTGCACCATCGCCAAACATACAAACTGTTACACGATTACGTTTCATCATTTTATCTGCTAATGCCATTCCAACAGCAAGAGGTAAGCCACCAGCAACTATGGCAGTACCTCCATAAAATCGTGTATTTGCATCAAAAAGATGCATAGAACCGCCTCGTCCACGAGAAGTTCCCTCCTGCTTACCAAACAACTCTGCCATGATGCTGTTTGCACTTACTCCCTTTGCTAATGCTTGTCCGTGTTCTCTATATGTAGCAAGAACAGCATCTTCTGGAGTCAATGCATTCATAATTCCCACTGCTATAGCCTCTTCACCGATGTAAAGATGTAAAAAACCACGAATTTTTTGCTTAGAATAAAACTCTACGCACCTCTCTTCAAATCGCCGAATCAAAAGCATTTTGGAGTAAAACTCTTTAGCTTTAGTTAAATCAAGTTCCATTACAAACCCCTTTAATCTTCAAGTGTTGAGGTGTCACCCTCAGGTAGTCCCATCTCTCTTGCTTTGAGCAGTCTGCGCATAATCTTTCCGCTTCTGGTCTTTGGGAGGTTTTCCTGAAACTCTATCTCTTTTGGTGCTACAGCAACCCCGAGTTTTTTACGCCCGAAACCAATGAGTTCACGTTTTAGCTCCTCACTGGGCTCATAACCTGGTTTTAGAGATACAAAGGCTTTTACAAGCTGACCAATAAGCTCATCAGGCTTGCCGATAACTCCAGCTTCTGCCACCGCTGGGTGCTCCATAAGTGTACTCTCAACCTCAAAAGGACCAACCATATGACCGGAGGTTTTGATGATATCATCCGCCCGACCGACAAACCAAAAGTACCCATCTTCGTCTTTATATGCCAAGTCACCGGAGATGTACCAATCTCCAACAAAACATTTGTCATATTTGTCTTGATCATGCAGATAAGCTCTAAACAAAGAGGGAAACCCAACTTTAATCGCCAACTCACCCTCTTTGTTTGGCTCTGTGACCTCTGTAATACTGCCATCATCGTTTTTAAGAATAATGCCAGCCTCAATGCCGGGAAGAGGTCTACCCATTGAACCAGGGCGAATAGTTTGTGAGATAAAGTTTGCAATCATAATTCCACCGGTCTCCGTCTGCCACCAGTTATCATGAATGGGAAGTTTAAGTTTCTTTTCTCCCCAGATAACCGCCTCAGGGTTTAACGGCTCGCCAACACTCAGTATAAGTCGAAGATGAGAGAGGTCATACTCCTCAGTAGGTTCAGAATCTATCCTCATAAGTCGGCGAATTGCTGTAGGAGCGGTGTACCAAACAGTTACCTTCTCATCTTGGAGTGTTTTGTACCACCTTGCCCCGTCAAACTCACCCTCATCGACAATATTTGTAACTCCATGAATCCAAGGGGTAATGATGCCGTATGATGTTCCTGTGACCCAGCCGGGATCAGCGCTGCACCAGTAAACATCGTCTACATGTAGGTCAAGTACATATTTACCGCTAATCCAGTGTGTGTAAACAGCTTTATGTACATGTACAACCCCCTTTGGCATACCGGTAGTGCCGCTTGTGAAGTGTAAAATTGACATATCTCCAAAGTCGGTATGGGGAATCTCAAATATATCAGAGGCTTTTTTCATCAGACGTGAATATGAGAGTACCTTTTCACTCTCATCCTCATCAGAATCAAGAAGCAATATAAAACGCAGCTCTGGCAACTCCTCTAAAATAGGAATAATTTTTTTTTCATAAAGTTTTTTTGTAGTTAGAAGGACTTTTGCATCGCCTCTTTGCATCCGTTGAAGTATAGGTTGTGGACCAAACTGCGAAAACAGAGGACAGAGAACATTTTGGTTTTTGAGTATCCCTATAACTGAGATATATAGTTCAGGTATGCGAGAAGAGAGTGTAAAGACTCTCTCCCCCTTGCATAGCCCCAGAGTTTTTAAAACATTGGCAAATTTTGCACTCTCTTTTTTCATTTTGCCGAATGTGTAAGTTTTTCTCTCTCCATTTTGACCAAGCCATACTAAAGCTGTTTTTTCTGAAAGGGCACTGTTTGCATGTCTGTCAATAGCTTCATGTGCAATGTTTAAACCACCACAGCGAAGCCCTTCAAACTCACTTTCTACCTTTTCCCAGTCAAACTCTTTATACTCTTTTTCGTAATCAATCAGGTTTGGTTTAACTGCAAAGCTATCTATATTTTTCTCAATCCACTTCTCATTCATATCAGATCCTTTAAAAAGTCTGTTATAGTTTTTAAAAATAATAGCATAGAATATAATATTTTAAGTTAAAATTAGTTAAATTTACAAAGAATAGATTTTTTATCTGTACACAAAAAATATAAACTTTAGGAGTTCTTTATGAATCTTAAATCATGGCGACTAATTTATACCGGATATGGAACTGCTGAGCATAATTTGGCAATTGATGAAGCTCTTTTAAATAACTTTAAAGAGAATGATTCGCCGATTTTTAGACTCTACAGATGGAAGCCATCTTTGAGTCTTGGGAGGTTTTCAAATGTTAGAGAGACTCTTGATTTAGAGGCTCTTGACAATAAAAATATCTCATACGTTCGTCGTATGACAGGCGGGGGTGTTTTAGTTCATGGCGGAGATCTCTCTTACTCTTTGATTTTGCCAAGAGAGAGTTTTAAAGATGTAGGGGTAAAAAAAAGTTACCGTTACTTATGCAAATTTCTTATTGAGTTTTATAAAAGGTTAGGGCTAAGTGCAAGTTTTGCTTATGATTTGAAACTTGATATCTCAAAATCAGATATATGCATGGTAGCCAATGAGCCTTATGACATTGTAATAGATGGCAAAAAAATTGGCGGTAATGCCCAACGCTACACTTCTAAAACACTTTTTCAGCATGGGAGCATTCCGGTTAGCTTGGACGAAACATTTCTAAAAGAGGCTTTTTTAAAAGATTTAGGGGATGTAAGCACATTAAATAAAATAGGGATAAAAGCAACAGACAAGCAGTTATCCCAGTTGCTCGTAGAGAGTTTTTCTCAAACTTTTAAGGTCAATATGGTTTCTGATACTCTAAGAATAGAAGAACAGATGAGCGCAGATGAGCTTTTAGAAAATAAATACACTCTCAAAACATGGAATAAAGGTGCTAAGCATGTTACATCAAAACCGCAATGGTTGCATAAAAAAATCAGACCAAGTATTAATGCTGAGTTAGAGTTTATATTTACAGATACTCATGTAAATACAGTCTGCCAAGAGGCGATGTGCCCAAATATAAGCGAGTGTTTCTCTCAAAAACTAGCCACATTTTTGATTTTAGGAACACTATGCACCCGTACATGTAGCTTTTGTGCGGTGGCAAAAGGAAAACCGATGCCACTTGATATAAACGAGCCTGAAAATGTAGCACAAACAGTAAAGCGACTTGGATTACAACATGTAGTAATTACAAGCCCGACTAGAGATGATTTAATCGATGGTGGAGCTGAACATTTTTGTAAAACTGTAAGAGCCATTAAAGCAGTTGATGACTCGATTGTAGTAGAGTTACTCATTCCGGACATGAGAGAAAATAAAGATTCTTTAAAACTCATTGCCAAGAGCGGAGCAGAAATTATAGGACACAACCTAGAGACTGTTCCAAGGCTCTACCATGTACGAAAAGGGTCAGAGTACAGGCGTTCGCTGCGGGTGTTAAAATTGTTAGCATCATTAAATCCTGATATTGCAATAAAAAGTGGGATTATGCTCGGTTTTGGAGAGAGAGATGAAGAGGTTGAGACTCTTATGCATGAGCTGTTGGATGCCGGTTGCAACTATCTAAGCATAGGCCAGTTTTTGTCACCGTCAAATAATCATACACCTGTAGTAGAATACTCTCTGCCTGAGAGATTTGAGAATTTTAAAAACAGTGGAATGAATATGGGTTTTGCTCATATAAAAAGTTCACCATACACTCGAAGCAGTTATATGGCTCATGAATATTTAGAAGTGGGAGTTTAGTATGAGAGAGTACGAAGTTGTTGTAATCGGAGGCGGACCGGGAGGATACCAAGCAGCACTTGAGCTTGGTAAAGCGGGCGTAAAAACTTTGCTTATAGAGAGGTGCAAGGAGAAAATAGGGGGAACATGCCTGAATGTGGGGTGTATACCAACTAAAAATTATCTTCATACAGCTTCATTTATATCTAAAATCTCATACTTTGAGCAGATGGGACTTAGTCTGGATTACAAGGGTTTAAATCTTGTGCAACTAAAAGAGAAAACAACAGCCCTGATAACTGAGATTAGAACAGGTGTGCTTTGGATGCTGGAGCAGTCAAAGGTTGAGTTACTTTATGCAAGTGCAAGCTTTGTGGATGCAAACAGAGTTGAAGCTGACGGTGAGATGATTGCATTTGAGAAGTGCATTATAGCAACAGGTTCACGAGTTCGTGAGTTGCCACAGTTGCCGATTGATTCGAGCTCTATAATCTCCAGTAATGATGTTTTTAAATTAAATAACATTCCAAAATCTATTGCTATTGTAGGAGTAGGTCCAATAGGGTGTGAATTTGCCACATTTTTTAGTGCCTTGGGAGTGGAGGTGACCTTGATAGGACGAAGCACGCAACTTCTGCCAAGTGAAGATGAAGATGTCTCTAAGGCACTTCTAAGGGTATTTAAAAAATCAAGTATCAATGTTTTAACCTCTTCTATCATAGAAAAAGTCAAGGTGAATAAAGATGAGGTGGAGCTATTTTTAAACGATACTCAAGAGAGCATTAAATGCGAGCTGGTGCTTAGTGCAACAGGACGCATTCCCAATACTGGCGGGGTAAACCTTGAAAATGCAGGTGTAAAAATGGATGAAAGAGGATATATTGAGGTTTCTCCATCATTTCAGACATCCCAAGAGAATATTTACGCTGTTGGTGACTGTATAGATACACCAGCATATGCTCATACCGCCTATGCAGAAGCTAAGATTGTTGCAAAAAATATTGTTAGTAATGAATCAAAAACAAATACCCATATTATCCCAGCTACCATTTTTACAAACCCTCAAATTGCAAGTTGTGGTCTTAAAGAGAGAGAAGCAAACGAGCAGGGCATTGAGATTGAAGTAAAAAAAGCCTTTTTTAAAGTCAACTCAAAAGCCAAAATCAACGGTGACGATTCTGGCTTTGCCAAACTTATAGTTTGTGCTAAAAGCGGTGTGATTCTAGGTGCTGTTATTATCGGGGTTGAAGCAACTGAGATTATTCATGAGATAGTCTTATGCGTAGAGAAAAAGATTACTATAGGTGAGCTTAGGATGATAATACATGCACATCCTACCGTGTCAGAGATAATTACATATATTTAAGGAGATTTTTATGAGAACAAACAATAATTTAGTTGACCACCTTATAAATACAGGTGCTCTTTATTCGAGCAATATTACAGAGGCTTTTGAGAACATAGATAGAGTTGATTTTGTTTTAAACCCGGCTGACTCTGATGTTTATGAGGATTACCCTCTTCCGATAGGCCACGGGCAGACTATATCTCAGCCAACAACAGTGGCTATGATGCTGGAGATGCTGGAGCCTAAAAAGGGACAAAAGATACTGGATATAGGGAGCGGATCAGGCTGGACAACAGCACTTCTTAGCTATATCGTAGGCAGTGACGGTTATGTAACTGGAGTGGAAAGAGTTGGTGATCTTGTAAAATTTGGGAATAAAAACTTGGGAAAATATGGATTTAAAAATACAAAAATTATTCAATCAGGAGATAAGCTAGGGGTAGTTGGTGAAAAATTTGATTGTATCTTAGTCTCAGCAGCAGCCGATGAATTTCCAAAAGAGTTGGCAGAGCAGTTAAAAGTTGGCGGAAAACTTGTAATTCCAATAAGAAGTTCGATTTATGAAATAACTAAAAATAAGGATGGCAAACTTGAGGGTTGTGAACACTACGGTTTTGCATTTGTTCCACTAATTTTTTAAATTCCATCCATTGAATTTAATTGGATTTTAAACCATTTCTTAAAACAATTTACGACTTATGTCATAAAATGCGAGTTCTAGTTTTTGCAGAACTGAACCAAGTTTTGAATTGTAAATGTGAATAGCTTGCATAATAACTCCTTTAAACTATCTAAAGAAGTAAAAGCAATTATAATTCCAATATTTAGTTGAACATAACCAATAGAATAATTCCAAAAATTATTCTGTATATACCAAATGCCACAAAGGTGAACTTCTCCAAAAATGCTAAAAATAGTTTTATTGTCAGATATGCGACTATAAAAGAGACAATAAATCCAACACCCAAAGTTATAAGGTTTTCATCGCTAAAATCTTTATAGTACTTAAGCAGGTCATATGCGGCTACAGCACTCATAACTGGAAAAGCAAGCAAAAAGCTAAACTCTGCACTCGCTTTTCTGCTTAATCCCACCAAAAGGGCTCCTATAATTGTTGAACCGGCCCTGCTTGTTCCTGGAATAAGTGCAAATATTTGAGCGAAACCAATGATAAGAGATTGTTTCACTGTAACTTTCTCGACATCATCTATTAGTTGAGCTTGCTCTTTTATAAAAAACCTCTCTACAATGAGAAAAATAATTCCTCCAATTATAAACATTACAGCTACGATATTGATACTAAAAAGCTCTTTTATTTGCGAAGAGAAAAGAAATCCGACAGCTCCTATAGGTATAAATGCTAAAAAAACTTTAGACCAAAGATCTATTTTTTTGAGAGTAAATTTATCTTTGTAGTTAAACACCACAGCCAAAATAGCCGCAAACTGTATAATTACTTCATAAGCTTTGTTTACGCTGTTTTGATCAATCCCTAAAAACTCGCTAGCTACTATGAGATGACCGGTTGAAGAGATAGGCAAAAATTCTGTAAACCCCTCTATTATCCCTAAGATAATTGAATCAAATATTGTCATTAAGTCCCTTACTGTGCACATTTTAAATTTTAGATTGAAATTCTATCATAATAATAAAGAGTCAATTTAAGTAATTTCGCTATAATACGGGGTTTTTTTAAATTAGAATAAACTTTGTAGGAAATTTCACATGTTACTTTTTACTCCTGGACCAACTCCAGTACCTCAAAATGTCCGCAACGCTATGAGCGATGAGACTATGCACCATCGTACACCAGAATTTGAAGCTATTTTTGAACAAACCAGAAAACACCTTTTTAATCTTTTTAAGAGTGATGAAGTAGTAATGTTAAGCTCTAGCGGCACAGGTGCTATGGAAGCAGCCGTTATAAATTTATGCCATAAAACACTTTTAAATGTAAACTCTGGAAAATTTGGGGAGCGATTTGGAAAGATTGCAATAGCGCACGGTCTTGGTAGTGTTGAGATAAAAAATGAGTGGAATACTCCTGTTAGCGTTGAAGCAGTAGTTGAAGCTGTTAAAGCAAACAGTGAAATAGATGCTATCGCAGTTCAGATTAGTGAATCTGCAGGCGGTCTTCGTCACCCTGTAGAAGAGCTTGCAAAAGCTGTAAAAAAGATAAATCCAAATATTATGATAATTGCTGATGGAATCACAGCAGTTGGCGTTGAAAAAATTGATATATCAAATATTGATTGTCTTATAGCAGGTAGCCAAAAGGCACTTATGCTTCCTCCGGGACTCTCTATTTTGGGCTTAAGCAGTTTGGCTATTGAAAAAATCGGTGCAGGAAGAGGTTACTATCTAAACCTCGCTTCAGAGATAAAAAATCAGAAAAAAAACACAACGGCATATACAGCTGCAACTACTTTGATTATCGGTCTTTTGGAAGTTTTAAAGACAATAGAAAAAGATGGCGGAATTGAAAAGCTTTATGAGACTACAGCTTTAAGGGCTAAAGCAGTAGAGGCTTCCCTTGAAGCTCTCGGTCTTCATGTATATCCTGCTGTTCCTGCTTTATCAATGACAACAATTGATGATGAAAATGCTTCACAAATCAGAAAGGTTTTACAAGAAGAGTTTGCTGTAAATGTAGCTGGAGGACAAGACCATTTAAATGGAAAAATATTCCGCATTAATCAAATGGGTCTTATTCCTGTTTATGAGATGGCTTGGGTTGTAAATTCTGTAGAACTCGCTCTTGCAAAACTAGGGCATAGAGTCTATGATGGAACAGCAAACAAAGTTTTTAATGAAATATATTTCAAGATTGGTAAATAGAAGTGTTTTCAAAACAGTTTATAAAGGTTGGAGAATAGATGATTTTAGAACACGAGATTCCTAACGGCTCGAAGCTTTACTTTGGTAAAAGTGCTAAAGCTAAAAGAGAGATAGAGAGTATTGCTAGCACGATATTGAGCAATAATGGATTTGAAGAGATTGTTACTCCAATTTTTTCATATCACCAACATCTAAGTATTGCTGACGAGAAAAAATTAGTGAAAGTAAATGATGAAAATAACAACGCAATCTCTATTAGAGCTGACTCTACAATCGATGTGGTTCGCATAATTGAGAAAAGACTCGGAAGAAATACACAGCATAAAAAGTGGTTTTACATACAGCCGGTTTTTACTTATCCAACAACAGAACAGTATCAGGTCGGTGTAGAGTTTATGGATGAGAAAAAACTATCAAGTGTTTTAAATATAGCAGTTGATATTTTTGACAATCTTGAAGTTGCTCCGCTGATTCAGATTTCAAATATGAGAATACCTCAGATATTAGTAAATATGTTTGATGAGCTGACTTTAGATGATTTTAGACATGTAAATATAGAGAAATTTTTAAACTTAAAAGTTGAGTGGTTGGAAAAACTTGTCTATCTTCAACATGTAGAACAAGTAGAAGAGCTACTTGAAATAGTGCCAGCTGAAGTAAAAACCGAACTTTTAAAAATGAGAGAGTTGTGTTTTGAAATCAAGTGTGATAAAAGGGTTTTGGCACCAATGTACTATGCAAAAATGCTCTATTATGATGAGCTGTTTTTCAGGGCAATAGATAAAAATGAAGTGTATGCAAGAGGCGGAAGATATAAAAATGCAGAGATAAGTTCTGTAGGTTTTGCAATTTATACAGATACATTAATAGAAACAAAAGTGAACTAAAAGAGGAATATGATGAAAGCAGATTTAATAGTAGGTATACAGTGGGGTGATGAGGGAAAAGGAAAGATAGTTGATAGACTTGCAAAAGAGTATGACATGGTTTGTAGAAGCCAAGGTGGGCACAATGCTGGCCATACTATATGGGTTGATGGTGTAAAGTTTGCACTTCATTTAATCCCTTCAGGTGTTTTAAATCCACAGGCCATAAATGTTATAGGTAATGGTGTTGTTCTTTCTCCAGAGGCTCTCATAAAAGAGATGAAGCAGTTTGAAGGTTTAGAGGGGCGTCTTTTTATCTCTGATAAAGCTCACTTAAATCTTCCGTATCATGCACTTATTGACCAAGCAAAAGAGAGATTAAAGGGCGAAAAAGCAATCGGTACTACCGGTAAAGGGATAGGACCTGCATATTCAGACAAAATCAATCGTGTTGGATTTAGAGTTGGTGAGTTGTTAAATCCTCCAAAACTTTGTGCAATGATTTTAGAATATTTTGAGCAAAATAGAGCTATTTTTGATATTTACGAAATTCCAACACCAAGTGCTGATGAATTACTTACTGAACTAGATGGTTATAGAGAAAAACTTGAGCCTTTAATAACTGATACAACTCAGATGGTTTGGAAAGCACTTGATGAAGAGAACAAAAGAGTGTTACTTGAGGGAGCTCAGGGAACTATGCTAGATATTGACCATGGAACATACCCTTATGTAACTTCAAGTGCAACAGTAAGTGCTGGCGCATGTACTGGACTGGGAATTAATCCTAAAGATATTGGCAAGGTTACAGGAATTGTAAAAGCCTACTGTACTCGTGTTGGTAATGGACCATTTCCTAGTGAAGACTTTGGAGAAGACGGCATAAGACTAGGCGAGCAAGGGAAGGAGTTTGGAACAACTACTGGTCGTGCAAGACGTTGTGGTTGGTTTGATGCAGTAGCAACAAGATATGCAAGCCGTCTGAATGGTTGCGATGAACTGGCTCTTATGAAACTTGATGTTTTAGATGGTTTTGATGAAGTTAAAGTTTGTATTGCTTATGAACTTGATGGTAAGACAATAGATTATCTTCCGTCAAACCTAGAAGATGTTACACCAATTTACAAATCTTTTAAAGGTTGGGATAAATCTGTTGGCGCTAGAACTTGGGATGAACTTCCAGCTTCTGCACAAGATTTTGTTAAAATTATTGAAGATATTTCTAAAACAAAAGTAGGTATCATATCTACTTCTCCCGAGAGAGACGACACGATAATATTATAAAATTAAATTTCTCGCGTTAACCGCGTAGCTTCAGTGATTGAATAAAGTCTGAACTTGTTCAGATTTTATGAGAAGGAATGATGTGAAAACTCGCTTTAGTTCGTTAGTAAAACTAAAAAAAAACAATATGCAAAAAAGTGAGCAAGTTGTACAAAAAGCGAATGCTGACCTTAATAGTGCCATTACAGCACTCGAAACCTCATATAGTTCTTTAGAGGGTTTAGACTCTCCTAAGAGTGGGATAATGAGTAAAATGTTAGCAGCAAGAGCCCTTGTAGATTCTCAAAGAGTTATAATCCAACATAACAGCGAGTGGGTTGGTTTTGCAAAAAACCAAGTTTCTCAAGCAAAAGAACAATTGAAGCTTGATACTATAGAATATGAAAAGTTTAATTATTTAGAGCTCCAAGAGATAGAAAAAGAGATAAAAAAAATAAAGATACAAGAAGCAAAAGATTTAGATGAAATTGCCTTGATGACTTATGGGCAAAAAAATAAATAAAACATTTAAGGGCTGAAAATTGAAAATTATATTATTATTTATGCTAGCACTATCACCTATCATGTCACTTGAGACAAGTGATAAACTTTTTGAGTGTACAGAAATCTTTAAAGCAAGAAAAAGTGAACTTCTTATTGAGCTTGAGAGAATTGATGAGCAAAAGCAAGCACTTAGCGCCCTTAAATCAGCTACAGAAGAGCTACTTAAAAAGAGAGAAACAAAACTTTCTCAAGAAGAGGAAGTTGTTGATAGAAAATTGACAGAAATTTCATCTAAAGAAGAGTCAATTAAAAAAATGCTTCAAATAAACGAGGAAGTTTTAAAAGAGACAAAAAATATAAAGACTGATAAAATTGCTCAGACATTTGCAAAAATGAAAGCAGCTTCTGCTGCAAATATACTCTCAGAAATGAATCCAAATGAAGCATCATCAATTCTTAGTTCATTAAAGCCTAAAACAGTTGGAAAGATTTTAACCAAGATGGACTCAAAAAAAGCCTCAGAACTTACACTACTTTTAGTAAAATAATTGAACTATTTCTATAGTTCTCCGGAGGGGTCAATTAATTTTATTTCGATATAATCTTTCCTTTTAAATAAGGCTTTATTATTTTAGACAATATGAATTTTTACAACTTTATTCACAGGCAGATTCCAACCCTAATTGTATTGTTTTCTGGAACCGGTCTTACATATATATTTTTTGGTTATCTATATTCTTCTTACTTTATTGAAATATCTTGGTACTTACTACTTTTGCTAATCTCTTTTTGGGGGTATAGACTGCACAGGGCATACTCTATTAATAACTACACTATTGAAGAAAAAGAGAGATGGCTAAAAACGTTAAAATATTTTTTATTTATATATTTTTCAGTGTGGACAATAATGTTTTTTGTTTATGTATCTCATGATATAGTAGAACTACACTACATTGCTATTACTACGCAACTTGGTGTTTCGGTTGTCTCAGCAACTATTCTTGTTTCAGAAAAAAAACTATCCCTTTTTGTTTTAGGTACCTCAATGTTGCCTATAACTATTTATTTAATATTAGTAGGGGAGCCATATAGTTACTTTATAGCACTTTTATCGATAATTCTTGGCTGGGTATTACTGTATGCATCTAGAAATACTTATAACTATCTACAAAAGAGCCAATTTCAAGCATTTCATGATTATTTAACTAAATTAGGAAATAGACACTATTTTGTTAATCTTTTGGAAGATGTTATCAAAATTCAAAAAAGAGAGAATAATTTCGTTTATTTACTACTTATAGACTTGGATTACTTTAAAACTATAAATGATACGTTAGGGCACGATATTGGAGATATATTACTTTGTGAAGTAGCAGATAGAATGAGTAAATTATCAAAAAAACATAAGTGTAGTGTATCAAGACTTGGTGGAGATGAATTTTGTATTTTAAGTAGTGCATACAAAGATAAAGATGAGTGCCAGGAAAAAGCAGTTTCATTTGCGGAAGAACTACTTGAAGAAATTAAGAAAACATATATTATTGATGAACATCATCTATACATTAGTGCAAGTATAGGGGTTAGTATTATTGATAACTCACAAATAAAAGCCAGCAGATTTATGAAAGAGGCTGATATTGCCATGTACGAAGCAAAATCGCAAGGTAGAGATGGAGTGATACTGTTCAATAATGAATTATCCATTAGAGTTGAGCGTAAGTTAGAGGTAGAATGTGCACTTCATTTTACTATACAAAACAATGAAATAACGCTCAGATATCAACCGCAAATAAATTTAAATAATGAAGTGATAGGTTGTGAAGTTCTCGCCCGTTGGAGTAATGAAAAGTTAGGAAACATAGGACCTAATGAGTTTATAGAAATTGCTGAAAAGAGTGGATTTATCATAGAACTTGGATACTTTATATTAGAAGAGTCTTTTAAAACATTAAGAGAATGGGATGAAAAAGGAATTACTCTAGAACAATTTTCTATAAATATTAGCATGAGACAACTGTTTGATACAAGTTTTTTAGGAAATGTCTCAAAATTATGCGAAAAGTACTTAGATACTAATTTAAGATCAAAAATTATATTTGAGATAACAGAGACAAGTGCTGCTGAAGATTTAGATAGATTAATAAAAATTATTAACACTATTAAGCAGTGTGGTTTCCGTTTTTCAATGGATGATTTTGGAACAGGCTACTCATCGCTAAGCTATTTACGTCAACTTCCAATAGATGAACTTAAAATTGATAAGTCATTTATTTTTGAGATAGATGGTATAAACCAAGATTCTAATATGGTAAAAACTATACTAAATATTGCAAAAAGCCTTGGTTTGAAAATTGTTGCAGAGGGTGTTGAAAATGCATTTCAAAAAGATTTTTTAATAAATGAGCAGTGTGACATACTGCAAGGTTATTACTTCTCAAAACCAGTAGAGAAAGAAGAGTTCGAGAAATATTTATTTTCTTACAAGAAATAACAGTAGTAATAATTTTTCTCTAATCATATTTTTACCTTACTTAGTGTAGAATACAAAAATTATTTTATACAAGCAAGGTCTATTGATGAAAATATCACTAAAAACTATACCTCACATATCTAGTAAAATCGCAATTGATCTAAATAAAAGTGGTGTTGTTACGATGACAAAAGGTCTTGACTTTGTTGCTAAAGAAGCTGAAAAAGTATTGATTCACAATGTAAATCAAGAGATGGCACTAGAAGACAAAGTTGACGAGATTTGTGAAGATAATGAAGAAGAGATAGAGTTTAACCTTGTTGATGAGAGACAACTTTTCTTTATGATAAAGAAAAAACTCGCACCAGAATTTGGAATTATCTTGAACTATGAAGAGCGTTATTCAGACCTTTCTCATAAAATTTTAGATGAACTTTATGAAGAAGATTTAATTCACTTTGAAGTAACAGAAAATCGTATAAAAAATATTATTTATAATTCAATCACTTCTTTTATAGCAGAAGCTTCTGAGTTAGATACTGCTATTATGGATAAAATTAAAACTTATAAAAAAAGATATATTCCTGGTACAGACGAGTTTGACATTCTATATGAAAAACTTTATCGTGAGGAATTAACAAAAAGAGGTATGGAGTAATGAGTATGAATTTTTCTTGCCAAGGGCAAAGCTTTAGTGAGGGGAATTTTTTTGGAAATTACTTTTCAAAAAAAGGAGAGGTTTATGAATAAGGTCTTTTTATATCTTGAGAACGGAATTTTCTTAGAGGCAAACAGTTTTGGTGCAGAAGATACTATAGTCGGTGAAATAGTTTTTAACACATCGATGAGCGGATATCAAGAGATTATGTCTGATCCATCTTATGCGGGACAGTTTGTAACTTTTACTACGCCAGAAATTGGAAATGTCGGAGTAAATGCTCAAGACATGGAGAGCAAAGGCGCTCATGCTAAGGGTATGATAGTTAGAAAATATCAAAAAAGGTATTCTAACTTTCGAGCAAAAGACTCTTTGGACGCATTTTTAAAAGAGCATAATGTGATGGGTATTTGTGATATTGATACGAGGTACTTAACTAAAATGTTAAGAGCTGAAGGCGCTATGATGATGGTAGCTTCTACAGAGATCAGTAACAAAGAAGAGTTAAAAAAGATTTTGCAAAACTCTCCTCGTATCGAAGATATTAATTATATAGATATAGTTAGCACGAAAGAGGCTTACAAGCATACTCAGTCAACCTATGCAGAAAAAATTGGTTTTGATTTTGATAAGGCTCCCGAAGTTCAAGCAAATATAGTTGCAATTGACTTTGGTGTTAAAACAAACATATTAAACGAGATTGTAAGTGCCGGAATTGGTGTAGAAGTAATCCCAAATGATTTCTCAGCCGATAATCTTATAGGCAGATACAACGCTAAAGAAATAGATGGTGTGTTTTTATCCAATGGTCCTGGTGACCCTTTGGTGCTTAAAAAAGAGCAAGAGCAGATAAAAAAACTTATAGCTGCAAAAATTCCTATATTTGGAATCTGTCTTGGGCATCAATTGCTCTCTATCTCTCATGGTTATGATACTTTCAAGCTAAAATTTGGTCACCATGGTGGGAACCATCCTGTAAAAAACGAGAAAACAGGTTTGGTGGAGATAACAGCACAAAACCATAACTATAATGTTCCTGACAATATAATTGAAGTTGCAAAAGTTACCCATACAAATCTTTTTGATAATACAATAGAGGGTCTGAGATATAATGACTCTCCAATATTTTCTGTTCAACATCATCCAGAGTCAAGCCCTGGTCCAAAAGAGAGTAGATACATCTTCAATGAGTTTTTATCTTTAATAAAAAGATAAAGCTCTCCCCCTAAAAATCCCTTAATCAACATTTTTTTATTACTTAAGCATCAGAATTAGATAAATAATTAATAAAATTTTCAAATTTGTCATAAATTTGTCATAATTTAAGATTACTTAAACATTTATACTGATAATATGCTAATGTTAATTGATTTGCTAATTTTATGATAATTAGTTAAATTTAATTGCTTTGAATCTATAAGGAGGCTATATATGGAGAATCGTCCACTAGAGTACGACTATACAGTTGCTAAGATGTTCATGTTTACAACAGTTATATTAGGAATTGTTGGCATGTTAGTAGGTGTTATTTTAGCTTTTCAACTTGCTTATCCTGGGCTTAATTTATTCCTGGGAGATGGTTTAGCTGAATACACTAATTTTAGTCGTCTTCGTCCACTGCACACAGATGCGGTAATTTTTGGTTTTACACTTAGTGGTATTTTTGCTACTTGGTATTATGTTGGTCAGCGTGTGTTAAAAGTATCAATGGCAGAGTCTAGAGTATTAATGCTTTTGGGTAAATTACATTTTTGGCTCTATTTAGCAGTAGTTGCTTCTGTTGTTATATCACTATTAGCAGGTGTTACTACTTCAAAAGAGTATGCTGAATTTGAGTGGCCAATTGATATTGCAGTAGTCATAGTATGGGTCGTATTCGGTTTAAGCATGTTTGGTCTTATCGGTATGCGCCGTGAGAAGTCACTATATATATCTATTTGGTACTACATTGCTACATTCCTAGGTATAGCTATGCTTTATCTATTTAACAATATGGAGATACCTACAATTTTAGGTACATCTGCAGCTGGTGAAAGTGGAATTGGCGCTTGGTACCATTCTGTTTCTATGTATGCGGGTACTAATGATGCACTTGTACAGTGGTGGTATGGGCACAATGCTGTTGCCTTTGGTTTTACAGTTCCTATTGTTGCCATGATTTACTACTTTTTACCAAAAGAGTCCGGTCAAGCGATTTATTCATATAAGTTATCTTTGCTCTCTTTTTGGGGCTTAATGTTTGTTTATTTATGGGCTGGCGGTCATCACCTTCTATATTCAACGGTTCCAGACTGGGTACAGACAATGGGTTCAATTTTCTCTGTTATCTTAATCTTACCATCATGGGGTTCAGCAATTAATATGCTTCTTACGATGAAGGGTGAGTGGCAACAAGTTGCAGCATCTCCTCTTATTAAGTTTATGATTCTAGGTTCTACTTTTTATATGTTCTCAACATTAGAAGGTCCGATTCAAGCAATAAAATCAGTTAACGCGATTGCACACTTTACCGACTGGATTGTTGGTCACGTGCATGATGGTGTTCTTGGATGGGTCGGCTTTATGATTATGGCTGCACTCTTTCATATGGCTCCACGTGTGTTTAAAAGAGAGATTTACTCTAAATCTCTTATGGCGGCACAGTTCTGGATTCAAACATTAGGCGTTGTTTTATACTTCACCTCTATGTGGATTGCAGGTATTACTCAAGGTATGATGTGGCGTGCTCACGATGAATTTGGTAACTTAGCTTACTCTTTCATTGATACAGTAACTGTTCTTCATCCTTACTATGCTATACGTGGCGTGGGTGGTTTATTGTATCTTATTGGTTTCTTGATGTTTGCTTATAACATGTATAAAACTATGTCTTCTCGCAGAGTTGAAGAGTCTGAGCTTCAAAACGCATCGCCTATGGGCGCATAAAAGATAAGGATAATAATATGTTTCATTGGTTAGAAAAACATCCGTTCTTTTTTGCGGTAGGTGTATTCGTAGTAATTGCTTTTGCTGGTTTAGTAGAAATATTACCAAATTTTGCTCAAGCATCTCGTCCTGTAATCGGTACAGCTCCATACTCTACATTAGAGTTAGCGGGCCGTCATGTTTATATTAAAAACAGTTGTAATGCATGTCACTCACAGCTTGTTCGTCCGTTTAAGTCAGAGACTGACCGTTATGGACATTATTCATTAAGTGGTGAGTATGCTTATGATCGTCCTTTTCTTTGGGGTTCAAAAAGAACTGGTCCAGATTTAATGCGCGTAGGTAATTATAGAACTACTGACTGGCATGAAAATCATATGAAAGATCCAGCTTCTGTGGTTCCAGGCTCTATTATGCCCGCTTATAAATGGATGTTTACAAATAAGACTGATATAGATACTGCTTATGCAGAGCAACTAACTGTTGCACAATTCTTCTCAGTTCCGTATAACAAAGAAGTTCCTATGAAAGATGGCTCTAAAAAAGTTGTTAAAATGGGAAGTAGTGTTGCCGATGCAAACGCTTTAGCTCTGGCTGAAGCAAAAGTAATAGCGGCGGATATGAAAGATCAAGATGTAAAAGATGCAGTAGCTAACGGAGATATTCCTGAAATAGTTGCTCTTATTGCTTACATGAATAGTCTTCAATAAGTAGGGGTTTGTAGTGGATATTGCACAACTTCAAGCTTATGGATATTTTGCTCTAATAACTATTTTGGTTATAGGTCTTTATGCATATATATATCATTTATATACAAAAAGAAAAGATGCAGATGGAATAGACTATGAGAGTTTTAGCAATATGGCACTCAAAGATGATATAGATGATACTCCGGTGTCACCTATGTCTGATGACGAGGTGCCCCTTGAGGGTAGAATAAAGAGAAATAGGAGAGATATATGAATAAGCTTTATCTTGGGGGGATTATCTTTGCTGCTGTGATGATACTATTGACTTACTTGT
Organism: Candidatus Sulfurimonas marisnigri; assembly: GCF_015265475.1. Lineage (NCBI taxonomy): Bacteria > Pseudomonadati > Campylobacterota > Epsilonproteobacteria > Campylobacterales > Sulfurimonadaceae > Sulfurimonas > Candidatus Sulfurimonas marisnigri. The sequence goes on along the minus strand of NZ_CP054493.1, from coordinate 2,294,944 downwards.
CAATAGGTGGTTCAGAGGGTGGTTTAAATGGTGATATCGTCAATATGCTTGCAGTTACCGGTGCAATAGCACTAGTAATAATTACAGTTTTTGTTGTAATCAAGTATGTTCGTCAGATGCAAACAGACACTGCGAATGGGCAGTTGGTTGAAGAGAGTTGGGATGGTATCGGTGAATACTTAAATGAGTTGCCTATGGGTTGGGCTGTTATGTTCTTAATACTTATGGTTTGGGGAATGTGGTATATGACCATTGGTTATCCTGTAAATGCATATTCACAAATTGGTGAGTATAATGAAGATACAGCCGCTCACAATGCTAAATTTGAAGCAAAATACGCTGATATTACCGGTGCTAGATTAGTAGAGATGGGTGAATCTGTATATTTGGCTGAGTGTAAAGTATGCCATGGTATCAGTGCTGATGGTATTGATGGAAAAGCGGCTAACCTTAATAAAAGAATTAATGTAGACTCAGTGAAATATGCAATAGAAAATGGTTCTGACAACTATTTACTAGACCCTAAACAGTCAATTCCGATGCCAGATCGTAATGGTCTTTTCAATAGCAACAGTGGTGCTCTAATTACAGATGCGGAAATCAATATGGTCTCTTTTTATGTTGCAAACGGTATGAGCGGAGAGGGTGCTGATATATTTGCAGGAACTTGTGCCATGTGTCACGGTACTGATGGTAAAGGCATACAATACGTTGCTCCAAGCATTGCAACATTTACAACTAGGCTTGTTGTGGATGTTCTGCTTCATGGTAAAAAAGGTGCCATAGGTGAAATGCCTAAGTTCGATAGACTTAATGCTAAACAAAAAGAGGCTGTTGGTGCGTATATCAGCAGCTTGAATAAATAAGGAGTCAGGTATGAATGAGAATAGAAGTGTATTTGCTCTGGATGGTATAACAGGTATGTTGATTGCGACAGTATTGCTACTTACAATCCTAATTGTTTTATCAGCTTGGGGACTTAGTGTACAAAATGCAAGTGCAACAAACTTTTATGAAGTTAAAGATGAGAAGTCTATAAAGATGTTTGGTTCAAAAGTTGAAGACCATATAGTAAATGTAGGGAGTAAATAATGGAAAAAGTAATTTCATGGGGCCTTGTTATTATGGCAATTTACACTGCATATGCTGTTTTAACACCAAATCATCTCTATATTGGTTAGGAAATTTTTTGAAATTTTCACGAGGGCTTGCGGCCCTCATCCTCACGTTACTGTTTAACACATCACTTACGGCGCAATATTTATATAAAGATGAAGTTATTTTCAATCCTGCTTTTGGTGAACAGATTGAAAAACTGGGTTATGAACTACATCAAAAAACCGGAATATCTTTGAGGCTGATTATGCTTAAAGAGCTCCCAAATAAGATGCGTATAGTTGATTATGAAAAAGAGTTGATGAAAGATTTCAGTGAACCTACAGTTTTGCTTACCTTTTCAGAGATGGACTCCAAAGTGGACATATTGGCAAGTGAGCCCTCTTTATATAAGTATTTCGATAAAAAACAGATTTTAAGTCCAATATCATCACCGGTTCAAGCTTTTGTAATCGCTTTGATGAATATGGATTTTAGTGATATGACAAGTGGTGGCACAATCTTACCTCTATTGGCTCAAAAAGCTAAACAAGGTGAAGTGCTTGGAAAGTACAGCGGTTCAATGTTTAACGGCTACGCTGATATTGCAGAACAGATAGCAGAAAGTAAAAATGTAGTTTTGCAAAATGCAGTCGGCAATGCTAATCAAAACAGTATTTTACTCGTGAAAGTATTGTTTTACGGCATTATTGTTTATGGTATAGTCTTGTATATTAAAAGAAAACTATATTTTATAAGGAAAAAAAATGAGCTTAGCTAACGGTAGAATTTGGCCATACGCAATTGGTATATCAATAATGCTTGTATTTAGTGCTTGCATAGTAACTGTTGTTGTTGCAAATACACTTCCTGTTGAGAATAGCGATACTTATATGATGGGCTACCATGAAGCTGATGCAAAAGCAAATGAGTTAATACAAGCAAAGATTGCATTTGATGAAAAATATAAGATTGAGTATATAACTGACGCTCTACATGTAGAGGGTTCAACAATAAAATATAGAGTTACGGACGTAAACTCTCAACCGGTAAACAGTGCAAAGATAAAAGTTATTGTAACAAGACCAAATAACCATAAGCATGACCAAGAGTTGATTAACCCATCAGTAGAAAATGGAATTTATACTTTTAACACAATCAAACTTCCACAAGAGGGAAGATGGGATATTATGGCAAAAGCAAATGTGCTAGATGTTCAAAGATTTTACAATGTTAAAGCCGACACTAGAGCTAAAGAGGCTTTTGAATATTAAGCTATAATTCTTTTATGAATAACTCAACTATAGTCTTGCCATCAGCCCGCGCAATAAGAGCAGAGCAGATGGCAATAGAGAACTCAACTCTTTTTCTCCCAAACTTTATTACTATGAGTGATTTTATCTCAAAGTTATGTATCGTTAAAGATTTTAAAACACTTGATGCGGATAGCAGAGTTTTACTTCTCCTTGAAGCTTCAGACTTTAACGCATTTACGAAACTTCAAATCCAGAGAAACTTTTTCACATTTACTAAAAACAGTTCATATATTTTTAAATTTTTTGAAGAGCTAAGTGCTGAGCTGTACGACATAAAGAGATTGGATACCTCAGATATTTACGGTGAGTATGAGGAGCATATAACAATTTTACAGGAGCTGTACAAAAGATATGAACTCTTGTGCAGTGAGAGAAAACTCTTAGATAAAATATTTTTAGCAAAACTCTACAACTTCAACGAAGCATATGCGAAAACCCATAAAAATATAATCTTACATGTAGATGGCCATTTAACAAACTTTGAACTGGAGCTTTTACAAAAATGTTGTGAGTTTAGCACGGTACATGTAGTGTTTAATACTACTAAGTTTAATTCTAAAATGCAGAGTAAATTCTTAGAGTTAGGTATAGTTTTGGAGGAAGGTTTCGAGTATAAAATATCTTTAAACGAGAGCAGGATAGTTAGTTCTCACAAGCAAGAGCAAAACAAAAATGTTACATGTGAATCTTTCAGTGAGACAATGCTGCAAGTCGCATTTGTGCAAAAAAAGATATATGACTTTATTAAAAGCGGACATAAACCTGAAAATATAGCAGTTATACTCCCAGATGAAAAATTTGCTCCAATGCTTAAAGCTTTCGATGAAAAATCAAACTTTAACTTTGCAATGGGTGAACCGTTTAACAAAACAAAGATTTATGAAAAACTAGACTCTACATGTAAGTTCATAGACCAAGATTCAAAAGAGAATGAAGCTAGGCTGGAGAGAGTTGGTGATGAGTTCTACATGTTGCTTCGAAGTATATACTACAAAAAAAGTCACGAGGTAGATATCTTAGTGTTTTTGAGAGAGTATAAAGAGAGATTTTCAAACAAAAAAGAGATAAAAATATTTGACGAAGAGCTTTACAGTTTTAAAAATATATTGCCATATATGAGAGAGATGGGTGTGAAATCTCTACTTTCAGTTTTCTTGCAGAGGTTGGCAAGTAGAACTATGGATGATGTAAGAGGTGGAAAAATAACTGTTATGGGTGTTTTAGAGACTCGTTCAGTTAGGTTTGATGCGGTTGTAATAGTTGACTTTAGCGACTCCAATGTGCCAAAAAAAAGCGACAAAGATATGTTTTTAAACACAAGCATAAGAGAGATGGCGAACCTTCCTACTATGAGTGATAGAGAAAACCTTCAAAAACACTACTATGAGATGCTAATCATTAGAAGTAAAGAGGTTGCAATCTCATTTGTAAAATCAAGCGACAGCTCAGGTTCAAGGTTTTTAAAGCAGCTAGGGATTAAAGAGAAAACTCTACATGTAGAATCTGGTTATGCAAATATTTTGTTTGAGAAAAAGACTACGTCAGCAAAAGAAGAGGAAGAGATAAAGCTCGAGTATAGTTTTAAAAATCAAAAACTATCAGCTACAAGACTTAAAAACTTTCTTACATGTAAAAGAAAATACTATTACAGATATATCAAACATATTTATGGACATGAGATACCAAAAGATATGCCTAAAGAGTTTGAAATTGGTTTAGATGTACATGAAGCGCTAAAAGAACTCTACACGAAAAAGAGCAGTTACTCCAACGTAGATGAGCTCAAAAAAAATCTACATGTAGAGCTTGATGATGCTTGTGGAGAGAGTGAGTTAGAGAAGTATTTAATAGCTATACAAAAAAGAAATCTGGACAAGTTTTGTGAAGAGGAAGTTAAAAGATTTGCTGATGGCTGGGAAGTTTATAAATGCGAAGAGAGTATGGAATGTACCTTTGCAGGAATAACATTGGCTGGGCAGATAGACCGAATAGATAAACGTGCCAATGAGATATTTGTACTTGACTATAAAACTGGAAAATACCCTCTTTATACAGAGAAAAACTTTACAGAAGCAACAGACTTCCAACTCGAATTTTACTACTTGTTAGCTGGTGGATTAGGCAATGTTGTCGGGTGTGGATACTATGACCTTAAAGAGTCCAAAATTGTAAATGAGGCTTTTTTGCAAGAGAAGTTAGCAGTTTTGGAATCAAATATAAAAGATTTGCTCAACATAGAAGATGTAAATTTTGAAAAATGTGAAGATTTGAAAAACTGCTTGTTTTGTGATTATAAAGTAATGTGTGGTAGAGAGTAATGGCATTTGTAAATAATCTAGCTTATGAAGCGAGTGCAGGAAGCGGAAAAACATTTATGCTTGTTGTCCGTTACCTTAGTCTGCTATTTCAGGGTGCCTCACCATCTAAGATTTTAGCCCTTACTTTTACAAACAAGGCAGCTAGTGAGATGCAGGAGAGAGTTGTTTCAACTCTCGAAGAGCTTGAGAATCGTGGAGAGCTTGATGAGATAGTCAAAGTAACAGAGTTGCCGCGCGAGTTCCTGCTTGAGAACCGCCAAAGAATTCTAAATGAGTTTTTAAATTCACATACAAAAATCATGACGATTGACAGCTTTTTCACGCAGATACTAAGAAAGTTTTCTCTGTATGCCTCTTTGATGCCTGACTTCTCTACTTTTGCATCCCAACACGAGCTTAAACTACTTTCTAGATTTTTAAAAGAGGTGACAGTTGCAGGTAAAAAAGAGACTCTGGTAGCATTATCGCTCTCTTCAAAAAAACGACTTACAGATATATTTACACTTTTGGATGAGTTTTATGTGAAGTTTTCAGAGCTTAAAGATATGGAGTTTTCAAAGCAAAACTATCTGCAGTTCGAGGAGGAGGCTATGCTTTACATGTCAGAGCTCAGAGCACTCGTTGAGTCCTGTGAAGCAGCTTCGAAAACCGCTATAAAATCAGTAGAAGCAGAAAACTTTTATGAACTCAGCCAAAAGGCTTGGATAGCAAGAGAGTCACTTGATTACAGTACTTTTAAAAAGTGCTTTACCCCTGTTATGGATGATTTGCTACTCAAAATTCAAGAGGCTGTAAAAAATCAAAACCGTGCAAAAGAGCAGAACTTTTTCTTTGGTATAAAAGAGCTGGTTGACATCTACGCAAAGAGCAAAAAAGCTCTCTACATGGATGACAGCGAACTTAGTTTTTCTGATGTCACATACTTGGTTTATGAGATTTTAAATCTGATTGACGACAGTGAGTTCTTATACTTTAGGCTTGACTCACAAATAGAGCATATGTTGCTGGATGAGTTTCAAGACACAAGTATTTTGCAGTATGAAATTATGAAGCCGCTTATAAATGAGATTACCTCAGGAAATGGAATTTTTGACAACGGGAGTTTCTTTTTTGTTGGAGATGTTAAGCAGTCTATTTATAGGTTTCGAGGCGGTGTTTCATCTCTGTTTGGAACTGTTCAAGAGGAAAATAACACACATGTAGAAAAACTTCTAACAAACTACCGTTCACAAAAAGAGGTTATTGAGTTTGTAAACAGTGCTTTTATTGAGAAGATAAAAAACTACTCTCCTCAGTTAGTGCGACCAGAAGCAAGTGGCGGTTATGTTGAAGTTATCCATAATGACGAACTACTGCAAGAGGTCACAACACAGGTTCAAAGACTTCTTAGTAATGGCGCAAACATAAATGAAATAGCAATCTTATGTGCAACAAACGGTGACGGTGGAGAGGTTAAACAGGCTTTAAATACTCAAAATATAGAGGTTGTAACAGAGACTACAACAAAGCTTATAAACCAAAGAAGCGTGAAAGCTATTTTGGAGTATTTGAAGTATCTTTACTTTAGAGAAGATATCTACATGTACAACTTCTTTGCTCTTATCTCACAAGATGTTAAGGGTATTAAAAGAGTTGATTTTAACGAAGTTAAGATTATACATGTAGTTAAAGATGTGATTGAAAAATATGAACTTTTCAGCGATGATTTTAACCTGATTAGATTTTTAAATGCCATCTCAAAATATAGCGATATTGAAGCTCTGCTTTTTGAGTATGAACGTTTAGATACAAGTGCCGCAGCGTCTGAGCTCAACGGTGTAAGAGTCCTTACAGTTCATAAATCAAAAGGGCTAGAGTATGAACATGTCATAGTTATGGACAGACTCAAAAAAGCGCCACCCGCAAGAGATTCTATAATTTATGAGTATGATGATATAACTTTGAAAAATATTTATCTCCGAATAAAGGGTCGTGACGCAATAGATAAGCAGTATGCTAATGCACTGACAAAAGAGAGGACTTTAGTCCGTGAAGACAGCTTAAATGCTCTGTATGTTGCATTTACAAGAGCGCGAGACAATCTTATTGTAATTATGAAATCAAAAGGCTCGATATTTGAGATTTTAGACCTTACATGTAAGAAGAGTGGAACGCTTACATGTACAAACTCTTCAAATATTTCTACATGTAAAGAGGAATTTAAAGCTTTGGAGTATAAAAATCTTTATTACGGAACTCAAAGTGATATTTTAAAACTAGAAGATGATAAAGAGGAAGATTTAAAGTCTATAAACTTTGGTCTTGCTATGCACTATATGTTGGAGATGTTGGGAGAGTTTCGCGAAGAAAACATTATAAATGCCAAAGATATGATGATAAATAAATACGGACACTCTTTGGAAGATGAAGAGGTGCTGGATATAGAAAACCGTGCTAAACTCCTTTTACAAAATGATAAATTCAAGACTCTCTCTAGTGGAGAATGTTACAGAGAACAAGCGATTAGATATAAAAATAACTTGAGATATATAGACTTATTGGTAAAAAGCGACACACAAGAAAGCCTGTTTGGGAGTTGGAATATTATAGACTATAAAAGTTCTGCATCTTATAGTGAGCATCACTTAAAACAAGTTCGTTACTACGTTAAAGCCATTAAAGAGATTACAGGTGAAGATGTAGATGGCTATATATGCTATCTCTTAAAAAATGAAATAAAAATAGTAAGTGTATAACTAAATGGTTTTATCATATATGGAAGGTTTTTTACTAGGCTTAGGTGCTGCAGTTCCATTGGGGCCTATAAATATTCTTATTATGAATGAGTCTGTTAAGAGATACAAAAATGGTGTCATTATAGGGCTTGGGGCGATGAGCTCTGACATAACGTATCTATTTTTAATTATGTTTGGATTAATGATTTATGTGAATCAACCAGAAATTTTGAATGGTTTGTCTCTTTTTGGAGGAGTTTTTTTAATATATTTAGCCTACACCATATATAAAAATAGAGATACAAAAATTGATATACCAATACAGCAGGTCGCAAAGAAAAGTAGTATGAAACTGTACCTAAAAGGGTATATATTAACATCTGTAAACCCATACACTGTAGGGTTTTGGTTTAGTGTTTCTGGCTACATAGCTGGTAAAGAACTAAATCCGTTTATTACACTCTTTGGTATGCTTAGTGCAATACTTTTATGGATAACTCTTATGCCTTATTTGGTACATAGAAGCAGACATAAAATATCGCAAAGAGTGTCGCATTGGATTAGTTTAGTATCATCAATTATCTTGTTTGGCTTTGGTATAATGATGTTTATAAACCTTTTTTACAATTAAAAAATCAATCACTCTCCCAAACCTTAAATAAACCAAAAATTAAGCTTCTTGTAAGTTTATGCAGATATACTTTCGCCACTAAAACAAGCAGGTTATCTGTTTGTTAAAATCTAAGATAAGGGTTCAAGAATGAAATTTACAAAAATTGCAACTTCTGAACAAATTGATCAAAAATGGATTTTGATCGACGCTGAGGGTAAAACTTTTGGTCGTATGCTTACTGAAGTAGCTACTATACTTCGTGGCAAGAACAAAGTATGTTGGACTCCAAACATTGACTGTGGTGACTATGTAGTTATCGTAAATGCTTCTAAAGCAAAATTTAACGGTCTAGGTAAAATTGCTAATAAAGAGTATTTTTCTCACTCAGGTTACTTCGGTAGTACTAAAAGTGTTAAAATGACTGAGCTTTTAGAAAAAAACCCAGAGAAGCTATATAAATTAGCTGTTCGTGGTATGCTTCCTAAAACTAAGCTTGGTGCTAAAATGATTAAAAAATTAAAAATTTATGCAGGTGCTGAACATCCTCACACTGCACAACTTGCTAAGTAAGGATTGACATATGGCAAAAATATACGCAACAGGTCGTCGTAAAGCTTCAATAGCAAAAGTATGGTTAACACCAGGTACAGGTAACATAACAATCAACGGTCTTTCGTTAGACGCATGGTTAGGTGGATTAGAAGCTAAGAAACTTCGTGTTAAGCAACCACTTGCTTTAACAAAACAAGATACTTCAGTTGATATCGTAGCTAGCACAATGGGTGGTGGTTTTGGTGGTCAAGCAGATGCACTTCGTCACGGTATTTCTCGTGCATTAGTTACATTTGATCCAGCATTAAAAACGATTCTTAAGCCAGAAGGCATGATGACTCGTGATTCACGTGTTGTTGAACGTAAGAAGCCAGGTAAGCGTAAAGCTCGTCGTTCTCGTCAGTTCTCTAAGCGTTAATCTATACAAAAACTTTTTATCAGCGCTTTTTGCGCTGTTAAAACCTCTTCATAAACTTTTCATTAACTAACAACTCTAAGTAACTTTGGTATAATCTCTTTAAAAAAAGAGTAATTTTGCACTACATAATACTGCTGTTTTTATCCATAAACCTTTTTTCATCAACACTCAACCTTGCAACTTCAACAAATCCGGCACGATTAAACCCTATCTTGGCAACAGACTCAAGCTCATCAGAGATAACAGGTTTTTTATTTAACGGGCTTATAAAATATGACAAAGATTCATCCACAATTATAGGTGATTTGGCAAAAGAGTTTTACTACGAGGACAATACAACCCTTATATTCAAGCTTCATAAGAATGTTAAGTGGCATGATGGGGAGATTTTCACTGCAAAAGATGTTGTTTTCACTTATGATGTGCTTGTCTCATCAAAAATAAGCTCACCATACAGTGCAAATTTCAGATTTGTAAAGAGTGTTGAGGCACTTGATGAGTTGACTGTAAAAGTAAAGTATAAAGAGCCATATTTTAAGGCTTTGGAGACTTGGATGATGGGAATATTACCAGAGCATGTACTAAAAGATGAAGAAAATCTGATGAATTCATCTTTTAACACAAACCCAATTGGAACAGGTGCTTATAAACTCTACCAACTCGAACACTCTAAAAATATCATTTTAGCAGCATTTGATGATTATTTTGAAGGTCGTGCAAAAATAGACAAAATCTCTTTTCACGTCATAGCAGACCCGATGACACGTTTTTTAATGTTGAAATCATCTGCTTTAGATGTTGGGAGTATAGAACCTATGCAGTTTGAAAGACAGTTAAGTGAAGGTTTTTTTAATAAGTTTGACACATATGAGCAAATTTCAAGGTCATACACATATCTTGGTTTTAATTTAAGACTAGAAAAGTTTAAAAATCCTAAAGTAAGAGAAGCGATTTCCCTGTCAATCAACAGAGATGAGATAGTAAAAATTTTATTTTTTAATCATGCAAAAGTCTGTACTGGCCCGTTTCTACCAGGAACTAAAGCTTTCAACAAAGATGTAAAAGCTCCAACACAAAATATTAAAAAAGCTAAGCAACTCCTGAGTGAGGCTGGATATGATGAGAACAATCCATTTACTTTCGAGATTGTTACGTCAAACTCAAGTGCTATAAGACCTTATGCAGCACAGATAATTCAGCATCAGCTTAAAAGTGCTGGTGTTATTGTGAACTTAAGAGTTATGGAGTGGCAGGCATTTTTAAATATGGTTGTTTTTCCTCATGAATTTGATACTGTTCTTCTTGGTTGGGGACTCTCACCTACTCCAGACCCATACATGTTTTGGCACAGTGACAGTGATAAAAAAGGTGGCTTCAACCTGGTTGGATATTCCAATCAAAAGATAGACGAAATGATAGAAAAATCTCAAAGTATTATAGACAGAGATAAGTTGTCGGTTATGTGGAAAGAGATGTTTAAAACAATAACAGATGAAAATCCATATCTCTTTTTGTATATTCCAAACTCAATTACAGCAATAAATAAAAATATAAAAAATGTAACTCCAAGCCCTAGCGGAATTTGGCATGATTATATAAACTGGGAGAAAAATTAGACTATGATTATACTATTTGATTTAGATGGAACACTTATTGACTCAACAGAGGCGATTTTGGAGACTTTTCACCACTCTTTTAATGTTCATAAATATCCCAATCCAGAGGATGAAGAGATTAAAGCGCTTATAGGATATCCACTTGATGTAATGTATGAAGAGCTAGGTGTTCACAGAGATGTTGTTTGGGACTATGTATCAACATATAAAGAATACTATCGAGAGATTTCTACACTAAGGACAGAGCTTTTAGAGAATGCAAGAGAGGCAGTAATTAAGGCTAGTGAATTTGCGGTTCTAGGTATTGTTACGACGAAAACAGGAGAATACTCTAGAATTTTAATGGAGCACTTTGAATTAATGCAGTATTTTGAAGTTTTAATTGGCAGGGAAGATGTTGAGAATCCAAAACCGCATGAAGAGCCTATATTAAAAGCTTTGGAAAAACTAGATACTAATAATAAAGAGATATGGATGATAGGAGATACTAAGTTAGATTTAATATCAGCCAAAAACGCAAAAGTAAACTCCATAGGCCTATTATGCGGATATGGAGAGCTAGATTGTTTAAATAAATATACAAATGTTATATTTAATGATGCCCTAGAAGCAGTTAAATATCTTCTTAATAGGAAAATATAACACACTTTATTAAGTTAGTTATAAAGTGCATAGTTTCAAGCTATTTTTAAGAGCAACTTGTCTAGAATATTAAGTAAATTAGAACAGCTTGTTCTTATAATAAATAGAAGGAGATTATATGCTAGAAATTAGATGGCATAGTCGTGCTGGACAAGGCGCCGTAACAGGAGCTAAAGGTTTAGCAGATGTTATTTCTACAACTGGTAAGCATGTGCAGGCATTTGCATTTTACGGATCTGCAAAACGTGGAGCTTCAATGACAGCTTACAATCGTGTTGATGATAAAGTTATTATGAATCATGAAAAATATATGAAACCAGATTATGTATTTGTAATCGATCCTGCATTGGCTCTTACTGGTGATATTACATTAAATGGCAAAGATACTACAAAATATATTGTAACTACGCATTTAACTGCTGAAGAGTTAATAGAAAAGCAACCAAAGCTTACTGGTAAAGAGGTTCATACGGTTGACTGTATTACTATTGCTAATGAAACTATTGGTCGTCCTATTCCAAATACACCAATGCTTGGTGCATTTATGAAAATTTCTGGAATGTATGATATAGAATTTTTTAAAGAGAGCATGAAAAGAGTTCTTAAAAAATTACCACAAAAAATCATTGACGCGAATATGCTTGCAATTCAGCGTGCTTATGATGAAGTGAAATAAGGAGTAGATGATGGAACATAAAGGATGGGATGAACTTGAAATCGGAGCAATACTCCGTAGTTTTGATGGCAAAATCGACGATGTTGCAGGAACAGTACAAGAGGATCGCGCATATTCAGAAAACAACTCTTTTAAAGCAAGTGTTGCAGATTGGAGACTAGTTAAGCCAGTATTCAATAAAGATTACTGTATTGATTGTCAATTTTGTTGGATTTTTTGTCCAGATATGTCAATTATTTCAAGAGACAAAAAGATGATTGGTGTAGATATGGATCACTGTAAAGGTTGTGGAATATGTGTTGAGGTTTGCCCTACAAACCCAAAATCACTTCTAATGTTCCCTGAACAAGCAGATGATGAGGCAGAACTAGCTTCATGGCCTAAAAAAGATGAGGAGCAAGCATAATGGCATTTGATAAAATGGAATTAAATGAGACTGAAGTATGGGATGGTAACTTTGCCGCAGCACAAGCTTTAAGACAAGCACAAGTTGATGTTGTTGCTGCATACCCAATTACACCATCAACTCCAATAGTTGAAGGTTATGCAAAATTCAAATCTGACAACTATGTTGAGGGCGAATATGTAATGGTTGAGTCTGAGCATGCGGCAATGAGCGCATGTGTTGGTGCAGCAGCGGCTGGTGGTCGTGTTGCAACTGCTACATCTTCTCAAGGTCTAGCACTTATGGTTGAGGTTCTTTACCAAGCATCAGGAATGCGTTTACCAATCGTTTTAAACCTTGTAAACCGTACTTTGGCTTCACCACTGAATGTTAATGGTGATCACTCTGATATGTATCTTTGTCGTGATAGCGGTTGGATTCAGTTTGATGCATTTTGTCCACAAGATGTTTATGATTTAAACCTTATTGCTTTTAAAGTTTCTGAAGATCATGATGTAAGACTTCCAGCAATTGTAAATCAAGATGGATTTATGACTTCTCATACAGCTCAAGGTGTAAATACATTGAGTGATGATGTAGCATATAAATTTGTTGGTGACTATAAGCCAATGAATGACATGTTGGATTTTGAACATCCTGCAACTCATGGTGTTCAAACAGAAGAAGATTGGCATTATGAGCATAAAGCTCGTCAACACAGAGACCTTATGCTTAATGTTCCACCAAAAATTGATGATGCTTTTGCAGAGTTTGAAAAACTAACAGGTCGTAAATATAATCCTGTTGAGTGTTACGATATGGATGATGCAGATGTTGCAGTATTTTGTATGGGTACATCAGTTGAAACAGCTCGTGAAGTTGCAACTGAGATGAGAGCTAAAGGTATCAAAGCTGGTGTTGTTGGTCTTCGTGTTGTTCGTCCATTCCCATTTATGGCAGTGGCTGATGCACTTAAAGATATAAAAGCGGTTGGTGTATTAGATCGTTCATCTCCAGGTGGTGCAGCAGGAGCTATGTTTAACGAAATTGCTGGTTCATTATTTAACACAGATTCAAAAGTTTTACTTTCTGGCTATATTTATGGTCTTGGTGGTCGTGACTTAACTAAGGCACACTTAGTAGATCTTTTCAATGAGCTTCAAGCAAATGCTGATGCTGGTAAAATAACTACTCAATTACAACAGTTTATCGGTGTTCGTGGACCGAAACTATCTTATTTATAGGAAGTTACAATGAGTGAAATTAAAAAAATTAAAAACTTAAAAGAGTTCTCAACATCAGCAGATCGTTTTGAGGGTGCAAACCTTCTATGCCCTGGTTGTTCTCACTCTATCATCGTTCGTGAAGTTTTAAATGCAACTAATGATGATTTAGTATTATCTGCTTCGACTGGTTGTCTTGAAGTTTGTACGGCAGTTTATCCATATACATCTTGGGATGCTTCTTGGATTCACATTGGTTTCGAAAATGCTTCAACAGCAGTTGCGGGTGCAGAGTCAATGTACCAAGCACTTAAAACAAAAGGTCGCCTGAAGCAACCAGAACGTACACCTAAGTTTGTTGCATTTGCTGGTGATGGTGCAACTTATGACATTGGTTTACAATGGCTTTCAGGTTGTATGGAAAGAAATCATGACATGATGTATGTTACTTTAGATAATGAAGTATATGCAAATACAGGTGGACAACGTTCAAGTTCTACTCCAATTGGTTCAAGTTGTACAACTTCACCTGCTGGTTCTATTTCTTATGGTGAGACAAAGAATAAGAAAGACATTATGGGTATTATGGCAGCTCATAACATTCCATATGCTGCACAAGTTTCTCCAAACAAATGGAAAGACATGGTTAAAAAAATCCAAAGAGGTTTTGCAACTGAAGGTGCAGTGTTTATTAATGCTGTTTCTGCTTGTACTACTGAGTGGAGATTTGATCCTAAAGATACAATGATGATGACTGATTTAGCAACTGATTCATTAGTATTCCCACTTTATGAAGTTATTGATGGAAAAGAGTGGAATATTACATATAGACCTAAGAATGTTGTGCCAGTTGAAGAGTATTTAGCTGCACAAGGTCGTTTTAAACACTTATTTAAAGATGAGTACAAGTACTTAATCAAAGAGTGGCAAGAGCGTGTAGATGCTCAATGGGCATATCTACAAAGACGTGAAGAAGCTAGAGTTTAAAGACTTTTTAGCTTTCGCACATCTTGTACCAGATGAGCAAATGGCAGACTTATAGTCTAGCCCTTTTTGCTTCTCAGGCACAATCTACATAAAATCTAAAACCTTATTTCATAATCCCAAATTTTATTAAAACAAATCAGCATGTCCAAAAAAAACTTTATATTTATCATCTTTTCTCATACTCTCTAAAATTTCTTTAGCTTTTAACCTTGTTCCATTGTCAAAATAGATAAGCATATTTCTTGAAAATATAAAGTCAAATTTACCAATTTGCTTGAAAGAAGAATCAAATATATTTGCAAGTTTAAAGTTGACAAGTGATTTTAAGCTGTCATTTAATATATATTCATCACCATGCTTTGTGAAGTACTTTTCAATAACACCTGATGGTAGATTTCGTACATTTCTTTCTCTGTAAATAGATTTGTTTGCTTTAGTAAGTGCGTCTGAGTTTATATCAATACCTGTAATATGAAAATGATAAGAAGGAACACCTGCTTCAAGCAGAGCAATTGCAATAGAGTAAGATTCCTCTCCAGTAGAAGATGGCGCACATAAGATATCTACTTTAGAGTCTGCTTTTTTAACTAAATCAACAAGTTCTGCAATTTGTTTAAATTCTCTGTAAAAATATGTTTCATTAGTTGTAAGATAATCAATTAGCTCTTGTTTAATATTTTTATTATGCTCTATTGTATTTAAAAGTTCGATAAATGAATAAATCTCCCTTTGTTTGCAAAAAGTAGTTACTTTGCTTTGTAGTATACTGGTTTGTCTATCAAAAGTTACACCTGTTTCATTTTTAAAATACTCGGCAACAGGTAAAATATCTTTGTAGTCCTCAGTTTTTAATATTTTCTCTACTGCCTCTACTGTTTTGTTTTTCTTTAAGAATCCAAACATTAATTACAAAACTCCTTTATACTGTTAATAATTTCATTTATATCAGATACTTCAATATTTGGAACATCTTCTCTTGCTCGAAATGGCATGCCATCAACTATCGCGCTCTTCTCACTTTCAGTAATACACCTTACTCCATTAATAGAGAGTTGCTTGCACCCATTAATGCCATCATCGCCTATCCCAGTAAGGATAACGCTAAGCATTACTATGTTATTGCTAAAGGGAACTAAAGAGTTAAAGAGAGTATTGATATCTGGATTGTATTGGTGCTCGTCAGATACTTGTATATTGAAATACAGTTGTGAGCTTTTTTCAGCGATGGACGTTAATCCATTTGAAATATATATATGATTTGTATCAAGATTAAGACCATCAGTTACCATAGATACCGGATTGACACTAATGTTTTTTAGTCTTTTTGCAAAGCTAGGTAAAAAAACATCAATCATGTGCTGTGCAATAATTATGCTTATATCACTCAGTTGGGGTAATGACTTGATGATTTTTTCTATTTGTCCTGGACCTCCAGTGGAGGCGCCAATAAGGACAATTTTACTAGGTGCGGAAAGTTTCAAGCTTAGAGTGCAGTTCGTCAGTCATTGAGTTTAGCTGGTCAGCTGAAGCTGCAATCTCCTCAACATTACGAGCATTCTCAGAAGACAACTCATTAATTTGTGTAATTTTAGTAACTATTACTTTAACACTTTTTCCTGTACTCTCAAAATCTTTTACAGTTTCATCACTTGCTTTTACAGCTGCATCAACAATACTAACAGATAGATTTATTTTTTCTTCAACATCTGTTGCTGTACTTGCAAGTGCTTGAATCTCCTCGGAATTATTGCTCATTTGACCACTGACATCTGATATAGATTGAACTATTACATTTATAGTTGCATTGATCTCTGTTAGGGTTTTTTGTGTTCTCTCAGCTAGTTTTCTTACTTCATCTGCTACTACCGCGAAACCACGACCATGCTCGCCAGCTCTTGCCGCTTCTATTGCCGCATTAAGTGCTAAAAGATTTGTCTGGTCTGCAATATCTGAAATAATTTCAAGAATAGTTTTTACTTCATTTGCATCAGTGGTGAGAGTTGTCATCCTGTGTGCAAGTTCAACTTCGAGTTCAGCACTATGTTGTATACTGCTTGTAAGAGACACTACATCATTTCTTGCGTCAGTTAGAGTTTCATTTGCCTGTAAGATATCTTTTTTACTCTCTATAGCATCAGCAATTGCTTGTGTGATTTCAGTACTGATATTTTCTGCTGTTCTAGTAGCTTCATCAACAACTGCTACAGATTTTTCAACATTTTTGCCAACTCCCATTGCTGTAGTGGATAGTTCGTTAGAGATTGAAGAATTTTCAGACGAACTTAGTTTGGAGGTCTCAATCAGATTTCTAAGTTCATTCATAAGTTTATTGAAACTATGTGCTATTTGAGAGATTTCCTTAGGAGCATTTTCATCCACTTTTATGGTTAAGTCATTATTCTCACCAATGTTGAGTAGAGTATTTTTAAACTTATTTATTGGGCTAACTATAGAAATGTTAACCATAAGTATCGAAATGACAATAATTACCAATAGTGCAAAAATAGAAGCAATAATAATACTGTTTCTGATAGAGTTTGGAACAATATTAATTTCATCATAATTTATATCAGAAAGTATAGCCCATAAAAAATCCTCTCCTACTTTAATACTAGTAAATGAACTAAGAACACTATTCCCTGTATAGCCGATTACTTTTTTAGTGTCAGTTTTGCCAGAAAGAGCCTCTTTTGACGCTTCTGTGTCAATAGAACCTTTTTGCGGATTAGAAAAAGAAGCTTTTATTGAGTGGTTTTCAGGGTCAATAAAGCTGTCACTTCTCATTAGCTTATCAGGACCAACCAGATAATCCTCTTGTGAATCCCCATAACCAGTTCTATATTTCATTACATTAGTTATAGTTTTATCATTAATCTGAAATACTAAAACTGATTTTGTCACACCATTAAGCTTAACAGGTGTTGCAAGAAACATCGAGGGCTCATTGTTGCTTGGTTCATAAGGTTGCATGTCAAAAAAAGTAGGTCGATCATTTTTAAGTGCATTTCTATATGCTTGGGCTAAACCACTTTTATTAAGGGGACCAACAGTAATATTTTGTCCATAATCAGAGCGTTTTGATGCTGTGTACATTACATGTCCATGTTTAGAGCATACAATATATATATCAGCTAACTTATAAGCTTTCATGTAATTTTGAAAAAAATTATCATGCGGAAGTGTTTTATCTACAGCCAGTGGATTAGTAACAGGATAATTGTCAGTTGCTTGTACTTTTAGCTCTTTATGTACATATATTAGGTCATTAATAAGGCTTTCAACATTTTGTGCATGTGATAGCACATCCACATCACTTATAAGTTCACTGAAAAATGACTCTATAAAGCTTTTTTTCATATCCCTAGCTGTCGTTAGTTGATTATAACTATTTTTCATCAGAGCCTCTTTGCTCATTGTGCTCGATATGTAAGTTGTGATTATCGCTAATATAATAAGAGATACTGATGTTAGTAGTAATACCTGTATTTTAATAGATATATTTTTCACCTTAATTTTCCCTTTTAGTTTAATTGTGTAACTTTAGCATAAAGTTATAACAAATGTAAATACAATATAATAATCAAATTGTGATAATGTACACTGAATGTATGTAAAGCTATTTTTAGTTTGTATATTTGTTATCTTTAATTAGATAAAAAACGATACAATCACCTAATTTAAATAAGGAAATAATATGCCATTATTAGACAGTTTTACAGTTGACCATACAATTATGCCAGCACCTGCAGTTCGCCGTGCAAAGGGGATGAAGACTCCTAGTGGAGATGACGTTACAGTATTTGATTTAAGATTTGTTAAGCCAAATGAAGAGATTCTTTCACCTGAAGGGATACATACACTAGAGCATCTTTTTGCTGGTTTTATGAGAGAGCATTTAAACAGCGAAAAAGTGGAGATTATTGACCTCTCTCCTATGGGATGTAGAACAGGTTTTTATATGTCACTTTTAGGTGCTCCTGATGAAAAAGTTGTGGCAGAAGCTTGGAAAGCTGCTATGGAAGATGTCTTAAATGTAAAGAGCCAAAATGATATACCAGAGCTTAATCTATACCAGTGTGGAACATATAAAATGCATTCACTAGAAGATGCAAAAAGTATTGCTTCTGCTGTATTAAGTAAAGATATCGGCATTATGGATAATGATACTTTAGCACTAGATTTGTCAAAAGTAGAGTAAGCAATGTATATTTTACTTCCGATGGATAGCGATGATGTCCAAGAGGCATCCCTCACTAAAATAGAGGATGCAAAAATATGGGCTCAACTACTTATAGAAGAGGGTGAGCTTGTAGAGGTAAGCCACAACATTGATAATAATGCATTTGAAAATCTTAGTGAGTGTGCAGTCGTTATTAATGACAATGAGCATGTGTGGCCATTTATGGAGAAAAATATGATGGTTCTAGTTGCTCATACTGGGAGAAGTATAGATGATATAGTTGAAGCGTATCTATTTAAAGAGCTTCATGATTTAGCATATTGAAACAGTCTATAGAACTATTTATTCCTCTGGCAGATAATCATTATTTACAAGTTGCCACTGCTCAAGATGATATAAGTGAAATTTTTGAAGAGATGATGCAGGGTGTTGACGGTTATGATTTAGTCATGGCTAAAAAAATGCACATGTGGGGTAATGGATTATAGTGAGTAGATTCTATGTCATTTAACACCGAACTTCATCAAATGACTTTAAGTGATGACGGCAGTTACACTGCTTATTCAAAAGAGTATGATGAGCATTATCACTCCACAAAAGATGGAGCACTTCATGAGTCTTTGGTTAAACATGTTCATCCGGCATTTAAGATAAAGCAACACCTAAAAGAGATAAATATATTAGATATTTGTTTTGGTTTGGGTTTTAATACATTGGCGACCATCTATTATCATAAAAAAAACTCTCTTACATGTAAGCTAAATATTTACTCTCCAGAGTTAGATTCTGCACTCATAAAATCTTTGAAAAACTTCACTTACCCAAAAGAGTTTGATGAGTTTAAACATATTGTTTTAAAACTTTGTGAAACAGGAGCGTATCAAGATGAAACTCTACATGTAGAACTGTTCGTTGGTGATGCAAGAGAGTATATCAGAAACTTTAAAGACAAATTCGACATAGTATATCAGGATGCTTTTTCACCAAGTAAGAATCCAACTCTTTGGACAAAAGAGTACTTTAGCGATATTAAAAACACTATGAAAAAAGATGGAATTTTGACAACCTACTCAATGGCGCTTGCTACAAGACTTGCCCTTTATGAGAATAGTTTTAACATTTATATAAATAGCGGTGAAGGTTTTCGTGATGCTACCGTTGCCTCAATGAGTGAGCTAAAAGAATTTCTACATGTAGATATGAAGCATAAGATATCGTGCAATCCAGATGTTAAGTCTCTCAGAGATTAAGAGTTAATAACATTTAAAAATTCTTCTCCAAACTGCTCAAACTTTTTCTCGCCAACACCATTAACTTCAAGCATGGTGACCTTATCAAAAGGTTTGTCATTTGCAAGATGTTTGAGAGTCTTGTCTCCAAAAATAAGGTAAGCTGGAACTCCCATTTTGGATGCCATTTCGCTTCGTTTAGTGCGAAGTTCTTCAAATAACTCTTTATCATAATCAAACTTGTCATTTTGTCTAACTTTTTTGTCTTGACCTTTTACCTGAAGTCTTGAAGATTTTATATCAACTGTTTTTTGCGATTTTAGTATCGCTATGGCATCATTTGTAAGTTTTAAAGAACTAAACTCACCAAGGCTCAAAATCTTCATCTCCATTAAACGCTCTATAATTACAAACCACTCTTTCTTGCTAAGATTAGAACCTATATTGTAGACAGATAGTTTGTCTGCACCATTGCTTAAAAGCTTTTGCTCTGTTGAACCACGAAGTATATCTATGATGTAGTTTTTTCCGAAATTTTGTCCAGTTTTATAAATTGTGCTCAATACCATCTGAGCCTCTTTTGTAATATCTTCTCTTAAATCATCTGAGTTTGAGCAGTTGTCACATCTATTGCCACATTCATCAAGTGTGTCTTCAAAATACTCAGCAAGTTGTTTGTGAAAACATATCTCACTTGTCGCATATTTATAAATGCTATCTATTTTTGCATCTAGATGATTTGCATAGTTTTGGTCTGGGATGTCTTTTAAAAATTGTTTTTGCATTATCATATCAGAAGAGTTAAAAAGTAGTAAAACTTCGCTATCTTCACCATCCCGTCCAGCACGACCTATCTCTTGGTAGTAGTTTTCTTGTGTTTTTGGCAGAGACATGTGAGCAACAAAGCGAATATCACTTTTGTCAATCCCCATTCCAAAAGCAATAGTTGCTACCATTATATTTACTTTGTCATTAACAAATATTTTAAAGTTGTTTTCACGAATATGTTGAGGAAGTCCAGCGTGATAAGCTAATGTCTTATAGCCAGCTATATTTAGATTTGAACTTAACTCCTCTGCCTTTTTTCTTGAACTCACATAAATTATTCCACTCTCATTTTCATGACGCTTGAGAAAGTTCTTTAGTTGTGCTTGACCATTCGTAATGCGTCTCTCTGAAGATATGTAGAGGTTTTTGCGAAAGACTTTACCTTTAAGTAGAAGTGGATTCTCAAGTCGCAGTTCTCTTATGATGTCTTGTGTCACATGATTTGTAGAAGTTGCAGTAAATGCACAAATATTGGAGTTTGGAAAATTAGATTTCAACCTTCCCAAAGCTCTGTAATCATCACGAAACTCATGTCCCCATTGGGAAATACAGTGCGCTTCATCTACTACAAAAAAGTTTATCTTTAGTTGGTTAAGTAGATTTAGTGTCCACTGCGTGTTTAATCTCTCTGGAGAAAGATATAAAAATTTCAGTTGACCCATCTTAGCAGAGTAGACAATATTGTCTATATCTTCTTGACTTTGAGCAGATGAGATCATATCTGCACTGATTCCTTGTGCTTTTAGTGAAGCTACTTGGTCTTGCATAAGTGCGATAAGAGGGGATATAACGATGCTGATACCATCTTTTATAAGTGTTGGAAGTTGGTAAACAAGTGATTTTCCACCACCAGTCGGAAGTATCATAAGCAGATCACGATTTTCTAAAATAGCATCAATGCCATCTTCTTGAAGCTCTCTAAAACTATTGTGGCCAAATATGTCTTTTAGGACTTTGTTTTTATTTTCCAATTTTAAAGTTTTTCTCATTTTTCATAAGCCAGATGAAAACATCTGCTATTGCCTGGTAAAGCTCACTTGGAATCTCTTTGTCAATCTCTAAATCAACTAAAGAGTTTACAAGTGCCTCATTTGCAAATATTGGAATATCAAACTCTTTTGCCTTGGCGATAATGTTTTTAGCAATTGTCCCTTTTCCGGAAGCTATGACTTTTGGAGCTGAGCCGCTCTTTTTATCATATTCTAAGGCAACGGCTTTATCTGCCATTTTTAATATCTTGCACTTATTGAGTCAACATCGTCCCAAGAGAGTGAAGCGGCTTTACTTTGATGAGCAATTATATGCGAAACATATCTAGCAAACATGTCTGTTTCAACATTAACATGTGAGCCCTTTTTATAGTTTCTAAATAGTGTCTCTTTCATCGTGTGGGGAATTATAGTGAGTCTAAAGCTATCACTCATCACATCGTTAACAGTCAGACTGACTCCATCTATAGTAATAGAACCTTTAGGAATAACAAAAGCTATATATTTTTTATCTACATGTATAAAAACATCAAAAGAGTTTCCGTTATTTTTTATCTCTTTAATAGTACCAATACAATCTACATGTCCTTGAACAATATGACCTTCAAATCTGTCACCCATCATCATAGCAGGTTCTATATGAACTTCATTTTTGTAGTTCTCCATAGCTAAAAGTTTTTGACTCTCAGGAGATAGTTCTACGCTAAAGCCATCATTTAAGACCTTTATAACCGTTAAACATGCTCCGTTAATAGCAATAGAATCACCAATTTTAGCTTTATGCTTTGCTCTAATTGTAAGGGTACTTCCGACTAAACTTTTAACATTCGCAATTTCTCTTATTAATCCAGTAAAAATGTTATATCCTTTTATTTCTGCCTCAAAGAGGCAAGCTTCAGTGTTATATCTAGAAGACTATCTTACCCTCTTCTTGTAAGCCTTTGATAATCTCTTTGGCTTTAACATGACCTTTATAGGCAGCTTTTCTACATAAATCAAGTGCTTTGTCATGGTCTTGCTCACACCCAAAACCTTGGTCGTAGAGTTGACCAAGGTTGTAAAGACTCTCAGCTAGGCCACCCTCAGCGGCTTTAGAAAAACAGATAAAACATCTTGCTTCATCTAGACTAACACCATGTCCCTCTTTGTAAAGAACACCAAGATTATTGAAAGACTCGAGATGTCCTCTTTTAGCTCCCTCTTCATACCAAAAAGCAGCCTCGGAGTAGTTTTGAGCACATCCTAGTCCGCGCTCAAGCATTAGAGCAACTTCATACATAGCGGGTGGAACTTCTCTTGTCGCAGCCTCCATATGAAGGTCGTGCGCTTTGAATTGGTCGTGTTCAACTCCGCTAAGACCATTCATATAAAGGATAGCTAAATTGAAAAGGGCATAAGGTTGTTTTGCCTCAGCCGCTTTTTCATAAAGCTCAAGTACTTTTTTATCGTTTTTTTCACACCCTTGAGCATTTTGGTACATGTAAGCTAGAGATGTTTGAGCATCTGCATTGCCATCTTCTGCTAATATTGAGTACAGCTCAAAAGCAGTCGTAAAATCGCCTTTATTATAGGCTTCATGTGCTTTGTTTATCATAATTTATTAAAAACCCTAACTAATTGAATATATATTATGCAAATGATACTCAAAAATGATAAAATTCGGCTAAAGATAATATGGAATAATATATGATTTATGATGTAATAATTATTGGCGGCGGTCATGCCGGTGTTGAAGCGGCTCTATCGTGTGCCAGAATGGGCAGTAAGACCTTAATGATTTCTATGCTTGCCGAAAATGTTGGTGCTACAAGTTGTAACCCTGCCGTTGGTGGTTTAGCGAAGGGTCATCTAGTTCGTGAGTTAGATGCTCTTGGCGGTGAAATGGGACTTATTACAGACGAAGCGGGTATTCAGTTTCGCATTTTAAATGAGACAAAGGGTCCTGCAGTTCGTGGTTCTCGTGCTCAAATAGATATGGATAAGTACCGAGTTATTGCAAGAAATAAAGTTTTAACTACTCCAAATCTTGATTTAGTCCAAGAGATGGTTGAATCAATTATAGTAGAAGATGAAGAGGTCAAAGGTGTTAAAACAAACCTCTTAAACGACTATAGAGCCAAAAGGGTAATCATAACAAGTGGAACATTTTTAAAAGGTGTTATTCATATTGGTGAGATTAAACAAGAGGGTGGTCGTTTTGGTGAACAGACGAGCGTAGGTCTTAGTGACTCACTGAAAAAATGTGGACTGCAAATGGGTAGATTGAAAACTGGTACATGTGCCAGAATTGATAGCTCGACAATAGACTTTTCCGTTATGGATGAGCAAGGCGGAGATGAAGTTCCAAATCCGTTTAGTTTTAGAACAAACCGCGAAGAGTTTAGAAAAACTAAGAAGCAAATTCCATGTTTTATAGCTTATACAAATGAAGATACTCATAATATTATTGAGTCAAATTTTTACAGAGCACCACTCTTTACCGGTCAAATCGAGGGAACAGGACCAAGATATTGCCCAAGTATAGAAGATAAGGTGAATAGATTTCGTGATAAAGATAGACATCACCTCTTTATTGAGCCGCAAACTATGGAGAATACAGAGTGCTATATAAATGGTATGAGTACATCTTTACCGCCAGAGGTTCAACAGCAGATGATTCACTCAGTTGTTGGAATGGAGAATGCGAAGATTGTTCGTTACGGGTATGCGATAGAGTATGATTTTGTTGATCCAAGAGAGTTAAAACACTCCCTTGAGACTAAAAAAATTAAAGGTCTATATCTAGCTGGACAGATAAACGGAACAACAGGTTATGAAGAGGCAGCAGCTCAAGGTTTGATGGCAGGTATAAATGCAACTCTAAGCATTCAGGGAAAAGAGCCACTTGTTTTACGTAGAGATGAAGCATATATTGGCGTTTTGATAGACGATTTGGTAACAAAAGGGACTAAAGAGCCCTACCGTATGTTTACATCTCGTGCAGAGTATAGACTTCTTCTTCGTGAAGAGTCTGCAGACACAAGACTTAGCAGATATGGACATGAAATTGGTTTGCTTAGTGATGAGGTATATGAAAAAGTAAAACTAAAACATCAGCAAATTCAAGATGGTGCACAACTTCTTAATGAAACAAAATACACTCCAAATAAAGAGTTTATAGAATTTTTAGAGTCTATTGGTGAAGAAAAGATTAAAGATACTATTACAGCTCAACAGTTGGTTGCTAGAAAAACTTTTGATGTTCAAAAATGGTAAAACTACTTCCAGAATTGGATAAATATGATGACTATATTAAAGAAGAGATTTTAGTAGAGGGAAAATATTATCGTTATATTATAAAGCAGAGTGAAGAGATCCAAAAGATGAAAAAATATCTTAAAATCAAAATCCCTGAAAACTTTGATTTTAGAATTGTTAGTGGATTGTCAACAGAGATTATTGAAAAATTAGAGACTTTTAATCCTCCAACTCTTCAATCTGCATCAATGATAAGTGGAATAACACCAGCTGCTATAGAGATACTCCATATATATATAAAAATAGCAGGCAGAAAAAAATAAGGTAAAAAAGATGAATGTCTATTACTACGTACACACAGGGCACCGCATAGGTCTTGACAGATTTAGAAGAGCATGCACAATTATCCGTTCACTAGGTGATATTGAGATTACACTTTTATGTTCTGATTTTCGTATTGCAAATGAGGCTAAACATTTTGGTGTCAAAAATAGTGTAGGGATTGATGTTATTAGAAATATTCCAAACATTGCACATAACGGCTCTAAGATAATCTTTGATTCTGAAGAAGCAAACCCTATAATGCTTGAAGATATGAGAAAGTATTTCTCCACTTTTATTCGTGTTAGTGATAATAAAGATGATAAAAAAGAGCAAAATGAGTTTTTAATATCTCCATATTTAGATGGAGTAAATATCTGTAATGCTTATGCAGTAGATGAAAAGTTCTATGCAGAGGGAGCATCCGAAAAAGAAAAAACTATTAAATTGTCCTATTTTTTTGGAGATGATGATTATGAAAAAGATTTAGAGAAAAACATTAATATGATTGATGGACTTAATCCAGATTTACTATTGGGTTTTTACTACTTTTTTGATTATGAAGATATGCTAAAAGAACAATTTCCAACCCACCACGAGTTTGAAGATTATGATGAAGTTATTATGAATTCAGAAGTTTTAATAACAGCATCCCCACAGGCAGTTTTAGAAAACCTTGCTTCAGGCGGGAGACCTATATATATTCAAAGAGATGATTACACCACAGACTTTTTAGAACTTTTTGAAGAATTAAATATACCAATAGTTAAAAATTATGATAAAAAATGCCTTTCAAATGCCATTAAATCCATATATGAGCATAAATATTCTAAAATGAGACAAAATAGTAACAAAATGGTAAAATTTATAAAAGAAAACTTAAATTTATAATTACTTAAAACTATTTTAGTATATAATCAGTCTTTAAAAATTACAAGAAAGAGAGCAAATATGCATAATAGTAGCCGTAGAGGTTTTATGGGCAAAGCATTTGGCGCCGTTGCAGGTGTTGGTGCAATAGGTTCATTAGTTGCAATGAAAAAAACTTGGGATCCGCTTCCAAGTGTTAAAGCAGCTGGATTTACAACTCTTGATATGTCAATATATGAAGAGAACGTGTTAGTAACAGAGAAGTGGAGAGGGAAGCCTATTTTTGTTATGAAAAAGACTGAAGCAATGGTTGCAAAAGCAACTGAAAGTCAAAAAGCTCGTGACATTGTTATTTCTGGATCACATTATATGATAGCTATTGGTTTATGTACGCACTTAGGTTGTATACCTGCATATAATGCTGCAGAGGAAGGTTTTGCATGTGCTTGTCACGGTGGTCAGTTTGATTGGTCTGGCGAAGTAACAAAAGTTCCACCTCCACGCGGTTTTGATATACCTCCATTTAAAATAGATGGAAACATGTTGGTTTTAGGTGAAGCTGGACCTGAATACACAAAAATGAAAGAAACTGGCATAACACTTTAAGGAAAGGACATAAATGGCACATTTTACAAAAGCGACAAGTGTTAAAGATTGGTTAAACCAACGATTAGCAATTGAAAAAGTAGAAAAGGTAATGGGATCTGAGTATTGGATTCCTAAAAACATTAACTTCTTGTGGGCAATGGGTATGATTCTAGCAATCACATTTGCAATACTTTTAGTTTCAGGCATATTCTTATTAATGTATTATCAACCAAATGTTGATACAGCATTTTATAGTGTAAACTATACAATTATGAGAGATGTAGATTTTGGTTGGTTATGGAGACATGTACATGGTGTTGCGGCATCTGTAGTTTTCTTGGTTATCTATATTCACATGTTTACAGGTATTTATTACGGCTCTTATAAAAAAGGTCGTGAGATGATTTGGATTTCTGGTATGCTTCTTTTTGTTGCATTCTCAGCAGAAGCTTTCTCTGGTTATATGTTACCATGGGGACAAATGTCTTACTGGGCTGGTATGGTTATTACTAACCTTTTCTCAGGTGGTTCGTTACATGCTGATGGTTTAGTTGAGTGGATCCGTGGGGATTATATTCCTGCTCAAGCATTCTTAACTCGTTTCTTTATGCTACATGTGGTTCTTATTCCATTGGCTATTATTGGACTAATTGGGCTTCACTTTGCTGCTCTTCGTATTCCACATGTTAATAACCAAGATGGTGATGAGATTGATTTTGATGCTGAAGCTAAAAAATATTTAGATGGTGACAAAGCTGGTTCTAAAGTTATGAGATTTGCAAATGACTTTATGTCTAAAGATATGATGGTTGTAGGAGTTTACTTAGTATTCTTTTTCTATCTAACTTTTTACAACTATGGCTTTGCAATGGATCCTGTAAACTTTGACCCTGCTGATGGTCTTAAGACTCCGGCACACATCTATCCTGAGTGGTATTTCTTGTGGTCTTATGAGATTCTTCGTCCATTCTCTATTGATATAGGTCTAGTAGCATTCGGTTTTGCACAAGTAATCTTTATGTTATTACCATGGTTAGACAGAAGTCCAAACTCAGTTCCAGCATCTCGTCGTGGAGCATTTAAATATTGGTTCTGGATGATGCTGATAGTTATGATAGTTTTAACTGCTATGGGTAAATTACCTCCAGAAGGTATTTTTAGCACTATTGGTTTAGTTGCAGCACTACTGTTTATTGTAATGTGGATTGCACTTCCATTTATTACAGCACGTGAAAAAAAAGTATAGGGAGCGAAACAAATGAAAAATAAAGAACCTTTAATATTAGCAGTAGTTGTTTTCTTCTCACTTGTAACTTATTATTTGGTTGAGCCTTATGCTCACCATGTAATGCATAAGCAAGTAGATAGTGAAAATTTTGCTTACGCTGATTTACCAAGTGTTACTAAAACTGGTAACGCTGCTAATGGAAAAGCATTAGTAACTGGAGCGGCCGCTTGTACAGGTTGTCACTCAATTTCTAAAGATGGTATGCCTGCTCCAATGGATGCGGTTACTGCTGCTGCTAGTTATGGTGTGAACCCACCTGACTTAAGTAATGCAGGTGCTGTTTATGATGTTAAATTTTTAACTGACTTAATTAAAAATCCTGCACATGCTCTAAAAGTTGAGCATAAATTTGACGCAAATAAAGGTCAAATGCACCCAATGGTTCCTTTCTTTGGTGCTGGTGGAGACCTTGACCAAGAAGTTGCAGATATGGTTGCATATTTACAGTCGATTGCTGTTAGTAAAGATGAATTGACTCCTAAAGTTGCATATGAAAATGCTTGTGGTAGATGTCATGCGCTTTCTTATGAAAATTGGACTCAAATTGGTACAAAACCTACGTTCAAACATAAAAAGGATTCTTTGGCATTTGACATTCAAGTGTTAGAATACCAAGATTCTCTTACTAAATATATGGGTAAATTACCTCCAGATTTAAGTATGTATATCCGTTCTCGCGGTGAGCACTATGTAAGCACTTTTATTGAAAATCCTCAAAACCACTTAGCTGGTACTGCAATGCCAAGAGTTGGTGTTACAGCTGATTCTGCTGAGAAAGTTATTGAGCATCTTAAAGATGCTGGTGATACTAAAAGAGCTGAGAGAGAATCAGTTGGTCAAAATGTAATGTGGTACATCTTAATCTTTGCTATCTTTGCTTATCTTTGGAAAAGATCGGTTTGGAAAGAGTTACATTAGTTATTCCCGTAAAAGAGAGTAATCTCTTTTACTCCGCTTTGACCGCTGTGGTCACTGAAGCTTGCCTCTCTTGAGGCAGACTTGTTTACTTCAACACTTTATAAATCACTTAAAACACTTTTACATCCTCAAGCTATTTAAACAATTAATATATAACTGGTTTTATAAGACTATCTTTCCCGTAGTTCCAAATATAGTTTAGGTAAGCTTAAAGTAGGTAGATTTCGTTTCTCCCCATATTTTTAATGGGGAGTCTGCATTTAATTAAGTAGTTAGTCTTTTTTCTCTATTACAACAATGGTTCCACAAATTAAATCATGTAGACTTTTTTTGTCTTTTCTGTAAAAAGGAAGAAAAAGTCCTAAAAGTGTTGATGCGGTAAACAAAAAAGCTATAAATCTGCAAACAGCTCTAAAAAAACTAATTAACTCACCCTTTTTATCATCAACTACTTTTATTTCGTAAGCTTTCTTCCCCGGAGTCTGTCCAAACTTACTTAATAGAATCGCATATATTAGACCATAAATTGATACACCAATAAAAGGGGCAAGTTGTGATGACTGAAAATCATCTTTACCATCCATAAAAACATAGGCAATCAAATATAAAATTGGAGCATATATCATAAACATATCTGTAATAAATGCTTTTACTCTATGTGTGTAAGAAGCATACATATACTTCACAGCAGTTTTTTTAACTTTTTTTTGTCTTTTAAGTGTTCTGAATTTCATATTATAATTATAACAAATATTATCTGATTTTATAACAAATCAAATCTAATAAATAAAATAATCCTTAATTTATACATTTAATGAAAAAAGTAAACAAAATGCAAACAAAATCGTATAATTTAAACTAAAATTAAAAAAACTAATGTAAGATATGTGAAGTAAAATTAGTTATCGTGTTTGAGAAGTGATAGCAAAGTGACTTAGAGAGGGTCATTTCGCTATCACTTCTCAATTAATCTATAATGAGTGATATTTAAACAAAACAGGAGAAATACATGAAAAAAACTTTAGTATCTTTGGCGGCAGCGTCATTATTGGTAACTTCAGCAGTAGCTGCAGATAAGGGAATAGATATCGTAACAACTGGTCAAGCAGTTCTTTACTATGAGACACACTCAGACAATGGTACTAGTGGTGATTTATTTGGTCATACTGATGCACAAAGTCCTGGTGTTCCAGGAGCAGCTGGAATTCCAAATTCAGAAATTCAATTTGGTGTTCAGTTAGGCTTAGATGCTGACCTTGGAAATAACTTTACTTTTGGTTCTGAGATTCAATACAAGGGTACTGCAAGTTTAGATAAAAATACTGGTACTGATAGACAAGGAGTTACTACTAGAAGTGCTAATAGTACTATAGCTGATGAGATTGCTTTATCTCAGATGAATATTACTAAAAAGATTGGTAATACAACTGTAAAAGTTGGTCGTCAACAACTTCCAAAATCACTTTCTCCTTTTGCATATACAGAGGGTTGGAATGTATTTAAAAATAGTTTTGATGCAGTATTAGTTGTAAATACTGATTTACCAAACACAACTTTAGTTGCTTCATCTGTTGGTGAAAGTAATGCAGTTGCACCATTTGGTACTACAGCTTTTAGTAATTTAAATGTAGGCTCTCGTGTAGGTTCAGAAAATAGTGGACTTAGATACCATGGTAATATTTATTTATTGACTGCTCAAAATAAATCACTTCCAAATACTACTATTACAGCATCTTATTATGACTTAGGTAATATTCGAGATATAGCAGGTACAACAGGATTTGGTAGTGCTAGCATTCTTTGGGGTGATGTTGCAATAGGTGGTAAAGATTTACCAATGGGTCTTAAAGTAGGTCTTCAAGGCGGTTCTATATCTTTAGATACAAATGCTGGTCTTGACGCTGTATTAGGTCATGCTGCAAAAGATACAACAGCATTTGGTGTAAAGGCATCAATTAAGCCAATGGACGCATTAACGCTAACAGCATTATATACTTCAGTTAATGATGGAACAGTAGCAATTACAAATGCTGGTACAGGTGTAAAATCTCCACTTTATTCTCAAATGGTATATAATCAACTTAACATCGCTAAAGATGCAGACACTGTAGTTGTAAAAGCTGCTTATAGTCTTGGTGATATGGGTACAATTATCGCTCAATATGGTATGACTTCTGCTGGCAAGGAAAACCTTGAGTCTATTAATCCAGATCCTGTAACTGGTACAGAATGTGATTATAATGAGTTTGACTTAATGTACAAACTTAAAGCTGGTGGAGTTCAATACTTTGCTGCATTAATAGTGCGTGACTGGGATCAAAAATCAACAACTATGGCATCTGGTGGGGACCATTTATTGGTTACTACTGGTAGTGATTCAGATACAAGAGTTCGTCTTTGGGCTCGTTACAGCTTTTAATAGTTATCTAACTTAAAAAGTTTCTAGACAAACTTAATTTCCAAGCTTTTGCTTGGAAATACTTATTTTTACTTCCCAAATCACACTCTGCAAATATTTTTTATAATCTACTTCGTAATATATGAAATTTAAGCTTTTTGTGTATAATACACCACTTATAAACCAAAGGCTTAACAATATGAAAAACTTACTTTTAAAATCAACCATACTTCTTATACTGCTGGTATTCACGGCTTGTAGCTCTAAAGTGGCGTTTGCAAAACAAGAACCTCTTCAAGGTGCTTCACTTGTTTATGTTTATGTTCCACAATTTGTCAGTACAGGTGAGAACGGCAATATGGGAAGTTATAAAATCCGCATTAACAATAAAAGAGTTGAGAGTAAAATATTTGAAGGTGAATATCAGGTTTTCAATCTAAAACCTGAAAAAATATCAATCTCTGTAACAAAAGATGGCATTGAAGAGAGAAAGTTGCAGATGGACTTTAAAGAGGGTGAGAGCTACTACCTTAGAGTTATTAACGATGTACAAAACAACAACTTCTCTTTTGTCCAAGCTGAGAAGGGTGTAGCCTTAAAAGAGATAGCAAAAACAGGGCTCTCAGGTTCAAGAGCTATTGAGCTTGACAATATAATAACAGAGTTAGTAACTCCTGATGAAAAACAAGAGAGTACGCCTATAGTATCTGCTCCACTTGCACCAAAGCCAGCTGTACAAAAGGTGCAGATAGAGACTCTTACGACTTCATCTAAAATGGACGAAGTAAAAAAAGCTTATCAGCTAAAAGTTGATGGAATATTGAGTGAAGATGAATTTACAAAACTAAAAGCTGAGATATTAGCTAAATAAAGAAGAAGATAATTATGTTAATTGATAGCTATGACAGGGTAGTTGACTACCTAAGAGTCTCCGTAACAGAGCGTTGTAACTTTAGATGTCAGTACTGTATGCCGGAAAAACCATTCTCTTGGGTTCCAAAAGAGAACCTACTTAGTTTTGAAGAACTGTTTTTGTTTATGAAAATAGCAATAGATGAGGGTGTTAAAAAAATCCGCATAACAGGCGGGGAACCACTTCTGCGAGAAGATTTAGACAAGTTTATTAAGATGATTTACGACTATGAACCGAGTATTGATTTAGCTATGACAACTAACGCATTTTTACTAAAAGGTGCTGCACAGAGACTAAAAGATGCAGGATTGAGACGTATAAATGTCAGTATAGACACTTTAAAGCCAGAGACTGCACACAGAATTGCGGCAAAAGATGTTTTGAAAAATGTTCTAGCTGGTGTTGAAGAGGCAAGAAGAGTCGGTCTTAAAGTCAAAGTAAATATGGTTCCCATGAAGAACATGAATGCTGATGAAATTGTAGATGTACTAGAGTATTGTAAAGAGCGCGACATGTCTATACGCTTTATAGAGTATATGGAGAACCAACATGCTTCTAAAGATATAAGCGGACTTAAATCAGATGAACTTTTAGAGCGATTAAGAGAGCATTACGAGTTTACAGATGATGGTTTTGACGGCTCGTCGCCTTCACATTACTACACAATGAAAGATGGGTACAGATTTGGTATTATAGAGCCTTATGCAGATGATTTTTGTAAAAAGTGCAACCGTATTCGTCTTACTGCTGAGGGTAATCTTATCCCATGTCTATATTTTGATGAGGCACTGAGTATTGGCAAAGCTATAAAAGCTGGTGATATTAATGCTGCTGCAGAAGTTTTAAGAGAAGTTGTAAGAACAAAACCTGAAAAAAATCGTTGGGGTGGTGAAGATGGTGAGAGTTCATCCCGTGCTTTTTACGAAACAGGCGGATGATGATATACCTAGTTGAACACTTTTACTCCATTCAGGGTGAAGGTCGCTACACTGGGACTCCTTCATTGTTCTTTCGCTTTGGCGGCTGCAATATGAAATGTGAAGGTTTTGCCTGCGAAGAGACTCTCTCAGATGGCACAAAACTTCTTGGCTGTGACACTATTTATGCAGTTAACAGAGAACACTTCTCTAAAAATTGGATACCAATCAATAAATCAAATGAGCTTTTAAATGTTTTAGATGAGTACAAACTGCCTCCACATGTAGATGTTGTTTTAACTGGCGGAGAACCACTGATATATGCAAATGAGCCTATTTTTATTGAGTTTTTAAATGCTCTACATGTAGCGGGTCATAGAGTTACTTTTGAGACAAACGGATCTCTACATGTAGATTTTCTTAAGTATCCAGTATATAAAGAGTGTATCTTTGCTTTGTCTGTCAAATTGTCTAACTCAAACGAGCCTTTATCTAAGCGTATAAGAGGTGATGTTATAAGTTCTATTACTTCAAATGCTAAAGAGTCTTTTTTTAAGTTCAGTATTGGTGCATCATCGATTAACAGAGATTTACAAGAAGAGATAACTAGTATACTTTTGCATGCACCAAAAACAAAGGTTTATTGTATGCCACTTGGTGGAAGCAAGCTTGAAGTAGAATCTAACAGTGAACCTCTTATAGAGTTTTGCAAACTAAAAGGGTACAATTTTAGTGACAGACTTCATATGAGAATATGGGACAAAGAAAAGGGAGTGTAAACTCCATCTTGCCAATAGGCAAAGCTTAAGTGACTGAATAAAATGTGGACTTGTTCAGATTTTATGAGATTAATAGGATATATATATGATTATAAGAAAACTTTTTAAATTTGAGAACGTTCATATAGTGAGAGGTTGCTCAACTGTAAGATGCAGAAGTTCACTTCATGGACACTCCTACAAGATTGAACTACTTTTTGAATCTAACTTTTTAGATAATGCACAAATGGTTTATGACTTTGGACTAATGAAACAAAATATGAAAGCTTTTATTGACTGTTTTGATCATGCTGTAACTATTTGGGACAAAGATGAACTAGAATATATAGAGGATATGAAAAAATACTCAGACAGATGGGTTCAGCTTCCAGTGTCTCCTTCAGCAGAGCAGTTTTCTCGTGTTATATTTGTTATGATTGACAGAATTCTAAAGTTAACCGAAACTGTAAATGGCGAGAGAGAAGTAAAGCTAAATAGTATTATTGTTCATGAAACAGATACAGGATATGCGCAATGTTTTGCAGAGGATGCCTACTCTGAAAATATGGGAATAATTAACCTAGATGATATTATATTCAGTAATGAGATTAGAAATGACTGGAATGATTTTGAATTATGGGAAAAAATCAAAAGAGGCGAGAGTTTTATAAACCCTCTTAGTGTTTAGTTACTGCTAACTAAATCACTACTCTCTTTTGAGGTGAAATAAAACCTTGTTGGAATTATTTTTACACTGGCCTCTTTTGTCAAAAAGTCAACACTATTATCAATAATTATATAACTATTTGAAGTCGCCAATGGAGATATCATCCCCGGTGAAAACTTCTCATACGGAGCAAATGAGTTACCATCAAAAAAACCAGGTACCAATGTTCTTCTTCCCTTTTTTAACTTATAGTCAGTTTGCATCTTTGTCTCTATTGCGTTTAAATATTTAGACTCATCACCGCTTAATGCCAATAAAATGCTCTGTCCAAATAGTTCAAAGTTCAGTGCAGCAGCTAATGGGTTTCCGGGGAGATTTAAAACACATGTATTTCCAATTTTCCCGAAAGTTGTAGGTTTGCCAGGTTTTATCTCTATTTTATCAAAAAATATTTCATAGCCAAATGCTCCAAATGCCTCTTTTGTAAAGTCTGCATCTCCAACACTAACTCCTCCACTTGTAACGATTAGGTCGCAATCAAGTGCGCTTTTTATGTGAAGGTGAATATCTTCAAGTGAATCGTGAGCTGTTCCTATAAACTCAACCTCACAACCAAGCTCAAGTGCACGTGAATAAAATGTTGGACTGTTTGTATTGTAAAGTTGATATGACTCAACACTCTCAAAGTGCATTTTTAACTCATTACCTGAAGCGAAGATAGCAACTTTAGGTTTTTTATATACTTTTACATGTGAAATACCTTGAGAAGCCAACAAGGTAATGTGATGGGCATGAATTCTTTGACCTTTATGCAGAAGTTTATACCCACTTTTAATGTCCTCACCGCAAAAACGAATATGTCTATTTTTATACAGATTTTCTGGCAGTACAATGCCAGCATTAGACTCTGTGACATCCTCAATGGGAACTATGCACTCAGTACCAAATGGTATCTTTGCGCCTGTCATTATTTTTATAGCAAATCCAGACTCTAGCTCATCTTTTGAATCATCACCAGCAAAAATAGTATGAGTAACTTTTGCTAATTTTCCAGCATCTGCAACTTTTACGGCGTAGCCGTCCATTGCAGAATTGTCATAAGATGGAAGGTTGTGCTTTGCAACTATATCTTCACATAAAACATAACCAAGAAGTTGTTCAAGTGGTAATATTTTTAGTGATTTATTTGGTGTATTTTTGTAAATAAGTTCTAGTGCTTCTTCGATTGTTACAGCCATTGCCCGCCTTTTAGCAAAAATTATAATAATTATAGTAAAATTTCACTATGAATGAAATGTATGATATGAGTATTGTAACACATAACTACGGTGTTATGTCTGTTTTGGGTGTGATTTTAATCAATGTTTTTATGCTTTTGCGTGCGAAGGATATAACTAAATATAGAAGATTTATGAGACTTTTTATGCCGATAGGCTCAATAGCTATTAGTGTAATTATTTTTACAGGTATTGTTATGATGGCGGCAAAACATCTTGAGTTTACTTTAGCAAATATTGCTATGATAATTTTTGCACTAGCCATAATAGTCTTGGAAGTAAAACGTTCATCTAGATTGAAATACTTAAATAAAAAAGAGCAAAATGCTTTTAGTGAGTATAAAATTTTTGCATTAAAGGTTTTATTTCTAGAAGTACTAGTAACGTTAAGTATCTCTTTTTGGATGTGGATTTGACCTATACCTTTAACGATGATGCAGGTAAAGAGTCTTTACATGTAAAAGGGGAACTTTACAAATATTTAGTTAAAGTAAGACGTCACTGTGAAGGGGATGAACTTAGTTTTCGCTCAAGAACAGATATGAAAAATCTACATACATACAGAGTTGTACATGTAGAACCAAAAGTATTAGAACTTTCTCTTATCTCCTCTGAAATAAAAGAGATTAAAAGTAAAAATTTTTTACATGTTGCATGGTGCATTATTGATTCAAATTCAATAGAGAAAGTTCTCCCCTCGTTATGTGAGATAGGTGTGGAAAAAATCTCTTTTATATCGTGCTCTAGAAGTCAAAAAAATTTCAAGCTAGATTTTAAAAGGTTTGAGAGGATTATAGAAGCGTCAATGCAGCAAAGCGGAAGAAGCTCCTATCTAGAGTTTGATACATATAAAAATATAAAAGATTTTATAGATGAATTCCCGAAAACGAAGGTTTTTGACTTTTGTGATAATACTTTAAATGGCGGTGCTGAGTTTGAAACTGTTTTGATTGGTTGCGAAGGTGGTTTTTCGCAGGATGAAAAAGAGTTTCTAAGTAAACAAGAGAACTTTAGACTCTCCACTTCAATGGTGTTGCGCTCTGAAAGTGCTGTTATGGCAGTGGCTAGCAAGATACTACTATAAGTTTAAGATAATTTTTGGTACAATTCCAATTGAAAAAATCCGCACCCATACGGATTAAAAAAATATATAGATATTCGCACATAAACGAGTATCAAAAGGCAAAAAAATGAAAAAAGATCTTCACCCTAACTTTGTAGCTTGTACTGTAACTTGTGCAT
Organism: Candidatus Sulfurimonas marisnigri; assembly: GCF_015265475.1. Lineage (NCBI taxonomy): Bacteria > Pseudomonadati > Campylobacterota > Epsilonproteobacteria > Campylobacterales > Sulfurimonadaceae > Sulfurimonas > Candidatus Sulfurimonas marisnigri. The sequence goes on along the minus strand of NZ_CP054493.1, from coordinate 2,257,769 downwards.
GTGGAAACAGCTTTCAAAATAAAGCTGCTCAAGATACACTAAGAATCGATATTTGTAATGAATGTCACCCATTCTTTACAGGTTCTGAGAGAATGGTAGATACAGCTGGTAGAATTGAGAAATTCAACAAGCGTTACGCTAAAGACTAGATTTAACAAATGCTATCCCTTGTTCCAACTCCGATTGGAAATATAGGAGATATTTCTCTTAGAGCTATAGAAGCTTTAAGAGATGCAGACATACTCCTTTGCGAAGATACTCGCGTTACAAAAAAACTTATCCACATTTTAAAAGAGCGATACGAAACTTCTTTTAAAGAGAATCAAAGATTTATACCACTTCACTCACACAATGAAAAAGATTTTATAAATGGACTTGAACCATCTTTTTTTAATGAAAATATTGTATATGCAAGTGATGCTGGAATGCCTGGAATCAGCGATCCTGGACAAGCTTTGGTAAAATATTGTCAAGAAAATGAAGTAGAGTATGATGTTCTCCCTGGTGCAAATGCACTTCTTACAGCCTTTGTTGCGAGTGGATTTATTGAAACAAAGATGTTGTTTTGGGGCTTTTTACCTCATAAAGGTCAAGATAGAGCAGCTTCACTTCAAGGTGCGCTAAATAGTGGATTTACTACAATTGTTTATGAATCACCGCATAGATTAGAGAAGTTTTTAAAAGAGCTATCAATAGAAGAGTCTTCGAGAAAAATATTTTTAGCAAAAGAGCTTACAAAAAAGTTTCAAAATTACTATTTTGGAACTGCTGATGAGTGCCTTTTAAAGCTTAATAGTAATTTTCGTGGAGAATGGGTTGTTGTGATTGAAGCAGGTGCTATTCATAATAGTAGTGCAATAAGTCAAAATGATATTTTAGAGCTCGATATTCCTAAGAAAACTCAGGCAAAACTCATTTGTAAAATAACTGGCGAAAATACTAAAGCTTGCTATCAAAGACTGCTTGAAATATAATATTTCCTATCAAATATCAACTTTTATAATAAAAAACGATATAAAACTTTTTTTTTAATTTTTTTTAGATAGAATGTCCTCATGTTAATTTATGCAAAACAACCAATCAATTATATTATAAGTAAGCATCCTGAAAAAATCAAGATTTTATATCTTGCCAAAGAGATGGATAAAAAAGAGTACTCAAAACTAATGAAAATGGGTTTTGAGATAAAAAGAATACCGGCAGATGCTGCAGGTAAAATGTGTAAGAATGCTTCTCATCAAGGAATATTGGCTGAGGTTGATGAATATGAACTCAAAGATTATAAAACATTTTTAAATCACGAGTTTGTACTTGTCTTATCAGGCTTAACAGATATAGGAAACATAGGTGCCATTGTAAGAAGTGCCTATGCACTGGGTGTTGACAGTATTATTGCATGTGGGGTTAAAAAACTTCCATTTGAAGCAATACTAAGAACAAGCACTGGTGCTCTGTTTGACATGCCTTTTGCAATAGAGACAAATGTTCATGATGTTATGAATGATCTTAAAACATCTGGTTTTACTACTTATGGTGCTGATATGGGTGGATTAGATATAAGAGATGTAAAGCCAAAACAAAAAAGAGCACTATTCTTAGGAAGCGAGGGTGACGGACTTACTGATAGAGTCGTCTCTAAATTAGATGAAGTAGTAAGTATAAAAATGTCACATGAGTTTGATTCTTTAAATGTTAGTGTTGCCGGAGCTATTTTAATGGATAGGATGCGAATATGAAAAAAGGGTGTGAAGTATTAAAAGAAGTTGGTGCTCAAAAAATACATGAGGCCACCCATATTTCAAGAGAATATGTCCAAGCTATTTTACATGAAAGCTTTGAAGGTATGACTAGAGTACAGCTATTTGGCTTTATATCCATCTTTGAGCGTGAGTATTCTGTTGACTTAAGTGAACTTAAAAGCAGAGCAGAAGAATATTTTAATATTATTACTCCCCAAGTTAACGAAGAAAACCGTACTAAAGTTTTTCTGCCTTCTAATAAAAAAAGAAATTTAGCTCCAATATATATAGGGGTTGCAATAGCAATTTTTGTTGCATTCGCTCTTTTAAATATAAAATCAATAAACAGTAAAGAGTCAAAAAATACTAAAGTTGACAACAGTGTAATAAATAGTGCTAAAAGTAATATTACGTTAGATATAAAAGATGAAAACAGTTCGACAATTGAGAAAGTAGAATCAACAAAGGAAGTAACTATAATAGATGATTCTAAAAATGAAGCAATCTCTTTTAAAATTATTCCAAGAGCTAAAGTATGGTTAGGCTACATCGACTTAAGTACACATAAAAAAAATCAAACAATTTTTTCCGATGAATTCAGCTTGGATCCAAGCAAAGAGTGGCTTTTAGCATTTGGGCATGGACATATAAATATTGAAATCAATGGAGTTGTTACAGAGTATAAAGATCCTAAAACAGTAAGATTTTTATATAAAGATGCAGAGCTAAAAAAGTTAAATTTTGAAGAGTTTAGGAGTTTAAATAGAGGAAATATATGGTAAAAATATTTTTAGTAATTGCGCTATTTTTCTCTTTTTCTGCAGCTGCTGAGATCAAAAACAAAGAGACACATATATCAAAATCAGAAAATCTTTTAACAGCAAAAATTAAATCTTTTATTGGAGAAGCAGCATTTAAAAAAGATAGAGCATATATAGATATTATTTTTTCTCCAAAAGAAGATTACTACATAAATGATGGCAGAGTTGATTCTGTTAAAGTTATACAAACTCTTAAAGAAAATGGTATTTTAAATCTATTTTTTAAGGAGCCATGTGAAATAAACATTAGTTTTAAAACAGATGGCCCACCTCTATTTTTTGTTAAAATTATGAGTGATTCACTTCAAAATATAGGCTATTACAGATATGTAACAAAAGAGTCAAATTTAAAAGCATCTGAGTTTACTTGGCAGATAAGTTTGACTTCCGAATATGCAGCAGATCCTCTTATTTTATCGCAAGAGTTAAGTAAAAGTGGTTGTGAAATTGTAGATATTATAAGAGAATCTGAAACAGATTGGACCTATGTTGTTAATATGCAAAAAGCTAAGCTTGACACAAAAGTTCTTGAAGATGGAGAGGAGTTGGAACTAAAGAGGTCTCTTTACTCATATTGGCTAGATGTCTCAAAAATTAAAAAATTAAGAATTTCCAGCTCACATAGAAATAGCTGGTACCCATATATTGCTTATTATGATAAATCATTAAACTTATTAAGGGTTCTAAAAAAAGACGTAAAGAGAAGAAGAATAACTTTAGATATGAAAGAAAACACATATTATATAAAGATTTCTGATATATATACTCTGAAAAATATAAAAGATGCTTTGATGTTAACATCAATTGGCGTAAGAGAAGCATTTCCTAAGCAGTAAAATAAAGTTTATTATCCTTTTATAAACATTTTTAGCTAAAATACCATTAATATTTTTACAGGAAATTTTGATGTTTGATGAAATACAGTTTGACAAGATGAAAAGATTACCAAAGTATGTTTTCGCTGAGGTAAATGAGCTTAAAATGGCTGAGCGTAGAGCGGGTGCTGATGTTATAGATTTTTCTATGGGTAATCCGGATGGGGACACTCCTGAGCACATACGAGAAAAACTTATAGAATCTGCCCAGAAAACAAAAACTCATGGTTATTCAACATCAAAAGGTATTCCTAAGCTTCTAATGGCAATCTCTGATTGGTATAAAAGAAGATATGATTGTGACTTAGACCCAATGACAGAGTGCGTTGCTACTATGGGTTCAAAAGAGGGCTATGCTCACTTGACTTATGCAGTTACAAATCCAGGTGATACGGCTGTTGTACCTGATCCTACATACCCTATCCATGAGTACTCTTTTATCTTAGCAGGAGGAAATGTTGTTAAGTTTGGAATAGAGTTTGATGAACACTACAGACTTGATGAAGATAAATTTTTTATTGATTTGGATAGAGTTTTTAAAGAGACTTCTCCAAAACCAAAGTATGTGTTGGTAAACTTTCCTCATAACCCAACAACTGTAACAGTAACGCAAGAGTTCTATGTAAGATTAGTTGCAATGGCTAAAGAGAAAAGGTTTTATGTTATCTCTGATATAGCATATGGAGATATAACTTTTGATGGTTATGTTACTCCTTCTATTATGAGCGTTCCAGGAGCAAAAGATGTTGCAGTTGAGAGTTTTACTCTTTCTAAAAGTTACAATATGGCTGGATGGCGTGTTGGCTTCTTTGTTGGAAACAAAAAGTTAATCGGCGCACTTCAAAAGATAAAATCTTGGCTAGATTATGGAATGTTTACTCCTATTCAGGTTGCAGCTACAGTCGCACTAAATGGAGATCAGCAGTGCGTGAAAGACATTACAGATAAGTATGACCATAGACAAGGCGTTTTACTTGAAGCATTTGAGAGAGCTGGTTGGAAAATTAATAAAAACGAAGCTAGTATGTTCGTTTGGGCTAAGCTTCCAGAGTGTGTTGAACATTTAGGCTCTTTAGAATTCTCAAAAAGACTTTTAGTAGAAGCTGGTGTTGCAGTAGCTCCAGGTATTGGTTTTGGTGCTTATGGTGAGAACTATGTTCGTATAGCTCTTATAGAAAATGACAATCGTATACGTCAGGCAGCTAGAAATATTAAAGAGTTTTTAAAACAGTTTCAAGAGGAAGAGAAGTAGTATGATAAAAGTAGGAATAATTGGTGTTGGAACCGTTGGAACAAGTGTAGCTCAAATTTTAAAAGATAATGCTGATGTTATTTCTGCTCGTGCTGGTGTGGATATAGTAGTTAAAAGTGGAGTAGTTAAAAATCTAAATAAAGATAGAGGTTTAGATATAACTTTAACTAACAATGTTGATGACATACTTGATGACAGTGAAATAGATATTGTTGTTGAGCTTATGGGCGGAGTTGAAGAAGCATTTGAGGTTGTAAAAAAAGCACTTAAAAGTGGTAAAGCGGTTGTTACTGCAAACAAAGCGCTTTTGGCATATCATCGTTATGAGCTTCAAAGCTTGGCTAAAGATATAGCATTTGAGTATGAAGCTAGTGTTGCAGGTGGTATTCCAATTATTAACGCTCTTCGTGACGGACTTTCAGCAAACCACATTGAATCAATTATGGGAATTATGAACGGTACATGTAACTATATGATGACAAAGATGACTAATGATGGTGTAGCGTATGATGACATTTTAAAAGAGTCCCAAGAATTAGGTTACGCAGAAGCAGACCCAACATTTGATGTAGGTGGATTTGATGCTGCTCATAAGCTACTTATTTTAGCAAGTATTGCTTATGGTATAGATGCTAAGCCTGAAGATATCTTGATTGAGGGTATACAAAATGTAACTCAAGAAGATATATCTTTTGCCAAAGAATTCGGATATGCCATAAAACTTCTTGGTATTGCTAAAAAAGATGGAAATGAAGTTGAACTTCGTGTTCATGCTTGTCTTATCAAACAAGAAGAGATGATAGCAAAAATTGATGGTGTTATGAATGGAATCTCTGTAGTTGGAGATAAAGTTGGTGAGACACTTTACTATGGTCCTGGTGCTGGTGGAGATGCTACAGCTTCTGCTGTTGTTGCAAATATCATAGATATTGCCAGAAGCGGAAAGTCTACTCCAATGCTTGGATTTGACAGACCAATGGAAGGAAGTAAGCTTACTCTTAAAGCTACACAAAATATTGAATCAAAATACTATCTTCGTATTAATGTTTCTGACAAAAAAGGTGTATTAGCAAAAATAACAAAAATTTTTGAAGACAACAATATCTCAGTTGAGACTATGCTTCAACGTCCAGCATCACAAGATTCTGCAAATTTACTGATTTCAACACATGTAGCATATGAAAGAGATATTCAAGCTATGATTAAAGAGATAGAAGCACTTGATTTTGTAAACTCAACTCCAGTTATGATTAGGATAGTGTAGGTTTTTACCTTTGAAAATCTTAATAACAGGAGCAAGCAGCGGGATAGGTGAAGCGTTAGCAAGACTCTATGCTACTAAAGATAATGAGCTTATTTTATTGGCAAGAAGAGAAACTCGTTTAACAAAGCTACAGCAAGAATTCGCCCCACATGTAAAAAATATACATGTAGTTGTAGCAGACCTATCGGACTTTGAAAAACTTCAAGAAAAAATAAAACTAATCGGCGCTATTGATATGGTCATTTTAAATGCCGGAATATCAATAGGACACTCCATGGAGATAACACCATTTAAAGATTTTAAAAAACTTTTCGATGTTAACTTATTTGCTAATCATGCAATTTTAGAAATCTTGCTTCCTCTGTTTAAAGCACAAAAAAGCGGTAAAATAGTTTTCATTTCATCATTATCTTCACTAATTGCAATGCCAAGTTCAAAAGCTTATAGTTCCTCAAAAAGAGCACTCAATGCTTACGCTGAATCTATTAGATACAAGTATAAAAAAGATGGTATAGAAGTTATAAATATATTACCTGGCTTTATAAAAAGTGAACTTACTGACAAAAATAAGTTTAAGATGCCATTTTTACTTAGTACCAAAGATGGTGCTATGAAAATTTATAAAGCTATCCAAAAGAGTAAAAGATTTTATCCTTTCCCTTTTAGATTTTATTTAATTATTAAACTTTTAAACTTATTTCCGCAGTTTTTAAGAGATAAGATTGTAAACTTCATCAATTGAATTTGGGAAGTTTTTATGGAAAATGTTGAAACTATAGATAGTGTTTGTACTTATTGTGGTGTTGGCTGTGATATTGCAGCTAACGTTAATACTGATACTAATAAAATTCAAAAGATTTTTGCACACCCAGATGGAGTCGTTTCACAAGGAAAACTTTGTATAAAGGGTAAATATGGCTTTGATTTTGTTGATTCACAAGAGAGGCTGAAAATACCAAGAGTCAGGAAAACTTTTCTTGATAAAAACCCAGCAATAAAAGAGGCTATCTCCTCGTCATTGGTTGATTTTGATGAGACTTGGTATGAAACAGATCTAGACTCTGCTACAACTGCAGCCTCTATGAAACTTCAAGAGATTAGAAAGAACTATGGTGACAGAAGTATTGCCTCAATAGGTGGTGCTAGAACTTCATGTGAAAGTGTATACCTTTTTCAAAAGTTTACTCGCCACACAATAAACTCACCACATGTAGATAATTGTGCACGAGTTTGTCACGCTCCAAGTCTTACTGGTATGAAGAAAACTATTGGTGAAGGTGCGGCAACAAACCCGTATAATGATATATACAATGCCGAATTTATGATAGTAATTGGCTCAAACACAACAGAAGCTCACCCAATTATCTCAAACCGTATTGTAGAAGTGGCACAAAAGCATGATAACCTAGCAGTATTTGACGTAAGAGAGATAAAGCTTCATAGATTCTCAAAATATAAAGCAATCATCCCGCATGAAGCGAATCTACTTGTTTTAAATATGATAGCTTATGTGATTATGGATGAAGAGCTTTATGCTGAGAGTTTTATTGCTGACAGAACTAAAGGTTTTGCAGAGTTTAAAGAGAAGATTTTAAATGACCCATATGCTAATCCTAAGTATTTTGAAAATATTGAGGGCTATGAGTATCTAAGCAAAATGATTCCAAAAGTGGCTCGTGAATACGCACTAAAACAATCTATGATATTTTGGGGACTAGGAGTTACTGAACATCTAGATGGTTCTTACGCAGTAATGGCTATTGTACATCTTGCTCTTATGACAGGAAATGTAGGAAAAAGCGGAGCTGGACTTATGCCTCTTCGTGGTCAAAACAATGTGCAAGGTGCTTGTGATATGGGAATGCTTCCAAATTATGATCCTGATTACCAAGAGCCAAAAGAAGTTGGTCTTATGACACCTCAGTTAGTTGATGAGATGTTAGAAGGGCGCCTAAAAGCTGTTTTAAACATGGGTGAAGATTTAACTCATATACACCCAAATTTAAATAAACTAAATAGAGCTATGGATAACTTAGAGTTTGTTATGGTTCAAGAACTCTTTATGACAGATATAACATCAAGAGCAGATATAGTAATAGGTGTAAAATCTGCCTATGAAAAAACAGGTGTTTATGTAAACGCAATGCGTCGTCTGCATCTTTCTCAACCGCTTGTAAAATCAGACCTGCCTGATGATTGGGAAGTAATAAAACTTCTTGATAATAAAATGGGGGGAGATTATGCTTATAAAAACTCAAATGAGATTTGGGATGAAGTAAGAGAGGTTGCATATCGTCGTTTTAGTGGAGCTTCATATAGCAGGCTTGAGCGTCACCGTAAGCGTGGACTGCAGTGGCCTGTCCATACGGAAGACACACCGATACTTCATCAACTAGACTTTAGAACTGACGATGGACTTGGTGAATTTCATTATCATCAATATAAGCTTCGCGGGATGATAGAAGAGATATTGGCTAAAAAATTAACCGGTTATCATTTAACAACGGGGAGAACAATCGCTCAATATAATAATGCCGCGCAAACCAAACAGACACCAAGTTTAATGAAGCGTTATAGTGAAGATGTTCTTTTAGTAAATGAAGATGACGTGGCAGATTTTACAAGCGAAAGAGTAATTTTAAAAACAGAGTTTGGTCAAACTTCACCACTTCTTGTTAAGCTAACAAACAAAGTAGAGCCAAAAACTCTTTTTTCAACTTTTCACCATGCAGATTCCAAGATAAATAATCTGTTTGGAGATAAGTGTGATGAGGTTATTTTAACTGCTGCTTTTAAATCTATAAAAGTTGAAGTGATTAACTGCTAAATGAGCAGATCTAAGGGAAATATTGCTGAAGATAAAGCGAGTGAATTTCTCTTAGAAAATGGATTTTTTGTAGCTGAGAGAAACTTTTACTCTCGCTTTGGCGAGATAGATATAATTGCAGTAAAAGATGAGGTTATTCATTTTATAGAGGTAAAAAGCGGAGTTGATTATGAGTGTGCCATTCAAAATATAACCCAGAAGAAGCTATCAAAAGTCATAAAAACAGCACATGTTTATATGAAAAAAAATTCTCTCGACGTAAATTTTGTTTTTGATGCAATTATTGTAACACCTAAAAATATAGAGTTATTGGAGAACATTACACTCTAGTTTATTTTGCTAAATCAGCTTCTTCAAGTAAATCGTAAAAACCGTCAATTTCTCTGCTTCCTTGAGCCGCATATATTATCTCACCATTTTTTGTTAGAAAGTAATGTCTAGGGACACCTCTGACTTTAAATTTTGCTGGTATTTTATGTCTATCTCTTGACATGTATAAAAGTACATAATCTTTCTTCAGTCTTTGTATAACTCTATTGTCTGAGAGAGTCATCTCTTTAAATCTATCACACCATTTGCAAACATCCGCACCAACAAAAAGATAAACACACTTCTTCTCCTCTTTTGCTTGCGATAAGGCAACATCATAATTATGTAACCAATTTAATTCGGCACTAAAAAGAGTTGATAGAAGCACTGATATAACTATAAAAAGTTTCATTTTTCCCTTTTGTTAGGCGTAAATATCTAAAATAGAATCGCTACTAATTGTAAGTTCAAGCTCTTTAACTTGAGTAGCTTCGAAGTTTTCTGCATTGCTAAGCGCTTGGTTTATCGCACCATCAAGTCCCGAACTGCTATCTGCTGTATTTTTACTGCCAACAGAAACAGTATCAGCTCTTCCAACTTGTACTTGGCTAGAATAAGGTGACTGAAATATATAGCGAGTAACTTCCATGACATCCTCCTGTTTATCTACCCATATAATAACATAAAATTTAAAAGCCTAAAATAAAATAAGTTTGCTACTTTTTTAATGGTATAATTTTTCATATTATAATTATAAAAACTTTTTACGCAAGGAATTACATGAATGCAAAAATATTTTTTGGCTCAGTTGAAGCTATAACAGATAATTGCAGTGAAAGAAGAAGTCCATTTAGTGGAGAAGTTGTCTCGTATGCTCCTATTTGTGATGAGAAAGATGCTTTAAAAGCATTACAAATTGCGCAGGACGCAACAAAGTATGCTAAACAATCAACTCTTTCTCAAAGATGCAACTGGCTTTTGGATGTGGTAAAAAAACTTAAAGAGCAAAAAGAGGATATCGCAAAAACTATAACCGATGAAGTTGGTAAGCCAATATCTTTTGCAAGAGTTGAGGTAGATAGATGTATTGAAACAGTAACTTTGTCAGCTGAGACTATGCGAACAATGCATGGTGAAACAATTAACACTGATGCAATGCCTAGTGGTAAAAAAACAACTGCATTTTTCACTAGAGAGCCAGCTGGTGTAGTTGTGGCAATCACTCCATTTAATTTTCCATTAAATCTTGTAGCACATAAGCTAGCTCCTGCTTTGGTTGCAGGAAACTGTGTTGTCTTAAAGCCAACACCAGAAGCGCCATTAACGGCATATAAATTTGCAAAACTCTTTATAGAGAGTGAGTTCGCCATAAAAGATGCTCTTAGTGTGGTCTACGGCGATGCAGAAGTTGGAAGTGCTTTAATTACTAGTAATATTCCACGTGTTATCAGCTTCACTGGTTCAGTTCCTGTTGGACGCATTATCACTAAAAATGCCGGCATTAAAAAAGTATCTTTAGAGCTTGGCGGAAATGCAGCTACTTACATAGATAAGAGTGCTGATTTAGATTTGGCTGCTCAGCGTTGTGCTTTAGGTGCTTTTGTAAACTCTGGACAAGTTTGCATATCTCTGCAGAGAATATACGTTAATTCTGATATTTATGATGAATTCGCAAAAAATATGGCAGAAGAGACTAAAAAATTGGTAGTTGGCTCTCCTTATGAAGATGATACTTTTATGGGACCGCTTATAGATGATGATGCGGCTATTCGTGCTATGGGTTGGGTAGAGAGTGCTATAGAGGAGGGAGCAACTCCTCTTCTTACTCCAAGACATGAGGGAAGAATGTTTTACCCTTGTGTTATGGTTGATGTAAGAGATGACATGGCAATAGTTTGTGAAGAGGTATTTGCCCCTATTGTTTCACTAATAAAAGTTGGCTCATTTGATGATGCAATTCCTCGAATGAACAACTCTCCATACGGACTTCAGTTTTCTGTTTTCACAAATGACTTGAAGCTGACTCAACGTGCTATATCTGAGCTTGATGCTGGTGGAATAGTTATAAATGACATGCCAACTCTTCGTTTTGATATACAGCCTTATGGTGGTGTGAAGCTAAGTGGAGTAGGGCGTGAAGGTCCTAAGTTCGCTATAGAAGAGATGACAGAAATTAAGAGTGTAGTCATCTGCTAATGAATTTATTTAAAATTCATTTTGCATCGATAGAGGCAACTTTAGTAGCACAGCGCTTAGCGTTAATTATATGGGCTTTGCTCATATAATGGAGTTAAATGAATAGTGGTAAAAAGGTCATCATCTCTGCTTGTTTACTTGGCGAGAATTGTCGCTATGATGGTAAAACAAAAAAAGTAAATGAAGTCATTGAAGCTTTTAAAGATTATGAAATCATCCCTTTTTGTCCAGAAGCACCTCTTTTTGGAACACCAAGAGAAAAAATTAATATTGTAAATGTTGATGGCAAGAATAGAGTTATTACTGATAGTACAAATGTAGACATCACAAAACTTTTAGAAGATGAAATCATTGAATTTATAAAAGAGAATCCAGAAGTAGATGAGATTGTTTTGAAATCAAAAAGCCCAAGCTGCGGCTTTGGAACAACTCCTATTTTAAATTGTGAAAAAGAAATTATTGAATATGGAAACGGTATAGCTGCAGAACTTTTTTTTGTAACATATAAGGATATTAATATAAAAGATGAGTGCCTAATTATAGAAATTTAAAAAAAGTTATGCTACAATCGGCGCACTATTCTTTAAAAAAGGCTTTTAAATGAAAAAATTTATATTGGGTTTATCTTTTAGCATATTGTTTTTCTCTAATGTTATAGCAGAAGATTCAGATGATGTTATCAAAGCAAAGGGTAAAGCAATCTTCGAATCAAAAGGTTGTACCCTTTGCCATAAATTAGACAAAGAGCTAATTGGTCCATCAATAATGACAATAGCGACTGCATATACAGGTAAAGAGAGTTCTTTAGTGTCTTATCTTAGTTCATTGGGAACCCCTATAGTTTATCCAGACCGCGCACCTGTTATGAACCCGCAATTGGCAAAAATTAAGACTCTTTCAAATGACAAAATGAAGGCTCTCGCAACATATCTGGTTTCAGCTGCTGATAGACCAAGACAAAGATAAATAAGAAAAGGTAAAAAATGAAATATAATCGTTTCTACATAGCAAATATAATTATCTCTTTATTGCTAACATGTACAAGTATCATGGCAGCTGAAGATTTTGGTGCAGATATGGCTGGTGCTCAAGCTGAAACTGAAACTCTCGCTTTAACTGAAAAAGAGAAGTTTTACGGAACTGCACTAAGAGCAGATGAAAAAGTTGTTCACCCTCCATATGAGTGGGGAGACTGTACTGTTTGTCATGAGGGAGCTAACCCTGAAGATGGAGAAGATTTAAAGCTTGACACTCCAGAATTGTGCTACCAGTGCCATGAACCAAAAGATACTAAGAATTTTATTCATGGACCAGTAGGAGCAGGTGCTTGTACAGCATGTCATAACCCACATGAATCACCAAACGCAAAACTTTTGGTTAGAGCTAGTATCAATGAGCTTTGTACATCGTGTCACGAGGCAAAAGATAAGTTTTTACACAATACTACATATATTCACCCACCAGTAAAAGATCAGTGTACAAACTGTCATGATCCTCACACTGAAGATAATCTTTACCAACTAAAAGCTGACCGTAAAAAAGATATCTGTCTTATGTGTCATGTAGATAAAAAAGTTTGGATAGCAGAAGTTACAGATAAGCATGGAGCAATTGATAGACCAAGAAAATGTCTTGAGTGCCACGACCCTCATGGTTCTGAGCATCCAAAGTTTATTATTAAAGATACAGCAAAAGAGTTATGTCTAACATGTCACAATGAGTCTTTAAAAACTGATGAGACAGGGTACAAGCTTCAAAATATTGCAAAACATCTTGAAGATAATCCAGATTGGCATGGTCCAATACTTTGGGGTGATTGTGCTGCATGTCACAATCCTCATGGCTCAAACAACTTAAGAATGTTAAAAAAACCATTTCCTAGAACTTTTTATGAAAGTTTTGACGAAAAAAATTATATCTGTTTTCAGTGTCATGAACCAGATAAAATTAAAGCAGAGTTTACAATTGAAGCAACTAACTTTAGAAATGGTGATAAAAATATACACTTTGTGCATGTTAACAAAATAAAAGGTCGTTCTTGTCGTGCTTGTCATGATTTTCATGGAACAAAAGAGTACCCACACCACTTAAGAAAGAAAACACAGTTTGGAAGAATAAATTTTCCAATTCGTTATATTGAAACTGAAAATGGCGGTTCATGTGCGCCAGCTTGTCATGCTCGTCGCCACTACGATAGAGAGACTCCAAAAGTCAACCTGAAATAGATCTGGTCTTGAAAACAATATATCTTTTCTTTATTCTTCTTCTTGTCGCTTTAAGCGGCAAAGCTGAAGAAGCTTCATCTTTTATTGAAATCATGAAACCTTTTGATTATACAAGATACGAAGGAAAAGACAGCACGTTTGTAATTGAAGCAAATCATAAAAGTGTAGATAAGATAGTTATTAGACAAGGCGATATAAATACAACAATAGATGTAACATCAGAAAAAGATACGTATTGTAAAACCGTTGAGCTTCATCCAGCAGTAAATACAATTTTTATTGAAGCATATAAAGATGGTAAACTTCTTAGTAGTGATAAAAGGGAGTCTTACTTTTACAATGATGTACTCCCTGGTGTAGATGTATATGATGCTGAACAGTATGATAAAAATTATTTTCATTCAGAAGAAGAGGAAGAGAAGTGTAAATCTTGTCATGATATGACAAATAATATACCTCCTGAAGATGAACCATTTGATGATGTCTCAGAAACTACATGTTATAAGTGTCACAGCGGTAAGTTAAATACCAAAAGTACGCATGCTCCTGCTGCTAACTGGTTGTGTACGATTTGTCATAATGGAAAAGGTGCTGAATACAACATAGACGATGAAGGACTTACGAAATATTTAGCACCTGATCCAATCGCAAAAACTTGTGCATATTGTCATGATACTGTAGAGGGGTGGCAAGCAAGCAGATATGGACATGGCCCAGTTAATGATGGAAGATGTAAAAGATGTCATAATCCACACGGCTCTGACAATGAGTTTTTTCTTCGTAAGCATATTTGGGACTTGTGCACAACTTGTCATACGGAAAAAGCGATTCCGGGCAACCATATAGTTTCAGGATTTGTTTTTTCAAGAAATGCAGGAGCTCACCCAACAAAAGATAGAGCAGACCCAGCACGGCCAGGAAGGGAATTCGTTTGTACAAGCTGTCATAACCCTCATGGATCCACAGGGATATATTTACTTAGAATGGAAGGTTCCCATCCTTTTAACGTATGTCAAAGATGCCATAAAAAGTAAACAGAAAGCAACTGTGTTACTTTCTGTAACTTAATTTTTGATAAAATAAAATTCTTAGTTGATGCTTGTTGCAATTATTAAGATTAATAGATATAATATTGTATATCAACAAAACATATAAGTAATTTACTATATGCAAAGGGAGAGATATTATGAATACTAAATTAAAATTGTTATTAGCTTCACTGTTAACAACAACAATGGCTTTCGCGGGTACTTCAGGTGCTACTTATGGTGGTGAATCGATTACTGCTACTGGTAGTCCACACAACATTAGCGTAAGAACTGGTGGTGCAACTACTGGTGATAATGGTGAAATTTGTGTATATTGTCACACGCCTCACGCGGCTAACACAGCTTTTTCAGGTGCGCCACTTTGGAATAAAGATTCACTAAACAAGCCTACGGCTGGTGTGTCTGGTTACAAGATGTATGGTAAAACGATTGGTGGAAGTGATAATAATGGTACTGTACCAGCGAATCCATCTTTAGTATGTTTATCATGTCATGATGGTATTTCTGCTGTTAACTCTATATTAAATGCTCCAGGTTCTGGTATGGGCGGTCTAAAAGATGGTAATATGAGTATGACTGGTATTGGCTCATTGAATGGCGGTAATATTGGTGCTGGTGGTTCATATGATGCAGGTGCTGGTGGTGCTGATGGTGTAGCTGACTTATCAAATGATCATCCAATTTCTATTACATATGTTCCAGGAAGAGCTTCTTTAAGAACAACTGCAACTACTTTACCAGCAGGAGATCAAGCATGGCTAGTACCAGGTGCTCCTGCAACTCCTAAAGTGTCGGATCTACTAAGAGGTTCTTCTAATGATCAAGTTGAGTGTGTTTCATGTCATGATCCACATAATGCAACAGGTTCAGCACAAGGTACAGGTGAAGTTAGTTATCTTCGTCATACTAACAAAGGTTCTCAGCTTTGTATTGGTTGTCACGACAAATAAGTATACTCTTGTTTGTTCGCAAAGGCAGGTGCTTTTAGCATCTGCCTTTTTTTTTGCCCTTTTTCTCCCATTTACATAAACACTATATAATAATCATTATACGCATAATAATCAGAAGGAATTTTAGATGAAAAAAAGTATTGTAGCACTTGTTTTTTTTAGTGTTTTAGCTCAGGCATATAGCTGTAAGTTTACACAAAAAAACAATATAGAAGTTCTCTTTAGAGGATATAAGACAGAATTTAAAGTTGCTATGGGTAGCCACTTTAACGATATCAAGTACTCTCCTGCCAAAAATGAAGCACCAACTTTGAAGCAACTACTTGTTGGCTCATCTGTAATTATAAATATAGTAGACATTGGTTCAAAAGAAGATCTGATAATACCTAATCTGAAGGAATATTTTTTTAAAAAGATAATAAAAAAAGATATTAGAGCTAAAATTATAGCCGTTGAAGCAGATAAGGAAATTTATAAAAAAAGTGGTTATATTACTATTGAGTTAGACTTTAATGGCGTTAAAAAAGAGCTTAAAACATCTTACTTTATAAAAAAAGGAGAATTTCATGCAAGGTGGCATATCTATATGAGAGATTTTAATGCAAGTGATGCATTGAACTCACTAGACAATGCATGTAGTGGTGAACATTTAGGAGTAACATGGGATGATGTTCATGCTAGTTTAATAATAAAAATAGATGAAATTTGCTACTAAACTATATTTACAGTAGATTGTTTAAATTCATCTGCTACAATAAAAATAATTATTTAATTTAAGGATTGTTATATGAAACTGATATTGGCTGTGCTTTTTATTTTTATGCAACTTATGTTTATAGGATGCTCAACAAAAGTAAAAGAGATAAAACAAGAAATGCTAGCGTTTCCTCCATATCCTGATAAGCCACGTATTGTTTACCTAGACACATATAGAGGTGAAAATGTTGAAGAGGAAGAAACTAACTTATTAGACAGTATAACTGGTGATACTAGTAAAAAAGTCCAAAACCCTCTTATAGTAAAACCTTATGGTGTAGCTTTTAAAAATGGAAAAATATATGTAGTAGACACAGGAACGAGAGTTGTTTTTATAATTGATGAAAAAACAAAAAAAGTAGCATACTTGGGCGCTGGCCAGGGAGCTAGTTTTGTTAGTCCTGTTTCTATAGCTTTTGATAAAGATGGCATAATGTATATAAGTGATATATTAGCAAAAAAAATTACAGGATATCAAGAAGGAACTTTAGTTTTTACTCTTGGAAGTCGCTTAGACTTTACAGCACCAACAGGGATAGCTATTGATAAGGAGCTTCATAGATTATATGTTGTAGATACAAAAGCACATGATGTAAAAGCTTATGATTTGGCTACTAAAAAGCTTTTGTATAAAGTTGGTAAAAGAGGTAATGCTCATGGAGAATTTAACTTCCCTACAAATATTGCCATAGATAGAAGAAACAATAATTTTGTAGTAACAGACACACAAAATTTTAGAGTACAGATTTTTGATAAAGATGGAAAGTTTATAAAAAGTATTGGTAAGGTTGGTGATAGACCTGGTGACTTCGCAAGACCAAAAGGGGTAGGTATTGATAGTGAAGGGCATATTTATGTAGCTGATAGTGCATTTAATAATGTTCAAGTTTTTAATCAAGAAGGTGAGATAATGACTTATTTTGGTCATGCAGGATTCGTAGAACCAGCAACATTTAGACTTATTTCGGGGATGTATATTGATGAAAATGATAAACTAATTATAGCTGATGGCTTTTCAGGAAGAGTACAGTCGTTTCAATACTTAAGTGAAAAATGGCAAAAAAACAATCCATTAAAGTACAAAGAGTATGTAGATTATACACCTAAAGCTGTTTTAGAAAGAGAAAGAAAAGAAAAAGAAAAACAGACAAAAAAGGATGGTGACAAATGAAAAAGATATTAGTTTCACTTTTTATTGTTTTGTCTTTTTCTCATGCGACAGTACTTCCAGAAAATACAGTTGCAGTAGTAAACGGAACAGCAATAATTCAAGAAGAACTTAATTATACTGTTGAAAAACTATTGCCTAGAATTTCTTTTCATACAAATTTAAAAAAAGCAAAAACAGATGAGTTGATAAAAAAAGCCTTAGATGAACTTATAAATATAAATATTTTTTATACTTATGGACTTTCACAAGGTTTTAAACCAAAGCAAGAGGATTTAGATACTAGAAAAAAGGAACTTCTTAAGGCTGCAAATAATTCAAGAGCTCAACTAGATATTTATTTTCAGAAGAAACGTACTAGCTTCGATTTATATATGCATGCATTTAAAAAAGAGTTAGTTTTAGCTCAAGTTTATGAAAAAAACATAAAAAGCGTACCAACAGAAAAAGAGCTTAAAGAATATTATAAAAACAACAAGCACAAGTTTAAAATGCCAGAGAGAATAAATATCAAAATGATATATATAAAAAACAATCCAATGGACCCTATAGGGAATAAAAAGGCAAAGAAAAAAGCAGATGAAGCATTAGCAAAAATCAAAAGTGGCACATCATTTGAGGAAGTGGCAGAAAAATACTCTAGTGACAGGAGTCGTGTTAAGGGTGGTAACTTGGGCTTTATGCATAAGGGACAGATAACTGCTAGTATAGAAGAAGAAGTGTTTAAAATGAAGCCTGGGGAACTTAGTGAGGTTATGGAACGAGGTCTGGGTTGTTATATAGTAGAAGTCATTGAAAAAGGTGAAGCGAAGCAGCTTCCATTCAGCAAGATAAAAGATAATTTAAAAAAAGACTTACAAACTAAAGAAGAGAAAATTAAACGAGACGAGCTTCTTGAGAAGTTAAAGAAAAAAGCAAAGATAATAAAGTAAATTCAAGAAGTGATGAAGAATTTTTGTTTAACCTTTGTTTGCCTTGTGTTAATTTGCTCACCTGTTGTTCTGGCAAAAAATCATCCAGACAAGGGTTTAAGTGGTAATATTGAGTTTAACTATGAAGATGATCAAAGTGAAACCCAAGACTATAAGAACAGTGAAGAAACATTTACACAAAAGTATAAGTTATTGTACGATGGAAATGTTTATCATCCAAAAATTTTACAATATAAGGTATATGGATCTTTAGACTATTCAGACTTAAAGCAAAATGATTCAATGTCAAATATTAAAAATGATAATAGCTCACAAAGTAATAATTATGGTGGTGATTTTTCATTTTTAAAAAGTACGAAAGTCCCATTTAGTATAGGCTACAGTAAGTTTACTGAACCTTCAATAGAAATAGGAGTAGATGCTAATAGTACTTCTATATACTATTTAAGAACTATAGAAAATTATAATTTTGGTGGTTCTGTAGACCTGGGTAAATTTGGATTAAACTATTATCTTAATGAAAGTAAAAACAAGAAAAACTCAAGCAATACTTCTGAAAAAGAAACTGATGCTAAATATGGCGTAAATTTAAACTATAAAGGCACTGGACAAAGTTTTAAATTAGGATTTCTAAATAACATTCGAAAAGTAGATACAAATAATGTAAATTCTAATGCAATAGATAGCGAAGATAATGTTGTTGATTTTAGTTATAGTTATTATCCAAGTCAAAGTTTTAAGCTGGATACTTCTTTATTGTATCAAAGTACTACTATTGACAATAATGTGAGCAATCTTGAAACTAAAGTGGCCTATGGAAATATTGTATTAAACTGGAAACCAAATAAAGATATACTAGGCTCCATTGGCCTTGATATCGTTAATACAGATTATTCCCCATATGATTATAATAATATTTCTAATCCTACAGAAGGGTCTAATTCAATTAGCACGATAAATTTAAATCAGATGTTTAGCTATAATATATTGCCAGGGCTTTTAGTTGGTCAAAATGCAAGTTATTTTACTACACAAGACGACATTTATATGAATAAAAGAGCAATGTTCAATCTAATAACTACATACAGCAAAACTATAAATTTATTTAACCAAAGAAATATTATTACCACTAGTTCACTTGTTGGGAATGTAGTGAGTAACACAACAGAACGTTTTGATGAAAATCAAACTAGTGCCGAAGAAGATAGCTTAGATAAAACACTAACTCTTAGTCTTAGAGCTTCATTAAGAGAAAACCTGCCAAGACTAAGGTCTAATGGTACAATTGTTACTTCATATAATCGTGTTATGCAATCACAAGAAGATAGCAGTGATACATGGCGCACAAGCGTAAATTTAGAAACTTACTTGGGATATCTTACAAATAAATTTGTTGCATCTTATCAACTAAAGCAAGGCACTACTGTTGTATCTTATGGTAATAATTCAAATTTGTCGTATAATAGAAGGATAGGTTTAAGAAGCACCATATCAGCATCGGCAGGTTATACATATGATAGTTTGATTACTGAAGATGTGTCAAGTGATATTTCTAGTGCGAATTCATCTCTGAACTTTCAATACGTAGGAAGGAAGTTGTCTATTCAATCAAATGCTAGAGCTCTTAATAATTTTACTGCTAAGCAAGTGTCCTATGGAGGTGGTGCATCTATGAAGTATGTAGCTGGTAAAACAATTTTTACATTATCTTATGATTATATGTATTCAATGACAGTCGGCTCTATTAAGGATACATATACATCTAGAGGAATTATGCGAGCAAAATTGGTAAGAAATTTTTAAAAGGAGATAGGGGTGAGGAATTTTATAAAGTTAATGTTTGTTTTTTTTATTGGTATGAGTTTATATGCAGGGACACAAGAGAGATTATATTGGCCTCAAGAGCCTGACCCTGCTCGTATAGAGTACATAGATTCATTTTCTACAGCAGCTCAAGCAGGTGTAAAAAAAGGTTTTTTTTCTAAGCTTAGTGATTTTGTTTTTGGAGAAGATAATTTTAAACTCTTAGCACCTTTTGGTTTAAAAATTGTAAAAAATAAAATCTATGTAACAGATATTTCGTTAAAGTCTGTTTATGTATTTGACACAGAGAATGATGAAATCATAGATATAAAGGGATCAAGTAAACAGCCATTTTTATACCCTATTGGTGTTTGTGTTGATGATGAAGGAAATATTTATGTTTCTGATTCTGTTCGTGCACAAATATTTGTTTTTAAAGAAGATGGAGATTTTAAGCATATTATACAAAATGTTAGGATTAAGAGACCAGTAGGTGTTGCCATAAACCCAGAGAATAAAAACTTATATATTGTAGACGCAGTATCTAGCCAAATACATGTAATGAATACTAACGGCAAGTTCCTTTTTTCTATAGGTAATTTTGGAAAAAAGGCTGGAGAATTTAATAGACCAACATATATTGCAATTGGTAAAAATGGCAAACTATATGTTACAGATTCTTTAAATCATCGTGTGCAAATACTTGATAAAGATGGAAACTACATAAGTTCATTTGGTAATGTAGGGGAAAAGATAGGTAGTTTTGTAAATCCAAGAGGTATAGCAGTTGATAGTGATGAAAATATTTATGTGAGTGATACACTCTTTAATGCTATACAGATTTTTAATCAAAAAGGTGAATTACTGCTTGTTTTAGGTAGATATGGCAATAGAGCTGGTGAGTTTTCTTTGCCTGTTAATATATCTATATCAGAAAATGATAAAATATACATTAGCGATACAAATAATAAAAGAGTTCAGATGTTTAAACGCCTGAATATATCTAAATAGAGAGGGGTTGAAATGAGGTTTATTAAATTATTTGTTATAGGAATATCATTTTTTGCATCAGTCTCTCTTTTTGCTGGAATTGTAAACACAAAACATAATCTTTCCGTTAGTAACACTGGAGGAACAGTAAAAGCTACGTCAGAAACGGAAATTTGTGTTTTTTGTCATACCCCACATGGAGCAGAACCTGTTGGAGCCCCACTATGGAACAGAAGTATGCCTGCTAGTGCTTATACTATGTATGATAGTGATTATTTGAGAAGAACAGGGTATCCAATGCCATCAGTATTAGGAAGTGCAAATGGAGAACCAGGAACAATATCTAGACAATGCCTTAGTTGTCATGATGGAACTGTAGCTATTGGCGCTATTACAAATGCTCCAGGTAGTGGTAATGGTAGTGATATTGCTATGGGTGGTGTTGCTGGTGATGGGACAATGTTGAGTGGTAGTAGTGCTTTTATAGGTACTGATTTAGGTAAGCATCATCCAGTAGCAGTATCATATGGGGAAACTATGACAATGCCGTCAGCTGGTGCTCCACATTCACAATCTGCATCTAGAGGCAATGAACTAAAGGCTACCCCAGATTCACCAATAGTGCTTCGTGAATATCTAGGATATCCTGGTCAAAAGTTTGTAGAGTGTATCTCATGTCATGACCCACACAAAGAGAATGGAAAGTTTTTACGAGTAGATACAGGTGCGACACATGGACAAAATATAGCAACTACATGTATGTCATGTCATGTAAAAGATAATTTTGTAGGAAGCACGCATGATGTTAAAACTGCTACCTATACTAACTCAACTGTGAATACTAAATTTTCAAATGGAGCTAGTACAAAGGTATCTGACATGAAATGTGTAAATTGTCATACTCCTCATAATGCAGGTGACGACCAGTATTTAACAAGACGAGTGCAGGAGCAAACATGTTACCAAGGAGCATCTGATACAGTAAGCACAGCTCCATGTCACGGTTCAGGTGGTGCATCAGGTGGAAAAGACATAGAGACTGCTATGAGTGAGCAATACGGTCATGGATTCACATTGAGAAATAGCAATGGAAATATAAAGCACACAAATCTAGATTATATTTATGGTGCGGGTGTAACAAATGATCAAGGTCCAACAAGTGGTATAGATTGGACTAGTTCTCAACATGTAGAGTGCATGGACTGTCATAATCAGCATCAGGTAAAAGAGATTAGCCGTACACTACCAGGTTCTTTGTACCCAACTAACGGTGCTGGCACAAACCTTATAGTAAATGGAGCAAATGAAGGTCCGTTAAAAGGTGCTAGCGGAGTTAGACCAACATCCTTTACATCAACAGCTAGATGGGAGCAGCCAACAACATTTACAACACTCGAAACTGCTACTTATGAGTATGAGGTGTGTTTTAAGTGTCACTCATATTGGGGGATAGGTGCTGATGGAGCGAATGGAGATACGATGACAAATAGTCCTGCACACTCAGCATATGTGACATTTAGTGATGCAAATGTAAATTTTACAGATGTTGCGTGGGAGTTTAATGTCAATAACCGCTCAGGTCACCCTGTAAATGTTGCACTCGGTAGTAGAACTGGAAGTAATTCTCCAAAAGCTTTACAAGATAGTGAGATGAGAGATCCATGGAAAAGTGAAGGTACTCAGACTATGTACTGTAGTGATTGTCATGGAGCAGCTGATGAGACAGGGACTGACCCAAAAGGTCCTCATGGTTCTAGTTATAAGTTTATGCTAAAAGGTAAAAATACTGATAATTATTGGCCAGCTGATTCAGGAGGAACCCTATTTAAATCTGGTAGTAGTAATAATAGTGGAAACAACCCAGGTGTCTTTTGTCGAAATTGTCACTTTATAGAACAAGGTGGACCTAATCACACTGAAAGAAATGAGATGAATTTGGAATGTGTAAGATGTCATATCGCAATTCCTCATGGTTCTCCTATGTCAAGATTGTTGGGCATGACTACTTTTCCAGCACCATATAATTACAATGGAAATAAGATTTATTTTACTAGAATAGCAAAAGGTAGTGCAACTTGGAATGCAAATCAAATATTAGCAAATGGACCTAGCTGTAGTGATAAGCATAGGTCTGGTGACCAAACTGGTACAGCAGAGACTAAGCCAACCGGTTGGTAAGATTTAAGAGACATGACTAAATATTTTATATTTTATATTTTTTTTTCACTCACTATATTTGCTAGTGAAGTAGATAACAAGCCTTTTAGAGAGCTTGTTGTTTCGTATAATCACGGAGTCCTTTTAGCAGCGAAAAAAAAGAAGTTTGACCATCTACAAGAGTATCTAACGCAAGAGATATATTTTAAGACTTGGATTTGGCTAGAGTCTTATCAGGACAACTATCTATTTATGGATGCCCTTCTTCTAGGTATAAAGTTTGGTGAGTTTAATCAAGATGGCATTACTGCTACACTCGACACGCATGAGAAGTGGAAATACAGATATATAGATATATTTAGAAAAAAAGTTTCCTCAGAACCTGTAAAAACTGACTATGATATGAGGTACTTCTTTATTCAATTGGAAGATGGCACTTGGAAGATAAATCATATTAAGATAATAAAAGAGGTTAATACTCCTATAGAGGATAAATAGATGCGATTTTTTTTAATTTTATTATTTTTTACAACCATGCTTTTTTCTTTCGTAAAAGATGATGTTTTAAAATACCAGTTAGATAAAGGTTATGCTGAGGTTTTTTCCCGCTTGAGTGTTCAAAGCGGCGATGGCCGTATGAAACCGCTTGACACTCTAAATATGGATGTTTTAAATAAACTTACAAGAAAAAAAGAGTTGTTTGGGCTTAATCATAATCAAGTTGTTTTAGGGATGACTTTTGCTCCAGAGTTTTGGAAAAAAGTTCCTATGCTTGAATACAATTCAAAAGTGCAAAGTTATAATGATTTTTACAAAGATGGTATTTATACTTTGATGCTTGAAGTTGCTGAGGCAAACAAAAAAGAGGCAAGCCAAAGAACAGCTTATGATAAAGAGCTGTTAAAAATAGATGAAAAACTTCAAGTTGCTAAGTATGTTTACACTCAAGGCTATTTAAAAATCTTCCCATTGGCTAATGATGAAAAAAACAGTTGGTTGTCTCCAAAAACATATGAAGAAAAATTTAGTGGTTCACAAAAGTTTGACGTTCAAAAAATCTTGGTTTTAAATAAAAAAGCTTTAATCAGTGGCGATGTTGATTTAGCCAAAGAGATGGTTAAAAAGATTGCTGAGTTTCAAAAGCTTTATGGTTCTAAGGTTTTACTAACTAAAGAAAAAGTGGACGCTGAACTTTTTTATAACAAGATTTTGATATTTGAGAAAATTTATCCATTTTATATAATAGTTGGACTCTTATTATTAGTTCTAAGTTTTATAAAAGTGCTTAGAGAAAAAAACTACATGTTGATTGAAAAAAGTGCTAATTTTATTTTATATGGACTTTTTGCTCTGTATAGTTTTAATCTTGGGCTAAGATGGTACATCAGCACTCACGCGCCATGGACAAATGCTTATGAATCTATGATATTTATAGCTTGGGCAATCTTGCTTGTTGGGTTGATATTTTCTAAGAAATCAAACTTTGCTCTTGGAGTTACTACATTTATGGCTGGAGTTATGCTTTTTGCGGCTCATCTAAGCTGGATTGACCCTAGAATAACAACACTTAGTTCAAGTTTGCAATCTATCTGGCTTGTTATACATGTAGCGATTATTAGTGCCTCATACGCATTTTTGGCCTTAAGTTTTATGCTTGGAATTATCACTCTTGTGCTTTTTAAATTTTCTAAAAACTCTCTACATGTAGCTAAACAAATCAAAGAGTCTTATAAAACAAATGAAGCATCTATGATTTTTGGTCTCTCTCTTTTGGTAATCGGTACACTGCTTGGAAGCGTATGGGCAAATGAATCGTGGGGAAGAGTCTGGGCATGGGACCCTAAAGAGGCTTGGTCATTTATCTCTATACTAGTTTATATGTTCATACTCCATTTTAGATTTATTGCAAAGAGAAGCGGGGTTTATCTCTTTTCTGTAATGTCGGTTTTGGGATTTAGTACTATTTTAATGACATATTTTGGTGTAAACTACTTTTTTGACGCTATACATGTATATGCAAGCGACAGTGGTTCTCGTGTACCTTGGTATGCTTATATTGGTGCTTTAAGCCTCTTTGGTTTAGTGGCTATTTCGTACAAGGATAGAAAAAATGTATAAGCTCTTTTCTATGAAAGTGGCACTTGTTTTTGTGGCAATTTATGCTTTGTCTATTGCTACTGGAACGTTTATAGAAAACAGCTCTTCACATAGTATGGCAAGAGAGTATATCTATGATGCTTTATGGTTCTGGTCTTTGCAAGGTGTTTTAGCTCTGTTTTTAATAGTAGCTATCTTTAGAGCAAAGATGTACAAGTTAAAAAAGCTTGGTCTGTTTTTATTTCACATCTCTTTTTTGATTATTTTAGTCGGTTCTTTTTTATCTAAAAACTACGGCTATAAAGCAGACCTGTATGTTACAAAAGGTATGAGTAGAAATATTATGCTCTCCGGTGATTATTTTATGAGTCTACATGTAACGAAAAATGGACAAACAAAAGATTATTCTCAAGAGGGAAAAGATGGTGCTTTTGATGGCAGTTTTGATTTAGACGGTAGAGAGTTTAAGATAAAACGCGGGTACTACTCAAATAATGCAAAGCTTGAAGTTCTCAGAAAAGGCTCAGGAGATGTGACAAAAAGAGGGGCTATGGCATTTGAAATTATAAAAGATAATATTAAAAGAGAAAAATATTACCTTGAAGATTTGGGTAAGCTACAGTTTGATGACTTTGAATTACTTTTTAATATGGAGCCAAAAGATAAAACTAAACCTTATTTTAAAATAGAAGCAAATGATAAAAAATCACAACATTTTAAATCAAATATACTCATTAAGTCAAATTTTGGCGAAGAGTACAACACAAGTAGCATACATGATTTTTCTCAAGGTATTTTGTACTATATAACTGACAGCATTGGTATTTTGGCAAGTGAAGCAACTACAATTGGAAGTATAGTAGCCGTACCGCAAGAAGAGAAGTCTAAAAACACTAACACAGTAATGCTTGCAAAGATAGAGTATGGTGGAATAAAGAGAGAGATTGTTTTAGTAGAAAAAGATAGATATTTTGGTGGATATGCAAAAGAGATATGGCTTAATGAAAATACAAAAGTAAATATTCGCTGGGGTAAAAAGATGACTACTCTCCCTTTTGAAGTATATTTGAGTGATTTTAAGGTTAAACATTACCCCGGTTCTAATGATGTAGAGAACTATTTTAGTTATATAAATATAATTGATAGCGGTAAAAATATAGAAGCAAAACTTAGTATAAATGAACCATTTTCATATAACGGTTACAGACTTTTTCAGACAAAATTTGAGAATAAAAACAGCACCATCTTTACAGTAAATTATAATCCTGGAATTTTTTGGATTTATTTAGGTTACGTTTTACTTACTCTTGGCTTACTGTTAAACCTCTTTAGAAAAGTTATAAAATAATTTTTTAATTAGCATTAATAACTAATATTGATTCTTTATGAAAAATATGGTATGATAGTTAGATAAAGTTAATAACAAGGGGTTCTGTTATGAATAAAATTTTAATTATTTTAGTTTCGATTTTCTCTCTTTTGAATGCTTCATCATTGTATTTTTATGATTCCGGACAAAAGGTTTTCGTAGAAGAGTTGGCTGTAAATGCTAAGTCACAAAGTGGTGTTGTTTACTATAAAAAAACTGCTGATTCTAATGTTGTCGGAGTAGATGACAAAATAATTGTTCAGCTAAGCCGTCATTCTGACATACACTCTCTCTTGTCCAAATGTAATGTCGAGATTTTGAGAAAGTTGGGTGGTGATTTATATCTACTAAAAGTTTTGGGTGGTGAAAATGTTTTTGAAACCGCTGCTGTCCTTCATGAAGACAGCGATACAGTTTTTGCTCAACCAAACTTTATTAAGTTAAGGAGAGCAAGATGATACGTTCAATAATTATATCTTTTTTAATTCTTTTTTCATTAACTGGATGTGGCGAAGGTGATGGTTCAGGGACTGTGACAGGTCAGTTTGTTGATGCTCCTGTTCAAGGTTTGGGTTATACATGTTCATCTGGAACAACAGGCACAACCAACTCCAATGGTGAGTATACATGTATCATCGGGGATAGTGTAACATTTTTTATAGGCTCAGTTGAAATCGGTACATCATCTGCACAAGAAACAGCGATTACTCCTTACTCTTTATTTACTAATAATAATGTTGCTGCAATTAACCTTGCAAGACTTCTTCAGTCTGTGGATACGGGTAGTGTATCAGGTGTTATAGTGATAGATACTGCTTTAGAAGCAAATATACCTGCTGATACAAATTTTTCAAATGTTGATTTTAATACAACAATACAAGATGCACTTGATATTGTTTTAGTTAGTGAAACTGAGGCAAGAACTACGATGAATGAGGCTATTATAATAGCTGGTGGAATTGTTCCAGCGGATGTTGATAGTAATGCAACACAAATAGTGGAAGAGGAAACTTCGTTATTTGACTTTGATGAAATTCAAGCTTTTGTTGCTGCTGGTATATCTACAGTAGGTCAAGCGATTGCAGATGAATATTATAAATATGCATGGCACATTGAAGATCACAATAATAATTTTACTACTTCAAATGGCATAGATAGCAGTGCTTCTGTAAATATTAAATCAGCTTGGGAAATAACAAGAGGTCAAGGTGTTTTAGTTGCAGTGATTGATGATAGTTTTAACACAACACACGAAGACTTAAAAGACAATATAGTAGCGACTTACAATGCAAAAACAGGCTCAAGTATTGTTTTTGATAGCGAATTAACATCTGCTCATGGAACAGCAGTTTCTGGAATTGTTGGTGCATCTGCAAATAACAAAGGGGTTGTCGGGGTAGCACCTGACGCAAAACTTTTGCTTATAGCAATAGGTGAAGGCGAAAATAACAGTGATTTAACCCTTATAGATGCTTTTGAATATGCTAGAATACATGGCGCACATGTAGTTAGTTGTAGTTGGGGTACTGAGAGTGTGTCAGAAGCCGTAAGTGTAAAGATAAAAGAGCTTTATGATGATGGTATAACAGTTGTATTTGCTTCTGGTAACTTAGGTAAAGATTTGGATAGTGAAGGTATTAGTGATGAGTCTGAACTTCCTTGGGTTATAGGTGTTGGCGCAAGTAGTGAAACAAACAATAAAACTCAAAATTCGAACTATGGAAAAAACATAGATATTTTGGCTCCTTCTGGAAATAATATTGGTATAGTTACAACAGACGAGATGGGATACACTGGTAGAAATGGTAGTGATTTAGGAATAGTTAACAAAAACTATACATTTTTAAAAGGAACATCTGCTTCTGCACCAATTGTATCAGGAGTTGTAGCGCTATTACTTAGTGAAAAACCAGATTTATCTCCTGCTCAAATAAGACATATTCTTATAAATAGCACAGACAAGATTGGTGATGTGACGTATAATGAAAATGGTTGGAATAGCCAATATGCATACGGTAAGATAAATGCACATGCAGCTTTACTGGCGATAGGCGACGTTCCTGCATCGGTTGATATTACTGTAGAAGAGGCAGAGGTGACAAATGCTGACCCTGATAGGGTAGAAGTTGATGTCGAGTATAGAGGTAGTTTTGGTTGGACATCAATTACACCAGGCCTTTCTACAAGCAGTGGTAGTCCAACAACAGGGATAGAGCTTCAACCTACTTTTGTTGGTAGAGCTGGTCAAAGTTTATCTAGTAGTACGGTTACTAATACAGCAAATGCTAGTTGGGTAAAGATGTCAACTGCAGATATTACTTGTACTACAAACAATACTTCATGTTGGAATGTTCCATTAAGTTATAGTTCTTCTGGTAGAGATATTACGGTTACTTTTCCTACTTCTTTAACAATGGGTACTACTTATAGAATAAGATTTACCACAAGTATATCTGGTGGCGGTGATAACTTGAGTAGTAATAGAAATTATTACTTCACCACTATTTCAGATAGTACTCCTCCAACACTAACATCAGTATCTATGGCATCAAACAATAGTGCCGATAGTACAAAAGCAAGACCTACAAATCAGATAACTGTAACATTTACTGCAAATGAAGCATTAGATGTAGGTGCGACTACAGCTACTATTGCTGGGCAGAGTGCAACGATAGCACTTGTGAGTGGTACAACTTATACAGCTAAATACACGATGACTACAGCTACAAATAACGGAAATATTGCTTTTTTAATAACAGCTAGAGATACAGCTGGTAATGCTGCAAGTGCAGTGAGCACTACGACGGATGGAAGCTCGGTTACATTTGATAAGACAGGACCAACTGTAAACACTCCTATTTCACCTGCAAGCGGAGCAACGTTAGTTGCTAAAAATACTACTGTAGTATTTACATTCAACGAGGCTATGGATGCTTCTACGTTGACAACATCAAACATTTCAATGGATAATGGAGTGACAGGAAGTGTCGGCGTCAGCGGAAATACGGTTACATTTACACCTAGTGTAGATTTGGCTGATAATACAACATATACATTAACTGTAACAACAGGGGTTAAAGATGCACTTGGCAATGCAATAGCATCGAACTTTACTTCTTCTTTTAGTACAGTTTTACCAGAGAGTGTTCCTCCGGTTGTCAGCTCAACCAATCCGGCTGATGGAGCTAGCGGAGTAGACTTCAAAGGAAATGTTCAAGTCACATTTAATGAAACGATGAATGCATCAACTATAAATACAACCAATATAAGGTTACTTGATGGTGCTACGCCAATCTCCGGAAGTGTTAGTCTGAGCGGAAATACCGCTACATTCATACCTGATGCATATATGGATTTTTCAAAAACTTATACCATAAGAGTTGAGACAGGTGTACAAGATGCTTCTGCAAATAATCTTGCATCAACTTTCACATCAACTTTTACAACACAGGCACCTGAGACAACACCTCCTACTATAAGCTCTATTTCTCCGGCGAATAATGAAGAAGATGTAGTTTTAAATTCAGCTGTTACAATAACGTTCAGTGAAGAGATGAAAGCTTCTACTATTACCACATCTAATATAATAGTAAAAGATTCTAATAATGATGTGGTAGCAGGAACGGTATCTTTAAGTAACAATGTAGCAACTTTTACCCCTACTGCAAATTATGCTATCGATGAAGTCTATAGCGTTAGAGTAACAACAGGTGTCCAAGATTTATCTGCTAATGGTTTGGCTTCACAGTCTGACACAATTTTTACTACAGTCGCTTCAGCTTGTACGCAGACAGCAAATCCAACTATTTGCTATAGTGTCCCAGAGGATGATGCAATCAGTGTTTTAATAGACTCATCAATTAGCATTAGATTTAGTGAAGCGATGGTCGCCGGTGGTATGTCAACTTCAAATATTGTTCTTAGAAATGAATCAAGCACAAGTATTCCCGGAACCGTTACATATGACGGATACACTGCTACATTCACTCCAAGCTCATCACTAACATATAATCATACATACACAATAAATGTAAATGGTGGCGTAGTAGGTGCGACTACAAGTAATGGTATGGGAAGTCAGGCAACTAGAACTTTTACAACAGCAGTAGACTCAAGCGGTGATAATGTTAGAGATAACACAAAAGAAGTTGTTGTACTTGGTGAATCAAGCCTTGTCTGGCAGGATGATGCAGATGTGCTAACAACAAAAACATGGAGTTCTGCAAAAACATATTGTGCAGATAGCACTTTAGGCGGGTATGATGATTGGTATCTTCCAGATGTAAATGAGTTAAAAAGCCTTGCTGATGAGATTGATGAAGATGAAAGTATCTTTCAAAACATAGTTAGTGGATATTTTTGGAGTTCTGAGACATATAGTGGTGATTCCAATAGAGCATTAGATGTTAGATTTAACAATGGTTCTGTAAACCACTATGGAAAATTAAATAGTGATTATGTAAGATGTGTTAGAAGTTCAAGAGGAAGCGAAGCAGGTGCTGATGAAGCAGATATTCCATCAGGTATAGTTAATATGAATTCAACAGCTCTCGTTTGGCAAGATAATAACTACAATACTAAAACAAACTGGCAGAGTGCTGTTGATTACTGTACAGGATTGAGTTTAGCCACATTTACAGACTGGAGACTTCCAACAATAACTGAACTTGAAAGTATAGTAGATCGTGGTGATGAAGGTACTACACCATTCTTAAATAGTGTATTTCAAACAGGTGAAATGGATATATATTGGAGTAGTACTTCAGTAGAGAGACCAACTACAGATGTAAAATATTTAGACTTTTATTCTGGAGATCCAGGAACAGCGAATAAAACGACAGGCTCTGGTATAGCTAGATGTGTTAGAAACAAATAATGTAAAAAATATGCTTTGGATACAATGTGATTAATCATTATCATTGGTGTCCAAGTGTACTTTCTCCTCTATAAATCATCTCGAAAAATCTTCAAAGTTATTACGCATTAACCATTATGTGGTAAGTATCTGGTACACTCAAACTATTGTTTTGTATTCATATAAAGGAAAAATTATGACACTTATTAAAAAGATATGGTCACTTTTAATTTCGATGAAATTAATGGTAGTTTTGATTCTTATATTTGCAGTAGCTAGTGGAGTTGCAACATTTATAGAGAATGATCATGGTATAAATACTTCATGGGCACTAGTTTATAGTACACGTTGGTTTGAAGCAGTGCAGGTACTTTTAGGTATCAGTATTATTGGAAATATTTTCAAATATAAAATGTATACTAAGAAAAAATTACCTACCTTCATATTTCATATTGCCTTTTTATTTGTTTTACTAGGCTCAGGCATCACTCGTTACTATGGGTATGAGGGTGTTATGAATATAAGAGAGGGATCAACTGAACATCGTATGTTGTCTTCTGACGCTTTTTTACAGGTTAGTGCAAATAAAAATAATACGAAATACTATGAAGAGGATATTGTTTATATCTCTGCTCTTGGAGGCAGAGAATTTAAAACAACTCTAGATGTTGATGGTAAAGATATTACAGTTAAATATAAGAAGTTTATAGATAAAGCTGTAAAAACTGCTGTTGAAGACCCAAGTGGAGTACCAATAGTCTCTTTTGTTATTACAACACCGCAAGGTCCTGAGAAATTTTTCTTGAAAAGTGGTGATTTTATAGACTTAGGTCCATTGGCTGTTTATTTTGATAAAGAGCCAGAAGGAGTTCCCAAGCCTATAGTTCGTCTTATTAGTAATGGTGATAAAATATCTTTTGTCTCAAATGTGCAAATAAACTGGATGAAGATGGCAGACCGCTCAGAAGGTCTTTATGACGTTGGCAGAGAGTACCCTTTTGAGGCGAAAAAACTTTATAACATTAATGGTATTCAGTTAGTCTCTAAAGCGGTTTTAGCTAAGGGCAAAGTAACTGTAGTTGATGAAGCTACATATAAGTCGACAGCAAAGATGAATATGAAATTTGCATCACTATCTGCTTTGGTTGTAGATGTTGAGTATGACGGAACGCATAAAGAAGTTGCCCTTATGGGGAGTGGAAAGCGATATAAAGGTTATACTGAAAATATCAAGATAGCTGATACTGAAATAGCATTAGAGTGGGGTTCAAAGATTATCGAGTTACCATTCTCTCTTAGACTTAGAGATTTTAAGCTGATAAAATATCCAGGTTCAATGAGTCCTTCATCGTATGAGAGTCATGTAACTTTAATAGATAAGAAAAACCTTGTTAAGCAGGAGCACAGAATTTACATGAATAATGTTCTTGATTATGGCGGTTATCTATTTTTTCAATCATCATATGATAAAGATGAAAAAGGGACAATCTTGTCTGTAAATCATGACCCTGGGAAGTGGCCAACTTATTTGGGCTACACACTTTTAGCAATTGGTCTGTTTCTTAATTTTTTTAATCCAAATGGTCGTTTTGGAAAACTTGCTCGAAGTAAATATGAGTACAAAGCAGGAGTGACTGCTTCATTGTTAATGCTTTTTGCACTCTTTAGTACACAGCCACTTGTAGCATCATCTGAACTAATTGAGAAGGTTAAAAATATTGATGCAGGACATGCAGATCACTATGGGACTTTGCTGGTTCAAAGTCGTGATGGTAGAATCAAGCCACTTGACTCTTTTGCAACTGAACTGCTTAATAAAATATCTGCTAAAGACAGTATGTTTGGACTTTCTCATAATCAAATACTGCTAGGTATGGCATCTAACCCAGATGTTTGGAAACAGATTGATATGATTAAGGTAGCACACCCGAAAGTTCAAAAACTGCTTGGTATTGATGAGTCTAAAAAAAGATTTGCATACAGAGATGCTTTTGATAGAAATGGTCAATATAAGTTAGGTGAACTTGCAGAACAGGCTCTTCGTAAGCGTTCAGCAACTAGGGATATGTTTGATAAAGAGCTTATAAAAGTTGATGAGAGAGTAAATGTAGCTTATATGATTTACTCAGGTCGTTTTATGACTGTTTTCCCTCTTGAAGGCGATGTAAACAATAAATGGTACTACCCAGAAGAGGCCCTTCAAAGTTTTCCGCCAGAAGCTTCAAAAGAGGTTCTGTCTCTGCTTAGAAATAACTCTATGGGCTTGGTAAATGGCATAAACAGAGGCACATGGGAAGAAGCAAATAAGGCTATAGATGATATTAAAGAGTATCAGAAAAAGTACTCTCCTTCAATCATCCCAGATCCTATGTTGATAGAAGCAGAACTTCTTTACAATAAGATGAATGTTTTTGATAAACTGTATCCAATCTACCTTATTGCAGGTTTAGTTCTCTTGGTGCTGATATTTGTCCGCCTTGCAAAGCCAAATATAAATATAGAAGTAGTTACACGTATTGTTTTAGCAGTTTTTGTTGTTGCGTTTGTTGTTCATACTATGAACTTGGGTCTAAGATGGTATATCGCGGGTCATGCTCCATGGAGTAATGGATACGAGGCAATGCTTTATATTTCGTGGACTATCATTCTTGCTGGAATATTGTTTGCACGTTCATCAGAGTTGGCAGTTGCAACTACTGGTATTTTTTCAGGTATAACTCTATTTGTAGCGCATCTAAGCTGGCTAAATCCACAGATAACAACAATGGTTCCTGTCCTTAAGTCATACTGGCTGACAATCCATGTTTCTATTATTACGGCAAGTTACGGTTTTCTTGGGCTAAGTACACTCCTTGGTTTTGTGACACTGATATTTTACATAATGCTCTCTAATAAAGATAAGCGTGAGCAAATCAGTGTAAATATACTCGAAGCAACGCGTATTAGTGAGATGTCTATGATTGTTGGACTTTCACTTCTTACAGTTGGAAATTTTTTAGGCGGTGTTTGGGCTAATGAGTCTTGGGGTCGCTACTGGGGATGGGATCCAAAAGAGACTTGGGCACTGGTAACTATTTTAGTCTACGTATTTGTAATACATATGCGTTTTGTACCGGCACTGAAATCAAACTTTACATTTAATGCTGTTTCAGTAGTTGCTTACTCTTCTGTTATAATGACATACTTTGGTGTTAACTACTACTTGTCTGGATTGCACTCATATGCTGCTGGTGATCCTGTTCCTGTACCTGAGTGGATATATTATGTGATATCTGTTATAATTATACTAATTGTCAGTGCATGGTTTAACCGTAATAAGTTAGTGAATATAAAACCTATAAAACAGTAAAAAAGGGGAGTTTATGAGAAACTTGTTGTTTGGAGTCGTTGTATCTATTTTTATGATTGGGTGTTCTACACTTCAGGTTCAAGTTGATTATGACCCGAAGTATGACTTTAAATCAAACTCAAACTTTTCAGTTGTTTATGCCAAGAAAAGCGATAACAGAGATTTGGCTAGAAGTCGTATAAGTAAAGCTCTTAAGAGCTATATAATTCAAAAAGGTTACACAAGTGTAGAGAAAAGTAATGCAGACTTTTATTTTACAGTACATCTTGATGTTCAAACTAAGAGTCAAGTTGAGACTAATTATGAAAATATGAGTATAAGACCTAGATTTTATGATGGTTATTGGAACAACAACTCGCCTTTTATAGATGTTAATCGTAGCTATTACCCGTATGAGAGAGATATGAGAGTCACTACTAATACTTATGAGTATGACGAGGGAAAACTAATTATAGAAGTT
Organism: Candidatus Sulfurimonas marisnigri; assembly: GCF_015265475.1. Classification (NCBI taxonomy): domain Bacteria; kingdom Pseudomonadati; phylum Campylobacterota; class Epsilonproteobacteria; order Campylobacterales; family Sulfurimonadaceae; genus Sulfurimonas; species Candidatus Sulfurimonas marisnigri. The sequence goes on along the minus strand of NZ_CP054493.1, from coordinate 2,222,326 downwards.
TTTGATGTTAAAAAGCAGGAAGTTGTTTGGCAGGGTATAGCTAAAGACGAAATATCTGCAGAATATACACAAGAAGAGATGAGCGCTTATATAAATAAGGTTATTGAAAAGTTATTTAAGGATTTTCCTAATAAATAGTTAGAAGTTTTTAGAGCATCTTTTAAGGATGCTCTATAGTTTAGTTACTATTATAAATACTACTTAATAGCAGTAAATTTAGCCTCTTCGATGATTACGTCAAATTTATAACCATAACCAAGATCAACTTTAGTTTTTATTATTCCCTCAGTAGTAACTACATCTCCAACTTTTACAGTTGAATTTTTCGAAGTAGCTATAATGTCATTAGTTCCATTGGAACCAGAACCATCTTGTAAGTGAACCCAATCTTTACCCATAATTGCTTTTGACACCTTAACTACTTGAGCATTAACTTTTACACTTTTAGCAGCAAGTTCTGCTTTTTTTGTATATAAATCTTCAACACTGTACCCATTCGGATTTTTAGATACCTTGATTGCTGATGGAGTTTGTTTAAGTTCATCTTCGTGGTTGCAATCAATATGTGTTCCATCTGTATGTTTAGCAGCCGTAGTTACTACAGAACCACTCTTAGCTGATTTGTCAGTTGATACAATAGCACTAACAAATACAAGAGTCTCAAATGTTTTATTTAATGCTTTGCTTGAAAAATCATTCATAACCATTTGCTCAAGAAAAGAGATTTTACTTCCTACTGTTACTTCTGTCTGAGGACCGGCTATCCAGTATACATTGCCTTCTTCTTCAACTTTAGCGTATGTATAACCACCACCATTTACAGTTTCTAACACTTTACCAACATGAGGAGCATCAAGTTTAAGCTCATTGTCGTTTGGCGTATCTTGTTTTTGAGGAGAAGCTCCATAAATTGATTGAGGCTCTACAGCTGCTTTAGTAATCTCTGCTTTTGTACTTTTTTCTTGCTCTTTTGGCTTATCGCTACAACCTACTATTAGAAGTGTAGCAACGCTTAATGCAATAGATATTTTTTTCATAAATTTCCTTTAATTTTGTTTATTTTGTTCTGGTATCCAATTTTCTTTATCTAAAATTGCTTTAGCTTCATGTTTTCCATTTAAGTAAGCCTTTTTTAGAAGACCCTCAGCCTCTTTTTTGTTTTGTTTTACTCCATCACCATCGTAATACATCTTACCAAGTACGTATTGCGCTGCTTCGCTGTTTTGCATAGATGCTTTGTTTAGGTAAAGGATGGCTTTGGATAAATCCATTTTTGTACCTTCGCCAGCTTTGTACATCAAACCAACTTGATATTGCGCTATAGGGTATTTTTTATCTGCAACTTGTTTATATAATTCAAAAGCCTTACCCAAATCTTTTTTTACACCATCACCTTTGTAGTATATCTCAGCAAGGTGAATGGCAGACTTTTGGTCCCCTTTTTCAGCCCCTTGACCAAATAAAGAAATTGCTTCATTCATATCCTGTTTTACGCCATCTCCCTTTTTGTACATCATAGCAAGGTTAAACATAGCTTTTTCATGCCCTTGTATTGCAGCTTTTCGATATAAAGATGCTGCCATAGCATGGTCTTTTTCTATTGAAATACCCTGAAAATACATGCCACCCAAAGCAAATTGACTATTTGCCTCCCCTTTGTCAGCTTTTACTTTTACCGACATAAACGCTCTGTTATTCATATTCGTTTGCTGTGCTGCTAATACTACAGTTGTTGCTAAAGATAATTGTAAAGCAGTAGCCAATATTAATTTCTTCAAGATTATCTCCGATTTTTGTTTTAATTTACCATTATTGAAAGTCAATAATTATAGCTACACTTATCAAATTTTTTACTTAAATAGGCAGGTATTTTTATCTTCTTTAGTACAATTTTTAGGTATAATCGCGTAATTTTATACGAGAGAATTATTTATGAATATTAGAGAAGAATTTTTAAAATTTTTTGAAGAAAAAAATCACGATAGAGTAGCAAGCTCTCCGCTTGTACCAGATGACGCAACACTTCTTTTTAACAATGCAGGTATGGTGCCCTTTAAATCTATTTTTACAGGTGAAATACCGGTTCCACAAAACCCTAGAGCTACTTCTTGTCAAACATGTATCCGTGCAGGCGGTAAACACAACGATTTGGAAAATGTTGGACACACAGCCCGTCACCACACGTTTTTTGAGATGCTCGGTAACTTTAGTTTTGGTAACTACTTCAAAGAAGATGCCATTGATTATGCTTGGGAATTTATAACTGAAGTTTTAAAATTCCCTGTTGAGAAGCTCTGGGTTACTGTCCATGAGAGCGATGATGAAGCTGAACTCCTTTGGCAGAAGCATGTTCATAAAGATAGAATTATGAGACTTGGTGATGCTGATAACTTCTGGCAGATGGGAGATACAGGACCATGTGGACCTTGTAGTGAAATCTTTTTTGACCAAGGCGCAGAAAGCTTTAGTGGCCCAGAGGATTATATGGGCGGTGAGGGAGATAGATTTTTAGAGATTTGGAATCTTGTTTTCATGCAGTATGAAAAAAGTGCCGATGGGACTATGACGCCACTTCCAAAACCATCGATAGATACGGGTATGGGTCTTGAGCGTGTTGTCGCAATTGCAGAGGGGAAACAAAGCAATTATGACTCATCACTTTTTATGCCAATTATTCTACATGTAGAAAGACTAATAGGCAAAGAGTATGAGTATGCTACTGGTGCTTCTTACCGCGTAATAGCAGACCATATAAGAACTGCACTATTTCTTTTGGCTCAAGGTATAAACTTTTCAAACGAAGGGCGTGGCTATGTTCTTCGTCGTATTCTTCGTCGTGCTGTAAGACACGGTTATTTGCTTGGTTTTAGAGAGCCGTTTATGTATAAACTGGTTGATGATGTGGTAGAGATTATGGGAGCAGAGTATGATTATTTATCTCCTAAAGCTCCTGCCGTAAAAGAGCAGATAGAATTAGAAGAGGCTAGATTTTTCAAAACAATTGAGTCTGGAATCGAACTCTTTAATGCTGAACTTGAAAATACAAAGGGTGTCTTTAGCGGAGAGGTTGCTTTTAAACTTTATGACACTTTTGGATTCCCGCTTGACCTAACAGAAGATATGCTTAAAGAGAAAAATTTAAAACTTGATTCTGCTAAGTTTGAAGAGTTGATGCTTGAGCAAAGAACTCGTGCAAAAGCTGCCTGGAAGGGTAGCGGAGATGATGCAGTTCATGGAGATTTCAAAGAACTTTTAGAGAAGTTTAATGAAAACACTTTTATCGGATATGAGTTTTTACAACACTCAGGGGAAGTTTTAGCGCTTTTAGATGATAAATTTAAACATGTAGAAAAGTTAAGTGTAGGTTCTAAAGGCTGGGTTCTTTTAGATGTTACACCTTTTTATGCTGAGAGTGGTGGACAAACTGGTGATATGGGAGAGCTTGTCAATTTTGCAAAAGTTCTTGATACGAAAAAGTTCTTTGGACTAAATATGTCACAAATCTCTGTAGAAAATGAGTTAAAAGTTGGTGATATTGTAGACTCACATGTAGATATAAGCAGAGCAGAAATTATCAAACATCACTCCGCTACACACCTTCTTCATGCAACTTTATATGATGTTTTAGGAGATCATATTTCACAAGCAGGCTCACTTGTAGACGCAGATAAGCTAAGATTCGATTTCTCACATCCAAAAGCGTTAACTAACGTAGAGATAGCTGAAATAGAGAAAAGAGTAAACAATGATGTTCTTCGTGGAATAACTGGCAAAACAGAAGTTATGGGTATTGAAGATGCTAAAAAGTCTGGTGCAAAAGCTCAGTTTGGAGAGAAATACGGTGATGAAGTTCGCGTTGTTAGTTTTGGCAATGCAAGTGTAGAGTTTTGCGGTGGAGTACATGTAGATAATTCTGCAAACATAGGCTCGTTTATTATTACAAAAGAGAGTGGAGTCTCTGCAGGTGTTCGTCGTATAGAGGCTGTTTGTGGAAATGCAGCTTTTCAATACTTTACGCAGCAAAGAGCTCTTTTAAAAGAGGTTCAAGCCGAAGTTAAAAACTTAGATATTATTTCTGGTATTGCAAGGCTTAAATCAAATATTACTGAGCTAAAGAACGAATTGCAAGATGCGCAAAATAGTGCTAAAGTTGAGATGAGAACAACTGATATAAATGGTGTTACAGTTGTTGTTGAAGAGTTACTGAGCGGAGATATAAAAGAAAAAATTGATGAGCTTAAAAACCAAAATGAAAAACTTTGCGCAATGCTTTTTCAAGTAAAAGGTGATAAAGTACTTATTGCTGCTGGTGTTAAAGATGCAAATGCTAAAGCTGGTGATTGGATTAAAAAAATTGCTCCAATACTTGGTGGCGGAGGCGGAGGTCGTCCTGACTTTGCACAAGCCGGTGGAAAAGATGCAACAAAATTGGCAGAAGCTAAAGAAGAGGCATTAAAATTTATTGCGGAGGTTCTGTCATAATGCAAGATATATTTTTAGAGTATAAAGTTATTATAGTTTTTTTACATGTAATAAGTGCGGTTGTGTGGGTTGGCGGTATGATAGCTATGCGTTATGCTGCTCATCAATCATTTTTAGAGATTGAATCACCTCAAAAAAGATTAGAGAGAATTTCTCATGCTCTTAAAAGACTCTTTAGTATAGTTTTACCTTTTGTAATTATCTTAATGATTACTGCGATTTTTATGATTAAAGGTTATGGACTCTCCGCATCAGCATTTAGCCCATTAGTCTACATTAAAGAGACTATATGGAGTGTTATGTTTATAAACCTGATGGTTATGATGCTTAGAAGAAACAAGGCTGAGAAACTATTGAACAGCGGAGACTTTGTAGGTGCTAAAAATCAGCTTGGACTTATTGGAAAATTTATGGTGCCTCTAAATATTGTACTTGGTGTTATTGCGATATTGATAGGAACTTATTTCTCAAGCTCTTTATAATGATAAGACTTGCTTCATCTTCATCTACACGTGCCCAGCTTTTAACAGAAGCTGGAATTGAGTTTATTCAGCAAAGTGTTGATTTTGATGAAGATAGTATTATTGCCTCATCACCTAAAAACTTCGTTTACCTCGCTACACTTGGAAAATATGAAGCAAACCTCAAATCTTTCGGATACAATGATTACCCGCTTTTAGTAGCTGACACTGTAGTCAGTTCTCAGGGGCAAATACTTAGAAAAGCGAAATGTGTTGATGATGCCAGAAATATACTGATGACACTAAGCGGAAATATTACAAGCATTATTACATGTATGATTTACCAAGCGCCAAACATTAAAATAGTCGACATCTCATCTACTGATTATATTTTCAGTGAGTTTAATCTTGAAGATTTAGAAAATTATCTTAGATGTGGGGATTGGCAAGGAAAAGCAGGGGCTTGTATGGTAGAGGGGTTTTGTAAAGCTTATATAACAGAAATTAGGGGATATGAGAGCACAGCAATGGGTTTGAATACAGAGTTATTAAAAATTTTTATTTAAATTCAACATATTTAGTGATAAAATGGTGTAAATAAAAGGACATTTAGATTGAAACATTATCGGCTATACTTATATCAACTTGTTGGTTTTATACTTTTAGTACTTATTGCTTTCTCATACACTGGTTTTCTTGAAGAAAAAAAAGATAGCCTGCAAAATATTAAATATAAATTATTAGCCAGTGAGATGCAAGAAGAAGTTGGGGCTATGATTTTAGCCAAGCAAAAGGCGACTTTAGCGATGGCAATTAGTTTGGCAAATGATAAAAAATTAGTTCAGGATGTTTTTAGCAACAATATAGATAATGATTATTATAAAAAACTAATTTCTGATTATAGAGAATATACACAATATAAAAACATATGGGTGCATATTATTGACAAGGATTTAAACTCTATCTATAAAAGCTGGAGCAATATAAAACATGAGAATATTGCTGGCCTAAGACCGGATTTGGTAAGCGTTTCAAAATCAAAAAAACCGTCATATGGTTGTAGCGCAGGGCTTTATGACCTTAGTATAAAAGCAGTAATCCCACTTTTTAAAGATGATGTTTTTATTGGAATAATAGAGGTGATATCACATTTCAACTCTATTTCAAAGCAGCTAAAGAAGTTTGATACAGACTCAGTTGTTGTTTTGAAAAAAAGGTATAGTGAAAAATTAAAATACCCATTTACAGCAACATTTATCAATAGTGAATATTATGTTGCAAATTTTGATGCACCCTCAGGGATATTAAAATATTTAGAGAAAAAAGGTGTACAAAACTACTTTAACAACTCATACAAAGTAGAAGATGACTATTTGGTGGTCTCACATGAGTTAAAAACACTAAATATGGAGTCTCTCGGCTATTATATTATGTTTAAAAAGAGAAATAATGTTTCAAATTTAGATTTAGATTTTTTAATGTTTAAGTGGTTTACTTTTACAACTATAATTGTTATGAGCATTGCAATTATTGTGAGTAGCTTTCTTTTTTATGGAAATAGAAGAGAAAAGAAATACTATAAAAATATTATAGATTCATCCACTAATATTGTTGTAATAAATGACAAAAATACAACAATAGATGTAAACAGAGTGTTCTTTAAATATTTTGATGGATATAAATCCCTTAAAGAGTTTAAAATGGAGCATGCTTGTATATGTGATTTTTTTGTAAAAGAAGATGGATGTGTACAAAAAGATATGAGTGGTCAGCATTGGGTTGAATATTTGGAACAAAATTCTACTAGCTATAATAAGGTAAAAATTAAATACAATGAAAAAGAGTACTATTTCTCAGTAGCTGTATCACTTATTTCAGTTGAGAAGAATCATTACAGTGTAGTACTTACAGATATTACAGAGCAAGAAAGATATAAAATAGAATTAGAATATTTAACAGTTACGGATCCTTTGACTGGGATTAAAAATCGCAGGTATTTCAATCAACGATTAAAGGAAGAGATTTCCAAGTCAAGAAGATATGGACACTCTTTATCTCTTATAATGTGTGATATAGATTTTTTTAAAAAAGTAAATGATATTCATGGGCATATAGTCGGTGATAATGTACTTGTAGAGTATTCAAAACTTATATCTTCTTTTATTAGAAATGTTGATATTTTTTGCAGAATTGGAGGTGAAGAGTTTATGATAATTTTACCACATGCAAGCAAGGAAAATGCAGAGGTAATTGCAGAAAAACTGAGAATAGAGATAAAGAATAGTGAGAAAATTCTGCCAATTACAATGAGTTTTGGAGTTACACAGTATGTTGATGGAGAAGATGCAGAGTTTTTATACAAAAGAGTAGATGATGCACTCTACAAAGCAAAAGAGACAGGCAGAGACAGGGTTGTTGTTGGTTAATGGGGAATAATATAATGTATTACGATAATGAACTAAAGGCTCTTAGAAAGTCAGGCAGATATAGAAGCAGAGAAGTGGTAGATAACTCTGTTTTAGATTTTGCATCAAATGATTATCTTGGTTTAGCACACAATCTAGAGTTACATAATGCTACATGTAAAGCTCTCTCAAAACTTCCGCTTCACAGTTCCAAAGCATCGCTTTTGGTAAATGGCTATCATCAGATTCATAAAAATTTTGAGTCTGCTTTGTGTGAGGCTAATGGCTTTGAGGATGCAGTTATTGTAGGTAGTGGATTTAATGCAAATATAGCTCTGATTGAGTCATTGGTTAGAAGAGGCGATACTTTGTTTATGGATGAGAAATACCATGCTTCTGGAGTGTTGGCTTCCAATCTAAACAATCTACATGTAGAGTTTTTTTCTCACAATAACATGGATGAGTTGGAAGATTTACTAAAGCACTCAGTAGCAAAAAGAAAGATAGTCGCAGTTGAGGGGATATACTCAATGGATGGAGACATAGTTCATAAAGATATTTTTTCCATAGCTGACAGATATGATGCACTTCTTATAGTAGATGAAGCACATAGTAGTGGAGTTATAGGTGACAAGCTAATGGGCGCATTTGATTACTATGGGGTGGATATAAAACAAAATTATATAAAGATGGGAACACTAGGAAAAGCTTATGGGAGTTTTGGTGCATTTATTTTGGCATCAGAGCATATTGTAGAGTATTTAATTAATCGTGCAAAACCAATTATATATGCAACTTCTCTATCTCTTTATGACACGCTTTTGGCACATAATGCTCTAATTTATATGTTGAAAAATGTAGAGTTTTTAAAGGGTGAAATAGAGCAAAGAAAAGAAATAATTTTTAAAGAACTCGGTATAAAAACAGAGGCTCTTATTGTCCCAATTGTTATTGATGATAACAAAAAAGTTATAGAAATTCGAGATGAGCTAAAACGCCAAGGATTCGCTGTAGGCGGTATAAGACAGCCAACAGTAGACAAAGCTATAATAAGAGTCATCGCAAGATTAGGCAACAGTTGTGAGCAGTTAAGAGAGTTATGTATAAATTTAGCTAAAATAAAAATATGAATATCTCAAAGCTGCATATAACTCTAGATGATAAAACATTAGTTGATATATCTTTTAACATATCATCCTCTTTAGCGCTTGTTGGGCAGAGTGGAAGTGGGAAAAGTTTAACACTAAAAGCACTTTTGGGTATGTTGCCAAGCAGTATGGAAGTTGAATTGGAATTTGATTGTGATTTTGAATTAAGAGCAGGTGATAGTTTGGCTTTTGTACCTCAAAACCCATTTACAGCACTCTCTCCACTTACAAAAATACACAAACAATTTTTTACCTCTCTTGAGAAAGCAGAAAGTCTATTTACTCAAGTTGGGTTGGAGGCAGAACTTTTACAAAGGTTCCCTCCGGAGCTCTCAGGTGGGCAACTTCAACGTGTTATAATTGCTATGGCACTAGAGTCTGAACCTAAACTTTTGTTACTAGATGAGCCAACAACAGCACTTGACCCAAAGACGAGAGTGATGATTTTAGAATTATTAAAAAAACTGCAAAAAGAGTTTGGCTTTAAAATACTTTTTGTGACACATGATATGAACTCGGCAAAAAGCTTGTGCGAGGATATATGTGTTATAAAAAATGGCAAAGTAATGGAGATTGGAGATATGCAAACAATCTTGCAAAATCCAACTGTAAAATATACAAAAACACTGATTGAGGCAAATTTTGCCAATAGGAACTTTAGAATATGAAACTATTTAAAAATATATTTTTTACACTGATGCTTCTTGGCTTTTTAACTCCTTTTATTATTTTAGGATATTTTTTAGTCGGACAAAGTTATGATATATCATCAATAGTAAACTATAAGCCAGATGTCACAACGAGAATTTATGATAAAAATGGAGATAAAATAGCGAATATTTTTGATAAAAAGCATAGATACTATGCCTCATTTGAAGAGATTCCTCCTAGAATAATTGAAGCCCTTACAGCAATAGAAGATACAACATTCTTTGAACATCCAGGTATAAATATTGATGCAATTTTCAGAGCAATAATAAAAGATATAAAAGCTGGAAAAATGGTTGAGGGAGCGAGTACAATAACTCAGCAGTTAGTGAAAAATAAACTTTTAACAAGAGAAAAAAAGCTATCAAGAAAAGTAAAAGAGCTTATATATTCTCTTAAGCTAGAGATGAATCTAAGCAAAGAGAAAATCCTAGAGTGCTATTTAAATGAGATATATTTCGGTCACGGATATTATGGTATAAAAACAGCAGCAGACGGTTATTTTCACAAAAATTTAGCTGATTTAACGCTCAAAGAGATGGCAATTTTAGTAGGTCTTCCAAAGGCACCAAGTGCTTATGCCCCCACAAAAAATTATGAGATATCTATGGGTAGAGCAAATCGTGTAATAACCAGAATGCATGTTCTTGGATGGATTGATGATGAGACTTACAATAGTTCATTAGAAGAGAACCCTGAAGTTTTTGATGACACTTTGACACAAAATCGTGCACCTTTTATAGTAGATGAGGTGGCAAGACGGGCATATAACTTAGGGATAAGTGATATAAAAACAGGCGGTTATGAGATTTATACTACAATAGATATACGGCTTCAAAAGGCGGCAATTGAGTCGCTTAAAAGTGCCTATGATATGTCATTAAAAAGAATTGATAAATACAAGGCTTGGGAACAAAAAAAACTATCTAATAATCCAAATTATAAAGTTGCTCCTGACGTAAATATAACTCAGTTAAACGGAGCTCTGGTTTCACTGGATTCTAAAAGTGGAGATATATTAGCTCTTGTAGGCAGTATAGACTATAAAACTTCTCCATACAATCGTGCAACGCAAGGTCGTCGTCAGCCTGGCTCGGCGTTTAAACCATTTATATATCAGGTTGCTGTTGATTTAGGCTATTCCGGGGCAACTGAGCTAGTTGATATTGCTAGAACATACACATACGAAAAAAATGGTGAAGAGTTGAAGTGGCAGCCACAGAACTATGAGGAGAACTATAAAGGTCTTATTAGTCTTAGGGAGGCACTTGTTCACTCAAGAAATCTGGCTACTATTAATCTCGTAAATGACATAGGCCTTAGAGAACTTTTAAGAGAGTTTAAAAAATTTGGTATTAAAAATCTTCCTCCTGATTTATCTATCTCTCTTGGGACTATCTCTCTTTCGCCTCTGGAACTAGCAAAGTACTACACATCTTTTGCAAATGCCGGTATTCAAGTTGAGCCTCATCTGATACGCTATATAGATAAAAAATCAACTACAATATATGAGAAAAAAGAGCAAACACGTTTTATTACAGAACCTACTCAAGCTTATATAATAACTACAATATTAAAAGATGTTATAAAAAAAGGGACAGGAAGAAGAGCAAGATCAAAAGGGATAGAGCTTGCCGGAAAAACAGGAACTACTAATAATAATATGGATGGATGGTTTGCAGGTTATTCACCAACAATTGAGACTATAGTTTGGTTTGGAAATGATGACAATACTCCTATGCATATAAAAGAGACAGGCGGTAGAATATCTGGACCAGCATTTTCAATGTTTTATCAACATATATTGAGATTATATCCACAAATAAAAAGAAAGTTTGAAGCACCAGAAGGAATAATAGAAGTAGATGTAAATGGTAGAAAAGAGTACTTTAGCGATATCTCCAAGCCACCTCGCGCTGAGGCGGAAGTAAAAGCAGAAGAGGAACTATTGTTTTAAAAATAATAGCCTACACGAAATGATGTAGAGCTATCACTAGCACTATCACTTACTCCATAAGAGTAACTAAAGCTTGCAAACCAATTAGCATCTATATTGTAAAAAGTATAAAGAGAAATGGTTCTTATTGTATCTACATTTGTGTATATGCTGTCACTATTATTGTAAGAGCCACTGACGTATAGATTTTTTTGTGGGTAAAAACCAGCACCGGCAGTGAAAGAATTTGTATTTTGATATGAGGCTACTCCCGCTACATCATCATCATTTATTATTGTGTAGCTGTACCCTGCAAATAAATTTATACTTTCTAGTTTGTATCCAATATTCATAGATGCTGTGTAGTCAGAATTGTTATTATTTAGCAGTGAATCATAAGTGGGTATAGTTACTCCAGCTCCAAACCTTAGCGTTAACTCATTTGTTGGAGATAGTTTATAGTAAGCAGCTATAAATAGGTCGTTCATGCCACTCTTATCGTATGTTTTATTATTGTAGTTGTAGTAAGAACTAATAATCTGAAGGGAAAAATTTCTATAATAGTAATCTAATTGTAAATCTTGTGTAGTAGTATCTGTCTTCTCGGTAGTTGTGTAATCGGCCTTCGTAAAATTAAGACCATATATAATATCAAAATGATGTTCACCACTTAAATTTTCAATTGTACAACCATTCATATCCACCAACTCACTAAAGTATGTATTGGGACATTGATCTAAGCTGTCATCGACACCATCCAAATCTTTATCGCTATAAGCAGATAGACTAAGCGAGGTTATCGCTAAAAGAGTTATTATTTTTTTGTACATGTAGACATCCTCCTGTATCGTCAAAATGACGATACATTCCTAGTTATTTTGTAAAGCCTATCTTTTATTCATAAATTTACTAGAACCACCAGCATTTTGTTGCATATATTGTGATCCAACTTGATTCTGATTTCTTATTTGGTTCTGTTGCATTAATTGAGTTTCATCCATTTGATTAAGACGACTTCTCTCTCTAGTTTGAGTTCTTGTCTGAACTTGTTCCCCATCCGTCTGCATAGTTGATCTTAGTTGATCAATGGCTACTGCTCTTTCTTGCGCACTCATAGTTGAGAGAGTTGTTTTAAACTCATTTACAAGTCTCACTCTTTCTTGTGTCGTAGTTGCTGTTTCAATCGCTGAAATTTGCTCATCTATCGTTGCCGACATACCTAATGTAAAAGTCCCTAGCAACATTAAAGTCGCTCCCAATGTTAAAGTTTTCATTGTATATCCTTTGTTTTGATGTTGCAAGTATTGCACATGTTTGTTAGTCAAGTGTTAGTTTGGAAATGTTTAGTGTAAACTCTGTTCCTTTGTTTGGTTCACTTTTGACACTGATTTTTATTCCCAGCTCATCACATAGTTTTTTGACAATATGAAGACCTATCCCTATACCCCTATCTTGCTCTTTATAAAATCTATCAAACATTCTTTTAGGGTTTTTTATCCCCTTTCCTGTATCGATAATATACAAGTTTTTTGTTTTATGGTCATAATTTATTTTAACAGAGCCATTTTGTTTATTGTACTTGGCTGCATTTGTTAAAATATTATCTATTATTCGGATGAAAGCATCCTTACATGTAGAGATATTTAAATCTTGCATATCTACCTCAAATTTTATATCAGGGTAGTTTTTTTCTAACATATGTATATGAATTTGTATAGTACTTTTTAACTCAAATATCTCTTTTTCTAATAGATGATTATTTAAATATGAACGTAGATGCTGTTGTAGATTTAGTATATTTTGAACACTCTGCTCAATCCTGTCTATTTTTTTGTTATCTCTTAGTTCGTGTTTAAGCATAGAGCTGTTAAGTCTAAGCGAAGCAATTGGAGTGTTAAAATCATGGAGTATATCTTTTATAAACTCCTGTGTTAGCAGCAAAGCACTTCTAAGTGGATGCAAAGCATAAAAAGAAAATAGAATTGACAGTATGAAAATTATTCCAAATATTATAAAAAAATTCCAAAGCGCACTATTTTGTAGTCTATTAAGCTCTGTTTTGTAGCTTTGTGTATTAAAATTAAAAGACATTACATATTTTTTAGAATTTGGAATCGGGTAGTAGCTACTTAGTCCACTCTCATCTTTATACAGCGTATAAAGTTCATGTTTATGCATCGGTATAAAGTCTATTTGAAACTGTTCACATTTCAAATTGAAACTGCAAACTCTCATTTGGGAAAATATTTTCTCATCAAGAGTTTGAATCTCCTTAGTGTAGTTAATATAAAAAAGTATACCTATCAATAGCCCAAGAGAGCTGAAAAACAGTATAAAACTTTTTAAAAATGATTCAAGTTCTACTCTACTCAAGTATATATCCTATGGAGCGAATATTTTTTATGTTGAGTCCGGTTGTCTGCTTTAGTTTTGTAAGTGCTACTCTTAGGGCCGTCGGCGACGGTTTTTCTAAGCACCCCATTAGTAAATCTTTATCAAGAATTTTGTTAATATTATGTATAAAAAGATTAAACAGCTGTTCTTGAACTTCTCCAAGAGCTATTACATGTCCATCTTTTCTAAGTGTTTTCGTTTGAGGCTCATACTCTAAATTATTGTATATAATGTTTGAAGTTTTAGATGAGAGTTTTGCGTTTACTCTTATGAGTAGTTCCTCTGGAAAAAACGGCTTCTTAATATAGTCATCACCACCAACTTCAAAAGCTTGTGAAATTGAACCAATATCAACCAGCGCACTTATAAATATAGTAGGAGTCTTGTCATCTGCCTCTCTAAGTGATTTAAGAAGTTCAAGACCATTGATATCAGGAACATTTATATCAAATATATAAAGATCATAACTGTTGTCATAAGTTTCATCTACCGCCGCATCTCCAGATGTGACCAATACAACAGAATAACCAACACCTCTTAAAAGTTCAAGAAGAGTCTCACCCAAAAGAGTGTCGTCTTCTAAAAGTAATATTTTTTTGTTCATATATAATTATATCTAATTAAATATAATTATATTATAATTTAAAATATTTTTATATTAATTAAATGCTCTGTTAATAGCACAAAATAGTGCTTTAACTGAGGCTGTAGCAATATCGTTATCTTCACCAACACCGAAACAAGATGGTGTTTGTTTAGTCTGTATCTCTATATAAGCAACTGCTTTTGCAGAGCTTTTATCTCCAAATGAGTGCTCAGCGTAAGATTTGATAGTAAAACTATTTGCATAGTTCTTCATAAGAGCATCTTTACATGCATCAACAGGACCATTTCCTTTGCCATTAGCAACAATCTCTTTATCATTATATTTGTAAGTAAGAGTACATGTAGAGGTCCCTTTAACAGAGGTTAAAGTAAAGTCTATAAATGATAAATGCTCTTCTTCTGTCTTAATAAAGTAGTTCTTTTTGAAAACATCTAGTATCTCAACACCATTGAGCTCACTACCTTTTTTATCACTAAGAGCTTGAACAATTTTTCCAACTTCAGGGTGCATAGCTTTTGGAAGCAGATAACCAAAATCGTTCTCTAAGATATAAGCAACGCCACCTTTTCCAGATTGAGAGTTTATACGGATAATACTCTCATAAGTTCTTCCAACATCTTCTGGGTCAATTGGAAGGTATGGGACTTCCCAAAAGCTATCATTAGAAGTTTTTCTATGAGTAAACCCTTTGTTTATTGCATCTTGGTGTGAACCAGAAAATGCAGTATAAACAAGTTCACCAACATAAGGATGACGAGCATGTGTAACCATTTCTGTACATCTCTCAACAACATCTAAAACTTCATTAATATCAGAGAAGTCTAGCTTAGGATCAACGCCTTGCGTTAACATGTTAAGCGCTAGCGTAATCATATCAACATTACCAGTTCTCTCACCGTTGCTTAAAAGTGTTCCCTCAACTCTATCTGCACCAGCTAAAAGTGCCAACTCAGTAGCAGCTATAGAAGTTCCTCTATCATTATGTGTATGGGTTGAGATAATTACATTTTCACGGTTATCTAAGTGATTAGCCATCCACTCAATTTGGTCTGCATAAATATTTGGTGTAGCCATCTCTACAGTTGCTGGTAAGTTAATTATAACTTTTCTAGTATCACTTATACCCCAGCGAGATGTTACTGCATTTGAAATCTCTGCGGCAAATTCTAATTCTGTTCCTGTAAAGCTCTCAGGCGAATATTCTAAAAATATTTCTCCATCATGAGTTTTTTCATATTTTTTTACTAAATCAACACCCTCTAAAGCAAGTGCAATAATCTCTTCTTTGCTTTTTCCAAATACTATTTTGCGTTGTGCTACAGAAGTTGAGTTATAAAGATGAACAGTTGCTTTTTTAACACCTTTTAAAGACTCAAATGTTTTAGCAATAAGATGTTCTCTGGCTTGAACTAAAACCTGAATTGTTACATCATCAGGGATAAGTTTATCATCAACTAAACGTCGTAAAAAGTCAAACTCTACTTTTGAGGCAGATGGAAATCCAACTTCAATTTCTTTAAATCCGAGTTTTAGTAAGAGTGCAAAAAGTTCAAGTTTTTTATTCATGTCCATTGGATTTTTTAGTGCCTGATTTCCATCACGTAAATCAACACTACACCATGCCGGAGCATTCGTTATGGTTTTAGTTGGCCATTTTCTATTTGGCAAATCTATTTGCGGATATGGGCGATATTTACCCGGTTGAACTTGATTCATTATTGAACCTTTAACTTGAAATTTTAATAACAGCACTCTTACATATTGTTATTATTTTGGAATTATATCGAATTTGCAGTTACAAAGGAATTTGGAGTGAAAAACAGGCACCACTATTTATATTTTTTACAGAGAGTGAACCGCCAAGTTTTTGAGCTATCTGCATACTCATATACAGACCTATCCCTGTCCCTTTTCCAACTTCTTTTGTAGTAACTTCTGGTTTAAATATATCATTGATTACATTTAATGGAATTCCACCTGCTGTATCTTGAATATCTACATGTACAAAATCATCTTCTTTATTAAAAGTAATAAATATATCTCTTTGTTTAGTATCCCGCTCATTAAAAGCATCTTTTGCATTATTGATTATATTTAAAACTAAATGTTTAAACTCATTTTCAATTCCATGTATAATTATCTCTTTATCACTGTCTACATGTATGCTTATATTGTTTATTAAAAATTCATCATTTACTAGAAGCATAACAGATTGTACACATCTTTTTATACCAAAACTCTCTTTTGTCTCTCTTGGTCTAAAAAAGTTTCTAAACTCATTAAGAGTTGTAATCATATGTTCTATTTGAATCTGTGTATCGTTCGTCATCTCATCTATATAAGCTTTGTCAACAAGTTCACTTTCAAAGTCATATCTTAACATGTCAGACATCATTGAGAGTGCGTTTAGTGGTTGTTTCCATTGGTGAGCGACAGCATCCATCATCTCACCCATAGCTGCCATTTTTGCTTGTTGTTCAAAGCGTTTTTGGTTTACCTTACCAAGATTGACTTCTGTTTTAATGCGGGCTTCTAAATCCCTGTTTAAATTATCTAACTCTTGCTGACGTTGATCATATCGTTTTAAAAAAATATCTAGGAGTATATCTAAGTCTGCACGATAAGTAGAGTTTGCGCTCTCTCTAACCGCGTCAAGAAGTTCGGCAGTTTTGAGGTGTGAATATTCACCTTGTGGATTCTTACGACGTTTTATTTCAACTGATGGTTTTATAAAAGGATTTGATTTCATAATATGTGATTATAACTAAATTTTAAAAAGGAAAATAGAAAAAAAGAGAAGCGAGGCATTGCCCCGCTTTAGACTAACACTGGTAAGTTGTTTTAAACTCGTAAGCAGTTGGACGACCTTCATCAGGCCATACATCTCTTTCAAATCTGTAGTGTCTGTAAGCATCTAAAAACTCATCAGTAAATACAGGTTTTAAGAACTCATTATCACGAATAAGAGCCTCTAATGAACCACGAAGTGTGTGAGGCATTTGAGGAATACCTTTTTCACGAATCTCATCAAGAGAAAGCTCATATAAATCCTCATCCATTGGACCGATTGGAACCTCTTTGTTTTGGATACCATCAAGTCCAGCCATCATCATAACTGCGAAAGCTAAATAAGGACAAGCAGTAGAATCTGGGAATCTCATCTCAACACGAGTTGCCATTTCTCCAGCGCCATAAGGGATACGACAAGCAGCAGAACGGTTTTGAGAAGAGTAAGTTAAAACGCTTGGAGCTTCAAATCCTGGTAGTAATCTTTTGTATGAGTTTGTAGTTGGATTAGTAAACGCTGCAACTGAACGTGCATGTTTAAAGATACCGCCAACATAGTTAAGACCCATCTCAGAAACATTTGCATAATTTCCCTCTTTATAGAAAAGGTTTTTACCATCTTTCCATAGTGATTGGTGAACATGCATACCGTTACCGTTGTCACCAAACATTGGTTTAGGCATAAACGTAGCAGTCTTACCATTAAGGTGAGCTATCATTTTTACAACGTATTTGTATTTTTGAACATTGTCAGCTGCACCGATGATATCAGAGAAAACAATACCGATTTCATGTTGAGCTTGAGCAACTTCGTGGTGACCCAAAATAACTTCAAGACCAACTTGCTCTAGAACTTGCATCATTTCAGCACGAATGTCAACAGCACTATCAGTTGGAGCTACTGGGAAGTAACCACCCTTAGTTCCTGGTCTGTGACCTGTGTTGTAATTTTCTGGATATGGATTGTTAGAGTTCCATTCGCCCTCTTCACTATCTACTTTATAACCAGCTTCATTGATGTTATCAACAAAAGTTACACTGTCAAACATAAAAAATTCATTTTCCGGACCAAAGTATGCAGCATCAGCGATACCTAAAGAGTCAGCATGTTTAAGAGCGGCTTTAGCGATTGAACGTGGACATCTCTCATAAGCTTGGTTTTTGTAAATATCATAAACATCACAAAAAACAATAATGGTAGGATCAGCAGTAAAAGGGTCTAAAAAGGCAGACGCAACATCAGGTTTTAAAAGCATGTCTGATTTGTTGATTGGTTGCCAAGCATCAATAGATGAGCCGTCAAATGGTAGTCCACCATTAAGTTGACCAGCATTTACAGCACTCATTCTATATGTAACATGGTGCCATGCACCTTTAATGTCTGTAAATCTAAAATCTACAAATTGAACATCATTCTCTTCACAAAAAGTAAAAAACTCTTCTGTATTGTTAACAAATTTTCCCATTTATTTTCTCCTGAAATTTAATTGCTAGTAGTATATCTCAATTACATTTAATAAAAATAAGGATAGCTGATTAAATTTTAATCAATATCTTAATTTGTTTCGTAAAGTTATAATATTATCTGTAAAGACTAAGTTCTCCACCTTTTTTTGCATACATCATCAAGTTAGCAATATTAACACTTCTGTCGCATGATCGCTCTAGTTTTCTAAGAGTTCCAAGAACTTTTACATATTCTGGAGATAGCTCTTTTTCTTCTATAATTAATGTCATTATCTCTTTTTCTAGTATTGAAAAAATATCATCATTTTTGCTCTCTTCAACCATTATTTTTCTATAATAATCTTCAATATTGCATTGTTCCAAATCTTTAAAACACTCTAAAATATACTCTAATGCTTTTATTGTACTTTTGTGAAGTTGCGAAATTGTCGAACTTAGAGGCTCTAGATTACATTCACTTTGTGAGTGATCTCTCATTCTGCGAGCATATTTTCTTGTACCCTCTCCAATGCGAACTATTTCGTTCGTCATTTTTAAGTAAGCAACTAATGAGCGGAGTTCTATAGCTTCTGGACCAAACAGAGCAAAAGTTTTTATAATCTCATTATCAATTGTATCGCCTTGGAGTTCAATATTATTTAGCTTTTCAAGGGCTAGTTTATAACCATCTTGACTAATTGGGATAAAAGAATTTAATGATATTTGGCTTGCTGAGACAATGCTCTCTAGCAGAGTGGCAATAAGACCTCTGATTTCATCTATTTTATTATTATATTTTGTTGACATGTATAAATTCCTTTAACTTTATTTCACAAAATGAAAGGAAACCTCTCATTTGTTTGTTACAGTAGCGGAAGTAATTCCGCTACCTACGTTAACGCTAGGTTTCCTTCGGCAGGAAGCCCATTGCACAAGTGCGATTAACCAAATTTACCAGTTATATACTCTTCTGTAAGCTTCTCTCTTGGTGTTACGAAAAGTTCTTCTGTGAGACCCAATTCTATAAGCTCACCCATATACATAAAACCTGTATAGTCGCTTACTCTCGCAGCTTGTTGCATATTATGAGTAACTATAATAATTGAAACCCTCTGTTTAAGCTCAACTATTAACTCTTCAATTCCGGCAGTAGAGATTGGATCAAGTGCAGAAGTGGGCTCATCAAAGAGTAAAACTTCTGGTTCAACAGCAATAGCACGAGCAATGCAGAGTCTTTGCTGTTGTCCGCCTGATAGTCCATTTGCATCGTGTTTTAGTCTATCTTTAACCTCTTTGAAAATTGCTGCATCTTTAAGTGCTTTTTCAACTCTATCTTTTAATTCAGTTTTATTTTTTATACCTTGTAGTCTCATACCATAAGCAACATTATCAAATATACTCATAGGAAAAGCTGTTGGTTTTTGAAAAATCATCCCTATTTGGATTCTTAGGTTAATCAAATCCTCATTTTTCGTTAGAATATTTTTATTTTTAAATAAAATTTCCCCGCTATATTTATTGCCAGGATACAAGTCGTGCATGCGGTTAAAACTTCTAAGAAGTGTTGTTTTGCCACATCCAGATGGTCCAATAAGAGCAGTAATGCTGTTTTTTGCAATAGGCATAGATAGAGTCTTTATACTTGGTTCATCTACTCCTGCATAAGTAAACTCAAAGTTATTGACTTCAAGCGCTTTTTCTTTAGTTATATCAACAATAGTTGCCATTATTTCCCTTTTTTCTTTAATAAAAATAGTCGTCCAATTATATTTAGAGATAAAATGAACATAGATAAAATAAATGCTGCAGCCCACCCAAGTTTTTGCCAATCTTCATAAGGGCTGGTTGCATAGTTATACATAGTAACAGTAAGTGATGCCATTGGCTCATTCATATCTGTATTTAAAAAATTGTCATTAAATGATGTGAACAAAAGAGGAGCTGTCTCACCTGCAACCCTTGCAACACCAAGTAAAACACCTGTTAATATTCCAGCTTTTGCCCCGCGGTAAACAACTTGAATAATTACTTTGTACTTTGGAGCACCTAAAGCAAAAGCAGCTTCTCTAAGGGTGGATGGAACAAGCTGCAACATGTCATCAGTAGTTCTTAAAATTATAGGAAGCATTATGATAGTAAGTGCAACTGAACCGGCCCAGCCACTAAAGTGCCCCATAGGAACAACAACGATTGCATAAACAAAAGCACCTATTACAATACTGGGTGCTGACATCATAATGTCAGATATGTCACGAATAGTCTCTGCTAGTTTTGATTTTTGTCCATACTCACTCAAATATGTCCCTGCCAATATTCCAAGAGGAACACCAATAAATGTTGCAATACTGACAATCATAAGCTGACCAATAAGTGCATGCTTAAGCCCACTATCTTCGTAGCCTGGGGGTGCTCCCTCTTGTGAGAAGATACTCCAACTAAGTGCATCAACACCATTTAAGATCAGCACACTTAAAATCCAGAATAAAAAACCTATACCAATTACAGCAGACATGGTTGAGAGAAACATAACAATGTTATTGACAATAATTCTTTTTTGAGTATGAGTCATTATGCTGTCCTTTTTCTGCGTAAAAAGTAAAATTTCGCAATAGATATAATCGTAAAACTGATTACTAGTAGCATTAGTGAAAGCTCGAATAGTGATGAGTAATAAAGTTCCGTATCTGCTTCTGTGAACTCGTTTGCAAGTGTTACAGGGATAGATGTAGCAGGTGCTGTTAAATCTGTAGATATTTTATGAACATTACCCATAACAAAAGTAACAGCCATAGTCTCACCAATGGCACGGCCAAGGGCTAAGATAAATGAGCCTATTATTCCAGCTTTAGCGTAAGGGATAATTATATCTTTTATGACATCCCATTTTGTGCCGCCAAGTGCATACGCAGACTCTTTTAAGATATCAGGGGTTGTATTCATTGCATCTCTTGTAACTGCTGCCATAAATGGAAGTATCATTATAGATAGTACAATTCCAGCTGTAAGCATACTGATACCAATTCCGCCAAATATGTCACGTACAATAGGGACAAAGTAAAACAGACCCCACATGCCGTATATAACAGATGGGATAGCTGCTAGAAGTTCTATGGAAACACCAACTGGTGATTTAAGACGGGCAGGTGCCAGCTCGCTTAAGAATATTGCAACACCTATAGCCAATGGAACTGCCAAAATCATTGCAAGAAAAGTTGAAACAACTGAACCGTAAATTGCGGGAAGGGCACCAAACTTCTCTAAGTTTGGTGCCCATTTCGACTCTGTTATAAAGTCAAAACCAAATGCTTCTATTGAAGCCATAGAGTTTTGCAGCAAAACTGTAAAAATCCAAGCAACCAATAGTAGTATGGCGATAGCAATAAATTTACTTACATGTGCAAATAGTTTATCAATGATAATACTCATTCGTCAAAACCTCTCTTTATAAAGTTTGCAATTGTAAATAAATTTTATTACAAATAGGTTACTAACGATATATATGAAGAAATTGATAAGATTATAAGTTGTATACTTACTGAAAAAAGGGGATTTTATGAAAGAGAAAAAGAAAGATAAACTTGAAGAAGAGAGAAGAAAAGAGGATAAAGAAAGAAGAAAAGAGGATAAAGAAAGAAGAAAAAGTAAAGATGGTAAAGTGCGAATCTGGAAAAAAGAGGAGAGAATAGCTTACGAAGAGGAGCTGGCTAGCTTACAAGTCGAACTTCTGAAATTTCAAAATCATGTAAAAGATACTGGACTTAAAATTTTGATGATTTTTGAGGGTCGTGATGCAGCGGGCAAAGGTGGCACTATAAAAAGAATCACCGAGCATCTAAACCCAAGGGGTGCGAGAGTGGTTGCACTTGAGAAGCCGAGTGATAGAGAGCGCTCTCAGTGGTATTTTCAAAGATATGTGCAACATCTGCCATCTGCCGGAGAAATAGTCCTTTTTGACAGAAGTTGGTATAACCGCTCAATGGTTGAGCCTGTTATGGGGTTTTGTACAGAGAGAGAACATCATAAATTTTTAAAAGATGCACCTGAATTTGAAGATATGATAGTTGATGAAGATATTAAAATATTTAAATTCTATTTCTCTGTATCCAAATATGAGCAGGCAAAAAGATTTAAAGCTAGAGAGACAGACCCGCTAAAGCAATATAAGCTTTCACCTGTTGATAAGGAGTCTCAAAAATTATGGGATGAGTATTCTTTGGCTAAATTCATGATGTTAAGTGCTACCCATACAGAAATAGCACCATGGACAATTGTAAAGAGTGATGACAAGAAAAAAGCCAGAATCAATACTATAAAACATATTTTGAACTTTGTTGAATATCCGAATAAAATAAAAGCAAAAAATATTTCGGTAGATAAAGAGATTATAGTTTATGGACGAGATGAAGCTATTGCAATGGAAAAAGAGTTTAAGTTCTCGCTTAAAAAATAAGTTTTATTACAAGTAGGTTACAAAAATAGTTTAAACTATTCAATTTGGTAATCTACATGTAACCTTCCGCATTTATAATTTTGCATCTTAAAAAAACAAAAGGTACAAAAATGTTAAAGAAATTAGCTTTAGTTGCACTTGTTACAGCTGCTTCAATAAGTACGTCATTCGCTTCAGATAAAATCAATGGTGCAGGCGCATCTTTCCCAGCTCCCCTGTATTATGATTGGGCATTTTCATATAAAAAAGATACAAAAAACCGTGTTAACTACCAGTCAATCGGTTCAGGCGGCGGAATCAAACAGATTGCAAAGAGAATTGTAGACTTTGGTGCATCTGATAAACCATTAGACTCTAAAAAACTTGCAAAAGCTAAACTTTTACAGTTTCCAGCAGTTATCGGCTCAATCGTTATAGCATTTAATGTTGATGGCATTGCTGATGAGACATTAAAATTAAGCAATGATGTTGTTGCAGATATTTTTGCGGGAAAAATCACTATGTGGAATGATGCTGCTATAGCTGCTAACAATGCAGGTATTAAGCTACCAAACCAAAAAATTACTGTAGTTCACCGTTCAGATGGTTCAGGGACTACTTTTAACTTTACTTATTACCTAAGTGGAAGTTCTAAAAACTGGAAAGATACTTATGGAACTGGTAAAGCAATTGACTGGGCTGTTGGTATTGGTGGAAAAGGTAATGAAGGTGTTGCTAACTTGGTTAAGCAAACTCCTTACTCTATCGGTTACATTGAAAACGCATATAAAGAGAAAAACAACCTCTCTGCTGCTGTACTTAAAACTGCGAACGGCAAATGGGTTGTAGCAAACGAAGATAATTTTAAAGCTGCTGCAAAATATGCAAGTTGGACTAAAGAGGATAACTTCTATGCAATGCTAGCTCTACAACCAGGCGATACTTCTTACCCGATTGTTGCAGCAACATTTATCTTGCTTCCAACAGAAAAATCTGAGATGAATAAAAAAACAATAGAGTTTTATGACTATGCTTTTAAAAATGGTGACAAATCTGCTAAAAAGTTAGGTTATATTCCTCTTCCTGAAGCTACAAAAAACATGATTAGGGAGTATTGGGCTGCAAATATACAATAATCATTAAATTTCATTTTCTTCTCCTAAGGTTCTTATAACTACTGATTATAAGAACCACATGTATTCTCCTATGATTCTTGTAACTACTGATTGCAAGAATCCTCCTTTATATGTATTCATAAACACTACTCTACAACCTATTCCATAAACTCTCTAAAACAACCTTGTTATAGTTCTTTTAACCTGTTTTGTGTAGGTGTATAACTGTAATCATTATGTAACCAAACTATTTTATAATTCTATCAACAAAAAACAAGGGAAATACAAATAATGAAAAAAATAGTTCTTTCAACAATGGCGGTTTTAGCAATTGGTTCAGCTAGCTTAAGTGCTGCACAATTTTATGTAGATGACAAAGGTCAACTCTTTACTACACCTGCTGAGGGTCGTAAAGCTTTTGAAATGGCAAATGAGAGTAAATCAAATGTTAGCAAAATAACAATTGTAGATAAAAATTCTCCAGATTTTCTTTATGGTAAACAAACACATATCAATATGAAGTTTGTAGCAGATGATAGTTCTGACATGTGGTTAAAAGCTGGTGTTCGTATTCAGGGTACTTTTGAAAATGTAGAGACTGATTATAATGATGTTTCAAAAACTGACACAAGTATAAATGATGCATACCTTCGTCGTGTTCGTTTTGAGGTTGCAGCCGGCTTTAACAAGTGGACTTCATTTGTAATGGATGTTAGAAATGATAAAGCAAACTACCAACAAAGTGGTGAGAATGAATTTAACGTTGGTGATGCATATGTTCAAATCAAAAAACCTTTTGGTTCATCTTTAGTAAATTTTAAACTTTTCCGTGCAAAAATCGATGTTTCACGTACTGAAACTATAAAATCAGCTCGCACAATAGCTTATGACCGCCCTGCAGTTGCAGATGCTGCAGCACAGTTTATTACTCATAACCGTCGTGGTACAAATGCTCAAGTATTTGGTGATTTAAATAAAAAAGTTCACTACCAATTGGCTTTTGGTGATGCAACAGAAGAAACCTCTTTGTTAGATGCAAAAGGTAAAAAAACATCAGAGATAACTGAACAAAGCTTTTTCTACGGTGGTAAAATTCTACTATCTCCATTTGACGGCTGGGAAGAGACTTCAAAAACAGAAACATACTTCGGAGTAGGTAAACACTTCTCTTTTGGTGCTGCATACTGGGTTGTTCCTGAGATTAAAGCTGATGGTGCAGCTGATAGCGTTACATTAAATAATAAACTAGTTAATCTTGAAGCTTCTGCTCACTATAAGAACTTTATGATTCAAGGCGAGTACTTCAAATTTGATGATGTTGTAAAAGATTGGTCTGCTGCAACTATCGTAACTGGTAAATCATCTGGTTGGTATGTACTTAGTGAATATGTTATGCCAGAGTTGGGATATATAGCTCCATTTGTGAGATATGAGAGCTGGGATAAATTTGAAGATTCTGCTGCCGGTGAAGATTATAAATTCACATCAAAAATGGCCGGTGTGAACTGGTACCTAAAAGGTAATACAATCAAAGCTGGTTTTATGTACCAAAAAGATGAGTACGGTGCAAGTACAGGAGACAAAGATGTTGAGAAAATGAAAATAACTACTCAATTCTTTTTCTAAACCATACAGTAATTTTACTCTCCTAATAGAGCCTTTTTTGGCTCTATAAATTTTCTACATGTACAATTTTAAACTCCATAAACTTTAACTTATTTAAATTCATTACTCAATATAAACAGCATTTTAGATAAAATACTAACAATTTATGTAAATTATCGGAGAATTTAATGGATGCAGCCAAATATATTTGGATGAATGGAGAGTTTGTAGCTTGGGAAGATGCTAAAGTACATGTACTGTCGCACACCTTGCATTATGGAAATGGTGTAATAGAAGGAACAAAAGCATACAAGACTGACAAAGGGTACGCTATTTTTCGTTTGAATGATCATACTAAAAGACTTAAAGAGTCTGCTAAGATGACTCTTATTGATATCCCTTACTCGGTTGAGGAGATGAATCAAGCTCAAATAGAGTTAGTGAGAAAAAACGAGTTTACAGGAGACAATGTATATATTCGTCCTTTCGCATTTTTAGGTTACGGTGTTATGGGTGTTTATCATAAAAATGCACCAGTTGAGACTGTTATGTCTGCTTGGGAGTGGGGCGCTTATCTCGGTGAAGAGGGTATGAGAAAAGGTATTAAGCTTAAGATTGCTTCTATGACAAGACCTGCAAACACCTCAAACATGGGTAAAGCAAAAGCAACAGCAAACTACTTAAACTCACAAATGGCAAAATTTGAAGCTGTTGACTGCGGGTATGATGAGGCACTTCTGCTTGATGATCAAGGTTATGTTGCAGAAGCAAGCGGAGCTAGCTTCTTCATGGTCAAAAATGGTGTGCTTATAACTCCACCAAATGATAATTCACTTGAATCAATAACTCAAAAGACTGTTATAGAGATGGCAGAAAATATGGGTTTAAAAGTAGAACGCCGACGTATTACAAGAGAAGAAGTTTACATTGCAGATGAGGCATTTTTAACAGGAACTGCTGCTGAGATTACTCCAGTTCGAATCATAGACGCAAGAGAGATTGGTTGCGGTTCTCGTGGTGTATTCACAGAAGAAATTCAAAGTGGGTACTTTGATATTGTTTTTGGTCGTAATGAAAAATACGAGCATTATTTAACATACATTGATTAGTCTGTAAAGGGAAGTTATTCCCTTTACTTCGCTTGCGCCGCTGTGGCGACTAAAGCTTGCTTCTTTGGAAGCAGAATTTTATAAGGAAAATTTACATGAAAGAAGAGAATATTTACATGGCATCAGATATGAATGACTACTTTAACAAAAAAAAGAGCGAAGAAGGCGGTTTTAAGAAACCTAATAGTGGAAATAGTGGAGGCGGTGGCGGTGGTCCTCAAATGCCAAAGCTTGATTTTAACATGGGCGCTAAATCAGGAATAATCTATTTTATAATTGCGGCAGTTATTTTACTTGTTTTAGCAAAACCTTTTACAATTATTCAAGAGGGTGAGCGCGGAATTCTAAGTACAAATGGTAAGTATCAAGACCAAGCACTTCTGCCAGGTCTTCACTTTATTGTTCCCGTGATTCAAAAAGTTTACGTAGTGGACACAAAAGTTCGTATTATTAATTATGCTTCACAAATAGAGGCAAGTGGTGGAAATGCGGCTGGTATCAACGTTAAACCTGCGATTACTGTTCTTGATAAACGTGGTCTTCCTGTTTCAATTGAACTTACTGTTCAGTATAGACTTAACTCTCAGTTTGCAGCTCAAACAATCTCTAACTGGGGATTTAGCTGGGAAGATAAAATTATTAATCCAGTTGTTCGTGATGTTGTTCGTAACGTTGTTGGTAAGTATGATGCAGAATCACTTCCACAACTTAGAAATCAAATAGCTCAAGAGATTGATAAGGCTGTTAGAGACAGCGTAACAGGTCTTAAAAATTCACCCGCAGACCTTCAGTCTGTGCAACTTCGTGAAATAGGACTACCTAGCAAAGTAAAAGAGCAGATTGAGCGTGTTCAAGTTGCAAAACAAGAGGTTCAAAAAGCAGAACAGGATGTTCAACGTGCAAAGCAAGAAGCTTTTAAACGTGCAGCAGAAGCAGAAGGTATGGCTCAAAAAGCTAGAATTGAAGCACAAGGTATTGCGGATGCTGTTACAATTGAAGCAGATGCAAAAGCCAAAGCAAATATTCTTATCTCGAAATCATTAACAACTCAACTGCTTCAATTAGAGCAAATGAAAGTTCAAGGCCAGTTCAATGATGCTCTTAGAGAAAACAAAGACGCTAAGATTTTCTTAACACCCGGCGGTTCAACTCCAAATATTTGGGTTGATATGAAAAATGCTAAACAGAGAACTACGGCTCAGTAGATATGCAAGAGATTGTAAATAGAGTTGACTGGCAAAAGAGTGATCTTCTGCCAGTAATAGTTCAAGATATAGAAAATAACGAAGTTCTAATGATGGCTTACATGAATAAAGAGGCCTTAGAACTCTCCCTCTCAACAAAAATAGCACACTACTTCTCTCGCTCAAAACAGCGCATTTGGAAAAAAGGCGAAAGTAGCGGGCATATTCAAAAAATACACTCTTTTAATATTGACTGCGACAGTGACACTCTTCTTGTAAAAGTAACCCAAGAGGGGGTGGCTTGTCATACTGGTCGCCGTTCTTGCTTTTTTACTGAACTAGAATCCGGTGAAGTGAACTCTGAAGTTCAAGTAAGCAGTGAAACACTTTATGGGGTAATAGACACCCTTTATCATACAATCCAAGAGCGTAAAAGTGCCGATCCAGAATCTTCTTGGACTGCAAAACTTTTAACTAAAGGCGAAAATACAATTTTGAAAAAGGTTGTAGAGGAGGCTGGGGAATTTAGCTTTGCATATAAAGATGATGATGAGAGTGAGATGATATATGAAGCTGCAGATTTAACTTACCATATGTTAGTAGCACTTGCTGCTAAAAATATATCTCCAGATAGAATAAAACAAGAGCTAGCTAGAAGATTTAAGATGAGTGGTATATCTGAAAAGAATTCGAGAAATAAATAACTATGAATAGTATATTAACTACTTTTATAGATGAGCTAATCATATATGATTATATTCTATTTGGTAGTATTTTTGCACTTTTTATACTCTTTTTCATAGTAGGTTTAATTTTAAGAAAAAAACCTGTTAAAGCGATTGTTTTTATTTCTTCAGCATTTTTGATACTTCTTTTTGGCTCAACATTGGGCTACTCCAAAATGCACGAATATTTGTTTAGCAATACCACATCAATAGTTAGTCAAAAGAGATTAACTTATACTCAGGCTGTTGTTGTTTATGCAACAGTGAAAAACAACTCAAATGTTGACTTTAAAAACTGTAAAATAAGTGCTAGCGCGTATAAAGTTACTAATAATGCAGTTAAGGATTACATGTTTAAATTTAAGCCATTGAAAAAAATGTCGATTTTAGAGTATGATATTTTAAAAGGTGAAGATAGAGAGTTTAAAATCATATTGGAGCCTTTCACTTATTCTAATGATTATAATATTTCAGTGGAGGCAAGTTGCAGATGATTACACTATTTAACTACTGGCATTTTATTATTTTGGCTTTGATTTTTTTGATATTTGTCAGTGGTGTGTTTGCTGCATTTAAGCAGGATAAACCAAAGTTAAGAACGCCAATGATTATATCTGTATCTCTTATCTCACTACTCTTAGCTGGCTTTTCTATTGTGACAGTTGATAAATATACAAAAATAGTAAATTTATATAAGTTAGATAATAAAAGAATGTTGAGTAGTGAAAAAATTATGTATAGCGGGATAGTTAAAAATGATGGCAATCATGAAGTTGGCGAAGTTGTTTTTGAAATAAAATTAGTCAATAAAGGTCATGTAACAGGAAATGTAAAGGCAGGATCATTCTTCAGCCCTAGTGGATTTTTTGATTTTTTCTCTGGAGGATCTGGTAAACTGTATAAGCCACAGCAGGTTAAAGAAGAGTTTATAGTTGCTAGAAATCTGAAGCCAGGCGAAGCTAAAGACTTTAGAGTATATTTAAATTACCCGCCATATTTTAGAAGCACTTCGCAGTTTTCAAAAATATATGCTCATTAATATTTAAGATTTAATGGCTTAAGCGCTCTATTTATATTCTTTATTTGAATGTTTTTGTCTCTGCACCAATCTGGTGAAAGTAGTGAGCTATCGTTAATTCCAGCTGTTACTCTCTGAACAGATACATTGTCAGGTTTCATTTTAATAGATTTAATTAAAACATCAAGATAATCGTCTTCACTAATTGGGTTAAATTTACCCTTTATGAAATCATTTGCTAAGGAAGTTTTTTTTACTACATACAGTGGATGATATTTAACAGAATCTATCCCCCAAGCATAAGCAGCTTTTGAAGTCTCTAACATCATCTCTTTTGTTTCATCTGGCAATCCAAAG
This sequence comes from Candidatus Sulfurimonas marisnigri, assembly GCF_015265475.1. Taxonomy (NCBI): domain Bacteria; kingdom Pseudomonadati; phylum Campylobacterota; class Epsilonproteobacteria; order Campylobacterales; family Sulfurimonadaceae; genus Sulfurimonas; species Candidatus Sulfurimonas marisnigri. The sequence continues at coordinate 2,192,410 of NZ_CP054493.1, read as the reverse complement.
ATAAGATGACCACATACATTTAAACCTTTTTGCTTTGATTTTAAAATCCACTCTTTAACATTATCGCTACTATGACCACGATTTATCTTCTCTAAGGTTTCGTCATATACAGATTGAATTCCAAACTCAATCCATATCTCTTTATATTTATTGAGCTCGGCAAGATATTCTAGTGTTTCTTCTGTAATGCTGTCAGAGCGAGTACCAATACTCAGTCCTACTACATTCTCAAATGAGAGGGCTTTGTCGTAGAGGGCCTTTAGTGTTTCAAAAGGGGCATATGTATTTGTAAAAGATTGAAAGTATACGAGAAATTTTTCAGCTCCATATTCGCTTGCTTGTCTTTTGCTGATAGCGTTAAACTGATATTCCAGTTGCTCAAGCTGTTTTTGGAGGTTTGGATTCTCTTTTGAAGTTAGGTTCAGATGAAAACCTTTTAGCTCTTTAGTCTCACCACTACTTGCACTAAAGGAGTCGTTTTCACAAAAAGTACAGCCACCTTTTGCAACAGTCCCATCTATATTTGGACAGGTAAAGCCAGAAATATTGATACCTACTTTGTAGACTTTGCTATTAAACTTAGATTTTAAATAGTTGCCAAATGTATATATTTGATTCATAAACTTTAAACTATGTACTCGCCAGTAAAGCAAGCAGTACAGTAGTTGTCCTCTTTAGTGTTTACACTTCTTAAAAGAGCCGGCCCATCTAAATAAGCTAAAGAGTCAGCTTCTATAAACGTACATATTTCATCTATTGTCATATTAGCTGCAATGAGCTTGTCTTTATTGGGTGTATCAACTCCATAGTAACAAGGGTCAGTTGTAGGAGGAGATGATACTCTCATATGAACCTCTGTAGCACCTGCTTCTTTTAGCATCCTTACGATTCTTTTTGATGTTGTTCCACGTACTATTGAGTCATCGACAACAACTACCTTTTTACCTTTAATTATATCGGTCATAGGTGAGAGTTTCATTTTTACTTTTAAGTCACGCATCTCTTGAGTGGGTTCAATAAATGTACGGCCAATGTAATGATTTCTCATAATGCCCATTTCGTATGGTATTCCACTCTCTTGAGCGTAGCCAATGGCAGAAGGGACTCCACCATCTGGAACTGGTATGACTATGTCAGCTTCAACTGGTTTTATATGTGCAAGTTCTTTTCCCATATTTTTTCTAGTTTGGTAGACTGATTGACCAAAAACTTTTGAATCAGGTCTAGCAAAATATACATACTCAAAAATACAGTGTTTAGGAGTTGGCTCAAAAACTTTAATACTTTTTATTTCTTTACCTTCTTCAAATATAAGAAGTTCACCTGGCTCTACATCTCTAACAAATTCAGCACTCACAAGGTCAAAAGCACAAGTTTCGCTTGCTACAATATAGCCACCATTTGGTAGTTTCCCTAGGCTTAAGGGGCGAAATCCAAAGCGGTCTCGCATTGCAAACATTTTTGTTCTACTCAAAAATACAAGTGAAAAAGCACCCTCTATTCTTCCAACTGCATCTACAATTCTATCAAGTAGTTTCTTTTTTTCACTTTTAGCTATTAGATGAATAAGATTTTCTGTGTCCATAAATGTTTGAAAAATAGCACCTTTTTCAATAAGCTTATTGCGGACATCTTCTGCATTGGTTAGATTTCCATTGTGAACAATTGCCATCTCACCAAGATCATATCTTGCAAAGACTGGCTGTGCATCAAGAATAGAATCATCTCCTGCAGTTGAATAGCGGGTATGACCTATTGCACTAGAGCCACTAAGAGTTTTTAGTTTAGCCTCATCAAAAATACGCATAACTAAACCACGTTTTTTGATAGTATGAAGTTTTTCTCCATCAGAAGAGCTTATACCAGCTGCTTCTTGACCACGATGCTGAAGTGCATGCAGTGAAAAATAAGCTAACTTAGAAGCCTCTTTATGACCAAAAATCCCAACAACTGCACATTTCTCATTAATATCTTCTCGCACATTTTTCTCCTCGAAAAATAATTATGGAATTATATTGAATCAAAGGTAAAACTTTGTTGATTCTATACCTCTAAACAATCGGAAATTGAGTAAAGACCAGCTTCTTTATCTGCTAACCATGTAGCAGCTCTAATTGCACCCTTAGAAAATGTATTCCTTGAAGTTGCAGTGTGGTTTAGTTCTATGAATTCGCCATCATTGTAAAACCCAACTGTATGACGACCAACAATATCCCCACCACGGATAGCCATAACAGCTATCTCGTCTTCACTTCTCTCACCAATATTTCCATCTCGTCCACTTACTCGAACTTTATCTAAATCAAGACCGCGACCACGAGCCGCAGACTCACCTAAGGTAAGTGCTGTTCCACTTGGAGCATCTTTTTTATGCTTATGATGCATCTCAACTATTTCTATATTGAAACCATCAAGAGCAGCAGACGCTTGATATACAAGCTTGTTTAAAAGTGCTACGCCTAAAGACATATTGGTAGCATATAAAACAGGCATTTTTTCACTAGCTTGTTTTAGAAGATTTAATTGATGAGTATTTAGGCCAGTAGTACCAATTACTAATGGTTTTGGTATCTTTAGGCACTCTTCAAGTAGTATTTCACAGGCATCAGGAAGAGAAAAATCTATAACAATATCACATCCATTTAAAAATGATTGAATATCTGTGGTTACTAAAATAGAAGGATCGATAGTGAAGTTTAGACTATTACGAACGTATACAGAGCTAAGGCTGATATCACTAGTAAGTTTTAAATCATCTATTATTAGCTTTCCAACTCTACCATTTGCACCAAAAACACCAACTTTTATCATAAATATCTTCCTTAATTTTATTATTAATCGTTTAATTTCTCATCAATATATGAGATAGCTTGAAGAGCTGCGACTGCACCGTCTCCAGCTGCGCTTACAACTTGTTTAGGTGCTGAAATACGCATATCTCCGGTTGCGAAAAGCCCAGGCACAGAAGTTTTCATACTTATATCTACTATCACTTGACCAGATTTATTCATATCACAAAGAAAACTACCATCTTCTTGAATAAGAGTTTGATTATTTACATCATTTCCTACGAAAGTGAAAACACCTGGAACTTTAATATCCCTAAGCTCTCCATTGTTGTTTTTCACTCGAAGGCCAGTAACACCCATAGCATCACCATATACTTCATCTGGAACGGAGTTTAAAACTAGCTCAATATTTTCCGTTCTTTTTATTCTAGCAACTGTATTTGGAGCTGAACGGAAAGTATCTCTCCTGTGAATTAAATATACTTTAGTACATATTTTGGCAAGATAAAGCGCTTCTTCTAAGGCTGTATCCCCACCACCAATAACAGCGACTTCTTTTCCTTTATAGAAAAAACCATCACATGTGGCACATGTGCTTACACCTTTTCCAAAAAGTTCATCTTCTCCAGTAAAACCTGCACGACGAGGAGATGATCCAGTACCAACAATAACACTGTGCGCTTCAGTTATGCTTCCATCTTCTTTAAGAATTTTAAAGATATCGCCATCTTTTGAAATACGTTTGACTTCTACCATTTCATGTTTAAGCCCAAATTTTTGACACTGCTCAGGCCATGGCATCATCAAATCCATACCTGTAATTTCACCAGTAACTCCAGGATAATTTTCTATTTCACTACTTGAGGTGATTTGACCTCCAGGCATTCCTTTTTCAAACATTGTTACATTTTCTAAACCACCGCGGGTTGTGTATAAACCTGCAGTAAGTCCAGCAGGCCCACCACCAATAATTGCACAATCTAATATCATAAATGTTCCTATTGTTAAAGTGAATTTATTTGTTTTGACAACTCTTCTAAATTGTCTAATTTTCGTATCATACTATCTTGTTTATAAATAGCTTCTTTATGTTTTGTGATAAAAAAAATAGTTGGTGATTCATATATATTAAATCTTTGAATAAAACTAAGGCTTGTTCTTGTTCCAGCTCTTAAAAAGGTTGTATTTTTTGAATTTTCAAATGCTTCATTATAATAATCTATTGCAATTACTGGAAGGTTTAACTCTATTGTAGATAAACGCTCAACGACATTTTTTTCTTTAGAACTATAAAATATTACAATATATTTATCATGCTTGGGAGTAAAAATATCTTTTTTTTCATAAAAAATCCATTCTTTGAAATCAATAAATTTATATTCAGAAAACTTGTAATTAAAGTATGCAAAGGCAGCAGCTATCATAGCTGCACCGAAGAAAGAAGCTAAAAGAGTAGAGAGTGAGAAGAGGCTCTTACCTGCCTTTGCCACTAAACTAATCTTTTTATAATTACGCTAATAGAGCGTTTATTTTTTCAGCTAAAGCAGCTTTAGATTGTGCACCAACAACTTGATCCACCATCTCACCATTTTTGAAAAACATAATAGTTGGAATAGAACGAATACCAAATTTAACAGCAATATCTTGCTCTTCATCAGTATTTACTTTGCAGATTTTAGCCTTCCCATCAAAGTCTTCAGCTAATTCTTCTATTACTGGAGCTATCATACGACAAGGTCCACACCAAGGTGCCCAGAAGTCTACCAAAGATACACCTTCACTCAAAGTTGCTTCAAAATCTGAACCAGTTAATTCTATGTATTTACCCATTGTTATTTCCTTATAAAGTTTATTTGAAAACATTATACATGCCTAAATCTTTATAATTGCTTTATGTTATAGGTATAAAATAAATTATAACTTTTAAAAAGTTTAGAATTCAATAAACTCTCTCTGTCTGCCTCTATAAAGTGCACATTTTGTGTAGCCGACACTTTTTGCAATATCTATAACCTCGTTACTAAATAGCCCAACTTGCTCTGGATGGTGAGCATCAGAAGCAAATGTAATTGGGATATCAAGTTTGTAAGCTTCTTTTAAAAGAGATAGTGACGGATAAGCTTCTGCAACAGGTTTTCTAAATCCTGCTACATTTATTTCTATACTCATGTCTGCTTCTTTTATAGCTTGTAGTGCCTCTTTTGCTAGGGATACAATATTTTTATTTGGCATAAATTTAAATACTTTTATCAGGTCTAAATGTCCTACAATATCAAATAGTCCACTTTTTGCCATATCTCTTACCGCATTAAAATATTTTTGCCAAATTTCATCTATATTTTGATTTTCATAATTACCTATAAATTCAGGGTTGTCAAATCCCCACTCATCAATAAAATGGACAGAACCGATAAGATAATCGACATCTGCATTTAAAATTCTTTTGTCCATATGTCCTGCAAGGTAATCAACCTCGTAGCCGAGTAGTATCTCTATTTTGTTTTTATACTTTTCTTTTGCTTTTAATACATCAGCTTCATATGTTTTCATTTGCTCGAAACTCATCCGATATTTCGGATCAAAATTCATTGGGGCATGATCAGAAAAACCAAAATATTTAATATTGCACTCTATTGCTTTTTCAATATATTCAAAAATTTCACCCTCTGCATGATTACAAAGTTTTGTGTGGTTGTGTAAATCAACTATCATTTTTTTCTCTATTTATAGATTTTTATGATATTATAGTGACAAATATTAAATTTAACTAATTTTATGTAGACGGAGAAGATTGTATGACACAAGAAGAGTTGGACGCTTTGATGAACGGGGACATTGACGATTTAGACACTTTAGAAGAGGCTGCTGGTCCTGATAAAGCGGAAGAAAATGAAGAAGAAGATGATTCATCCGTAAAAAAAGAATCTGAACAAATTGATGATAGACCAGCAGGCTACAGTGAAGATACTGCACATCATTGGCCTTTGCCAGCAACCGAAGAGAATAAGATGGTGCATCAGCTGGATGATGTTACAAAAGAGAGCGAAGAAAAAGCCAGCGAAATTTTTGATATTATTGAAGGTATCAGTAACGAGTTAATGGAAAAAGAGGAAAATGTAAATAATGTTATAGAAGTCTTAAATAGTAATATTGAACTTTTTACGACACTTAGTGAAAAATTTCCGGATGTTGAAGCTTTTAAAACACAGTTAGAGAAAAATAAATCTGCATTAAATGATACTAATGAAGCTGTAGAAGCACTTCAAAATAGTGGTGATTCTATTATGAGTGTTATGGATATTATGCAATATCAAGATATACATCGCCAAAAAATTGAGCGTGTTATAAATGTAATGAGAGCACTATCAAGATATATGAGCACTCTTTTTGAGGGTAAAATTGAGGATGAAAAAAGAGTATCATCTGCCCAACACATTGTTGGTGATACACACACTGATTTAGCTTCAGTTGATGAAATTGAGGCACTTTTGGAGCAGTTTGGAAATAAATGAAAAAAGTAGAACTTCTATCTCCCGCAGGGACACTTGAAAAATTAAAAATTGCGTTCGACTTTGGTGCAGACGCTGTATATGGTGGAGTTAGCCACTTCTCTCTTCGAATTCGCTCCGGTAAAGAGTTTAGTATGGAAGAATTTGCAGAAGGTATAGCTTACGCTCATGCAAGGGGCAAAAAAGTATATGTAACTATAAATGGCTTCCCTTTTAACTCTCAGCTTAATTTACTGAAAAAACATATCTTAGCTATGGCAAAACTTAACCCTGATGCTTTTATTGTTGCAACTCCTGGAGTCTTAAAACTTGCTCACGAGTTAGCACCAGACATGCCTCTTCACCTTTCAACACAAGCTAACGTAATGAATGTTCTCGATGCAAAAGTCTACTATGATATGGGAGCGACTCGCATAATAACAGCTCGTGAAATATCATTAAAAGATTTAAAAGAGATAAAAAAAGAGCTTCCAGATTTAGAGCTGGAGGTATTTGTTCATGGCTCCATGTGCTTTGCATATAGTGGCAGATGCCTTATTTCAACTCTTCAGAGTGGTAGAGTTCCAAACCGTGGAAGCTGCGCTAATGATTGTAGATTTCCTTATGAGATGTATGCAGCAAATCCAGAAACGGGAACTCTTTTTAAGCTAGAAGAGGATGATGGAATTGGTACATATATTATGAATGCAAAAGATTTAAATCTTGCATCTCATATGAAAGAGATACTAGATAGCGGTGTTGTTGATTCTGTTAAGGTTGAAGGTCGCACAAAAACAGCATATTATGCAGCGGTTACAGCAAAAGCTTACAGAATGGCTATAGATGATTATTACGGGGATAGAGTGAATAATGATAAATATCAATATGAACTTCAATCTCTTCAAAATCGTGGATATACAGATGCTTATTTGGTGTCGCGTCCATTCGAAAAACATGATACACAAAGTTTGGATTTTAGCATGCAGCTTGGTACGCACCAGGTAAGCGGAATCGTTAATGAAGAGGGGACTCATTTTTTATGTAAGTACAAGACTCTTCCAAATGATGAACTTGAAATAGTAGCTCCGCTAAACTCACATGTAGAAATTGTAAATAATGAAATAGGTACTATATATGAGAGAGATGGACGAACCTATTTAAAGTTAAAACAGCTACTTGCTGAAAATAAAAAAGTGTGGGATGAAGTCCATAGCGGAAATTTAAATCCCATAACTTTGCCTACAAAACTTCCACCATATACTTTTTTAAGAATTCCGTCAAACGAGGACATGGGAACTCAGCCAAAGAAGTGAATTTTAACACCTTGCACCTTTTGTGCGGTATAATCTAAAATAATATAAGGAAAACTAAATGAAGTTTGTTTCAATTGTAATAGGTAGTAAAAGTGATTATGAGGTAATGAAATCATGTTCAGATACACTCGAGGCTTTTGGAGTAAATTATGAGATGATTATCTCTTCTGCTCACCGTTCACCAGAGAGAACTAAAGAGTATATAATTACAGCAGAGAAAAAAGGGGCGCAGGTATTCATTGCTGCGGCGGGTATGGCCGCACATTTGGCAGGTGTTTTGTCATCTAAAACAGTCAAACCTATTATTGGTGTGCCGATGAGTGCATCTGCCCTATCTGGTATTGATGCACTTCTTTCAACTGTTCAAATGCCAGCTGGAATGCCAGTTGCTACTGTAGCAATAGGAAAAGCCGGAGCTATTAATTCAGCTTATTTGGCAATGCAGATATTAGCACTAGACAATGAAGAGTTAGCAGTTAAGTTAAAAGAAGACAGAATCGCAAAAGCTAAAAAAGTTGAGATGGACTCTATGGAGATTGAAACTATTATATCTTTGTAGTTTTTATAAAAGGGGCATTAATGAAGTGGATGAGTGATGAAGAGTATATGGAACTTACGGGGTTAGATCTTTCAGCTATTGATGAATTAGCAGATAGAGGAAAACTCACTCTAAAGGTAGAAGATGGGGTTAGATATATTGATCCATCTAAAGGTTCAAGTGAGGTAGTTCCAGCTCAACTAAGAGAACTCTCTGCTCGCAATACTCATGATATGTTAGTTCAGCCTCAGTTTGTTGAAAAAACAATCGGCACAATCATTAACCTTCATGAGAAAGTTCTTGATGCTAAAGATGAAACTCTTGTAGCCGTAAGAGCTGAAAATGAATTTTTAAGAGAAGCACTTGGGTCTTTACAAGAACTTTATGATGAAGACAGAAAAACTATAGCAACTTTAACTGAACAACTTAAGCTTTCACAGCAAGAAGTTGAGTTTATGAGAAGAAAATATAAACTTATGTGGAATAAAGCGATAGATGAACATACTACTTGATTAATAATATAATGAGCATAGTGCCCATTGTATTGGCAGGGACCAAACTCCCTACAACCCCCTAAAGCTACAAAAAATAATTTTTTTGAGAAAATATATAAGGTTGATTTAAATATGAATATAGAAGAAGAGTGTGTTGGCTGTATAATAAATCAAAGTGCTAGAGTTGCAAAAGCTATAAAAGCTTCTGAGTCTTTAGCAAGTGAGATGATTTCGACAGTTGAGCATATGAGTAAAGAGTTCTCGTTTAAAGATAATCCTCCAGAAATTGCCTCTTATGTTTATGAAAAACTCGCAGAAATTGCAAATAAAACTGATCTTTACGATGAGGTTAAAGAGCTCTCAACAAAAAAAGCACTTTCATTTATACCTCTGCTAAAAGATAGACTATTATCTTCAAGAAATAAGCTTTTAATTGCAACAAAAATAGCAGTAGCTGGAAATGTTATAGATTTAGCAGCTGCTGTAGAATTTGATTTAGAGGATGAACTAAATAAGATATTTGACACCAACTTCGCATATAATGACTTTGAGATACTGAAAGAAAAATTAACTACAGTAAAAACAGTTTTGGTTATTGGAGATAACGTGGGTGAACATATATTTGACTATTTGTTTATTGAAACTCTTAAAGAGTTATATCCACATATAGAATTTTCATATATGGTTAGAGGAAATCCGATTATTAATGATGTTACGATGAAAGAGGCAAAAGAAGCTGGGTTCGATAAACTTTGTGAGCTGGTAGACAGTGGAGTGAATACACCAGGATTTACATATAATCGTGCTAACTCCTACTCTCAGAAACTTTTTGACAGTGCAGACCTAGTTATCTCAAAAGGGATGGGTAATTATGAGTGTATGAGGCCATCCCATAGACAAAATATCTGCTTTTTACTTAAAGTAAAATGTAGTGTTGTCGCTAACTCTTTAGGTAAAGAGATTGGTGATATTGTTTGTAAAGTGGCATAAAAACTTTAATAAATCTAACTTTTAACTCAGCTTGGTATAATTACGAAAATATAAACAAGTTAATAAAAAAAGCTACTTCTGCCGTGAGCTTTATGCTGAGTTAAACAAAGTGTTAGAGTAGATAGCGTAAGTACTTTCAATATCGTAATAAAAAAACTAAGGTATATAAATGATAACTTTTAGCGAAATGCTACTAAAACTACAAGAATTTTGGATGAAACAGGGTTGCAATATTGTTCAACCTTATGATATTTCAGCAGGAGCTGGAACTTTTCATCCAGCAACATTTCTTCGTTCACTAGATTCAACCCCTTGGTCAGTTGCATATGTCGCTCCATCTCGCCGACCGACAGATGGTAGATATGGAGAAAATCCTAATAGATTGGGTTCTTACTATCAGTTTCAGGCACTTATAAAACCTTCTCCAGATAATATACAAGAGCTTTACCTTAAATCTTTAGAGTACCTAGGGCTTGATGTTTCACAGCACGATATCCGTTTTGTAGAAGACAACTGGGAATCTCCAACACTAGGTGCATGGGGTCTTGGTTGGGAAGTTTGGCTAAACGGCATGGAAGTTACTCAGTTTACTTATTTTCAGCAAGTTGGAGGGATAGAGTGTAGCCCTGTGGCTGTTGAGATTACTTACGGAACTGAGAGACTTGCTATGTACCTTCAAGGTGTTGATACAATTTTTGACATCGTTTGGAATGAAAATAAGCACGGAAAAACTTACTATAGAGATGTTCATAAAGAGAGTGAAATAGAGTTCTCAAAGTACAACTTTGAAGTTGCAGATGTTGAGATGTTGTTTGCTGATTTTAATGCAAAAAGTAAAGAGTGTTTGCGCACTATTGAAGCTGGACTTCCTCTTCCTGCTTACGATTTATGTATGGCAGCAGCAAATACATTTAATGTTTTGGATGCAAGAAAAGCTATCTCACAAACAGAGAGACAAAACTACATTTTAAAAATCCGTGAACTTTCAAAAGGGTGCGCAGAACTTTACAAATCACAAGAAGCTGAGAGAATTGAGAGAGTTAAGGCTTAGTTCTTGAGTGATACACTCATCGGTCAAATAGACAAAATACTTTTTGAGGATGAGGGCTTTTTTATTGCTGTTTTAAAAAGCGGTGAAAAAGTCAGCGGCTCTTACTATGAGAGCGAAGTCAGTCATATAAAAGGGTCGGCTATAACCTTAAAAGGTTACTGGGAAGAGCATAAAAAATACGGAAAAACCTTCAAATTTGAATCTATCAAAGTAAATCAAAATCAACTTTTTTTCTTTTTAAACAAAATTGTTAAAGGTTTTACTAAACAGCTCTCCGCTGAACTCATTGAACATTTTGGAAATGAGAAGCTTATTGAAATCTTGGATAATGATATAGAAAAACTTTTGGAGTTCAACGGGATAAAAGAGAAGAGATTAAAGAAGATTCAAGAGTCTTGGAAAAAATTTCGCTCCATGAGAAAACTTGGCGAGTTTTTAAGCCCTTATGATGTATCTCAGGCTTTGCTTATAACAATCTCAACTGCTATGAAAGACGTAGATGAACCTTGCACTAAGATAAAAAACAATCCATATATTTTGACCTCAATAAACTCTATAGGGTTTAAGAGGGCAGATGAGTTGGCACTTAAAATGGGCGTTACTCCAGAAAATGATAACCGCATAAGTTCTGCTATGGATTATGTGCTTATGAATTACTGTGAGCAACAGGGAAATAGCTGCGTAGCAAAAGATATACTGTTTGCCGGACTTAATGAACTTCTTGGATTCAGCGATAAAAACCATCTGTATGAAGTGGCACTTATTGAGAGAGTTAGTGAGCAAAGTATTGTTATTATGAAAAATAGCAGAGTTTCTCCAGCTAGGCTTTATGACTCTGAAAAATATTTATATGACACTTTTAAAGAGCGGGCAAAAAAAGACAGTGGCGGTTTAGTCGGTAATTTGGATGAATTTTTAAAAGAGAGTGAATTACAGCTTGGAGAACAGCAAAAAGAGGCAGTTCAAAAGATTAATGAAGGTGCATCACTCCTTTTTTTAGTCGGGTATGCAGGAACAGGGAAGAGTACAACCTCAAAAACTATACTTGATTTGTTAAATACAAGATACGATGCAAAAGAGATAATGACATGTGCTTTAAGTGGCATAGCATCTCAGAGAATTGCAGATACCACAGGTTATGAGAGTGCAACAATTCAATCTCTTTTAGTAAAGTTTGAGGATAGGGACCATTTTCCATTTTCTGTTGTTCTTATAGATGAAGCTTCCATGATTAACTCGTCTCTTTTTGCAAGACTTGTGAGAAAGATAAGTAATAAAGCCGTGCTTATTGTTGTTGGAGATGATGCACAACTACCGCCAATAGGTGCAGGAAATATTTTAAGTGACGTTTTAGAATTAAAATTGGCACCGATAGTAAAGCTTACAAAAATCTACCGACAGAGCGAAGATCAAGCTATAACTTTAATAGCTAATGATATACGAAAAGGGATTGTGCCGGAGTATAGGATGCAGTATGAGGATTTTGAGTTTATTGATGTTAGTATGGCTAACTACTATGCTGTGAAAAATCAACTCTCACAAAATGAGTTACAAGATATGCGTGAGGATAACGCCTCTCAGATTGTTACTCAAATCGTGCATAAAGTTGTAGAGTCAATCGAGAAGGCAAGATATAGACTGAGCAACAAGCAGATAAAAGAGTATCTGAATTATTTTCAAGTTATAACCCCAATGAAGGGCGGAACTCTGGGCTCAAACAATCTTAACATAGTTTTGCAGGAGTACTTTAATCCAAACCCTAAAAAGTGTGTTAAAAAAGGGGGGAGTGAGTTTAGACTTATGGACAAAGTTGTCCACACAAAAAATGAGAACATGACTTCATGGAGCACAGATGGTTTTAAGAGCGGGGAAGAGTCGAGTCAAAGAAGAATATTTAACGGCATGAGCGGACTGCTTTTTAAGATAGAAGAAGAAGATGAGCAGGTGTTTGTTTTTTACCCAAATGAGGATGTTGTAGTTGTATATGAGTACGAAGAGTTAAAGTCCCACTTGATGCTCTCTTATGCTCTTACCATTCACAAAGTTCAAGGGATGGAGTACGACATTGTTGTTATCCCTATGAGTTTCTCTCACTTTATTATGCACAACACAAAGTTGATTTATACAGCGGTTACTAGAGCTAAGCATAAGTGTATTTTAATTGGTGAGAGTGGAGCTTTTGAGAGTGCCTGCAAGAAATTTGAAGTTACCAGAAGAGATACCGTTCTTTTGGAACTATAAGGGCTTTTTTATTAACATCGCTCTATAATCAAAACAATATTTGTTTTGAGGAGTATTACATGTCAATAGGAAATAAACTAAAAATAGTGATTTGCGGCAAAAGCGGCTTAGTTGGCTCAAAATTAGAAACTCTGTTTAATTCAAAACACAATGAAGTGATTGGTATAAAAGTACGCCAAGATACACTGATAGAGAGTATATCTAAGCAGCTAGAGAAGTGTGACATATTAATTAACCTAAGTGGAACTACTATTTTAGCTCGTTGGAGTGAGGAGTATAAGAGAAATCTTTACAGCAGCCGCATAGATACAACTAAAAAGCTAGTCGATGCTATGGCGCTGTGTAAAGATAAACCGAAACTTTTTTTAACTGCATCTGCTGTAGGTATTTATAATTCCACTTACTCAAACAATGATGATTCTCAAAATTTTGCGGATGATTTTTTATCTAACTTATGTCAAGATTGGGAAGCAGAGGCCAGAAAAGCTGAATTTCATGGTGTCAGGTCAGTGCAGATGAGGTTTGGTGTTATATACGCAAAAGAGGGTGGTGCGATGCAAAAGATGTTGCCTCCATTTAAAATGGGAGTTGGCGGAAACATTGGTAACGGCTCACAAATGGTCTCATGGATACATATAGATGATTTACTTAGAGCTATTGAATTTATTATAAAAACTCCAGAAATCAGAGGCTCTGTAAACTTTACCTCACCATTTCCTATATCGAATAATGAACAGACAGAAATCTTAGGAAAACTGCTACATAGGCCTACTTTTTTCACAGTTCCATCTTTTATATTGAAACTTGTTTTTGGAGAGGGATCTACTGTTATGCTTGATTCAAAAGAGGTGTATCCAACAAAGTTACTTGAAAATGGTTTTGCTTTTGATTATGAAAAATTTGAAGATGCTTTAGAAAGTATAATCAATTAATAAATATATTTTCTTCATGTAGAATATTTTAAGCAACACGGTAAGACACCGTATTGCTTTAGTTGTAGTTAGTAACTCTCACCCATCTCTTTGTTATCAAGCATCTCTTGTTTGAAAGCCACAACTTGGTTTCTTCCACCCTCTTTTGCCTGGTACAATGAAATATCAGCAAATTTAATACATTTCCAAATACTGTCACTGTCTTGCGGGAAACGAGAACACCCTACACTTAATGTTTTACTAAATGTTTTACCAGCTGCAGGAATCTTTTGTTTAGAAAATTCTACTCTTATTGATTCTGCGATTTTTATAATATTCTCTTCATTACAGTTGTATAGAAGTGCTATAAACTCCTCCCCACCATAACGAATCGCAAGGTCAGATTTGCGTATCTGTTTTCTGATTACACCAGAGACTATGCGAATAGCTTCATCACCTACATCGTGTCCATAGTCGTCATTTATCATTTTAAAGTAATCAATATCAATCATTAAAACACCATACGATGTATTTGCGCGAAGTGCCTGCGGAACCGATATATCAGCAAATTCGTCTAAAAACTTTCGATTGTACATATTAGTAAGTTGATCAACTCTTGCTATTTTGTTAAGAGTTTGCATCAATTTTTTTCCAACTATTGCAGGCCGTGCTGTTGTTATATAATCTTCTATATCACTCATTATAGATCTTACATATTCAGTCTGCTTCTCATCACTTGTAACAATTGTTAGAACAAGTTGCAGTTCATTTGATATTGTATACGGAGTACAGATATACTCTTTTCCCTCTTCAAGTTTAGAGAGTTCACAGGAGTTTGCAAAAACAGTTGAGTCTACACTTGCATTTATACGGTCTGCTCTACACTCGTTTTCTATGACATCACAGTGACACTCTTTTTCTGAGTGAACGATTTTTTTGAGCTTATTCATAGTGTCAATTTCAACAATAGTAAAGTCATTTAGATTAAAATGATTTTTCAAAACGTATGCTATTCTGTTATATATATCTTCTAGCTCTTTATCATTCTCTATAGTCTGTTTAAACTTGTAGATGTCAGATAGTCTATCTATTGTACAGTTGATGTTTTTAAGGGGGTCAGCCTCTTTCACATAGTTCTTATTTTTTATAAATACATATACTTTCTTATCCAGCTCTTCAAAGGTATGTTGCAGTTTTTCCAGAAGAGAGTTTAAAAGGCTTGCCAATGAAGAGTTCTCCTCATTCTTAGAACCTTTAACTCTGATAGAGTAGTCACCATGTTTTGCACCATTCATAACATCCCTTATAGAATAAAATATACTGACGAATGGTTTGATAAACCTATTTATTACTATAAAAACAAATAAGACAGCAATCAATGTAAGCCCCATATTATAAAGAACGGTTCTAATGCTACCCATACGAAGTTCAGTTATATCCATTACCATACTTACAACACCTAAAACTTCCCCCTCTTTTGCCTCATGACACCCCATACAGCTTGGAGTCTGAAATTCTGATGCAGCAAAAGGGATAGTTACACGCATTGTGCTTTTACTTAGTGTTTCCGTAGTGATTGATTTTGTATTTCCAGTTTCAAGCACCTCTTTATCTATATCATCCCTTGGTACTTCATTATTATGACCTTCTCCGTACTGTTTTACAACGCTAGGAGATCTTGCTATCCAAAGTTGACTAATCTTCTCTACATCGCCTATCTGTTTTAGAAAATAGTCTCTCTGATCTGTAATTCCATTAACCATATGTGCAGTTAGACCTATCTTTACAATTTCTGCAGTAATGCTAGCCTTGTCTTCAGCTGTTTTTATACCGTAGTTTCTAAAATTTACTACTGTGCTAACTATCATAGCTATAAAAAACAGAGTAAAAATAATAACTAGTGATACAATAACTTTTTGTTTTGATTCCATCAATCAACCTTTTTTTTAATAATGAAAATTTTAGCGTAAAATAAATTATTTTATATACATATTAACTGATTATATTATAAATTATTTTTTATGCTACTATAATATGTATTTATAAGGAGAGTATATATGGAAACACTTTTTTACTTAGGGATAATTTTTGTCCTTGGAGCACTTACTGAATGGCTTAGCCCGAAACTACATACTCCTCGTGTAGTTGGTTACTTAATGCTTGGTCTTATTATAGGACCTGAGGTACTAGCTCTTATTCCTAATGAATTTGTTGATAATACTCATATTATTACCGATTTGGCACTCTCTATAATTGCTGTATTAGTTGGAGCTACTCTTAAAGTATCAAACCTTAAAGGGCATGGCAGGGAGGTTGTTTACATAACAGTGTTTCAGTCTTTGGGAGCTTTTATAGTTGTAGTGGTTGGGTTTATATTAATGGGAAATATTTTAAATTTTCCATCGCAACAGATACTATTTATTGCACTTTTATTAGGTGGTATTGCTGCTGCAACAGCTCCAGCAACAGCTCTTGCTCTTGTTTATGAACTACGAGCCAAAGGAAACTTTACTTCAACCCTATTAGCAGTAATAGCTATTGATGATGCAATATCTTTGATTGTTTTTACTTTGGCACTGACTGCAGGAGTAACACTTATAGAAAGTGGAGTGTTTGAGTGGACAAATCTTGCCCAGGCTCTATCGCTTATTTTATTTAGCACTATTCTTGGCATAATAGCTGGACTTCTAAATACTATTATGGAAAAGATTTTTACACATCACAAAGGGATGGAGACAATTTCTACTCTTGGGCTTATTTTTATAGTTTACAGTCTTAGTGAATATTTGAAGCTGGAGCCTCTTCTTAGTTCTATGGTTATGGGCGTAGTAATTACAAATATGTCACCAGATTTTGATTTAGTAGAAGAGGAGATAGATAACCATTTAGTAGAGATTATTTTTATGCTGTTTTTCATCATATCTGCTATGCACTTAAAGATAAGCGCAATTTTTACTCTTCCCATTGCGATAGTGTTGTATGTAGTTCTGAGAGTTTTTGGAAAAATTATTGGCTGTTATATAGGAGCAATAGTATCTGGTAGCAATAGGATTGTTAAAAAATATATGGGAATGGCTCTTCTCCCCCAAGCCGGCGTAGCCATAGGGCTTGCCTTGTCTATTCAAAAACATGAAGGACTTCAAAGTGTTGCCCCAATTATTTTAAATATAGTCATTGCCACAACATTAATACATGAGATAATAGGACCTTTTATGACTAAATATGCTTTACAAAAGAGTGGTGACATTGAAAAAAAGAAGAATTTAATATTTAATAATGTTTAAAGTAGTAAAATAACACAGAGGCTATAAATAATACTAAAGGTGTTAAAATGCTAAATTCTGTTGTTTTGAGAATTGCTAAGAGTGCAATACTTAGTGAGCTTGATAATAAGTATATATTTGATGAAAAGAGTGTTTTGAGTAAATTTCCATTTTTAAAAAAAGATGCAGCTGCATTTGTTACTCTAAAATATAATAACGATTTACGTGGCTGTATAGGTTCTATAGTTGCGCATCGTACACTTTATGATGATATTGTTTATAACGCCATCTCTGCAGGGTTCAGTGACCCCAGATTTGAACACATACATGTAGATGAACTCTCTAATATCTCGCTAGAAGTTTCTGTTTTAAGTGAACCTACAATTTTAGAGTATAAAGATTTTGAGGATTTATGTGAAAAGGTTAAGCCAAAGGTTGATGGACTTATTTTAAAACACCGTGCATACCACGGAACCTTTTTACCTCAAGTTTGGGAACAGCTTCCAACTCCTAAACTATTTTTAGAACATCTAAGTATGAAAGCCGGTGCAACTCCATATATATACGTTGACCATCCAACTATCTACAGATTCAGTGTTGATGCAATAGAAGCGAATTTCGATGAAATACTTCCGTTGTAGAGGTATAATCAGTGTTACATGTAAAAAGAACATAAGAGGAGTTTACTTATGAAAAGAGAAATGAGTGTGTCAGGGACATTTTATCCGGCCAGAGAGGTTGAACTAGAGAGGTATTTTGAACATTTTACCAATGTGTATGATGAGAGTTTTATAATTCCAGATGTAAAAAGCAGGGCGGTTATAGTGCCACATGCTGGGTATATATATTCTGGATATACAGCCAATATAGCTTACAGAGTTTTAGAAAAACAAGGTGTTAAAAATTTTGTCGTTATTGGACCTTCTCACAGGATGGGTTTTGAAGGAGTCAGTCTTTGCGATTATGAAAGCTATGTAACTCCATTTGGAGATATAAAAGCAGCAGGTACCTTAGCTAAAAAACTTCAAGACAACTTTTCGATTTCATGCTTTACTCAAGCACACGCGGAACACTCCACTGAGGTGCAGTTTCCTTTTATCAAACACTACATGCAAGATGTACATGTAGTAGAATTAGTATATAGCAATGCTAGAGCGCAAGATATTTCAGAGATTATAGATTTTGTTTTAAAGCAAGAAGATTGCGGAGTTATTATTAGCACAGATTTAAGTCATTTTTATAATCTTGAAGATGCAAACAGACTTGATAATATCTGCTTAGAAGCAGTAAAAAGCCTTGATTTAAATATGCTTCATAGAGGGTGTGAAGCATGTGGAATGATTGGCGTTGAAGCTATGATGCTAAGTGCAAAAAAGCTAGGATTATCTTCTCATCTGCTTGACTATAAAACTAGTGCTGATGCAAGCGACGATACAGAGAGGGTGGTAGGATATATGAGTGCATGCTTCTCATGAATAAATCAAATATATTTGAAAAAATTCCAAAGCAACTTAAAGAGGAGTTTTTTGAGGATCTAATCTCAAAGGATGGCTTAAAAATTGAGCGTATAGTTTCATATGGACATACTACAGCAGAGTCTGAGTGGTATGACCAAGATAGTTACGAGTGGGTTATTTTACTTAAAGGGGAAGCTATCGTCTCCTTTTTTAATGAAGATGATGTTAGGTTAAAAGCTGGTGATTATCTTAATATTCCTGCACATAAAAAACATAGAGTATCTTGGACAAAGCCAAACCAAGAGAGTGTCTGGTTGGCAGTTCATTATTAGTAACTATTTAACTTTTGGATTTTCTCTATCGTACTCTCTTCTTTGGTGACAGATTGGGTTACATGAACCTCCTGTAGGTTTTTCGAGAAAATGAAGTGAAAACTTCGCACTGCCAAAAGAAGATTTTTCTCTTAAGTGGTGCGGAAGATTCCTACTTCCATGATAATCATGACAAGCTTTACATGTAATACTTTTGTCTTTTACATGTATAAAGTGAAGATTTTTTTCTTCCTTTCTAAAGTTTGTAAATTCTGTTGTGTATTTCTCTTCTATTTTCTTAGGCTCATGACATTTAAAACAAATATATCCATCAGGAGAGAACTTTTGTGTTGCTTTTTCTGGAAATGGTTGCTTTAGCATTCTTAAATTATCAGATCCGTGAGGATTATGACAAGCAGCACAATCTCCCCATAAAATAGGTCCATGATGATCAGGATTGTTTTCAAGATGCTCTCCCATATTCATAAGAGTTGTTCCGTCTTCTTCACGATTCCACTCATTGCTATGACACTGCAGACATAAATCTTTTGGAGTTTCCGCTTTAAGCATTCTAGGACGTCCAGTTGCATGTGGGTCATGGCAGTTTAAACACTTATCGCCCATCTCAATTGCACCATGTTTATTTTTAGAGTTGCTTATTCTCTCTTTTTTCTCAATATGACACATAAGGCATAACTCTTGTGTTCTGTCGCCTCTTAACTGAAACTTGTTATTTTCTGCATGTGGGTCATGACAGTTTATACAACTATCTTTTACAGGCGGATGTATGTTGTCCACAGTCGCCAACATCTCGCCTTTTTCAGTATGACATGTAGTACAAAGTTCATTTATTGTCTTGTAAACAAGAAGCTTTGGATTTTCAGATTCATGCGGGTCGTGACACAACATACATCCGCCGGCACCGACAGGTCCATGAATAAAGTTATTGTTGTCATAGTTATCGTGACAAGTGTAACATAGAGTTGGAATATCTTCTTTTAACTCACCTGATTCACCTTTTTTGTCTACATGACATGAAGCACACTCTTTATTTGCATAAGGCTTATGTTTAATCATTTTTTTGGCTGACTCTTTTGCGTAAAGAGTGTTTGTAAACAATATAAATAAAAAAGATAAAAAGATAAAGTTTGTAAAATGAGATTTTTTCATTTAGTTTTCCTGAAAAATATTTTTAGAATTGTAACATAATTTTATTTTCAGGATTTTAAACTTATAGAACTTTTAGTGTAGCTATGTTTCTTTTATTCTGTTTTTAAAACCGCTGTTTATACGTAGACGAAGTCCAAAATGATACGCACTAGTTATCGCTTTTTTAAGCAAATAGGCTTTGTAGCCTTTTACTTTTATAAATTTAAACATCTCTCCAACAGCATAATTGCCGCCAAGCGCAACAAAAACACCAGCGACACTTCCGTTGAATGGTTTTGTTTTATTGCCATCTATTCTTTTTCTGATTGTTTTTGCTACATACTCGGCACTTTTTTCCGCTATTTGTGCTGTGGGTGGAAGTATATTGCCATTTCTATCTCTAAGCTCTACGCAATCACCTAAAGCAAACACATTCTTTTTACCTTGTATATTTAGCTCTGAATCTGGGATAAGTTGATCAACTCTATTTTTGTCATGATTGATTGTAGTGTTTAGCTTGGTTGCTTTAATTCCCCCAGTAAAAACCATGAAAGAGTAGTTCAGTTTTTGACCATCTCTAAAGTATATATACGAGTCGTCAAGATTGTTTATGAAAGTATTTGTAAGAATTATTACATCTAGTTTTTCTAATCTTTTTTTTGTATGAGAGATAGTATATTTGCCCATACCAGGAAGTATGGTTTCACTTGCATCAACAAGATATATTTTAATGTCTTTTGCCGCTTCACCAATTGTTTTGCTGTGAACATCAATAACATGTGCCATTTCAGCAGCAATCTCAACTCCACTTAGTCCGGCACCGCCAATAACGATATTTACTTCACCATCATTTGTGTCTTTTGTATTTAGTAGTTTTTTATATATTATATCTTCAAATTTTTGTCTGAATGAATAGGCTCTTTTTAGATTTTTAACGCCATAACTATGCTCTTTTAGTCCATCTATAAATGAAAAAAAGTTAGTCTGAGCACCTGTTGCAATTATTAGATAGTCATAAGCTATTTCCATATTCTCTAAATCTATATTCTGCTTTTGGAAGTCGATTGTTGTCACTTCTTTGTGTATGAAACGAACTTTCTCTTTAAAGCCACTACACCAACTGCTGAGATTAATAGCAATGTCATGCATATTAAACCTTCCAGCTACATATCCATAAGCTTCAGTTTGAAGATAGTGATATGGATTTTTGTCAATTAGTGTTAACTTTACATCTTCATATTTATCTAAAAACTCTATGGCACGAAGACCACCATATCCACCACCTATAATTACTACATGTTTGCTCAATATTGTTTTCTCATTTCTTTTAAATTTATTGTGTAGTTTTATGGCTAAATGCTTTTGTACTAGCATCAAGCTTTTATTATTAATACGAAGCACACTCTTTATTGGAAAAAAGAGTAAACAATAGCAGCAAGACGGAGGCTTAGTAAGAAGACTTTATTGTATATTTAGTTTTTCTTAAATTTTATTTTATAAATAATTTTTTTGGATTTTAGCATATTTTTTATATGACGTCGCTAACACTACAATATTTTTACTCTTCTAGATAAATGTTTTTTGATTTCTTATGTCACTAACATATCGCTTACACTGAAGTGTTATAATTTTCCTATCAAAAAACAAAGGATTAACATGAAAAAAATTACAGCAACTCTATTAGTATTAGCAGCTTTAGCTTCAAGTGCGTTTGCACATCATCCGTCACCGTCTGACACAGCAGGTGGAAATATAGCGGATACTTCTGGGCACTTAGATTTAACTTTTTAATACTATGGTGTGGCTCTAAGCCACGCCTTTAATCATTCTTCTTTTCTCATATATATAATCTTCTTATTTAATATTTTCATACTTTTTTATTATTCTAAATACACCTAAAAGAGCTTCTCTTATTTCAATATTTTTCTAGCAACTGCTAACATATCGCTTACGCAGAACTGTTATAATTTACCTATCAAAAAACAAAGGATTAACATGAAAAAAATTATTACAGTAGCACTTTTATTTGGAGCATTAGCTTCTAGCGCATTCGCTCACCACATGTCGGTTTACGATGATGCAGGTATTAATATTCCTAGTACGTCTCCGCATTTAGATATGGTGTTTTAAGAATACGTTCTAAAACTTTTTAAACTTTCAAGATGTGACACTTTTCTAAGTGTCATCTCCTCCTTGGGGCATAAATTCTCTCCTACTTTTACGCTTCATGTGAGGTATTTACATTCAGTATGCAATTAACTTTCATTAAATAAATCATTAACCTTTAAATTTTAGCTTATTTTTGACTCACGGTTGTTTCAACTGTAAAAGTATTATCAAGATTATTATGTATTATTTGATTATTCATAGCACTAACATATCGCTTACACTGAAGTGTTATAATTTTCCTATCAAAAAACAAAGGATTAACATGAAAAAAATTACAGCAACTCTATTAGTATTAGCAGCTTTAGCTTCAAGTGCGTTTGCACATCATCCGTCACCGTCTGACACAGCAGGTGGAAATATAGCGGATACTTCTGGGCACTTAGATTTAACTTTTTAATACTATGGTGTGGCTCTAAGCCACGCCTTTAATCATTCTTCTTTTCTCATATATATAATCTTCTTATTTAATATTTTCATACTTTTTTATTATTCTAAATACACCTAAAAGAGCTTCTCTTATTTCAATATTTTTCTAGCAACTGCTAACATATCGCTTACGCAGAACTGTTATAATTTACCTATCAAAAAACAAAGGATTAACATGAAAAAAATTATTACAGTAGCACTTTTATTTGGAGCATTAGCTTCAAGCGCATTCGCTCACCACATGTCGGTTTACGATGATGCAGGTATTAATATTCCTAGTACGTCTCCGCATTTAGATATGGTGTTTTAAGAATACGTTCTAAAACTTTTTAAACTTTCAAGATGTGACACTTTTCTAAGTGTCATCTCCTCCTTGGGGCATAAATTCTCTCCTACTTTTACGCTTCATGTGAGGTATTTACGTTCAGTATGCGGTGATGGTTGGACTGAATGCTTTAGTGCTTACATTGACTAAATCACCAACCTTTAAACTTTTAGCTTCTTCTTGACTAACAACTATCTCAACCAATTGCTGACCGATGGATATAATTGCTACGAAAATAATATCTACCTTTTTTATCTCTAAAAGTTCACCCTCGAATGAGAATTTTTGGCTTCCTGATGTACGAAGGAGTATGTCTTTTGGAGTTCCATCGTTTATTATTTTCCCATGCTCTAGCACTACAACTCTTGAAGCAAGTCTATAAATCTCACTTGGGTCATGACTAACCATAATTGTAGTTGTTCCAAACTCTTTATGAAGTGTAAGGATTTCATTTTGAAGTTTCGTTCTCATAGTAGTGTCAAGAGCAGATAAAGGCTCATCTAAAAGAAGTAGTTTTGGTCTCTTCATCATAGCGCGACAGAGTGCAACTCTCTGTTTTTGCCCACCGCTTAGAGTGTTTGGAACTCTATTTCTTAACTCACTTAGTTCTGTTACATGTAGAAGATGATCTGCTAGTTTTTTATCTTTTTGAACATACAAAAGATTATCCAAAACACTCATGTTTTCAAACAAGGCATAGTCTTGAAATACAAAACCAATTTCTCTTTTTTGAACAGGCATAAATTTATTTTCGTCTAGCCATACTTTATCATCTACATGTAGATTGCCTGTTGCCTTTTCAAGCCCTGCTAAGATGCGTAGAAGAGTTGTTTTCCCACTTCCGCTTTTCCCGCTAAGTGCTATAAAATCACCACTTTTTATCTCTATGTTTACGTCTAAAAGCATATCTGCCTGCGAGCCGTGAAGATTTTTTTTTATGTTGATTTTTATCATTTTATAAACCCGGAAAACTTTTGCTTATGGCTGAAAGTATAAACCCCAAGTAGAACTAAAAAGCTCATAATAACCATAATTGCACTGTAGATATGAGCAGATGAGTAGTCCATAATCTCAACCATCTCATAGATTGCAACAGAAGCTACTTTTGTCTCACCGGGAATGCTTCCACCAACCATAAGAACTACTCCAAACTCACCGACTGTATGGGCAAAGGTTACAATAACTGCTGTTATAAGAGCCGGTTTTATATTTGGAAGAGCTACTCTAAAAATAGTTACTAACTTGCTTTTTCCGCTTATGTAAGAGGCTTCAAGCATGTTTTTATTTATAGACTCAAAACCACTCTGTAGAGGCTGAACCATAAAAGGGAGAGAGTAAAAACAGCTAGCCACCACAAGTCCCGTAAAATTGAAAACCAAGTCAACTCCGAAAAACTCTTTAAAAAAAGCCCCTATAGGTGAGTTGTACGAGAGTGCATAAAGTATATAAAAACCTAAAACAGAAGGGGGCAGAACTATCGGCAGAGCCGTAATGGCTTCTAAAAAGGGTTTTGCTTTTGAGCTGGTTTGCGAGAGGTACCAAGCTAGTGGCAAACATAAAATAAAAAGTATCAGAGTTGTCAAACCTGCTAGTTTAAAAGATAGTAAGAATGGAGTAAATTCAATGTTTTGTAAAATCTCAATCATTTAAAATTTCCAAAATAGAGAGCTCATTCGCTTTTATAAACGCAGTTACTTCGTCGTCTAGATGTAGATTCATTCTTTCACTTGATTCCTTTGTAATTATAGACTCTAAAGTTGTGCTGTTAACCTGTAATGTGATGCTACTTAAAAGTTCTCCATTTTCTACATGTATAATTTTTGCAGGTAGTTGGTTTGAGTAAGAGACTTCTCCCCTGAAGGCTTTTGAGATTGCTACATGTGTAGGTTTTGTGCTAATCTTTACTCTTACTCCAACTTTCACACTGCTGTTTAATTCTAAACTCATCATACTAAGCGACACACCATCAAAATCAAACTTGACTATAGTTAGATTATCTACACTCTGTATATTTTTAACTGTTGCTATAAATGTATTCACTCTGTTGTGTATCCGTAATTTTTAAAGATTTTTTTTGCACTTTTACTTAAAATAAAGTCATAAAAGGCTTTTGCCTCAGATGAATTTTTAAGAATAACTATACCTTGGTCTATATGTCTGTAGAGTTTAGAGTCAACTTCAACCCAGTTAACATTTTTTTTGTACATTGCCATTTTTGGAGAGAATAATGATGACTTTGCAACAACTCCAATGTCGGTTGCCGTAACTGCGTAAGAGAGAGTTTGTGAAATTGACTCTCCGTAAACAAATTTCTTCTTTATAACTTTTAGAATGTCAGCATTTTTAAAAGCTTCAAAAGCAGCTTTTCCATAAGGGGCAGTTTTAGGGTTTGCTACTGCTATTCTTGAAATTTTATCATCTTTTAGCAGCTCTATCCCTTTAGAAAAATCTAAATTTTTAGTGCTAAAAAGTGCAAGCGAACCTTGAGCATAAACTGCAGGTTTACTACTAGTAAGTTTCTTCTCATAAAGTTTGTTCGGATATCTCATATTTGCAGACATAAACAGCTCATAAGGAGCACCATTACTTATCTGTGCCGTAAGCTTTCCGCTGCTTCCAAGTGTTACATTTACTTTTGTATTCGGATTGGTTTTGTTAAACTCTTTAATCAAATCATCTATTGCATAGCTTACATTTGCTGCAACTGCTATTTTTATTCCACCAGCGGTTAGTGAAGTTATAGATATTAAAATAAGTAATAAAATATGCTTCACCACAATCCTTTTGTAAAATTTTATCTTCAATTTATTGATTCGCTAATTTGTTTAGTTTTTAAAGAATCCTGTAAATTGAACCATAAAGCGATTTCCTATATTGTCCAATACTGTTTGTGCACCAGCATTTCCATCAGCCAAAGCGTCCCGCATTGCATAGTTAATGTCAACTCTTGTTGGTCCTTTAAACCTGTAAGAAGCACCAATAGTTAAAGTTTTGAATATTCTCTCAGCTTTTGTATCATTTGTTAAACGATTATATTGGTCATAACGACTAAATATCTCAAACTTTTTTGGAACTATTTCATACTGAACATTAAAGTACCCACCGACTGACTTGTTCTCTACGCCAACAGCGTGTTGAACCTGCCAAGTCTCCACATCAACTGTTGGGTCACTATCTTTAGCACCTGTAAAAATCATACCTTCTGCACCCATTAGTTCAGATGTAACTCTAAGACCATCTTTATAGTATGTCATTCCAACGCCATATCTTTTGCGTTTGTTGGTTTGAATACCTGCATCGGTAGTAATGATTTCACGATTTCCTGATTGACCCCAAATATATGTCTTTAAAGACTCCGTATAAAAACCTTTTCCTTTTCCAAACTCTTTTTCTAATGCTAGATATGCATAATGTGTTCCTTGTCCACTTGGTGAATACATTTTTAAATTGCTACCATTACCGTACATGTAAGCATAAGTAAGTTTGTAATTAGGAATAAATGAAAGAGCAACAGTGTCAAATACCTGAACACCTTTATCTCTAAAAGCACTTACTGATGTATATGGGTCACCTTGGTAGTGAACTGTTGTGGCTCCACCTGCGGGTCCTCCAGTTTGTGCTGAGCCAACAACGTTAGTCTGGCGTTCCATAAGTTCTCCATTTGTAAAAGAGGTAAACTCAATATATGGAGATGCAAAAGTTGCTCTTAGTCCCTCTTCTGAGCCTGGTGTTTTAAACTGCCCAATTCTCAGTTTTGCGTATGGAATGTGTTTTAGTGTAACAGAAGCATCTACAAGGACCTCACCAGTTGTAGCTCTTGTGTTCATTAGGTTTGTTATTCCACTATTTTCAAAAGCCAACATTGTAAAGTAGTTGATTTTATTCTCTTCATCCATCATCCCCCTTGCAGATAAACGTCCACGTCCAAGATTAACACCAGATTGGCTTTTTAAATCTGGTATTAGCAAAGAAAAAGGTGTTTTATTGATACCTGTATCTAGAACATTTCCAAAATCTCTTTTATAGTTTACTTGCATGAAACCCCAAATGACAGGTGTTCTTCTTGTGTTTTTAACAACTTTTCCATCTTTTTTAACGAAGCTTTTTTCTGTACCTTGAAGCATAAGCCAATCAGCAGCTTGAAGATTACCTGTCGATAAGGTAAACGCTAAAACAGCAAAAATAAGTTTAGTTGAGATTCTTTTCATGAATATCCTATAATTTTTTTATCATAGTAACATAAAATTTTAGTAAAATACGCTAAACAATTTTAAAAATAAGGAAAAAGTTATGGCAACAGCAACAGCAAGACATATTTTAGTAGAGAGTGAAGAGCAGTGTAATGCACTAAAGTCGGAGATTGAAAATGGAGCATCTTTTTCAGATGTTGCCCAAGAGAACTCTCAGTGTCCATCGGGTGCACAAGGTGGAGATTTAGGTGAATTTGGCCCAGGAATGATGGTTCCTGAGTTTGACAAAGTTGTATTTAGCGGTGATGTGGGAGTTCTTTACGGACCAGTTCAAACACAGTTTGGTTACCACCTTTTAGAGGTTACGAGTAGAAGTTAATAGCTTCTACTATGTAGAATTGAGGTAAATTATGATTAAAGTAAGCGCAATTCAGATGAGTATGAGTGAAGATAAAAAGGCTAATGTTTTTAAAGCAGAACATTTGGTTGTAGAGGCTGCAAAAAATGGTGCGCAAATTGTGCTTTTACCAGAACTATTTGAGGGTTTGTACTTTTGTAAAGATATGGATGAAAAATACTTTTCATGGGCAATGCCTAGAGAGAATAACAAATTAATACAACGCTTTAGCAACTTGGCAAAAGAGCTACATGTAGTTATATTAGTTAGTTATTTTGAAAAAAGCAAAGATGATTATTTTAACTCTTTAGTAGTAGTAGACGCTGATGGAAGAGTGATGGATAACTACCGAAAAACTCATATACCAGATGGTCCAGGTTATGAGGAGAAGTTCTACTTTAAACCTGGAGACACAGGTTTTAAAGTTTATGAAACAACCTATGGGAAGATTGGTGTGGGGATTTGCTGGGATCAGTGGTTTTGTGAAACAGCAAGAGCTTTGACACTTATGGGTGCAGAAATCATCTTTTATCCGACTGCAATAGGCAGTGAGCCAGAAATTGGACTTGATTCAAAAGAGCATTGGCAAAGAGTTCAAATGGGACATGCAGCTACAAATACTGTTCCTGTTGTAGTTGCCAATAGAATAGGCGAAGAGGCAGGAGAGAGTTGCAGTTTGACTTTTTACGGATCATCATTTATAACTGACTACACCGGTGCTAAAGTAGCAGAAGCCAGCAGAGACAAACAAGAGATAATTTATGCAGATATTGATTTGGTAGAAAATGCACAACAAAGAGAGTATTGGGGTTTACTCAGGGATAGAAAGCCTAATATGTATAAAAATATCTGCTAAGTGGAACTATTTTTGCTTTAAAATGTAAAATAATTCAATAAAGGTTAGAATATATGAAAATTGTTTTACGCAATAATCTTATTCTCATCACTACGGAATTTGATACATTAAATACCAAGTGGATGAGAGAATTTTTAAGTCACCACTCTCGTGGTATGCTTTTTCTACCTAAAGCAGTTCTAGTATTTAGAAACGAAATATTAAAAGAAGTTAGAGAAGAGTTTTTAAGCCAATTGAGTCAACATCATGCCAAAATAAATGAGTTTTCACATGAGTTTTTCTTACGCTCAATGCTAAAGTATGGGACACAACCTATAAAAATTGAGTTAAATAAACTTCAAGAACCAGAAGTAGTGCAGGTAAATCTATATGCCTACGACAAAGACACAGTTTTAATATCTTTGCTCTATCCAAACTCATGGGTTGTTAATTATCTACGTTCTCAACTAGAGGTTTATGTTGAGAGAGGTACTGATATCTCTTTGGTCATAGATGTTTCAGACTACAAAGCAAAAAGTAGACTTGAACGTGCCCTAAACAAACGACATATTCTACATTATCAGATTCAATACACCTATGACAATCACTTTATGAGCAAGCTTTATAGTGATTTTGCAAACTTTAGTTTTGGTGATTTATGTAAAGCTCAAGAAGATAAAGAAAATATCCACCTATACACTGTGTTGGAGTGTCCGGTAGGGGCAAGCCAGGATGCACTTAAAAAGAGTTATAAAAAATTAGCTAAAGTTTACCATCCTGATAAAATAGTCCACGAAACTCCTCATATGGTAAGGCGCTACACACAAAAATTTCAGCTTTTACAAGAGGCATATACGGCTCTTAGAATTAGCAGTTAATTTATTTTATCAGTTAAATAGCTCTTTTATCAGCTCATGCTCTTTGGCATTTTTAACGAGTGCTTCAAAGTCTTCTGATCTGTAAAGAGCCAGCTTTTTCCCCTCATACTGTTTTAACTCTTTGGAAAACCCTCTTTTAGAGAAGAAAATTATTTGGTCAGGATCAATTTCAAGTTTTTCACACTTCTCATTTATCTTGTTTAACTCTTTTTTGTTTACCTTATGATTAGTCCACTTACATTCAGCTACATAAACTTTTTCATCTTGAGTAATAGTTAATATATCAATTTCAACATTTGCATCCCAGTAACTGCCAGAGCTTAAAATTTGTGAATCTCTAAGGTTATAGTTAAGAAGCACCTCTGAGAGTTCTTCAAAAACTAAGCTTGTGTAACTGTTTTGTTTAATCTCAAAATCTTTTAAAAATTTATCATAATTCCCAAGAGCTATCTCTCTTGCATGTGGAACTATAAAATAGAACCAAAATCTTATAAAAGGGTATGTAAAAAGAACTTTATGCGAGATTCTATGTTTCGCAATCTCTCTTTTTACTCTTCCTTTTGGATTTAAACTCTTTGCCGGTTCCTCTCTTGAATACTCAATTTGGATTAAGCCTTTGTCTTGGAGATAGTTAAGAGCTATCCCGCCATTTTGATTGTTTAATCTGGCTCTGTTAAAAGCGGAGAATATTCTTCGGTCTCCAATAGCAAGTGCACGAAGCAACCTTGTATACTCTTTGTTTTGCAAAGTAAGCTCTTCTATCTCTTTGTTTAACTTTTGGAAATTTTCCAATATTAACTCTTGGATTAAAAAGTCAATCGGCTTTGTTGTATCTATCTCCCAACCAAGACCACCAAATACTGCGAAGTAATCAATTTGTGCTTCCATATCATCTGGATAGTTTCTAAAATAAAATGAACGAAATTGTTCTAAAAGATTGTTATCTAACATGTGGAAATTGTAGCATAAAATTACTACATTTCACTCCCCCATTTCAACATATTTATTCCGTATTTTTCTCTTATTTCCTGTGCATGATCTGTTAGTTTCTTCATTTTGCTCTCATCAGCAAAGCCGATAAGTGATAACTCTTTCCTTGAGTCTCTTGTAAAGCTTGAACAGTTAATGCTTATCCTTATTACATGTAGTCTCCTGTGAACATCTGCTTCATTAAACAGTGTTAAACATAAGGAGTCAAACTTTTTTTCTGTATATATTTCACAAAGAGAGATGTTTTTATGAGATTTTTGATTCATTTCATAAGCTAGTGAAAGATGAAAAACTGTGGGAATAACATCAAGTTTTAATATGGCAAAACTTAGATGACGAGCTAGTACATGTACTCTTCTTTTTAATTCATATCTATCAAAAATAGGGTCAAAAGTACGAGAAATCCCTATTGATTTTCTTTTATGTTTTGTCTGAATTGGTGCATCGCTGATTCCGCTCACCCTTGCGTATAACTCTTTTGCATAAGGTCCCCAAGACTCAACCGTTCCGCGTCTGCTTTTTAAATCACCAAGTGTGTGAATCTGAGCAGATTTTAGTTTTTCTTTCATACTTTTTCCAATACCTGCAAACTCTCCAACAGGAATTTTATTTATAAAACTATCAAGCTCATATTTCTTAATTATTTTGCATCCAAATGGTTTTGCGGCAGTTGTTGCAAGTTTTGCGATATATCTTGTACTTGCCGCACCTATGGAAACTGGAAGTTTAATTATCTCTTTTATCTCATGGCGTAAATCATCCATAAAACGGGGAATATCAGCATCTTCAACCCAACCGCTTAAATCTCCGTAAAATTCATCAATGCTCGCTTGCTCAATAAGAGGTATTTTTGTTTGCAAGAACTCATGAAGTTCATGTGATAGTTTTTGGTAAAGTGACATATTAGGCGCTTTTATAATCAGTATTGGACATAGCCCCAAAGCCTCTTTTATGCTCATTGCAGTTTTTACGCCATAAGCCCTTGCTTCATAGCTGGAAGTTGTAAGTATTCCACGCACTTTTCCATCTGCATCTTTAAAAGCATTTAAGTCATCATCGCTCTCTTCGTAAGTCTTATAAAATGTTGGCACAAATGAGCCAGAGTTTTCAAAGTTTACAGTCTGTTTTTTAGCATCTTTTGTAAAGATTTTGGTATCGCTTCTCCCGCCAATTGCAACAGCTTTACGTTCAAGTGAAGGCTCTTGTATTCTTGCAGCACTCACAAAAAAACAGTCGATATCAATATGAATTTTCAATTTATATAGTCCTGTTTATAGGAGTAATATGATGTAGTATTATTTTAATATACACTTTATGCTACTCCAAAATAATTTTTTAAGTCGTTTTTTTGATAATTAAAGAATTATATTGGGTAAATATATAGATATGCATTTCTATGTCAAATTGTCAGATTTTTGTTTTTAACTAGACCCTGAATCAAGTTCAGGATGAGGGAGGTGTCTTAATTCCAAGCTTGATTTGGAATCTCATATATTCTATAATCAGAGGATTAAATTATTATTTATTTTCGAAAAGTGTACCTTTATTATGAACACCATCAATTAAAAATTCTTTTGCTGCTGTTAAATCAAAACCGCTACATAAAAACATTTTTCTTTTTTTATTTAAAATATGTTGAGCAGCCTGCAACTTTGTTACTATCCCACCTGTTGCAAACTCATTATTTGGTGTATGTTTTTGAAGAAGTTCTTCTTCTTTAATTTCATTTACAATTTTTCTAATTTTTGCTTTTGGATTTTCATGTGGATTATCATCATAATAGCCATCGATATCACTTAAAATAATAAGCATATCAGCATCTATATAGTGTGATACATGAGCTGAAAGTTGGTCATTATCTCCAAAAAGTTGTTCAGGCGTTGTAGAAATGTCATTTTCGTTGACAATAGGTAAAATATTATTTTCTAATGCTCTATTAATGATTTCTTGAAAAATTTTAGTATGTTCTCTGGAGTCAAAATCATCTTCCGTCAAAAGTATTTGCGCAATGTCTACACCATAGATATCAAACTTACTTTTATAACTGCTCATTAATATTGGTTGCCCTACAGCAGCTAACACTTTTTTACTTATCTGTTTTTTTCTATCTAGTTTTAACGCAGTGTATCCAGCGGCAACAGCGCCAGAAGTTACAAGTACTACTTCATATTTCTTTTGCACTTCAACAATTAAAGAGACTAAATTTAACATCCTCTCTTTTGCAATAAAATTCGTTTCTGTTAATACACTACTTCCAACTTTAAAAACAATTCTTTTCAAATCTACCACCTTTACTAATTTATTGGACAAGATAACATATTAAACTTATTATTTCGTTAATATTAATGATTTATTTATAAATTAATTATACATAAATCTACATGTACAAGTGAAAGATATGGCAAATTGAGAAGAAAATAATCGCTATAATTACAGCCATGAAATATATACTATTAATATCTATATTTTTTTTAAGTGCGTGCAGTATAAAAAATTATGAGCACACTCAGACAAAAATAATCATAATAAAATCACCTAAGATAAAGTTTTCTGACCTAGGCTACATTCGTAATAGTAATGAAAATATAGAGTTAGAACTTTTCATTGCAGGTAAAGCTGTAGAGAAAATCAGTGTTAATCATCTCATCTGTGTAAGCGAAGGGTGTATGAGTAAAAGCGGATTTAATGAAGATTATCTTAACTCTTCATATCCTGATGAGATGCTTCAAAATATACTTTTGGCTCGTGAGATTTATGGCGGAAAAAATATTATAAAAACAGTAGATGGATTTGAGCAAAATATACAAGATACACATGTAGATATACAATATAAAGTAGGCTTACATGTAGTGTTTTTTAAAGATAGAAAAAACAATATAATTTTTAAAATAAAGGATACAAATGAGTAATAAATTTGTAGGAGCACACACTAGTGCAAGCGGTGGAGTTTTTAATGCAGTGAAACATGCGCAGGAAATAGGGGCAAAGGCATTCGCACTTTTTACCAAGAACCAAAAGCAGTGGGTAGCCAAAGATTTAGATACAGAGACTATAGATAAGTTCAAATATGCCCTTGAGCAAAGCGGTATTTTACCTAAGCATGTATTGCCTCATGACTCATATCTTATAAATCTTGGAAATCCAGAGGCTGAAAAACTTGAAAAATCAAGAGTTGCATTTATAGACGAACTGCAAAGATGCGAGCTTCTTGGGCTTGACAAACTTAATTTTCATCCGGGAAGCCATCTCGTTAAAGTTAGCAAAAAAGATAAAGAGAACGCAGATGTGATGCGAGAGATTGAAGATAAATGCCTTGATACTATTGCAGAGTCCATAAATATAGCTCTTGATAAAACAAACGGTGTGAGTGCAGTGCTTGAGAACACAGCAGGGCAGGGAACTAATCTTGGCTGGAGGTTTGAACATTTAGCTCATATTATCGATAAAGTTGAGGATAAGTCCAGAATCGGAGTCTGCATAGATACATGCCATATGTTTACAGCAGGCTATGATATAAGAACAAGAGATGTATATGAGAAAACTTGGAGCGAGTTTGAAAAAATAGTGGGTTTTAAATACCTGATGGGTATGCATATAAATGACTCAAAACCGCCTTTGGGCTCACATGTAGACAGACACCACTCTTTAGGAAAAGGCGAAATCGGACTTGATGCATTTAGATTTATTATGAACGATGAGAGGATGGATGATATTCCGCTTATTCTTGAGACGATAGACAGTGATATTTGGAAAGAGGAGATAGAGCTTCTCTACTCTTTTGAAAATTAAGCTTAGATTGTGTAGTATTGTCCGATGTAAAACAATTGGATGAAAATATGAAAAAACTTCTTTTAATCTCATTGGCTGCGGGTTCAGCTTTAATGGCAGGCGGGTATAAAATACCCGAAACTTCACTCAATGCCGTAGCTTTAAGTGCTGCGAATGTTGCACACTCCAATGGGGCAGATGCAGCTTACTACAACCCTGCAAATATGGCTTTTATGAAAAATGAGAGTGTTTTAGAAGCAGATTTAATGTATATCGGTCTTGGTGAGATAAATTATCAGGGCACATATATAGCTACTGGAGCAACACAATATGATATAAATTCAAAAAAAGAGAACTTTCTTGTTCCATCACTTCACTATGTCTCACAAAATATTAGTGGTGCTCGTTTTGGTTTAAGCATAGTTTCTCCGGCTGGATTATCAAAGAGATGGGAGACTGCTCCAGCTGTATGGAGTGCAGAGGAATTTACTCTTCAAACTATTGAGGTGAATCCAACGGTTGCTTTGCCAATAAGCGATAAGCTTGCAGTATCAGCAGGTCTTAGACTTGTACATTCTAGCGGAATAGTTAGAAATACAGCACCTACTTCTTCTCGTGATATGGAAGGTGACTCCATAGACTTTGGATACAATTTAGCACTGTCATATAAGCCAACTAAAGAGCTGGAAATTGGTTTAACCTATCGTTCTAATGTGGATTTAACAATTGAAGGAACAGCAAAATTATCTGGTGGCAGTGGCGCTGTAACATATGACGGTGGAGCAACTGTCGGTATACCTATTCCAGCTTTATTAAATATGGCAATAGCATACACGTTACCAACAAACACAACAATAGAATTGGTATATGAGAGAAATTATTGGCATACATATAATGAACTAGATTTTAATTATGAACCAAGCTTACATCCTGCTTTAGCAGGTTTTGGCACACCAATAACAAAAAACTGGAAAGATGTAAATGCTTTTCGTTTGGGTATAACTCAAGAGTTGGATAGCTGTACTTTAATGGGTGGCGTAGTTGTTGATAACTCTCCGGTACCAGACTCTTCACTTGGTTATGAGTTGCCCGATTCTGATTCTGTTTCAGTCTCATTTGGCGGTCGCTATCAGATGAATGAGAAGGTAAATCTAGGTTTGGCGGCTCTTTATTCAATGAGAGAAGATAAAAGCATAACGAATGCGAGTTTAACAAACGGTGAATTTAAAGATTCAAATGTATTAATAATCTCTGCTGGACTAGAATATAAATTTTAAGGAAATTTTTGAAAACATTAATAAATTTTTTAGACACAAAAGACGTTGAGAAGTCAGAGGTCTTTACACAGTTAAAGTGCCGAAAAGAAGAGGCGGTAATACTCCAACATCTGGCAAGAAAATACGTTGAGGGTCAAGATGATGTTTTAACTATTGAGATTCTTCAAGATATTTACGGAGATAAAAAGTATGAGCCAATAAAGCATCTCAACGAGGTTAAAGTACTTTTAGAACTAGGTTGGCTGCATCAACAAAGTTTTACTCCTGTAAAAATATCTGAGGTTACTCCATTAGAGCTTTTAAATGGTGCAGTTGGCTTGTCACCATCACTACTGAAGCTTTTGCAATATGGAACATTAGAGAGTGATCTACCTGATATAAAGCCATATTTGGATCACCTTGAGTACCTTCAAGACCAGTTTTTTCGTATAGAACTTTATCAAAAAATAAGCATGATAAGACAGAATGTACATGAACACTCACTTGGTATTGACAGAACGCAACACAAATTACAACTTTTAGAAAAAAGAATTCAAGAGAGAGTCGCACAAACCAGTGAAAAACTTGTGTTAGATAAATTTTTCAAACAAAAAAAGATGGATAATAAAGAGCAGGTGATTTTTATAGCTCTTCTTCGTGAAGAGTATAGTGCATCAGACTCATCTTTGAGAGAGATGAATGCTCTTATTGAGTTAATTTCTCTTGATGAGTATGATAAAATAAAAAATCGCTCACTTCTAGAGGATGGCTCAAACCTGATAAATGAGGGCATTATAGACTATGAAGAGATGTTAAACCCTTTTGGTGGGATATCTCGTGCATTCTATATAGTCGATGATATTCTTCAAAGTATAATACATCCTCAGAAGAACAAAAAAGTTACAAGATTAAAACTCAATGCTCTTATTGATGAGCAAGATATCTTTGAACTTGTTGAGCCTACAACATCTTTAGATGATGTAGTTTTGGCTAATGAGACAAAAGAGACCCTAAGTAATCTTATGAGACAATTGGATAAAGAAGTTGTTGGAAGACTTGTTGAGTGGGGAATAAAAGATAAAAAAAGTGGAATTGATGCTAGAATTATCTTTTATGGTGCAGCAGGAACAGGTAAGACAATGACAGCTTATTCACTTGCAAAATCATTAAAGCGCCAAGTACTTGCTTTTGATTGTTCAAAAATCTTATCTATGTATGTTGGAGAGAGTGAAAAAAATGTTCGTAAAATATTTGACACTTTTTATGACCTTTGTGAGAAAACAAAATCAGAACCAATTTTGCTATTAAATGAAGCAGACCAGTTTTTAGGTGCACGTTCTAGTGGAACGACATCAGGTGCAGATCAGATGCACAATCAGATGCAAAATATATTTTTAGAACAGATAGAAAAGTTTAGAGGAATGCTTATAGCTACGACAAACTTGCTTGAAAATATAGATAAAGCATTTTCAAGAAGATTTAACTACAAAATAGAGTTTAAGAAACCAAGTGAGCTACAAAGAGTAGAACTTTGGAAATTAATGCTACCTGTTGATGCTCCGTATGAGGAAAAGTTTGATTTAAATGAGTTAGCAACTTACGCTCTTACTGGTGGCCAAATAAATCTAATAATCAAAAATACTGCGTATAAAGTTGCAGTTAGAGATGAACCACTTTTTAGATTAGAGGATTTTATTCAAGAAATCAGACGAGAAAAAGATGCAAGTTTTGATAGTGAAAAATCTATGGGATTTTTAACTAAGTAATTTTATAAACCTAAGCAAAACTTATACTTAAGTTCATCAATACAGAGGAAAATACGAATTTTTCTCTTTTGTTGTAAGAAGTTCACCTAGGCATTTTAGCAATTGTTCATCACTTATATTAATATATATGGTAGCTTAATCATATTTATTAGTTGCAGTATAAAATAATCTTTTAATATGTTACTATTATATACATTTGCTATATTTATATATTTTTTTGTGTAGTATTTAGTAACAACCATCGCTGTAAATTTCATCGTTTTCTTTTATTTAATACTCTTTTTGATATACTCCAACCAACTGTTTTTTGTATAAATATTAAAAAAGCAAAAACAATAATAATATAAAGGTAGGTTATATGGAGCATATAGTGACTTCAAATCCGTATTTTGGGGTATTTGTACTTTTTCTTGTAACATTTGGTGCATTTACAGCAACAACAATCATCGCTCGTTTGGCGAGTCGTGCGTTAGCGGCTAAAGATAGCGAGAAAATTAAATTATCGGTATATGAGTGTGGACCTGAGGTTACTAGACAACCAAATAGAATATCGCCACAGTTTTATTTGTTTGCACTTCTATTTTTACTTTTTGATGTAGAGATAGTATTTATGTTCCCATGGGCAGTAGACTTTAAACTACTTGGCTGGTTTGGTTTTGCTGAGATGTTAATGTTTATATTATTGTTAACAATTGGTTTCGTATATGCATGGAAAAAAGGAGCACTTGAATGGCACAGCATAAAGTAAATTATACACAAGATGGCGGCTTGCCTGTAGCACTTACAAGTATAGATAAAATTGTAAACTGGGGTCGTTCAAACTCACTATGGGCACTTACTTACGGTCTTGCTTGTTGTGGTATTGAGATGATGGCTTCAGGAGCATCAAGATATGACTTTGACCGTTTTGGAACAATCTTTAGAGCATCCCCTCGTCAGGCAGATGTTATGATAGTTGCGGGAACTCTTACTAAAAAGCATGCTGAGTTTATTAAAAGACTGTATGACCAAATGACAGAGCCTAGATGGGTAATTTCTATGGGTTCATGTGCGAATACTGGTGGTATGTTTAACACTTATTCAACTGTTCAGGGTGTTGACAGAATTATCCCAGTTGATTTATATCTTCCAGGTTGTGCACCTCGTCCTGAAACACTTCAGTATGGCGTTATGTTATTGCAGAAAAAAATCCGTGCTAATCACGCATCTCGTGCGCAAAAACCAAAAAGGTTGATGTAATGAGAGCATATACACCTAAAGATGATGTACAAAAAAAAGCTTATTATACGGATAGATTTTACGTCTCTCCTCAAGTTCCAAAAAGTACTGTTGAGAGTGACGAAGTTTTCAATTCTGACCTAGAAGCTATAAAAGTGAAGTTTGACGTTCTTGATTCTTATATTCAAGTTGGTCAAATGGTAGTGTTTATTAAACCTGAAGACAACTACAAAGTTTTAGAACTGATGAAAAACGAGCTTGAGTATACTCAACTTTCAGAGATGAGCGCTATTGATTGGCTTGCTAAAGATAATAAGTTTGAGATTTTCTACCAAATGCTAAGTATGAATAAGCGTAAGCGTATTCGTATAAAAATGTTTATTGAAAATGGAGAAGCTGTAAACTCTGTTGAGAAGCTTTTTAGAAGTGCAGATTGGTCTGAGCGTGAAATGTTTGATATGTTTGGAATCGAAGCTAACGGTCATCCATTTATGAAAAGAATCCTTATGCCTTACGACTGGCAAGGTAATCCACTTCTTAAAACATACCCATTACAAGGTGATGAGTTTGCTGCTTGGTATGAAGTAGATAAAATTTTTGGAAAAGAGGCACGCGAAGAAATCGGGCCTGAACTCCGTGATACTGCTAACGTTGATCGTTATGACTCTGAGAGATTTGCCAGATTAGGATATGAAGTACCAAAGGGCACTAAAGTTACTGGCAATGAACCTAAAACAGAACAGAACTATCAAGAAGATGGTGGCGTTTTCATGGTTAAAAAATTTGATAAAAAAGATTCGGTCGTTGTTAACGACCCTCAAAGATAGGTGGAAATATGCAGGTAAAAAATAGATTAAACCCGTTTTTTGAAAATATCACTTTTGATAGAGAAGATAATGAGATGATCTTAAACTTTGGTCCTCAGCATCCTTCAGCGCATGGACAACTTCGTTTAATGCTTCACCTTCAACAAGAGCAGATAGTAAAAGCCCATCCAGATGTTGGATACCTTCACCGCGGAATGGAGAAGATGGCTGAGAATATGATTTATAATGAGTTTATGCCGACGACTGACCGCATGGACTATATTGCTTCATCTTCAAATAACTATGGATTCGCACTTGCTGTTGAAAAACTTATAGGATTAGATGTTCCTCGTCGTGCTAAAGTAATACGTATGATGCTTTTAGAGATGAACCGTTTAATGTCTCACCTTTTTTGGCTGGCAACTACTGCACTAGATATTGGAGCTATGACAGTTTTTCTTTTCGCATTCCGTGAAAGAGAGTACTTAATGGATATTATCGAGGGTTATTGTGGAGCTAGGCTTACGCATGCTTCTATCCGTATTGGTGGTGTTCCTTTAGATATTCAAGATAGTTTTATAACTCAACTTAGAGTATTTTTAGATAAGTTACCTCAAAATATAAAAGATTATGAGGATCTTCTTGACACTAACCGTATTTGGTTAATGAGAATGGAAGAAGTTGGAACTGTCTCAACGGAGATGGCGCTTTCATGGGGTTGTAGTGGACCAATGCTTAGAGCTTCTGGTGTTGCATGGGATATTCGTAAAGAAGAGCCGTATGAGCTTTATGATGAAGTAGAGTTTAATGTACCTTGGTCTGATAAAGGTGATAACTTTGCAAGATACCGCATATATATGGAAGAGATGAGAGAGTCAGCTAAGATACTTAGACAAACAATCACTATGTATCAGAAATGCGTTAAAGATAATCAAACTGAATTGATGGCTCATTCTCCAAAATATATATCAGCTTCAAAGCTGGATATTATGACTCAAAACTATTCGCTTATGCAACACTTCGTGCTTGTAACACAAGGTATGAGGCCTCCTGTAGGAGAGGTATATGTAGCAACTGAATCACCAAAAGGCGAATTAGGTTTTTATATAAACTCTCAAGGAGGACCATATCCATATAGACTGAAGCTTCGTGCTCCATCTTTTTGGCACACAGGAATTTTAACTGACCTTTTACCTGGTCACTATATTCCGGATGTTGTTTCTATTATTGGTACTACAAATATTGTATTTGGTGAGGTAGATAGATAATGAAAAGATATGATTTAAGACATCTGAAAACTGAGTATGAACCTAGAATGAAAGAGATACTTGGTGAGCATAAAGCTGGCGAAGTAGCAATCTTTTTATTTGAGATTGGGGATTTTACCCCAGTGCAAAAATCAGCAGATTTAGTAAAAGAATGTGGTTATGAGTTGATGAACTCTTTAAAGTTTAACGAAGTCGACTGGACTATCGTAGTTAAAAAATAGTTAGGGATATAATGTGAGTAAAGTATATTTTTCTACTTGGAATGGAGAGCTTATAAATAATATTGGCAAACCTGAAGAAGAGTGGGAAGAATCAGCTTATAATCTGCCAGCACAATATGATGATCATCGTGATTCCAAAGCCTTTATAGGTTGGGATGGTGTTTCACTATTCAATGCAGATGTAGATGTAATCCGTTTAGCAATGGAGTATGCTGCACAGTACCAAGAGTATTCTGAGGCATGTGGAAGATGTGCGCCCGGTAGATGGGGTGGACGAATTTTATATGACCAGCTAGATAAAATTGCTCGTGGTGAAGGTGCTGTCGCTGATTTAGACCACTTGAAAGAGATCGGTAAAAGTATGCAAATTACTTCAAAATGTGAGATTGGAAAAACAGTTCCAACTCCTATTATTGATTTAATGAAGCATTTTGAAGATGTATTTATGGATTGTATTACTAACCAAAAACCATCTAAACATTACCATGAAGAAGTTGGATACATTGCAAAAATTACTGCACCTTGTACTGACGCTTGTCCTTCACATGTAGACATTCCAGGATACATAGAGGGTGTAAGAGATTTAAAGATGGGGGATTCACTAAAAGCGACTCGCCAAACTATGCCACTTGCACATGTTTGTGGTCGTGTGTGCCCTCACCCATGCGAAGACGCATGCAGAAGAACTAACCTTGATGAGCCTATTGCTATAATGGAATTAAAGCGCATTGGTGCTGATTATGAAACTGATCATGGTTTTGATTTTTTTCACCCTATGAAGAAAAAGAAACCAATGGGGAAAAAAGTTGCAATCGTTGGTGCAGGTCCTGCTGGGCTAACAACAGCTTACTATTTAGCATCTGATGGTGTTGAAGTAGATGTATATGAAGAATTGCCAGTTCTTGGTGGAGAGGTTACGGTTGGTGTACCTGAATATCGTATGCCATGGGAAAAATACCTTCAAGACATTGAGTGTGTAAGAGATATGGGTGTAAACTTTATAATTAATCATAAAGTATCTACTGATGACATGCGTAGGTTTGAAACAGAGTATGACGCAACTATGATTGCTTCAGGTACTCGTATATCAAAAGCTGTGCGTTGTGCAAATGAAAGACCAGAGATTACTGGATACTGGGGAGCGATAGACTTCCTTGATCGTGTAAACCTATATGAAAAATTTGGCTATACATTAACTCCAGAACAAAAAATAGAATATGCAATAGATACTGATTATGTTGACTTGACTGGAAAGACAGTAGCTTGTGTTGGTGGTGGATTTACTTCAATGGACGTTGTTCGTTGTTCTATCCGTGCTGGTGCTAAGCGCGTTATAATGTTATATCGTCGTGATGAGAAAACTATTATTCGTAATACAACCTATGAAGAGTATCATGAAGCAGTAGAAGAGGGCGTTGAGTTTATATTCCATTCGGCTGTTGCTGAGATGAGAGATGAAGATAATATTTTAAAATCTCTTTTAGTTGACAAGTTTGAATTGGTTCCAGATCCAGATGGTGGTCGTCCTCAACTAGTTAAAACAGAAGGTGCAAGTGAGGTAATTGAAGTTGATTATCTTATACCAGCTGTATCTCAAAGTGCAGATTTAGATTTCTTGCCAGAAGAGTGGGAAATTGAGAAGACTTCATGGGCTACTATTAAAACAAATGGCAAAGATTATATGACATCTCGTAAAGGTATTTTTGCTTCTGGGGATTGCGAATATGGTCCAATGACTATTGTAAATGCTGTTGGTCAAGCTAAGCGTGGAGCATCGGTTATTACAAGGTATCTAGAAACAGGCGAAATTACTCGTAGTGACGATGAGATTATGGAAGATCATTTAAGTAAACTGAAAGTTTATGATAAAAAAGAGAAAGTAACTGGATGGATGCCAGGCATTGCACGTCAAAAAAGTGAAGTAGTTGATGTTGATGATAGAAAATATAATAATAGAGAAGTGAATTATGGTTTCACACAAGAACAATCAATATCAGAAGCGGAACGCTGTATGCGATGTTACTACATCGCTATGGTAGCAACATAGTAGGTGCATGTAGATGAATAATTCAATTAATTTTAAAATTAACGGTACCTCTGTTGAAGCTAGGCGTGATGAGTCTATACTTCAAGTGGCTCGTCGAGTTGGAGTTTATATTCCCACTATGTGTTATTTAGCAAAAACAACACCTAATGCTTCATGCAGAATGTGTGTTGTTGAAGTAAAAGGGGTAGATGGTTTTATCCTTAGCTGTAACACTCCCCCAATTGAAGGTGTTGAAATAACAACAGACTCGGATGAGCTGTTTAAAGAACGTCAAAATATTATGAAACTTTACAATGTAAACCATCCTCTTCAATGTGGTGTTTGCGATAAGAGCGGAGAGTGTGATTTACAAAATAAAACATTAGAATTCGAAGTTGCAGAACAGACTTTTGCTACAAAAGACCAAAAAAGAAAACAAAAAAAATGGGGTGTTCTTAGTTATGACCCAGGTTTATGTATTATGTGTGAGAAATGTACTGCCGTATGTAATGAGGTAGTTGGTTCAGAAGCATTATTCATTAAGCCAGGTGGATATAAATCAGAAATTGACAATCACTATTCAAAATGTATTCAATGTGGAGAATGTATTTCTGTCTGTCCTGTTGGTGCAATGGCTAGTTCTGATTTTAAATATAAAACAAATGCTTGGGAGCTTGATAAAATACCTTCAGCATGTGCACACTGTAGCAGTGCGTGTAATTTGAACTATGAAGTTAAAGATAGCGCAATAGGTTCTATTTTTGGCGATAGAGAGATACATAGAGTTACGAATGAAGATGATTATGACTCACTTTGTGGTGGTGGTCGTTTTGGCTATGACTATGAAAACAGAGTTGCAGGCAAAGATACTAAAGCTTTCGAAAAAGTTATAAAATCATTTAAGGATGCTAAATCTATTGCATTTACATCTATGATTACTAATGAAGAAGCTTATATTTTACAAGAACTTAAAAATACACATGGATATAAGTTGATAAATGCAGATGCAAAAGCATATCAAGAGTTTTTAAAAGCTTATAGCAGTGCTAGTGGAAATTCTCTGTATACTGCTGACTTAAGTGATGTAGCTAAGAGTGATTATGTAATCACTTTAGGGTGTGCAATATCAAGAGACAACCCTATGGTACGTTTTGCACTCTCAAAAGCTGTTAAAAGAAACAAAGCCTATGTTAGTGCAATACATCCAATTGAAGATGATACTATCCAGAATATTGTAACCCAATATTTTAAACATGAAGTTGGTTCTGAAGAGGGGATTTTAGCAATGCTTTGTGAGTTATTCGTTTCTGATAAGGCAAAAGATGAGTATAAATCTTTCTTTGACTCTATTGACCATGGTTATATTTGCGGTGAGAGTAGTATTGGTGAAGAAGAGTTTGAATTATTAGAAAAAAATAAAATTCGTAAGAAATCTCCTGTACTAGTTTTAGGATCTGATTTATATAATCACCCACAAGCTGTTAATATTGCTAAAATGGCGGGTATGATAGAAAGGTTTAGTGATTTTAGAGTAGTAATTGTACCAAGTGATACAAATACTCTTGGAGTATCACTTATTTGTGAACTTGACACGCAAGAGTCATTAGCAGATATAGGTTACAATACTGATGGCGCTGTAGTGATAAGTGCACATGGCGGTGCAGATTTAGATATACCTGCACTAAATCAGCAAGAGGGAACTTTCACTACTGTCAATAAAGAAGTTGTTCCTCTTAATGCAGCTCTACCAT
Source organism: Candidatus Sulfurimonas marisnigri (assembly GCF_015265475.1). NCBI lineage: Bacteria > Pseudomonadati > Campylobacterota > Epsilonproteobacteria > Campylobacterales > Sulfurimonadaceae > Sulfurimonas > Candidatus Sulfurimonas marisnigri. The sequence goes on along the minus strand of NZ_CP054493.1, from coordinate 2,148,125 downwards.
TCAATGGTTATGAACTTAGTGATATAGCAAAAGAGCTTGGAGTATATTGTAAAAATACAATTGACTTTACACCAAAGTTGCCTTCTTGCAAAGGTTTTAACGGTACAAAATTTGATGACCTAAAAAACTATTATCTTAATGATGGAGAGCAGGTTCGTGGATATAAACTTACTAACTCTCCTGTAGAGATAGGTTTTACTTTGGATGAAGTAGAAGAGATTAAGGAGTTTAATGGAACTGTTATTTATAGTTGCAATCCTATTTCTCAGTTTAATCTATTTACAGATAAGGCACATCAAATCGTGGATAAAGCAGTTCTTTTAGGCTCTCAGCAGTTTGCAAATGCTGCAAAGATTAAGAGTGGTGATGATGTTAAGTTTATTGTTGATGGCAAAGAGCAAACTAGACACTTTGTAGTTAGTAATAAGCTAAAAGGGACAGTGGCATTTAATCCAAACTTTGATTCTATGCAAAACGATGAATCGTATCGCTATAAGCAAGTTAAACTAGAGAGGGCACAATGAGCGAAAATATTACTATAAACATTGATGGTAAAGATATTCAAACGCAAGAGGGTGAGTATATACTTAGTGCTGCTCGAGCAAATAATATCTTTATACCGGCAATATGTTATTTAACAAGATGTAGTCCAACATTAGCTTGTCGTATATGTTTAGTAGAGGCTGATGGTAAGCAAGTTTATGCTTGTAATGCTAAGTCTAAAGATGGGATGAATATTACAACTTCGACAGAAAGTATCGAAAAAGAGCGCCGTGCAATTATGGAAGTTTACGATGTAAATCATCCTCTTCAATGTGGTGTTTGTGATCAGTCAGGTGAGTGTGAATTACAAAATTATACTTTAGATATGGGAGTAGATTCTCAAAGCTATACAGTTAAAGATGTAGATAGAAGTTCTAAAGACTGGGGCCATTTACATTACGATCCGGGCTTATGTATAGTCTGTGAGAGATGTGTTACGGCATGTAAAGATATGATAGGGGATAATTCACTTAAAACTGTAGCTCGCGGTGCAGATCCATTGAATGTGGAGTACAAAGAGAGTATGCCAAAAGATGCTTATGCTATGTGGAATAAGCTTAATAAATCTGTTATTGGATTAACAAGTGGCGAAGAGATGCTTGATTGTACATCTTGTGGTGAGTGTGCTGCAGTTTGTCCAGTTGGTGCTTTAGTGGATACTCATTTTATGTATCAATCTAATGCTTGGGAGTTAAATCAAATTCCTGCTACATGTGGACACTGTTCTGCTGGCTGTCAAATAACTTATGATGTTAAGCACACTAGTATTGATAATGATGAAGATAAAATTTATCGTGTTATGAATGAGTGGAACTATGTTTCGCTTTGTGGTGCAGGAAGATATGGATTTGACTATCAAAACAGAGTTGAAGCTAAAGATGAAGCAGCATTTGCAAATGCAGTTGAAGCTTTCAAAAAAGCTGATACTATTGAGTTTACATCTACTATAACTAACGAAGAGGCTTTTATACTTCAAAAATTAAAAGAGAAACTTGGAGTTAAGCTTGTAAATAGTGAAGCTAAAGCATTCCAGACATTTTTAAATAACTATAGTGAAATTAGCGGTACTAAACTTTATGGCAATGACCTTGAAGCCACTCATAATGCAAACTTTATTATTTCTGTTGGTACAGCACTTAAGAGCGATAATCCAAATGCAAGGTATGCCCTCAATAACTCAATGACTGTAAATAAAGGTGCAGGTTTATATTTTCATCCTGTAAAAGATCCAATTATAGAGGGTCTTGGTAAAAGTATTATGACAGTTAATCATGCTCCACTTCAAGAGGAAGTAGTTTTATACTTAATTCTTGACCTTTTTGCAGATAAAGAGAAACTTCCATCTACTATCGTTGATTATTTGGCAACATTTCATTCGGAGAAAACTATTACAGTTACGGAAACTATAAAAGAAGAAATTACTGAAATAGTAAAAGTTATGAAGAAAAATGAAGAGACAGGCGAAGAGGAAGAGGTAGAAGAAGAGAAGAAAAAGATGGTTCCTAAAAAAATCTCTAAAGAGGTTGTTGTTGATGATAATAAACTTTTAGAAATAGTAAGTGCTGGCAGTAAGTTTATAGAAGACTTAGATAAAAATCTTAAGAAAAAAGACTCTTTTGCTCTGATTGCTGGACCAGATCTCTATACTCATCCGAACTCAAAAAACCTTGCTCGTCTTTTAGGACTAATTGAGAAGTATAGTGCTTTTGAAATTACTATGATACCAACTCTTACTAATTCATTAGGTGTTTCACTTATTTGTGAGCTTGATGAAACAAGTGGCTCATATAGCGTAGGATACAATACTAAAGGTGATTTCACTCTATCTGCTTTAGGAGATGGTAACTTAGATATGCCGGCAATAAATCAGCAAGAGGGAACACTTACTAGTGTTAACAAAAGAGTAAACCCTACAAATCCTGCTATTGGTTACAATGGTTATACATTAAATGATATTGCAAATGAGTTAGGTCTTAAAGCATATAATACTATTGATTATACAGCTTCACTTCCGGTTGCATCAGGTTTTAATAGCGTAAAATTTGACTCTTTACCAAACCACTACGATAATGATGGAACTGAGCATCGTGGATATGTTCTGAATAATGTTAGTGCTAAAATAAGCTCTGATGAATCAGTAGAAAAATTCAGTGATGAAAAACTTGAAGGAACCATTGTTTATCTTGCTAATCCAGTAAGGCAGTTTACAGAGTTTACAAATAAAACTACTAATCTTAATGAGGTTGGCGGACTCTATATGAGTGAAGAGTTCTTAAGCAAATCTGATTTAAGTGAAGGAGATAGTGTGAGAGTTAAGAGTGAGAGTGGTGAGCTTGTTGTTAATATCGTAAGTGATAATAAAATCAATGGTGATATTGCACTTCTACCAACATTTGATTCTAAAATAAATTCAGAGGCTCTTATAAACGGTTACCGTTTTGCAGTAGCTTCGATTGAAAAGGTGTAATATATGGAAACAGCATATTTAATTGAAACGGTTATAAAAATCGTTGTAATTCTACTTGTCTTTTCTGCTTTGGCAGGGATAGGTACTTATTTTGAGAGAAAGATTTTGGCATTTATGCAACGTCGATTAGGGCCAATGAATGTTGGACCTTATGGACTTTTACAAGTTGCAGCAGATGGAATAAAACTTTTTACTAAAGAGGATATTGTTCCTACTAATGTAGTTGGAAGAATCTTTAAAATTGCTCCTGTTATTACAGCTGCTACCGCTTTTATGGCAGCTGCTGCAATTCCTTTCTTGCCTTCATTTACACTCTTTGGATATGAAGTTCATCCAATAGTTGCTGATATAAATATTGGAATTTTATATATTTTAGGAATTATGGGCGTTGGTCTTTATGGACCGCTTCTTGGTGGTATGGCATCAGCTAATAAGTTCGCACTACTTTCAGCTGCTCGTGGTGCTGCTGTGTTTATTTCATATGAGGTTGTTACAGGTTTATCAATATTAGCTCCAATTATGCTAGTAGGGTCACTCTCTCTAATTGATTTTAATGAGTATCAAGCTGGTGGATTTACAGATTGGATTGTATGGTCTCAACCTGTTGCATTTATTTTATTTTGGATTGCTGCATTTGCTGAAACTGGTCGTACACCATTTCATCTTATTGCAAATGACCATGAGATTATTGATGGTTTTGGTACTGAGTACTCTGGTATGAGATGGGGACTTTTCTTCATTGGTGAATATGCAAATATGTTCTTTATTTCTTTTGTAATTCCTCTTCTTTTCTTAGGTGGATATGGTGATGGAAGTCTTTTAGGTGCTTTAGGATTACTTGGTAAAATGGCATTTTTCTTCTTCTTTTTCTTATGGACAAGAGCTGCATGGCCAGATGTAAGACCAGATCAATTGATGTGGTTATGTTGGAAAGTTCTAATGCCGATAGCAGTACTAAATATCTTAATCACTGCTATTGTGATGATGTAAGGGGTGATGATGAATAATGAACAATTTAACGACAGAGATGTTAGTAATGGATATTTCTTAGTAGATATAGAAGACTATCCTACAGCTGGCTGGGATAAGTTTAAAAGAACACTTAAAAGAAGTTTTAGAGGCGAGCTTTTTGTTGGTCTTTGGGTTGTACTACGTGAAATGATTAGATTTGATATCCATACGATTAAGTATCCTGAAGAGAAGATGCCTATAGGTCCAAGATATCGTGCTGTGCATGAGATGAAAAGACTTTGGGAATCAGAGACAGAAAGATGTATTGGTTGTGGACTTTGTGAAAAAATCTGCATATCTAACTGTATTAAAATGGATACTAAAATTGATGAAAACTCTCGTAAAGAGGTTTCAGAGTATAGTATTAATCTTGGAAGATGTATCTTTTGTGGTTATTGTGCTGAAGTGTGTCCGGAGCTTGCAATTACACATGGTGGAGAGTATGAGAATGCTAGTGATCAAAGAGAACACTTTGTTATGTATGAAGATATGTTAACTCCAATAGATAAGATGAAGGCTGGAAAACAGTTAGAGTTCGAAGGTTTTGGTGCGATTACACCACATGAAGATGAGCGTGTTAAAAAAACACCTCTATCATATTAAGGAGTTAGTTTATGTTTGAAGCGATTGCATTTTATCTGTTTGCATTTTTGACAATATCGATGTTTTATATCACGGTAACAACATCACAAGCATTGTATGCACTAACAGCGTTAGCAGCAGGAATGATTTTTATATCAGCATTTTTCTTTATTTTAGGTGCTGACTTTTTAGGTGCGATTCAAATCGTTGTTTACTCGGGTGCTGTAATGGCTCTTTACGCATTTGGTATGATGTTTTTTGATACTACTAGAGAGATAAAAGAGAAAAATGGCAATAAGTATATTGTTACAGGGTTAAGTATTTTAGCGGCATTATTGGTTGTTGCTATTTTTGCTGGTCCAATAGTTAGTGATAACATTACTGCTCTTTATCCAATGACCCCAGGTGCAGGAAATACTCAAGAGGTAGGTATGGTTTTGTTTACTAAGTATCTTGTTCCTTTTGAGGTTGCAGCTGTTATGCTTCTTGTTGCTATGGTTGCTGGTATTGTTTTAGCCGGTAAAAAAATGGATCTTTCATTGACTCTTATGGATGAAGATGAAATTCGAAAAATGAGAGAAGAAAAAAACAAAAAGGTGCTTTCATGATGGAAATTGGCTTAAACCACTATCTTGTTCTTTCAACAATTTTATTTGCTATAGGATTAATTGGTGTTATGAGAAGAAAAAATCTGCTTATGCTGTTTTTTGCAACTGAGATACTTCTCAACTCTGTTAATATTTCTTTTGCTGCGATTTCACACTTTTATGGTGATTTAACAGGACAGATGTTTGCATTTTTTGTAATAGCTATTGCTGCATCAGAGGTTGCTGTTGGACTTGGTCTACTTATTGTATGGCACAAAAAACACAACAATATTGACCTAGATCAAATGTCAATGATGAGAGGATAACAGATGGAACTATTTTTATATACTGCACTGTTCTCACCACTAGTTGGGTCTATGTTTGCTGCTCTTTTTGGTGCGTCACCAAAGACAAAAATAGCTGGAATTGTTCCAAGTATTCTTCTTGGTGTTTCTCTGCTGAGCAGTACAATCCTTCTTGTTCTGGTTCTTAGTACGGGGCACACTCTACATGTAGAGATGATGACTTGGATGGCAACCGGGGACTTATATATCCCATTTGGATTTGTAGTGGATCAAGTAAGCGTTACAATGATGATGGTCGTTACTTTAGTCTCAACCGTTGTACATGTATATGCAATCGGCTATATGGATCACGATGCAGGCTTTAACCGTTTCTTTGCTTGGTTGTCTGCATTTGTTTTTTCAATGATGGTTCTTGTAATGAGTGATAACTTTGCTGGTCTTTTCATCGGTTGGGAAGGTGTTGGTCTTTGTTCATGGGGTCTTATCGGTTTTTGGTATAAAAAAGAGAGCGCTACATGGGCTGCTAATGAAGCGTTCATTATGAACCGTATTGCTGACCTTGGAATGCTTATTGGTATTTTCTTAGTTTATTGGAATACAGGTACTCTTCAGTATGATCAAGCTTTTGCTGCTATGCCTTCTTTAGAGAGCGATGTTTTAACTTGGATGGGTATATTTTTGTTTATCGGTGCTATGGGTAAATCAGCTCAGTTTCCACTACATACATGGCTCGCAGATGCGATGGAAGGTCCTACTCCAGTTTCTGCACTAATTCACGCTGCTACTATGGTTACAGCCGGTGTTTATTTAGTTGTTCGTGCAAATCCGTTGTATGATTTAATTCCACATGTAGGGTTGTTTATAGCATCTCTTGGTGCTTTTGTTGCAATTTTTGCAGCATCAATGGCTCTTGTGAATCGTGACATTAAACGTGTTATTGCTTACTCAACTCTTTCTCAGCTTGGATATATGTTTGTTGCAGCAGGACTAGGTGCATACTGGGTTGCATTATTTCACCTTATGGCACACGCATTCTTTAAAGCATTACTATTTCTTGGTGCTGGTAATGTTATGCACGCTATGGATAGTGAACTTGATCCGTTTAAAATGGGTGGACTTGGCAAGAAGATGAAGGCTAGTATGATTATGATGACACTAGCATCAGTTGCTCTTGCTGGTATATATCCATTTGCTGGTTTCTTTTCAAAAGATTTAATCCTAGAGGTTGGTTTTGTTGAACATCACTATATCATCTATACAGTGCTACTATTAACTGCTGGTTTAACTGCATTTTATTCATTTAGAATTATTGCTTTAATTTTCCATGGTGAAGAGAGATATAAACTATTTGGTTTTCATCCGCATGAAGCATACAAGTTTATGCTCGTTGCTATGAGCCCACTTTTAATTCTTGCAATTATTGCAGGTTCGTTTAAAATGACATACTTTGAGATGGTTACATATGTACTTCCAGCTACAGAGTATCATGTCCATTCGCAATTGACATATTGGATTATGACCATTGGTACGCAACTTTTTGTAATTGCTGCAATCCTTTTTGCATATAAAAAATATACATCAAGAGATATAAAAGTACCTGATGGAACTTCTAAAATGGAAAAAAGTTTTGCATATAAACTTTTATTCAATCAATACTATATCCCTTATGCCTATGAAGAGTATATTGTTAAGCCATACAGAGAGTTGTCTGATGCATGTTGGACAAAGATTGATGAAAAAGTTGTTGACGCAAGTGTTGATGGAATAGCACATATGTTCTATTCAACTGGTGAAAACACAAGAGCAATGCAGAGTGGTAATCTATCAACTATGCTTAAATGGATGGTAGCAGGAACTGTTGTCTTGCTATCGTTAGCTGTAGTTTTTGGACTTGCAGTTAGATATTCTGGTGAAATCAAAACGATTTTATCAGGTTTAGGAGCTTAATATATGTTAGATCATATCTTATCGATTTTAATTTTCTTCCCGGCACTAGCAGCTGTGCTTGGATTCGTTGTTCATAAAGACAGTATGCGTTCATACGGTGTAGCAGTAGCTACAGTGGAGTTTGCGCTATCTCTATGGCTTTGGTTTGCTTTTGATTCAAATGTTTCTGGCATGCAGTTTATGGAGCAGGTAGCTCTTGTTCCAGCATTTGGAATTAACTATATTGTCGGTGTAGATGGTATATCACTATTTATTATTATATTAGCGTCATTTTTTACTATGATTGGGATTGCTTCGTTAACGGATACTAAAGATGTAAAAAATATGATAATCACACTTTTGTTTTTACATATGACAATGATAGGTGTATTTGTTGCTCTTGATGCTATTGTGTTTTATGTATTCTGGGAACTTTCACTAGTACCAATGTTATATATCATTGGTGCATGGGGTGGACCAAGAAGAATTTACGCTTCTGTTAAATTTTTCTTATATACATTTACAGGTTCACTTGTAATGCTAGTTGGTATGCTGTTTATGGCTTATTTTTACTATCAAGCAACAGGTCAATGGAGTTTTGCAATTCTTGATTGGTACCGTCTAATATTGCCTGAATCATTCCAGCTTTGGTTATTTGTAGCATTTTTCTTTGGTTTTGCAATCAAGGTTCCAATGTTTCCATTCCATACTTGGTTACCATACGCTCACGGTCAAGCACCAACTATTGGTTCTGTAATACTTGCGGCAATTTTACTGAAAATGGGTACATATGCTTTTATCCGTTTTTCGCTGCCACTTTTTCCAGATGCGTCAGTTTACTTCATGTACCCAATTGCAGTATTGGCAATTATTATGATTATCTACACTGCGATGGTAGCATACGCACAAAAAGATATTAAGCAGGTTGTTGCATACTCATCTGTATCTCATATGGGTGTAATTATCCTCGGTACATTTGCACTTAATGTTGAGGGAATTACAGGTTCAGTATTTTTAATGATTGCTCACGGTGTTGTCTCTGGTGCTCTGTTCTTGCTTGTAGGTGTTATTTATGACAGACGTCATACAAAACTTATGAGTGAATTTGGTGGACTTGCAGCAGTTATGCCTAGATATGCGACAATTTTTGGAATAATGATGATGGCTTCAGTTGGTATGCCGCTTACAATTAACTTTGTAGGTGAGTTTTTAAGTCTTATTGGTTTTTATCAACAGTCTCACATATTAACACTTCTAGCAGGTATCGCAATAATCGTAGGCGCTATCTACATGTTAGCGGCTTACAAAAAGATGTTTTTTGGTGAAGTTACAAAAGAGGAAAATAGAAATCTTCCAGATGTAAACAAAAGAGAGCTAATCGCTTTAGTTCCTTTAGTCGCGATAACTTTATGGCTAGGTATTTACCCTAAACCACTTTTAGAGCCTATCAATAATTCAGTTGAAGCAGTTGTTCAGTTAATGCATGAAAAATCTACAACTGAGGAAGCAAAAAAAAGAATACCAAATCTTAATATTCTAATTAATAAGACTTCTGAAAAGGAGGCACACTAATGTTATCACCAGTAAATATTTCAATGGAATCACTAAACTTAATGACTTTAGCACCAATGCTAATACCAATAATTGGTGCTCTTTTAATCTTAGTTATAGACCTATTCAAAAGCGGACAAGACAAATCTTTATATGTAATGATAAGTTTGCTTGTACTAGGAATAGATTTTGCGGCACTGTTGGATTCAGCAGGTATATTTACCCAAAACGGCACAGTTATGGGTGTTTTCGATGTAATGCTTATAGATGGTCTTGCAATTCTATCTCAGTTTATTATAGTTGCAGCATCAATGCTTTTTATCCCATTAGCATTAACACATAAGAGATTCCATGAGTTCTCATACCCTGAGTTCTTTGCACTATTCTTGTTTATGATAGCAGGCTTCCAATTTATGGTTGCAACTGATAACTTAATATTAATCTTTGTAGGATTAGAGACAGCTTCTTTAGCACTATATACTCTGATTGCTATGCATAACCGTGATAAGTCATTTGAGGCTGCTGTTAAGTACTTTACAATGGGTGCTTTAGCTGCAGGTTTTTTTAGTTTTGGTTCTATGGTCTTTTATGCACTTACAGGCTCAGTGGAGATAAATCAGATAGCTTCAGTTCTTTCTGCAAACAACTTTGCTGATATAGGATTTGTACTTGTTGGTGTTGTCTTCCTTTTAGCTTCTTTTGGCTTCAAGCTTTCAATGGTTCCATTTCATACTTGGACACCAGATGTTTATGAAGGTTCATCTGCAGCATTAGCTGGATACATGTCAATAGTTCCAAAAATAGCTGCATTTGTAGTTGCTATGAGACTATTTGAGTTTTTAATTCATAGTGGAATAGTTTGGTTAGAGGTAGTTTTATATATTGGTGTAGTTCTTACTATGACTATGGCAAATATATGGGCACTTGTTCAAACTGATGTAAAAAGAATGCTTGCATACAGCTCAATCTCTCATGCAGGTTTTGTTATGGCAGCAATATTAATAGGTACTACACAATCAAACAGTGCTCTATTTTTATACTGGATTTTATTTAGTTTTACTAACTTAGGTTCATTTTCTATGCTTTGGATATCAAGACAGAAAAATCTTCCAGCCCATCAAAACTCAGATCATAGTTATGATAAGTTCGCAGGAATGGTAAAAACATCTCCAGTAGCTGCATCAATTATGGCTCTGTTTATGTTAAGTTTAGCTGGTCTGCCACCATTCGCTCTATTTTGGGGTAAGTTATATATGATTAGTGCAGCAATAACAGGTGGATATACAGTATTAGCACTTATTATGGCACTTAACTCTGCTATAGCTGGTTACTATTATTTGAAACTTATAGTATATATGTTTATGAAAGAACCATTAGTAGGTAATGACGGACATGTATATGTATCAAATGCAACACTTCCTCTTAAAACTATTATCGGTTTTGCAGCAATAGGAACTATATTTGCTTTTTTAACACTAAACCCACTATTAGAGTTTGTTACATCATTCGTGTACAATAGCGGATATTAACAACTTTTTGAATATGAACTTCTGTCCACCCATTACTGGGCTGGATTTAGTATCATAACGGTTGGTGTGGCCTAGTGAATGAATAGCTTTACTAGGCGTTGTAAATTAATAATAGGGACAGAATTTGTTAAAAACCATACTCTTAATCCTGTTACTATCTAATATATCAACTCCACTTCTTTTTGCCCTTGAAATTTCTATTCAAGGTGCAAAAGAGAATCATCAAGACTTCTCAACACTTCATTTAAGAGATGAAGATAAATTTTTATGCCAAGATATGAAAAATGATTTTGACGAAATAGTTAAAATAGTGTGTGCATTTTCAAAGTCTCCATCGCAAAAATTAAAAAAAATACAAAACAATTTCTTTGAGATAACTACAGAGGTAAATAAAAAAACTTTTTTTTTAATAATTAAACCATATCAAAAGATGAAACTTTTGCCAATTGAATTTAATTTAACTAAAGATGATACTGTTTTTAGTTCTAATGTTAAGCTCTCAAATCATTGGATGCTGATTGGCTATAAAAATAAATTACCATATCTTAAGAAGAACTCTGACTTAGACGTATCCATAAACTTCCCATTTACATTTTCAGAGGATAAGTTGCCTTATGTCGGGAGTTTAGATATGCAAGGAAACCCAGTGCATATAGAAAGAGTTGGGGATGTCTCCCAGTATATAAAAATAAAAAAACTTTATGATGACAAGGAATATGAATTTACATTGGAGCTTATTGAGGAAGTTATAAAAGAGTATCCAGACTCACTATTTACAGCTGAATTACTATATTATAAGATGAAAGTATATTCTAAATTAATGCTATATGATGAGTTGATTGATGTTGTAAAAGTCTATCTAAAAGAGTACTCTTCTGATGAAAATGTTCCTGAAGTTATATCGATGGCTGCTAAATCTTACTATAAAATGGGTTTGGGTACTGATGCTGATTACTTTTTCGACCGACTTTTCACTGAACATGATAATACAGTTTATGCTCAGTGGGGCTACATATATAAAGGTGAGATGTTGGATTCATCGGGAAGTGCCACTCAAGCAAGGTCATTATTCAAAAAGGCATTGGAACAAACTTCTGATATAGATGTAGCCGCAACCGCAGCATATAGATTAGCACAAAATTTTATATTATCAGATAAATTCAAAGAAGCATCTTTGTATGCAAATAAAGTGGCAAAAGCTAAACCTATCTACTTTATAGAATCAATACCGGAATCTATTGACATGATGTATGATTTTTCTGACAATGAAGGTTATATTACAGCAGCATCTATAGCAAAAGCCCTCTTTGAAAATATAAAAAATGATCATGAGGAGCATGAAATACTCTTGAAAAACAGAGGAGTATGGCTTAGTAAAACAAAAAATAAAAAAGAAGCTTATGAAGCCTTAACTTTATACTTAAAGCTATTCTCTGATGGTCTTTATGAACAAGAGGTAAAAGCTGCTAAAGATGGTCTGTTTTTTGATATAAGTGATGATAATGTAACAACTAAACTGGCAAATTATGAGAAACTAATGAGTGAATACCTCGGGGACAGTATAGGAAACAAAGCTATATATGAAAAAGCTAAACTGCTTATTGAAAATTCTAGATTCAGAGAGGTTCTAGGATTAGAGGAAAAACTTCTTAAGCTAGATGTCGAAGAGTATAAAGATGTTGGAGCTATGATAACATCTTCGGCAATAGGCACTATGAAGCAAGCATTAGAAGTAAAAGAGTGCGGCAGTGTATTGGAAATAGCATCAAAATATAAAATAGAACTTTCAGATGAGTGGGATGATGGGATATATGAGTGTGCCATGAAAGGTGCTGATTATGAACTTGCTAAAAAGACGTCAGACAAGAATTTAAAATCAAAAGATCTACAAGAGAGAAAGAAGTGGTTATATAGATATATAAAAATTGATTTTGCCACTGGAAATTACAGCAATGTTATAGAAGCATCAAAAGATTTAATAACTCTTATTGAAGATAATAAAAATTCAGATTACAAAGATATTTATAGGTATCTCTTTGATACATATTCTAGATTAGAAAACAGTATAAAGATGATAGATAGTATGGCTGAGATAGAAAAAGTTTATGGGTTAGATTATTTAGATATAGAGAGATATATATCGTTAATATCAGTAGGCAGCCAAAAAAAAGATAATAATTTAGTTGTTTTGTATGGTGAAAAAGTTATGAAAATACAATCTCAATCTAACTCAAATGCTCAGAGTCCTTTTGTCGAGTTTGCACTTTATGAGGCTTATTCAAAAAGAGAAGATTTTAACAAAGCACTAGAAGTTATAAAGTCACTAGACAATATTGAGTTAAAAAACAATACAAGAGCAAGACAAAAATACCTGTTAGGTAGTGTATACAGTAAGTTATGGAGAGATGATGATGCTTCAAAGGCTTATAAAGATTCTATATATGCCGACAAAGAATCATCTTGGGCTAAATTAGCAAAAGCAGCTCAGGAGATTTGAGAAAGTATAAGCTCCTCTAGCTTTTCTAGTGGAGCGCTAACAATATCTTTAAACTGAGTGCGATTAAAAGTCTGTTGTCTTTTTGCTAATTGAGACGTATGGGTTGAAATATTATCAATCATAGCATCTTTTGTAACTTTGCCGTCAAGGTACTCTAAAACTTCAACAATCCCTATAGAGTTCATAGAATGCGGTGTTCTTGTATACTTTTTTTCTAAGGCACACACTTCATCTATTAATCCAAGCTCTAACATCTTAGATGTTCTTTTTGAGATTCTTTGGCGTAAAATTTCTCTATCTGCATGTATATTGTAAATATCAAGATTTTCTATAATAGGTTTTGGTGGATTTTGTATAAACCACTCAGATGGTGTTAGACTAGAGGATTCGTAAATAAGTAACGCTTTTTCAATTCTATACTTGTCGTTTGGAGAAATGTCTTTCATATACGTAGTATCCAAGTCATATAAAAACTGATAACACTCTTTTAAATTTTTCAGTTTTAACTCTACATGTTGTTTTATTTCATTATTGATTTCTGGTAACTTTGAGAGTCCATCAAGAAGTGATTTTAGATAAAAAGATGTACCGCCAACTATGATGAGATTCTTATTTTCACTCCTACATGTAGATAGTAGCTCTTTATATAAATCTATAAATATATTTACACTGAAGTACTCATCCGGATCAATTACATTTATACCAAAATGTTTAACAGAGTTTAGTTCAGTAGAGGAAGGTTTAGCAGAGACTATATCAATCTCTTTATAGATACTAAGCGAGTCGATTGAGAGTATGTAAGCATCTGTTTTTTTAGCAATATTTATAGCTAAATCACTTTTACCGGATGCTGTAGGACCAATAATGGCTAGTTGTTTCATATTATAAAATATCTATTAAAACTATTGCCCAAGTTACGGTAAAGACAAAGATGCTTAAAAATACGATTGTGCTTCCAACATCTTTTGCGCGACCCGCCATATGATTATGTTCAAGTGTTACTAAATCAACGACTCTCTCAATTGCACTGTTTGTTGCCTCTGCCAGAAGCATTCCAATTAGTGATATAAACATTAAAGCTTTATAAACCAAAGTAGTATCTATAAATATAATTACTGGTAGTAAAATCACAGTAAGTATAAGTTCAATCTTAAATGATGTCTCCGTCTGAATTAAATCTTTTAGACCGTTTAGAGCATATGTTGTGTTTTTAAAAAAATTATACTTCGGTTGATTCCTCAATTATCTATTCCTATTGGTTATATTATATAAACAATTATAATATAATTTAGTTTAATAATCATACACATTTAAACCTAGTTTAGGTAAAATAAGCAAAAATACATGAAGGTTTAATTTGCAAAGATATATTAATAAAATTAAAGATTTTAACGAACTGGTAATGTTTGAGCACTCCATATTTTCACTTCCGTTTATTTTTATTGCTATGATTGTCGCAGCAGATGGGTGGTTTGGTTATACACTACTTGTTTTGGGGGTGTTTGCAGCTATAAGTGCAAGAAATTTTGCAATGGGTCTCAATAGATTTGCAGATAGGGATATAGATGCACAAAATCCCAGAACATCATCAAGACCAAATGTAGACGGAAGATTGGATGCTCCAAGCATTATTATTTTTACTCTTGTTAATGCTTTTGTCTTTATTGGGGTTGCATATATTATAAATCCATTAGCGTTTTATTTGAGTTTTCCAATACTCTTGGTTCTTGGATCTTACTCATACTTTAAACGCTTCTCTTCTTTAGCTCATATAGTTTTAGGCATATCTCTTGGACTTGCTCCAATAGCTGGTGTTGTTGCAGTTCTCGCAGAAATTACACCTTGGTCTGTAATGCTTAGTTTAGGTGTTATATTTTGGGTAGCAGGATTTGATCTGCTCTATTCACTGCAAGATATGGAGTTTGACAAGCAGAATAATCTTTACTCTGTTCCATCAAAGTATGGCTCTGATGCAACACTTTTACTATCAGCATTTTTTCACATACTGACAGTAGTTTTTTGGGCACTATTCGCTTGGATGGCAGGACTTGGTCTGTTTGCATTTTTTGCAGTAATGTTAGGGGCAGTTATGCTTAGTTATGAGCACTATTTGGTGAGAAAAGATTTTACAAAAATAGATCGTGCATTTTTTACAGTAAATGGTTATCTTGGGATTGCATTTTTTATTTTAATTGTTTTTGATAAGGTTTTATAATGGATATTCGCCTAGTCGATGCACCAATTAGTTTAACCTTTAGCGAAACAGAGATAGATATAGAGGGATATTTAAGAGAGTATCAACAGTTAAGCGAAATTGATGATGATCCTATAAGTCAATGGCTTAAACTCGCACGTGCAAAAGGTGAGAGCTCAGATACGGACCCTGTTTTACTAAACTTGATGGTAGAGTTGCATAGAAAAGTAGACTCACTGGAAAGGTTTTTAAAAAATGAAGAGCCAAAAAGATTGTCCCTGACACATGAAGTGGCAATTGAATCTATCGGTTTTGAGCATTTTAAACTCAAAGAAGATGTTTTAGAAGAGGGGAGAGAGTATTATGGCAGAGTTGAGATGCCTGTTCACCCAAAAAGAGATGTACCAATATTCTTTACCGCGCTTGACAAATCACTTGCTAAAATAAGTAAAATTCATGAGCGAGATGAAAAAGAGTGGAGCGCTTACTTGACTGCAAGAGAGAGAGTTTTGATACGTGAAGCGAAAGAGAATAAGAGATGAACATAGAGTATATTAGCATCGAGTATCTCGTAGTTGCAATGGCTGCTATGATTTTATATCTTATTTATTATGTTTTTACAAAAGATTCACAGTATAGTAAAAATATCCGCTCTGTTGCAACTGTGGCAGAGGAGCTAAATAGAGAAATTTTCTATTTGAAAAAAACACTTAGCGAAACACAAAAAAATATTACGAAGAACACCAGCCGAATGAGTGACGATGATATTTACCAAGAGGTAGAGAGAACAGTATATGATATGGTAAAACCTATTTCTTTGGGACTAAAGAGATTAGAAGAGAGTGTTCAAACTATTGATGAACATATAGAATCTAGAATTGCATCTTTAGAGAATGGTGTAAAACAAATCTCTATTCCTACTTCTATTCATGGAAATGACGATGAAAAAATTATTTTACTCTTTAAACAGGGTGTTACTCTTGAGACAATCTCAAAAGAGTTACATATATCTAAAGCAGAAGTTGAGTTTGTTCTAAAAATCAACAAAATTAAGTAATGTTTTATGGCAGATAGAAAGCTCTTTGCCCTCGTCTCGACGCTTATAGGGATTAGTATTATTTTAACATATACTCTCTCTGCTTATACAACTATACTTTTTGGAGTTAATGAATTTCACTTTGCAATAAGACAGACTCTTTTCGGATTTATAAGTATATTTACAATTTGGATTCTTGCTCAGGGGGACCCAGATAAGCTTTTAGCCCCAATAGGCTTTACCCTTTTTATAGGCTCTGCAGTTCTTATGATTGCTATGCCATTTTTACCGGAGTATTTAGTCTCAGCAGTTGGTGGGGCAAAACGGTGGATAAAACTTTTTGGATTTTCCTTAGCTCCGG
Organism: Candidatus Sulfurimonas marisnigri; assembly: GCF_015265475.1. NCBI lineage: Bacteria > Pseudomonadati > Campylobacterota > Epsilonproteobacteria > Campylobacterales > Sulfurimonadaceae > Sulfurimonas > Candidatus Sulfurimonas marisnigri. The sequence goes on along the minus strand of NZ_CP054493.1, from coordinate 2,131,536 downwards.
TAGAGTTTTTTAAAGTTGGGTTTGTATATTTTTTGGCATGGAGTTTCTCAAGAAAATTGGGTCACCATGGTGGAATGGGAATAAAACAGGAGTATATACGGTTTGCCCCATATGGAGTAGTTTTTATAGGTGCTATGTTTGTTATAGCATTTGTACAAAATGACTTAGGACAAGTAGTCGTACTTGGGCTTACTCTTCTTTTTCTACTTATGTTTGCAGGAAGCAGTTTTAGGTTTTTCTTGACTCTTCTCTTGGGGGCACTTATGTTCTTTTTGTTTTTTATTTTTACGGCAGAACATAGAATTATTCGTATAAAATCTTGGTGGGCTTTAGCGCAAAATAGTGTATTGGAACTTTTTCCAGCTTCAATCGCCGAGCAATTAAGAGTTCCAACTGAAGTTGAACCTTATCAAATAGGACACTCTCTTAATGCAATTCATAATGGAGGCCTCTTTGGCACTGGTATTGCAAACGGGACTTTCAAGTTAGGGTTTTTGTCTGAAGTGCATACAGATTTTGTTTTAGCAGGTTTAGCAGAGGAGTTCGGATTTATTGGAGTTTTATTTGTAGTATTTATATTTATGTGGATGATTCAAAGAATTTTTAAAATTGCTAACCGCTCAGATGATTCTACGATATACCTATTTAGTTTGGGCGTAGGATTGCTTTTATCATTTGCTTTTCTGGTAAACGCCTATGGGATTAGTGGGATTACACCTATTAAAGGAATCTCAGTTCCTTTTTTAAGTTATGGTGGATCTTCTATTTTAGCGGCTTCTTTTGCTATAGGGATGGTTTTGATGGCATCTAAAAAAGCGAAAATGAATTAATATATGTGGAAATTAAAATGAAACTATGCATTACCGGTGGTGGTACAGGTGGACATCTTATGATAGCTCAGGCTTTAGTAGAAGCTGCTGTTAAAGATGGACATGAAGCGATATTTATAGGTTCCATGCGTGGGCAGGACAGAAAGTATTTTGAGCATCATAGCTCATTTTCGCATGTATACTTTTTGGATACTGCGGGCGTTGTAAATAAAAAAGGTTTAGGAAAATTTAAAGCACTTTTTAAAATTTTTTTAGCATTTTTAAAATCTAGAAAACTACTGAAAAAACATAATATTGTTGCAACTTATAGCGTAGGTGGTTTTTCTGCTGCTCCTGCTTCAATAGCTACATTAAGTAGATCTATCCCTCTTTTTATACATGAACAAAATGCAGTTGAGGGAAGATTAAATTCACTTTTAAAGCCATTCGCTAAAAGGTTTATATCTGCTTACGATAATAATTCTCCTATTGCTGGCTACCCGATTAAAGAAGATTTTTTTAAACATGCACGGGTAAGAGAGTCTCTAAAGACAATCATATTTCTAGGTGGTTCCAACGGTGCAAAAGCTATAAATGATTTAGCTTTAAGCGTAGCAAAACATCTAAAAAAACTAAATATTAAAATAATTCATCAAGCCGGTGAGGCTGATTTTGAGAGGGTAAAGAAAGAGTATGAATCTCTACATGTAGAGGTTGAACTTTACGCTTTTACAAAGGAGTTGGACAAGTTGATCTCAAGTGCCGATTTGGCTGTTAGTCGCGCAGGAGCAAGTACACTTTGGGAATTAACTGCCAATGGTTGTCCAGCTTTATTTATCCCATATCCATACGCAGCAGGTGACCATCAGTACTACAATGCTCAGTTTATAGTAGAGAATAACCTTGGCTGGTGCGAGAGAGAGAATGAAAATATAAAATCTAAACTGATTTCTATTTTAGATGAAGAGCTTGAGAGTAAAAGTAAAGCTCTATTGGAGTATTCATCTAAAGATGTTGCTTCTAAGATGATAAAAGATGTTACAGAGGTGTTAAATGATTAGAAAGTTAGCAGAGGGTTTAGTAGATTTAATCTTTGATTGGGGTTATTTTGGAATTTTTTTACTAATGACTGTTGAGAGTTCTTTTATCCCTTTTCCTAGTGAGATAGTGCTTGTACCAGCCGGATATTTAGCCTCAAAGGGTGAAATGAGTATTAGTCTAATTATGGCTAGTGCTTTGGGGGGCTCTATGATTGGAGCATTTATAAATTACTATCTTGCACTGACACTAGGAAGAAAAATTCTACGTAAATATGGGAAGTATTTTTTTATAAACGAGAATGCCCTGGAAAAGATGGATGGTTTTTTCGAAAAACATGGTCATATATCTACTTTTACAGGAAGACTTATCCCAGGCATTCGTCAGCTTATTTCCATTCCAGCAGGACTCTCTCGCATGAACTTAGTGTCTTTTTCTGCCTACACAGCATTAGGTGCTGGTCTTTGGGCACTGATACTTGTAATGCTTGGGTATTTTATAGGGGAGAATCAAGAATTAATTAACAATTATTTAAAACAGATTATTATTGTTATTTTAATTACCTTAGTTTTATTGATTTATTGGTATTATAAGATTCAAAAAAGAAAGAAGGTTTAATTTATGAGTAATTTAGAATATATGTTCCATCCTGGTTTTTTCGGCACGCGTTCTCCATTTTTTATGGATTTAGTAACTCTTATTGTTGCGCTTTTGCCTTTTTTGGTGGCAGGAGCAATTGCTCTGGCAAGAAATAAACACTATAAAGCACACTCATATGTTCAAATATTTATATTTGCTTTCTCAGTGATTGTAGTCTCATATTTTGAATATGGAGTAAGACTAAGCGGTGGCTTTAATGCCTTTATGGAGGAGAGTTCAGTTGCTCATAATTACGCTTTTATGGTTTTAGTTTTTCATATAGCTATTGCAGTTATAACACTGATAATATGGGGAACAACTATTTTTATGGCTAAGAAGCAGGTGCAATTGAAAAAGCACAAAAAAGCGGGTCTTATAACATTTGCAGGGGTTATAGCGACTTCACTAACGGGGATATGGGTCTATTTTTTAATGTTTGTATATTAAGATTAAGGGGATGAGATGAAGTACACTGTAAAATTTAGAGTATGGCACTGGCTCAATGCCATAGTAGTTATTGGTTTATTAGGTACTGTTTTTTTAAGAAAAACATTTCTCTCATGGAGAATTAACTCTGAAATTTTAATGACTCAGCTCTCGGATATGGGAGTTGTAATAACGGCAGAACAGGCAAAAATATTAGCAAAAGCTGTTCGTGCGGGGATGTGGGAGTGGCACATTATATTTGGCTACGCTCTGGCATTTTTAATAATTTACCGAATATGCCTCTTCATCAAGGACTCAAGTTTAACTGAGAGTTTTGCTTCGCTAACTCTTCACAAAAAAGCTGTTAAGATTTCATACTATGTGATTTATGCAACACTTATTTTTATGGCACTTAGCGGTTTAGCTATACACTTTCACAAGGAGCTGCAGATAAGTAAAGAGTTGGCAGGGAGCATTAAAGATATTCATGAAATTGTTTTTTATGTTGTTATGATTTTTGTGCCTCTTCATATAGCGGGTGTGATTATTGCAGATGCTACAGATGAAAATGGAGTTATTTCTACTATGATAAATGGAAAAAAAGCAGTTTAAAACTAAGGAATATAAATATGATAAGAATAGATGAAAATGCACCAGAGTTCTGTTTACCAAACCAAGATGACGTAGAGATATGTCTTAGAGATTTAAAAGGAAAGTGGATAGTTCTGTATTTTTATCCAAAAGACAATACGCCAGGATGTACAACAGAGGCTTGTGAGTTTACAGAAGCACTCCCTGACTTTAATGACCTCAATGCGATTGTATTGGGAGTAAGTGCCGATACAACTAAAAAACATCGCCAGTTTATGGAAAAACATGAGATAGATGTAACACTTTTAAGCGATGAAGATACCTCTATGATGCAAGAGTATGGTGTTTGGCAGATGAAAAAGAATTATGGCAAAGAGTATATGGGGATTGTCCGTACCACTTTTATTATAGACCCAGAGGGGGTTGTAAAAGGCGTGTTTGAAAAAGTAAGAGTTAAAGAGCATGTGCAAAAAGTTAAGAGTGAACTGGAGAGTTTGCAGGTTTAATATATTTGAGATCCTGAATCAAGTTCAGGATGACGTTTTTGTTTGACCATTCCGTCAGTTGGACTTGAAAATTCCGTCATTCTGGGCTTGACCCAGAATCTAGTTTAGTATCTATATCTGATATAAAAGCGGATATCTTGTGCTTTGTCTACAACTTGAGAGGCCATAGCACTGTTTGTAGGGATGTCAGAAATTCTCATTGAATTTCCTGAAGTGCTTCCAAAAAATCCATTACTTCCAGAGTAGTCATAATCTATATATGTATAGCGGAGCTGCAAAGATAATATATCTTCTATAAGATACTCTGTAAAATATACCTCATATGCATTACCGCGGGTTGCAACTTTTGAACCTATATTTGTATCTTCAGAGTAAGTTATACTTCTCCAGTACTTGCTACCGTGGTTAAATTCAAGACCCCATCTTCCGCTCTCTGTAAGGAGTGAAGGGAATTGTGTCCCTATCCAGTAAGATGTACCAGTCTCTTTATCAGCAGAGCCAAGCATTCCGGTGCTAACACCTCTATCTTTAGGGTCCGTAACAGTAGCAGCAAGACTTACAAAAAATGTAGAATCATCTAAAAAGTTGCTCCACTCGTTCCCAATCCCCTTGGCAGTAAAATTGATGCTGGCGCTATGCAAACCGCCTACTGTATCGAAGCCAGCAGTTTGGTCATTAGGGTTGACTGCATCAATTAGATTGTTTGCATAGTAGTATTGGGTTGCTACAGAATACTGTTTGTTGTCAAAAGGGACAAATATCAATCCAGCCAAATCTATATTTGTGTTATCACTACTAACTTCAGCATAAGGAGTAGATGAAAATTTCGGAGCAGCATTACTCATCCCACGACCTGCACAAAACTTGACATATGTACCTGTATTTTTATTTATAACAAATTTTGAACTTAGTCCATCAAACTCAACATTGATAGCATGTCCTAGAGGAGAAGAAGCTTTATCATCATCTCTTAGGTTTATAAGATGGCCGTTTGTTGATGGTCTGCGACCAATACTTATTGTCCATGGTATATCAAGACCCATAAACTCTGTGTTTCTGTAAAAGAAGTAAGCAGATCGGACTCTCAGTTTGTCATCATACGCATTTTCATTTGCTATCCAGTCGAAACCTTCAAATGAATTTGTAGGAGCATCTGAGGCACCTGAACGCTCCCCGAAAGCTTTGTTGTAAGCAAATTGAGCCGAGAAACTTAGATTGTTTGTTGCCTTGTATGCAGTATTTATCCAAAGTCTGTTTGTCATAAAAGCATTGTTTTTAGCCTCTCTACCATCAGCCATTGTGTAGTTCATGTTCTCAATTGCGAATCTGTAATCAACTTTAAATTTAAGATGAGAACCAGATGTACTTCTGTTTAGTTGTGAAACAGCCTCTTCAAGCTCATATATCCTATCTTCATTAGTCGCAATCTCTTCTCCATCATCCTCTTCTTCTTTGTCTTCTGCGACTGCCACTGTTTCATCTTCTGTAGATGTTACACTTGAAGCTACCTCTTCTTGTTCTTCTTCATCGGTCTTAGTAGGAGATTTGCTAGACTTTAAAGCAGAAAGCTCTCTTTTGAGCTGATTCATCTCTTTTTCCATTGCTTCAAATCGCTCATACATTGACTGTGCGCTTAAGTTTGTACTTAAGAGTGCAGCAGCAGCTAAAGATAGTAGTAGAGGCCTATTCATATTGATCCTTTTTATGCAAAAAAACATAGTCAGTAATATAACTGTTTTTTATAATTTATGCATAACTATACCAAGATTATATAAATTTTATTTTAAACAGTGCTATTTATATAGGTAAATACTAATATGCGACATATGCTGTTACTTAAAATTGATAAAACAATATAAAAGCAAAACTTAAATATATTTTGAGTATAATTCGCGGATTTTCTTTACTACATGTAGCTAAAGAAACATTAACAGGTATGTATCAAAAGTCAGTGTAACTCGTTTTATTAGATGAGTATTACCCGATATTGCCAAAGCTAACTGATAAAACTCTAGCTCAAAAGAGCTCTTAAAGGACCTTAAATGGTAACTATGAAAGACCTATTAGAATGTGGTGTACACTTTGGACACCAAACTCGTCGTTGGAATCCAAAAATGAAAAAGTATATTTTTGGTGTACGTAAAAATATCTATATTATAGATTTACAAAAAACTCTTCGTTATTTCCGTAACACTTACCAAATCGTTGTTGATGTAGCAGCTGAAGGTAAAACAGTTCTTTTTGTTGGTACAAAAAAACAAGCTCGTAACTCTGTAAGAGATGCAGCAATCGCTTGTGGTATGCCGTATGTTGATAACAGATGGTTAGGTGGTATGCTTACTAACTTCCCAACTATTCAAAAATCTATCCGTAAACTTGACATTATTTCTGAGATGCAAGAAAATGGTCAAATTGATCTTTTAACTAAAAAAGAAGCTTTAATGCTTTCAAGAAAAAAAGAGAAACTAGAGCAGTATTTCGGTGGTATCCGTGGTATGAAAAAACTTCCTGACATGTTATTTGTTCTTGATGCAGTTAAAGAGCATATTGCTGTTTTAGAAGCTCGTTGTTTAGGTATTCCGGTTGTTGCTCCACTTGACACTAACTGTGACCCAGATTTAATCACTTACGGAATTCCTGGTAATGATGATGCTATCCGTTCTATTCAACTTTTCTGTCGTGAAATGACTGAAGCTATCAACGAAGGTAAAGCTCTTAGAGATGCACCTGCTGAAGAAGAACAAACTGAAGAAGTAGTAGCTGAAGAAGCTCCTGTAGCAACAGAGGAAGTATAATTATGGCAGATATTACAGCAGCAATGGTAAAAGAGTTGCGTTCAGCAACTGATGCACCAATGATGGATTGTAAAAAAGTTTTAGTTGAAGCTGATGGAGACATAGCTAAGGCAACTGAGCTTTTAAAAGAGCGTGGTATTGCTAAAGCAGCTAAAAAAGCTGACAGAGTTGCTGCTGAAGGTCTTGCTGGATTTAAAATAGCAGATGACTACTCTAAAGCTACTGTTGTTGAAATTAACTCTGAAACTGATTTCGTTGCTCAAAATGAAGGTTTTCAAAATCTAGTTAAAGTTACGGCAGAAGAGATTTACAATAATCAACCTGCTGATGTTGATGCATTAATGGCTTCTTCTTTTGGGGAGACTTTTACAGCTGCTGTTAGTAAAATCGGTGAAAAGATAGAAGTTCGTCGTTTTTCTACTCTTACTGCTGATGCTACAACTGCATTAAATGGTTATATTCACTCAAACAACCGTATAGCTGTTATCTTAACTGCTAAATGCGACAGTGAAAAAACTGCAGAGGGAATGAGAGCTGTACTTAAGCAAGTTGCTATGCATGCATCTGCAATGAAACCAACAACACTATCTTATAAAGATTTTGATGCTGAGTACGTTGCATCTGAGACTGTTGGAAGAATCGAAGTTATCAAAAAAGAAAACGAAGAACTTGCACGTCTTAAAAAACCTCTTAAAAATGTACCTCAGTACATCTCTATGAGTCAATTAACTCCAGAAGTTTTAGCTCAAGCTGAAGCTGATATCAAAGCTGACTTATCTGCTCAAGGTAAGCCAGAAAAAATATGGGATAGAATTGTTCCTGGTTCTTTAGCTCGCTTTATTTCTGATAACACGACTTTAGACCAAGAACAAGCTCTTCTAGATCAAACTTATGTTCTAGATGACAGTAAAACAGTTGCACAAGCTGTTGAAGCTGCTGCTGCTGCACTTGGTGGTACTGCAACTATTACTGAATTTGTTCGCCTTGAAGTAGGTGAAGGAATTGAGAAAGTTGTAGGCGACTTCGCTGCAGAAGTTGCTGCACAAATGGGTTAAGGATTTTTCCTTAACCCATTAAACTACAAGTAAATCTATATACTCCTTAACACACAATCATATTATTCATATAAATTCTTTTACAAATAGAGGCAATAAATAAGCTTAATTAGTTTATAATTCTTCATCACAAAGGTTAAGAAATATGAACTATAATTTTTATTTACCATTAGTAGTAATCCTTACTCTTACAGCTTTAATCCCTTTTTTATTTCATTTGAGTCGCTATGTTGGTGAAAAGTCTAAGCAAGGCGACACAATAAATCAGACTTATGAAAGTGGAATTAAAAAAACATATAAAGATAGTTTTGAGCGCTTTAATATTAAGTACTATCTAGTAGCTATTATATTTGTTATTTTTGACGTGGAGATACTCTTTATGTTTCCTTGGGCTGTGACACTTAGAGAGACGGGTCTTTTAGGTCTTTTTGAAATGTTTACATTTATGGCTCTTCTGCTCGCTGGACTTATATATATCTATAAAAAAGGTGCCCTGAAATGGAGTTGAATAATCCAAACCTTCCAAGCGATACCGTAATTGTTACAAAACTAGATGAAGCTATTGGTTGGGCAAGAGAGTCGTCACTTTGGCCGATGATTTTTGGAACAGCATGTTGCGCCATTGAGTTTATGAGTGCCGCTGCGAGTAGGTATGATATCTCCCGTTTTGGTGCAGAGGTTGTCCGTTTTTCACCACGACAAGCTGACTTAATGATAGTCGCAGGAACCATTACATATAAACAGGCTCCAATACTTAAGCAGATTTATGACCAAATGAGTGAGCCAAAATGGGTTGTGAGTATGGGTGCATGTGCGTGTAGCGGTGGTTTTTATGATAACTACTGTACTTTGCAGGGAATTGATGAGATTATTCCAGTTGACATGTACGTTGGCGGTTGTCCTCCAAGACCTGAAGCTCTGCTTGATGCACTACTTTGCATACAAAAAGATTTGAGAACTAACAAATATAATTTTGATAGACATAAAGATTTTAAAGGCTTGCTTGATGAAGCATGAGTATATTACTGTCGCACATTCTGAGATTCACTCATTTATACAAAATAAATACAAAGATGGTTTCAATTACCTCCTAGATATTACAGCCATTGATTACACTGAATATATTGATACTCACGAAGAAGAGTATTCTGTTATATATATAATCCGCCATAAAGATTTTAAGCTACATGTTGTGATTAAAACATATTTGCCAACTCTTGAAATAGATAGTATCACAGATATATTTAGTGGTGCAAACTGGTTAGAGAGAGAAGTTTATGACCAATATGGAGTTATATTTACAAATCATCCAAATCTAAGAAGAGTTCTAAACCATAGAGAATTTGTTGGACATCCGTTAAGAAAATCTTACCCTATAACGAAAGGTCAACTTCTTTATGAGACAGATGACTTGGTTGATGAGATGAACAATAGGTTACTTAGTAAAGAAGTTGTCTGTTCATTAGAAGATGGTTCTTTTAGTGAGTGTAACAAAGATTTAATGTTTTTAAACCTTGGTCCATCTCATCCGGCAAGTCATGGAACAATTAGAACTTATGTTGCCCTTGACGGAGAGACTATTGAAGCAGCAGTATCGGAGATTGGTTATCTTCATCGCGGGTTTGAAAAGAGTTGTGAAAACCACACATATAACCAGATTGTTCCATACACAGATAGACTTAACTATTGTTCAGCGATTAGTAACAATATAGCTTTTGTTAAAACAGTTGAAGATATGCTAGGTGTTACATTAAGTGAGCGAGCTCAGGCTATTAGGGTTATGCTACTTGAACTTTCACGAGTTGAAGACCATATAGTTTGTTTAGCAGCTGTTTTGGTAGATATGGGCGGGCTTACAAATTATTGGTACATGTACAACCCTAGAGAAGATATTTATGACTTACTTTCAAAACTAACAGGAGCTAGACTTACAAACTCTTTTATGAGAGTTGGCGGTATGGCAAACGATTTGTATGATGGTTTTGATGAAGATTTAAAAGAGGTTATAAAAAAAGTTCAATATGGTGTAAATGAGACCTTAAAGCTTATAAAGCATAATAAAATCTTTCATGACAGAACACAAAATGTTGGTGTGATAAGTGCAGAAGATGCAATCAACGCTTCTATGACAGGTCCAAACTTACGTGCAAGCGGAGTTTCATTTGATATGCGTAAAGATACACCTTATTATGGTTATGAGAAGTATGAATTTGATGTTATAGTTGGAAGTGTAGGTGATGTTTATGACAGAGTTATGGTCCGTTATGCTGAGATAGATGAGAGCATTAAAATTATCGAGCAGGTTATGCAAAACTTACCAGAGGGTGATGTGAATATAAAAGATGCTTCTATCACTCTTCCAACAAAAGAGGCAGCTTATACCACTATCGAGGGTGCCATGAATCAGTTTAAGCTAATATACGAAGGGGTTAAAGTTCCTGCTAAAGAGTATTATGGCTCACTCGAAGCTACAAATGGAGAGCTTGGCTTCTTTATAGTTAGTGATGGAAGTGGAACTCCGTATAAAGTTAAAGTAAAAGCTCCATCTTTTACAGCTATGAGTGCATACCCCCAAATGGTTGAAGGTTCTCAGCTGGCAGACGCAATTTTAACACTTGGCAGTCTTAATATTATTGCAGGAGAGATGGATAGATGAGTTTTTCATATAACATCCAAAATAGATCAAAAATAGAGCTTTTAGAAAAACGTTATCCAGATAAAAGAGCTTTAATCCTCCCTCTATTATGGTTGGCGCAAAAACAGGAATCTTACATTCGCGAAGATGCAATGCAATATATCTCTGAGATTGTTGAATTGCCATATATGAATATTTATAGTGTGGCTACGTTTTACACAATGTTTAGACTTGAAAAAACAAATAAACGCATAATTGAAGTATGCAGAACACTCTCTTGTGAGTTAAATGGAAGTGAAGAGATTAAGAAACATTTAGATGATAACTATAGTGAAGATTTTGAGATTTTAGAAGTTGAGTGTATGGGCGCATGTTCGGGTGCTCCTATGTGTACACTAGATGGAAAATATATAGAAAATTTAACACCGCAGATGATTGATGAGGTTTTAAATGCAAACTAAGATAGTAAGTAAAAATTTTGAAATACCACTCTCTCATACTATTGATGTGGCACTTAAGAATGGGCGTTATTCATCTTTAGAGGCAACTTTTTCAAAAAAGCCCCAAGAGATAATAGATATTATCAAGCAGAGTAATCTTCGAGGCAAAGGTGGCGGTGGTGCACCAGCAGGGGGAAAATGGCAGTTGGCATCTGACTACGAAGGTACAAAGTATCTTGTAGTAAACGCTGATGAGAGTGAGCCGGGAACATTTAAAGACAGACGCATCCTTTCATTGGACCCACATCTGTTAATTGAGGGAATTATTGCTACATGTTATGCAATTGGCTCTCACACTTCATATATATATGTTAGAGGTGAGTATGAAGAGTTTAGCGATATTACGCAAAGTGCGATAGATGAAGCTTATGAGAAAAACTTTTTAGGAAGCAACGCGAAATACCGAGTTGATATCACTATTCATCGTGGTGCAGGGGCGTATATCTGCGGTGAAAAATCCGCACTTTTGGAGTCTCTTGAAGGAAAGCGTGGTCATCCAAGACTAAAGCCAAAATCACCTGAGCCAGAGTTTTATTTTGGAGAGCCAACGCTTGTAAATAATGTTGAGACAATAGCATCAGTCCCTTTTATAATTAAAAACGGAGCAGATGCTTATAGAGCTTATGGAACTGAGCAGTCTCCGGGAACTCTCCTTTTTGCAATAAGTGGAAATGTAAACACTCCAGGTGTTTATGAAGCTGAATTTGGTGTAAGTATGATGGAGTATATCAATAAGCTTGGTGGCGGTGTAAAAAACGGCAAAAAGCTAAAAGCTGTAATTCCAGGCGGTGCTTCAACACCGATTATTCCGGCTGATATGGTCGAGAGTGCAAGACTCGATTATGAGAGTCTGCGCGGTCTTGGTTCATCACTTGGTACTGGAGGCATGATAGTTTTAGATGAAGATGCTTCTATGGTTAAAGCTCTGAAAAATCTACTTAGATTTTATCACCATGAGTCATGTGGACAGTGTACACCTTGTAGAGAAGGGACCTCTTGGGTCGATAAAATTATGAATAAATTTGTTGAAAAACGTGCTACAAAAGAGGATTTGCAAATTTTAAAGTCTGTAAGTAAAACTATGAATGGAAAAACTATATGCGTATTTGCACCCGCAGCCAGTGGTGTTATTGACGGCTTTTTAAAACACTTTGAGAGTGAATTTTTGGAGTGCATAAAATGAAAATCATAGTTAACGATATTCCAATAGAGTGTACAGAGGGCGATTTATTAATGGATGTGTTGCTTGACAACAACATTAAAATCCCACATTTTTGTTACCATCAGGATTTGGGTGCTGATGGTAACTGCAGAATGTGCATGGTTGAGATAAAAGGGCAAAAGCGTCCTCAGATTGCATGTGACACCTTTGTAACAGAGAATCTTGAAGTCTCAACAATCAGTGAACAAATCAATGAGGTTAAACGCTCTATTTTAGAGCTTGAACTTCTAAATCATCCTGTTGATTGTCCTATATGTGACCAAGCTGGTGAGTGTAAGCTTCAAGACTATTATATGGATTTTGGTCTCTATGATAGTCATCTAAGTACGCCTAAAACAAAAAAAGGCAAAGCTATTGACCTTGGGTGCAATGTTATCCTTGATCAAGAGAGATGTGTTTTATGTACAAGGTGTATCCGCTTTACATCAGACATTACAAAAACTGGTGAGCTTGGGATTATTGGACGCGGAGACAATGCTAGAGTTGCAGTAGCACTAGGACATGAACTAGATAATGACTATGCCATGAATGTTGTTGAACTGTGTCCCGTTGGAGCACTCACATCAAAAGATTTTAGATTTAAACAGCGTGTATGGTTTTTAGACTCTACAAAGAGTGTATGCCATGGCTGTTCACGCGGGTGTAATATCCAAATAGACTACAATGAAACAAAATATTCAGCTGAGAAGGTTCATAGATTTCGCTCTAGAAGAAATAAGCAGATAAACCAATCATTTTTATGTGATTATGGAAGACTTAGCTACACAGAGTTAAATGAAGAGTTTATCGGCGGAATCTCACATGTAGAAGATTTAAAAGAGCTGCTTAAAGTTGATAAAAAAATCGCACTTGTCTCACCATCTATGAGTCTTCAACAGCTCTCTGCTGTAAAAGAGTTTTGTAGAAATAATAATATAGAGCTTTTTTCTCTGCCATATATTGATGAGAGTTTTGGCGATGATTGGCTAAAAACTAACGATATGAGTGCAAACTTTGCAGGGGTAAAAGAGCTTGGTATAAACAGCAGTGAGGAAGAGTTTAATGCCTCTTTGGAAAATCTACATGTAGTGATTAATTTTGACCATAAATACCTTAAAAATAAAGAGCTTAAAAATAAAAAAGTAGTCCATTTTACAACTTCAAATATTGAGACAAACTATGAGCTTGTTTTTGCAATTGCCAATTTCGCTCATGACAGTGGGACAATAATTAACTGTGATATGATAAAACAGGACTTTTACACAACAAAGTATAAAAGTGTTCATCCTAGGTTAGTAGAGCTTTTAGAGGAGCTAAAATGAATACAGTTTTAATTTTACTGCCTCTTATTTTGACAATTTTATTTTCACTTGCAACTGTACCAATTTTGGTATGGATGGAAAGACGTGTTGCTGCTTTGATTCAAGATAGACTTGGACCTAATAGATGTCATATAAATGGTATTAGATTAGGTGGAATAATTCAATCAATTGCAGATATGATGAAACTTGTTTTTAAAGAGGAGTTTTTACCTTCACATATAAAGAATAAGTTTTATTATCTGGTTGCTCCATCTATTGCTTTTATGAGTGCATTTTTGACTTTTATGGTTATCCCCTATGCCGATAACATTACTATTAATGATAAGACATACTACATGCAGGCTCTGCCGACAGACTTAGGTGTACTTTGGTTTTTAGCATTTGCTGGTCTTGGGGTATATGGAATCATTCTTGGTGGTTGGGCAAGTCACAATAAGTATGCAATACTTGGCTCTATGAGAGCTACAGCACAAGTGATTGGCTATGAAGTTGCGATGGGTTTATCTTTAGTCTCAATGTTAATTACTTATGGGACAATAAGTTTAAATGAGATGGTTACTTACCAATCTCAAAGCTTTTTTATAATTCCAGCTTGGGGAATAGTTATTCAACCTATAGCTACAATTATTTTTATAATAACTGCTTTTGCAGAGACAAACAGAGCACCGTTTGACGCGGCTGAGGGTGAGAGTGAGATTGTAGCCGGTTATCATACAGAGTATGGCGCTATGAAATTTGGTCTTTACTTTGTTGCAGAGTATATTGCTATGGCTGCGTCTGGTGCTCTTATAGTGACTATTTTCCTTGGAGGTTATCAGCTTCCATATCTAAATACAGCTGATCTTATAAACAATTTTGAGTTAGTTTTATGGCTTATAATTGCTTTTGCAGTTGTAACTTCACTTATGTTTTTGAAGTGGATGAAGTCTCATAATATCTACAACACTTCTGGATTAGATGAGAAAAAAGTATATGCAACTCTTATTATAGGTTTTACAGCTTTTGCAATACTGCTAATGTCATATTACGCTCTTGGATTTGGTCACGCAAGTGCGGTAGGGGTGATGATTTTACAGTTTGCTATCTTTACAGTGAAACTTTTCTTTTTACATTTTGTTTTCATTTGGGTGAGATGGACTCTCCCTCGTTTTAGATACGATCAAACTCAAAAACTTGGATGGAATATTTTGCTTCCATTATCGTTAGCAAATATCTTTATAACAGCTATTGTTGTGGTAGGAGTAAATTATGGGAATTAAAGTCGTAGAGCGTCACGGTAATACTTTTAAAGAGAAACTGTATCTGCCTGCTATTTTTGCTGGTATGAAATCAACACTTAAACATTTTACAAAAAATTTAAGTGATGCTTCAAATATTCCTACTATATGTTACCCAGAAGAAAAGCCGACAGATATTACCCCTCGTTATAGAGGTGTTCATAGACTCACCCACAGAGAAGAGGATGACTCAATTGCCTGTGTTGCCTGTTTTATGTGTGCAACAGCATGTCCTGCAAACTGTATAGAGATAGTAGCAACATTTAGAGATGATGGTGTTGATGAGAAAATGCCGGCAATTTTCAATATTGACTTATTAGAGTGTGTTTTTTGTGGCTACTGCGTGGAAGCTTGTCCATGTGATGCCATAAGAATGGATAGCGGTATATATTCTGTAATCGGTAAAGTAAGAGAAGATTTTATTTACAATAAAGCCAAACTTCTTAGTATAAAAGGTATATCAAAAGAGGAGTACAGTCTTGCAAAATGAGATAATATTTACAATACTGGCACTAATAACCATAGTTAGCTCTATCGTTATGATTAGTGCTCATAGACCGATTGACTCTGCACTTAGTTTTATTGTAACACTTGTGAGTATTGCTGCTCTTTTTGCACTTGTCAATGCAACATTTTTGTTTGTAGTACAGATAATAATATACGCAGGTGCAATTTTGTCTTTAATACTTTTTATAATAATGTTTTTAAATATTAAAGATTCAAACTTGCCGGATGAGAAGCATAAAAACAGATGGTTAATGGGAACATCCATAATTGTTGCACCATTCTCATACATATTAATAGATCTGATTATGAGAAGTGACATAGCTGTAAATGGAGTTGCAAGTGAGAATTTCGGAACAATTAAAGATGTTGGATTGACACTCTTTAGCAAATGGATACTCCCTTTTGAATTAGTATCTATTCTTTTACTTGTAGCCCTTGTCGGTTCAGTCACTCTTTCGAAAAAGGAAGATTGATGTTAAAAGCATATATGGTACTATCAATTATACTTTTTTCCATAGGAGTTGTAGGACTTATTAGCAGACGAAATATTATTGTAATGTACATGTCTGTTGAACTTCTACTAAATGCAGTCAACCTCTCCCTAATAGCGATAAGCGCAGACTTAGCGGACTCTTCAGCTCAAGTAATCTCTCTGGTAATTATTGCAATAGCGGCATCTGAAGCTGCACTTTTTATGTCTTTGTTTGTTGTCCTTTTTAGAAATAGAGCCTCACTTGACGCGAATCTGTTTGATATGTTAGGGAGTAAAAAATGAGTGATAACATGTTACTAAACACTCTCCTTTTAGCACCTTTTATAAGTGCATTTCTGATTTTTATTATCAATATTTCATCTTTAAATATAAAGCAATATGTGTACACATTTTTAGCTCTATCTGGCTCAGGTATAAGTGCTTTTATTGCTTTATATATTAGTTATTACAGCTTCTTTGAAAAAAAACTTTTTACTTCATACCTTTTCACTTGGCTGGATATTGGTGACTTCTCTGTTGAGGTAGCCTTAAAAGCTGATTCATTAGGCTCATTTATGGTGCTGTTCGTTGCGCCTGTTAGTTTTTTAATTCATGTTTATGCAACAGGGTATATGGACAAAGACAAAAGCTATGGTCGATTTTTTGCCTACTTTAATATCTTTATATTTTTTATGTTTCTGCTGGTTCTTGGTGACAATCCGATTCTTATGTTTATTGGTTGGGAGGGTGTAGGACTTACTTCTTACGCTCTTATTGGTTTTTATTTTGAAGATATTAAAAATACTTATGCGGGTAACAAAGCTTTTATTGTAAATCGTATAGGGGACTTTGGACTACTTAGTGCCTTGATGCTCCTTTTTGTGGAGATTGGAAGCGGCGGTTTTAGTTTTGAAGCTATATTTTCTAATATTCAAAATATTGATTCAGCTATGCTGACGCTTATTGCGTTTTTACTTTTTGTCGGAGCTATGGGTAAATCTGCGCAGGTGCCTTTGTTTGTTTGGTTGCCAGATGCGATGGCTGGACCAACGCCGGTTTCAGCTTTGATTCACGCAGCTACTATGGTAACCGCAGGTGTTTATATGGTTGCCCGTTTTGCACCTATCTATAATATAGCAGTCGATGTCTCTCTCTTCATCGCTTATATAGGAGCTATTAGTGCACTTTTTGCAGCGATTATCGCAACAAGGCAATATGACATCAAAAAAATCCTTGCATACTCTACAATGAGCCAGTTAGGTTTTATGTTTATGGCTCTTGGAGTCGGGGCTTACTCAACAGCACTTTTTCATATGTTTACACATGCTTTTTTTAAAGCACTTCTATTTATGGCTGCTGGAGCTATCATAGTTGCTTTTCATCACAAGCAGGATATAAGAGAACTTCGCGGAATTAGGGAAAGTGCACCACTAATATTTATAATGATGATGATTGGTACACTTACAATAAGTGCTCTTCCTCCTCTGGCCGCATTTTTCTCCAAAGATGCGATTATCAGTTCTTTGTATGCAAGTGGACATGTAGATATATTGATTATTGCACTGATAGCTTCTCTCTTAACAGTTTTTTATATGTTTAGAATGATATTTGTTCTCTTCTTTAGTAAAAGCAAACAAGTTGGAGATAAAAGCAGTACTTCAATGATTTATCCGATGGTTGCTTTATCACTTCTCTCTATTTTCGCAGGAGTGCTTAACTTACCTGAAGTTTTTGGTGGAAATTCAAACATATCAAAATGGCTACATGTAGAAGATAAAATTTTTATAATAGCTCACTCAACAGAGTATATTTTAATGTCAGTTAATACTCTACTGATTTTAGGAGTTATCTTCTATACATATAAAAAATATGCATATACTGACGCTATAGAACTTGAAAACGATAAAGGTATTGTTGCAAATAAATTTTATATTGATGAGATAAATAATAGAATGATTGTTAAACCTATTTACTATATATCAAGCTTTTTCGATAAAAATATCAGTAATCTATTAATTGACAACAGCATTAATTTTATTGCACTCTTTTATGCCAAAGCAGGAAGACTCTTTTCCTATATTGAAAACGGAAATGTACGCTTCTATGCGCTCTATATGATGATAGGGGCAATGCTGGGAACAGTTTATTTATATATTCTTTTGAGGGTTGCAATATGAGTACTTTAAGCATAATAATATTTTCACCTATTATTGCGGCACTATTTCTATTTTTTACACGACCAAATATTGCAATTGTTAAAATAGTATATATGGTTGTAACACTAAGTGTTTTATACTTGGCAGTTGGGTTGTATATTGATTTTGATCCTGCTAAGTCAATGCAGTTTATTGAATACCACCCTTGGATATCGGAGTATGGAATCAACTACCATGTTGGAGTTGATGGGGTTTCTCTTGGTATTGTTATGATGAATGCTATTATAATGCCACTCGTTACTCTGGCTCTGCATAAACTTAGAGATAAAAATGGGTATTGGATTAATCTTCTCTTTGTTCAAGGTGGTATTATGGGGGCGGTTTTATCTCTTGATTTAATGCTCTTTTACCTCTTTTGGGAGCTTATGCTTTTACCAATATTCTTTATGCTTGGACTATTTGGTTATGGTAAGAAGAACTATGTAGCTATGAAGTTTAACATGTATACTATCTTTGGCTCACTTATGATGTTGATTGCCATTTTATATATTGCAGTTCAATATAAAGAGCAGTTCGGCACATACTCTTTTGATTTAAATGAGCTTAAATACCTAACTCTCTCTTCAAGTGAGTCACTACTTGTTTTTAGTGGTTTTATGCTCGCATTTGCAATTAAAATCCCTATCTTCCCATTTCACACTTGGCTTAGCGATACATACAGAAGTGCACCTACAGGTATAGTTATTGTAATGTCAGCGCTTATGGCAAAACTTGGTGTTTATGCTATTTGGAGGTTTTTGTTTACTCTTTTTAATGAAACATCACATGCAGTAGCACCATATTTTATAGGCATTGGACTTTTCGGGTTAATATATTTTGGATTTTCTGCAATGACTCAAACACATATAAAAAGGATGTTTGCATTTTCATCAGCCTCGCATCTGTCATTGATTGTTGTTGGGTTTTTTATATATGATGTATACGGACTTATCGGCTCATCCTACCTTATTGTAGCTCACGCTCTCTCATCTGCAGCTCTCTTTTTAATGGTGGGTATTATGTTTGAGAGAACAAGGGCGTATAGAATAGATGATCTTGGAGGCATAGCTAGAGTAGCACCTAAATTTGCGTTGCTGTTTGTGTTTTTTTCACTTAGCATTGTCGGCGTTCCTCTAACAGCCGGTTTTGTTGCTGAGGTTTTAATTATTCTAGGAGCGTTTAAGTACAATATCTACATAGGATTATTGACGACGACTACAATTTTAATCGCAATGTTGTTTATGTTTAAGACTATAAGCAAAGTTTTGTATGGTGAGCTAAGTGAATCAACAAAAGATTTTAAAGATTTACGCCTGCATGAACTTGTTGCACTTGTCCCGTTGGCACTGCTTATTTTAGTGATGGGGATTTTCCCGAATTATTTTATTAAAAAGATTGAGCCTACGGCTGAGTCTTACTCACAAAAGATTGGGGTGATTTATAATGACTAATGAGTTTATTGCATTGGCCGTTCCGGCATTACTTCTGTTTAGTGCTATTTTTATCCTGCTTTTTGGGCTCAGTTCATACTATACAAAAGCCAGAGGCTACTATATAACCCTTGCAACTCTTTTGGTAACTCTGCTTATTTCAGTGAATGCCTTAAGTGAAAAGCATTCGATAGATTTACTGCCAGAACTTTTCAACTCAATGGTGGTGTACGATACTTTCAGTACTACATTTATATCTCTGTTTTTGTTTGGTGGCTTTTTAACACTGGCAATAGCAAAGTCATTTATTTTTAATACAAAATACTTCACTTTTGAATCATTTGTTCTTTTTCTTTTTTCACTGTTTGGTATGGTTATGCTTAGTATGTCAAATGAGCTTTTAACTGCTTTTATCGCCCTTGAAATAGCTTCTATGTCTGTTTATATCCTAGTAGGTCTAAATAGAAACTCTTTAAAAGCTTCGGAGGCATTTTTTAAGTATCTCCTTTTAGGCTCGTTTGCAGCCTCTTTTTATCTGCTTGGAATGATGCTTATATATGCGCAGGCAAAAAGTACAAACTTAGATGTAATTGCTGAGTACATGTTAAGAACTGATTTAAATTCCCAGCTTTTAATTATCTCAGGCGGTCTGCTAATAATGATTACTATTTTATTTAAAATAGCAGCAGTGCCGTTTGGTGCGTGGGTAATAGATGTTTACGAAGGTGCTTCACTGCCAATTACCGCTTACATGGCAGGTATATTTAAAATTGCAGTTTTCGCTTTTGCTCTTAGATTATTTCTTGGAAGCTATATATCTTTAAGCGATTTATACGCTCCTTTAATTTTGGGAGCATCAGTTGTTACAATGTTTGGCGGTTCAGTTTTAGCTGTTATACAAACAAGTGTTAAAAAAATGTTGGCCGCTTCATCAGTTGTTCATAGCGGATATATATTAATCGCATTTGCCGCTGCCGGCTCAGGAACTGTCAGTTCTGCGAGTGCCATTCTTTTTTATCTTTTTGCATATTTTATAAGTGCAATTGGAGCATTTGGAGTTTTAAGCTATATCAGCAGAGGGAGTGAAAAAGTTATTAACTTTGATGACTTAAATGGACTAGCTACAACTAATCCTATTATTGCAGCATCTCTTACAGTTTTTTTACTCTCTCTTGCAGGTTTTCCATCTACAATAGGGTTTATCGGTAAGTTTTATATCTTTACGTCAGCTATAGAATCAGGATACACACCCTTTGCTATTTTTGGGGCAGTAACTGCATTTATCTCCATTTACTACTACTTTAAAATTATTGTTCACATGTACTTTAAAGATAAAGTTCATGAAAAAATCGATTACGGGCATAAACTCTCATTCGCTTTTATAATTATTTGTAGTGTAATAGTTTTATGGGGCGGAGTGGGAACTTCATTGCTTTTTGATATTCCAGGGATTAATGAGCTAAATAAGTTAAGTAAGTATGCTATAGAGTCACTATATTTGAAGTGATAAATGAAGATATGTTCGCGATTTCATTTTTAGGTATATTTGCTATAATCCATATATGAATTTATTATCTGCAAAAAATCTATCGCATACTTTTGAGTATCAACTATTTTCTAATGTTAGCTTGGAGCTACAAGCAAAAGAGTCTATAGCTATCATTGGTACATCAGGTAGTGGCAAGTCAACTTTACTTAATATTTTATCAACACTATTAAAGCCTATTGAGGGATCAGTCTCTATTTTTGGTGAAGATGTCTTAAAAATGAGTAAGAAAAGGTTGGCTCAAATAAAAAGAGATGAGCTTGGACTTGTTTTTCAATCTCACTATCTTTTTAAAGGTTTTAGCGCTTTAGAAAACCTGGAAGTTGCTGCAATGCTTTCAAATCAAAATATAGACGATGAACTTCTAAAAAAACTTAATATTTTAGAGGCAATAAACCAAAAAGTTACAGAACTCTCGGGTGGACAACAACAGCGAGTCTCAATAGCTAGGGTTTTAACAAAAAAGCCTCGTATTTTATTTGTTGATGAGCCAACAGGGAACTTGGATAAATCTACAGCAAATGATGTTATGAATATATTTTTTGAGTATATAGATAAAAATAATGCAGGTATGATACTTGTGACGCACGATGAAGAACTAGCTCACAGATGTCACAAAGTTTATAGAGTACATAACAAAGAACTAGAGGTATTAAAATGATGTTTTGCCTCTTTAGATTATGTGAGATTTAATAGATGGCATGGACAGAAGTTTTTAGCGATACTTACATAGTTGGCTTCATCCTTCTATTTTTTAGATTTGCCGCTCTTTTTATGGCTGTTCCAATATTTTCTCACCAAAGTATTCCTATTACTTTAAGAGCCGCAATGGCTTTTTTCTTCGCAATTGTTTTTTACTCCTCAATGCCACCTTTAGCAATAACAATAACGGCTCCTAGTATTGTAATGGCAATATTAAGCGAACTGTTTTTTGGCTTGGCAATAGGAGTGATGCTTCAAATTGCATTTAATGTTATAACTTTTGCTGGTGGGCAGATATCTTTTATGATGGGCTTTTCAATGGCAAGTGCAATTGATCCACAGTCTGGTGTCTCAATGCCTATAATCTCACAATTTCTTTCTCTTATGGCACTAATGGTTCTGTTTGTAATAGACATGCACCACTGGATACTTCTTTTTGTAGACAGCTCTTTGCAGCATATTCCACTAGGTGGTTTTTTAATGAGTGAAAATCTTTTTAACTATATTATTAAAGCAACTTCGAATATGTTTATGGTTGGTTTTATGATTGCATTTCCAATTATTGCTCTATCTTTATTGGCAGATGTTATCTTTGGAATGTTAATGAAAACAATGCCGCAGTTCAACCTTCTTGTTATAGGCTTCCCAATAAAAATTATGGTCTCATTCGTTGTATTAATAGCAACATTCAGTGCCACAATGCTCATTTTAAAGACACAAATGCAAGATGCTTTTAATTTTTTAGAGATGCTTTTTTAGTTTTTTTTTGATACAATAATGGCAAAAGAGCTTCCAAGAGGGAACACGTAATGAAAATATTACTTTTAAATGAAAATCCAGTAGTTAATAAGCTAGTTACACTAAGTGCACAGAAGACTTCAGATGAGTTGGATGTGGTTAGTAATGTAGATGCTATAGGGGCTACTAATTATGATCTCTTAGTGATTGATGATGCCAAGTATAGTGATGAAATCATGCAAGAACTTAATGATAAAATAGTATTTAGTAAATCTTTATATTTATGTGTTAAGGATGCCAAGAAAGTAGAGGGTTTTACTTCAACTTTAAAAAAACCTTTTTTACCAACAGATTTAGTTGAACTGTTCGCAATTTTAGGAAATAAAGAAGAGAGTCTAGACGAAGATGACGAGAATATAGAATTGGATTCACCAGATGAATCTAGTGATTTATTTGATTTAGATGGTCTTGATGATGTGGATTTAGAAGAGCTAGGCGAGCTTGAAGAAATTGACGAAGACGATGAAATAAATATTGGAACAGAACTTGATAATCTCGACGAGCTAGAATTAGATGATGATTTAGAGAATCTAGAAGAAGATGAGGATGAATTGGACTTTGATGATCTAGATGATTTTGATGAAGAGAGTGGGGATAGTATTCTTGATAAAGATGATATTCAAGAGATTGAAGGTCTTTTAGAAATGGATGATGAAAATGAAGAGCCAGAAGAAGTAAGTTTAGAGTCTGAGGCTGAATCTAGCGAAAGTACAGAAGTTGATGAACTCGAAGAAGAACTAGAACTCGATGAAGAACTAGAACTCGAAGAGCCAGAAGAAGCAAATTTAGAGTCTGATGCTGAATCTAGCGAAATTAAAGAAGTTGATGAACTCGAAGAACTTGAAGAAGAACTAGAACTCGAAGAAGCAGAAGAAGAGCTTGAATTTGAAGAAGAACTAGAACTCGAAGAAGCAGAAGAAGAGCTTGAACTTGAAGAAGAACTAGAACTCGAAGAAGCAGAAGAAGAGCTTGAACTTGAAGAAGAGCTTGAACTTGAAGAAGCAGAAGAAGAGCTTGAACTTGAAGAAGAGTTAGAGCTTGATGAAGAACTAGAACTCGAAGAAGCAGAAGAAGAGCTTGAACCTGATGAAGAGTTAGAACTTAATGAAGAGCCAGAAGAAGTAAATTTAGAGTCTGATGCTGAATCTAGTGAAAGTACAGAAGTTGATGAGGCAGAAGATCTTGAAATCAAGATACAAAATGCTGTCGATGAGTTGAGTGAAGAAGATTTACAAAGTGAAATTGATGAAGATGTTTTATTTAGCATAGATTCTATAACTAGTCGAGATATTAAAATTGCTATTGGTGAAGAAGTACCTGAAGAGAGCATTAGTAAGCACACTCAAAGCACAGAAGTAAATGAACAGTTAAGCCCAGATGAATCTAGTTTAGATACAAATGAAGCAGAATTAGATGAAGAAGTTTCTGATTCTACAGATAATAATGATGGAGTAGAAGCTTTGAAAAAATTACTTAAAGCTCTCTCAAATGAAGATGTTGCAGCTTCATTAAAAGGCATGAAGATAAGTATTAATATAACTTTAGGTGACAAGTAGTGAATAATAATACAGGTGCAATTTTAGTTCTTTCAGGTCCAAGTGGAGCAGGAAAAAGCTCATTACTAAATGAAATTATTAATGATATTGGCGAATGCTATTTTTCTATATCAACGACAACTAGACAAATAAGAGATGGTGAAGAAAATGGTGTGCACTACTATTTTGTATCTGAAGAAGAATTCAAAAAAGATATAGAAGAGGACAACTTTTTAGAGTACGCTTTTGTGCATGGAAACTACTATGGAACATCACTCAAGCCTGTTAAAAAATCTTTAAATGAAGGCAAGTTAGTTTTATTTGACATAGATGTTCAAGGAAACACTTTGGTAAACAATAGACTTGGAGATATTACTACCTCAGTTTTTATATCTCCTCCAACATTATCAGAGTTAAAAAAACGCTTACAAGATCGTTCAACTGATGCCCAAGATGTTGTAGAACGTCGTTTAGAGATGGCAAAAAAAGAGATTCAGAGAATTAGCGAGTATGACTATTTGGTAATTAATGATAATCTTAAAGAAGCAGCAGATGTTTTAAGAACAATCGCCAAAGCCTCTAGACTCAAAGTTCCAGACAATGAAATAAATGAATTTGTGCAAAAATGGGAAGATATAGACTTATAACTGCAATATATTTATTTGATAAGAGAATTTACAGCAAATAGTAGATACAATTCAAGACTTTAATTTACAAAAGGAATAAGCATGGGAATGCCTGGTGGAACAGAACTATTAATAATATTAGCAATCGTAGTACTATTGTTTGGTGCGAAAAAAATACCTGACTTAGCAAAAGGTCTTGGTAAAGGAATCAAAAACTTCAAAAGTGAAATGAAAGAAATAGATGAAGTTGAAACTGCATCTACGGAAGCTCCAAAAAAAGTAGAAGGTAGTGAAGAAACTGCATCTACAGAAGCTCCAAAACAAACTACACAAGCATAGATCTTGAAACAACGAGTATCGGCGCTTTTGCGCGAAAAGTTTGGTCGTGAAGTTGTTTTAGAGAAGCCA
The DNA here is from genome assembly GCF_015265475.1 of Candidatus Sulfurimonas marisnigri. Lineage (NCBI taxonomy): Bacteria > Pseudomonadati > Campylobacterota > Epsilonproteobacteria > Campylobacterales > Sulfurimonadaceae > Sulfurimonas > Candidatus Sulfurimonas marisnigri. The sequence continues at coordinate 2,106,523 of NZ_CP054493.1, read as the reverse complement.
AAAGATCGCTCTTTTGGTCACTTTGCTACCCCTATAGCTTTCTCTTTGGCTAAGGAACTTAGACAGTCTCCTATGAAAATTGCTGAAGAGTTAGCATCTTCTTTTAATGAATCAGAAATATTTACCAGTGTTGAATCAGTAAAAGGTTATTTGAATTTTCGCCTAAGTGAAAACTTTTTAAGCGAATATGCTACTTGGGCACTTGACAATGAAACTGATTTTGCAAAACAAGAGAAAAAAGAGAAAATTCTTTTAGAATTTGTTAGTGCAAACCCAACTGGACCTCTTCATATAGGTCATGCTCGCGGAGCTGTTTATGGAGATACTCTTTATAGATTAGCAAAGCATTTGGGTTATGATATTACAGCTGAGTATTATGTAAATGATGCTGGCAATCAGATAGACTTACTTGGTCTTTCAATTGCTCTTTATGCTCGTGAAAATATTCTCAACGAAACTGTAGAATACCCTGACTCTTACTATCGTGGTGATTACTTAGATGGTTTAGCAAATGGTGCAATAGAGAAATTTGGCAAAGAAATTTTCAATGATGAGACTCGTTATAAAGAGCTTGCACTATGGGCTAAAGATGGTGTAATGGAAATTGTTATAGATTCTCTAGCAAACTTAAATATTCATTTTGATACATTTGTAAATGAGTCATCTTTGTATAACGATTGGGACAGAGTAATGACTAAGATGGGTGATGGCATCTATAAAAAAGAAGATAAAATCTGGATAGCATCTGAAGCCAAGGGCGATGATAATGATAGAGTTGTTGTCCGTGAAGATGGTCGTCCAACTTACTTAGCAGGAGATATAGTTTACCACAATCAAAAATTTGAGCGTGGATATGATCACTATATTAATATTTGGGGAGCAGATCACCACGGATATATTCCTCGTGTAAATGCTGCTGTTGAGTATTTAGGTTATGACAGCAATAAGCTCGAAACACTTCTTTCTCAGATGGTTAGTCTTCTTAAAGATGGTGAGCCATACAAGATGAGTAAGCGTGCTGGCAACGTTATTCTTATGAGTGATATTGTTGAAGAGATTGGTTCTGATGCACTTAGGTTTATTTTTGCATCTAAAAAGAGTGATACGGCTTTGGAGTTTGATTTGGCAGAGTTTAAAAAGCAGGATAGTTCAAATCCTATTTTTTATATCCAATACGCACATGCAAGGATTAAAACTATCCTTTCAAAGAGTGACTTGAGTGAAAATGAAGTTATGTCAGCAACTCTAAAAAACTTAGATGAAAATGCAGATATTTTACTATTTGATGCACTACTTCTTCCAGAAATAGTTGAAGATGCATTTAGCTCAAGACAGGTTCAAAAACTTCCTGATTATTTAAAAGCACTTGCAGCATCTCTACATAAGTTTTACTACGATTGCAGAATTATAGGAACTAAGGATGAAGCAAAACTTCTTAAACTTCTTATGGTTGTGGGGCTATCACTAAAAACTGGTCTATCTCTTATGGGTATAACTGCGAAAGATTACATGAGTAAAGAGGAGGAATAGTCTTTTTACTCAGCTAGTTCCAACTCAGGATATAACTCTTTTATCTGATTTAGCTTAGATTTTGAAACTTGAACTAGGATTGGATTTTTACTTTTATCTAGCCAATTGACAATCTTTTTCATATTTTCTAAACTCATTGAAGTACAACCTGCAGTTGGTTCATCTTTAGCTTTTTCTACATGTAAGAATATGCAAGAACCTCTCCCTTTTAGTTGCTTTGAATTATGAGCTACGACAACACCCAACTCGTACTGATTATCATCTCTTCTCATATATTCAAAACTTTTAGGTTTTTCATATTTTAAATTAATTATTTGGTTATATGAGCTTGAATTAGAATCATCTACACAAATTAACTCTTTTGTCGCATGCAGATACTTCATTTTAAAATTTTTATTTTTCTCATAACCGAAAATTGAGTCAAGTTTAAATATTCCAATAGGTGCTTTCTTATCACCTTCGTACTTCTGAGGCTCTAATTCTTTCTGTTTTAGGGATGTTTTTCCAAGTCCCCATCCAAGACCATTTGTGCCAATATTGACTTCAAATGGCTTAAACACTCTTTTACCATCCTCAAAAGTGCTCAAGTTAGCAATGCTTGAATCGAAATCATTACTAACAACTAAAATTATCTGTTCACTAGAAAACAAGAATATTTGAATACTTATTATAATTAAGAAACTTTTTACCATAAAGTATGTTACTATTACTAAAATATGAAACAGATTAATATAATAGAAATGGAAAAGGTTATGAGCATAAAAATAAGAAAAGCAACTAGTGATGATTCAGCATTTTTAGCACAGATGATTTTACAAAGTTCTAGAGCTGGAAAAAAAGTTTGTATATATGATTTATTATTCGCTTCATATAACGATAAAGACACTTTAGAAAATTTAGAAAAATTAATAACAGCGACTGCAAAAAGCAACTGTCACTATAGTAACTTCTTAGTTGCTGAGATGGATGGAAAGTGTGTTGGTTCTCTTTGTAGCTATGAGCCGAGAATAGCAACTAAAGAAGTGTTTCGTAATGCTTTGCAAGAGATAGGTGTTGGAAATGAAAATAGTGAATATGAAGATATAGTCAATTATTGTGGTTTTGAGCTTAACACTAGAACTCTGATTTTTGATTTTATGGAAGAATTAGAAGGTTTTATAGATGTTGGTGTCTTAAAAGCACTTATGCAGAAGAGTCTTCTTACTGCAAGACTAAAAGGCTACAGGATAGCTCAAACAGTAGTAGAAATTGGTTCCCTAGAAACATTACTTTACTACAAGAAACTTGGCTTCAAAGAGGTTAATCAAAAAGAGTGTGAACTTTATAGAGAAAAGTTTGGTAGAGCAGGTTTCGTTTTATTAGCATACGAATTTTGATTGGTTTCACATAGAAATTTCTGCACTTTCTCTTCTACCTTCTCTTTTGGCTATCGCTTTAGCTCTGTATTCAAGAAATGTTCTTATATCGCTTTTTGGCGGTATTGTTTTAGGTTTTTTACTTTTAAATAATTTTGCCATCCTTGATTCAGTTGAATCAATTTTTTTACTTTTTACATCTCTGCTCTCAAAAGGGTGGATACTTAAAACTTTGGCCTTTGCTGTTTTAGTAGGTAGTATTATGGCTTTAGTTGAAAAGTCTGGCGGTATTGAAGGTTTTGTAGATTTTATGCAACATAGAGTATCTTTAGTTAAGTCTCCCCGTTCAGCTTTAATGTTAAGTTATGCAGTTGGTGTTTTTATTTTTGTAGAGTCATCTATTACAGCTCTAATAGCCGGTGCAGTTGGTAAGCCGTTCTGTCAAAAATACAAAATACCAAGTGCTAAACTAGCCTTTGTATGTGACTCAACTTCAGCACCTATCAGCTCTCTTATTATTTTAAATGGGTGGGGAGCACTTCTACTTGGATTGATAACTACTCAAGTGTCCTTGGGTGTTATCGACGTAAATGCGATTGATATTTTGATTGACTCAGTGTTATATAACTTTTATGCAATGACTGCTCTGCTGGTCACATTTATATCTATATGGTTTAACATAGATATAGGTCCTATGAAAAGAGCTAAACATGTACCTGCAAGTATTGATGTAATTGCAAATAAAAGTTCAAACATGTTCTATATGATTGCGCCAATTTTTCTTATGATTATTTTTGTATTTTTGTTTTTGTACATTACAGGAGATGGTAATATTGTAAAAGGTAGTGGCTCAAGCTCTATTTTTTACACTATGCTTAGTACGTTAATATTTACACTCTTTTATTTTGTTAGTACAAAAAACATGAGTTTATCGGTATGGAGCAAAACTGCTTTTAGTGGGGCTGTTAAACTTGTCCCAATCGCTTTGATACTTCTTTTTGCTTTCGCAATAGGTTCGGTGACTACAGAATTGAAAACTGGACAATATTTAGCTTCGTTAGTTAACGAAAACTTGAGTATTTATTTTTTATCTGCCGTTATATTTGTTCTTAGTTCTGTTATGGCATTTGCTACTGGTACTAGTTGGGGAACATTTAGCATAATGATTCCAGTTGCAGTTCCAATGGCAGTAGCAATGGATGCAGATATAGCTCTTTGTATGGGTGCGGTTATTTCTGGGGGTATATTTGGCGATCACTGCTCGCCAATCTCAGATACGACTATTATATCTTCAATGGCTAGTGAATGTGATGTTGTAGAACATGTAAAGACTCAGCTTCCATATGCTTTATTTAGTGGTTTGATTACTATAGTTTTGTTTATAGTCTTTAGCTTAAAACAGAATTTATAGAATATTTCATATCTTCATCTAGATTTTCCATAGAGCTTAACATCCATCTTAAGTAGCCTGCATCACTAGCTGCTACCTCCTGAAGAGTTTTACCTTTATGTTTTCCAAATCTAAATGATTTTATCATGATAGGTGTATTTGTTAAATCAACCATTTTCTCAACTGGGTTTTCACCTGGAAACTGTTTTGATACTTCATCTTTAAGTCTGCTAAGTAGAAGTTTTAAAATCAAAACATCACCTATCGCATCATGAGCCTTTACTACTACACCTAAAGAGTCAGCCTCTTTTTGCTCTTCTTTGTAAAGTTCCATTTTATAACGAAAGTATTGAAGTCTATGAGCATCTTCATCAGGTAAGATATGCTTAGCTACTCTTAGTGTATCTATAACTTTCATTTGCGTATTAAAGTCCTCTTTTTCAAGCATTCCTAAATCAAATGGTGCATTATGAATAATCATATAATTATCTTGCGTATTTAACTCTTGAAGTCTTCTGTATGAAGAACTCTCTTTACATGTAGGTTTGCCATCAATCATGTCAGGGGTAATTCCATGAACCTCCATAGCGCCAAAACTAATAGGAACATCAGAGCTAAAAAGCTCATTTTGTACCTCTACCACTTTTTCTCCTAAAACTATATACCCTAGCTGAATAACCCTGTCTAGCTCACCTGTTCCTGTTGTTTCTGTATCTAAAATTATATATCTTTTTGCCAAATATTTTTCCTTAACTATTTAAAAATGTGTCTAACATGTATTTATCGTGAGCATGTAAATACTCTGGACTTAGCCTCACTTGTATTGTTTCTTCTCCAATTTCATAGTTGCAAAATTGAATAAATTTCAATTGCGTAGTTTTTCCGTGAAACTCAAAGTTTTTAACTGCCAACGGCTCATTTAACTCTTCTAACAGATTTCTAATATCTCTTATTGAATCTGTACAAGGATGGAGGTTAAGAAGTTTAAAAAAAGTTATAAACTTTATACTCATATTCAAGTCATCATATGTAATATAGGTATTATATAAACCACGAGCCAATTTAAGTGCATTATCACTAAGTGGTTCTGACATTAATCTCTGTTTATTTATCTCATTACTAATCATACTTATATATTATATTTTTTCGTATTAAGACTGTATAAATACAGTTAATTATGTTACACTTTTATAAAAATCTGGGGTCTTTCATGACTAAACTCTTTTTATTATTAATATCTTTGTCTCTCTCTTTGGCTGCTTTGGAAATTAGACAAACCCCAATAAAATTTACAAAACTCAGGTATCAACTAACAAAAGAGTATATTAAAACTCACTACGAAATAGATGCAAACAACATAAATATAATACCAAAAATAGTAGTTGTGCACCACACTGCCATAGATGATTATAGAAAATCGTTAGCACGCTTTTCAGATGAAAAACTCCCGAGCGATAGACCAGACATAGATGATGGAAGTCCTAGTGTAAATGTTTCTACCCATTTTATGGTTGAAAGAGATGGCACCATACATCAACTTATGCCGTTAAAGTACATGGCACGACATGTTATAGGACTAAACTACAGCTCAATCGGGATTGAAAACGTTGGTGGAGAAAATTCTAAAGATAATCTTACCGAGGCACAACTTAAGGCAAATGTGAATATTATAGAATATTTGCAACAAAAATATGCAAGCATTAGGTATGTTGTAGGTCATTATGAGTATAGATGTTTTGAGGGTGATGATTTATGGCTTGAAAAGGACAAAAGTTACAGAACAAAAAAAGATGATCCGTCAAAAAGATTTATGGAAGAGTTATTTGGCAAATTAGACTCTTTTACAAGAGCGCCATGTGATTAGTTCACCTCTTATATACCTTTTTGTACTTGCTTTGGTTGCAACTTTTTTTAGTTTGCTAGAACAAAAAACAAAATTTAAAATATTTAAGTTTGTTCCGGCAGTTGTGATGATTTATGCTGCTAGCATGACTCTGGCAGGTATGGGAGTTTTCGAACAAAATGAACCCATTAATGAGATATATAAAAATACAAAAAAAAACCTCCTCCCTGCAATGCTGTTTTTAATGCTGTTGCAGGTTGATTTCAGGCACTTTTTTAAGCTTGGAAGGTCTTTACTTGTCTCATATGTTTTAGCGGTTCTATCTTTAGCTTTTGCCTTTGTAGTAGTTTCTTTGGTTTTTAATTTCAACCAAGATATGGCATCTGCTTTTGGAGCATTGGCCGGTAGTTGGATGGGTGGAACGGCCAACATGATTGCCGTTGGTTCAGCTCTAAATGTAAGTGATGTCGCATTTGGATTTGCTCTAATTGTTGATAGTGTTAATTACACAATATGGGTTATGTTTTTGCTGTTTTTGGTCCCATTCGCCTCTTATTTTAATAAATTTACTTCATCACAGCAGAGCACTGCTTATTTGGCAGAGATAGGTTGTGCATGTAATATTGGGGCAAAAAGGTATTGGCTTTTTGTGTTTTTGTCAGTCGGAGTTGCATTCTTTGTAAATACAATAGCCTATAAATTTCAAATATTAAACTATACAACCACCACTGTTATAATTGCGACAATTTTTGGAATTTTAGGCTCTTTTACAAAACTCAAAAATATAAACGGCTCAAGTGAAGTTGCAACTACAATGCTTTATATTCTTATAGCGCTTATAGGCTCACATGCGATTTTTGATAGTTTCAGAGATGTCGGTTATTATGTTTTTGCAGGTTTTATGATTTTGGTAGTTCATGCGACCATAATGGTTATGGGGGCTAAAATATTTAAGCTTGACCTCTTCTCTATCGCCATAGCATCACTCTCTAACATTGGTGGAGTCGCTTCTGCTCCGATACTTGCAGCAACTTACAACAAGGCACTTGTTAGTGTTGGAGTCTTGATGGCAATTATGGGTTATATTATTGGAACTTTTGGCGGTTTAGTTGTTGGAAATATTTTAATTGGAATTGCAAAATGAAGATAGCTAAAATAACAACAGAAGTTAAATATATAGAGTTAAAAACGCCATTTAAAACAGCTCTAAGAGAAACGTCACATGTAGAGTTTGTAAGAGTACATGTAGAGCTTGAAAATGGTTTAGTCGGCGTAGGGGAAGCTCCTGCAACTAAAGCTATAACAGGTGAGGGTATTGAAGATATTTTAAACTCTATTAATAGCGTAAAAAGAGATTTTATAAATTTTGATAATATTGGCTCAAGTGCAAAAGCAGCTCTTGATATGGCATATGTCTCACTGCAAGCAAAAAAGCAAAAGCAAACTTTTATAGAGTATTTTAATGCAACAGATTTAAGCCCTTTAAAAACCGATATAACAATAAGTTTAAACTCCTTAGATGTTATGTTGGAAGATGCAAAAAAAGCTTATGCAGAGAATAAGTCAATACTAAAAGTAAAACTAGGCAAAGATATAACTCATGCAATACAGGTTATAAAAGCAATATCTGAAGAACTCCAATTTGTGGAGATAATAGTAGATGCAAATCAGGCATGGAGCTTAAAAGATTCACTAAAATTTATAGATGCTATGAGAGATATAAATATAGAACTGATTGAGCAACCTGTAATCGCTTCAGACTTGAAGAGTTTAAAAAAAATTACAGAGTACTCACATATTCCAATACTTGCAGATGAATCAGTGTTTACACTAGATGATGCAAAAAAAGTTATAGAGTCAAAAAGTGCAGATATGATAAATGTAAAACTTATGAAGTGTGGTGGAGTGACTAAAGCAATAGAGATTTTGGAGTATGCTAGGAAAAATGGTGTTATATGCATGTTGGGCTCGATGCTTGAAGGTCCGTATTCTATAAACATTGCCTTACATTTAGCAATGTCTTACAGGGATGTTATAAAATATATAGATTTAGACAGCCCTTTGCTCTATAAAAAGCCGTCAAACGAGCTTGATTTTGAGTTTAACGGCTGCGAGATAGTTTATAACCAAGACCTGCAACATTAGTAGAAAAATCATTGCTAGTTTTTTGCGTAGTCTAAGAACAGGCCCTCTATGAATAAAAGGGTGCTGATAGAAACAGAGTTGTTTTTAAAGACTAAAAATTAAAACTCTGCTTTTTAAACACATTGAATTTAGTCGCAACTTCTTCTTTATCTAAACCCAATTTTTTAACAGCTTTTGGGTTAACTAAAAACCACCCTAAAACAACATCTACCCTATCTCCTTTAAGCAGTTTAAACTCTCTCTTTACAGCTCTTTTTTCATTAGCCTTAATCATAGTGTCTTTTATTGTTGTGTCGGCAACCCATGGCATAGCTGGCTTTGCATCTTTGCCTAGGACTCTCACAAAAATCTCTTTTTCAAGCTCTATAGTTTCGCTATCTCTTTTAACGCTTATCCTTAAAACTGCCAAACGCATAGGGTGAAGAAGTAGAGCATGTGAAGTTTTGTTGTCAATATTTACTATAAAATTGTCTATATTTCTCAAAACAGAGATATCAACATATTGAGTTAACATCTCAGAGTTAAAATGACTTCCAGCAAAACCGTGGAAAGAATGAGCTTTTGATTCATTAATACTTGAGGTGCTGCCTTTTACTTTTGGCATATGACAACTAACGCAGTTTGCTCCGTCCATCTCGTTGGCTATATTTGTGGAGCATACATTAAGATTATTTTTGTTCATCCTGTGTGAGTGACACCCAATACATACATTTCCATTTCGCATGTGCTCATTTGATTCTGTCTCTATCTTATGAAATGGTGAGTCAAGCCCTCTTTTTCTAGTTGCGTAGTACTTATTAGGAGTTTTATCAATAATATTCGTATTGCTATCCGCATGTAACTCTATACTTTTTATTCTGTGGCAGTATGCACAGCTGATAGCTTCTTGATGAGTCTCATTGTTTACATCAGCTGGTGCTTTCTCACCTTTTGTCAGCATTTTATCTAGATTGTTTGCTGCTGGAGTATGACATTTTCCGCATAAGTATCTGTTAGCCTTTGTATTTGCTGGATGCTTTGCCCAAACAGCTCCATGAATCACATCCTTGTCAGGTGTAGCGTTTGCATGCATAGAACCGTAGTACTCACTGTATATCTGAGTATGACAAGCTTGACACTCTTCACTTTTAGCAAACTCGTGAACAGCATCATTTGCAACTAGTGAGAGAGTGAAAAGAAATATGAGAGATAAAATCTTCATGTAAAAACCTTTTTTAAATTAATTTTAAAATAATACACAATTTATTGTTTAGCTTATATTAATAATTATATTTAGTTATCTGTCTTAGAGGTGTATTTAAGCCAAAAGAAGCCAAATAAACCTGAAAAAAGAGAAGCCACTAATATACCTACCTTCGCTTGAAAAATAAGTTCTTCGTTACCTAAAAAAGCTAAGTCTGCTACAAATATAGACATTGTAAAACCGATACCACCCAAAAATGCAACTCCAAAGATTTGACTCATTGTACTGTCTTGTGGTAGTTTTGCAATTTTAAGCTTTATAGCAAGCCAAGCAACTCCTGCAATGCCTGCTACCTTTCCAATTACCAAACCAGCCACAATCCCTAATGACACAGGTTCTAAAATAGTTTTGCCAATAGAAGAAAAATCTATTGATATTCCAGCATTTGCTAGTGCAAAAAGGGGGATAATAACTAAACTAACAGGCAGATGATGAGCATTTTCTAACCTACTTGAAGGTGAACTTACGGAGTTAATTCTGTCTTTTATATTTTGTAAAATAGCTTTTTGTCTTTCATGTATTGTAAAATCTTTTGATTCTGGATAGCTGTCATACTCATCAAGTAGATTTTTAGTATGTTGAGTAAAGGCTATTGGAGCGAGTTTTGGTTTAGATGGTATAGCCATAGCTGCTATAACACCTGCAATTGTCGCATGTACACCAGACTCCAGCATAAAAAACCACATAGCTAGGCCAGTTATAAAGTAGGGCAAAATAACATGAATACCAAACCTATTGAACATAAACATTACAAGAAAAGAAATACCTGCAAGCATAAGTGGCAGCATTTGAATTTGATCTGTATAAAATAGGGCTATTACAACAACTGCACCAAGGTCATCAACGATAGCTAAGGCTACTAAAAATGTTACAAGTGCAGGTGATACCCTTTTACCCAAAAGAACAAGAGCACTAATAGCAAAAGCAATATCAGTTGCCATAGGGATTCCCCACCCAGCAGAGGCATCACCAGTACTGTTAATACTAATATAGATTAGAGCAGGTAAAGCCATGCCTCCAATAGCAGAAAGAATAGGCAGCATGGCAACTTTTATATCTGATAACTCGCCTACTAATATCTCTCTTTTTATTTCAAGACCAACAGTGAAAAAGAATATAGCCATCAGCCCATCATTTATCCAATGGTGTATGCTGTGTGAGAGTTTCCACTCCCCAACATTAAAATCTATTTTTGTATGAAAAAAATTCATATAATCATCTGTTAGTGGAGTGTTCGCAAGAATCAGAGCAAAAATTGTCATACATATTAGTATTAAACCGGTTGTAGTTTGTGCATGTAAGAATGTTTCAAATGGAGTTGATACTCTCTTAAAGGCCTTTTCCCACGGTGCGTAAATTTTCATAAATATCTCCTGTTAGTTTGATATAACTTTGTTTCTTCCAGATTGCTTAGCCTCATAAAGTAGCATGTCTGCTTGGTTTACTGTCTCATCAAGGCTGTTTTCATGATTAGTCACTAAACCAACAGATATAGTAAAGCTTATTTCTGCATTTTTCTCTGAAATAGTCACTGACTTTTGTACTTTATTTTTTATTCTTTCTAGTACGGTTAAAGCATTTTTAGAGCTAATGTTTTTTAAAATAATGCAAAATTCTTCTCCACCGAATCTTGATACAACATCATCTTCTGCAGTGTTTGCTCTTAATATATCAGATAAATGAACAATGGCTTTATCTCCAGAGTCATGGCCATAGGTATCATTTATGTTTTTAAAGTTATCTATATCTATCATAGCAATTGCAAAACTTTCGCCACTCTCAAGTGCAGTATCAAAATAAGTTTGTACATTATGAAAGAAGTAACGTCGATTATAAACACCAGTTAAGAAGTCTCTATTGGAATGGTTTGTGATAGTCTGTATATTTTCCAAGGATTCTATTGAGTTGTTGACTCGACAAGAAAACTCCTCTTTAGAAAAAGGCTTATTAATATAATCATTTGCACCTTCTTTTAAAAATCTAGCGTCGATTTCCTCATTTTCATTAGAGGATAGAGCAATAATACTAATATCATTTTTATCACGGGTTTTTCTTATGGCAGATGTTAATTCAAGGCCATTCATTACCGGCATATTGTAGTCTGTTAGTACCAAAGAAATATCCGGATAAGTTTTCAGCATACTTAGTGCCTCTTCCCCATGAGCTACTGAGATTACATCATAAAAAAGATTTTCTAACATACTTTTCATATGTTTTCTAAAAACCATAGAGTCGTCAACCACTAAAATTTTATGATTTTGATTTTTTTGTAGTCTCTTAATAAAGTTGATAATATATTTAATATCACTTACACCACTTTTGTTTATGTAGTCAATTATATTTTTGCTAAGTAGCTTTTTTCTTAGCTCTTTATCTATATTTCCGCTTAAAACAATCACACGATTATCTTTACTTAATGCATAGTCAACAACTTCACCATTGGGAGCATCAGGGAGATTTAAATCTAACAGAGTTAAAAAATATTTATAACTTTTTAAAAAAAGTTTTGATTCTGAAAAATTATATGCAATGTCAACTTTAACATTAAGTTCTGAGGTTATTTTTTTACTTATTAATTTTGCTAATGTTTTATTGTCTTCTACTATTAAAATTCTTTGCACATTTTCCCTTAATGATTTTTTTATAAAAATATCTTTAATCAAGCGCGCTATTATAACAAATAAGCTCATATTTTAAATAATGGGTCTATAATCTTTTTATGAATTTAAAAGATTTACAAAACAAATCAATACTGTTATTTGGAAAGAGTCGTGCTTTTAGTAGTGACGAGTTTGAGTCTCAGATGAAGTTTCATAAAATCACATTGTGCAAAGAGTATAACATCGAAGTCGTACTTGTTGTAGATGGCAAGATGATGAGCCCTTATGAGCATATAGCAAGTGATGAACTTTACAGAGAAAATTCTAAAGAGATTGAGTTTATAGCAATTGATGCTTTTGAAAAAGAGCTGGCAAAATATATAGATGCAGACACACTTTTGATGAGTCTTAAGCTATCCCACGATAAGCAGAGATTAAAAAGTTTTTTGCAAAACTCCATCTTAGGTGATGAGCTGTTTTTTAAACTTTTAAAGATGTACTCGTGGAGGGGTGAAGACTTTTTTGAGAGTGATGAGAACCGCGATGTGAGTGCAGCGATTATTTTAAGGTTTTACAAGAACATAGAGAGAAATCATAATGTTCAGTACGCAACTTCTGGTTTTATGCACCTGATAGTACAGACAGAAAATAAGCAGCTTATAGAGGCAATAGCACAGCTAGAACCTTTGCAAAAGAGCTTTACTCTGGATGCTAAATCATCAAACTACACAATTTTGACAGCAATAGCGACTCAAACTGCCACACCAAAAAGTGTGCTGAACCATTTTATAAAAAAATCTTCCTCATATATTAAAACTATTATTGCGATGCGTGACGATTGTGACGAGGAGATGCAGATAGCTCTTTATAACTCTATGGATGAAGATGTTCATGAGGCTCTCACATGTAACTTAAACCTATGCGAGACACTCTTTTGTAAACTTATAGATCAAGATAAATTTACATATAACATTGCTCTACATGTAAGACTAAATATTGGATATTTTGAAGCATTATTGCAAAAGTACCCTCAAGAGTTGGCTCAAAATGAGTCTCTCTCAATTGATATGCAAGCAAAACTAATCTCTTTACATGTACAAAGTATTAAAGTTGCTCTAGCATCAAACTTCAAGATAGATAAAAATATACTTTTAGAGCTTCTTGAAGATGATACCAAAGAGGTTAAGTCTGCAATTTATAAAAACTCTGCAACTCCGCAAAGACTTCTTGAAGATGCATATGAGAGGAGAGAGAATCATTTTTCATTGGCATGTAATGAGAATACTCCAAAACATATATTAAAGCAGCTTGGGCAAAGTTCAGATAAAAAAGTTTTAAGAGCTTTGGCTCAAAATGAAAGTACGCCGGTTGACATTTTATATCAACTGCAACTAGACTCTGCATTGGCTAGAGTTGTAAAAGAGAATCCGGCATTTGGCAAATATATTCAACAAAATAGCATAGGATGGGAAGTTTGAAAGCAACAAGTTTAATAAACACGATTACCTCTTTAGTAGAGCAAAAAGTTCCAATATTTTTATGGGGTGCACCGGGAATAGGGAAGTCATCTATTGTTAAGCAAGTTGCAGACGAGAGAGGTATCTCTTTTATTGATTTAAGACTTGCACTTATGGACCCCACAGATTTGAAGGGTATTCCGTTTTACGATAAAGAGTCACACACAGCACTTTGGGCACCTCCAGCTTTTTTGCCAAAAGAGGGCGAGGGGATATTGTTTTTAGATGAGCTGAACTCCGCACCCCCGTCTGTTCAGGCTTCAGCATATCAGCTAATACTAGACAGAAAAGTGGGAGAGTATGAACTTCCGGATAGATGGGCAATAGTCGCTGCGGGAAACCGTGAGGGAGACAGAGGAGTCACATACAGAATGCCAAGCCCACTGGCAAATAGATTTGTCCATTTAGAAATGGAAGTAAATGTAGATGATTGGCGCTTCTGGGCATATTCCAAAGAGATAGACGAGAGAATCATCTCATATATCTCATACAGGAGTGAACACCTCTTTACCTTTGATTCTAAGAGTGATGTTAAGAGCTTTGCAACACCTAGAAGCTGGGAGTATGTAAACAAGATATTAAAAAGCACAATATCAGATGAACTGCTTCTAGATACGCTAAGTGGAGCAATCGGACGAGATGTTGCTGTCTCTTTTTTGAGCTTTACAAAAGTTATGAACCGTCTTCCTGATATACAAAATATTTTGACATCCGCAAGTGGTGAATACAGTGATGAGGTAGATGTTTTATATGCTTTAAGCACAGGTCTTGTGAGTGCTTATTTAAAAGATAAAAGTGAAGAGAGTTTGGAGAACTTGCTAACATATACTCTTGATTTAAAGAGCGAATTTGCAGTAATGATAGTGCAGGATTTACAAAGAAACGGTGTGGATATGCAGAACTCTGCAGTTTTTAAAGAGTGGGTTCGTAAGTTTGCTTTTCTATTACATTGACAGATAATTATATGAGATTATTGACCTATACAATTTCTTTGTTTTTCGTTAAGGTAAAATTATTTATCAATCCACTTATAAATATCAAGTATTGAAATCCTATCGTTCTCATTTTCTACAAGATATGTAACTGTATAACCTTTAAATGTCATATCCCTTACATTTACATCACTATGATTTTCTGATTGTTTAAACTTGTAGGGGAAACCTACTAAATTATTTATTTTGTTATCAAGTTGGCTTTTAAAGTTCAAAGCTCTATTTTTACTATCTTTTGAAATAAACGACATTATAACTTTTAAGGCAGTTGAGTATTCTTTTCTCCTGAGTATTATCATCTATAAAGAGTTTATAAACTCTTTCATATCAGTATCATACTCTTCTTGGCTCAAAAGCACAGCTTCACCACTTTTTACATCTTCAACTGCTTTAGCAACTCTTCTTTTTGCTTCATCTTTTGAGATTGCAGGATAACCATCATTTAAAGATAATTTAACAAATTTAACAAAATCACTAAGTAAACCCTCTGTATCATTACCATATTGAGAAGATATAAAATTCTCAATATCAGGGTTATTAATTTGAATAGTTTTCATCTATAACCTCCCACTTACTTTCTAGTATTATAGCACTATTTGTCAACGTCGGAGTTAGTTTCGCCATGAATAGTAAAACATGGCGACTATGAGAATAAAGAAAAAATTAGAACTTGTAGTTTACGCCAACAAACCAATTCTTAATTGGATCCACTTCAAGCTTTACGTCAACACCGATAATGTTTATTGTGTCTTCCATGTTTGATTTTATATAGCGATAGCCAGCTTCAACAGAGAAATTATCATTTATAGCATAGTTGACACCAGCCTGTGCACCAAAAACAACACCTGAAATATCTAATTCTGAATAAACATCAACTTCAGCCGAACCGTACCCAACATAACCACCAACAAACGGCTTAATATCATTATCTCCGATTAGATAGTCATAACCGATTCCAAAATGATAAGCATCTCCTCCATCAACATTGATATTTTGATAACTTATACATGCGCGGCTGTTTTTATCAAGATAATAACCAACTTTTAAAGTTTGAGACCCACCATCATCTTTTTCCTCAGCGCTAACTCCAAGAGCTGATGCTTTCATATCAAAAGCTGTATTCCCAATATCAGCACCTATATAAACACCACTATCTGCCGCCATTAACCCACTTGCCAATAAAACAGCCAATGCTATTTTCTTCATATTTCAATCCTAAATGTAATCTAACTAACCATAGTTAGTTGATGTTAGATTGTATTACTAATAAACTTATACCAATATTAACTATAGGTAGTTTATGCAAGAAGTTTCTCAGTCGGATATTGATACTCTTTATCGTACTATTGGTACAAATGTAATGTGCTTAAGAAAAGCAAAAGGGATGTCACAACTTGAATTGGCTCTTGCAATTGGGCTAAAATCGGTAGGGCTTGTTTCTGTTGCTGAGATTTACCATAACAAAAAACATTTTAATATTGAACACCTCTATAAAATTTCCATAGCACTTGATGTGAAAATTAGTGATTTTTTTGAGGGAGTAGTAGATATTAAGAGGATTTGTAGAGAAGTTGACAACAATAGTGATTGTTGATAAAAAAATAAATATGTATCATCTGTGATATAATTTTTACATGACATTACAACAAAAAATCTCACAAGCAAAAGCTAAACTATTAGTTGATTATCCACTTTTTGGAACGATAGCTTCAAGGTTGGAGCTGAGCATAAATGATGATATACAAAGCTTTAAAAGCAACGGTGTAAAGCTGGAGTATAACAGCGATTTTTTTCAAGGCTTGGAACTGAGTGAGATGGAGTTTGTCTTTGCAAACGGGGCTATGCACGCTTCCTTGGCTCATGAGTCCCGTAAAAACGGCAGAAGTGGCTGGCTATGGCAACTGGCGACCGACTATGCAGTAAATGACATGTTGGTTGAGAATGGTTTAGAGAGGCCCCATGAGGCACACTACTCAAAAAGATTTAGCGGACTCTATGCGGAGGAGATTTATGCCGAGCTAAAAGCTGACATACTTCGTGAGGATGAAGGTTTGGAGTATGAAGCTGATGATGTGAATGATATTCATCCTAATAACTCAAACGAAGATGAACAAAATGAGATTAACCCAGAAGCACAAAATGAAACTATCCAAACAGAACAACTCTTTGAGGAGTTTGCAAAAGCAACTATTGAGGCAGAGATAAAAAATGGCGAAATCCCAGCTGCGATAGAGAGGTTTTTCAATCTTACATGTAAGGGTAAAATTGATTGGCGAGACGAGATAAAAGCGGCACTCGACAGGTTTCATAAAGATGACTACACTCTTTTGCCACCCAATAAAAAATTTCTACATGTAGGGATATATTTGCCCTCATGTATAAGCCAAAGATTTAAGTTGGTAGTGGCGGTGGACAGCTCAGGCTCAATAGATGAAAAACTTTTAAATGAGTTTTTAAGTGAGTTGAACTTTCTTATGAATACAATTCAAAACTACGAAATAGAGCTGCTGATTTGTGACGATAAAATCCAATCACATAAAACTTTTTACAGTGGCGATATTTTGGAAGCCGATTTAAAAGGTGGTGGAGCTACAGACTTTAGAGCTGTTTTTGAGTTTATACAAAATGAGCTTGAAGATACAAAATTGCTTCTGTATTTTACGGATTTAGATGGAATATTTCCACATGTAGCTCCATTTTATGATGTAAAATGGATAAGCCAAAAAGTGGCTGAAGTTCCATTTGGAGAAGTTATACTTTTAGAGGATTAGCACGTGAATTATTGTATAATTTTTTCATGAATTATTTGAAAAATGTTATTGAAAAACTACAGGCAAAAAAGAACGTTTTTTTAACCGGCGGGGCAGGGGTTGGCAAAACAACCATTACTAGAGATGTCATAAAAGCTTACGAAGAAGATGCAAAAAAAGTTGCAAAATTAGCTTCGACTGGAATGGCGGCTACGCTTATAAGTGGGCAGACTCTGCACAGTTTTTTAGATTTAGGAATTGCTTCAAACATAGAAGAGCTAGAGAAAAATGGCAAGCTAGAGATCAAAGCGAAAGTGAAAAAACTCCTCTCTAGTATGGAGCTAATCGTTATAGATGAAATCTCCATGGTAAGTGATACTCTTTTTGACATGATAAGAGTTAGGCTGACTCAAGCAGAGTTTAAAGGCTCCCTTCTTGTTGTAGGTGACTTTTTACAACTCCCTCCTGTAGTTCGTGGATATGGCGATGTTAAGTTTGCTTTTGAATCATCATCTTGGGATAAGTTTGGGTTTGAAACAGTAGAATTGACACATATTTATAGAACTGATGACAAGGAGTTTATAGAACTTTTAGCACATGTTAGAGGTGGTTTTGTAAACGAACATGTACATAATTCCCTCAATGAATTTATAAAACCGCTCCCAGAAGATTTAAGTGAGTTTACTTTTCTTTTTGGCAAAAACAACTCAGCTTCATTTCACAATAAAAATCAGCTCTCTTTTGTAGATAGCGAACTGTTTATAAAAGAGGCTCAGGTCATTAAACATTTAAAGACTACTAAAGATTTTGAGATAGAGCGTTTTATGGGTGATGCAAGGATAGAAAAAGAGCTGGAGTTAAAAGTAGGAGTTCCGGTTCTTTTTACAAGAAACTCTTGGAACTATTTTAACGGTGAGAGAGGTTTGATCGTAAATGTTGACAACAACTTTGTATATGTTCAAAAAAGTGACGGTGTTGTTGTAAAACTTGAAGCAATCGCACAAAGCAAGAGCATGTGGAAAGAAAAAAGCATAAGTGGTAAAAAAGAGATTGTTGAAGAGCCTGTTTTTAGTGTTTACCAGTACCCAATAAAACTAGCTTATGCTATTACAATTCATAAATCACAAGGTATGTCTATTGAGGATTTGATAATAGAGACTAATGAGATATTTGCACCATCGCAGTTTTATGTGGCGATATCAAGAAGTTCTAATCCCAAAAGGTTGAACCTTATTGCGCCAGCAAAACAGTGGAGAGAGATAGTTTTTGTAAACTCTAAAGCCTTGGAATTTGTTAAAGTGAAACAAAGTTGTTAAGTAGAATAGATAGAGGTGTACTCTATATGCTCGCAGGTGCATTAATATCTGCAATAAATGGGGCACTCACAAAAATCCTAGCTGATGAGATGAGTGCATTAGAAATTGTCTTCTTTCGTAACCTTTTAGGTATAGCACTTATACTCTATGCACTAAAGCATACAGCTCCAAAATTAAGTGGCGGTAAGTTCTACATGTTAATCTCTCGCGGGGTATATGGCTTCTTGGCAATGATACTGTTTTTTTACACAATCACAGTCATTCCGCTAGGTGAGGCGATTACTTTAAACAAGACTTCACCTTTGTTTGTCTCAATCTTAGCCTACTACCTTCTAAAAGAGCATCTGAGTCTTAACACTATCTTTGCCCTTATACTTGGTTTTTTAGGGATAATTTTAATAGTAAAACCTTTTGGATTTACTATATCGTATGCTCATTTCTTAGGAATACTCGGCGGATTTTTCGCAGCAGCTGCATATACGACTATAAAAAAGATAAAAGATATATATGACTCTAGAGTTATAGTCCTCTCTTTTGTGGGAATTGGGACAATACTTCCAGCATTTGGTTTTTTACTAGCACCATATGTGGATGCACCAGAGGCTATAAGTTTTATGTTTCCAGTTTTTACTATTCCAAACACATTTTATGTCTGGTCGCTTGTAATCTTTATGGGACTTATCTCGACACTATCTCAATGGTTACTAACAAAAGCATACAGCGCTTCAAAAGTAAGTATAATCGGTGTAATCAGCTACACAAACATCCCATTTTCCATAGGTTTTGGATGGATGCTAGGAGATGCACTTCCTGACATATATACTTATATGGGAATAGGGCTTATTATACTTGGCGGGATTTTGGTAGGTAAGAAAAAGTAATTAAAACTTAAAAGTTTTAATCTTCCCCTTTGATGAGAGTATTAGTACTTTAGAAAACTTACGCTTTTTTAGTTTGATTTTTTTAAGTGCTTTAAAGTCATCATTATCTAGCCCATAAACTATAGAGTCAACTAGTATTAACCACCATTTGTCAAATAAATTGAAATTTTTAGATATTTTTTTATTCTTTTCATCAATAACCAATTGAATGTTTTTGTGTAACTCATTTACAATCCATAAATAATCATTATTACAATCTGAGAAAATATACTGCACTGATTTCTTCTTTATTGGGGTAAATGTTATTTTTAAATACTCAGATACCTTATATGACTTTTTTTTATGGATTTTATGAGTGTGTGTTTTTAATACTTTTTTTATTCTTTTAATAACACCTGCTTTACTCTCTACTTCTAACGGTTTGGAAAGTGTTATTGATATATAGGCAGAATTTTTATAATCTGTATGTTGAAAGATAGAAATTATTTTTTTTACTTTTTTAATGAGGTGTATTTCAAAGTTTTCTATACGAATCAATTTATCACTATCTATATAGTTTCTATTGAGTCTTCTAACCTCTACAGCTATTTTATTGTCAAGAAGAAAGTCAGGGGTGACATTTCCAAGTGGCTCATGCTCTAGTTTTGTATATTCTAAAGTTTGTAGATATTTTTTTGCTCTTGTCTCGTCTTTGTTCTCTTGTCTACTCATAATTTTATATTTTATCTAAAAGTGGTAAAAAAAAGAAATTTGATTGTGATTAAATAGTAGTTTATATTTAAGGCGCGAATAAAGGTACTGCGAGTGAGTGACGAATGAACAACGCAAAATATGCGTTGCTGGATCAGGTCGATTATAAATCGCCCTCGTGTTTACCAAGATACTCAGCTACACCTTCAGTTGTTGCTTTCATACCTTCGTCACCTTTTTGCCAACCAGCAGCACATACTTCACCGTGCTCATCAGTAAACTGCATTGCATCTACCATACGAATCATCTCATCAATATTACGACCAAGTGGTAAATCATTTATTACTGCATGACGAACAATTCCTTTACCATCAATAAGGAATGATCCACGAAGCGCTACAGCTTCGCCAAAAAGTACATCATAATCTTTAGAGATTTGTTTTGTAAGGTCAGCTACAAGTGGGTATTTGATACGGCCTATACCACCATTGTTTACTGGAGTTTCTCTCCATGCAAAGTGTGAAAATTGGCTATCAACAGAAACACCAATAACATTTACACCACGGCTTTTGAAATCTTCAATTCTGTGAGAAAATGCAATAAGTTCAGACGGACATACAAAAGTAAAGTCCAATGGATAAAAGAATAAAACTGTACCTTTTTCACCAAAGTTTTCTGATAATTTAAAATCTTCTACTATTGAGCCATCTGCTAAAACTGTTGTTGCTGTAAAATCTGGAGCTTGGTTTGTTACTAACATATTATAATTCCTTAAAGTTTTTTTTTGTTTATAAAATTCTAACTAAATTTAATTAACAAATATATTATTTTACTTGATTAAAAATTATATAAAGAAATTTTTTATTTATCTTTATGGCTACTATTAGCTTATCCAATTACGCTAAGTACTAATGTTTTTGCCTCTTCTTGAATAAGAGAGAGATGTTCTCTTGAGATAAAACTCTCTGCATATATTTTGTATATATCTTCTGTTCCTGATGGGCGTGCCGCAAACCATCCATTTTTTGTAGTTACTTTTAGTCCACCAATAGCCTTGCTATTTCCTGGGGCTTTCGTGAAAATACCCTCTATCTTTTCACCGGCTAAACTCTTAGATACTATATCATCAGGAGATAGTTTTTTAAGTTTTGTTTTTTGTTCAGGCGATGCTTCAGCATCACTTCTTTCATAGTAAGAGACACCAAACTGCGATTCTAGCTCTTTATATATAGTACCAGGGTCTTTTTTGAGTTTTTCTGTAATTTCAAAAGCAAGAAGATTTAAAATAATTCCATCTTTGTCGGTTGTCCATGCAGAACCGTCTTTACGTAAAAAAGAGGCGCCGGCACTCTCTTCACCGCCAAAACCTATACTTCCATCGCTTAACCCGTTTACAAACCACTTAAACCCAACCGGTACTTCAATAACCTCACGGTTTATAGATTTTGCAACTCTGTCAATCATGGAACTTGAAACAAGTGTTTTTCCTATTTTTAGTAAAGGTGACCAACTCTTGCGGTATTGAAAAAGATACCAAATAGCAACAGATAAATAGTGGTTGGGGTTCATAAGCCCAACACTTTTAGTCACAATCCCATGACGGTCAAAATCTGGGTCATTAGCAAAAGCTAGGTCATATTTGTCCTTTAATGCGATTAGTGATGTCATTGCGTATGGAGATGAGCAGTCCATTCTCACTTTTCCATCATGATCACATGACATAAAACTAAAGGTAGGGTCAACATTTTCATTTACGATTTCAAGTCTAAGCCCATAAATCTCATTTATTTTTTTATAAACTTCTATCCCTGAACCGCCAAGTGGGTCAACACCAACATTTAGTTTACTTGACTTTAAAAGATCCATGTCAATTATACTTGATAGCGCTTCTACATATGGGGTGGTAAAATCTATTTGAGCCGCCTTATTAAGAGCCTCTTCTACGCTCACTTTTTTTACACCATTTAGAGAATTTTTAAGATACTCATTTGCATTTGCTTCAATAACAGAAGTTGCATCGGTGTCAGCAGGGCCACCGTTTGGCGGGTTATATTTAAACCCTCCGTCTTGGGGAGGATTATGTGATGGAGTGATAACAATACCATCACAAAGCTCTTTAGAGGTTTTGTTTGCCTCTATAACAGTGAATGATAGTACGGGGGTTGGCACGTAACCATCATTTTGTGCTATTGCACAATCAACACTATTAGCTATACAAACTTGCAGTGCAGAGAGTTGCGCAGGCGTTGAGAGAGCGTGTGTGTCTTTTGCAATAAAAAGTCTGCCGTTGATACCATTACTTTTTCTATAATCACATACAGCCTGCATAATAGCAAAAATATGTGCCTCATTAAAGCTATTTTTAAAAGATGAACCACGGTGACCTGATGTGCCAAAAGCAACCATTTGAGAACTTTCTGACATATTTGGCGTTTTTGTGTAGTAGTCAGAAATAAGATTAGGAATATTTATTAGATTAGAAGAAGAGACTTTTTTTCCTGCGTTTTTATGTGTCATTAAAGTATAACTCCATGTTGATTTTTTATATTTAAATTTATTTATAATTGTATTATAAAAATACAACAAAATACAATAAAAATTACGTAAAAAGCTTTATTTAAAATACTAAGATATACTTTCGGTGATTTATGGGGCTTGACTCTGTATTTCAATAAGGAAAATCGATGACGAAAGAGTATATATTTACTTCAGAGTCTGTAACAGAAGGGCACCCTGATAAGATGGCAGATCAAATCAGTGATGCAATTCTGGATTATATTATTGAACATGATCCAAATGCACGCGTTGCGTGTGAGACATTGGTATCAAATGGTTTTTGTGTAATTGCAGGCGAACTGAAAACAACGGCTTATGCCCCAATGCAAGAGATTGCAAGAAAAGTTATTCAAGAGATTGGATACACAGATGCAACTTATGGTTTTGACTATAGAGCCGCAGCAGTTTTAAATGGGATAGGAGAACAGTCTCCTGATATTAACCAAGGTGTTGATCAGGCTAATGGCGAGATTGGTGCCGGTGATCAAGGACTGATGTTCGGTTATGCTTGCCGTGAAACAGATGTTCTTATGCCTTTACCAATTTACTTGGCTCACAATCTAACCAGAAGATTAGCAGAGGTTCGTAAAGAGGGGATTATTCCATATCTTCGTCCTGATGGAAAAGCACAAATAAGTGTTAAATATATAGGTGACAAGCCCGTTTCAGTTGAGACTGTTGTTATTTCAACACAACATGCTCCGGATGTTTCCCAA
This sequence comes from Candidatus Sulfurimonas marisnigri, assembly GCF_015265475.1. Lineage (NCBI taxonomy): Bacteria > Pseudomonadati > Campylobacterota > Epsilonproteobacteria > Campylobacterales > Sulfurimonadaceae > Sulfurimonas > Candidatus Sulfurimonas marisnigri. The sequence goes on along the minus strand of NZ_CP054493.1, from coordinate 2,082,999 downwards.
GACAAAATACATGAAGATGTGATAAATGAAGTAATAAAGGATGTTATACCTGCAGAGATGATGAGTGAAAGTACAGTTTTTCATATCAATCCAACTGGAAAATTTGTAATAGGCGGACCACAAGGTGATGCAGGACTTACCGGTAGAAAAATAATAGTTGATACATATGGTGGCTCTTGCCCTCATGGCGGTGGTGCATTTAGCGGAAAAGATCCAACCAAGGTTGACAGAAGTGCCGCTTATGCTGCAAGATGGGTAGCCAAAAATTTGGTTGCAGCTGGTGCATGTGATAAAGTAACTTTGCAAATCGCATATGCGATAGGTGTTATTCAGCCAGTTTCTATTATGGTTGATACTCACGGGACATTTAAAGTAGAAGAAGAAAAAATAGAAAAATGTGTAAGAGATCTTTTTGATCTCTCTCCAAAAGGTATTATAGACTCCTTGAATCTTCTCCGACCTATTTACAGAAGAACAGCAGCCTATGGTCACTTTGGAAGAGAAGAAGATGGTTTTACTTGGGAGCTTACAGATAGAGTAGTAGATATTAAAGAGTACTTAAAACTTTAATTGTAATCATTATCAAGTCCCCTAGTATTTAGGGGATTGTTTATGCTGAAAGTGTTACAAATTAATATAATTAGACTCTTATAAAAGATATTTTAGCTATCTTTAAAAATCTTCTGTTAAAATTACTTCGAAAAATAAAATAACTAGGAGAATTCTAATGTCAGTAATTATAAATGATACATGTATTAACTGTGGTGCTTGTATAGATGAGTGTCCAGTAGAAGCGATAGTTGATGAGGATGATAATCCAACAGGTGACGAGATTTACTATGTATATAGTGATAAATGTGTAGAGTGTGTTGGTCATCATGATGAACCAGCATGTGCTACCGCATGTCCTACTGAAGGATGTATTACTTGGGATGCTATCGGTGAAAGCCCATCGCATCGTGATGATATTACAGACGATCAGCGTTCAAATCTACAGCCTGTAGTAGAATAGTCTTTTTACAATATTACAAAGTGTCTTTCACTTTGTAATACTCACTTTTTACAATCTTATAAAATTTCTTTTCCATTTAATTTATAATAAACTATTTTTTAGATATCATTCCATCCTAATTTTATAAATATAATAGGAGATTTGATGGAACGAACACTATCGATAATAAAGCCAGATGCCGTAGCTAAAGGTGTTGTAGGTAAGATTTTAGACCGTTTTGAGAGTGCTAGTCTTAAAATAGCAGCAACAAGAAAAATTCAACTTTCTCGTGCAGATGCAGAAGCTTTTTATGCAGTTCACGCAGAGAGACCTTTTTTCGGAGACTTAGTTGATTTTATGATTAGCGGTCCAGTAGTTGTAACAGTTTTAGAAGGTGAAAATGCTATGCAGAAGAACCGTGACCTTATGGGTGCTACTAATCCTAAAGAAGCAGAAGCTGGAACAATTCGTGCTGATTTCGCTGAAAATATAGATGCAAATGCAGTTCACGGAAGTGATTCTGTAGAAAATGCAGCTGTTGAAATCGCATTCTTTTTCTCTGAAAGAGAAATTTCTTAATTTTTTATGCGAGTAATGCTTAGAAAAGTTGGTCAAACACCATTGGATTTTGAAGTAAAATCTGATGAAATAACTTTTAAAGGTTATTTACAGTATGATGCCAACAAATTAATTTTGCTCAAAGCAAATTTAAGTGGGAAAATCACTACAGACTGCGATGTCTGTGCTGAAGAGTTCAAGCTTGATGTAGATGAAGATATAGAATTTTTTATCTCAGATGGTGTTTATGAAAAACATGAAGAAGCTTTATTAGATGTTGTGGAATCATTAAATTCGATAGTAGATATAGAAGACCTTCTGAATTCAGAAATAGAACTTATAAAAAGCGACTATAACAGTTGTGGCAGTTGTCAAAGTTCTTAATAAGAACAAAAATTTAAACAAAGGAATATATTATGGCAGTACCTAAAAGAAGAGTATCTCATTCACGTTCAGCGAAAAGAAGAACTCACTATAAAATCACTTTAGCTAAACCAGTTAAAGATAAGGATGGAACTTACAAACTTCCACATCATATCAACCCAACTACTGGTGAGTATAAGTAGTCAATGGTTAAGATTGCTATTGACGCAATGGGCGGGGACTACGGTCCTGAGCCAATTGTTAAGGGTTGTATTCTAGCGCTTAAGAAAAAGCAATTTATACCTATACTTGTAGGAAAAAAATCAGAAATTTTACCTCTGTTACCAAAACGTTATAGAGATAAGATTTCTATAGTAGAAGCAGATGACGTTATATCTATGAGTGATGCAGCTACTGATGCTGTAAAACGTAAAGATAGTAGTATCTACAAAGCTATTGAACTGGTAAAAAATGGTGAAGCAGATGGTGTTGTATCAGCCGGTCATAGCGGGGCTACAATGACACTTGCAACGCTTAGACTAGGACGCCTTCAAGGTGTACTTCGTCCTGCATTAGCTACATTGATGCCAACAAAGCTTGCTAGACGATCAATATTACTAGATGCTGGTGCAAATGTTGATTCAAAAGCTGAACATATCGCACAGTTTGCCATTATGGGTGGATGTTATGCAGAGGATCTATTGAAGATAGAGACCCCTAGAATTGGTATTCTTGCTAATGGTGAAGAGCCATCCAAAGGTAACGAAGTAACAAAAGAAGCATTTAAAATCTTGGTTGGATATAAAGGATTCAAAGGTAACGTTGAGGGTGGTGATATATATAATGGTAGTTGTGATGTAATAACTTGTGACGGCTTTGTAGGAAATTTAGTCCTAAAAGCAAGTGAAGGTGTTGCATCTACAATTACAGGTCTTATTAAAGATTATATTAGAAAATCACCAATTGCTATTACAGGTGCTCTTTTGATGAGAAAAGTTTTTAGACTTCTCAAAGCACAGATGGATTATGCAGAGATAGGTGGAGCACCACTTATTGGTATAAAAGGGTGTGCAATAGTAAGTCATGGTAAAAGTAATCCCAAAGCTATACAAAATGCAATTTTTCAAGCTATAAACTATGTTGATACTGGAGTTAATGAACATATTGTAGAGAGACTAGAAGCCTTAAAAAACAAGGAAATATAATGGCTTACGCTGCTTTTCGATCTATCGGTGCTTATGTTCCAAGCAAAATTTTAACAAACGAAGATTTATCTACAATGGTCGATACTACAGACGAATGGATAACAAAAAGAACCGGGATAAAAGAACGTCACATTGCTGCTGAAAATGAGTTCACTAGTGATATGGGTACTTTTGCTGCAGAATTGGCAATAGAGAGAAGTGGCATAGCTAAGGGTGACATAGACATGGTTATTTGTGCTACTATCTCTCCAGATTACTTCTGTATGCCTTCAACAGCTACTATAATTGCAACTAAGCTTGGACTTGGTAATGTAACTTCATTTGATATCTCTGCAGCCTGTACAGGTTTTGTATACATTCTCTCAATTGCCAAAGCATTTATTGAATCGGGGATGAAAAAAAATATTCTTATAATCGGTGCAGAAAAATTATCAGCTATTACAGACTATACTGATAGAAGTACATGTATTCTTTTTGGGGACGGTGCTGGTGCTGCAGTTATATCAGCAACTGAAAATAAAGATGAAGCAATTATAGATGTTCATACGGGTTCAGATGGAGCATATGCAGATTTACTTATGACTCCTAATGGTGGAAGTGGCTCTACTCACGACTCTTTAAGTCAAGAGGCCTCAAGTTGTTTTATGCAAATGAAGGGAAATGAAACTTTTAAAGTTGCAGTTCGAACTCTTACAAAAGATGTTGTTGAAATTTTACAAGAGAACAATATTCAAAGTTCACAAATAAAGCATTTTGTGCCACATCAGGCTAACTACAGAATTATTAAGGCAGTTGGTGATGCTCTTAAGCTAAAAGATGAGCAAGTTGTACTTACTGTAGAAAAATATGGAAATACTTCTGGTGCTTCAATACCAATGGCTATAAATGATATATATGAGCAAGGAACACTTAAAAAAGGTGAACTGATGCTTTTAGATGCTTTTGGTGGGGGATTGACTTGGGGAAGCGCTCTAGTCCCTTTTAGCCCGTTAAAATAAAACTTTTACTAAATTTCTTCGTTGAAATTTAGCTTTATTTCGTCACTCACACAAGCGAGCTCCTCAACAAAACTAAACTTCGCCTTGAACTATAGCAAAATTGAAAATTTTAACAATTTAAAATTAATACGTTTGTTCTTTAATTTTCCAAAGCTTTCTTAACTCTTTTATAAAACTCTTTTTCATCTGGAAGCTTTAAATCACTTTCTCGTAATTTTTCTCCCCATATAGGATTAGGAAAGTGACTATCATCTTTAAATCTAGCCATCACATGTATATGAACTCTTGGAAGCATATTTGCAAAGGATGCCATATTTATTTTAGTAGGTCTGTAGTAATCCTTCATTTCGTACTCTACTATGTCATATACTTCCCAAAGTCTTGTTCTCAAACTTTTTGGAACATCACCTAACTCTTTGTAGGCTTCTTTTGTAAATATTTTAAGCCAAGGTATTTCACTTGGCTCTTTCTCAATATATAGCTCACTCTCTTCATAGATAATCATTATTAGTCCTTTCTTTGTTGAAGCTAGCAATTACTGTTCTTAAGAATAAAAAACATAAAAGTGGGTATAATTATAGTATTGATAAATATTAGAAAAAGCCAACCTTGTTGCGAAGCAAGCACGGAAAGTTATGGGTCTTTTATAGATCGCCAGACTGCCTAGGTATTTACACCTCATTTTCCTTTATCTATCAAAATTTCTTTATAAGTGTAAGCGTTATTAGCATGGTGTGTGCTATATATACTTTTATGTTCTGACATTATACTTATTTGTATGGAGGAAGGTCATGAAAACTGTAATATTTGTCATTATGACATTTTTTATGTTTAGTCCCTTAGGAGCTTCATCTGAAACTCTTAAACAGGATGAGTTTGTTTTAGATGTTTTTTCTAATGATTTTATTGATATAAAGCCAATAAGTTTTGGCAACTTTGTGTTTAAGGTTAATATCTCTAATAGTTTATTAGAACTTGAGAATAGGAATGAAAAAAATAGTAGCTTGATTAACAGAGTTGTTTTTTGGATGAATTATAGCTTTTAGGCTTTTTTATATTTGTACATGTAAAACAAAGAGTTCTACATGTGCATACAATTTAGTCTCTAGTTCTGTTACGGTTTCTATCACCGCCACCAGAACGACTTCTGTCTCCGCCGCCAGCAGAACTTCCACCACTAGAGTTTCCACCACGGTATCCACCGCCGCCACCTGAACGATTTCTGTCACCGCTACCGCTACGATTTCTATCTCCACCGCCACCTGAACGATTTCTATTTCCTTTGTAACCACCACGGCCACCTCTGCTATCATTTCTATTAGCAGCACGCTCTAAAATAGCAGCTAACTTATCAGCAGGGATACCGATAGTATTTGGACCTTTAACTGCCTGTCTATCAAGAATCATTGAAACTAGTTTAAACATAATAGTAGCTTCGTCTATATCTTCTTTTAACATGTCAAGAATTTGATGAGCTTCATCATAGATGTGTTGGTCTTCAATTGTTTTTACTATTGATTTTAAGTTTAAAGCTCTTAAATCATTTTTACTTGGAACAAATGCATGAGTCATTGTAGTTCCAACTTTTGCTTTTATTCTTTGTAGTTCTTTAAACTCTAGAGGAGTTAAAAGTGTAATAGCTTTACCTTTAGTTCCCGCACGACCAGTTCTACCAATACGGTGAACATAAGACTCAGGGTCAAAAGGAATATGGTAGTTGAAAACATGAGAGATATTATCTACATGTATACCACGAGCGGCTACATCAGTAGCAACAAGTACTTTTACTGAATTTTGTTTGAAACCTTTGATTACAGTCTCACGTTGGCGTTGCTCCATATCTCCATGAAGACCATTAGCTAAGTATCCAGCATTTGAAAGAACATTTGAAAGACGATCTACTTCGCTTTTTGTTCTACAAAACACTACACATTTTTTAGTCTCTTCAGCATCCATTAGACGGATGATAGCATCATCTCTTTCAGACTCTTCGATTACATAGTATTCTTGCTCAATATCTGTGTTTGTAGTTTCACCTTTAGTAATAGAGATGAACTCTGGATTGTCTAATATTCTCTCAGCTAGAAGCCTAATAGGCTTAGGCATAGTTGCAGAGAAAAGAAGTGTTTGACGATTTGTTGGAAGGTAAGAGAATATTTCATTAATATCATCTAAAAATCCCATATCAAGCATCTCATCCGCTTCGTCAAGTACAACGATACTAGGAGCGAAATCTTTAAGTAAATTCTTTTTAAGTATGTCTAAAAGACGACCTGGAGTTGCAACAACAACTGCTGCACCTCTTTCAATAAGGTCAATTTGTCTATTATAAGAGCTACCGCCATAAACAGTTACTGTTCTAGCGCCTATATTTCTACCATACTTAAACATCTCATCACTAACTTGAGTAGCAAGTTCACGAGTTGGAGTGATAATTAGTATACCAACACCATTTTTAGGATCAATATTGTTTAGTGCCGGAAGACCAAAAGCTGCTGTTTTACCAGTACCAGTGTGTGCTTGACCAACTATGTCACGACCAGCTAATACGAATGGTATTGCTGATGCTTGAATAGGGCTTGGAACTGTAAAACCTGCGTCTTTAACTGCTCTAAGTATATCTTTGTTTAAACCTAAATCATCAAATGTGATTGTTGGCTCTTCATTAGTTTGTTCTACTGTTTGTGCATTTTCTTGCATCGTTATCCTTTAAATAGGAGCTGATACAAGATTGCCTCATTTGGCAATGCACCTTCCCCTAAACTATTTGGCGAATTATACCCAAATATTATGTGTTTTATATTTAAAGATTGTATATTTAAAATTAGTTAAGTTTACACTGTGTAGAAAATGAAGATATTGCCGATAGATGTAGTAATGAATTTATTTTTTAGATATGATACTAATATGAAAATAGAGACACAATATACATATGAAAAGATGTGGGCAATAACTAATGAGGCTGAGTTACTTCGAATAATAGAAGAAGAGATAGGTGATGCTGATCCTAAGGGGGCACTTGCATATGTAAAAGAAGCTATTAAAACAGGCAAAACAATTAGTGTTGGAAGTTGTAAGTTTAGAGAGAAAAAGTAGAGGTAAAATATGGAAAAAGAGCTTGAAGAGGTTGGACAATTTTATAATATAGTAATAGAATTTATAACTAACTATAGTTTTCAAATAATTGGTGCGATTATTATCTTAGTGATAGGTGTCGTAGCCTCAAAATATATCCATAAGTATGTTTTAAAACTACTATTAAAAACTACAATAGATGAGACAATAAGTGGGTTTATAGCTAACTTAGTAAGATTTCTTATAGTTGCGATGATGGCTATTTTAGCACTTGGAAAGCTCGGCATTTCCATAGCTCCATTTATTGCGGCTCTTGGTGCAATATCTTTAACTGCTGGTTTAGCCCTTCAGGGGAGTGTGTCTAACTTTGCAGCAGGCATAGTTCTTATCGCAACTAAGCCTTTTAAAATTGGTGATACTATAAGAGTTCATGATATTTATGGAGAAGTACAAGAGATTAAGTTGGCGTATACTGTTTTAATTAATGAAGATAAAGAGCAGATAACGATACCAAATAAATATATGATAGGTGATGTTTTAGTAAACTCATATGCATACCGCATAGTTGAGGGAAGCGTTGGTGTCTCTTATAATAGCGATGTTCATAGTGTGGTGCAACTTATTAAAGCTGTGCTATCTACATGTGAAGATGTCTCAAATGAAAATGAACCAATTGTAGGGGTAGAAAAATTTGCAGATAATTCTGTAAATATTGGATATAGATACTGGGTTGTAACGAACAGTTATTTTAAAACACAATATGATGTAAACCTAAAAGTTTTAGAGGCTTTCAATGAGGCTAAGATAACGATACCATTTCCAAAAAGAGAGATTCATATGGTAGGAGAGAAGAAATGATGAATGATATAGCAAAACTTATTTTAAGATTAACCCTTGGTTTAATGATACTTTTTCACGGTTTTGAGAAGATTATTAACGGAATAAAGGGTGTTAAGCAATTAGTTGTAAACGCAGGATTACCTGAATTTTTTGCTTACGGAGTTTATATTGGGGAACTTGCTCTTCCAATTTTAATTATAATGGGATTTTACTCTAGGGTTGCCTCAGTTCTGTTGGCGTTTAATATGATTATGGCAATCTTTTTAGCTTATTATAACTCTATATTTGAATTAGGTAAGCATGGGGCACCAGTAATTGAATTGCCATTTTTATATTTTATTATCTCGGTTGTGGTTTTCTTGCTTGGAAGTGGAAAATACGCTGTAAATAGTAAGTAGAAAAGCATCTACATGTAGAACTATTTAGAGGTGGGGAACTCTTAGTTTAGAGTTTAAACTCCACCCAATTAAAGCCATAATAGCTATGACAGCCAATGCTGGTATAAAGTCATAAGTAGCACATAAGTAAACTAACCAGAGTAAAATCGCTCCAAGCGGTGTAGGTACTCCAGTGAAAAACTTATCAACTTTACCAGCCTCTGCATTAATGTTAAAGTGAATAAGTCTTCTAAGTCCCGAAATCACATAATATATACTCACAACTCCCGCCAATAAAAGAGATATGTCAGAGAGTGAAACAGAGTAAACTGCTTGAAATATTAAAAATACAGGAACAAGCACAAAACTTAAAAAATCAGCAAAACTATCAAGTTGAACTCCAAATTCATTAGATAGCTTATATTTTCTAGCAATTTTTCCATCAAAAATATCAAAAGCACCGCCAATCCAGGCTAATATAATTGCAATAAAAAAGTTGTTGTGAGTTATAAAATATGTCGCAAGAAGACCGGCTGTAATATTTACGAATGTAAAAAGGTTTGCCAAGTTGAAGTGTGAAGATGGTTGATATAAAAATTTCATTTGTTGCCTTTGTTTGCGAAATTATAGCATTAAGAAATTAAAAATTCATTTATAAATTATCATGGATTATTAAGTCACAATTAACATAATAAGTCGTACTATTTCCAGCAAGTTAATTAAAATCTATAACTAATTTAAAAACACAAGGAATTATTATTTTATGTTAAATAATTTTAAAATAAAGAACATTATTATCGTTGTAGCAGGCTTGGTTCTTGGTATACTGCTTATCAGTGCTATTTTAAACCATTATACAATGCGTGACATAGAAACTAAGTCAAATGAACAGATAGAGATTGTTTTGCCAAATATCTATGATTTTTTAGAGCTGCAGTATAATATTATACAGATACAGCAGTGGTTGACAGATATTTCTGCTACTAGAGCCGCAGAGGGTTTTGATGATGGTTACTCTGAAGCATCTAAATATTTTAATAAAGCTAATAAAGCTATAGATAGATTGGTAGCAATGCATATGAAGATTAATGAAGAGGAGATGGCTAGTAATCTTAAAAACTTTAAACTGGATATGCAAAAATATTATGATGTTGGTTTAGAGATGGCAAACTCTTATGTAAAATATGGACCACAAGAAGGAAATAAGTTGATGTTAAAACTAGACCCATTTGCTGCAAAACTTTCTAAGCAACTTGAGGGATGGGTTGATGCATACAAAGATGAGACAATTGTTTCTGCAAAAAACTTAAATAAGAGTTTATCTGACTTTGAACTACAAAATATTTATACTTCAACTCTATTGATAATTGTGTTATTTATTGCTTTTGGTATTATAAACAAACTACTGAGTTCTATAAAAGGGGTAGATACATTTTTGGCTAAGGTTTCAAATATTGATTTTACTTTACAAGCAGGTTCTAAAAATGAGGTTACTCAGATTATTCAAAATATTTCCTTAGTTATGGACTCTTTTAAAGATTTTATAACAGAAGCAAAAAATTCTTCTACAGAAAATTCATCAATATCTCATGAACTATCAACAACATCTACTATAGTAGGTCAAAAAGTTGAAAATGTAATGCAGATAGTTGAACATGCGACTAAGAAGGCCAAAAACATAACGGATGAAATAGAAATATCCGTTAGCTATGCCAAAGAGAGTCTTCAAAATAGTATTAAAGCAAACGAGAATCTTACAGAAGCTACAAATGATATTATAAATTTAACATCAAGTGTTCAAGAAACAGCAAATGTTGAAGCTGACTTATCCACTAAGATAGACCAATTAAGCAGTGATGCAGAGCAGGTTAAAGATGTATTAAATGTCATTGGAGATATAGCAGACCAGACAAATCTATTGGCTTTAAATGCCGCAATTGAAGCGGCAAGGGCAGGTGAGCATGGACGCGGTTTTGCGGTTGTTGCTGATGAGGTTAGAAAACTAGCTGAGAGAACACAAAAAAGTCTTGTTGAGATACAGTCTAGTATTGGTATAATTGTGCAATCTATTTCTGATACAAGTCAGCAGATGAATATTAACTCTAAAAATATTCAGGCATTAGCAAATATATCTTCTGGAGTGGAAGTAAAAATAACTGAAACTTTAAATTTAATGCAAATAGCATCAGAAGCCACTGAGAAGACAGTTTCTGATTTCGAAGCTACTGGTGTTTCAGTGAATGATATTTCAACTGAGATAAGCAATGCTAATGATATAGTTGCCTCAAATGCACAGAGTGTTGAAGAGATAGCAGCAGCTGCCGAGCATTTAAACGGTTTGACCAAGCAATTGAATACTAAGATGGAAGAGTTTAAAGTATAAAATAATACAATCACAAAATTTAAGGAGTTTTAGTAATGTTAAATTATAAGTTAAGTATAAGTTTATTTATTTTAGTTTGTTCTGTATCACTAGTAGCAGAGACAGGGAGATTTCATGAAGATAAACAGATATCTGTTCATGAAAAACTTGATAAGTTTGCTCAGAATTATGAAAAAGAGATTTCAGTTGTTGGTAACCTTAGACGGATGGTTGCAGATGGTAAGGTGAGCGGTCAATTTAAATCCATGTATGCTGGATATTTTAGAGAAGGAGATAATCCTGATGAGTATGCAAGTGCAGTTGGTGGTATGCTTAAATACGAGCTTGCAGAATATAATGGATTTAATGCCGGTGCTGCTTTTACGACATCACAAGATCTTGATTATGCATCAGGGAAAGATGCTAAGCACAATTCTGAGCTATCATCAGATACTAATGAGTATACAGAACTAACAGAAGCTTATATAAACTATAGAAATGGAGATTTGAATATAAGAGCAGGTCTTCAAGTTCTCAATACTCCTTTGGCTGATAGTGATAATATTAGAATGATACAAAATACATTTGAAGCTTATACCGCTACATATTATATTGATAATTTTGAATTTTTTGCAGGAAATTTACTGAAATGGCAGGGTATAGATGCCGGACTACAACATGGCGAATGGATAAATGTTGGTGCTGACGGGGCATGGGTTGGCGGTATCACTTATACATATGATGTTCAAATAAATGCTTGGTACTATAATTTTATAGACTTAACTAATGCAATCTATTTTGATATTGCTTACACTTTTGATATCACTAAAGATTTTTCTATTGACACAGCAGCTCAATATCTAAATGAATCAGAGATTGGTGCTAGTGGTGTGGAAGCAGAAATATATGGTGCTGTAGCTGGGTTTTCAGTTAATAACATTGGCTTTGAGCTAGCATACAATAAATCAAATAAGAAAGTAGGTAAACATAGTCATTCTGGAACTGGCGGTGGAACACTGTTTACCAGTATGGACACTATGATACTTGATGAAATCGCTGATGACAGAGAAGCAAGAGCTATCTTATTAAGTGTTTCTCGTGATGTTGGAATATTACATTTTCTGTACGCATATGGAGATTTTAAAGGAAAAGAAAACTCTATTGGAGAAAAAGCGCATATTGTTGAGCATAATATTGGTTGTGAATATGAGTTTAAGGAAGGCTTATATATAGGCTCTATATATGTTGTCCAAAAAGACAAAGAAGATTCATCAAATGATTGGACTCGCTTGCAATTAATGATTGCTTACAACTTTTAAATTTAATCTACTATTAATATGATATTCGTTATCATTATAAAAATTAAATAGATTGAAGAAATTATGAAAAAACTAAGCGATTGCAAAAAAGCTTGTAAAGTAAAAATATTAAAGCTACATGCTGACTCAGAACTAAAGCAAAGATTCATCTCTTTTGGTATTATGAAAGAGGTCGTTGTTGAGGTTTTGGAACACTCCCCTGCAAAGAGCACTATAGAGATTAAAGTTGGCAAGATGAGAATAGCTCTTAGATCTAAAGAAGCTGAGTTAATAGAGGTAGAAGATATATGAAACCCCAAGCAAAAGTTTGTCCAATAACAGCAAGCCACATTAAAATAGCATTAGTAGGTCAGCCAAACGTCGGAAAGAGTATGCTGATTAATTCTATCTCGAATGCCCATCTACATGTAGGGAATTTTACAGGTGTAACGGTTGAAAAAAGAGAAGTTCTTTTTGATTATAAAGATTACCATTTTACTGTAGTTGATTTGCCAGGTACTTACGCTCTTAATGATTATACAATAGAAGAGAGGGTAACAAGCGAGTATTTGGCAAGAGAAGATTATGATGTAATTATAAATGTAGTTGATTCTACAAATTTAGAAAAAAACCTTCAACTTACTGCTGAGCTTATGAGTGTTGGTAAAAAAATGGTAATTGCACTTAATATGAGTGATGAAGCTGATAAAGAGGGGATAAAGATAGATGAAAAATATATGTCTCAACTTATTGGTATTAGCTGTGTAAAAGTCTCTGCTGTTACAAAGTATGGAATAGAAAATCTTATAGATTCAATTTTACAAGAGTATGAATCTGAGGGTATTGAGCAAAAACTTATTTTTAGTGAAGCCGTAGAAGAAGAAATCTCTCAAATTGTAAACTATCTCACAAGACATAAATATAAAGATGATAACTCATATAGAAATATAGCAATCAATCTTTTGAAAAATGACAAAGTAACTTATGCAAAACTCCATGATGACCCTATATGGACAGAGCTTCAGCCAATCCTTATAGAAGCATCACATCATATTGAACTTCACCATGATAGCGATGATATAAAAGAGGCTTTTGCTTCGGAATATGGTTCTTTTAATAGGGGAGTTATTGCTGAGGTTTTAAAAGAGGAAAAAATAGTTGAAAAAAGAACACTTACAGATAAGTTAGACAGCGTATTAATACATCCAAAGTTTGGTATTCCAATCTTTTTGTTTCTTATGTGGGGATTGTTTCAGCTTACGTTTGAGATAGGTTCAATTCCGATGGACTGGATAGATGCTTTCTTTGGATGGCTTGGAGATACAGTCGGCCCGACAATAGCTAATGACGATGTACGATCACTTATTGTAGACGGAATTATAGCCGGTGTTGGAGCAGTTGTTTTGTTTGTCCCAAATATTGTTATTCTTTTTATAGGTATTGCACTTCTTGAGGGAACAGGCTACATGTCGAGAGTCGCTTTCTTGCTTGATGGATTTTTTCATAAATTTGGTTTGCATGGGCAGTCGTTTATTCCTTTGGTAACTGGTTTTGGTTGTTCTATCCCAGCTTACATGTCAGCTAGAATTTTGAAAAATGACAGAGATAGACTGTTAACACTCTTTATAATCGGGTTTATGAGTTGCGGAGCAAGACTTCCAGTCTATGTTCTTTTCGCAGGTGCATTTTTCGGTCCTGAGATGGCTGGTAATATTTTGTTTCTAATTTATATCAGTGGTGCTATTATTGGACTTATAGCAGCAAAAGTACTAAAAATGACAGCATTTAAAGGGGCAAACGAACCATTTGTTATGGAAATGCCAAAGTACAGACTCCCATCTTTGAAGTTGATTTGGCATACTGTTGTGACAAAAACTTTGATGTATTTGAAAAAAGCAGGTACATATATAGCTGCAGCCTCTATGCTGATATGGTTTTTAAGTAACTATCCTCATAATTTGCTTCTAGAAGAGGAATATGGGGCTAAGGTAGAGAAGGCAGTAGGGGAAGATGAAAAATCAGTATTAAAAAATAAGTTATCCCAAGAGCTACTTGAGCAGAGCTATTTAGGAACTATAGGTAAATTTTCTGAACCAATTTTTGCACCACTTGGGTTTGATTGGAAAATGAGTGTAGCTCTTCAAACTGGGCTTGCAGCAAAAGAGGTGGTAGTCTCAACATTGGGAGTTTTATACTCTTTGGGTAGTGAAGTTGATGAAGATAATAGCTCTTTGATTACTGTAATATCTAAAAATATACCCTTTGCATCCGCCGTCGCTTTTATTGTAGTGATTATGATTTATTTGCCATGTTTAGCAGCATCAGTTGTATTTACTCGTGAAGCTGGAGGAATAAAATACTTTTTTTACCTTTTTGCATTCACATCAATAGTAGCGTATGGGCTTGCATTTGTTGCATTTAATGTGACATCTATGCTTTTTAGCTAAGTATTAGCTACTTATTAGTTCAAATCTGTTAAGATTCATTTATGAAAAAAATATTAATGATTGAAGATGACTTAGAACTTGCAGAGATACTTACAGAGTATCTTGAGCAGTTTGAGTTTGAGGTAGTAACTGAAGATGACCCATTTAAAGCCGTCAGTATATTAAAGCTAGAACCTTTTGATTTAGTTATTTTAGATTTATCACTTCCTGGTATGGACGGACTTGAAGTTTGTGAAGCAATTCGAGAGAGGCAGGATATCCCAATTATTATCTCGTCAGCTAGAAGTGATGTGACAGATAAGGTAAAGGCACTTGAACTCGGAGCTGACGATTACCTTCCAAAACCTTATGATCCTAGAGAACTAGAAGCTAGAATACACTCTGTTTTAAGACGTTATGAAGCAAAAAGTCAAGAAAAACAAGAATCAAAAAGTGACTTCAAATGCGATGTTTCATCTATGATGATTACATATAAAAATAGAAATATTGACTTGACAAATGCAGAGTTTGGAATTTTATCATATATGATTGCAAAGCAGGGACTTGTCGTTTCAAGAGAAGATCTGATTCATAATGTTAATGCTATCAATGAAGATTCATCAAATAAAAGTATAGACGTGATGGTAGGTAGAATTAGAAATAAGCTTGGGGACAAATCTCTTATAGAATCTGTAAGAGGCGTTGGTTATAAACTTCTCAAGTAAAAACTGCCTTTACATTGTGAAGGAGACAAAAATTGCGTAAACATACTGTTTTAATAACCGTACTGTTTGCACTTGTTGTTACTCTTCTAAGTGTAAGTGCTGTATTTTGGGAATTTTTTCAATTAAATAAGCAGCGGTACATAAATTATATTTTTTCAAAACACTCAACTATAACTCAAATCCTTCGTCAACATCAACAAAATCCTAATTCTGAAATTATGCTTGAAGCAAATCTGGCTGTATATAGTTTTGTTTTAGAAAAAGATGTTAAGAAAAGAAAATATATTACAAAAACAGCAAAAATTTTAAAGACAAAAGATTTTAAAAGTGTTGACGCTTCTTTAATGATGCTACAGGAGGGTCTCTACACTCAAAAAATTGTAACAGATTTAACTGCTAGTATGTTAGAGTTAAATAAAAAAATATACTTCTATATTCAGTCTCCATCAACTTCTGTGCTAATTCTTGATGAGGAACTCAAACCATATAAATATTACCCATTAGCATATGCTTACTCAATAATAATTCTTATAATATCTATATCGTTTGTTTTAATACTAATTAGATTAAGACCACTTATTAGACTTAGAAAAAAGATTGCACTCTATGGTGACGGAGATATGAATGTCTCTTTTAAAACAAAAGGCAAAGATGAAATAGCGTTAATATCAAACGAACTTGAAGCAACTAGAGGAAAAATTAATAATATATTAGAATCCAGAACTCTATTTTTGCGAAATATTATGCATGAGTTGAAAACTCCTATAGCAAAGGGAACTATTGCAACACAAATGCTTGAGTCTCAAAAACAAAGAGATAGATTCTCCTCAATTTTTGGAAGATTAGAGTCTTTAGTTACAGAGTTCGCTCTCATAGAAGAAGTTACAAGTATAGATGATAAGAGTGAATTTAAAGAGTACAGGTTGGTGGATATTATTGATGATGCTATTGATATGGCTATGATCGAAAGAAGTTCTGTTACAGTAACTATAGATGCTAAACATAAAATATATGCAAACTTCAGGCTGTATACAACAGCAATTAAAAACATGATAGACAATGGTATTAAATATTCTACTGATGCACATGTAAAAATTTTAATTATAAATAATGAGTTGTGTTTTGAGAGTAAAGGGGCGTGTATTGCTAACCCAATACAGTACTACATAGAACCATTCACAAAAGATAATCCATCTAAAAATAGTTTTGGACTAGGACTATATCTTGTTGATTCTATTTTGAAGGCACATGACCAAGTTTTAGCGCATGAATATGATAGTGGAATCAACCGTTTTATATTTGCATAAGTTTTTCTTTGTAAAATAAAACAATGGACAAATACATAAAATTTTCAGTAATTATTTTTTTATCAATATCTTTTTTTATTTTCGGATGGTTGAGTCATACAGCATATAAACCTGTTCACAAGATAGAGAAGCCATCTGTATTTGAAAAAATAAAAAAAACAAAACTTTTAAATGTTGTACTTTTAAATTCACCCTCAACTTACTATATTGGCCCTAATGAACCACAGGGGTTTGAATATGACCTTCTTAACTCATATGCAACAAGCTTGGGAGTTGAACTGAATATTACTACAGCTAATACTACTAAAGAGGCGATAGAGCTTAGTAGAAATCCAAATATACATATAACTTCAGCATCTTTGGCAAAAACAAAAATAAGAGAGAAAAACTTTAATTTTGGACCGTCATACTTTGAAGTACAAGAACAAGTTGTATGCTACAGGGGGATGTTGTGGGATGGTGTGTTTCCAAAAGATGTAGAGGATTTGGCAGGGCTTAGAATTATCGTGGGGGAAGACACCAGCTATAGTGAGACTATACAGAAACTTCAAGAAGATGGTTTTGATATTAACGCCAGTTATACATCCGAATTTTCTACAGAAGAACTCTTAGAAAAGGTAGCTTCAAATGAGATAGACTGCACAATTGCAGATTCAAACATCTATTCCTTGAATCAGAGATACTTCCCAAATATTGCACTTGCATTTGCTGTAAGCAACAGAGAGCAGTTGGCCTGGGTATTGGCTCCAAACTCCAAAGAACTTGAAGCTGATATGTACTCTTGGTTGAATGGCTTTGATCAAAGCGGTGAAATGGCACGACTGAAAGATCATTACTATAGTTTTGTTCAGTTTTTTGATTATTACAACACTAAAATGTTATATAAACGGATTAAATCAAGACTACCAAAGTATAGGAGCTATTTTAAGGAGTTTGGCAAAAAATATAATATACCTTGTTCAGTTTTAGCCGCGCAATCTTACCAAGAGTCACACTGGAATCCAAAAGCAAAAAGTTTTACAGGTGTAAGAGGTTTAATGATGTTAACTCTATCAACGGCAAAACAGCTGGGAGTTAAAAATAGACTAGATCCAAAAGAGAGTGTAAAAGGTGGGGCGAGACACTTAAACCAGATGATAAAAAATGTTCCACAAGGGGTTGAGGGAGAAGATCGTCTGAAATTTGCTTTAGCTGCTTACAATATTGGTATGGGACATGTAAAAGATGCTCAAATATTAGCTAAGATGATGGGTCTTAATCAAAATGTTTGGAATGACTTAAAAAAAGCATTGCCGCTGCTATCCCAAAAAAAGTATTATAAAAAACTAAAGCACGGCTATGCTAGGG
This sequence comes from Candidatus Sulfurimonas marisnigri, assembly GCF_015265475.1. Classification (NCBI taxonomy): domain Bacteria; kingdom Pseudomonadati; phylum Campylobacterota; class Epsilonproteobacteria; order Campylobacterales; family Sulfurimonadaceae; genus Sulfurimonas; species Candidatus Sulfurimonas marisnigri. The sequence continues at coordinate 2,065,127 of NZ_CP054493.1, read as the reverse complement.
GTAGTGAACCTGTTAAATATGTCGATTCCATATATGACTATAGAGGTATATTAGAAAATGTTATTGAATAATAAGCAACATTAACAGATACTGTTAGTATGTTTTAAGCATTCGTAAGATAAACTACCACTAAATTCCAAATCTTCCATAAAAGAGAAAATCATGATTAATTCAGATATGTCCATCAGTAGAAAGATACACATTCCATTAATAGCGGCCATTTTAATAGGCCTTGTAATAATAGTAGTAAATTATATTTTCTCTATTGATGAGATGAAGAGTGTTGTTTATGAGGAACAGGCTCAATCACTTAGAATAGATTATCAAGAGGCTATAGAGACAAAAGAGAGCGTTGGACTAACTAATGCTATAAATATATCTAAAAACTACAGTGTTGTAATGGCATTAAAATCTAATGACAGAAGCATAGCTATCAATGGATTAGCTTCTGTCTCTAAAGAGTTTAAAGAGAACACAAGCTATAAAAATATTAAAGTACATGTGCATGACGCTAATGTTTATAGTTTTTTAAGAGCATGGAAGCCTGAAAAATTTGGTGATGATTTAAGTTCATTTAGAAAAACAATTGTAAGTGTTAAAAGCACTAAGAAACCATTAGTAGCTATAGAGTTAGGTCGTGCAGGCTTAATCCTTCGTGGTATAGCACCAATTATTGATAATGAAAAATACTTGGGTTCAGTAGAATTTATGCAGGGATTGAATTCTATTATTAAAAGGGCAAAAAAAGTTAAAGGGTATGATATGGTTATTCTGATGAATAATGAATATCTCTCAACGGCTAAGTCTCTTGCTTCTGCCCCGAAAATTGGAAATTATACATTGGCAGTTAAAGATAGCGTTATAAATAAAGATTTTTTCAATGACCTGAAAAATATAAATATAAGTGATACGAAAAGTCATCAAATAACAGACAAGTATTTTATTGTATCTGAACCAATCAAAGACTTCTCAAACAACATTGTAGGTTATGCGGTAGTTGGAAACAATATATCAAAAGTTCAAGCGATTGTTTCAGAGTCTGAGAACTCATTAATCCGTCAAGTATATATTGTGGCAATACTAGATATATTTATTTTGCTGTTTTTGTTTATAATTATTAAAAAAGCTATTGTCAATCCAATACTACAACTTGACCGTGTAGCATCAGACTTAGCCGAAGGTGATGCAGATTTATCTAAAAGGTTACCTGTTGCAAATAATGATGAACTTGGAAAAGCAAGTGCAAGCCTGAATGTATTTTTTGATAAAGTTGAGGCTTTAGCTCACGAAGCACATGATGAAAAGCAAAAAGCTGAAGACTCAGCAAAAAAAGTTATTGCTAGTATGGAAAAAAATCACTTGACTTTAGCCCTTTCTGCAAGTATGCTTGATGGAGCATTGGACAATACCAATAATCTTCGTCAAAGCATGAAGGAAAATGTAGACAATGTAGACAAAGTAAACAGGCTTAATATAGAAACTGGTGTGGTTATAGGAAAGGTTACAGAATCTACAGATGAAATAACAAATTCTATATCAAATATTACTGAGATGATTAGTGAAACAAGGACCTCTTCTGAGCAGTTAAGTTCAAATGTTGAAGAGATATACAGCGTAATAACATTGATTAAAGATATTTCAGACCAGACAAACCTTCTCGCGTTAAATGCTGCGATAGAAGCAGCACGCGCAGGTGAGCATGGTAGAGGTTTTGCAGTTGTTGCTGATGAAGTAAGAAAACTGGCTGAGAGAACACAAAAAGCTACAAGTGAAGTTGAAGCAAATATAAGTGTTTTAAAACAAAACTCTATGAGTATGAGTGAGTACAGTGAGAAAATTGAAGAGCAGGCGATATCATCTCAAAGTAAATTGTCTGATTTTAAAGACATTTTATCTGAAATGGTTACTAATGTAGAAAAAATTAAAGCTGATAATAGCACTATAGGTCATGAACTTTTTGCTAATATGGTAAAGCTTGATCATATGACAATTAAAAATAATACTTATTCAGCTGCACTTGATAATAAGCAAAATAGTAACCTAGGTGACCATACAACTTGTTCAATGGGTAAATGGTATTTAGACGATGGCAAAAAACTATTTGGTAATACAGATTGCTTTAGAGAAATGGATACGCCTCATAAAAATATTCATATCAATTTAGGTAAGATTAATAATATGATAGGAGAAAATAAAGAGATTAATCTAGATGAGATTATGGGTTTATTTAAAGAGACAGAAAAATCATCTCATGAGCTATGGATGCTTTTGGATCGTATGGTAAAGACTAATTAAAAGAGGATGCTCTTAAAGAGCTTCTCCCTCTTTGCCATTGGCTAAGTCACTTAAAAATGTTTCCATATCATACTTAACTCTATATTCTGGAGTCATTATATGAATAAGAATATCCCCCAGGTCAATAACAATCCAGTCACCACTCTCATCAACATTGTTAAAAGTTTCTTCTTCTTTTAGACCGGTTTTAAGATGGTCAAGTAGAGCTGTTGTGTGTCTTGAACCGAGTGATGAAGCAATTATCGCATAATCCACAAAGTAGTTTTTCTCACGAAGATCAAAAACTTCAATACCCTCTGCTTTATTTGTATCTAGTACGGTTGTTATTCTTTCTATTCTGTTTTGCAATTGTTTTCCTTGTAGTATTTATATATCTCTTTTGCAATTGTTTTAGGTAGTTTTGATAGTTCTACATGCTCTCTAAGTCTTGTTGAAGAAATTTTTTTATCAACATCAAGTTTTAAAAAATTTGGCGAAATCTCTATACCGTCTCTTGGAGCAATTACAAAAGTAACTAGCTCTTTTAGCTCACTATATCTATGCCACTTGTTAAGTGAAAGCAGATTGTCAGCACCTATAACGAGGTATATTTTTTTATAACTCTTTAGTAGATATTTGACAGTTTCAATAGTTGGAACAGCTTTTGCCTGTTCCACTTCATAACTAGAAATTTCAACATTCTCATAATCACCAAATATATCTTTTAGCCACTTCAGTCTTAGAGATGAAGGAGCATAAAATTTAGATTTAAATGGATTTAAAAATGTTGGCATAACGATAATCTTCTCAACATCTTTGAAGTTTATCAAGGCCGTAACAATGGCCTCATGACCGATGTGTGGTGGGTCAAATGAGCCGCCAAAAAGTGCAATAGTTTCCATATTTAAAGCGAATTATAGCTAAGTTTAGATAAAATAACCGAATTTTTAATTTTTAATTATAGTGGGAAATTTAATGGCACTTAAAATAGCAATTAACGGCTTTGGTAGAATCGGTCGTTGTGTAGCTCGCATTGCAGCTGCCAGAGATGATATTGAAGTTGTAGCTATCAATGATTTGACAAGTATAGACATGATGCTTTATCTACTTGAAAACGATTCTGTTCACGGAACTTTTAGTTCTAAAGTAGAGCTAATAGATGATGAAAATATTACAATTGATGGAAAAAAAATTAGAGTTTTTTCTGAGCAAAATCCAAAAAAATTAAAGTTTGCTGAGTATGGTGCTGACATGGTTATTGAGTGTACTGGAGTTTTTTTAACTCAAGAATTTGCTCAGATTCATCTTGATAATGGAATTAAACAGGTGCTTTTTTCAGCTCCTTCAAAAGATACAGTAACTGCGACGTTTGTTATGGGTGTTAATGAAAAGTTATATGATGGGCAAAGAGTAGTCTCAAATGCTTCATGTACTACAAACTGTCTTGGTCCTGTTGCAAAAACTTTAGATGATGCTTTTGGAATTGAAAAAGGTCTTATGACAACTATTCACTCTTACACAAATGATCAAAATATTTTAGATGTAAAGCACTCAACAGATAAACGCAGGGCAAGAGCTGGGGCGATAAATATGATACCAACAACAACTGGTGCAGCAAAAGCTATTGGTTTGGTTCTTCCTAACCTTATTGGTAAGCTTCATGGTCAGAGTGTTCGTGTACCAACACCAGATGTATCAATGGTTGATCTTAATGTAGTGGTTAAAAAGAGAACCACAAGAGAAGAAGTTACTGCTGTATTTAATGAAATGGCAAACAGTTCATTAAAAGGTATTCTTTTGATGGATAAAGAGATGAGAGTATCTCAAGACATTGTTGGATGCCCATATAGTGCTATTGTTGCTGAAGATTTAACGCAAGTGATTGATGGTGATATGATTAAGATTATGGCTTGGTATGATAATGAGTGGGGATACTCCAATAGACTGATAGATATGGCTCTTCATATCTCAGCTAACTAACACGCGCAACGTGTATTTTAAAATTAAGGAACTTGTATGGAATTGTTAAATATTAAAAATTTAGATTTAGCTGGTAAAAAAGTTTTTATAAGATGTGATTTTAATGTCCCTATGGATGAGTTTGGAAATATCTCTGATGATAGAAGAATTCGTTCTGCTCTATCTACAATTAACTTTTGTCTGGACCAAAATTGTGCAGTAATTTTAGCATCTCATTTAGGTCGTCCAAAAGGTAAAGTAGTTGAAAAGTACTCATTAGTATCAGTTGCGAGAAGAGTCAAGCACCTACTAAAAAGGGAAGTTATTTTATCTAAAGATGTTGTTGGTTCAGATGCAATTGAAAAGGCGAAATCTCTAAAACCGTCAGAAGTTTTACTTTTGGAGAATCTTCGCTACGAGGCTGGTGAAACAGAGAATAATAAAGAATTATCAGAAAAACTTGCTTCAATGGCTGATTTTTATATAAATGATGCGTTTGGTGTAAGCCACCGTGCGCACTCTTCAGTCGAAGGAATTACCTGCTTTTTTGATGAAAAACATAAAGCAGCTGGGTTTTTACTTCAAAAAGAGATAGAGTTTTTTTCAAAGCTGATAGAAAAACCAGTACGTCCATTCGCTGCAATTATTGGTGGATCAAAAATTTCAGGGAAATTAGAGGCACTTACAAATTTGCTTACCAGAGTTGATAAAATAATTATTGGCGGAGGAATGGCATTTACATTTTTAAAACAAATGGGGTATGACATTGGTGCTTCACTTGTAGAAGATGACCTTCTTGAAGATGCTCAGCATATTATGGATGAGGCAAAAAGACTTGGTGTTAAGTTTTATCTGCCTGTTGATGTTGTTGCTGCCGAGAAATTTTCTGAAGATTCAATAAGCAAACTTGTTCCTGTTCAAGAGATTCCAAGTGGATGGATGGGGCTTGATATAGGACCCGCAACAGTTAGACTTTATAGAGAAGTTTTAAGTGATGTGCAAACTGTTTTATGGAATGGACCTATGGGTGTCTATGAGATGGATAAGTTCGCACGTGGCTCAAATAAAATAGCTCACTTTGTTGCAGACAGTTACGCTACCACTGTTGTTGGTGGAGGTGATACTGCAGATTTAGTTCAAAAAGTTGGTGTTGATGAAGAGATTAGTTTTATCTCAACTGGTGGTGGAGCTACTTTAGAGCTTCTTGAGGGTAAAATCTTGCCAGGTGTTGCACCATTAATCGTAAAATAGGGATAAAAGATGATAATAGCAGCAAACCTAAAGACAAACCTTACAAGAGCAAAAACAGCCCAATATATAAATGAAGTTGAGAACTTTTTAAATAAAAATGCTATCTCGCAAGAGGTTCTAGTTTTCCCTGCCCCATCTAGCCTAACTCTACATGTAGGAAAAGTAACCATTGGTGCGCAAAATGCTTATGCAGCCCAAAATGGTGCATTTACTGGTGAAATCGGTAATGAACAGTTAGAAGAGTTTAATATAAAAACTATTTTAATTGGTCATAGTGAGAGACGACATGTAATTGGTGAAACACAAGAGGAGATAGTTAAGAAATTTAATTTTTACAAAGAGTTGGGGTTTAAAATAGTTTACTGTATAGGTGAATCATTGCAAATTAGAGAAGCCGGCGATAAGGTTATGATGGAATACCTTTACTCACAGTTTGATGGAATTGATATAGAGTATGAAAATCTTATAGTAGCATATGAGCCGATATGGGCAATAGGTACAGGTGTTGTTCCAACATCTGAAGATATAGTATCTGTGCATTTAAAGTTAAAAGAGAAGTGTAAAGCTCCTCTTCTTTATGGCGGAAGTGTCAAAGTCTCAAATGCAAATGTACTTTTAGGGCTTGACGGTGTTGATGGAGTTTTAATTGGCGGTGCTGCGCTTATAGCAGATGATTTTTGTGCAATGGTTGAGTTCGCTCAACAAATAGAAAATAAATAACTAAGGATATATGGATGATAATGAAGGGTAAAAGAGGTCTTATTGTAGGACTTGCAAATAATAAATCTATAGCTTACGGTATAGCAAAATCTTGTGCAGCGCAGGGCGCTGAAATGGCGTTTACATACTTAAATGATGCACTTAAAAAGAGAGTTGTACCAATAGCTGCTGAGTTTGGAAGTGATAAAGTTTATGAGCTTGATGTTTCAAACGAAGAGCATATGGCAGGGATTGCAGAGCTAATAGAAAAAGATTTTGGAAAAATAGACTTTTTAGTTCACTCTGTGGCATTTGCTCCAAAAGAAGCACTTAGCGAGCCTTTTATTAAAACTACAAAACAAGCATTCCAAATTGCTATGGATATCTCTGTATACTCTTTAATAGACTTAACAAATCGTTTAGAATCAGTTTTAAGTGATGATGCTTCTATTTTAACTCTTTCATATCTTGGTGGACCAAAATATATAGTAAATTATAATGTAATGGGTGTCGCAAAAGCTGCACTTGAATCAACTGTAAGATATATGGCTGTAGATTTAGGTAAAAAAGGTCAAAGAGTAAATGCTATATCTGCTGGACCGATAAGAACACTGGCTGCCGCAGGTATTGGTGATTTTAAGCAAATTCTAAACTGGAATGAGACTAATTCACCACTAAAGAAAAATGTTACAATCGAGCAGGTTGGTAATTCTGCAATGTACCTTTTAAGTGATTTATCATCTGCAGTAACTGGTGAAATTCATTATGTTGATAGTGGATACAACGTTATGGGTATGGCAGCCGCTGAACAGACTGAAGATGGGAAAACGGTTCTTTCTTGGGATTTGAGAAAATAACTACATGTAGCCTCGATTATATTCGAGGCGGATAACCTGCAATTACTTTATATTTCCAATAACCGGTAAAGAGTTTATTTTTTTTATATGTGAACTGTTTGAACTATTATTATCATCATAAGACTTATTGTATATGGATGCTTTATCTATAAATTCTTGAATAGTGAAGTTTCTATCCTCATCTTTATTTATTTCTTTTATTTTCTCATCTTTTTCTATGGTCGGTGTCCACTCTTTTTCAACCCAACTGTCCATTGTGTTTTGCAAAAAACCTTTTTTAGTTTTTTCTTCTTTTCCTGCAAGAGTATTTAATGCTTTATTTTGAGACGGATTTGCTCCATCAACCTGACTACATCCATTTAAAAGTATTATTATGAGGATAATTAGTGTTATATTTTTCATTTTGCAAGTGTACTATAATAAGTTAAATATAATTTAATAATAATATCAACTTAATTTAAATATTCTCCCTGAATTATGACAAGTTATAATTCAGGGAGAATATATGAGATTAACAAAATTAAGTTTGATAACAGTAGTGCTAATAGGTTCAAGTGCGTTTGCAATTGAAAATACAAAAGTATCTGGTGATGTAAAGGTGCTATATGGAACAATGGATAGTGATGCTGGTACTTATTTAGGAAATGAGACATCATTGTTTGATGCAGAGGGTGCTTATGGTGATTTAGCAGTTGATTTGTCTTTAACTACAGATTTAACAAAGGGTGTTTCTGCCGGCGCAAAGGCTACTTATGTAACTACTTTAGGACTAGAACAAAACTTAGTTGATAACACATGGTCAAATGCTCATGGCATTACATCAAATTCTGGGTCAAGTTTTGGTAATCCACCAACAAGTGGTCTTCAACTTGATGATACATTCTTTATAGGTGAATTATGGGTTGCAGGAACAGCATTTGACACTACAATAAAAGTTGGTCGCCAAGCATTAGATACTCCGTTGGCATTTACAGAGACATGGGGAATTGATGCAAATACTTTTGAAGCAGTAGTATTAATAAACCAAAGTATCCCTGACACTACATTAGTAGCTACTTATGTTGGAAAATCAAATGGTTCAGCAGATGATCTAGCGACATTAAGTTTATCTGGCTCAACATATGTATCTGGAAGTTTAAACAATATTTCTGGTGCACAGGCTGGTTATGTATCTCAAGGTGGAAAATTTAACACTTTCGGAACAGACGGCGTTTATGTTGCTGGTGTAGTAAATAACTCATTCAAGCCTCTTACAATGCAAGCTTGGTACTATTCTCTTCAGCAAATGGCAACTGCTTATTGGCTTCAAGCTGATATTAAATGTTCTCTGGTTCCAGGTTTACTAATTGGGGCACAATTTACAGAAATTGATGCTGATAAATTAATCTCTGGAGTAGACAAAGACAAAGCATACTCTGTTATGTTAGGCTATGAAGCTAAAGATGTTGTAGCTGTTAAGCTTGCTTACTCTTCTGTTGATGATGAAGGTACTATTGGTGTTGCTAATGTTTCAACTGGTAATGGCGCGGCTGCTTCTAGAAATGGTTCTGGTGCTCAAACTAAACTATATACAGAGATGTGGTGGACAAGTGGCTCAGTTTCACAGATTGGTGCAGACTCTTACTCTCTAACTGCTGAAACAACTTTGGCTGGGATTGATTTATTTGCTGGTTACTATATGGCAGATATAAAAGTTGCTTCAGGTTCAACAATTAATGCAAATTCGGATAAAGAAGTAACCGAGATAGCTCTTACTGCTTCTAAATCTTTTGGACCACTTGACACTTCTTTAGCACTTATCTTTGATAATGTTCAAGACAACGTTGCTGTTACAGATACGGATACAACGCATTTACAAGTTTACTTAACATATAACTTCTAGTAATTTCTATTTCTTCAGTCCATCTTCTCTTTCCTCTTCCTTTTGGGAAGGTGGACGCCATTTAAACATAATTTCTTATTTTTTTCATGCTAAATTCACACAAAATCTTTATACTAACAACTGATTAAAAATTAATCAATTTATTGTCATTATAGTGTTCAATAGCTGTTATAATTTTCCTATCAAAACAATCAAAGGAAATAAAATGAAATTAATCAAACTTAGTTTAGCAGCAGCTTTAGTTGCAACAATGGCGTTCGCAGAGGAAGCAACTTCAGAAATTGAAATAAGTGCTAATGTGGCAATGACAAGTAATTATATTTGGAGAGGTTATTCTCAAACTGCTAATACTACAGCAATTCAAGGTGGATTTGATGCGTCTTATAAAGGTTTTTATATAGGTACTTGGGGTTCAAATGTTAGTGATGAAGTATATAGCGGTGCTACAATGGAATTAGATCTGTATGCTGGATATGCAGGTGAACTTGGAAAGTTAAGTTACGATGTAGGTGTATTAGAATTTACTTATAATGGTAATTCTGACAATAACTTTGCAGAGGCACACCTTACTTTAGGATATGATTTTGATGTAGTTGCTCTTAGCGGAACATACTATTTAGCTATTGATGGCACAAATAAAGCAGATTCTAATACTTGGGAAGCTGGTATATCAGTTCCACTTCCAATGGATATCTCTTTAGATGCAACTTATGGTGATTATATGGACTATGGTACTTACGCTTTAGTTGGTTTAACTAAGTCGTTTGGAAAGTTTGATATAAATGTTATGTATGCTGAGTATAATGATGACTTTGACAGTACTGCTGATGAAGATAATGTTGTAGTAACAGTAGGTACTAGTTTCTAGTATACCATGCTCAAGCTAGCTTGGGTATGTTTTTTTATTCTCCTACACATCCACTATCCTTTTCCTGTTTTTAGGATGGTGGATATTTAAATTATACTTTGGCTATAATTCTTCACATGTATGCACTAATCAAAAAACTTTTTTATATAATATTTATGTTACTTATTATTTCTGTTATCTCATTTTTGGCAATTCATGCAGCACCAAATAGTTTTTTTGCTGCGGGTGAACTAAATCCAAATATGACCCAAGATGCAATAGCTGTATTGAAAGCTGTTTATGGACTTGATAAACCTTTACATGTACAATATATTGATTGGGTAATCAATATATTCAGTCTTAATTTTGGAATCTCTTTTGTGTCTGGGCAAGACGTGAGTGCAGAGATACTTAAACGACTTCCAGTTACTATGATTATGAATATTACGGCACTTGTTGCAGTATTTGTAATATCACTATACTTGGGAATTAAATCGGCTTTAAATTATGAAAAAAAGATGGATTATTTAATTAGGCAGATTTCGTTGGTTTCATTTTCTATGCCATCATTTTATTTAGCACTTCTTTTCATAATATTTTTCTCTTTGAAGTTAGATATGTTCCCTATATCAGGACTTCACTCAATAGAACCAAAATTAGGTGCTTATTACTATCTTGATATGGCTTGGCATTTAGTTTTACCGGTTGGTGTTATGATATTTGTTGGATTAGGAAGTATGATTATATATGTCCGCTCACTTACTTTGGAGATATTAAAAAGTGATTACTACTACTTCGCACTCTCTCGCGGGTTAAACAAAAAAGAGCTGCTTCGCTACTATATACTTCCAAACTTGCTCCCTCCTATTATCACACTCTTAGGACTTTCTCTACCTGGACTAATAGGCGGTAGTGTTATTTTAGAATCAATCTTTGGCATAGAAGGTATGGGACAGTTATTTTTTATGAGTGCTCTGAGTAGGGACTATCCGATAATTATGGGTACTTTGATGATAACAGCATTTTTAACACTGTTAGGAAATATGATTGCAGATTTGTTGTTATTAAAGTTGAACCCATATATGAAAAGAGGATAAAATAAAATTTTAGAGTGAAAAACTCTGCCTCTAAAAGAGGCAAGCTTCAGTGGCCAGAGCTGCCAAAGCGAAGTAAAAGGGACGAGTTCCGTTTTTATGGACTAACTAATTAAACAATGCCTCTAGTGCATCAACGCCATCTTTTGCTTCTTCAATTGTTCCATCTTCACTAGTGGTACTGCCATTCTCAACTAGTTCGATATTTAGTCCACTTAACATAGATGCTAAACGGATATTTATGCCGCTTTTGCCGATAGCCTTTGACTTTTGATCTGATGGAAGTGTTATGATTGCTTTCTCGGCTTCACCTTTTTCATTTTTAATTATCTCAACAGTAGAGATAATTGCAGGAGCCATAATTCTTGAAATGAAAAGCTCAGGTATTGACGTGTACTCAATACAGTCAATATTTTCACCAAAAAGCTCAGCACTTACAGCATTGATACGGACACCCTTTACACCGACAGTTGCTCCAACGGCATCAACTTGAGGGTGAGTACTTAAAAGTGCAACCTTAGCTCTCTCACCAGGAATTCTTGCACTGCCTTCTACAATAACAGCACCATCAGCAATTTCAGGAACTTCCAATGCCAACAATTCTTCTAGAAATTTAGGAGATGTACGTGATAGCTCTATCTGTATACCATTCTCTTTATCCATGTTTACGCGACGTACTACAGCTTTCATATGTTCGCCTACTTTAAACAGTTCACCTTTTATACGACTTTTCATTGGAAGAATTGCACGAACTTCATCAACATCTATATAAGTAGCATTTTGAGAATCAACTCTTGTTACACGACCTGTTACAAGTGTGCCAATTTTAGATTTATACTTATTGAACATCTCATCTTCAACTAGTCTTTGGATGTGGTACTCTATTTCGCGGTGAAGTTGAGATGCAGCAGTTCTGCCATACTCTTCTAGGTCATGTGGAATTTGAAGCTGATCATCAAGCTCTACCTGATCATCATATTCTCTTGCTTCTGATATAGAGATATAAGCAGGAGCTATCTCTTCATCTTGAAGTCTATTATCATCATCCGCAACAACGGTAATAGTTTGAATAATATCAAGTTTTTTTGTTTCATTATTAATTACTGCTTCAAAAGCAAATTTATTATCAATTACTCTTTTCGCAGTTTGAATAAATGCTGTTTTTAACGCCTCTGTTACTCTTTCAGGTTCAAGACCTTTTTCATGAGCAATTGCATCAATAATATCTAGAATTCTTTCCATTAATATCCCTTAATTTTATTTAATAAAATGAAGTAAACCTTCATCTAATTAGTTGATAAAGAAACCAAGTCTCTTTAAGATAGCCTTTTAAAGGCAAATTTTATGATTTACTCATAAAAAACAGTGCTAAAAGTTTGTGAGATTTCTTATGAAGTATAAAATTATACCCAAATTTGATAAAATCATCTTTAATAGAGTTTTTAGTAGATTTTGTATATAATGCAAGACTTTTACAATATTAAAATATTAAGGATTATATTATGGATTTAAAATTTGCAAGAACTGATGTTGCATCAAAACCAAAGAAAGTTGATTTGGCTAAATTAGAAGCTAGCGTTGAAAAAGATGACAGTGTTATTTTCTATTTTGACAAAGAGAACTCTCATAAAGATTTACTAGAACTTCAAGACTATTTTGAAGAAAAAGGCAAAAGTTTTTATATGAGTGAAGTTAAATATGGTCTTGCAGACAGTGAGTACATGTACCAAGTTCATATTATAAAATAAAGTTAATTTATGTCAAAGAATCTATTTATTGAAACATTAGGTTGTGCTATGAATTCTCGCGACTCAGAGCATATTATTGCTCAGCTTAGCGAAAAAGAGAATTACACTCTTACTGATGATTTGGCAAGCGCAGATTTAATTTTAATAAATACTTGTTCAGTTAGAGAAAAACCAGTTTCTAAGCTTTTTTCAGAGTTGGGCGTATTTAATAAAAAGAAAAAAGATGGTGCTAAAATCGGTGTTTGTGGCTGTACTGCCTCTCACTTGGGCGAGGAGATTATTAAACGCGCTCCATATGTTAGTTTTGTTTTGGGTGCTAGAAATGTCTCTAAAATAACAGATGTCCTACATAGGGAAAAAGCTGTCGAAATAGATATTAACTATGACGAAAGTGAGTTTGCTTTTGATGACTTTAGAACATCACCTTATAAAGCATTTATAAATATATCTATGGGTTGTGATAAATCCTGTACCTATTGTATAGTTCCAAAAACAAGAGGTGATGAGATATCTATCCCAGATGAACTTATTATCCGTGAAGCTACTAGAGCTGTAAAAGGCGGAGCTAAAGAGGTTTTTTTACTAGGACAAAATGTAAATAACTATGGTCGCAGGTTTTCAGGTGAACATGAAAAAGTTAACTTCTCAGAGTTGCTTCGTCGCTTGAGTCTAATTGATGGACTAGAGAGAATTCGCTTTACATCCCCGCACCCGTTTCATATGGATGATGAGTTTATAGAGGAGTTTGCAAGAAACCCTAAAATCTGTAAATCTATGCATATGCCACTACAAAGCGGTTCCACAAAAGTACTTAAAGATATGAAACGCGGTTACTCAAAAGAGTGGTTTTTAGAGAGAGTAGAAAAACTAAGAAGCGTATGTCCTGAGGTTAGTATCTCTACAGATATTATTGTTGCGTTTCCTGGTGAGAGTGATGAAGATTTCGCAGATACTATTGACGTTATGAAGAGAGTAAGATTTGATCAAATATTCTCTTTTAAATATTCACCTCGTCCAGAGACAGAGGCAGAGCATTTTACAAATACGGTAGACGAAGATGTAGCCTCTTTTAGATTAACATCGTTGCAAAATCTTAATACTGAGATACTAGATGAGATAAATGCAACATCTTTAGGAAAAATATACAGAGTATATTTTGAAGATTTAAATAAAGATTATTTCGTAAGTGGAAGAAGTGACAATAATATTGTAATAAAAGTTAAAGGTTCAGATGAACTTTTAGGTGAATTTCGTGATGTTAAAATTACTGCAATCGGCAGAACTATTTTAACTGGAGAAGTTGTTGCGTAAAAAATTGTTTCGAGCAACCGTACTAATGGTTGTTCCATTTTTCGCATCTTTATTGATTAGATTATTGTACGTGACAAACAAGAAAGTGTTCCATGCTCCAAAAAGTGTAGGTAGTGAACCTATTATTTTTGCTTGTTGGCATGGTGAACTTTTAATGCTCCCTTATCTTTATTTCCAATACAGAAAAACCCCTAATGCTAAAGTTTTAATATCCAGCCATTTTGATGGACTTTTAATCTCAAAAACTATAGAATACTTTGGGTTAGAAACTATTGCTGGTTCTACAAACAGAAATGCAGCAAAAGTTTTGATTCAGGGTATAAGAGCATTAAAAGATGGATACGATATAGGCATTACACCAGATGGTCCTAAGGGTCCAAGGCATGAAGTTGCTGATGGTATTGTAATAATGGCTAAAAAAACCAAAGCAAAGATAGCGCTATTCAACGTAAAGCCTACAAAATTTTGGCAGTTAAACTCTTGGGATAAGTTTATTATTCCAAAGCCTTTTGGGACTTTACATTATTATTCAACATCTGAAATTGATGTTAGTGAAATGGATATAGAAGAGGCTAAGCTTTTAATCAAGGAAGGATTACTTAAACATGAAGCCTAAGATAATATTTTTCATTTTTTCATTCTCTTTATTTGCGATTATGGGTGGATTTTATTTATTAAGCCCATCTTATGAAAAGTCTTTAAAAGCTAAATACTATTATGAAGTTTCAGACTACAAAGAGGCTTATAATCTGGCTAAAGAAGCATTTAGTTTGGATGTATATAACCGTATGGCAGCAACTATTATGGCTCAATCTCAAAATTCACTTAGATATGTTAGATACAATGATGATGCTAAAAAATATACTAAGGTAATAGATGAGATTGCACTGCATGAAGATATTTCAGATTCAGACAAAGCTAAAATCAGGATGATTTGTAATATTATGATTAGCGCATATATAAAGTTGGCACCAAGCGTTATAACCGATAAAGAGTTAGTTGCCCAATCAGCAAAATATTATGATATGTTTGAGAAGCTTCTTGAAAAAGTTAATAAGCGCTAAGCGCAAAGAATTTTTACAAAACCTAGAGGAGCTGGGCTACTCCGATTTAACTGTAAAAAGTTATGATGAGTCTTTAAAAGAAGCATTATTACATATAGAAATAGTAGAAGAAAAAAATTATCTTCTTTTTAATCTTATGCCATATCGAATTAAAATTGCTTCTCTAAATCCAAAAACTATCAGCAAAAAACTTAGTTCTATACGTTCATTTGTTGAGTATCTTAATGAGAATGGTGTAGAAGTGACCTTAAAGGCAGATGATAGCGTAAAGGTTGCAAAAACTCTTCCAAAGCCAATCTCTCATAAACACATTCTAGAAGCTTTGTCCTACTGTGGATCAGACGAGAAGTTGATTGTAACAATGTTTTACACTTTAGGGCTGAGAATATCTGAACTCTCTTCACTTAAGATAGATGATATATCAGATGAGTGGGTCAGGGTTTTGGGAAAAGGAAATAAACATAGAGATATTCCACTTTTAGCTTCTACAAAAGAGATGCTTGAAGAACATTTGAGTACAACACTGCAAAAAAAGTTCATTTTAGAAAAAAATGGCGAAAAATTAAGCGAAAACAGTCTAAGATATATTATTATAAAAGTCTTTAGAAGAGTTGGGTTGAAAGTTACGCCTCATCAACTTCGTCATTCCTATGCATCTGAGCTGTTAAATGGTAGTGCTCCAATAGCGGATGTTAGTGAGTTGCTGGGTCACTCGTCTATGGCGACAACGCAAATATATACAAAACTGGGTAGTGCATTGAAACAACAAAATTATAGTAGAGCACATCCTCTTTGTAAAGTGGATAATCAATGATTGCAAAATTGATAGATGCTTTTTATACAAAAATTTTTATTAATATTATTGTTGAGGGTACAACGAGCGTTGTATATGTAGAAGTGTGTTCTCAGGGTACGGTAGTTGATAGTGTCCAAATGCGCTTTGACACAATCAGTATAAATTCAAAAATGTATGAATTTATTAAGAACTACATTAAATCATCACCATATTATTATATTTCAATTTTAGATAAATCTTTAACTCAAGGGGCAGTTCCTACATGTACTGCTGGTGATATGAGTGATTATATTGATGTTGATTCTTCAAAAAGTGTATGTATTTCTAATGCGCTGGCTGTATATACATCAGAAGATGAAATACGTTTAATTAATAAAGAGTATAAAAGCATAGGTCTAGATTTTATATTTTCTCCTTTTGTGATAATGACTAGGTTTTTTAATGATAAAATAGAGAGACATTTTGCAATGTTTTTATTGGTTGAAGATTTAAATATATCTTTCACAATTTTTGATAATTCTAAATTGCTTTATGCAAAATATTTAAATATTAATACCAATGATGATAAAGAGGGTCTTCTTATTGACTCCTCTTTAGATGAAGATATATTATTAGACATGGATGATATCGATTTAGAAGAGGTTGACTCTGACGACTTAGATGATTTTGGTGATATAGAAGATCTAGACAGCAGTGACGATATAGATGAATTTGCAGAAGCACTAGATATGAAAGAGATAGTTGAAGAAAGTTATGAAGTTGAAGAAGAAGAAGGATTTAATGAAGACTATAAGAGATTTTTGCTAATACACGATTGTGTAAACTCTTTTTATAAAGATGAGGAATGCAATAGTGATTTTGTTGAAAGTATTTTTATTGCAGATGCCATTGGTGTGAGTAAAGACCTTAAGAGATATTTAGAAGAGGAGATGTTTTTAAGTGTTGTTATAAGAAAGATTGATTTATGTGTTGAGGTTTGTGAGATGGCCAAGGCGGAGCTACTATGAAATATAGCTATATTAAACCTAGGTCTAAAACCGCTTTAACCACTGAGATGCAACTTCTTTTTACTTTTTTTGCAGTGGCGCTTCTTATGCTTTTACTAACATATATTTTTTTATTATTTCGTGACTATAGATTTGATCAAAATAGGATTGAGATAAGTCAGCAAAAACAAGAGCTACGGATTCGTATTGAAAATATGAAAAAACAAATAACGAAAATAGAGAAGCAGAGTATGCTTAGCGAAATAGTTTTCACAAAAAATAGCGTACTCAAAGATAGTATAAATAATATGTTTGATTTAGTTCCAAGCAGAATAACTCTCTCTCAAGCAAAAATCATGAAAGATGGGTTGATTCTATACGGGATTACACCAAATAAAGATATATACAACTTTATGCTTCAAGCACCACTTCGTTCAATATTTAATAGAAGTTACAGTAGTTTTTATCCTGCCCAAAATGGCTGGTATAGATTTGTCTCTACAAATCATATAGATGAAGAGGAGATTAAGGGTGAAAACTAATATCACTAGACAAAATATTTACCTTTTAGGACTCTCTGTATCTTTACTTATATTTGTTTTACTGTTCTCATTTTCTGTATTGATTCCAGCTGGAAAAGAGTATAGAATTAATAGAAGTAATTTAAATAAAGAGTCCCTTGAATTGAGGCAAATAGAAGATTTTTCTTATGAGACAGAGGTTATACTTCAAAAACTAAAAACTGACAACAGACACATTATAACAGCATTTGAAATAGAATTTAATGCACAAAGATTTAAAAAGCAACATGAAAGTTTTTTCAACTCTTTAAGTGTATCTAAACAATCTAAATCAGATGACGAAGAGGGTTTTGTCGTTTATGAGGTCAATACAACATCAGAAATGAGTTCACCTGAGAGTTTTTACACATTTTTAGATGCCGTAAATAAAAGTGATTGGATAATAGGTATAAATTTCCCAATAAACTTTAAAAGAGACGGTGAAATTATTAGCTCATCTTTTACTATGAAAGTCTATAACAACAAGAAAGATTTAACCGCGACTAAGTAACTCTTTTATTTTTATAAAGAGTTCTTGGTTTTTATATAAGTATGGGCGAAGTTTTGGCTCAATTTTTAAAATTCTCATCTCTTCTTTAAACTCTTTTGACATTACCGCATTTGTAAATGGCGCAATAAAAACAAAGTCACTATTTTGATTAACTACATATTTTCGTCCAACTACGGCTGTCTCTTCACTCTTTAAAAGCTCTCTCTCTTTTGCACTTAACATGTAGCCTTTTAGTTTTAGATATTTGTCAATTGTGTAGATGTTAGTTCTTGAATTTTGTGAGTTTTCAAAGTATGCGAACTCACCAATAATATTAATTTCAAGTTCTTGAATAAGACTATTTCTGTCTTCATCCAAATACTCAAAACTTTTTTTGATTCCAGAGAGGTATTTTTCTAAAAGAGGAAGTGAATAATTGTGTCTAAAAGAGTTTCTTTTTATATCTTCATTTAGGTTACTCTCATCTTCAAAGTATTTGCTTTTGTTAGCATGTAGATAGGCTAAAAGTTCTTGTTTGTCTAGATGAAGTAGCGGACGAATAAGTGTGTAAAAACCTCTGTTATCCTCTACTTGCATTCCAGCTATTTCAGCACAACCAGCACCTTTGCAAAACTGCATAAGCATCCACTCAAATCTGTCACCAAGATGATGTGCAGTTATAAGGTTTTCATAGCCATAAGTTTTAATCAACTCTTCAAAAAAATCATATCTAATCTCTCTTGCTCTCGCCTCAAAGTTTTTTTCAAATTTTACAGCATTAAATACATGACATTTTAAATTATGAGTTTTAGCCAACTCTTTAGAGTAAAGAACTTCTTCTTTACTCTGCTCTCTGACTCCATAATTTACGATTGCTATATCAAAGGGGATGTGATTTTTTATAAGAAGAAAAAACAGAGCAGTGGAGTCGCCACCGCCTGAAAAGGCTAAAAGATTTTTTTTATCTTTTAATTTTTGAAGTGTATGTTTCTCAAGCATTATCTACTGTAGCAGTTAGAATATTTCCAACAATATCGGTAATTTTTGCTTTGTAGATTTTTCCAAACACTAAGTCATCCTCTTTAATTCTGTCATTTACATAAATCTCACCATCAATCTCAGGTGCCCAAATAAGCTCTTTTGCACTTAATAGGTACTCGTGCTCATCACTCTCGCCATCTATTACAATCTCAACTTCTTTTCCGATTTCTGCCCTTAGGGATTTTTCTAAACACTCGCTAGTTATTTGGCCTAAGATATCAGCGCGCTCAGCGATAACTTCTACACTAATTTTTTGGCTCATGTCGTATGCTGATGTTGTCTCCTCATCAGAGTATGAGAAAACATTGATTCTGTCAAAGCCAAAAGAAGCTGCAAATTCGCACATCTCTTCAAACATCTCCTCAGTTTCATTAGGGTGTCCAACGATAAAACTAGTTCTAATAAAAGAGTTTGGAAGTGATTTCATATACTCTAATAGTTCAATAGTTTTCTCTTTACCGAAACCTCTTTTCATCATACGAAGCATCTCATCATTTATATGTTGAATAGGCATATCAAAGTAGTTGTGAAAGACTTTACTGTTGCCTATATTTTTTAAAAGTGAGATAGTTGTGGTTGAAGGGTAAAGATAAAGAATTCTAGCACTTTTAACGCCATCTATTAGCTCTATTCTTTGAATAAGAAGACTTAGACCGTCTTTTACATTTTGGTCACGTAGGTATGAACTACTGTCTTGTGAGACAAAAGAGAAATCATAATACCCTTTCGCAACTAAACCTTCAACCTCTTTAGCAATAGAGTCCAAATTTCTTGAGTTTAGCTTGCCTTTAAAAGATGGAATTGCACAGAAGCTACATACTTGGTTGCACCCTTCTGAGAGTTTTATGTAAGCGTGGTAGGTTGAACCTGTAATTACACGCTCCGCTCCATCAATTAAAAAAACTTCATCTGTAAAACGGCTCTTTTTTTCTTTAAGAAGTTCGTCAATTTTATCGTAGTCACCAACACCAGTAAAAATGTCCACTTCTGGCATATCTTTGGCCAATTCTATTTGGTATCTTTCACTCAAGCAGCCTGCCATTACCAAAACAGAGTCCTCTTTTCTTGCGTCATGAAGATTTAAAACTGTATTTATTGATTCTTCTTTTGCTGCGTCAATAAACCCACATGTGTTTACTATGATTACATCTGCATCGCCTGACTCATCGGTTAGTTCAAAATTTTGAAGTTTACCCATCATGACTTCTGTGTCAACTAAGTTTTTTGTACACCCAAGAGATACTATGTGAAGTTTATTGCTCATTCTTACTACTTTTAAATATTTTTCGTATTATATCTAAAGTATAATGTCATCATGAAAATATATGATGTAATAATTTTGAGAGCAGGTGTAAGTGGCTTAATGTATGCCTCTAAAACGTTTTATTTTTTTGTCTAGAGCTTCTTCTTTCTTAGCCATTGTCTCTATGCTTTTCTTTGCCAATTCATAATCCGGATTAATCCGCAACGCCGCGGTATAATGACTGTGTGCCTCTTTGATTCTGCCTTGTTTTTCCAAGACAGTTCCAAGATGGGCATGCGCAGTATAAAGTGATGAATTGTTTTTTAAAACTATACGAAGATGCTTTTCCGCTTCATCAAACTGGTTATCATTATAATACACATATGCTATATATAGATGAGTTTTTTCAATAATACGGTTATCTTTACTTATCTTGAGTTCTTCTTTGAAATGATTTAGTGCTTCGTCTGTTTTACCCTTTTTCATTAAAATAATTCCAATTTCAACATTCATTCCAGGTTCTTTAGGGATTAGAGCGTTCATAGCTATGGCTTGTTCCCGTGCATTGCGTCCCTCATCAAATTTGCCGGCCCATATTAGTACTTTACTTAAATTGACCATGACATCGGCAAGGGCTTTAGCATCCAGCGATGCTGTAAGCTCTTTCTCCACCGCTTTTATGCGCTCTTCGTTCCAAGTTTCATCAGGTTTGGCAATACCTTGGCGTATTAACTCATCAAATAAGGTAAGACCTAAAAGGCGATAGCCATCAAGGTTAGTATGAACATGGTCTACAAAATACTCTTTGCCAAATACGGCGTGATTATACTCACGCGAATAAGCCTCTCTGAGAATGCGTGAGAAATCTATCAGTGGAACATCATTCTCAGAGGCGACATCTTCCACAGCCTTCTGCATGGAGCTGAGTATACGTAGAGGGGCGATATCCTCATCTGATGCTCTTTGAAAAGCCTTTTGTGCTTCATCATATTTTTTTAATTCAAAAAGAACCTGCCCTACACGGTAATGAAGCTCCGCATAGCTCTCGTCAATGCTCAATGCTAGTTTGTAATCAACCAAAGCATCTTCTATATTCCCACCAACCTTATGCAATATTGAAGCGCGATTGTAGAGCTCCTGCCACTTTTTAAGCTCCTTTTTGCTTAGTAACTCTTTGTGTTCACTTTTAAAGGGAGACATATCTTTGAGGTTAATTGCAGGATTTACGAATATTATCTTCGCACCAGCCTCTTTTGCGATATTAATCATAAGTTGCATGTTAAGACTATAGTGGGAGATGATTTGGCTTTTTAGCTTTTCATCCCTGTGATAGCTTGTCGGTCCTGCAGTATGGGAAAGTATTTCATCTACCTCACCTGATAGTTGATACCTTTTCTTAGTTTTCTCAGGTGTGTCTTGTCGGAGGGCATCAATCCCTTTTTTTACAGCAGCATAGGTTCTGGTGTTACTAAGAATGTCATTAAACTCGAGTACCCAGCTGGGAATGTCCAACATGTCACCATAAGAGCGCTCTTCAAGAAACTCATTTTGCCCAGTGTATACAATAAATAAATCTGGCTTATACTGCTTAATCTCTTTCATCAATCTGGCAACACGGTAACTGGCATAACTGATACCACCGGCATTAATCACCTCCCATTTGCGCTTTTGGTCAGCGTTTTTCAGAAATGCTCGCAGCCATCCGGTGAAAGAGACCTTATCTCTATACGGCCGGCCGTAGGTGGTAGAGCCTCCCATGCAAAATATGCGATAGGCATTGCTCGCTTTTTCCATAGGAAATGCCTGATAATTAAAAATCGCACGCTTATTGGGGGCACTTTCTAGAATTACTGAGCCGTCACTATTGCGTGTTTCTTCAAACAAAGGGATATTTTTGGAAAACCCAACCAGCGGGTCTTCGGTCTGGAGTATTGGCTTTACTCCAATCAAGGCTAAAATAAATTCAAGCCCCGCAAAAAATAAAGAAACGATAATGAGTGTAAAAAAAAAGTTTTTAAGCATAGTGAAATTTTACCTTATTTTGCAGTTATGATATCTTTAAAAATGATTTAAGTAGCTTTTTTTCTTTTGTTACTAAATTAAAATCAGTAAATGTCCAGTTCCAGATTTAATCCAATTCGAATTCATCTTGCCAATTTCTTTTATCTTCATATTTTGGTTGCTTTTCTTTATAGAGCACAAAATCATCAATCACAAGAACATCCATCTCTGTTCTCATAAACCCCCTATAACTATCTTCAGGAGTGCACACTATTGGTTCTCCTCTTACATTAAATGAAGTATTTGCAATAGTTGCACAACCTGTCTTTTCTTCAAATTTTGATATAAGCTTATGATACCTTGGATTGGTTTCTTTATGAACTGTTTGGATTCTAGCACTGTAGTCTATATGTGTAACAGCTGGGATTTCACTCCTTGAAATATTAAGCTTTTCAATTCCTAATAATTTATTTTGTTCATCTGTCATTTCATAACACTTTTCTTTTTTTACAGGAGCAACCAAAAGCATATATGGACTATCAACATCCAATTCATACCATTTACTAACTTTTTCTCTAAGTACTGATGGAGCAAATGGTCTAAAACTCTCTCTATATTTGATTTTTATATTAATAGTTGATTGCATTTTTTTACTTCTTGCATCTGCGATGATACTTCTATGCCCAAGTGAACGCGGTCCAAATTCCATTCTGTCATAATGCCAGCCTACAACTTTTGTATTTTTTAGTTCATCACTTACAATATCAATAAGTTCTTCTTCTTTATCAATATGCTTATAGTTTGCATTTACAGAGTCAAGATATTTTTCAATCTTTGCTTTGGAAAATTTTGGTCCTAAAAATGCACCTTTCATCTTATCCATTTCATTTGGGTTAATATTACGGATATTATTTAACTCTTGATAATAAACACTGTATACACTACCTAATGAACCACCTGCATCTCCCGCAGCTGGTTGAATCCATATATCTTTAAAAATATTTGCTCTAAGAAGTTCTCCATTACTTACACAGTTAAGTGCAACACCGCCGGCAAGACAGAGATTGTTAGAACCAGTTACCTCTTTGGCGTGTCTTGCAAGTTTTAACATCACCTCTTCGGTTATTGCCTGGACAGAAGCTGCCAAATCCATCTCTTTTTGTGTCAATATGCTTTCCTTTTCTCTTGGAGGAGCATTAAAAAGTTTATGAAATTTTTCGCTTGTCATAGTCAAGCCTGTTGTATAGTTGAAATAACTCATGTCTAGTTTAAATGAGCCATCTTCTTTTATATCGATAATATGTTTTTTCATAAGTTGGGCATACTTTGGTTCTCCATATGGAGCGAGTCCCATAACTTTATACTCACCGCTGTTGACTTTAAAACCTATATAGTATGTAATTGCTGAATACAAAAGTCCTAGCGAATGCGGGAAATTAATCTCTTTTAAAAATTCTATTTTATTGTTTTTCCCATAAGCAAGAGAAGTTGTTGCCCACTCTCCAACGCCGTCTATAGTAAGTATGGCAGAATCTTCAAATGGACTTGGGTAAAAAGCACTTGCCGCATGACTTTGGTGATGTTCACCAAACATAAATTTGCACTGTAATCTCTTTTTAAAGGCTTTTAATTCTTTTTCTGATAGCTTTGGATTTAGTTCTTCAAAAATATCTTTTAATTCTCTTGAAAGCGTCTCTTTTAAATAAAGTTTATCTTTTAACCATATAGGCATTGACATCATAAATGATTTTATGCCTCTTGGTGCTTCACTAAGGTAAGTCTCAAGAAGTCTTTCAAACTTTAAAAACGGTTTGTCATAAAAAGTGATGTAATCAACTTCATCAAGAGTAATTTCGGCCTCCTGCAAACAATACTTGATTGCATTTTTTGGAAACTTCGCATCTTGTTTTATTCGCGTAAATCGTTCCTCTTGTGCTGCAGCTATAATCTCTTCATCTTTTATCAACGCCGCACTTGAATCATGGTAATAAGCAGATATACCCAATATATACATCTGTTTATCCTAAAATAGCGTATATATAAAAGGAGCTACTGCAGTGCCTTGGACAAGTACAATTAGCGCCCCTAAAAGTAACATGATTATTATAATAGGTGATAGCCATAACTTTTTTCTAACTCTTAAAAATATTAATAGTTCTTTAAATAAACTCATACAAAATCCTAAAATTGGTTTTTAAGCGAACCGGGTTGGGTTTCTCTATCTATCCAGTAGCTTGAGCTGTTTTTATCAAGATTTCTTCTCAATAAGTCTTTTCCAAAAAGTCTAAGTATAAATGATACTGGCGTGAACAAGCCATAAAAAATAACAATCATAATTGCTCTTGAAATTATGCTGCCAATAAACTCACCTACACTTATCCAAATTGTATAAAAAGAGTTTAATATTGAGGGCTTAGAAAATGCAATTACAACAAATATAATCAATATAAATATAGCCCACAATCTAATTTCATCATTGTTAATAAGTGGCCATAATCCGATAACTAAAAATATAAATGACCATATTAAGGCAAATACTTTTAAATCATTTTTTTTTGATTTTTTGATGTTTTATGCCTTTATAATTATATTTGTAGCACTATTAATACATCTTTTTTTACTACTTTTATTATTTTTTGTATTATATCTAAAGTATAATGTCATCATGAAAATATATGATGTGATAATTTTGGGAGCTGGGGCAAGCGGTTTAATGTGCGCCTCTCATTTGGATAAAAATTTAGATGTAGCAGTGGTTGAGTGTAACTCTAAAGTTGCACAAAAACTGAAAATTTCCGGTGGCGGAAAGTGCAACATAACAAATGTACATGTAAGTGAAGATAATTATGACGGAGATGGTGATTTTGTGTCTTACTCTTTGAATAATTTTTCAAAAGAGGATTTGCTCAATTATCTACATGTAAACGGCGTAGAGCCTATTATGCGAAAGAACCGTTACTATTTTTGCAAAGATTCTTCTGATGAAATTATAGATATTTTGAAAAAAAAGAGCAGATATGCAGATATTCTTTTAAACACAGAGATTCTACATGTAGAGAAAAAAGATGAACTTTTTGAGGTGAAAACTTTGCAAGGTGTATATAAAACAAAAAAACTCATAGTAGCAACGGGCGGCAAAAGTTATAAAACACTTGGTGCCAGCGATATTGGTCTAGAGATTGCAAAAAGCTTTGGTATAAAGGTAAAAGATTTTACTCCAGCTCTTGTGGGCTTAACAGTTCAAAAAGATCAGTTTTGGATGAAAGAACTTAGTGGACTTAGTTGTTATGTAAACATAAAAGTAGATTGTAAAATTTTAAAAGAGGAGATGCTTTTTGCACATAAGGGGATAAGCGGTCCTGCTGTTTTATCGGCTTCTCTTTATTGGCAAAAAGGAAATATTGCTATAGATTTCTTACCAGATGATAATATTTTAGAGCTTATCAAAGGTAGTAAAAAACTACTAAGTTCAGTTATCCCTCTTCCAAAAAGACTCTCAAAAGCGATTTTAGAAGCTCTACATGTAGAAGATGTGGAGTGCAAAAAAATAGACTCAGAATCTATGAAGAAATTGCAAAATATCCATAACTATGAGTTCGCTCCAGCAGGCAACTTTGGTTTTTCTAAAGCTGAGGTTTGTCGTGGCGGAGTTTTAAGTAGTGAGCTGAATTTCGCAACCTTGGAATCTCTACATGTAGAGAATTTATACTTCATAGGAGAAGTTGTAGATGTAACAGGTGAGCTTGGTGGATACAACTTTCAGTGGGCGTTTAGTAGCGGGGTAACGTGTGCCAACTCTCTCAGCTAATTGAGACTTTAGAAGCTTAATATATTTATAATTTACTTGTTTAACGCGTGGTTTACAAGTACATTGGATATTTCATAACTTGCATCCACAAACTCCAACTCTTGTAAATCTTTTAAATTTTGTTTTTCTTCTGAGTTGTCAATTTTAATGATTATATTGGTATCTTTAAAAAAGTTGAGTATTGCTTCGCTGATAAGTCTTTTTTGATGCTCGTCACTTACTGTTATTATGATGGCTTTTGCTTCATCTACTGCTAAAGACTCTAGAACAGGCAACTTGTTTAAGTGCCCAAAATATGCCGAGTAACCTACTTTTCTTGCAAGAAGTACATGTTTTAGATTGTCGGAGATGATAACAAAGTCAACTCCTCTTGCCTTCAAGTCTGTTGCAACTCTTCTTCCCAAAGTCCCAAACCCTGCGATAACTATGTGATTTTTTAATTTTATAGGGGTGATAACATCTGATTCATAAAACTCTTTTTCAAAATAAGATGAAATTTTATAAATATGACTTAGTATAAAAGGAGTCAGAATCATAGACATTACACCTACAAGTATTAAAAAATTAGTCATCTCTTCACTTATAAGTTTATGAGAACCGGCAATTGCAAAGATAGCAAAAGAGAATTCACCAATTTGAGCTAAGGCTAAAGCAGTTTTTGCGGAAGTATTTTTGTCTGAGTTTCGTCTGATAATGGCATAAATTACAATCGATTTAAAAAGCATTGCCAATAAGAAAATAAAAATAACAATGAACATGTTTTCCAAAAAATAAATCATATCAATTTTTGTTCCAACACCAAAGAAAAACACACTCAGAAGTAAGTCTTTATAAGTAGCGATATCTGACTCAACTTTTACATTATATTTAGTGTCAGCTATAATCATCCCCGCCATAAATGCCCCCAAAGAGTATGTGAAACCCATCTCGTGAGTAAGTAGTGAAGCACCGATTACAATGGAAAAAACAGAGCCTAAAAACAACTCTTCCAACTCTGCTTTTGCTGAAAACTGAAGAAGAGCGTTTACTATTTTTTCTCCAATTGTAAACATAAAAACAAGTACCAAGATAGCTGAAATAACTGTTCTAATCAGGACTTCACTTATAGATAAAGTATCATTTGTCAAAAATGTAATAAGTAATAAAATAGGGATAACAGCTAAATCTTGAAATATAAGTATTCCCATAGACTTTTGTCCATACGGAGTGAGAATATCTTTTGATTTCTTGAGATATGTCAGCACTATTGCGGTTGATGAAAGCGAAAATGCCAACGATATAATAAGTGATGTATTAAAATCAAGTTTAAAAAGATAAAAAGATAGTAGAAATATTACCACTACATTAAGTAAGACTTGCAGTAAACCATTTGTAAGAAGTATCTCTTTCATCTTTTTGATTTTTGAGAAGCTCAGTTCCAGCCCTATATTAAACATCAAAAATACTATTCCAAACTCGCCTATAAGCTCAAGTGAATATATGTTTAGCCCATTAAATCCAAAGATATAGCTTATAATTGTTCCAGATAAAATATACCCGATAATATGGGAAATATCAAATTTTTTTAAAATTATATTGAGTACAGTTGCAATTGTGATTGTTAAAAATATTGCTAATAGTAAATTTTCCATATGCGAATTATAATATAGTTATGAAATTTTTTTTAAATTTAATGTATGAAATATATACATATCCTGTAATGTTTACCGCGGCGAAGTTTTAAGCAGTGAGCTTAAATTTAGTAACTTTGGAATCTCTACATGTAGAAAATTTACTTTACATAATAGAAGTGCTTGATGCTACATGTTAACTGTGGATAGATACAACTTTCAGTGGGCATTTTTAGTAGAATGGGAACGTGTGCTGATTCTATGAAAGTATAAAGCAATTTACGATATTATTAGAGCCAATATAAAATCTAAAAAAGGTTGCTCTATGAAACTGCTTCTGTTAAGCGTGTTACTTTTAAATTCTCTATTTGCTTTTGAATACACTCTCTCTCCAACAAAAGTAAACTCTAATACATATTGCTTTTTCGGCTTGCCAGAAGTTATGAATGAGAAAAATAATGGAAATATATCAAACTCTTGTTATGTAAATATGGGTGATAGTTATATCGTTATAGATAGTGGTCCTTCATACCTTTATGCAAAAAGTACACATGCAAATATGAAAGAGATTAAAGACTTGCCTATCTCTTATCTTATAAACACACATGGGCATGATGATCACTATCTTGGTAATGCTTACTACAAAGAGATTGGTGTAGAGATTGTTGGCTCAAAAGAGTTTAAAAATGTAGAAATAGTTCAAGAGACTAGAATGCAAAGCAGAATCTCTAAAGAGGCTTACGCAGGAACCAAGCAAGTTTTTCCAAGCACACTTGTAGATGGTACAAAAGTTTTAGAACTAAACGGTATAAAAGTCTACCTTGAAGCAGTAGACAAAAGAGCACACTCAAACAGTGATATATTTATTCATATACCTAAGTACGAGACTATTTTTGCAGGAGATTTGGTTTTTAGTGAGAGAATTCCTGTTATTAGAGATGGAAACCTAAACAACTGGATTGAAGCTCTAGAAAAAATCAAAACTATAAAAGCAAAACATATCATAGGCGGACATGGAGAGATAGTAGATAAAAGCTCGATTGATTCTACTTATAACTATATAAAAACACTAAGAGATAAAGTAGCATTTGCATTGGAAGACGGTGATGAACTAGACGATGCAGTAAATAACATAAAAATGGAAGATTTTAAAGAGTATAAAACTTACTCTGAGCAGCATAAGCCAAATGTTGCAATAGCATATAGAAAACTAGAGTGGGAACAATAGGTTAGTTAGCCAGCCAACATAACAAAAACTCCTATAATCACAGCTATTCTTGAGTATTTATCTTGTGATGGTGCCGGGCGAAACTTTTCCAATGTGTCTGTAAAATACTTTGTAATATCTAAAAATGCTATCCACACTTGAGCACCAATAGATGAGATAAATACCATAAGCGATATAAGCTTTAGTAACTCTACCGCTGCCTCTAAAGTTGTCATAATTGTTCCTTGGAATTGTTTGGCAAATATTATCATATATCAGATAAATCCAATGTTCAAGTTCTAATAAAAAGAGGTATAATTCTTCAGTATGAGAAGAGTTTATTAAGAAAAAGAGGGGTGTATGCAATGATTATCTATATACACGGTTTTAGTGGAAGCGGAGATGGGATTAAGGCAAACGCTTTTAGAGAGTATTTTAAAAGTTTAGATGAGGGTTTTGTAGCTCCATCATTGTCTTATATTCCAGAGTTGGCTATACAGACTTTAGAAGAGTTAATAGAGTCTTACAAAGGCAATGTAAAGCTTATAGGCTCGTCTTTGGGCGGGTTTTATACTATATATTTAGCTCAAAAGTATGGTTTGAGGGGAGTTCTTATAAACCCGTCTATATTTCCTTATGAAACGCTTGCTAAACTCACAGGCTATGTACCAAGCTACTATGATGAGAGCATCTTTGAGTGGAGAGAGTCTCATATTAAAATGCTGAAAAACTATGAAAAAGATGAAATCAATCAAAGTGATTTTATGCTTTTAGTACAAAAGGGTGATGAGACTCTTGACTACAAAAAGGCTGTCAATAAATTTGCAAATGCGAACGTAATTATAGAAGAGGGTGGCACTCATGGTTTTGATGGCATTGAGAGACACTTTGAGAGAATAAGAGAGTTTATACTTTAAAGTGGATTAGTTAAACGCAATCTTGATATGATTGCATTTATATAAGTAAATATTGGGAGTAGGTTATGAGATTTGTAGTGGCTGTATTGATTGCCTTTCTTATAGTAATAGATTTGAATGCTCAAGTAAAATGGATTTCTATAGAGCCTGAAACACCACATAAAGAGGCAAGCCAAAAGATTAATCTGCCACAACTTAAATCTGTTAACAATTTGTTCGAGAATGTAAAAATCATTCAGCACCTACTGGATAAAAAAAGTGTTAAAGAAGAGATAAATGCCGATAGTAAAAAAAATTGGTATATTATTAAAAATATTGAGAACAGATGATTGATATAGTTTTGTATTTTCACATTTTAGCTGCAACTGCGTGGATAGGTGGTGCTTTACTTCTTTTTATTCTTGGGATTTTTTTAAAGGGAAAAGAAGCACAGGCTCAGACCTATGAATACCTTGGACCACTATATGGATATTTTGAAGTAGCTTGGCTTATAGTGCTATTGACAACAGGCAGTATTTTATTTATTAACTTCAATATTATCGATGTACTTACATTTGATATAAATGAGTCCAAACTTGGTTATATGATGAGCCATAAACTATTTTATGTGGGTGCAATAACTGTTTTAACGATAATTCATATGAGAATAGCTCTAAAAACGCATAAAAAGGAACGTACTGTTTTGCAAAACTTGGTGTCCCGCGGAAGTTCTTTGATGATATTTTTCTTAAATCTTGGGATATTGTGGTTTGCAATGCAGTTAAGGCATATTCTTTCATAAAAAAGCAATATTATATACAGGGTAGTTTATTAAAAGACAATAGAAACAAAAACTATTAGAATCTCTGCTTCTGTGGTTTGAAGTGGTGCTCAATACTGGGTTCGAACCAGTGGCTTCTTCCATGTCATGGAAGCACTCTACCGCTGAGTTAATCGAGCAAGAGCGTAATTTTAGCAAAAAATACTTAAATTATATTTTTTTACCAAGCTTCATGCAAAGTTCCTAAAAATCTAAATTAGAGTTAGATATTTACTTTTAATTTATGTTTATTAAGTGTATAATTTCGCCATAATTAAAAAGCACCCAAAAGGTAAGTTATGAAGTTAGCTGAGTTAGAAGAAATAGGTCTAAAAAATGTTGGTAATGTTTATCATAACCTAAGTTATGAAGAATTAATTCAACATGAACTTGATAATAATGAGTGTGCTCTTACAAAAAAAGGTGCAACAGCTGTTGACACTGGTATATTCACGGGACGAAGTCCAAAAGATAAATATTTTGTAGATAGAGAGCCATCAAATAAACATATTGCTTGGGGTGATATAAATAAAAAAATATCTTCTGAAATTTTTGACGAACTTTTAATAATAGCTCAAGAACAACTCTCTAACAAAGATATTTACGTAACTGATGTCTTTTGTGGAGCGAGTGCCGCTTCAAAAAGATCAGTTCGTTTTGTGTCTGAAATAGCATGGCAATCACACTTTGTTAAAAACATGTTTATTCGTCCTGAACCGCCTGAACTTGAAGTTTTTAAGTCAGACTTTACTGTCTTAAATGCTTGTAAAGCTGTAAATGACAAATGGAAAGAACACGGTATGAATTCAGAAGTTTTCGTACTTTTTGATGTTGAGAGAAACATAGCAATAATTGGTGGTACATGGTACGGTGGTGAGATGAAAAAAGGTATTTTTTCAATGATGAACTACTGGTTGCCGTTAGAAAACAAACTTCCTATGCACTGTTCAGCAAATGTTGGTGAAAATGGTGATACTGCACTTTTCTTTGGTCTTAGCGGAACAGGAAAAACAACTCTCTCAACAGATCCACATCGAGCATTAATTGGCGATGATGAACATGGTTGGGATAACTATGGTGTTTTTAACTTTGAAGGTGGATGTTACGCAAAAGTAATTAACCTTGATGGTAAAAGCGAACCAGAGATATACAATGCTATTAGGACAGATGCTCTTTTGGAAAATGTTGTGATGTATGGAGAAGGTGAGGTTGACTACGAGGATAGCTCAAAAACTGAAAATACTCGTGTTTCATACCCAATTGAGCATATAGAAAATCATGAACCGACTTTACATGCAGGACATCCTAAAAATATCATCTTTTTAACAGCTGATGCTTTTGGTATTCTCCCTCCAGTCTCAAAGCTTACAAAAGAGCAAGCAATGTACTACTTCTTAAGTGGATATACTGCAAAAGTAGCTGGAACGGAGCGCGGTATTACTGAACCTGTTGCAACATTTAGTGCATGTTTTGGCGAAGCATTTTTACCACTGCACCCAACAGAATATGCTAAGCTTTTGGGTGAAAAGATAGATGAACATGGTTCTAATGTTTACCTTGTAAACACAGGCTGGACTGGTGGTATTTATGGTGTTGGTCATAGAATGAGCATAAAAGATACCCGTGCTTGTATCAACGCAATTTTAGATGGAAGTATTCAAAATAGTGAGTTTGATACTACTAAAACATTTAGATTACATGTGCCAAGAACGCTTGGAGGATTAAACCCAGAAATATTAAATCCTCGTAACGCTTGGAAAGACAAAGATGAGTTTGATAAAACAAGAGATACTTTAGCTGAGATGTTTATTGAAAATTATAAAAAATATAATGATGGAGAGCATGAAGACTACTCTCCGGCAGGACCGATAGTGGGAAGTTGATTCCTACTGAAAATTATTTAACTTTTCTTTTTGTGGCTTGAGTCATATAGAGCCATAAAGCTCCACCAAAAACTACAAGTATGATTGGCGCTATCCAAGGTTTATCACCAATTAGCTCTGCAACCTTTATTAAATAGCTGCCTGAGTAGTAGCTCCCAAGTCCAACAACTAAAGCCCATACTGCAGCACTTGCAACATTTAAAATAGCAAATTTTTTGAAGTCATATTTAGTAAGACCGATAGCAATAGGGACAAGAGTTTTTATCCCGTAAACAAATTTTTGAATAAGTATTATCCAAGAACCATTTTTCTTCATCATAATATGAGCAAGAGCCAATTTTCTCCTATGTTTGCGAAGACCATCCATCATCATACTTTTTTGATACCTTGCCATGTAAAAAAGTAAAAAATCACCTAAAGAATTTGCCACAAAAGCTATGGACATTGAAAGAGTTAAATCCATTTTCCCCATAAATGACAACACCCCAGCACCAATAAGCGCTACAAACCCACCGCCAAGCGAGTATAAAAAAAGTCCTATATATCCATAAGTTGTTAAATTGCTAAATGTATCTTCCATATTATATATCTTCCTAAAGTTTTTTAATTTTTGTTATCTCATCACGAAGACGAGCTGCCTCTTCGAAGTTTAACTCACGAGCAGCTTCTTTCATCTTAAGTGAGAGCTCTTTTACCATTGCTTTTCTTTCTGATGCTGGTATTTTATCCATTTTTTTATGTTTTTGATAAATACCTCCATGATCTTCTACTTTTAAGTTTGCATCTAATTTACGAATGGTAGTTGTCGGAGTTATATTATGCTTTTTGTTATGTGCCTCTTGAATCTCTCTTCTTGCTGTTGTTTTGTCTATCGCTCTTTGCATGGAACCTGTTATTTTATTGGCATATAAAATAACTCGACCGTTTGAGTTTCTAGCACCACGACCAATAGTTTGTACAAGAGCGGTTTCGCTTCTCAAAAACCCCTCTTTGTCAGCATCTAAAATAGCCACAAGAGAAACTTCTGGCAAATCTAGACCTTCTCTGAGAAGATTTATACCTATGAGTACATCAAACTCGCCAAGTCGAAGAGAACGGATTATTTGATTTCTCTCAATTGTATCAATATCTGAATGCATATATTGAACTTTTATTCCCAAATCTGCTAAATACTTTGTAAGGGCCTCAGCCATTTTTTTCGTAAGAACAGTTATAAGAACGCGTTCATCTTTAAGAGTTATTTTTTTAATCTCATCGTGAATATCTTCAACCTGATTATCAGATGGTTTTATCTCTATAATTGGGTCAAGTAATCCAGTAGGGCGAATAATCTGCTTAGCAATAACACTTGACATCTCTAGCTCATACTCAGCGGGTGTAGCTGAAACAAAAAGATAATGAGGAGCTTTATTTATATATTCATCTGCTTTTAGCGGTCTGTTGTCGAGTGCACTAGGAAGTCTGAAACCGTAATCAACCAAGACATCTTTTCTTGCTCTATCACCTGCATACATACCACGATACTGAGGAAGAGATACATGTGATTCATCGACTATGACTAAATAATCTTTGTGATTGACCTCAAAGTAGTCAAGTAGTGTAAATGGAGCTTCTCCAGGTTTTTTGTTTGTCAAAAGTCTTGAGTAGTTCTCAACCCCTTTACACATACCTGTAGTTTGAAGCATCTCTAAATCAAACTCAACTCTCTGCTTTAGTCTCTGGTGCTCAAGTAGTTTTCCCTCTTTTTGAAAGTATGCAAGTCTTTCATCAAGCTCTTCTTCTATTCGTTTAATGGCTACAGACATTTTCTCTTGGCTTACACTAAATTGTGAAGTTGCATAAATTGTAAAACTTTTGTGTTCTTCTAGTTTTTTGTTGTCAATAATATCGAAGGTATACATTGCTTCAATCTCATCACCAAAAAACTCTATGCGGATAGCTTCTTGCTCAAAATAAGGAGGGTAAACATCTATGCTCTCTCCATTGACTCTTATGTGCCCCGTGTCAAAATATGAGTCATTTCTACTATAACCCATCTCGACCAAACGTAGAAGAAGTTTCTTTTGAGGAATCTCATCGCCAACTTCTAAAACCTGAACCATATTTTGATACTCCTCAGGGTCTCCTAAACCATAGTTAGCCGATACAGAAGCAATAACAATAACATCATCATAGCTTAAGAGGTTTGCGGTGGAAGAGAGTCTCATACGTTCTAGTTCATCATTAATAGCACTATCTTTTTCAATAAACAAATCTTGACGAGGTATGTAAGCTTCAGGCTGATAATAATCATAATAAGATACAAAATATTCTACATGTGCCTTTGGAAAAAAACTTCTAAACTCACTATATAGCTGAGCCGCTAAAGTTTTGTTGTGAGTCATAATAATAGTAGGCATCTTAACATTCTCTATAACCTTAGCCATAGTGTACGTTTTACCACTACCTGTTACACCTTCAAGTGTTTGGTAGCGATTACCTTTTAGTATAGAATCACTTAATTCTTTAATAGCAGTAGGTTGGTCACCAGCTGGTTCAAAATCTGTATGAGCTTTAAAATTGATTGAATTTTTCATTGGTGAAATTATAGCTAAAATGCTGTTTTTCTATTGTTTTTAGAGGTATGGCTGTTATATAGCTGCCGAAAATATAATGCCCCTAAAATCTAAGACAGTAGTTCAGTAATATTTATTTCCTAAATGTTAAAATTTTAATAACAAATATGGAGATAAAAAATGGCACGCAAAAAAGGTCAAGTTTACACAGCAGAACAAAAAACTAAAATTGTCTTAGAACTTCTCAAAGAGGAACAGACTATTAGTCAAATAGCCACAAAATATAAGATTACATCTAAAACTATCCAGAATTGGAAGAAACAGTTTTTAGAAAATGCATCTTTAGCATTTGATGTTGGTGGTGCGACTAAATCTTATAGAGATGAGATAGAAGAGTTGAGAACTGAAAATGATGGGTTAGCTAAAGCACTTGGAAAAGCAACTATCAAAGCGGAGTGGGCAGCGGGAAAGTTAAAGAGCTTGGACTTTGATAACAAAAAGTCTCTGATTGAGTCTAAGCATAAAAAAATATCTGTGTCAGAGCAGTGTGCAACTATTGGTATTAGTCGAAGTAGTTACTACTATCAACCAGTGCCAATGAGTCAAGAAAATATAAAATTACTTCATAAAATATATGGGAATACTTGGCATTCAAGCTATATACCCTACTAAAAAAAAACTCACAAGCCTTAAAAACCAAGCACATCCAATTTATGAGTATCTACTTAAACAATACTGGACTAAAGTTGGCAGAAAAAAAACTGTATATGTACCAACCCCTAACGAGGTGTGGAGTGGCGATATTACTTATATTCGCATCAATGGTGGCTTTATGTATCTTGCAGCAGTTATAGACTGGCATAGTAAAGCTATTCTTTCATATAAAATATCAAACTCAATGGATGCAACACTGGCTACCGATGTTCTCGAAGATGCACTTGCTAAATATCCTAGACCTAAAATATTTAACTCAGATCAGGGTAGCCAATACACAAGTCATGAACATACTCAGCTACTTAAAAAACATGATATAAAAATATCAATGAATGGCAAAGGCAGAAGTATAGATAATATTGTCATTGAGAGATTTTTTAGGACTCTAAAGCATGGCAATATTTACATAAACGATTATTTAACAATCAAAGATTTAAAAGAAGGAGTTAAAGCTTATATACACAAATACAACTTCAAGAGATTTCACTCAAGTTTGAATTATCAAAAACCTATGAATGTTTATCTTGAATATCTTAAAAATGTAGGATAAAGTAGCAGTTGCAGAGGGAAATAAATTAAGCTGTTAGGTTGTCTTGATTTTTAGGGGCATTATAGGAGAAGAAGAATAATATAAAAGTCGACGTGTTGGTCTCTCAAAATGCTTCATCTGAGTATTTACTTGACAATTCAAAAGTTATTTTTACCAGTGATGTATATGTTGAGAGCATAGAAAATATTATTGCTAAGAAAATAGTTTATAGACGAAATGATAATCTTACAAGAGACATTATAGATATCGCCATAGCTATAAAGTTAAAAGATGGCATCCTGCAAAATATACTTGAGAGAGGCTTGATTAATGAACTAGATTTGAAAGAGTTAAAAACTTCATTGGAAAACTTGGATAAAAAAACTTTCGAAGAAGAGATAGAAATTGTAGCGCCTTTTGAAAATTACATAAATGATGCTAAAAATGCTCCTGAGATTATAAAGCAAGAATGTCAAAAAATATTAACTTAGATGTGCTTCTGTGGAGTTCGTTTGTTCCAAAAAGAACTGTTTATGGAGCTTACATTTTCCATTAATACAGCTATTTGCTTAACAATATACTGCTATACTTCTCAAAAACATATAAGAGGTTTAAATGCTAGGACAATGCACACCCTATGGATTTATAATCAAGTTCGTTATCATATTTTCATTAGCAGTAGTCGCAGTAACTATTACACAATTATTTACTAGTAACTCTATAATAAGCCTTATAGTGTTTGCAGTCACCTATGGTGGTGCTGCTTATTTCTATCCTAAAGCTAAAGATTGCCAAGTATAACAGGTTTTGCAACTGTCTAGTTCGTAGACATAATATGCATACAAAATATCATAAATTTGTGCGATAATGTAAACTATAAAAAATATAATTAGGAATAAAGTTTGCAAGAGATTAAAAAACATTTTTACCATGCGATATTGATTTCGATATTTACCGTAGTAGCAGGCTTTTCATTTAAAATATTTTTAGCGAGAATCATAGAAAAAGATGTACTCACTCTCTATTATACAGCCATAGATATTTTCTCTTTTTCACTCCTTATTCTTATAGGCTTTCGCTCATCCATGGTCGTAGCTTACGCAAAGAGTAAAAAAGATGAGAATATTATCAATATCTTTAGATACTTCATCATAGTCCTTGTACTTTTGTCATGGGGTCTTATACTTCCGTATCTAAAGCATCGCGTTGGTATAGAGATACATTACTGGTATCTTGTTTTCACTATCCTTACCATGAGTTCTTATGCTTATCTTACTAATCAGTTGGCTATGTATAGACTCTACTCTATAATGAAGCAGAGTACATTTATGGAACCAACACTTGGGGCCATTTGGTTTTTGATAGCCTACTATATAGCACATACAAATGGTCTAAAGTCACTTTTTATTATGACCATCATGAGTTATATGGGACTCTCAATCTTTATATGGCTAAAAAAACGCCGTGAAATTAATGAACCGCATTTAGCTCAAGTAGAATTTGATACCGATACAAAAACATTCCTTAAAAACGCAGTACTCTCTACTGTAGAATTTGGCTCAGGAATAGTCATGATATATATGGCAGTATTTTTTCTTATGCACTACTATAGCGTAGAGGAGTTGGGAGACTTTCAAGTGGTTACTAAACCTGTTTTGATGTACATGATTACTCTTTTTGTATTTCCAGTTTTCCGATTTTTACTTCCTGAACTCTCTAAACTCCATGCTCATAAATCATACAAAGAGATAATTGATCTACAGCGATGGTTTTATAAGTTTGCATTTTTAATAAGTGGCTCTTTTGTGCTACTAATGGTTTTTTATTCTCAAGAGTTTGTTTCACTGGCATTTAAACCTGAGTACCAAGGTGCGTATTTATACCTGACTCATTTGAGCTTTTTCTTTATATTTATTATGATAAATGCTTTTCAACTCTCTTTGATTAAAGCTTCTGGAGCATTTGGGAAGGCTCTATTTGTAAGAGTGAGCGGGATAGCTCTTTTTGTGGTGGCATTTTATATTACAAGACTTTACTCAGAAAACTCAGTATCTGTAGTCTTTGGTTTAGCACTTGGTTATATGGGGATGTTTGTTCTCTCTTTTGTAGAAGTAAGAAAGATTATGCGAAGAATTAACCTCCAATAGCAGAGACTTAATATCTTGTATCGATGTAATTACTTGTTCAATAGTATGTATCATGTTCTTTAAGATTGATGCATGGTTTAATCATTCCAAACAGTTGAAAGTCTTTTCTACTTTTATGACATAGTGTTTTCAGTTGTCTTTAAAAATAAGGCAAAAGTTGCACAAGGTACACTTTGTGCATCAACCTACAGATTATTGAACTTAAATAATGTTTTTATTATAAGAAGTTACTAAAAGACATATATGTAGCTACATAGTAGCTAGAATACTCATTATTGAAAATCTAAAGGACTAATAACTTTAGTCTTGTTCATCTTTGAAACTACATGTGTATATATCATTTTCAATAGGATTTTTTTTGATGAAACAATATATAGTGCTTAATCCAATGCACATAAGTTTTTTCAGTTGAATAACTGTAATGTTTGAATCTAATCTTATCCCGAACTAAACCTAATAGCTTTTTTTTAACTTCCATTTTTAATCCTTCACTTAAGCAACATTTTGTGTGTTATGTAACATATTGGTGAAATAACATACAAAATGTAATTTAATTTGAATATACAGTATTAAACGAACATCTAAGTTTTAAGAATTCTATGTAAATTTTCTCTTTTTTATCGAAAATATGACAAATTGACATTAATCTGACAAAATACAGCTTTTTAACATGCAAATAAAGTATTAGTGATTTATGTGACTTAAGATTATTTTACATATAATGTAATTTAATAAATAGTTAGATTACAAAAAGGGGGGGGGAAAATTGAATCATTGGAAATATACACTTAGTGGCTTATCTATAGCAATGGATTTTCCAACGTTAATTGCTGCCTACGGCATAAATATTATATGAGTATTATCAGAATTGTTAGTTTTAAAGTAGAAATAGTTATAGTGCCAAAAGTACTTTTATTACATTATTTAATAAGAAAATAAAACTAAAATATATAAGGATAATAAGATGAACAACAATAGCGGGCTTGTATTTGCTTTCATACTAGATGGAAAAGGTGGTGGAAAGAGCATTGATTTAGATGGTGTTAAGAAATGGAATCCTAGTGACGGTAAACTTTGGATTCATCTGGATTACACTAAAGATGATGCTCAGGAGTGGATCAACAATGACAGTTTGATTGATCCTGTCATTGCTGAATCATTGACGATTGAGGAAACCCGTCCAAGATCTTTAGTGCACAAAGGGGGAATGCTATTGATTCTGCGTGGCGTCAATCTTAATCCGGGTGCGGACCCAGAAGACATGGTGTCGATCAGGCTTTGGATTGATGCCAATCGTATTGTGACATTGCGACATCGCAGAGTTATGGCAATTGACGATCTTTGTCAAGCTGTAAAAGAGGGGGATGGTCCTTCAGGACCAGGTGCATTCTTAGAAGACTTGTCTGACCGCCTAATCATACGCATGGGCACTGTCATCTCCGATATTGATGACTCAGTTGATGCACTCCAAGATGATGTGCTCATCGAACAGAGTTATGATCTTCGGCGAAAAATTGCAGACATTCGTCGGTCAGCAATTTCTTTGCGCCGCTATCTCGCTCCCCAGCGGGATGTGATGGTTAGATTACACAGCGAGAAAGTTGAGTGGCTAGGCGAAATGGAACGTATGCGTTTAAGGGAAGTTGCCGACCGCACAATGCGCTATGTTGAAGATCTTGATTCTGTACGAGATCGAGCCA
Source organism: Candidatus Sulfurimonas marisnigri (assembly GCF_015265475.1). Classification (NCBI taxonomy): domain Bacteria; kingdom Pseudomonadati; phylum Campylobacterota; class Epsilonproteobacteria; order Campylobacterales; family Sulfurimonadaceae; genus Sulfurimonas; species Candidatus Sulfurimonas marisnigri. The sequence goes on along the minus strand of NZ_CP054493.1, from coordinate 2,025,155 downwards.
CCGTTACACAAGAAGAACTCAACAACCGTTTAGCGGAGCAAATGAACAAGACAATGTATGTGTTGTCCATCGTGGCAGGTATTTTCCTTCCCCTTGGCCTTTTGACAGGGCTACTTGGCATTAATGTGGGTGGTATCCCTGGTACGGAAAGTAAATCGGCATTTTTCATTTTCTGCTTCATTTTACTTGCAATAGCCGCTGGACAGATATGGTTTTTTAAGCGAAAGAAGTGGATGTAATCAGAAAAGTTGTCATCAGTACTATATCTAGATACAAGCAAGAGCCTTTCGCTGGCCCTTCATTTCAATATAACCTTAGAACATCTCCACTTTTATACTTAACTATAAAAGAAAACAAAGATATTTCAAAATCCAATACTTTCATACAAAATATCTAAAAAAATCAAAAGAGTTTGTAGATCACTTTACGGATATAAATTACACCCCAGGGGTAACATCTTCACTTTTTAAAAACTACAACTATATAAATATTTCACAATGTCATATTTTTAGACAAAGTGTTTTTTCCATGATTATTGTTTGATGGACAACAACTACGACTTATTCATAGAGACACAAAAAGAGAAATACTACCCCTGTGGTGTAAGTCAAAATATTATTTAAGGTTGAGCTTACTATAATTGGTATAAATAAATATTTAGGCATACATTACTGGATATATCACTAACTTTAAATGATTTATTTTTTGTTTATAATAGAAAAAGGAATGAAATGACTAAAAGAAAATTAATTGGAATCTTTGTACCGCTACTTATAACAGGAACACTTTCTGCATTCATTCTAGTCTCAGCAAAAGAATATGCACAATACAAAGAAATATTTGAAGATATATCAGCATGGAGTGCATTTTTTAGTGTTTTCGGTATTGTTTATGCAATTGTGGCAGGTTTTTTATTGGTTACAGTTTTAACTAAATACAGCGACCTTAATCAAGTTATAGAGAACGAATTAAATGCTATTGAGACTGTACGAGATTTTTTGACATATTTAAATGACGAAAATAATGAAATTAAAAAGAACATCAAAGATGCGCTTTCTTATTACACCTTATCACTAAATAATAATGAATGGTCAGAAATGAGTGATCCTAATGAGCCTATGGATTCTGATACTTCCGAAGAGTTATACGAGATAATGCGTAAGAGCAAAGGAATATCAGTTAATACAGAAAAAGACAGTATTGTGTTTACTGCCATAATAGAAAATATATCAGATATCACTAAACTTCGTACAAGACGGATAGCATTAGCAAATGATAGACTGCCTCTGAGGTTAAAGATACTAATGACTTTTATGTCTATTGTTCTTATCACAGCATTTATGCTGTTAGGTGTCCATAATATCTATACCCATGTTGCAATACTTGTCAGCCTTTCTGTTTCTATCCATCTTTTATATATGATCATTGAAGATTTAGATCATCCATTTTATGGAATATGGAATATAAACAGATTACCCCTAGAAGCCTTAGCAAAAAGATTTACCAAAGAAAATAGTTTATTGTAGATGTAAATAAATAACCTGTTGTTCATGGGGATACTCCTAATATTGTACTCTTTATGACCATGTTAGCTGTAAGTTTAATTAAAGGAGAGTCATATGAGTCATACAGAAATTCACAGATCACATCGTGTAGGATGGTTACGTGCAGCTGTACTTGGGGCAAACGACGGAATAGTTTCAACAGCAAGTCTTATCATCGGTGTTGCCGCTGCGAACACTTCTCATGAGGGAGTTCTTTTAGCCGGTGTAGCTGGTTTAGTCGCGGGCGCTATGTCTATGGCTGCTGGTGAGTACGTATCCGTCAGTTCTCAGTCTGATACTGAAAATGCAGATCTTGCACTTGAAAAAAAATCATTAGAAAAAGATTTTGAGTTTGAAAAAAATGAACTTGCCATAATATATGAAGAAAGAGGTGTTGAGCCATTGTTAGCACAGCAAGTAGCTGAACAGCTTATGGAACATGACGCACTTGGCGCACATGCTAGAGATGAAATAGGTATCACAGAACATGGGAATGCACAGCCGGTTAAAGCAGCCTTCTCTTCAGCAGGCACCTTTACTATTGGTGCGGCACTTCCATTAGTTGTTGCGTGGCTTGTACCGGTTAACTTACTTATTCCTCTTGTTGCAGTATCTTCTCTTGTATTTCTTACCCTTCTTGGTGGTATCGCAGCGCGTGCAGGTGGTGCATCAATAATTATGGGTGCTATCAGAGTTACATTTTGGGGTGCACTCGCAATGGCGCTGACGGCAGGAGTAGGCAGAATCTTTGGTGTTGTTGCATAAGAAGTGCAACTCTTAGTTTAAACTGCAATATAAGGAAACTAACATAAAAAAGCTCTTATTTTTGGAACAGTTTTTACTAACAGAAAGAATATTCCACAAAGAGTTGAATTTTTGAACATATTCCAAAACCTACACTTTGTGCATCAACCTACAGGTTTAGACAATCATGGCTATAAAAAACTTATATTGTTGAAACTTTGATATAATTTTTGCAAAAAAATAGTAAGGCAATGTGTAATGAAGCAAAACATCATTATTAGTATAGTAATATTTTGCCTTACAAGTGTAAATGTATTTGCACTTAACAACTTTGTAAAAGAACAAAAAAGTCACCATCACGAGTTTTGTTCAATTCTTGCACATGAACATAGTCATATTCATCATGGAGTTCAACATTCTCATGGACATATTCATAAAGTTAATCTTGTAGATTTTCAGTCTCTTGATACGCAGTTGATTTTTACACAGAAACTTGACAATGATATACCGATTGTTTTAAAACAATGGCGTATAGAGTTTTATCCCCCGAAACTATTCAGACCTCCAATCTCTTAATTAATATTCTTAATAATCAGTAAAACAATAAAAATTAGAAGGATATTTAATGAGAACACTCTTAATAATGGGTGCATTAATTCTGCTAAACGGTGTAGCATATGCACATGGAATTTCAGCAGAAGACAAACAGGCAATGCTTGATGGAGGCAATTTACGATACATCTGGTTAGGTGCAACACATATGCTAACAGGATACGATCATTTACTTTTTTTATTTGGTGTAGTATTCTTTCTTAAAACTGTAAAAGATATTGTAAAGTTTGTCTCAATATTTACACTTGGACACAGTATTACTCTTATTTTTGCAACTTTTATGGGTATAAATGCAAATTATTACCTTATAGACGCAGTAATTGCTTTAAGTGTAATTTACAAAGCATTTGACAATAACAAAGGTTTTGAGAACTATTTACATGTTAAGTCTCCAAACTTGCTATGGATGGTATTAGTTTTTGGTCTTATCCATGGATTTGGTCTCTCAACAAGACTACAACAACTTCCACTAGGTGAAGATAGTTTTGAGATGCTAATGCGTATCATCTCGTTTAATATTGGTGTAGAGTTTGGACAAGTTCTTGCACTTATTCCAATATTATTTATACTTGCTATATGGCGTAATACAAAATCATTTATACAACATAGTAAAGTCGCCAATCATGCATTGATGTTTGTAGGTTTTATGTTGCTTTTAATGCAACTTCATGGATACTTACATACAACAAACGAAGAAGAGTTTGGGTTTAATAAAGATGCCCACACGCATATTCACATGGATATTGAAGCCAAGAAGGCTAAACAATATACACACGGTTCATTATAAATAAGGAGAACAAAATGAGAAAAATTATCATAAGTGTTGCAATGGCAACTTTTTTAGCATTAGGAATCAACCCTCTATATGCAGGTTCAGGACACAGTCATGGAGAACATGGACACAGTCATGAATACTCAAAGGTTGGAGAAGCACAGGCAAAGCAAATTGCTATGAAACAATTAAACGGTTATGTAGCATTAGGTAAATTGGATAAAAGCTGGAAGAATATTTCAGTGAAAAATACAAATAAACAGGAGTTCCAAGGAACTCCTGAATGGGTTTTTACATTTAACAATCCTAATGAACCAAAAGCTGATCAAAAAAATCTTTATATATTTATAAATCAGTATGGTCAAATGACAGGGGCAAATTTTACAGGAAAATAAATATTCAACCTCAATTATGAGGTTGAATTATTAAAGGATATATATTGGCGTATTACATTGTAAAATTACTTATTACTACTGTTCTAATTGTTTTGATATCAGAAATTGGTAAGAGATATAGTTTAGCAGGAGCACTTCTGGCAGCTGTACCATTAGTGTCAATTCTTGCCATGACATGGATGTACGTAGATACAAACAGTTCAGAAAGTGCCGTGGAATTTTCTGAGAGAATTGTATGGCTTATAGCACCATCAATGACACTTTTTTTAGTATTTCCTTTTTTAATTAAGAAAGGTGTCGGTTTCTATCCAAGTTTATTTGTGGCAACTGTTATGACAATAGGAGCTTATTATAGTGTCATATATGTTCTTGGAAAATTTGGTATTAAGTTATAGGTAAGAGTAATCAATAAACTTTAGCCATAGTGTACGTTTTACCGCTACCTGTAACACCTTCAGGTGTTTGGTAACGATTACCTTTTAGAATAGAATCACTTAACTCTTTTATAGCAGTAGGTTGATCACCTGCTGGTTCATAAGGAGTAGTTGCTTTAAAATTGATTGAATTTTTCATTGCTGAAATTATAGTATTTAGTTGTGAACGGTTTGTATTTGAGGTGATTTTGTAGAAGATGGCTGCTATTAGGCTGCCGAGAAATTTTTAAGATTTTGTGTCTATCTCTAATTCATTAAAGTCAATATATCTATACATCATTACAACATTGACACTCTTTGGATGAATTTTATATATAATTTTTATTCCATCTAAAATAATTTCTCTAATACTCTCATCATCAAATGTGGCATTTACTTTGCCAATATATGGGTGCTGAAGCATATCTGTAATTCTAGATACTAATTTTAATGTGTACTGTTTAGCTTTTGTATGATTGTTTTCTGATATAAAATCTTTTAATTTAAATAAGAACTCTTTGGAGCTTTTTGCATAGTTAACTTTCACAAAGATTATTTTTTTAATTCTTCTAGTAGTTCATCTGTTGAATAAATTTCACCATTTTCAACTTGTTTTAAACCTTGTGAAATGCCTTGTTTTTCAAACTTATAAATTGAGTCATCAATAATTTCTACAGATTCACCTTGTTTAGTTAGAGACTCTAAAAAAGATAGTATTTTTTGGGATACACTATCCGAAGCATTTAAATGTAAAGTCATGGAGTCAACCTTCTATATATAATTGTTAATATTATAGCTTATTTTAATAAATCACTTAACAGCTGATACCATGTTCACTTCACTCAGCTTCATATAACGTAAAGTCATAGAAAAATTCTTATAGCTAAGTGAGTAATAACGCATCCCTTATCTGCATGTAAGCAATTAAAAACTCAAAAAACATTCGCCAAAATAGTTGCATAAACAGAAATAAAATCACAAAAATTGCTACAAACTTAATTTTCTGTTCTCTATTTAACAATTTCCATATTGCTTCTTTCTCTTTTTCATATGAAGTGTTTAATAGTTTATATTTTCGTACAAGCCAAAGAAGTAAGAGCCATATACCAATAGGCAATATAAGTGCCCCTATATAATAAAATACTATTAAAGCTTTTAAAAGTAAGAAAATCCATTATGAGTGAGTACCTATATTTATTATAGTAGTATACGTTTTACCGCTACCTGTTACACCTTCAAGTGTTTGGTAACGATTACCTTTTAGTATAGAATCACTTAACTCTTTAATGGCAGTAGGCTGGTCACCAGCTGGTTCATAAGGAGTATTAGTTTTAAAATGATTGAATTTTTTATTGATAATATTATAGTGTTTGGTTATGGATGGTTTGGATTATAGTTATTTATGTGAGGTGTGTTCATCTATATACGGAACTGAAAAGACTTAATCCCCTGTGCATTAAGGTAATAGCTTTATAGTAAATTTAGCACCTTTATAGTGCTCATTTGCATACTTAAACTCTTCATTAGAAACAGATATTTCTCCACTAAGATGCTTAGTAACAATAGACTCTGTCATATAAAGACCTACTCCTGTTCCTTGTGACTTATGCTTGGTTGTGAAGTATGGCTCAAAAACTTTATCTATTGTATTTTCTGGTACTCCACCACCACTGTCTTTTATTTCAATAATTGCGATATTGTCTTTTTTGTATATATCTATTAATATTAGTTTTCTCTTATCTTCAGGCAAGGTTACTAAGATATCTTTTGCATTTTTTATTATATTTAGAAGTGCTTGTGTAAATTCGTTTTCTAAGGCTGTTATTTCTATATCTTCTATATTCTTTATTACTTCTATATTATGTGTTTTTAATGAAGCAGCAAGTAAAGACATTGTCTTATCTATACTATCTTTTAGAGTAAAGGTATTTGGATTTTTGTTTGGAATGAAAAAGTTTCTAAAATCATCTATTGTTTGAGATAGATGTTGGGTTTGTTCGTTGATGTTTACAGCGTACTTTCTTAACTCTTGATTCTCAACATCTCCCATATCTATGTCTGCAATTATATTGTTTGCCCACATTGATATGATTGAGATTGGTTGTCTCCATTGGTGAGCGATATTTCCTATCATCTCTCCCATTGATGCCATCTTTGATTGTTGGAATAGTACTCTATCTTTTTGTTGGTTTTCCTCTACTTCTTTTTTTATTTTATATTCAAGAGTTGCATTTATCTTTTTTAATGTTTCTTTTGAATCTTCTAAATCATTTGTTCTTTCTTGCACAATCGTTTCTAAGTTTTTATTTGATTTATATAAAAGGTATTGTCTATAAATCAAAAGTAACACAATAATCGATGATATTATTATGACATATATTACAATGTTCCAATTTATTGTTTTATCTGTATGTACAGGAGATATCCATTTATTATATATTTTATCAATTTTATTTTTATCAATATGGGCTATAGTTTTGTCAATAATACTTAAAAGTTCTTCCGGCATACTTTTAGAAATGGCTATTTTTAATTTAAATACTTCATCAAGTTTTTTTGCAACTTCAAGGTTATTATAACCTCTAGTATTAATCATATAATCAGCGGTAGCAGAATTTATAACAAATAAATCTATATCGGCACTTTCAAGTTTTTCAAAACCATCTTCTGTTTTCTCTACCTCTATATATTTTGCCTGTGGATATTTACTTTTTACACTGTTGCCTAAGGAACTACTCCTTACAATTGCAATAGTTTTATTAATTAGTTCCTTATGTAGATTATTATTATAGTCAGTTTTATCATTTGAATGTTTTATGAAACAGGCATTGTATTGAAATATATCACCTGATATAAAATTCATATATTTAGCTCTGTCTTTACTGTATGGTATCGCACTATACATATCTACTTTATTATTTTCAGCAAGCAATACTGCTTTAGACCAATTATTAGTATGAATTGCTTCAAATTTAAGATTAGATTTCTTAGAAATAAGATTCAAAATATCTGAGATAATTCCCGTATGCCTATTTACTTCATTTTTCCATTCAAATGGAGCCCAATCTATGTCATACACATAGGTAATTGGAATTTTTTTATTTATCCAAATTTGTTCTTTATCTGTAAATTTTAAATGATCACTATTAGTATTTGCTAATAAAGAAGCTAAAAAAAGGAAAAAGATAAATATTTTTTTCATAAGTAATTATCCATCAACGAAGTAATATAACATATCTGATTTTAAATAATTTTTATTCTATTTAAATAATGATTGTTTTAAACTTAATGTACTTAAATAATTATAAAATAAAATAGTTAGTTGTCTTATTTTTGTATAATAGTAGCTATTATATAACTTTCTTACTAGCGCATATTATAGCATTTGGTGGTGTTGATAGCATATAAGAAAATATAAATATTATGACAAGTGATACTTAGCCCATCATATATATATAGTGCTGATTTTGTTAACAAACAGCTCTAATCAAAGTTAAGCAATTAAAGTATTATGCTTGTAAGCCTCCGGCTGATAATAATCATAATATGATACAAAATATTCTACATGTGCTTGGGGAAAAAAACTTCTAAACTCACTATATAGCTGAGCCGCTAAAGTTTTGTTGTGAGTCATAATAATAGTAGGCATCTTAACATTCTCTATAACCTTAGCCATAGTGTACGTTTTACCACTACCTGTTACACCTTCAAGAGATTGGTGACGATTTATGAGTCCTAATCTTCTTGTACTGTCCAGTGCAGTTTACTTATATCAAAATCAAGACTAGATGCTTTATCTAGTACTTTATTTTTGGTCGTGTTATCTATTTTAGAATCACGTGCTAATATCCACATATATTTCCTTGAAGGATCACCAATTAACGCATATTGGTAGTTCTCATCTAAATCTAAAATCCAATAATCACCATAAAAAGGTCTAAAAAAACTCACCTTTAGTTTTGAGTTTGTTTTATCAATTGTATATGCGGTTCCAAGTGATTCCTTATATTTATTATCTTCTTTCATACATTTGTTAATTACTTTTATCTCGCCATTATCTTTTAGAGAATAATTTGCAGTCACGTTGGAACATCCCTTCTCAAACCAGTGCTCGAACCTTGCTATCTCATACCATGTTCCTAAGTATCTATTTAAATTTACTTCATCGACAGTAGTCAATGATTTAGTATGGTTAGAACATCCTGTAAAAAAATTTAAAATTGATAATATAATTCGACGCATAATAACTCCCTTGCTAAGATTATTTCATATTTAGTATTATAATAAGCATAATCATATTATTTTTGTATCTTCTATTATATGCTTAGTAATTTTATGTCTATAGTCAAACATTTTTCCAAGTTCGTATGATATAAAAAAGTCAAGCATAGAGCCAATTACACCAAAGGGAGCTTCATATTCAACTACATCTTTTAGTTCGCAAAAACCATTTTCTTTTTGTATGAAAATATGAGAATGCTTCCAATATTTAAAAGGTGACTTTATCGCTAAATCCTCTAGTAAATTTGGAGATTGAAGTTTGTTGATTTTGACTTCCCACATAATAGGGATGAAGTTTTTAACAGTTTTTAGTTTAAGTATCTCACCCTCTTTAGGAATAAAATCTTCATTTAAAAGTGTAACCTCCATTCCTGGAGGAGTTATGTTTTTTAAATTTTTTACATCAAGATGAAAATCAAATAAATCTTGTATATCACACTTTAATAATGAATTTTTTTCATATCGTTTCATTTGTAATCCTTAAATATTTCAACAGCCTTTTTGGCAACCTCTTTGTGAACCACTATAGGTTTAGAGTAGTCTTGTATATTTGTACTAAAAAGATACTCTTCATTATGTAAGTATTTTGACTTTATATCAAAAAGTTCTGGAATATACTTTTTGATATAAAGTGCATCTTTATCATACTTTTTACTCTGCAGATATGGGTTAAATACTCTAAAGTAAGGCTGTGGATCAACTCCAGTTCCAGCACTCCATTGCCATGAAAGAACATTACTCGCCTTGTCATAGTCTAGGAGATATTTTGCAAAAAACTTTTCACCCCACTGCCAAGGCAAAAGCAGGTCTTTAGTGAAAAATGAAGCTATTATCATACGCACTCGGTTATGTATATTTCCTGTTTGTAATAATTCACGAACTCCTGCATCAATGATTGGGACACCTGTTTTAGCACTACAAAAGAGCTCATACATTTCATTGTTTTTTATTCCGTTAAAACTGTACTTATAATTTTCATATTCGATGTTTGGAAAATGAAATAAAAGATAAGCATAAAAATCTCTAAAAATAAGTTGACGAATAAAAGGTTCAGTATCACTACTTTTTAATGAAAAAACAAAACGTAAAACCTCTCTTATACCGATAGTTCCAAACCTTATGTCTACACTTAAATTTGAACTAACATCAATACTAAAATAATCTCTTTGTTCTTTATAATCATCTATTTTATTTTTTAGTGCTTTTAATTTAAGATGAGGTTCTACTATATTTAGAATTACTTCTTCAAATCCTATGTTTTGAATTTTAATAGCGACTTTTGAAACATTCAAAGTCTCATTTATTTTTGTAATTACATCATAATCTGTCTCGATTAAACTGTTTGTAGATACTTCATACTCTTGAATGTTTTTAGATTCTAAAATAGCTCTTGCTTTTTTATAAAAAGGAGTAAATACAAGGTAAGGTGTACCATCATCTTTTGAAATTTCATCAGTTTTAAAAATGTAAGTATCTTCAACATAGCGAAAAGGGAGTTTATGTGAAATGTGTAAATCTCTCTCTTTTGTGTAACTATCATAGTCTGGAGATGCGACAACTTCATGGAAACTATTTTCTTGTAATAGATACTTAAAAATAATCTCTGGTTTACCATAAAATATTTTTAAATTAAGTCCGTAAGACAATAACTCTTGTTTTAGTTTTTTAACATAATGGAATATGAAAGAGAGTCTTTTATCATCTTTATTAAGACTCTCTAGGATGTTGGTATCAAAAATAAAGATAGGTAAAACATCACCATCTAATGATAAAAGAGGATTGTCTTTTACCCGTAAGTCACGTCTAAACCAAAGGATTCGTTTCATTTTACACTTTTTATATCTGAACGAAGTGCCAACTCTTTAGGGTATGGATTTAAAAAAGTCTGCTCTAGTAGATAGGATACATTGTACTTTGTTGCATAAAGTTTTAGAGTGCTTAGAGGGACAATAACAGGAATGATTTTATTTGCGTAATCATCTATCTGTTCATGCAATATTTTTTTCTCATCAGAATCTAAAAAGGTTTTTAAAAAACCGGCTATATGCTCAAGGACATTTCTAGTTTTTCCTATACTGCTTTTTTTAGATATAGCTGTTTTAAAAACATATTCATACTCACTTAAAATATCTGAAAATTCTTTAGGCTCATGATTACCGACAATTCGTCCTAGTTCTCTATAAAGCGTTTCATCTTTGGATTGAAGCATAAATTTTGAGTGTTGATGATAAAGTACTAAATCTTTTATTTTTGCACTTTGTTTAAATCTCTCAAAGCTGTCATATGCAAATACCTGCATTATAAAATTTTCTCTCAGCCATGAATCTTGTAGTCTTCCTTCCTCTTCCATTGGTAGAAGAGGAAATTCTTTTTTGCATAAGGAAGCAAACATTCCGTCATCTTTTCCTTCTGCAAAACCATTCTCCAAATAGACCTTTGAACTTATTAAACCACAGGTTGGGGATTTTGACTTAAAAATAATTCCTACAACATTGTTTGTCTTCACTTTTTCTAAATCATTTTGTGAGCTTTGTAGCAGAGTGTCAGTTAAATCTTCGCCAGTTTTATTTGAGATAATTTTTAAATTTTCATTATCTTTTACCATTTTAATAGATGGTCTAGGACTTCCAAAAGCAAAGTGCTCAGGACAAAAAGAGATAAATTCAGCATATTTACTTAACTCATCCATTACAAATTCATCACGTTTATGCCCTTTGTCAAAACGAACTTTTTCGCCTAATAAACAAGCCGATATTGCTATTTTCATGATTTGACCTTATAGTGATTTTATATTACTATTAAGATACTTTATATCATAATAACACATAATAAAAAATATTTATAGCTGCAGATAAGCTGCCGAAACAATAATTTAATTGTAAATTTTTTTTATTTTAAGATAAGTTGTTCTATAATCAAAGACAATAAATTAATCTTGATTTTAATGAGATAAATTACGTTGTAGAGTATCTTCGAATTTTGGTTCTTCTTTTTTAGAGTTTGAGAGATAACAGTAGTAAATTAGAAAGATAATAATGAAAAAGTTTATAGATTGTTAGATACGAGACGACATATAAGTAAGTTGATTGATCATGCTTATCATTTATCGCAAAAATTTGTTTTTATAGCATTTGGAGTATCATTTTTATTAGCTTTTGCTCTTGCGTTTATACCTACATATTCATTAAAGCAAGATGCTGTTTATACATTGTTTATATTACTCTTTGCAGCTGGACTTTGGGTAAGTGAAGCAATTCCGGCTTTTGCAGTATCATTGTTGATTATCGCATTGGAAATTGTTCTTTTGGGTTTTCCAAACTTTGATTTTGCTACCCCTTCGGATAATTGGAAAGTTTATCTACAACCTTGGTCCTCACCTTTAATATTTCTATTTTTAGCTGGTTTTATTATGGCAGCGGCCGCTTCTAAAACAAAGCTTGATATTTGGTTAGCTAAAAAAATACTTTTTTATGTTGGTGGTAAGCCTCATAATATAATAACTGGACTCATAGGTATTACATTTGTACTGTCAATGTTCATTTCAAATACAGCTACAGCTGCTATGATGATGACTATTCTTATTCCTATGTTAACACATATTAAAGAATCAAATCCATTTAAAAAGTCAATTTTTCTAGCTGTTGTGGTTGGAGCAAATCTAGGCGGTATGGCTACTATTATTGGAACTCCGCCAAATGCAATAGCCGTTGGTATATTGGGGCAAGATGCACCATCATTTATAGGTTGGATTGGTATGGCTTTGCCTCCAGCTTTGGTAGTTACTTTGATTTTACGCTTTGTAATACTTAAACTATATCCATCAAATCAATCTTTTATAGACTTTAAAATTATAAAAGAGGTAGAGCATTTTGATGATTCTACAAAGAAGTTTTCAAAGATACCAACAGTTCCTAGTTGGAAAAAAAATGTAACAATAACTATATTTACACTTACAATATTGATGTGGCTAAGTGGTCCTCTACATCATGTACCAACTACAGTTGTGTCTCTAATACCAATTATAGGATTTACTCTGTTTGGGATTATAGATGCTGATGATATATCTAGTATTAGATGGGATGTTATTATATTAATCATTGGCGGTCTAAGTTTAGGCCTAGCCGTATCAAAAACAGGGCTTGACTTATGGTTTGCTACACTTGTTTCAACAGATGGGTTATCGATACTTTTACTTATGTTTATTTTTTCATATTTAATTGTAGTTATATCAAATTTTATGAGCAATACTGCTGCTGCAAATATTATGCTTCCAATAGTGATAGCAATAGCAATAACAATAAGTGAACATTCAACTCAAATGGTTGTAGTAGGAGTTACATTGAGTGCTTCTTTTGCTATGAGCTTGGTAGTATCAACCCCACCAAACGCCATCATACATGCAAGCAAAAAAGTAGATTCTAAAGATTTCTTAATTCTTGGAGCTATTACAGCTCTTATCGGACCTGTTACTGTAATTGGATGGTTATATTGTATTGATATTATTTTTTAATACACAAGAAGAAGTAAGCCAAAGTGTTTAGAAAGAAAGAATGAAACTTACTACACAGCTGAGCCGCTAAAGTTTTGTTATGAATCATAATGATAGTAGGCATCTTAACATTCTCTATAACCTTAGCCATAGTGTACGTTTTACCGCTACCTGTAACACCTTCAAGAGTTTGGTTTAATTGTAGCATTTAGTTGTGAATGGTTTGTATTTGAGGTGATTTTGAAGAAGATGGCTGCTATTAGACTGCCGAGAAATCACGTAAGTCTAAGTTCTTATAGGCTACTTTAAACACCTCATATTACGGTATTTAAAGTTGTGTTTGTAATAACAAGTAAGTAATATATTTAGTTATTAGCAGATACAGTTGCTTTCTCATAATTATTGATAAGCTCTAAGTTATAAGTTGTAACCCATTTATGAAGAGATATTGCATCTAGTACCCACCAGACAAGCATTGCTAGTAAACCTATCCAACCAACTACTATAACCATAGTAAGAAAGCTTAAAATACTAATAATAAGCATAGTGGCACCATTACTTTTTCCCATATAAAAACGATGCGCTCCAAAAAATCCAAGAAACCACCACAATATATATGCTATAACAGCACTCTTTTTCTTTTCATCTAATCTCATTTGTTCTATATTTACGCTCATGTTTTTTATCCTTATATAATAAACTTTAACCATTGTTATTACTTTTTATGTATAAGTCAAGTTTAATATGTAGATATATTAAAAATAATTATAAATGTTACAAAAATAGACTTAATTATGATGAATCCATAAGGTTTATTCCAAATGATTTAGATCTTGTTAATAAAGATGCTTCATTGAACACCTAGCACTAAAATTAAGAAATTTATCTATTTATCTTAATCATATCCTAAAAAATATTATCCAATTTTAATAAGTAGCAAATTTTAATATGTAACTTGATAAAACTAATTATGAAATTTTCAAACTTAAAACTAACAACACCATATTTAAATCATAAGCCTATTTTTTACGAAAAAGTAGATCCAACACCACTAGATAAACCTTTTCTTATCTCTGCTTCACAGAGTGCTGCAAAACTCTTAGGAGTAGATGAAGATTTAGCTTTGGACGAAGAGCTGATTAATATTGTAAATGGAAAAACAAAACTAGAGGGAAGTGAGACTTTCGCGATGTGTTATGCTGGACATCAGTTTGGTCAGTTTGCAGGACGCTTAGGTGATGGAAGAGCTATAAATCTAGGCAAGATAAATGGACAAAACTTACAACTAAAAGGCTCAGGACTTACCCTTTACTCTCGTCATGGTGATGGTAGAGCAGTCCTTCGCTCATCCATACGTGAGTACCTTGCTAGTGAGGCAATGCATGGTCTGGGTATTGAGACTACTCGTGCTTTGGCTCTTATAGGAAGCGATACTGATGTGAGCCGTGAAAAATGGGAAAAAGGTGCCATAGTATTACGTTTGTCTCCCACATGGGTTCGGTTTGGAACGTTTGAGTACTTGAATGCTTATGGTGAACATGATAAACTTCAAGAACTTGCTGATTATGTTATCGATGAGAGTTTTCCTTATCTCAAAGGGAGTGAGGACATATACTTAAAGATGTATGCAGAGATAGTCAAAAATACAGCAACCACCATAGCCAAATGGCAAAGCGTTGGTTTCAATCACGGTGTTATGAACACGGACAACATGTGTATAGATGGGAGAACCATAGACTACGGTCCATTTGCATTTTTAGATGACTATGATCCAAACTTTGTATGTAATCAGACCGATACACAAGGTCTTTATAGTTTTTCAGGCCAAGTAGGAAGTGCTCACTGGAATTTAGATATGCTTGCTCGTACACTCTCCCCAATAATAGACTATACCTTGTCTGAAGAGGTACTTGATGATACTTTTAGAAGTACATATGAAAATGTCTATTCAGAGATAATGTATGAAAAAATGGGTCTGCAAACAAAACAAGATAATGATAAAGAACTATATCTGGGGATGCTTAGAGCATTAGGAAATGCAACAATCGACTACACAGAGTTCTTTAGAAAACTTTCTCGTTTTAACACAAACAAGTCAGATATCTTAGATATATGTGTAAATAGAGAACCTTTAGATAAGTGGTTAGATAGATATAGTGAACGCATAGAAAAAGAGGCTCTCAGTGTTGCTGAGCGACACGAGAAGATGCTAGCAGTAAATCCAAAGTATATACTTAAAAACCATATACTCCAAGAGGCTATAAAGAAAGCTGGGGAACATGACTTTAGCATGGTAAATGAACTGCTCAAAGTGGCTTTAGCTCCCTATGACGAACACTCTGAATTAGAACATTTATGTAAACCAACACCAATGAAGTCTAAGAATATTAAACTTAGCTGTTCATCGTAGTGTTAATCTGAAGGCACGAAACCTATTTATTTGTATATCCTTCAGCTATTTTTTTAAGAAAAAAAGTGTCATCTCCTCAATATTCAATTTAATGTGAATAAGTCAAATATGATGATACTTATATTTTGGAATATAAATTGCTATGATTATAAAAAAAAATTATAATTGGAGAGAATATGAGCCCTACAATAAGAAATTTACTGTTAACAACCTTTTCAATATTAATTGTTGTGTTTGCAGCAATATACTTTATACACAAAGAACATGAACAAGCAATAGTCCATACAAAAGAGATAATCAAGAAAGAACAAATAGATATAGTTTTTGCAAATAAAAAGATGCAATTAGAACAAGCTTTTAAAAAGATGTATGAGAGCGCTAGAACTATATCACTATTACCTTCTGTTAGAGATATTGATGGCGGAAATAGAAAAAGTGAAGATGAGGACATAGTAAAAGATGGCACATTCTCCGAAGATGCTTTTGCAACTGTTCAGCAAATATATAATGACTTGGTATCCAATGTAAACGTATCTGAAATTTATGCTATTGCTGATGGACTAAACTTTGAAAAAGGTGAGTTTCCTTTTTTTATGTTTGATTCTTTAGTTATGGGCAATGAAGAAGAAGAGGGAGAAAGCGCTGAAGTAAACCCAGATTTCCCAGAAGAAGCGGAAGAGGCTGAGTATATATACTATCCTATTCAAATAAACTATTTTAAAGAAAAATTTCCACTCTTTAACTATAAAACTTTAAATGATATTCCAGCGGTATTTTCACCACTTCTAAGGACTTGTGACAATACTCAATATCAATCAAAATCAACTGGAAATGTTCAAGAGAGCTACGGAATACTCTACTCTATACCTTTTTATAATAAAAAAAATGAGATAAAAGGAATTATTTCTATAATTTTTAGAAAAAATCTTTTAGAATCACTATTAGTAAATGTTCCTTTTATAATAATTACTGATAAAGATAAAAAAGAAGCAAAAGCACAAAACTTTGAAATGCCAAAAGAGCCTGTAAAATTTCTTATATATAATACAAAATATAATATTAACATTAATGATAGAAGAAATAAGAGTATTCTAAACTTTGCACAAAGCAAAGATAAAAATCCTGATAATTTTTACGAAACTATACTCAACACTACGGGTGATAGTGAATGGAAACTTTTTATGGAGATTCCAAAAAGCCTGTATGATAAAAATCTACAAAATGAAAATGATATTTATAGATTAAAAATTGGTGTGGTTGTATTTATCGGTTTTGTGTTAATAATATTTTTGATATACAGAACAAGAAAAATATCAAGTTATACAAATAAAGGAATGCAAGAGTTCGAATATATTGTAAAAGATATAGTTGAAGGCGAAGGAAATCTAAAAAATAGAATAAAAACATCAGGTGGAATAATCGGTCAAATTGCTGGACATTTCAATGATTTTATATCTGAAATCAGTAACATAATAAAATTCTCCAAAGAGAGTACTCAAAGATTAAAATCTTCAAGCCAAAATTTGACAAATGATGTAAGTAATCTAACTAAAAACATCTCTTTGCAGGTTGAAGAGACTACAAAAAGCAAAGAGATTTTATCTATTACTGATAAAAGTATTGAAGAGAGTTTTTTGATGACGAAGCAAAATAGCCATAGCCTTCAAGAGACATATTCCGTTTTAGATGAACTAGCACAAAGCCTAAAAAATGTAATGAGTCAAGTCGAAGCAAATAGCCATAAACAAAATGAGATGGCAGGATCAATGGGAGAACTAAACAAACAAGCCGATGAGATAAAACAGATATTAAATATTATAGGTGATATTGCTGATCAGACAAATCTACTCGCTCTTAATGCAGCAATAGAGGCAGCAAGGGCAGGTGAACACGGTAGAGGTTTCGCGGTAGTTGCTGATGAGGTAAGAAAACTAGCTGAGAGAACGCAAAAAAGTCTTGGTGAAATCAGAGCAACAACAAATGTCATTACACAAAGCATAAATACTGTAAGTGAAGAACTTGAGCAAAATTCACAAGAGATACTAGATGTTTCTAATCATGCAAAAAATCTTGTAGAAAAATCAGATAAAACAAAAAGTGAATTAACAAAAACAATTGAGAACACCACAGAGCTTATATCAAAAAACAATGAAGTCAAAAACAACCTCGATTTACTTATAGATAGTATTGAAAATATAACTGAGTTTGCACAAAAAAATAAAACTTCAAGTTTAGATATTCAAAATGTTGCGGATTTACTTAATAGAAGTGCAAATGAATTTGATGAAAAACTAAAAAAGTATAAAATCTAAATTTTTACTTTTTGTTTACAGTAATTGAGTGTTATCCGTCTTAGCACTTCTATGCATTTGCAAGATTATTGATGGCGACTTTATTAAAAATAACTCTTAATATGTACTTATTCTATAATATTTATATCTAACTATATCTTTGATAAAATCCATGCAAACTAGACATTTAAGGATGCAAATGATGACAAAAATTAAAAACCGCTGGCTAATGGTGATAGGCGCCATGGCAATTCATATGAGTATAGGCTCAGTATATGCATGGAGTGTGTATGTAAACCCTATACAGTCCGCAATGGCTTGGACACTCACAGATGTTACGATTACATTTTCTGTTGCCATCTTCTTTCTTGGCCTCTCTGCTGCTCTTATGGGAAAATTTGTTGAGAAAAATGGTCCTAGGGTTGCTGCCACGCTTGCTGCTGTTTTGTTTGGGCTAGGTACCATAGGCTCTGGAATGGCTATCCATTTTGAGTCTAAGATACTGCTCTATCTTACTTATGGTGTTTTAGGTGGTACAGGTCTTGGCATAGGATATATTTCTCCTGTATCGATGCTTGTAAAATGGTTCCCTGATAGACGTGGAATGGCAACAGGACTTGCTATTATGGGCTTTGGTTTTGCCTCCGCTATCTCTGGTCCTGCAATTAAAATACTAATAGATTCAGTAGGGATATCTTCAACTTTTTACATTTTGGGTGCTATTTACTTCGTCATTATGTTTAGCGCAGCACAGTATCTTGCTAATCCGCCAGAAGGATATATGCCAGAGCGTCTAAGTCATGCAATTGCCTCAGGAAAAAAGAAAATTAAAGAAGATTTAGTAAACATTACACGAAATGAAGCCGTAAAAACAGCTAGGTTTTATGGCTTGTGGATTATGCTTTTTATCAATGTAACCTGCGGGATTGCTATAATCTCTGTAGCATCTCCACTATTACAAGAAGTTATTGGTATTTCTGCCTTAGCCGCAGCTTCAGCAGTTGGGCTCATGGGTATTTTCAATGGTGTAGGAAGGATTGTTTGGGCAAGTATCTCTGATTACCTTACTAGACCTATAGTCTTTATACTTTTCTTTGTCACTCAAATTATTGCTTTTTCTCTACTCACAACAGTCACAAGCATACTACTTTTTCAAATACTTCTTTTTTATATCATGATGTGTTACGGTGGAGCATTTGCTTCTATCCCAGCATACATAGGTGATGTTTTTGGCACAAAAGAGCTGGGTGCTATTCATGGGTATATTCTAACCGCTTGGGCCTTAGCCGGGCTTGCTGGACCTATTATTATTGCTTACGTCAAAGACTCTACTGGTAGCTACACAGGCACACTTTATGTTTTTGTGGGTCTTTTCTTTATTGCACTAATAACTTCTATATTAATGCTTTCAAACATAAAAAAAATAAAAACAAGCCAAACACTAGCCTAACTTACTCACAGTCCTATAGCTCCATAGAGCCAAATAAGAGTCAAATCCTCTTATTTGGCTTGTAATCAAATTCTTATTAATTTTGGCAAGAGTGCCTATAATCTTCAGACTGATAATGATCATAGCAAAAAACAAAATACTCTACATGTAACACATTCTAAAGTTTTGTATCGATTACATTTTAATTGGAGAAGTCATGGCTTAATTAAGTCCAACTATTATGTATTTAATTTTGTTCTATCGGTAAGCTTACTCTAAATCTTGCACCAACATAAGATACACTTTCATACTCATACTCTATATTTTCAACGGATATATTACCGTTAATATTTTTAGTAATAATAGACTTTGTCATATGTAAACCTATCCCTGTGCCTTCTGATTCACTCTTAGTAGTAAAATATGGATCAAACACTTTATCTAAAATATTCTCAGGGATTCCTCCAGCATTATCCTTTATATCTATTATAGCTTTGTTATTTTCTTTATATATAGTTATAAATAATAATTTTTTACTATTCTCTTGAAATGAGACTAATGCATCTTTAGCATTTTTAATAATATTTAAAAGAGCTTGGATAAGTTCATTCTCTAATGAGGTTATTTCTATGTCTTGTATATCAAAAATGAGTTCAATATTATTTGCATTAAACGTAGACTTTAAAAGAGACATTGTTTTGTCCACACTTTTTTGTAATTTAAAATTAGTTGTTTCTTTATTTGGAGAAAAAAAGTTTCTAAAATCGTTTATAGTATTATTTAGGTTACTAACATACTTTTCAATATCTGAAAGTTGATTTAAAAAGTATTTTTGACTCTCTTCTCTACCTTCTTCACTCTCTAAATCAAATATTCCTAATTCTATTTTCATTTGTGCAGCGAAAGCTGCTGCAGATATTGCACTTAGTGGTTGTCTCCATTGATGAGCAATATTTCCTATCATATCACCCATTGAAGCCATCTTTACTTGTTGTTTTAGTTGTTTTTCATACTTGATTTTTAAATTTATTGTTTTTGCAATAGACTCTATCCTATACTTAAGTAGCTTTAAGTCTACAGGTTTTAAAATGTATCCATCAACTTGTAAATCAATTGCTTTCATAAAAAAATCTTTTTCACTATGTGCTGTAGTAAAAATAATATGTTGATCAAAACATATCTCTTTAATTTCTTTTGCCATATCTATACCATTCATATTAGGCATTTTAATGTCTGATATTACTAAATCTGGATTATGTTTTTTATATAATTCAAGTCCCTCTTGGCCATCAGTAGCAACAAATAATTCTTTTGCAAATCTGTTTATAAAAGTTGATAAACCATCTCTAGCTTCTGCTTCATCTTCTACGTAAAGTATTGTAATTTTATCTTCCATAATTAACCTTTTGATTGAGTTTTATCAAAACCCTTGCCCCTTCTAAAGTATTGGAAACTAAAATCTCACTCTCCATACTCTCTTCAAGAATCATTTTTGCTATGTATAGTCCCATCCCCATTCCTTTTCCTTGATCTTTTGTCGTATAGTATGGCTCAAACACCCTATCTAAAACATCATCTGGGATTCCTCCTGCATTATCATCAATTGTTATTTCACCGTTATTTAAAGTTATATTAATAGTTGGGTTATCTACACACTTTTCTGCAAGCTCATCTTTTGAGTTATTTAAAATATTTAAAATAACTTGTTTAAATTCACTTGCAGAACCATATACTTCAAAGTCACTGCCAAGAAGATTTAAAGATATTTTATAATCTTTAAATTGAGTTGCTAGCGCAGATATAATCTCTTCTATAGTGTTTTTAACAGAAAAATTCTCTTTTATTTTATCATTCTTTAAAAACTCACTAAACAGATTTATAGTTTTAGACATAGAGTTAATAATATGCTTGTTTTTATGCACAAAATTTGCTAAATACGCTTTATTTACTATGCCATCTTCGTACTCAAACTCCATATTTTGTATATTTATACTAAGTATGTTTAAAGGCTGTCTCCATTGATGGGCAATATTTCCTATCATCTCTTTTAAAGATGATTGTTTTGCTTCTTTATGAATTTTATACTCTTGTACAGCTATGCCTATTCTTTCTTCTAAATCTTGATTTATATTTTTTATCTCTAAAGTTGCTTTTTCTAAATCTCTATTACTCTTTTTTAAATTATTTTCAGAAATTTTCAACTTTTTATTTAAGACTCCAATATATACAGTATAAATAAAAATCATACTGACAATGATAAAAGTAGCAACAACAGCATATTTAAATTCTTTCCAAATAGAAGCTAATGTAACTTCCCCATAATGCTCATAAGGTTTTGCTCTTAATTGCATTAAAATATTGTGAATAGGAACATAGTCAAGAGGTACAGTCCAACCAGTATAGTTTCCTTTTATGGCAGCAATGTCTGAAGTTTTGATATTTAGCAGAGCTTTTACCATTTCGTTTGATACTTTTAAATCAGTATGTGGCATTGTTGCAAATGGCCATTCTGGGTAAAGTGCTGTAGAGTGCGGAAGAGCAAAGCCATCATTTTTTAGACCAATAAGTTTATAATCAGACTTTTTTATCTTTCCTTTACTTACCAACTTCTCTAGGTTACCTGTTCTTACAGTACCTATATCTGCTTTACCACTAAGAACAGAGTATACAACTGTTGTTTTTATACTATCTGGAGCAAAAACTACGTTTGAGGTTTTAAAAGGGTCTATCCCATTGTCTAAAAGCTCTTTGTGAGCCATCTGCCAACCACCAAAACCTTCTTTATTAACGCCCATTATGGATTTGCCTTTGAAATCTTTTAGAGAGTTTATATCATCCCTATCTGCCCTTGTGAAGAACACAGAAGAAAACTGTGTCAATCCACCATCTTCTCTTGTATTTATTAGTGTGGAAATTCTGCTAATCCCATATTCTTTTTCAAGTCTTGCATACGCTGTTGGGTTTGTTAAAACGAAATCTATTTTAGAATTTTTTACTACTTCTGTCATCTCATTAAATTTTGTTAAATATAAGGCTGAAATCTTATAGTCAGGAATAGCCTTATCTAATGTTTTGATAGTTTTATCCCATCTATTTAGAGCAAACTCCACCCCATTATATGCGAAAATACCTATCTTAATCTCTTTTTGTGCAAAAAGAGATGTTGAGAGAAGTAACATAATAAAAAGAAAAATATATTTTATATAAGGTCTTTTATCAATCATAATTTTTCATCCTCCTCTCTTTGTTCTTTTGTTGGCATTTCAATTGTAAACATAACACCATAGCAATCATTTAAGTCTGATTTTTGAATGTTAGATACTAATAGTTTTCCGCCCATATTATCTTCTATAATCATTTTTGACATATAAAGACCCATCCCTGTCCCTTTGTCTTTATCTTTTGTTGTAAAATATGGCTCAAACACTTTATTTATAATATCTTTATTTATTCCAGGGCCATTATCTTTAATTAGTATTTTATTGTCTTCTAGAATAATTTTTATTTCTGGTTCTTTTATATTGTTGTCAAGTAGAACATCTTTTGAATTACTTATTATATTTAAAATAACCTGCTGAAACTCATTATAAAATCCATTAACTATAAAGTCATCACCCATAACTTCTAAACTAATTCCATTATTTTTTAATTGTGCTTCTTGCAAAGATATAGTCCCTAATATAGCCTCTTTTACGCTAAAACCTTCTTTCTCTTTATCTACTCTAAAAAAGTTTCTAAAATCATCTATAGTATTGGACATAAAATTTATTGTTTTTAGATTTTTACTTGTATATTTATCCAGATACTCTTTATCAACTAAATTATCTTCATAGGCGTACTCTAAATTTTGTATACTTATACTTAAAGCGTTTAGCGGTTGTCTCCACTGATGAGCAATGGCACCTATCATCTCACCCATAGATGCCAATTTTGACTGCTGAAGAACAAGCCCATCTTTTAAGCGATTTTCCTCAACCTCTTTTTTTACTCTTTCTTCTAATTCGCTGTTTAGTTGTAATATTTTGTTAGAATATGCCCTATTATAAAAATAATATAGAATTCCAAAAAACACTATAAAGATAGCCAAAAGTATAAAAAACAAGAGATTTTTTTTATTTGATATATCTGTGGTATCTATTGATTCAAGTGATTTAAATAGTAAAAAATATCCAATAGTATTACCGTCTATGTCTAATAGGTTATAGTTAGTTAATAGATGTTTTTCATCTTTATGAATAAAATAGTCTTCCTTGTTTTTTATAAAGTTATCTACGCCTATTTTTTCTACAAGCTTTAAGAACTCTTTATTAGCGTTTGAATTTGCTACATAATAGTCTTCTATAAATAATTTTGAGTATGGTTTAGTGAGTTGTTTTTTATACCTTTTATCTGCTAAAACAACAAAGTCAATATTTTTATTTTTTAAACTTTCTGCAACTGAGTCAAAATTAGTAATAACTTCAAATAAGCCTATGAATTTTTGTCCATCGTAAACTGGAACAATAGCTTTAAAGGTCATATTAAATTTACCTACACTAATTGTAGTGGTAACTTTTGGTTCTTTCATTAATTTGGCCAAATCTCGTCTAAACCCTAATATATACTCACCTTTTCTTTCCATCCAACTTTTTAGAATACTTACTCCATCTTTTGATACAAGATGAAACCATGGTGTTTTAAATTTAGTGTGTTTTTTGATCATATCTGATATGCTTTTTAAATCTACTAGCTTATAGTTATTTTCACGCAGAGCTTTTATAAGCTCCTCTTTATGTGAAATAGCAATCGCCAATGCTAATGTTGCATCCATTTTTTCTGCAGTATGTAGTTTCGCACTATTTTTCATGGTTTCTGAAGAATTTATGTATTTTTGGCGTAGTAAAGCTTCTACTCTGTCATCCACAATGAGATTTGACATAAAATATATAGCACCTATGCCAACTAGTAAAATAAATATTACAGATTTTTTAAAGTTCATTATTCGATTTTGCCTTTGTAATTATGAAATATATAAATATCTATAAGTATAAAATATAATTTATGTAATATTAACAAAAAACAACTTCTTTCTTGTTGAACTATAATGAGAGGGGGGGGGAGGTGGTGGGATATACTGACATTATACCAACAAAACTAATCCGATATATAGTGTAGAAAATTAATTATAGTTTTCTATTTAAATGTTATAATTATTTTAGGAGAATCAAAATGAAACAATATTTAAGAACTATAAAAAAGCCTATAAAATTCATACAGTTGGACAAGATGGGAGAGATTATCAATCCAAAATTTATTTTGGGTTGTGTGAAAGGTTTATGCATATGAGTGATAAGTACGAAGTAATTACCTATGAAGATGTTATAGTTTTTAATTATTCACTACCCGGAGAAGATGTGGAAGAGCAGATTAATCGAGAAGTTACTTTAGTTTGGGAAGATACACTCGAAAAATTTTTCGAGGCATATAAACCGGAAAAAGCTTACAAGATTAATTCATTTGAAAAAGAAAAAGAAAAAAATAAGTTCATAAGTGATGTTGAAAATGAAACTGAGAAGATTATAGATGAAGTGGATGAGGAAATTGGTAGAAAAATGAAATTCGCATTCGACTACACTTCACCAACACATGAGGACTAAATAAGGTTTTAGGAGGGTGTTTCTTCTCATAGTTAAGTGAGTAATAACGCATCCCTTATCTGCATGTAAGCAATTAAAAACTCAAAAAACATTCGCCAAAATAGTTGCATAAACAGAAATAAAATCACAAAAATTGCTACAAACTTAATTTTCTGTTCTCTATTTAACAATTTCCATATTACTTCTTTCCCTTTTTCATATGAAGTGTTTAATAGTTTATATTTTCGTACAAGCCAAAGAAGTAAGAGCCATATACCAATAGGCAATATAAGTGCCCCTATATAATAAAATATTATTAAAGCCTCAATACTAATAAAGCTTTTAAAAGTAAGAAAATCCATTATGAGTGAGTGCTTATGTTTATTATATTTTTCATTGGGAAATTATAGCTAAAAGCTGTAAGTTGATGAGAAAGATGACGATATACTCTTTAGTAAGTAGAAAAAAAATATGAGGGTTGTTGTTTATGTTTGAAAAACACAGTTATAATATGAAACACACTGAGTCATAGATGAGAATAAAAAAGAGCAATTTCTATAAAGAGACTGGAAATCATGTTAAACGAGTCACAATATATTAATTAAAGCGGCAAACATTTTGACCCAAAATTGGCAACAATCTTTATGGATAATTTAGATAAATTTTTATAAATAAGAGATAGATATAATGATTAAAATGAAGTATTTTAAAATATATGGTGAGATAGTAATATCTCCAAATGTGATAAATAGAGCTTTAAAAGTTTCACTCATTGTTGGAACAATTCTAAACCTGATAAATCAAGGAGAAACTCTAGTTACATTGGATATTGCAAATCTAAATTTTATAAAGCTAGGTCTCACTTATTTAGTACCATATGGGGTAACAACATATACTGCAACTGCTATGAAAGTAGAATTTCTAATTGGAACAAAAGCAATTATTGATGCTGATTTAAAATGTGTCAAATGTGGATGCGAGATACATGTTAAGAAAAATGAACTCATACCAGAATGTAAAAAATGTGGAATTAAGACTCACTGGAAATTAAAATAAGTAATATATAAATCTCTTATCGGACTTTCTAGAACAAAACCATGAATTAACTAATGAATTTCAAACTCAAATATCAGAACTATCTTGGACTAGTTTTATCCTTTATGCTAGTTATGAGGTCTTGAACTAAATCTGTTGTTTGTAAAGCTCTTTTTCGTGTGCGATTAAAATATCTGCCAAAAAGAAGTATGCCTCTTTCCAAGCTTCGAGAACTTCATCTGTAGCTGCATCACCAAGAACATCTTTAACCGCACTAAGTAGTGAAATACCTACAATAGGATAGTGCTCAGGTTGAACTTTTACAAGGACATGCGTTTTTGCCATTTTTTCTACTGCTTTAGAGAGAGCTCCTAAGTTGTCGATATTTGCTGCATAGACACAAACAGCTCCAGCAAGTTTTTTATGTTGGTCAGGATCTGCATCTTTAAAAAATTCTTTTGTCTCAGGATGTGTTTCAAATAAAATTTCATACATACGTGTTGTTATTGCTTCTGCATTAGCAGCTGCAGAAGCGGCAGTTGCTTTTACTATTGCAATTGTACTTTGTGATAAACCCATTTTGTCTTCCTCTTTGTTCTTTAATCCCTTAATAGTTGCACTTCTAATGATAGAAATATAGTACATACTTTAATCAATGATGGCCTGAAAAATCAATTAAATTTATTTTTTAAGTTTGGATAATAGTCTAAATAAGTGAGAAGGTAGTATTCAAAATTAGCGCTTTTTTAAGCTTTAAGATTAATTTTTAGTTCAAAAATAATCTTCTAAAATATAAGGTACAATCCTTTAAAAATTATGAGGTAGTATTTATGCCAAAAACTCAGTTTGTATTTGAAGAAGTAAACGTCTTGGGAGAGTTCCTGGAGCCATGTAGTTTAGACCCTCTTACTGGCTTTAAAAGAAATGGAACTTGTCAAGTAACTCCAGATAATCAAGGAATGCATGCCGTTTGCATTTATGCAAGTAAAGAGTTTTTGGAATACTCAAAACGCACTGGGAACGACCTCTCGACCCCCATGCCTCAGTACAACTTCCCTGGAGTAAAACCTGGTCAGAGCTGGTGCCTATCGGGACTTCGTTTCGCTCAAGCAGTAAAAGACGGAAACGCTCCACAGATATTTATACACGCTACTCATCAGGCCATACTACAGTTGGTTGACTTGGAGACCTTAAAAAAACTTGCTATAGATTTATAGATTTATAGATTTATAGATTTTATAACAAAATTACGACTTCTAACCTTGCTCGACTATGATTGTTTTTCTCCTTTTATTGATTCATGCCTTAATATACCAGCTACAATTAAACCAAGCTGTTGTTTTATATACTATTAATAATTCATTAGATACAATTAATAATATTAAAAAACATAATGTGATAAGTTTAATTTTTTGCTTTCAAACTCAAGCAAAGAGTTTAGTTATATAAAACAGCAAGATGATGAAAGGTTTTATAATTATATGTTAGACATTAAAAATATTAAAATTTTGTATGTTGAAGACGATATAAATGCAAATGAAGAAGTGTCATACTTCTTGAAGCAATTTACAGATCAATTATATATAGCTTTTAATGGGAAAGAGGGTTTGGCTATGTTCAAAGAACACGGGCCAGATATAGTTGTTACAGATATTCAGATGCCTATTATGAATGGTATTGAAATGATTGAAAATATCAAAAAAATAAACAAAGATGTCTTCGTTATAGTTATAACAGCTTTTAATGAAACACAGCATCTTCTTCAAGCTATTAATCTGGGAATAAGTAAATATTTACTCAAGCCATTAAATCTAAAAGAATTTCTCTTGAGTGTTAGAGAAATATCTTCTAGACTTAATTATCAAACACTCTACCAATCGCTTGATAAAGATGGAGATATACTAGATGTTAACCAAGCGTGGCTGGACTACCTTGGCTTTACAAAAGAAGAAGTCATTGGGAAAAATTTTGCTGACTTTATCAGCAAAGAGTCCATGAAACAATTTGAAGGTAATTTTTCGCATTTAAAACAGTATGGACGTGTAGATAATCTTCGTTTTTTTCTCAAGAAAAAAGATGATACTTATGTTGACGTTATTTTAAATGGAACATCAAGTTATGATGAAAATGGTAAATTTATAAAAACGCATTGTGAGTTAAAAAATCTTAATATCCTTATAAATTTACAAGATGATGTAAACCAATTGTTATCAAACGAGAGGTATCTTAAGTCGCTTGTTAGTACTCATGTATTGGTTATTAGTGCTATTGTTAATGCGTTTAGTAAAGAGAAATTTCTACAAGATGTTTGCAATGCTTTTATAGAAAATGTTGAATTTAAATTTGCTTTTATAGCTTTATTGAAGCAAGAGAATAAACTAAAAGTTGCTTCACAATCTCTTCATGAGAAAATAGATGTTGTTCAAGTTATGGGTGAAGTATTTGAGATTAATTCAACAGGTGGTTGTCCTACATGTAGAGCTATAAGTGAAAAAAAGATGATTATTGTTGATGATATTGAAAAACTAGAGGAATTTCCTTTGAAGAAAATTTTTGTGCAAGAGGGTATAGAGTCAATAGTCTCTATTCCAATAGTACTTAAACCAAGCAATGAATTGATAGGTGTGATTACTTTAACATTTAAGAAAAAACATACTTTCCAAAAAGATGAGTTAGAACTTTTTAGTCATATATCAGAGACGATAGCCTTTGGTTTGCAAGCTATAGCGAACATAGAAGAAAAAGAAGAGTTACTAAAAGTACTACACACGCAAGCTACAACAGACTCTCTTACTCTGTGTGCTAACCGACACAAGGGAAAAGAATTTTTAAAAGATGAGCTTGAACGAGCAAAGAGATATGGTAGGACATTGGCACTCATCTATCTTGATATTGATGATTTTAAAAAAATAAATGACAAATATGGGCATGACATTGGTGATAAAGTTTTAGTAGAAGTCGCAAGCTGTATACGAGCTAATAAACGTTCTTCAGATGTAGGAGTTCGTTGGGGTGGCGAAGAATTTTTAGTGATATTGCCTGAAAATGATTGTCATGGTGCGGTAATCATGGCAGAAAAACTTCGTGGCGCATTTAGGGAGATAAAACTAGATAATGAGATAATTGTAACAGCAAGTTTTGGTGTTGTTGCGTTTGATGGTAAAGATGATTGGGATACACTTATAAGAAGAGCGGACAACCTTATGTATAAAGCTAAAAATAGTACAAAAGATAGCATTGTACATCAATAAAATTATACTTTAGGAAAAGGCTACATTATGATACGACTGATAGCTTTTATCTTATTGCTATTTAGCAATTTATTAGCAACAACTTATCATATTGCGTATGATTCAAGTGCTATGAGCAAATTTAGTAAAAAAGATATGATTATAGCTAGCGATGTTTGGTTAAAAGAGATTACCAAGGGGACTGGGTACAAACTTGATTTCAAATATTATGATGACATGTCAGAGATGGCGGCTGATATAAATGCAGGCAAATTGGATTTTATAACAGGTTTTGGCTTGAACTTTATAAAGTATTTTGACCTCTCAAAACTCGAGGATGGGTTTGGTTCTGGTTTTTTAAATGGTGAAAAAGAAACTTTTGTGCTGATTGTTAACAAAAAAAGCGGTATTGAATCATGGAGTGGACTAAAAGATAGAAAAATAGGTTTAGATGAAAACGATGAGATAGCAAAGCTTTATATACAAAGTAAAATGTATGAAACTTTTCAAACAAAAGAGATTAAGTTAGTTCCTATTGCAAGTCGTCAAAGAGCCTTGCTTAAGTTATTTTTTGGAAAAGTTGATGCGGTAATAGCCACAAATAAGTCATTTGATCTTATGAAAGAACTTAACCCTCAAGTTGAAAAAAAACTAAAAATAATTGATTACACGCAATTACAAGCAACAAGCTTTGGATTTTTTAGAAAAGGTATAGATGCTAAAATGAAAACTACTTTGACTAGCGTATCAAAAGGACTTGGAAATGATGAGCGTGGCAAACAACTTTTGATGTTATACAAATCGCAAATCATTGTAGAAACTAAACTTGAAGATTTGAAACCTATAAAAGATCTTTACGAAAAATCTTTTATTCTTAGACAGGAGAGCAAATGATAAAAGTTATATTAATTTCACTCTTTTGTTTTTTTGTACTCTTACCTGCAGATACACTTCATGTAGGCTCAGACGCTAGTTCCGTAAATGATGTAAATATAAAAGATATGACAATAGCTACGGATGTTTGGTTAAAAGAGATTGCAAAAGAGATAAATTTAGATACGAGTACCACAATATATGAAAACCCAGCACATATGGCACAAGATTTTGCAGATGGCAAGCTTGATTATGTAGCTGCTTTTGGTCTGGTCTTTGTAAAATATTTTGATTTATCTAAGCTCTCAGATGGTTTTGCTCAAGCTTTTTTAAATGGTGAAAAAGAGACTTTTGTCGTTGTAGTAAATAAAGAGAGTGGCATCAATACTCTAAGTGATTTGGAAGGTAAATCTATATCCATTCAAGAATATGATGAAGCAGCTAAGCTTTATATAGAGTATAAAATCAAGGAAAAACTAGAAAATCTCACTACAAAGTTTGAGACATATCCAAGCCGTCAAAGAGCACTATTAAAACTATTTTTTGGCAAAGTGAAGGCTGCTGTGAGCACAAATAAGTCTTACGCTCTTGCAACAGAGTTAAATCCCCAGATTGGACAAAAACTAAAAATTATAGAAATTACAAATTTACAAGCTACGACATTTGGTTTTTTGAGTAAATCTATGAACGAAAATACAAAAAAATTGATAAGTAATGGAGCGAAAAATATACACAAAACTAAAAGAGGGAGACAGCTTTTAACATTATATAAAACTGAGATGATCTCAGATTCAAAATTAGAAGACTTGAAGCCATTTCAGGAGCTTTACGACAAAACAAACCATCTTAACAAAAAAGGAAAATAGATGATAAAAAAACAAACTTTACTACTTTCAGTAGTCCTGGCAACTTCGCTATACGCACAAAGTGTGACACTTGATGAAGCTATAGCTATCGCTCTTGAAAACAACAAGCAGTTGAGGGTATCGGACATTTCTTTAAAGATAGCTGACACTCTTTATAATCAAGCTATGAGTGCACATTACCCAACTTTAGATGTAAGTGTAACTGCTATGAGACTTGATGAAGCACCCACTTTTGAGATGAGAGGGCTTGCAACGGTTGACAATACTGGAATAAAAAACTTATATAGTGGTCTTGGTGGAGCATACACGACTTTAGGTGCTACCGCTGGAGCTGTATCTGCTGACTCTGGGACACTAGATCTTGCTACTCAGGGAACTTTAAATGCTATTGCTGCTAGTGCTACTACTACTGGCACACAATTCTCAGCTGCAGCAGCAGCTATACCAGATCAAGGAAGTCTTCCAATAGACATGGAAGTTCAGATGATGGGGCGTGACACGGTTATGAGCCAGATTGATTTTATGTTGCCTCTTTACACGGGTGGAAAAATCACAGCTATTACGGAGCAAGCAAAAATAGGCAAAGCAATTTCACAAGAGGGAGTAGTGCGTACTCGTAACCAAGTTATATATGATGTAAAAAAGTACTACTACGGGGTTGTTTTAGCTAAGCGAGTTGAAAAACTAGCCTCAGATACTTTAGAGAGAATGAGCTTTACTCGTGATTTAACTTCACAGTTGTATCAAGGCGGCTCAATGAAAGTGAAAAAAACAGACTATTTACGTTCAAAGATGAGTGTAAATATGATAGAAGTTTTTTATGAAGACATTAAATCTAAAGTGGTTATGGCTAAGGCTGCTCTAGCAAATGCAATGGGCTACTCATGGGAGAAAGAGATAGATGCAACAGATGACAAACTCCCGGCACCAGTTATGGATAAGTCTATGAAGATGATGGTTCAAAAAGCGTATGAGTTTAATCCAGATTATAAAACTTTAAAGCTAGCTATTAAAGTTCAAGATGCAAAAATTGACGAAGCACAAAGTGGTTATCTCCCACAGGTTGCGTTTGTAGCAAGTGCCCAACACATGTATAATGACTACGAGTATGGTGTCATTAATGATACGAACAAAAACTCTTGGAGCATAGGAGTAGGTGTGCAGTGGTCACTCTTTAACGGTATGCGCACAACAAACCAAGTGCAACAGAGCAGACTAGAAAAACTAAAAATGCAAGAACAAGAGATACTTTTACAAGATGGCTTGGCTCTTCAAATCAAACAAGCCTACTTAGAGATGCAAAGTACCTATAATAAATATAAAGTTTTAGTAGATGCAGTGGAAGTAGCAAAAGAAAACAGAGATTTAAATACAAGAGCCTACCAAGAAGATATGGTTGAAACAAAAGATGTTATTGAGTCTCAGCTATTTGAAGCACTTACAGAGGCTGATTTTTACCGTTGTCAAAATGATTATGCACTGGCTCGCGCCAAATCTGATTTGATTGTTGGAAATGCCATAGAAGATTCTATAAACAAATAAGGCAACATGATGCACAAGGTACTCCAAATTTTTTTTATAATTCTTTTAAGCATGGGTCAATGCTATGGTGAAAAGACAGTTTATAAAGGAAGTATGGGCTATCTTGTGGATGGTCTTAATGATATAAAATATAAAGATGCCCGTTTGGCGTTTACGTTATGGATAAAAGATTTTTTAATTCTTGATGGAGTTCAAGCAGATATAACGTACTATGAAAATGTGGATGAGATGCTCGAAGACTATATAAACAACAAGTTTAATTACATGGCTGTAAACCCTTATTTTCTCTTAAAACATAAAGATATATTTTATGATAATACAAAAAATTTTTGGATGGTACAAAGAAGTTCAGAATTATTTGAAGAATATATAATCCTGGTTAGAGATGATGGAAAAATAAATACAATAAAAGATTTAAAAGCCAAGATTATAATGAGCCGTAGTGATGATTATATGGGTCGCATGGTAGTTGATTTTGAAATACTAAAAGAAGCACATACCACAGCAAAAAACTATTTTTCAGATATGGAGAAAACAGAAAAATTCTCTACTTCTATATTAAAAACATATTTTTCAAAGGTAGATGCATGTATTGTGCCATCGTATGTTTTTGCTGTTGTGTCTGAAATGAACCCAGATATTAGTAAAAAACTAAAGGTATTACACAAAAGTGAGAAAATTTTTCTATCACTTGTGGGAGGTTTTCATAACAATACTACTGAGGAAATGCTTGATATATTTAGTCTTAACATGGCAAGGAACAACAGTTCTGCACGCGGTCAAAACATTATGAGCCTTTTTAAAATGAAAAAAATATTACCATTGGCACAAAGAGATTTAAAGCCTTTGTTTGAATATTATGATGCGTATATGGTGCTCAAGCAAAAATATGAAGTTAAGATGGATTAATTTAATGAATTTGGAAAAAAATTTATTCAATAGTGAGAACGAGGAGCACTCGAAATCATTTGCACGTATGATATTCTTGTTCATCTTTTTGAATTATTATATTGCACATCAATGGCGTCAGCCATTAAGCGCAATGAAATTACAATTGAATCAGAATTTAAAAAAAACATTATTTAAAGAGGAATGGGTAAATGTTTTCAATTAATAGTCTATTTGCAAAGACATTTATTTTGATTGTAACAATTGTAATTGTAGTTGTAATACTCTTTAGTTACTCTATAATTAATAATCAGAAAAATGCCTTGATGAATGTTTTGTATTCCCAAGCTAATACGGTAGTAAGATCCATATCTCTTGTTACTTCGGATGCCATGGTAGTAGATGATGAAAGTTTTATTGTGGAACATGTACAAAAAGTACTTAAGGATAATAGTGAAATAAAATACATAATATTTAAAAAAAGAGGTGGACAAAGTATATACAGCGATTCTTCTAAATGGCTCATACTTGATGCTCTACCAAAGATTATTATCGACTTAGAGGCTGATGAAGTAAAAAGCAATAAAATAACAAGTGAGTTATACGATGAAAAGGTATATCACTTTAATTATCCTATCATGTTCACTGGTATAAAATGGGGGTGGATATCAGTAGGACTATCCTTGGAGCGATACAATAAAAATATGCAGAGTATTTATAGGGATAGTTTATTATTAGTATTAGGCATGCTTTTTGTTTCCATACTCTTTTCTTTCATGATTACAGTATGGCTAGTAAAGCCAATTTTGATACTAAATCGTGCTGCAAGAAATATTGCCGCTGGAGATTTTACTAATAAAGTAGATATATTACAAAAAGATGAGATTGGAGAGTTGGCATCAAGTTTTAACTATATGGTAGATGCTTTAAAAGCTTCAGATAAGCAACTCAGAGGCTATAACGATGAGTTGGAACAGCATGTTGCTGAGAGAACAGAAGAACTTAATCTCTTAAATAAACAACTTGACCAAAGGGTAAAAGAAGAGGTCTTTAAAAGAACAGAACAAGAGCAAATCCTTATCCAGCAATCAAGGTTTGCATCTATGGGTGAGATGATAGGAAATATTGCACACCAGTGGAGACAGCCACTCAATGCTCTTAGTTTATTGATGCAAAATATAGAGTTTGCGTATGAGAGCGATAGCCTCAATGAAGCATACATTAAACGTGTTGTAGAAAAAGGAAATAATCTGACCCAATCAATGTCGCAGACCATTGATGATTTCAGGAATTTCTTTAAACCAAACAAAGATACTGAAGTTTTCTCTTACGCAAAAGCTTATGAGTCAACAATGGATATATTAGGCTCAAGTATTGTAAGTAACATGATAGAAATAAATGAAAGTATTAATACAAACGTTTGTGTAAATGGCTTTAAAAGTGAATTTTCTCAAGTAATCCTAAACATTTTAAATAACTCAAAAGATGCCCTTATGGAAAAAAAAGATGGGAAGAGACTAATTAATGTTTCTATATATAAAGAAGGTGAGTTTGCATATTTTTCTATTGAAGACAATGCCGGTGGTATAAAAAATGAAATCATAGAAAAAGTTTTTGATCCTTATTTTACAACAAAAGATGAAGGAAAGGGCACAGGGATAGGTCTTTATATGTCTAAAACAATTATAGAAAATAATATGCATGGCAAGCTAAAAGTAAAAAATAATAATATCGGCGCTTGTTTTACAATCAAGATTAAACTAAGCCCTTGTGAAAAGAAATAATATGAAAAATAAATTTGATCTAGATATTTTGAAAAAATACACTGTTTTGTATGTTGAAGATAACAAAGAAATATCAGAAGAGATAGCTTTTTTCTTAAGTTTAAAAGTAAAGGAATTATTTATTGCGTATAACGGTGAAGAAGGTATAGATCTCTTTAAGCAGAATAAACCCGAGATAATCATTACAGATATACAGATGCCCATAATGAATGGAATAGAGATGATAAATATTATCAGACAAAACAATAAAGATATACCAATAGTTGTTACTACTGCATTTAATGAATCCGACTATCTTTTGCAAGCTATAAATCTTCACGTCGATGCTTATTTGATAAAGCCTTTGAACTTAAAAGAGTTTATGGAGAGTATAGGAAAAATAGTTGAACCTATGGAACTTAGAGTTCAGTTGGATGAAAATAATTACTATCTCGAACAGTTCAAAAATGCGGTGGAAGAAGCATCAATCTTTTCTACCTCTGATGAATATGGAAACATAAAAGAGGTAAATAAAAACTTTGAACTTATATCCGGGTATACAAAAGAAGAGCTTATAGGAAAGCCTCACTCTATAATAAGACATGAGGATATGTCAGCGGAAGTTTATGCAGATATGTGGAAGACTATCAAAAGTGGTAAAGTCTGGAATGGACTTCTTAAAAATAAAAAGAAAAATGCAAAAGCATACTATGTTATCTTGGAGATTAGCCCAATATATAATAAGGATGGCTCTTTTAGGGAGTATATAGGTATTAGAAATGATGTGACGGAGCTCGAAGAATATAAGAATATTTTAAAAAACGAGCTTGATACGACACATCAAAGTCTTGATGAAAATCTAAACTACACTCAGCAGTATGAAGATGCTATAAATGCAACTACAGCTATTATGAAAACAGATACTAAAAATATTATTACTTATGTCAATGAAAAATTTTGTGAGCTTAGTGGTTATGACAATGATGAGGTGGTAGGTAAAAATTGTCAAGAAATACGACATGAAAAATATAGAAAATTAGACAAATGCGAGCAACTAAAGGATGAACTTAGTAATAATAAAATAGTTCATGAGATTTTAACAAACATAACAAAAGATGGAGAAGAATATACGGTTGATAATCTTATTTATCCTATTGTTGGTTTGAGCGAAAACATTGTCGAACATATACATGTCATGCATGATTTAACCGAGATAATTAAACTCAATCAAGAGATAATTGACACGCAAAAAGAGGTAGTTCTCACTATGGGTGCCATAGGAGAGACAAGATCTAGAGAGACAGGTCTGCATGTTAAAAGAGTTGCAGAGTACTCTTATCATTTAGCAAAACTAATTGGATTGAGTGAAGAAGAGGCGGCACTACTTAAGCAAGCTTCACCTATGCATGACATAGGTAAAGTTGGTATCCCTGATAGCATTTTAAATAAACCAGGAATACTAACCTATGAAGAGTTTGAGGTGATGAAAACGCATGTTACAATAGGACATGAAATGCTAAAATACTCTCATAGAGCAATACTAAAAGCTTCTTCTATAGTTGCACTCACGCATCATGAGAAGTGGAATGGAACAGGGTATCCAAACGCTCTTAAAGGTGAAGAGATTCATATTTATGGGCGTATAACCGCCATTGCAGATGTATTTGATGCTTTAGGGCACGATAGAGTCTATAAAAATGCTTGGGAGTTAGATGATATTTTAAGCTTCTTCAAGAAAGAGAGTGGAAGTCATTTTGATCCTAAACTAGTAGAACTATTTTTTAATCATTTAGAAGATTTTTTAGAGATTAGAAAAAGCATGAGAGACGATGTCTGTGAAATAACAAAACTATAACTGTAACTATATAGTTGCTGGTTATAAATATAAATAATACGCTAATTAAGCTAGCAATAACAACAAGCAGAGCTTTGTCAATTTTTTTCAACTTCTGATATAATAGGTAAATATTATTTTTAGTTAGTATGAAAGTTTATGAATAAAAAAATTATAACTGCAGTAAGTGTAGTAATTATCAATAATGATAAAAAAGTTTTGATAGCTAAGAGACCATTAGGTAAGGTTATGCCAAATAGATGGGAGTTTCCTGGTGGTAAACTTGAAGGTAATGAAACATTGCAAGAGTGTGGCATTCGTGAAACTAAAGAGGAGTTGTCTCTTGATGTAAGTATAGATGAATGTCTTGGGTTTGAAGAGATTAACGTCAATGACACAGACTTCTGTTTACATATTTATACAGCTTATAAAACAGATGAATGTCAGATACTAAAATTAAATGTTCATACAGCTGCTGTATGGGTTGATATTGCTGAACTACCTGATTATGATTTTCTAGGAGTAGATTTGCCGTTTATAAAAAAATTAAAGGAAATAAATGTATAAATTAATTTTAGTAACAATCTTATTGTTTTTTTCTGCATCAGCTAATGCTTTAGAAAGTTTAAAATCATTGTCACAGCTAAAAGAACATCATATAATTTTTTTAGTTTTTGAAAAAAATGGCTGTCCTTGGTGTGTAAGATATAAAAGTGAATTAGATTATATAATCAAACAAAAATATAAAACAGATATAAAATTTTTTAAAGTTCAAAAAGGAAGTGAGATATCTTCACAATTAAGAAAAGAATTTGGGCATAAAATAATAATATATCCTATGACATATATTCTTAAACTAAATAGTAACAAAGAATCAGAAATAGTTCATGAAATTTATGGATATCAAACTGTGGAATACATAGAAGATATTTTTCAAAACGAACTTTTTATAAAATAAAAACTTCTCCCACTCATCAAGACTCTGAATTCTTGATAAAAAAAGACATATAAAATGTTAGTTAATGTCATATAACTAGACCATAAAGCAGGGGAAATAATTTAACTATGGTTTTGTGGATTGGTTTAGATTATGAGTTGGTGGAGCTGTGGAGAATCGAACTCCAGTCCGAAACCACGCTACTCCTAACGTCTACATGCTTAGAAAAGCCGTTTAAGTTTAATCTTGCTTCACACAACTTGCAAAGCTACACAAGACGATCCTCTAGGGTTCATTATATGCACGAGGCGGACATATAGTATATCTACATAGGGGTTATACTTCGAATCCTATTTATCTAGAGTCCATAGGTGAAGCAGCCCGTCCTCTAAGAGGGGGTAAAACTTATGCTACTGCGTAAGCTGGGCGGTAATTTGTATTGTTTGCGTTTAAGCAATTTTGAGCCGTATAACGGAAATGCTCAGTCCGACATGCAGTTAAAAGCTACTTGATCCCGTCGAAACCAGGTCAGCCCCAAATATGCCCAATACAATAAGCATTGAGAATTATATCAAAGATTAAGTTTACAATATATTAATGTTAAAGTGATTTTGAATATAGGGTGGTGGCCAATCTCGGAATCGAACCAAGGACACACTGATTTTCAGTCAGTTGCTCTACCGACTGAGCTAATTGGCCACGGTAAATATTTGTAAGTTAAAAAGGTTCTTTAAAAAAACGGTGGTGGCCAATCTCGGAATCGAACCAAGGACACAGTGATTTTCAGTCACTTGCTCTACCGACTGAGCTAATTGGCCATCTTTTAAAGAGCGAAATTATATCGATTGTGTACTGAATACTAGCTTATAGTGCCAACAGCTTCTTTAAATTCGTCACCTCTTTGGGCATACGAGCTGAATTCATCAAGGCTAGAAGCGGCGGGGGAGAGCATACCAAGCTCATTTTCTTTTAAATTTTCATCTATTTTATCTATAGCTTCTGCTAAGTTTTTACACAATTTAAATTTAATATTGTACTCTTTTGCTAATTGTGAAAGTTTCTCTTTGTTTGTGCCAATATTGTATATCTCAACACTACAATTTTTTAAGTATTCAAATAGTTCAGTTAATTCAACACCCTTGTCATCCCCACCCAAAATAAGATGTACATGTAGAGTTTTGTATCTCTCTAAAGCAGCAATAGTAGCATCAATGTTTGTTGCTTTGGTATCGTTTACCCATAAGCGATTTTTGCTATCTCTCAACTCCTCTTGTCTGTGAGGGTCAAGTTTAAAAAAGTTTATCTTTTCATAATCAACTCTATCAAAAAGTATTTTATCAACGGCCATTGCCAAAAGAGCATCCGCAAGAAATGCACCTTTGAAGTTTATTTTTTCACTCTCTATATCAAAATATGATGCTAGATCTTGTTCGTTTTTGTATGTAACAACATGTGCTGAAGTTACAATATCTTTATAAACATGTGGGATTATTGCTATTTCCCCCTCTTGCATTTTTTCTATAGGTTTTAATTTTGCTTTTACGTATTCATCCATGGAACCATGCCAGCTTAAATGGTCTGGGTTTATCGGAAGTAAAACATAAATATTTGGAAGAGCTTGATTTGTGTAGTGCATAGTAAAAGAACTTGTCTCTAAAATCCATATATCAGCATCACTTCTTAAGTTTGCCAATGGAGTGCCTATGTTTCCACCTGCTTGAGAGCCTCTGTCTTCTAGCAAATGTTGCATCATTTGAGTTGTGGTTGTTTTTCCATTTGTTCCACTTATCCAAACAGTAAGTGGAGAGTTTTTGGCAAAGCAGTCATACTCACTTATAAGATTTTTAGCTTTAGCAATAAGTGGATTTGACGGTGGAATTCCAGGAGAAGGAATCTCTAAATCAGAGTATTTTGGATTAAATTCTGATGATGGTTTAACTCTGAAACCATTTTCGTCCGTGAATGGTTTTGACACCTTGTCATCATAAAAAACTGCATTTGGGAAAAGTTTTGTTAGCGCTTTTGTTGTATGTGCATAACCAAAAAGAGACACTCTTTGCATTAGCGTATCTTTAGTGATATTAATGCAATCATATTAGATAAAATTGCAATTATCCAGAACCTAACAATAATTTTGTTTTCTGACCACTGTTTCATCTCAAAATGGTGATGAATTGGTGCCATCAAAAAGACTCTTTTTTTTCTAAGTTTATAACTTCCAACTTGAAGAATAACAGAGAGAGTCTCTATAACAAATATCGAACCAATCAGAAGGAGAAGAATTTCACTTTTGGAAATTATTGCAAGATATCCTAAAAAAGCTCCAATGGTAAGAGAACCACTGTCTCCCATAAAAACTTCAGCAGGGTGGCAGTTGTACCATAGAAAACCAGTAAGTGCACCCATTAGAGCACTCGCGACAATAGCAACTTCACCAACATTGAAATTAGGCATAAGAAGGTATGAACTTATCTTTGCATTACCTGTTATGTATATGATAATAGCAAAAGATGTAAGCGCTGCTATTGAGGGAACAGTTGCAAGTCCGTCAAGTCCATCCGTAAGATTAACGGCATTTGAAGTTGCAATCATAACTATTGCCCAAAAAATTATTGCGTATATGCCCATGTCAAAGATAGGATTTTTAATAAATGGAATGTAAAGCTCTGTATTAAAGTCTGCAAATATACATAAAAAAGATGCAATAATAAGTGCAGATAGAATTTGAAATATAAGTTTTGTTCTTGCTTTTAAACCAGCTAAATTTTCATTTTTTTTAATTTTTGCATAATCATCTTGAAAACCTATTATGGCAAATAATCCAAGAGTTAAAAGTGAGCCAATAGCATAAATATTTGAAAACTTAATGGTGATAAGAGATGCCAAAATTGTAGCAAAAATAAACACAACTCCACCCATAGTAGGGGTCTTCGCTTTTTCTTTATGCCTATCCGGTGCCCAATCGTTGATAGGCTGAACGCTTGAAGTTCTTTGCGCCCATTTTATAAAGCGGGGCATTAAAAACATTGTAAAAAATAGAGCTAAGAAGAAAGAGATTCCAGCTCTTATTGTAATGTATCCAAGTATGTTAATATTTAGTATTTCTGATAGCCAATACAGCAAAGTTACATATCCTTATTAATATAAAAATGACATTATAGTATAATTGCATAAAAGTTTTGTTTTGAAGGAAAAATTTTGAATAAAAAAGTTGTTTTAGTCATAACAGATGGCATAGGGTTTAGTTCTAAAACCGAACATAATGCGTTTTACAATGCCAAAAAACCAACATATGATAAGCTCTTTAGTGAAACTCCTCATTCACTTATTGACACATTTGGGCTCAGCGTTGGGCTTCCTGAGGGACAGATGGGAAATTCAGAAGTTGGACATATGAGCATTGGTAGTGGAAGAGTTTTATATCAAGATTTGGTTAAAATCTCTTTGGCCTTAAGTGAAAATACTTTAAAAGACAATGTCGAGCTAAAAAATCTTTTTAAAGCTTCTGGCAGACTGCATCTTATTGGACTTATGAGTGACGGCGGAGTTCACTCTCATATAGAACATTTTATGGGAATAGCTGATTTGGCTTCAAAAGAGGGTAAAGAGGTTTTTTTACATCTTATCACTGATGGAAGAGATGTTTCTCCAACTTCTGCGGGAAAATATATAAAGCTAGTTGAAAATCATCTCAATGAAAACATTAAGATAGCTACGATATCCGGTCGCTTTTATAGTATGGATAGAGATAACCGTTGGGAAAGAGTTCAAAGAGGTTATGAAGCAATTGTAAATGCAACTCCAAAGACAGATTATACGCCAGCTGGATACATTGGCTCTTCATATGCTTTAGGAGATACAGACGAGTTTGTAGCTCCCGTTGCCTTTGATGGTTATGATGGGTTTGAAGGTGGGGACAGTGTTTTAACTATAAATTTTAGAAGTGACAGGATGAGAGAACTTGTCTCAGCTATTGGTGATAAAAACTTCGACGGATTTACAAGAACACATGTGAAGGTTAACCTAGCAACAATTACAGAATATGACAAAAGTTTCACATATCCAGTATTATTTAAAAAAGATGCTCCAAAAAATACACTCGCAGAGGTTATTTCATCTAAAGGATTAAGGCAGCTTCATACAGCAGAAACTGAAAAGTATGCACATGTGACTTTTTTCTTAAATGGTGGAATTGATGAACCTTATGCTAATGAGACAAGAGTGCTTATTCCATCTCCAGATGTAAAGACTTATAATGAAAAACCTGAGATGAGTGCAGAGGAAGTTGGTTGTGCAGTTTTAAAAGGCATGGATGATGGGTATGATTTTGTAGTCGTAAACTTCGCAAATGGCGATATGGTTGGACATACTGGTGATTTTGAAGCAGCAAAAATTGCAGTTACTGCTGTTGATACAGAGCTTGGTAAAATTATGAAAAAAGCAAAAGAGAGTGATTATTCATTAGTAATTACATCCGACCATGGTAATTGCGAAGAGATGAGAGATGAAGCAGGAGATATTTTGACAAACCATACAGTTGGAAAAGTTTGGTGTTTTGTTCAAGCAGAGGGAGTTAGTAAAGTTCAGACAGGTGCTTTAAACAATATAGCACCAACAGTTTTGAAACTTATGGATATAGAAATCCCAAAAGATATGGATCACTCGCTGATATAGTGCAGTATATATTGCTAGCGCCAAAGGAAATAATTCCTTTGGCTACGTTAACACTGAGTTTTCTTCAGCAGAAAGCTCACGCACTCAGGTGCTTTTTAAATTTAAAATGGAGAAGTTTATAAAATGAAATTTAGTGGAAAAAATGTTTTAGTTACAGGTTCAAGTCGAG
Organism: Candidatus Sulfurimonas marisnigri; assembly: GCF_015265475.1. NCBI lineage: Bacteria > Pseudomonadati > Campylobacterota > Epsilonproteobacteria > Campylobacterales > Sulfurimonadaceae > Sulfurimonas > Candidatus Sulfurimonas marisnigri. Next base: position 1,982,349 of record NZ_CP054493.1, on the reverse strand, counting down.
GTATTGGTGCAGAAATTGCAAAAACTTTAGCAGGTTTTGGTCTTAAAGTGTGGATTAATTACAGAAGTGGTGCGACAGAAGCTGACGAAGTAAAAGATGCAATAGAAACTGCTGGCGGAAATGCTGCAGTGATTGGTTTTGATGTAAGTGACGAAGTAGCATTTGTTGATGCAATTAAAACTATTATTGATAGTGATGGAGAGCTCTCTTACCTTGTAAACAATGCGGGAATAACAAATGACAAACTAGCTCTTAGAATGAAAACGGATGATTTTATGAGTGTAATAAATGCAAACCTTACATCTTGTTTTATTGGTTGTCGTGAGTCTATGAAAGTTATGCGTAAAAAGAAATTTGGCTCGGTTGTAAATATTGCTTCAATAGTTGGAGAAACTGGGAATGGTGGTCAAACAAACTACGCTGCTTCTAAAGGCGGAGTAATAGCTATGACAAAAAGTTTTGCTATTGAAGCAGCTACCAGTGGTATACGCTATAACACTGTAACACCAGGCTTTATAGCAACAGAGATGACAGATGCTCTTAGTGAGGAAATTAAAAATGGTTTTACTGCAAATATCCCAATGAAACGATTTGGAAATGCTATAGAGGTAGCAGAAGCAACAGCTTTTTTACTCTCAGATCATTCTAGTTATATAACTGGTGAGACACTAAAAGTTAATGGTGGTTTAAATATGGCGTAAGCCTTGATTGCTTTTATTTGCTAAAGATTTTAAAATAATTAAGCTAACTATGATATAATTTCGTGAATTTATACACAAAACATAGGAGCTAGAATGGCACTTTTAGACGATATTAAAGAAGTAGTAGTTGAACAATTAGGCGTTAATGCAGATGAAGTAAAAGAAGACGCAAAATTTGTTGAAGATTTAGGTGCTGATAGCCTTGACGTAGTTGAATTAGTTATGGCTCTTGAAGAAAAGTTTGATATTGAAATACCTGATGATGAAGCAGAAAAAATTCAAACAGTTAGAGACGTTGTAACTTATATAGAAAGTAAATAACACTACTATAACACTATCGAGTGCTTCTCGGTAGTAAAATATTTTTAGTGGTCAGTTTGATTACTGATTTTTATAAAATATTTTATAATTTATCATGGAGAGATTAAATGAAAAGAGTTGTTGTCACAGGTTTAGGCATGATAAATGCAGTTGGAAACGATAAAGAAAGTTCTTTTAAAGCTATCTGTAAAGGTGTATGCGGAATAGATACTATTACTCTTTTTGACCCTGAAAATTATGCTGTTAAAATTGCAGGTGAAGTTAAAGATTTCAATCCAGAAACTGTAATGGCACCAAAAGAGGTGAAAAAAGCGGATAGATTTATTCATCTTGGTCTTAAGGCTGCGCAAGAAGCAATGGCTGATGCTAATCTTGACGAAAATACAGATATGGAAAGATTTGGCATAAGTGCAGGTTCAGGAATAGGTGGGCTTCCTTCAATAGAGAAAAACTCTATAATAATAGAAACTAAAGGACCTCGTAGAATTTCTCCATTCTTTATTCCTGGAGCATTAGTAAATATGCTTGGCGGTTTCGTTTCTATTGAACATGGGACAAAAGGTCCAAACCTTTCAAGTGTTACTGCATGTGCTGCAGGAACACATGCAATAAGCGAAGCAGTTAAGACTATTATGTGTGGTGGTGCTGACAAAATGTTAGTTGTTTCGGCAGAGTGTGCTGTAACGGGTGCTGGTGTTGGTGGTTTTGCTGCTATGAAAGCACTCTCTACTAATAATGACAATCCTAAGGGTGCTTCTCGTCCATTTGACACAAACCGTGATGGTTTTGTTATGGGCGAAGGTGCGGCAGCCCTTATTTTAGAAGTATATGAAGATGCAGTGGCTCGTGGTGCAAATATATATGGAGAAATTATAGGTTTTGGAGAGAGCGGAGATGCTAACCATATTACAACACCAAGTCTTGATGGTCCGGCTCGTGCAATGAAAGCTGCATATAAAATGGCAGGTTCGCCTAAACTTGACTATATTAATGCACATGGAACGAGCACACCAATTAATGATAAGAATGAAACAGCAGCAGTTAAAGAGTTGCTTGGTGGTAAAGAAAATTGTCCTCCAATGAGTTCTATTAAGGGTCAAATCGGCCACTGTTTAGGTGCTGCTGGCGGTATTGAGGCAGTTGTATGTCTTATGGCTATGAGAGATGAAATTATTCCTCCAACAATAAACTATGAAACACCTGATGAAAACTGTGATTTAGATGTTGTTCCTAATAAATCAAGAAAAGCTGTGCTTAACACTGTTATGAGCAACTCCTTTGGTTTTGGCGGAACTAATGGTGTTTTGATTTTTAAAAAAATCTAAATATAGGAATTTAATTTGGCAACATATTTAGACTTTGAACACAAAATAAAATTTATTCAAGAAGACATTATCTCTGCACAAGTTCGTCATGATGAAGGTGCAGTAGAAACACTTCAGAAAAATCTAGATAAAGAAGTTTCAAAAATATTTAATAATTTATCTCCTTTTCAACAATTGCAACTTGCTCGTCACATTGATAGACCATATGCGCTTGATTATATTAATTTAATTATGAGAGACAAATATGAAATACATGGAGACAGACACTTTCGTGATGATGCTGCTATTCTTTGTTTCATAGGCTATATTGGTGATGAAAAAGTCATGGTTATTGGTGAGCAAAAGGGTCGTGGAACCAAAAATAAAATAAAAAGAAACTTCGGTATGCCACACCCAGAGGGTTATAGAAAAGCCCTTCGTGCAGCAAAATTAGCGGAAAAATTCAATATCCCAGTTTTAATGCTCATTGACACACCGGGCGCATATCCTGGGATTGGAGCAGAAGAGCGAAATCAGAGTGAAGCTATTGCAAGAAATTTACTTGAATTGTCTCAACTTCAAACTCAAACAATTTCTATTGTTATTGGCGAAGGTGGAAGTGGTGGTGCTCTTGCAATAGGAGTTGCTGATAAATTTGCTATGATGAGATACTCTGTATTTAGTGTTATCTCGCCTGAGGGTTGTTCTGCTATTTTATGGAATGATCCTGCAAAAGTTGAAGCGGCTACAAATGCTATGAAAATAACTAGTAGTGACTTGAAAGAATTGGGTCTTATTGATGATATTATTGCTGAGCCACTAATAGGTGCACATAGAGATAAAGATACTGCTGCTACAGCAATAGCAGAATATTTTTTGGGTGAACTTTCTAAGCTTCGTGAAATGTCTAGCGAAGAGAGAATGGATGTTAGATATAAAAAACTAATAGGTGTCGGAGCTTTTTCAGAGTAAAACTATAGTTCTTCTTGATTCTCTTTTAGAGGATCAAACTTTGGTCTCTTCAACCTTTTTGCCTCTTTAGAAAATTTTATAATATCTTCCGCTGTTTTAATATCTTTATTTAAATTATTTAGTGATAATTTGAATAGTTCGTAAGTAGTTAAAACATCGCTCATTGCTCTATGGTGGGTAGCGCTGGGATGTAAGTTTAGAGAATCATTTAGATATGAGAGAGCATACCTGTAAGACTCAACTGTTCTCTCTGCTAAAGACAGAGAGCATAAGCTTCTGTTTAGTAGAGGAGCTAATCCTATTTTTTGCATACTTAATGATATGAATTTATAGTCAAACTTTACATCATGAGCTACAAAAACTGCATCACCTAAAAAGACTTTAAAGTCATACATGACTTTTTTTAAGTTTGGGGCATCTTTTGTGTCTTCTGCTCTAATGCCAGTTATTTCTGTAATGTGTGAGTTGATTTCTTTACAGTGAACTAGTGATTCATATCTATCTGTTATTTCACCATTTTTTACCTTCACTGCGCCAATTTCTATAATTTGATGCTTATCTATTTTGGAGCCATTTGTTTCAATGTCCACAATGCAAAACTCTACTTCTGCTATTGGCATAAATTTTGTAGCAAAGTAAAAATAACCGCGATCCTTTAAAATATTCAACCCTTGGGAGTGCCAAAGTTCTAAAGAGAAGTCTAAATCATCATCAATTTGCTCTCTTAAGCTTTGTAAACATAACCCCTTAGATGAAAGCTTATGTATACTTTTAGTGTCTAGAGGAAAATCATTACTTAGCATTAACAATAAACTCTTTTACTTTTTTTGCATCTTTTTTACCATGAGATAGTTCAACACCACTACTAACATCAACACCATAAAATCCATACGGTTTTACAGAAGCTACATTTTCAGGGTCAAGTCCACCAGCCAAAATTATTTTAGAGCAATCAACTTCTTTAAACCACTCTATATTTAACCTTTTCCCAGCCCCACCATATGACTCACAATAAGCATCTACAAGTCTATACTCATCGCTATATTGTAAAATATCATTAGCATCTTTCGCACGTATCACCTTAATATGTGGCACAAGAAGTTGTTTATAAACTTCATCTGAAGCTTCAAAATGAAGTTGAGCCAGAGTGCATCCAGACTTGTGCATGTAAGTATTGATGGTATGAGCATCAACATTAACAAATAAGCCAACTTTTTCTACAAATGGTGGGAGTTTATTTATTATTTTTTTAGCATCTGATGGGGAGATGTATCTGGGAGATTTTTCATAAAAAACAAAGCCAAGTGCATCAGCACCAGCTTCTATTGCATGCATAGCATCTTCGAGCGATTTAATCCCACAGATTTTACAACGCATTAAATTTGTAAACTTTTAATTGCTTCTTCTTTACTTGCATGTTTAAAGACATAGCTTCCAGCTACAACTATATCAACACCAACATCTTTTAAAGCTTGAATGTTTTTATCACTAACTCCACCATCAACTTCAATAAGACAGTTTGGATTAATTTTGTTTCTCAGCTCATTTAATCTTGAAGCTTTTGATATCACAGAGTCAATAAAACTTTGTCCGCCAAAACCAGGATTAACGCTCATAAGTAGAACCATGTCTAAATCTTCAAGTAAATATTCTATAGACTCCGGAGGAGTGTGTGGGTTTAAAACTATTGCAGGTTTTATGCCTAGTGAACGAATTTTTTGTATAAGTCTGTGAGGATGTTTCTCCTCTTCTATATGGAAAGATATATATTCTGGCTTTAAAGGTGCAAAAAGCTCAACAAAAAAAGTGTTATTTTCAACCATAAGGTGTATATCTAAAGGCTTTGTTGCACACTTTGCAATAGCAGAAACGACAACAGGTCCTATAGTTAAATTTGGAACAAAATGCCCATCCATAACATCTACATGTACAAAATCACAGCCGGCATTACAGATAGCCTCAACATCTCTTTGTAAATTTCCAAAATCTGCAGAGAGTACGCTAGGAGCAACTTTCATTTTTTTCCTTTATGTAATGGGTAAAGCCTATTTATTGAGACTTTTTTATTTTTGAAATGTTACTATTAATTAACTTTTATCTTGTTAAGAAAAATAAAAACTTATCATCATTAAAAGATAAATCTACTTGAATACCTTTTTTACTATCTAATACTTCCATAAGGCTATCAATGTCCTGGTATGTTCTTGGAAGAGTTATACTCACACTTATATTTTCATCAGATAAAAGAGTTTTTATCTTACCACCTACTATATTCACGAGTTCTGCTAATGTATCTAAAATCATCTCCAAGTCATCAGTTTTCTCACCAATAAGCAACTCACAGGCTTTTTTGGCAATTCCTTTTGGAAAAATTAGAACAACCATCCCATTCATATCTCCATAGTATCCTATTGAACTCGCAAGCTTGTCATCTTTATTAACTATTGATATTTTCTGAATTTCAACAGAGTTTTTAATTGCTTTAGAGTTTGTCATCATCTCAAGTGTTAAAACTGTTGCATCTATAAACCTTGGTAGTTCTATTACTGTCTTTTTGTTTATAACTCTTTTATCTTTTATATTAGCAGCACTGCTTGCGCCTAACTCTTTTAGCAACTCTTTATTTTGAAGAATATCATCCATTTGAGGATAAAAAAGTATACCTGCGTCTTCAAGGTTTTCTCTAAATGATGCTTGAGTTTTCTCAAATGACATGCCGACAAAACAGATAGTTGCATTATACTCAGCTGCTGAACTTGATAATTTGGAAAAAAAGTTAAGAGCATGAACATTCATACTTATTACTTTATAAGCATCAAAGATAAATAGTCTAAAGCCTACATTTAGAGAATTGTTGTGGTACTCTATGTTAAATTGATTAGTTACTTCAACATCTAAAAAGGATGATATTGTATATATAATAGCATTGCCAGTTACGCGTGCTGAGAATGTTTGACCCATTTGACCCATGTATGTGTCTTCTATAATATAATCATAAGCGGTAGGATTCTTTCTTTTTTCTATGAACTCCTCTTGTGTTTGGGCTATTATTGGATTGTGTCCATAATCATGTAGTTCTATTGCCATAGCAGAGCGTTGTGACTTATCACTGCTGTAAAGTAATATACTTTTATCTTTAGCTTTAAAAGTAGAAGTAAATAGATAAGCTATTTCAATTGTTTTAAAAAGTGAAAAATCTAAATCATCTTTGTAAAATTTTTTTATTGCCTCATATTTTTTATGGTCATAATCACAAAAACCTACTACTATATGATTTTTTTTACGAACTTTCATAAACAGTTTAACAAATGTATCTAGTCCATTACGGTTGAAAAAAATAACTTTTTTTAAAGATACTAAAATCATCTCTACTTTTAATTTTGTTGCCGTTTCAATATCCTCAATGCTTAAAAAGGAACTTGTATTATTGCTATCCAAAAAACCCTGTGGTGAAAAAAGACCAATATTGTTTTTAACTACGGCTTTCATTCTATCTCCATGAGCGAGGCGAATTCTTCATATATATCTTCTACATAATCAATTTGAAAATCAACAAAATCATTTAGGCCAGCTTTTATAAACATAGGTTGGGATAGTTCATAAAAAAGTAGAAGATGCATCCATTTTCCAAGTAAGTTTATCTTTTCATCTTCTGCTGGTTTAAGTCCAGATGAAGCTTGCAAAATTTGTGGAACAAGTTCTCCCATTTCCCATTTAATAGCAATTTGCTCACAAATGTCAAAAAGACCGATACCGCATAATCTAATAAGTATAGTGTTAAAATCAAGAGATTTAGTAGTTCGAAGTAGTGTTACATCATCTATTTTTTCACAAAATAGAGCTTCTGCAACAATAACACTTGATGGCAGTAAGCTAATTGCACTATATATGTCTTTGTTATCTATCTCTAAATGTTTTAATATAAGTTCCCATTTTTTTGATAGATTAGCCTGAAGCTCATAAAATGTTTTACTACTTAGTTTAAATAGACTCCATTTAGCAGGACTTAGAAGAGTGATTATGTAGTTGTAAACAGTTTGTTGAGACAGTGAAACACCAAGTATTCCAAATATTTGAGAGATATCAGTAACCTCATTTTTAAACCCATATATAGGCTTGTTAACTATATTTTTTAAATAAGCTTTTAAAGCCAAATCACTCTCTGCAACCTTTGCTGCTTTTGTTAACTCACCAATATTTAACAAAGAGAGAGTCTCCTTTAAAGCTTTTGGTGTAGGAGGGATCTTATCTATAAAGCTGTCAATCTTATCTTTTGTTATCATATATACTACATTTATTAAATTTTGTACATTTTATCTGCATAATGATAAAAGATATATAAAAATCAAAAAGAAATTACTTTTTATTTAACATTAAGCATAAGTTTTGATTTAACTTGATATACTTCGCAACTTTAAAACCTATACAAAAGGAAGCTGATATGGCAAGAAGATGTGCTATTAGTGGCAAAGGCCCAATGAGCGGGAACAATGTTTCTCACGCAAAGAACAGAACAAAACGTCGTTTTTTATTAAACCTTAGAACAGTAAGAATCACTCTAGATGATGGTACTACTCAAAAAATTAAAATCTCTGCAAGAGAGTTACGTACGCTTAAGAAACTTTCTTAAGAATAAAAGGAAATTTAATTGAATCTCTTAATGAGAGTTCGAAAATTTCTGCATTGGGAGGCTTCTCCCAAACCTGACGTAAATCTTCTTCCAGAAATTTACTCCCACCTCAAGGCATTTCGCCTACCTCTAATTTTAACCGTAATGACAATGATGGTTGGCACCATGGGCTATGTTATAATAGATGACTTTGCTTTAATGGACGCAATTTATCAAACCGGAGTAACATTTACTACAGTTGGATTTGGAGAAATTGCTCCAATTTCAGATGCAGGTAGAATTTTTACTATAACACTTATTATATCTGGATTTGCAGTATTTTCGAGTGCTGTCGGTATTTTAATAGCAGAGTTAAATAGAGGACATATAGTTGCAATTTTAAAGGAGCGAAGAATGTTATATAATATAGCAAGGCTCAAAAAGCACTTTGTTGTTTGTTATCACAATGAGTATACTCTTGAAGTTACAAAGCAGTTGAGAAAGAATCATATACCGTTTGTTGTAATTGATCCACGCGAAGAGATTCATGCGTGGGCAGAAGAGCATAAATATCCAACATATTTAAAAGCAGAGCCACATGCAGAGCTTACAATGCTAAAAGCTCATTTAGCATCTGCAAAAGGTCTTATAACGTTGTCGGATTCAATGAGTGATAATATTGCTTTAATCGCTTCAGTTAGGCTTTTTGAAAAAGAGCATTTTTTACCAAGGCCATACTATATAATCTCATCTGCTGAAACTGTTACAGATATTGAAAAACTTAAAAAATTAGGGGCTGACACTGTTGTCTCTCCAACAAAACTAACTGCTCAAAGAGTTAGTGCAATGGCAGCACGTCCTGATATGGAAAATCTACTTGAAGAGTTTTTATATAAAAGTGATAACCCTTTAGATATGGAAGAGGTTGAAGTTCCAAAGTACAGTTGGGCAGTTTTGAAAAAGCTAAGAGAGACACATATGAGAGCTATTACAAATACATCTATTATTGGCATTACAAAAAAAGATGGTAAGTTTTTAGCTATGCCAAAAGGTGATGTACTGATTACTAGTGAGTGTAAACTACTTCTTATTGGAACTCAAAAAGATATAAATACAACAAAAGGGCTATTGCGAAAAAGAGATAAGCCAAAGGAATTAAAATTTGTATAAAATAGTCAATACACAAGGTGGAGTATGTGCAAGTGATGGCTTCTTTGCGGATGGTGTGAGTGCAGGTCTTAAAAAAAATCATGCAAAAGATATGGCATTTATTTACAGTGAAGATGAGTGTGAAGTTGCTTCTGTCTTTACTACAAACAAAATGTGTGCAGCACCAATAAAGCATTTTCGTTCAATGGGTGAATTTAAGACCAACTTTATACTAATAAATTCAAAAAATGCTAACGCTATGACAGGCAAGGCTGGGATTGATGACATAAATGAAATATTGGATAGATGCAAAATTGTAAAAAATCCAATTATGAGCTCAACTGGAGTTATTGGTGTTAGATTACCAAAACTAAAAATCATTGACGGAATGAAGCTTTTTGACTACTCTAAAAAAGATTCAAGTTCTGCTTCAAAAGCAATTATGACAACAGACACGTTTGCAAAAGAGATATCTTTCAAAGTGCAACTTGATGATGGGAATAGTTTCAATATAGGTGCAATAGCAAAAGGTGCAGGGATGATAAACCCTGCGATGGCTACAATGTTATGTTTTATAACGACAGATGCATTGGTAACTAAAAGCCAAATGCAAGAGGCTTTAGACTCTAGCGTAAAAAATACATTTAACGCAATTAGTGTTGATGGAGATACATCAACTAATGACACAGTTTTACTTTTAGCGAACGGTAAAAGTGGAGCTTATGAAAAAGAGGCTTTTGCCGAGGCACTTTTTAAAGTGATGCACTTTTTAGCACTAGAGATGGTTAGAGATGGCGAAGGTGCTACAAAGCTTGTTACATACAATGTAACAGGTGCAAAAGATGATAGAGAAGCTGAAATAGCAGCAAAAGCATTATCAGATTCACTTTTGGTGAAAACTGCTCTTTTTGGTGAAGATCCAAACTGGGGACGAATTGCTTCAACAATCGGTGCTAGTGGTGTTGAGGCTAATGAAGAGAGTTTGAAAATTTCATTTGATAACCTATGTGTTTACGATAGGGGAGAACTCTATTTTAATGAAGAGATGGAGAAAAAATGTGCAGCAGTTATGCAAAGCAGTAAGTTCACTATCTCTTGTGATTTAGGTATTGGTGAAGGAAATTTTAAAGCGTACGGCTGCGATTTGGGTCATGAGTACGTTAAGATAAATGCAGATTATCGCACTTAGTTTGTAAGCTACCTCGATTGAGGTAGATTTCATTGGTAGTGAGATTTAAACTCTACGTATCTTGAAGCAGAAGCGTATAACTCTTTAACTTCTGCATCGCTTAACTCTCTTATAACCTTAGCCGGACTTCCCATTATTAGTGAACGTGGAGGGAAAATTTTGTTTTTTGTAACAAGTGCCCCTGCTCCTACAATCGACTCTTTACCGATAACCGCACCATCAAGTATAGTGGCGCTCATCCCAATAAGACAAGCATTCTCTATAGTACAGCCATGAAGCATAACACGATGACCAATTGTTACATCATCTCCTATTATAGTAGGATGTCCATCGCTTTTGTCATCTTTTTTATAATGAGTTACATGTATCATGCTTAAATCTTGAACACTAACTCTATCTCCTATTGAAATGAAGTGCACATCTCCCCTTACAACAGTTCCAAACCATATAGAGCAATCAGTTCCACAAGTAACATCTCCAATAACATCAGCAGATGCTGCAATCCAAGTTCTGTTTCCGATTTTAGGACTAATTCCTTTAAAGCTATGTAACATATTAATTCTCCACAAAAATATTGGAAGCTAGCTCTTCAATAAAACTCGCTGACTCTTTTTTCGTAGCTCTTGAAACTCTATTAACATAATCTTCTAAAAGTTTATGATTATTTATTGTTTTGATGCCATCATTTTTTATCTTGATATAAGACCCATCGCTTTGAAGTTCATGAGCTAGAGCATTATCAGAACACTGAAGTTTTAGTATCTGTATAATTTTATTTTTAGATTTTTCATCTTTTATAGCTGTTAACAGCTCTATTCGTCTTACTAAATTTCTAGGCATCCAATCAGCCGAAGATATATAAACTTGAGCTTCATCATTTTTAAAATAGAATGTTCTTGTGTGTTCAAGATATTTACCCAAAATCGAGATAACTCTAATATTCTCACTTACACCCTCTATCCCTACTTTTAAGCAGCAGATACCACGAATAATAAGATCAATTTTAACACCAGCTTGACTTGCTTTGTAGAGTGCTCTTATTACATCTTCATCAACAAGTGAATTTAATTTTGCTATTATCTGGCCATTTACACCTTTTCTTGCTTCATTTTGAATAAGTGAAAGTAGTTTCGGTTTAATCTGGGATGGTGACATGTAAAGCTCATCGAGCTTACCTTTTTTACTAAAACCTGTTAAAAAGTGAAAAAATCTAGTCAAGTCATTTGTAACTTCATCTTTAGATGTCATATAACTCATATCAGTATATACTTTTGATGTAGCAGGGTTGTAATTCCCTGTTCCTAGATGAGCGTACTGTTTTAGCTTACCATTTTTTTTTCTTGTTACCAAAGTTGCTTTGGCATGAACCTTAAAGCCTTGGATACCGTAAATAACATGTGCTCCTGATTGCTCTAAAGCTTTTGCCCAAATAAGGTTATTTTCTTCATCAAACCTTGCTTTTAGCTCAACCATTACGGTCACCTGCTTCCCTGATTCACTAGCCGCTATAAGCGCCTGAACTATAGGAGAGTTTGTCCCTGAACGATAAAGTGTCATTTTTATAGAGACAACATCAGGGTCTTTAGAAGCACTCTGAATAAACTTTACAACCGGATCAAAACTTTCATAAGGATGGTAGAGAAAAATATCTTGCTTTTCCAGGGTAACGAATATATTTTCAACATTATCTAAAGGTGGTAGAATTCTTGGTTTAAATGGTGCCGCTAGCAGGTGTGCAAAATTTTTATTTGAAACTATTTGCCAAAGACTTGATAGATTTAAGAATGTATGAAACTTATATATATCATCTTTATAAACGTTTGTATGACGATTGAAAAAGTTAATAATTTCTTCATCCGTATCTGAACCAACTTCAAGTCTAACCATAGCCCCTTTTCTACGAAGTTTTAGCCCCTCTTCGAGAATCTCCATAAAATCATCGGCTTCCTCTTCTTCTATTTCAATGTCTGCATTTCTTGTCACTCTAAAAGATGCATATTTTAAAAGAGTATAGCCAGGGAAAAGTTCTTCTATATGTTGAGCTACAAGAGACTCAATTGGGACATATGTGCCATTTTCAAGCTCTAAAAATCTAGTCAAAGGTCTAGGAACACGAATGATTCCAAATCTCTCAATTGATTCATTATCACTATCTTTAAGTTTAACAATAAGACCAAAGCTTAAGTTGTTAAGGTGAGGAAAAGGGTGTGTTGCATCAACAGCTATAGGAATAATTACTGGATATATATTTTCTTTGAAATATCTATTTAAATAATTTTTTTCATGTTGATTAAGTTCATTATATGATTTTACTCTAATGCCCTCGTGGTCTAGCTTCTTTAAAATTCCACTCATGCAGTGCTCAACTACCTGCTGTTCTTGATGAAGATATTTTCTTATTTCGCGAAGCTGCTGAAGAGGTGTTAGCCTATCAGCACTCGAAACAATAATTCCAGCAGCAAAAAGTTTCTTTAATCCTGCAATTCTAATCATGTAAAATTCATCTAAATTTGTGCCGTAAATAGCTAAAAACTTAAGACGTTCTAGTAGTGGAAGCGACTCATCTTGAGCTTGTTTTAATACTCTGGTGTTAAATTGTAACCAAGATATTTCGCGATTATTATATAAATATGGATTTTTTAGATTTAACATTATTTACCCTATGTAGTTATATATTTTGGTGATTATATCCAAAAGCTTATTAGAATATAATTACTTGATAATACCAGTTCCTAAGTAGTTTGCTGAGTGGTAGATAGTTACACCATTTTTACGGGCATAGTATCTCATAAGGAGTTTCTGCAAAGTTGGCTCTACTGATGGAGCAAACCAAGCATTATTGCTTGTAGCAATAACAAAGTCAAGTTCTCCTTCATATAACTCTTTACATGTAGCCTCGTAGCAGATTGCATTTCTAAATTTTACACCTTTAATTATAAAGTCTGTTGGTTTTGTTGCTGTTTTGAAGTCAGATGCCCCTGCAAAAAAAGTATCATTAATAATTTTTTGCGCGAATTTTGGAAGAGGTATATACTCTCCAAAAGGAACAAGAACTAACTTTTTAGCAACTTGATAGTTGCCGTTTTCAAACATGTATGTAACATTATAATTTTGAGTATTTTCTAATAGCAATGAACCTGCAATGATTGTTATGTTTTTTGATAGTTTAGATAACTCATCCATGATAATTGGTGATTTATTCATATAGATAGGAAACACGGATTCTGGAAATACAACTAAATCATATTTGTTATCTATTGCTGAATTTATCTCTTTGAAAACCATCTCAACTGTTGGGGCTAAAGTCTCTCTTTTCCACTTAATATCTTGGGTTATATCAGTTGAGATTAGTTTTATTTTTAAAGGTGCATCTTTTTGCACTTGTGGATTAAAGCTGAAAGCTAAAATAATTAGTAAAAGTGGTACATGTTTGTATGGCATTTTTAGATAGTTTGGAAGTGATATAGCTACTAAGACAACCGCTAGCTGGTATTTTAAAACACCTATGTAACTATCTACAAATATAAGTTCAATTTGAAGCCAGTTCCAATCCATAGGCTCAAAAAAACTAAGTCCAAAGAGTAAAGCAGCTCTAATGTAAACTTTGTTGGTAAGTGCCAAAACACCAAAAAACAACATGTATATAATTGCAAAGATAAGAGTTATAAATGGTGTCAGGTATCCAACACCATTGTATTCAAAACTGTACCCGATCCAGTAAAACCACAAGATACCAATGAAAAATCCTGCGACTAAAATGGCTCGTTTAGAAATATATAAAAAAAGTGCCAATGAGAGAAGGGCAAAAATAGTGTTTAATAGTTTAAGGGTGATATCTAGATGTTCAAAATAGATAAAGGCACTAAAAAACAGAGCTGTTACAACTCCAGATATTAGGTCAAACATTAAAGGGTTTAAAGAATTTTTTATATTATGAAATTTGTTAATCAAGCTTGTACCTCATTGTTAGAACAAAATTATAGCAGTATTCAGTCATTTATTAAGATATGTTTTGTATAATCGCCATAATTTATTCAAAGGAAACCCATAACCATGGAAATATTAAGTCAACTACTACCATTCGTATTTTTAATTGCAATTATGTACTTCGTAATAATTCGCCCGCAACAAAAAGAGGCTAAAAGCAGAAAAGAGATGATCGAAGCTCTTAAAAAAGGTGACAAAGTTGTTACCGCTGGTGGTGTTATTGTTGTTGTACACAAAGTAGAAGAGCAATTTTTAAGTGTTAAATTTAACGATGACACTATCGTAAAAATCACTAAAGATGCTGTTGCAAGAAAGTATGAGGATGAAGCTTAATTATCGCATAGTTGTTTTTGCGCTTGCCATAGTTTTTGGTGTTTTCTTCTCCATTCCATCTCTTATGCAAACACAAGACGGTAAAAAAGTTAACTTGGGGCTTGATCTTCAAGGCGGTTTGCACATGCTCCTTGGTGTAAAAACTGAAGAGGCTGTTAAATCTCGTATTAAATCAATCGCTGCAAGTGTTAAGCATTTTACTGAACGTAATGATATATTAATTGATTCGCTTAAGTTTGATGAGAGTGCTATCTCTTTTACTATCCTAGATACAGATGATACAAAAGCTATTCAAAAGTACTTAGCAGAAATTGAAGGTGCAATAGTAGTTATTGAAGGCGAAAATATTTCTCTGAGTCTAACTCCTGAAGAGATTATTAGAACAGAAAAACAAGCAATAAGCCAAGCTATAGAGACTATCAGAAATAGACTTGATCAGTTTGGTTTAGCTGAACCTATTGTTGCAAGACAGGGTGAAGAAAAAATACTAGTAGAGTTAGCTGGTATTAAAACCCAAGAGGAAGAGCAACGTGCCCGTGAGCTTATATCTCGTGCTGCAAAACTTGAACTTATGGCTGTTGATGAAGATAGAGCTGCTAGAGTAGACAATATGAGCATATCAGATGCAGCGGAGTATGGTGATATTATTTTAGAGGATGTAAAAAACTCTAATCTTAAATACCTTGTTCGTGAGATTCCTATTTTAGACGGAACAATGCTTACGGATGCACATGTAGGATTCGATCAAAATAATCGTCCTTTAATTAATTTCACTCTTAATGCAGAGGGTGCTGAAATTTTTGGAGACTTCACAGGTAAAAGCGTTGGAAAAAGATTGGCTGTTGTCCTTGATGGAAAAGTTTACTCTGCTCCAAATATAAATGAGCGTATTGGTGGAGGAAGTGGTCAGATATCTGGTAACTATACTGTTATGGAAGCAAAAGATTTATCTATTGCTCTTCGTTCTGGTTCACTTTTAGCTCCTATTTACTTAATGGAAAAACGCTCTGTTGGACCAAGTTTGGGTGCAGATAGTATTAAAGCTAGTATGGTAGCTCTTATTGGTGGTTTTGTTTTAGTAATAATTTTTATGCTTGTTTATTATAGACTTGCAGGAGTTATTGCAAACATTGCTCTTATAGCAAACTTATTTATTATTCTAGCAGTTATGAGCCTTTTTGGAGCAACTCTAACACTTCCAGGTATGGCAGGTATTGTTCTTACTGTCGGTATGGCGGTTGATGCCAATGTTATAATCTCTGAGCGTATTCGTGAACTTATATATCAAGGTTCTTCTATTCACAAAGCTATTGAAGATGGTTATGCAAATGCAATGCGAGCAATTTTAGATGCAAATATAACAACACTGATTGCAGCTGTTGTTCTTTACGCTTATGGAACAGGTGCAATTAAAGGTTTCGCTATCACCATTAGTATTGGTATTTTGGCTTCTATGCTTACAGCAATATTGGGTACGCATGGAGTTTATGAGATGCTAGAGAAGAAAATACAAAAAAGTAAAAACAACCGTTTATGGTTCGGGATAAAGGGCTAGTTATGGAGTTTTTCAAATATACAAGAACCTTTAATTTTATGGGCAAGTCAAAGATTGCAATGATTATCTCTATCGCTATAGTATTAAGTTCATTTGCTCTGCTTGCAACCAAAGGGTTAAACTACGGAGTTGACTTCGCTGGCGGTACTATAGTTCAAGTTAAATACACCTCCGCGGCTCCAATTGATGAGATGAGAGAAAAGCTAAAGGTAAATGAACTGTTTAGCGGTGCTTCTATAACAGAATTTGGCTCAGTTGAAGAAGTTGTAATTCGCATGAAAACTACTACAGGAAGTGTTACAGTAGATATTGGCGATGAGACGAGAGCTGCTTTATCTGACACCGGAGAGTTTGAAGTTCGCCGTGTTGACATTGTTGGTCCAAAAGTTGGAAATGAGCTAAAAGAGAAGGGCATCATGTCTCTTGTCTTGGCTGTAATAGGGATTTTAATTTATGTTGCATTTAGATTTGAGTGGAGATTTGCTGTTGCTTCAATAGTAGCTCTTGTTCATGATGTATCTATTGCCCTTGGTGCTATAACACTTGTTGGCTTAGATGTTAACTTGGATGTATTAGCTGCACTCTTAACAATACTTGGTTACTCACTAAACGATACTATCATCGTATTTGATCGTATTCGCGAAGGTGTAACTAAAGGTAGAAATAGCGATCTATCTGGGATTATTGATGAGTCAGTTACGAGAACATTAGCTAGAACAACTCTAACATCACTTACGACCTTCTTTGTTGTATTTACATTGTTTATGTTTGGCGGTGAGATTATTCACGCTTTTGCATTCACTCTCTTAGTTGGTATTGTAGTTGGAACATACTCATCAATCTTTGTTGCTTCACCGATTTTACTTGCATTTGGTTTTGATGTCAAAAAGTATCATATCAAGCTAGCACATAAAGCAAAAAGAGAAGCAGAAAAACAGAGAATGCGTGAACAATTCGAATCTGGAGTAATGTAAAACACTTCTTTGCATGCTTCACACCCATGATTGAACATGGGTGTCAATAAACCAACTTTATAAAATTTACCATACACCTTTCAGTACCTTATAATAATAACTTAAATTTAATACTTATGAAAAATTAAGTTTAAGAATTATTAAGATATAATATTGTTATATATAATTATATATTAAAATTAAAGGTGTTCAATGTCAGTGTTAAATAATATGTCAATTAAAGCAAAAGTTTTTTTGCTTGTACTTGTGCCAAGCGTTATGTTTTTGCTTTATGTGGTTTACAGTAATATTCAAACAGTCTCTTTAGCAGTAACAAATGAGGAACAATCGCTACGCTATAAGCAGATAATGGTAGCTAAGGATATTAACTTTATAAATACCTCCATTACACTCAGTGCAATGGATATTATTATAGATAGAGCAGATGGTTATGTCTCTTATGAAAGAGTCAAAGAGATAGATAGCTTGTTTACTAGATTTAATAATATAAAGTCTGACTTTTTAAAAGGGGCAGATACGGAAGTAGAAATAGCAAGTGCAAAAGCAATCATTAAGGCATTGGAAGCTTTAGAGCCAGTTATTAAGGTTAAACTTAAAAAAATGGTTGAATCAAATGCTCCGGCAGAGGCATGGAGTGCACTTGATGATGAGATTGATTCTATAGCAGGCGGAATTGGCACTAATATAGACACTGTGATATCTTCTATTAATAATGAAGTTATAGAGTCAAGTAAAAATGTTATTGAAAAACAAGAAACATTAAAGATAAACTCATTGTATTCGGTAGTTGCACTACTGGCGGTTGTAATTACATTAGGCATATTTATATCCGGTAATATTATGAATTCGCTTAATAAAATGCTTATTGTCACTAAAGATTTAGCAGAAGGAGAAGGGGATTTAACTCAAAGAGTTTATGTTGATTCTCATGATGAGATAAGGTCAGTTGCAGAAAATATTAATGGCTTTATTAAAAAAGTACAACTAAGCATTGGAGAAACTAAAGAGTTGAGCAGTGAAAATGCTGCTATATCCGAAGAGTTGAGTGCTACTGTAAGAGTTATTCAAAAGCGTGCAACAGAGCAAGAAGTAGCTGTCGGTACAGCTGTTAAAACATCACAAGAAATAAAAAATATTGCTTCGAATTCAGTAGAGACATCTGAACATATGCGTAATGAGATGAAACATGCAAACTCTACACTTGATGAAGCAAAAAGTAAAGTTTTAAACTTAACGCAAATAATCAACAAAAATGCTGAATCAGAGGCAGGATTGGCTTCACAGTTGACACAACTAAGTCAAGATATTGACCAAGTAAAAGATGTTTTAAATATTATTGGTGATATAGCAGATCAAACAAACCTATTAGCACTAAATGCTGCAATAGAAGCTGCACGAGCTGGGGAACATGGTCGTGGTTTTGCAGTTGTTGCAGATGAAGTAAGAAAGTTGGCAGAGCGCACGCAAAAGACTCTCTCAGAAATTAGCACAACAATCGGTGTTGTTGTGCAATCCGTTAATGAGAGTAGTCAGAGTATGAATCAAAATGTAGAAGAGTATCACTCAATGTCACTAATAGCAAATGATGTAGAAGAGCAGATAGTTGTCGCATCAGAAGTTATGGATAGATCTTCGGTAGAGGTAAATACAGCTTTACAAATAACAATAAAAATTGGTAAAGATTCTGAAACAATTATGTCTCAAATAGAGTCAATAAATGAGATTTCTAAAGAGAATGGATTTAGTGTTAGCGAGATTCATAAAGCTTCAGATCATTTACATAACCTTACAGAGGGTGTACAAAATAAGCTGAATGGCTTTAAGACTTCATAAAAGTCAAGCTTTTACAAAAGCTGTTGAATTCTGATAATTGTAGATAGTAAAATTGCACTTTTATCTACATGTGAACTTTTCATCTTAAGTTCACTTTCTAGTAAAAGTTCATGGAGTTTATAGTAGGTGCTCGGTTTAAACTTTATTGAAAGTGTAGCTTTTTCATCAACTACAAATTTTGGAGCAGGGTAGCCTAATATTTCTAAGGCGTTTGGTGCTCCGTTTACTCTTATATATATATTAAACATGTAGAGTTGTGTAAGGTAACTCGTTATTGCGGTTACAACTCTTATCTCATCTTCTCCATGCTCAAGAATATTCTCTAACTCACTTTTAAAATCTTTTTTATTTAAAATCTTTTTTATCAACTCATCTATATTTACAAGGGCTAGACCAAAGACTAAGTTGTCTACATCTTTTGTTGTTATAGCTCTGTCGTACACTCTGAATTTATCAATTTCATTAGAAGATAAGGCAATATCTCCATGGTGTATTTCAAGAAGGTGGGTTATAGTGTAGTTATCAATATTTACATGCTTATCACGTGCTATTTGAGAGAGTGCAAAAATAGCTTCATTTTGATTGGGATTGAAAAATCTAACAGACATGGCAGTTGTTTTGCCAAAAGAATTCTTATTATTATAGGTTTTATGGTCACTTCCATAATAAGCATATACAAAGATATTGTCTTTGTTTTTTTCACAGTAATCTATTAAAATATCTAAATCTTTTTTTGGAACTTTTTTTTCACTTTTAATGATTAAAATATTTTGACCACCAAAGAGCGAGGCTTGAGAAAGATGAGCTTTTGCAGAGTTGAAATCATATTCATCATAGTAATAAGTTAGAGCTGAAGCGTCTTGGATATCAGTGAGTTTTTTAGTGTACATGTCAATAAGAAAACTGCTCTCACCAAATAGCACAAAACTATTCGAAAGAGAGTTGTTTTGAATATGTTTATCTAATTCACTCTTGTACACTAGTCAATATCTTTTTGTACAACTCTTGCAAATATTTTAGCTTTGGCGATATCTACCTTGTCAATGCAGATTGTCACATCTTCAAAGAGAGTTGCATTTTCACTCGAAGTTATATTTAGTTTTGCACCTTTGATTTCATCATGTAGTTCAGCTTTTACCTCAGGGTCAGTTGAGCTTATTCGTGCTTTAAACTCTTTATTTATATTTTGCTCAGCCCATCTTGCAAACTTTCGTGCCATAAACTCAACTTCTATTGTGCTTGCTTCTCTCTCTTTTTCACTTATTGTCATGCTCAGAGACTCTATATTTCTAAGAACATATGACCCTTCAGCTGTGTCATTACTGTTAATAGCCTTTAAAAGCCTGTGAACTATAAGGTCACTGTATCTACGAATTGGCGAAGTAAAGTGTGTGTATGCCTCAAAGCCTAGACCAAAGTGCCCAGAGTTTATAGGAGCGTATCTGGCTTGCATCTGTGAACGGATAATAAGAGTGTCTACTTCGCTCTCTAGATCCATCTCTCTGGCTTGCTTTTGAATATCTGTTATAGTCTCTTTTATAGTCTCTTTTATATCAATAAACATTCCTATTCCAGCTAACTCTTGGTATAATTTTTGAATCTTCACCTGATTTGGAGGTTCATGTATTCTAAAAATTCCTCTTGCAAACTGTGAGGCTGCTGCTTTGTTTGCTAAAAGCATACAATCCTCTATGAGCGCATGAGATGGTGTCTCCTCTGCGTATGTAGTTGAGACTATATTTGAATTTTCATCTATGTGCATCTCCAACTCCATTGAGCGGAAGTCATAGCCGATTTTTAATCTTTTTTCTTTAAGTTTGTCTGTAACAACTCTAAGTTTAGTAATGTAATCAAATATTTTCACTTCATTAGCATTTTTGGCTTTTAACTCTTTGTTAAAATAAGCATCAATCTCTTCATAGTTAAATCTTCTGTCTGAGTGTATTATCGCCTCATAAACCTTTGATTTAACAACCTCTAAACTCTCCAAATCCAGTTTCATCTCAAAAACATAAGCGAGTCTATCCACATGTGCCTGCAGTGAACATAGAGTCTCGCTAAGTTGGCGAGGAAGCATTGGAATTGAACGGTGAGGAAGATAGATGGAAAAACTTCTGTAAATGGCCTCATTGTCTATTGGACCAAAAGGTGTTACATATTCACTAACATCAGCAATGGCAACATACAGAGTCGTATTATTGTCATCCCAATAAATTGCATCATCAAAATCTTTTGCTGTTACAGGGTCAATTGTACAAAAAGGTAGCTTTCTTAAATCAGCCCTTTTTGGGTATTTTGAAGCATCTACCTCTTTAAAAGATGTGGCAACTTCTAAAACTTCAGGTTCAAACTCATCATGCTTGTTGAATTGTGCAAGAACTATTTTTTCATCAACAAGCGGGTCTTTCATATTTCCAAGTTTTTCCATTATGGTGTAGTCTTGGTTGTTTACTTTAAACACATCACCGTCACTGTATGAGTTTAGCTCTTTTAGAGCTATTTCTACTCCAGTTGGATAACCTGTTTTAAGGTCTACTAAAGATTTAGCACCATCTCTAGAGATGATATAAGCAACACTATATGTTTGTGCACGACCTACTACTTCGATGATTTTTGCACTAGGAGCCCCTCTTTTGCCAAGCAGTCTTTGTGCTATAACAAGGTCACCTTCTTTTGCTTTAGCAAAGTCGCCATCATCTATAAAAAGATCTTTAACATTTTCACCAATAACATTTAGGTATGCGGTTGAGTTTTGAATAAGTCCCAAAGTACCAGCACGGTATTTGGAATTAAATTTGTATATACCCTTTTTTTCGGTAATATACTTTTTTGCCAAAAAATCGTTTACATATGGGAGTTCATCTTTGGAGATGTCCTGCTCACTCAAACCATGAGTAAGTCTTATAAGAAGTGATTTCAATTTAAAATTCTAAAGATTTTTTAGTGCTTTTTCAAAGCTCTCTAAATGCAGAGCATATTTTGCAATTAGATCTTTTGCTTTAGATATACTCTCCTCTGTAACAACGCCATTTATCGGAACAGTAGCACGAACTACCTGTAAAATTTGAGCTGCTTTTTTATCTGCTTCATCAGCTTTATCTGGGTTTTGACAGTTAGCTATTGTGTTAACTAGACCTGATTCAAATCTCCAATGCTCAAATATAGTAGCGCTTACTTCAGGAGTGTCAACGCCAGCAATTTTTCTCTCAGCTGCTTCTACATCCTGCAACTCTTTCAAAGCATCTCTAAACTCCACTTCTTTTTTCTCAGTCTTTATTTGTTGAGCTATTAATACTTTTCCAATCTCAACAAGAAAGGCAGCTGGAGATAAGACGCCGAGTAACTTTCCTTCTGTTTTTAGACACCATGCAGTTGTAAGTGCATGTTGCTTTTTGGAAAGGAGAGAAAACATGTCGCTATCTATTCCATAAGGAGATAAATCAAGAGAAAAGCTCTTTTTAACAATACTAGCAAGAGCAAATCCCCTAACTGTACCCATTCCAAAAAGCCCTACAGCCTGACTTATAGCATTTATTTCACGAGAAAAACCATAAAGAGGTGAGTTGGCAGCTTTTAGAATATCGGCAGTTAAAAGAGGATCTTTTTCAAGAATTTTTACCATATCGTTAAAGCTACTATCAGGGTTTTGATACACAGCTTCTATCTGCATTGCAGATTCTGGAAGTGGTGGTAGTTGTTTAATTTTTTTTAGTATATCTTCAGTCATTAAGCCCTCGCTTGTTTATAATTATAAGTTAATTGCATAATTATAGTACATGTAGATAAAAACATACTGAATATTTACAAATTGCTGTTATTATTTTTATCTAAAAAAGTAAAAAAGGAATGAAATGCAAAGAGACGCAATGCTGATACAACTAGGTTATGCACCAAACGATGCTTTAGTTAAACAATTACAGAGAATTGAAGAGAACACTGTGGGGTATGAAAAAATACAAAAACATATTATGGATTTACATGACCACCTTAAAGTAGATGAGTCTTATGTGGCAATGTCAAACTCTAATGACTGCTTTAAGATTAAAATTGAGTCTCCAAGTCCAGAAATTGCACAAGAAGCACATGAGAAAATTAGACACTTTAGTGAAAAATTTAAAATTATGGTTAATAAATTGGATAATAAAGAGACCTATTATATAGTTGGCTTTAACCATTAGTGAGCAGTTTTTGAAAGAACCTATGAGCATAGAGGGTTATGATATTTTAACTCAAGAATTTAAGTATTTACTTGAAATTGAAAAACCAAAGGTTGCTTCAGAGAAATTAGTTGCTGCCGCTCAAGGCGATAGAAGCGAAAATGCCGATTATCATGCAGCTAAAGAGAAGCTACGTTTTATAGATAAAAGACTTTTTTATCTAAACTCCATAATTGCTAAATCACAAATTATAGACCCATCTCTTTATCCACATACCAAAGTTAGTTTTGGAAGCAGTGTTAAGCTTTTAAATATTGATAGTGATGAAGAGGAGACTTATACACTTTGCGGAGTATTAGAGACTGAACCAGAAAATGGATTAATCTCTATCCATTCTCCCATTTCCAAAGCTTTGTTGGGTAGGAGTGTAGGGGATGAGTTTATCTTAAAACTTCCAAATGGTAAAAAAGAGTACGAAATTTTGGAAATAAAGTACGAAAATATCTTTTCATTAAAGAAAAATATCAGAACAAAAGTAGACTTTTCTTTTCATTAAAATTCTTTTTACCTCATATTAGATATAATCCATTTTTAAAAACTAAATTTTTAGGATTCACCAGTGAGCCAACAACTAGAAAACATCGAAGAACAGCTATCAAACCATAAACTTTCGCAAGAAGATTATATGCATATTAAACAGATTTTAAATCGTGAACCAAACCTAGTAGAATTAGGTGTTTTCTCAGCTATGTGGAGTGAACACTGCTCTTATAAATCTTCAAAAGTGCATTTAAAAGGTTTCCCAACAAAAGCACCATGGGTTATACAAGGCCCAGGTGAAAATGCTGGTGTTATTGACATTGGTGATGGTTATGCTGCCGTATTTAAAATGGAATCACATAATCATCCAAGTTTCATTGAACCTTATCAGGGTGCTGCAACAGGTGTTGGTGGAATTATGCGTGATGTATTTACTATGGGTGCTCGTCCTGTAGCATCTCTTAATGCTCTTAGATTTGGAAACATCTTAAACGATGATGATGTATCAAGACATCAAAGATATTTAGTTCGTGGTGTAACTGAAGGTATCGGTGGATATGGTAACTGTATGGGTGTACCTACTATCGGTGGTGAAGTTAGTTTTGATGAGTGTTACAATGGAAATATCCTTGTAAATGCTTTTAACCTTGGTATTGCAAAATCAGATGAGATTTTTCTAGGTCGTGCTGAGGGAATCGGTAATCCCGTAATGTATGTTGGCGCAAAAACAGGTCGTGATGGTCTTGGTGGAGCTGTAATGAGTTCTGACTCATTTACTGAAGAGTCGAAATCTCTTCGTCCAACTGTTCAAGTTGGTGACCCGTTTACTGAAAAACTTCTTCTTGAAGCTTGTATGGAACTTTTCAAAACTGACCATGTTGTTGGTATCCAAGATATGGGTGCTGCTGGTCTTACCTCTTCATCTTTTGAAATGGCTGGTCGTACTGGAAGCGGTATGATTATGCACCTTGATAAAGTTCCGGCTCGTGAAGAGAATATGACTCCTTATGACTTTATGCTTTCAGAGTCTCAAGAGCGTATGCTTCTTTGTGCTAAAAAAGGTTCAGAACAGGCAATTATCGATATCTTTGAAAAATGGGATTTAGATGCGGCTGTTATCGGTGAAGTAACTGGAACTGGAAACATGGAACTTTTTTGGCACGGTGAGAAGTGTGCTGAGGTTCCTGTTGATCCTGTTAGTGAAGAAGCACCTGAGCTTAACCGTCCAATGACCCGTCCAGCTTATTTAGATGATATTGCTAGTGTAACTATCAATGATTTTGGCAAAGTAACTAACCAAGATGCGTTTGAGACACTTACAAAGTCCATGGAAGTTGTAGATAAATCATGGATTTATACTCAGTATGACTCAATGGTACAAACAAACACTATTAAAAAAGGCGGAATGCTTGACGCTTCTGTTATCCGTGTAAAAGAAAATGGTAAAGCCCTTGCAATGTCTGCTGATTGTAACGTTCGTTACTGTTACATTGACCCTAAAGGTGGAGCTGCTGCAGCTGTTATTGAGAGCGGTAGAAATGTAGCTATGAGTGGTGCTAGACCATTGGCAATTACAGACTGTCTTAACTACGGTAACCCTGAAAACCCAGAAGTTATGTGGCAGTTTGGTCAAGGTTGTTTAGGTATCAAAGAAGCTTGTGCTGAACTTACTACACCAGTTATTGGTGGAAATGTTTCACTTTACAACGAGACTAACGGTGTATCAGTTTTCCCAACTCCGTCAATAGCGACTGTTGGTGTTAATGATGACCAAAACAATGTACTTATGTCATGCTTTCAAAATGAAGGAAATGCACTCTACTTGGTTGGTGAGTCAATGTCTGAATTTGGTGGGTCACTTTACATGAAAGAAATTTGTGACACTGTTGCAGGAGAGCTTCCTGAGATAGATTACAAAAAAGAGCTTGCTCTTTGGGACTTAGTAATTGAGGGTAACAAAAAACACTTATTAGAATGTGCCAAAGATGCAAGTTCTGGTGGTGTTGCTATCGCGTTAGCTAAAATGTCTGCAACTTCAGGTCTTGGATGTGATGTTGAGATGACTGTAGAAGATGAGCGTGATATCTTCGCTGAGTCTATGAGTAGAGCAATTATTGAAGTTAAACCTGAAAATCAAGAAGCTTTTGAAGCTATGCTTGATGAGTCAATGTCGGTAGAGAAAATAGGAACCATAGGCGGAAATAAATTCACATGTAACAATGTTACTATGAGTATGGACATGCTAAAAGACAACTACTTCAATACATTTAAAAGAGTTATTGAGAGAGATATTTAATCTCTCTCTAGCTTTATTACGTTATAAACAACAAAAAAACAAACTCATATATTCTTCCTCTCAAAATCCCATAATATAGGCAAATGTTTGAAATAATGATATTAGTAGAAATTTGTATTCAGTCACTCCTTAAGATACTTTTTGTATAATCCATTCAATAAATATTAATACAAAAGACACTAGTGTCGCGGGCTTCCTGCCGAAGGAAACCTAGCGTTCAGAAAAAAATTTAGTTTTTTTCTAAGTCGCACTTTAGTGCAGAAGCGTTGGTAGCGGAATTACTTCCTATACTGTAACCAATAAATGGAGGATTTCCTTCATTTTATTTTATAAAATTAAGGGTAGTTTATGGATTGGGGTAAAGTAATATACGTATTTTTCTCGTTGATGAGTTTAACATCAATAGCGGGGTTTTTATATGAGCATAGTGCTACAGCATTGTTTGCTGCTGGCAGTTTAAATCTGGTCTCTACGTTTTTAAAAATTGGTGTCAGAAACCTTCTCTCTGCAGAACTTTTAGCATCATCATTGGTGGCAGACTTACACCTTATTCCTGCATTTATTTATCTGCAAGTTGTCGGTAATTTAGAGTGGGCTATTGCTCTTACAATCGGTGCATTGATTGCAAATCTTTTCTCTATGGGTCTTGTTTATATAGAGAGTTCAAAAAATCGTGATGATTATTAGAATTTACTATTAGTTCGTAAAAGGAACAAAGTCCCTTTTACTTCGCTTACGCCGCTGAGACGACTGAAGCAAGACTCCTTTGGAGTCAAAAAATAATATAGATTAGGAAGCATAAAATTTGGAATATAGTTCAAAGACCATAGAAAAAGAGTGGCAAGAGTATTGGGCGAAAAACAAAAGTTTTGAGCCAGATGAAGATTTTACAAAAGAGAAAAAATATATTTTAAGTATGTTCCCCTTTCCAAGCGGCAGACTACATATGGGACATGTGAGAAACTATACTTTAAGTGATACTTTTGCAAGATACTACCGACAACAAGGTTTTAATGTCCTTCATCCAATAGGCTTTGACAGTTTTGGTATGCCAGCTGAGAATGCGGCTATTAAAAATGGTTCACACCCTAAGGGTTGGACTTATGACAATATAGACTATATGAAGGGTGAGTTTAAAACTTTAGGTTTTTCTTTTTCTAAAGAGCGTGAACTTGCAACCAGTGATGAGCTTTATACTAAGTTTGAGCAGGGGTTTATAATTGACATGTTTGAGAAGGGTCTTCTTTACCGTAAAAAAGGCCTTTTAAACTGGTGTCCGCATGATCAGACAGTTTTGGCAAATGAGCAGGTGGTAGATGGCTGTTGCTGGAGATGTGATACTCCAATTGTAAAAAAAGATATGAATCAGTACTATTTTAAAATCACTCAGTATGGTGATGAACTTTTGGAAGATTTAAAAAAGCTTGAAGGTGGTTGGCCCAAACAGGTTCTCACTATGCAAGAGAACTGGATAGGAAAATCAAACGGCTTAGCGTTTGACTTGTTTTTTGATGATGCCTCATCTGCTAGATTAAACAATAAATTTAAAAGTTTTGATGTATTTACAACTCGCCCAGATACCATCTACGGAGTCTCTTACACAGCTCTTGCTCCTGAGCATGAAATTGTAACTTATATGATACAAAACACACTACTTGACGATGAAACAATATCTAAAATCAAGACTATGAAAAACACTTCATCAATTGATAGACAAAAAGAAAAAACTGGTGTGCCTTTAAATCTCCATGTAGTTCATCCACTAACTGGGAAAAGCATTCCTGTTTGGATTGCTAACTTTGTTCTTATGGATTATGGAAGTGGTGCTGTTATGGCTGTTCCTGCTCATGATGATAGAGATTATGACTTTGCTAAAAAATACGATTTAGAGATTAATGCAGTGATTAAACCATTTGAAGGTGAAGCAGAACCTGATAAAGCTTTTACTGAAGTCGGAGAATTATTTAACTCCGGTGAATTTGATGGTATGAACTCTAAAAAATCTCAATACAACATTATAAAGTATTTTGAAGAAAAGAGAATTGGTAAAAAGACAACTAACTACAAACTAAAAGACTGGGGTGTCTCGCGTCAGAGATATTGGGGTGCTCCTATACCTTTTGTTCACTGTGACGATTGTGGCATAGTTATGGAGAAAAAAGAGAATCTTCCAATTGCTCTTCCTGAAGATGTTGAGATTACAGGTGAGGGAAATCCTCTTGATAATCACCCTACATGGAAACACTGCAAGTGCCCTACATGTGGCAAATATGCTTTTAGAGAAACTGATACTATGGATACATTTGTAGAGTCTTCTTGGTATTTTTTACGTTTTTGTGCATCACCTCAAAATTGGGAAAAAGAGGCTTTTTCAAAAGAGCAGATTAAGTATTGGATGGGTGTTGACCATTATATTGGCGGAATTGAACATGCAATTTTACACCTTCTTTATGCAAGATTTTTCACAAAAGTTTTTCGTGATTTAGGTTACTTGGATTTTGACGAGCCATTTGACAAACTTCTGACACAGGGAATGGTTCTTAAAGATGGTGCTAAAATGTCTAAGTCAAAAGGTAATACTGTTGACCCTGATGCACTGATAGAGAAGTACGGTGCAGATACTGCAAGACTTTTCATACTTTTTGCAGCTCCTCCGACACAAGAGTTAGAATGGAACGACAGCGCTGTAGAGGGTGCTTATAAGTTTATAAAAAGGTTTTTTGACAGAAGTTCAAATGTAGTAAAAACAAATACTATCCCAGCGATTAACCATTCATCACTCTCTAAAGATGAGAAATTTGCAAGAAAAAAGGTTTATGAAGCATTAGTTCGTGCAAATGATGTTTATAACGAGAGATATACTTTTAACACTATGATTGCCGGTGTTATGGAAGCAATTAATGCTCTAAACACTCAATCAAATAGTGATATTTGGAGCGAGGGTTACTGGATACTGACTTCCATAATGGAGCCTGTAATCCCACATGTTTGCTGGCAGATAAGCAGTGAATACTTTTCACTTAAAAACCTTTGTGCTCAAAAAGTTTTAGAAGAGGTTTTTGTTGAGGACTCTATTACACTAGGTGTTTCAATAAATGGAAAAAGAAGAACAGAAATAGAAGTGTCAATTGATGATTCTAAAGAGAAGATTATTTCAATAGCTAAGGAGAGCGCCTCTAAATGGCTTGAAGGTACATATATAATTAAAGAGATTTTAGTTCCAAATAAGCTAGTTAATTTTGTAGTAAAAGGGTAGATGTATGACTTATGTACAGGCTAAAACAACTATGCTTATTTTCGTTGTTCTTTTGACAATCAGTGCATGTGGTTATAGTCCAAGTGCAAAGTTTGCCCGTAACTCTTTAGGTGACAAAATAAGTACAAGTGTAGTTATATCAGCACAAGACCCAGAAAATACAGTTATAATTAAAGATGCTGTAGATAGAGCCATAATAGAGGTGTTTCAAGCATCACTAGTTAGTAGAGCACTCTCTGATACCCACCTAGTTTTAAATATGAGCGCACCAAGCTATGTGCCAATTGTCTATGATGTAAACGGTTATATAGTAAGCTATAGAATGAGCGTTTCCCTCTCTATAAAGAAGTTTAATAACGGTGTATCAAAAAACTATTCCGCTAAGGGAAACTATGATTTTGCAGTAGCACCAAATGCCATTGTTACTGATCAGCAAAGGTTTGAAGCTATTGGCTTTAGCACACAAAGGGCTATTAGATCATTTATTGCACAAGTCTCTGCCGAAGGCGCTAGATCTAAAAAGTAAAAGCTTATAAATTAGGAGCAAGTATGACTATTCAAGGTATCATTAAAAAAGCTGTAAAACGACTAGAGTTAGAAGGAAAACTATTAACGCCGGATTTTTATACTGAAGCATTTTGCAAAGAGTCGGCAAAAGCTGGAATGAATGTTGAAGATTGCTCGCATGTAGAAAAGTTTAAAGTCACTTTGAATAAAGAGTTTCAAAAAGAGCTAACCCAATATAGAATAAAAACAATGTCCGAACTTGCACGCTTTTTAATATCAAAACTAAATAGAACAAATAGCTCACACTGCTCAAGCTTACTAGAGTCACAGACAATTTTTACAAAAAGAGTACTGCAGGTCGTTGAAGTGCTACACAATAAAGAGGCAAGTGAGTTAGCTAAAAAAAGCATTGATTTGTTAAATAATGAGGCATCGGCTGCTCAAGTAGATCAGTTTAGACAACTTTGGGTTAATTTTATTACTACTTATGATGACACTTTTTTAGAAAAATTAAAATCTTTGGGTCATGTTGATATAACTGATCTTAAAAAGAGTATAGAGAGCTTGAAAATCAGCTCATCTGACAATTTAGTAGCTCCAATGGAGCTGTCTTCAATAGCTTCTCTATTGGTTTCATCATTAGTTCCATCAATTGCCTCTAGTGTAAATGAGAAGATAGCTGACATAAGTCAAAAAATCAAAAAAAATCCATCACTTTTAGAGAGTGTCAGTGTCGAAGCTGAGATTAAATCTGCTATATCTTTAAGAATAGCACTTGATAAACAGAGTGTAAAAGATATGATTAAATCACTTGATGGGGTACTTGATAAACTATCATTAAGATTAATAGATATGATTGAGCGTTCAGACAACTCAACTGTTGAGATTCAAAAAATAAAAGTTGAACTAGAAGCGTATAATGAAGATCCTATTACTAATTTTAAAATTGCTCACAAAAAACTTTTTACAATAGCAGTAGCACTCGAAGAGAATACCCAAGCTTTAAGCAAGGACTTGAAAAATCATAATGGCGAAGTAAAAGCACTTTCTAAAAAGATAGAAATATTGGAAGAAGAGCTGAAAAAAACAAGAGAGGAGTCTAAAGAAGACTTCTTGACAAAGCTATACAATAGACGGGCCCTAGATGAGTTAATAACTATCCAAGAGTCAGAGTTTGAGAGATATAACCATAACTTTAGTATTGTTATGTTTGACCTTGATTATTTTAAAGCAGTAAATGATAATTACGGTCATGATGCTGGTGATGCTATATTGTCTGCTTTTGCAAAAATACTAAAGGCAGAAGCAAGAAATGTTGATATTATTGGAAGATTTGGTGGGG
This sequence comes from Candidatus Sulfurimonas marisnigri, assembly GCF_015265475.1. NCBI lineage: Bacteria > Pseudomonadati > Campylobacterota > Epsilonproteobacteria > Campylobacterales > Sulfurimonadaceae > Sulfurimonas > Candidatus Sulfurimonas marisnigri. Next base: position 1,951,324 of record NZ_CP054493.1, on the reverse strand, counting down.
AAGAGTTTATGGCACTTCTGGAAGAAACGAATGTTGAGGGCGGAGTTATTTTCGCAGAAAAAGTTAGAGCAAAAGTTCAAAAAGCCAGATTTATGTACAAAGGGGAGAGAATTGAAGTTACAGTAAGTTGTGGTGTTAGTGAGAGAAGTAAACACCCTTCTATTGATACTTTACTTAAAGCTGCTGATGAAAACCTTTATAAAGCCAAAAAAGATGGCAGAAACAGAGTAGAGCACTAGTGAAACTGCAAGAGTACCTAAGAGAAAAACCGCTTTATTATAAAAGTATTGACTACACTCGTATGCCTCGTATATATGAAAAGATAAAATCATCTTTAGATATTCCTAAAATAGTCCATATCATAGGGACAAATGGCAAGGGTACAACAGGTCGCTTTTTAGCTCAGGCACTGCACTCTATCGGCTTCAGCTGTGGACACTATACTTCACCTCATATTTTAAAATTTAATGAAAGAGTTTGGGTAAATGGCAAAGAGAGTAGTGATGAGCTTTTAGAAAACTCACATTTAAGTTTACAAGAACTTTTACCTAAGGCTGATTTAGACTCTCTTAGTTACTTCGAATACACAACTATATTAGCAATGATAGCTTTTGCTGGGTGTGAGTATATTATTATGGAAGCTGGCCTTGGCGGAGAATTTGATGCTACTGCAGTTTTTCCAAAATGTTTAACTCTTGTGACGCCTATTGCCTTAGATCATGAATCTTTTTTAGGCTCAACTGTAGAAAGAATTGCTACAACAAAATTAAATGCCATACAAAACAGTGCTATTCTGGCTTTTCAAAGTGAGAGCGATGTTTATGAGGTTGCCTATAAGATGAGAGCGGAGAAATCTATAAATATTTATAAGGTTGATGAACTTTTATATGAAGAAGATAGAAAAAAAATAGCTCTGATTTCTAAGGAACTATCTCTTGCCGCATATTTAACTGAAAACTTGTCTTTGAGTATAAGTGCATTGAACTTTTTTAAAATAGATTACGAGGTTACTAATTTTAAAAATGCAAAACTATTTGGCAGGTTGTCTAAAGTAAACAAGAATATAATAGTTGATGTAGGTCATAATACATTAGCTGCAAAGAGTATTGTTGATTCATTGAGCCCAGATAAGTATATAATTATTTATAATAGTTTCAAGGATAAGAACTATAAAGATATACTTCAGATATTAAAACCAATCTCTTTACATGTAGAGATTATAGAAATAGATGATGAAAGAGTAGAATCAATAGAGGTGATTAAAAGCACTTTAATCTCTTTAAAGATAGAATACACTGTATTTAAGGAGATTAAACCAAATTACAACTATCTGGTTTTTGGATCTTTTTGCGTAGTAGAAGCTTTTTTAAGAGAGTATAATGGATAATCACTTTACTATTACTATACATGATGACAATGGTGTCAAGCAATTTAACCTACATCAAATCATGAAAAAAGCTATTTTTTATGCTGTAGCATTTTTAGGATTTATTGGTCTTATTGCTGTTGGGACTATTTTATACCTAAGCAGTTCTGTTGATGCCATAGAGTTGAAGCGACAAAGTATGCAAGATGCTTATACGTCTTTAAAAGAAAAAAATATAGCACTAGATGAGAGTATTAGAGACACACAATTGGCACTTATAGATAAAAAGAAAGAGCTTACGGAAGTCTCCGACTCACTATCTGAAATAGAGACTCTTATTGGAATGTCTCCAGTAGCTGATATGACACTTACTGAGAGAGTTAGTGCCACAAAGCTAAATTCTGAACACATGGCAACTCTTATGCAGTTTATACCTAGCGGTTCACCAGTAGAGTATAAAGGCGTAACTAGTAAGTTCGGCTATAGAATTCATCCAACACTTGGTTCCAAAGAGCTTCACCGCGGTATTGACATGAAAGCGAAGATGAAGACACCTGTGTACGCAACAGCTGATGGAATCGTTGAATGGGCAGGTATTCATAAACGCAGCGGTTTTGGTAATCTTGTGATACTTCAACATAATTATGGTTTTAGAGCATATTTCGGACATTTAAATAAAATTGTGATAAAATCAGGGAAATTTGTAAAAAAGGGTGATTTAATAGCCTACACCGGTAATTCAGGAATGAGCAGCGGCCCACATCTTCATTATGAAATTAGATTTATTCAAAGGGCAGTAAATCCTTATGAATTTGTAAAATGGAGTGTCAAAAATTATAAAGAGATATTTGAAAAGGAGAAAAAAATACCATGGCAATCTTTAATAACAGCGACAGCACACATAAAAGTACCAAACCCGACACAAACACTACCATCATCACAGCTGGCTCTAAAATAAAAGGTGAGATGAATCTTGCCTGTGATCTATATGTAGATGGTGAATTTGAGGGGGTAATCCATTCAAATAAAGAAGTGAACATTGGTAAAAATGGACATATCAAAGGCGATGTATCCACAAAAAGACTAGTAGTTCAAGGGTATATAGAAGGTAGCATACATGCCGCAAGAGTTGAAATAAAAGCTCAAGGAAGAGTTAATGGCAGCATTGAATCAAGTGAACTTGTTATTGAGGCAAAAGGAATTTTTGAAGGAAACAGTACGGTAATAGACGCATCAAAAGCTCCAACAATATTACCTGCAGATACTATAGTAAAAAAAATTGAAAAAGAGGAAGTAAAATCATAGTCCTCTTTAGTCTATAATAATGTCTCAAAATATATTATTTAAGTACTTTAATTCAAAACAAAGCGGAGATTTAGAGCTTCTAATTTGTGAGGACTCAAAAGAGGCTTATGAACTGGAAAGCGTCGCCAAATTTTTCAAGCGTGATGTTTTGGTTTTTCCAGATTTCAGAGCAGGATTTGGAGATGATTTAAGAGTTTTTAAAGAGGAACTGCATCAGCTTTTCTCTTCTCTCAGAGCATACTACACATCTAAAAAGAAACCATTAGTAATATCTCCTTTAAAAACCTTACTTTTCAACCTTCCAAAAGAGAATTTACTCAACTCGACAATCATCGAGTTTGGAGAGAAAATCAGACTTAAAAACTTTAAAGAGCAGATGCTATTTTGGGGTTACAACTTTGTAGATATGGTTCAAGTTGAAGGAGAGATATCTTTTCGCGGAGATATTATAGATATCTATGCACCTTCTTCTAAAATGCCGATTCGAATTTCACTTTTTGATGATGAGATAGAGCAGATAAAATATTTTGAATTAGAGTCTCAAAGAACACAAAAAGATGAGCTTGATAGTTTTCTTATAACTCCCGCTTTTTACTCCTTAAATGAGGAAGAATTTAACACCCTAAATAAAAAAATAGAATTAAGTGAATTTGACTCATTGGTTAAAGATATTGCTTCTTTGGGTCTATGGCACTTAGATGAGAGTGCTTCAAACTTTTTAGAGAACAAAAATGTAAAACTCATTAGAAATCTAGACACACTTTTAGTAGATGCCTACGCTCTTAATAATCCAACAATCTCAAGAGAGTGCTTTAATCTAGAACTTTTGCCAGAGGCTGATGATTTTAAAGAGTTGGTAGTTGTAGATATTCACACTCTTTTAAAAGTTCATAAAGATAAAAAAGTGACTATTATAGCCTCTAACGAAGCTGTTATGAAACAAGCAGGTCTATTTGAACTTAAAAATATTACAGAAGTTTATGCCCCATATATTCTAAATATTCTTAGTAAAGATGAACTTATAATATCTCTTAACAAACCAGATAAAATGAGACGAAGAAGAAAAAGTTCAATTTTACTTGATGATTTGAAAAAAGGTGATTATGTTGTCCATGAAGATTATGGTGTAGGAATATTTGAAGGAATTGAGAAGACTGAGATTCTTGGTGGTGTTAAAGACTTTATAGTTATTAAGTATGTTGGTGATGATAAGATTTTATTGCCAGTTGAAAATCTAGAGGTTATAGACCGCTATATATCATCTGGAGGCTCAACACCAGTTTTAGACAGACTTGGTAAGGGGAGTTTTGGAAAGCTCAAAGATAAGGTTAAAAAACGCCTTATGGAGATTGCCGGACAGATTGTAAACACAGCCGCAGCAAGAGCACTGATAAAATCACCTAAAATAAATGTTAATAAAAAAGAGTTGCAAGAGTTTCAATCTCTTTCAGGCTTTGATTACACACAAGACCAAACACAAGCTGTAAATGAAATAATAACTCAGATGAGTTCAGGCCACATAATGGACAGGCTTCTTAGCGGTGATGTTGGTTTTGGCAAAACAGAAGTAGCAATGAATACTATCTTTGCAGCATATAAATCAGGTTTCCAATCTGCTCTGATAGTCCCAACTACACTTTTATCAGCTCAACACTATCGCTCACTTGATGAGAGATTTAAAAATCTAGGTATCAGATACTCAAAGTTAGATAGGTTTGTGTCTGCTAAAGATAAAAGCAGTGTCATAAAGGCTCTGTCAAGTGGAGAATTGGATGTTGTAGTTGGTACACACTCTTTGTTTGGATTGGACTTTAAAAATCTAGGTGTTGTAATTATAGATGAAGAGCATAAGTTTGGGGTAAAGCAAAAAGAGAAGATAAAAGAGCTTTATCATAACGTACATCTTCTGTCTATGAGTGCTACTCCAATCCCACGCTCGCTTAATCAGGCGATGAGTTCTATAAAAACAATGTCACAGCTGTTAACTCCACCAAGTGAGAGACAACCAGTTAGAACTTTTGTAAAAGAGTATGGTGAAAAACTTATAAAAGAGGTTATTTTAAGAGAGCTTCGCCGTGGCGGTCAAGTCTTTTATGTACATAACTCTATAGACCACATGCCAATAAAGCTAGGTGAACTAAAGGCTCTGCTTCCGAGTCTTAGAGTTGTAATGCTTCACTCTAAAATATCTGCTGCTGATACAGAAAAAGAGCTTTTAAAATTCGAAGCAAGAGAGTATGACCTTATGATTGCAACTTCTATTATAGAGTCTGGAATCCATATGCCAAATGTAAATACTATTATAGTTGACGGTGCAGATAGATTCGGTATAGCAGATCTTCATCAGCTTCGTGGTCGAGTAGGACGCGGGCAGGCTGAGGGCTTTGCTTATTTTATTGTACAAAATAAAGAGAACTTGACCGATGAGGCAAAAAAAAGACTTTTAGCACTAGAGTCAAACTCATTTCTTGGCAGCGGTTCAGTTTTAGCATACCACGATCTAGAAATACGCGGTGGCGGAAATCTTGTTGGTGATGCGCAGAGCGGGCATATTAAAAACATAGGTTATTCACTCTACCTTAGAATGCTTGAAGATGCTATAAAACTCCTTAGCAACACTATGGAGACAGAGAGAGCAAAAGTAGATATTAAACTTACAATAAGTGCTTTTATATCTGATGAAATAGTAAAAGAGGATAGGCTCCGTTTAGATATTTACAGACGACTCTCAGCCTGTGAAGATGCTGTAGAGATATATGAGATACAAGAAGAGGTTATAGATAGATTTGGAGAGTTGGATACACAAACAAAACAATTTTTTGAGTTAATGGTTATTAAACTTTTGAGTTTAGACAAAAAGATAAAATCTGTTTCAAACTATGGGCAAAATATAACTTTTACATATATGAATGATGCAAAAGAGAGTATTAAATCAGACTCTAAAGATGATGATGACATTGTAAAAGCAGTGCTTTATTATTTAAGAAATAACAAACCAAAGGTATTATAGTGAGAGTAGGTTTTATAGGTGATATTGTAGGTAGCCCAGGTCGCGACATGTTGAAAAACTATCTGTCAAAAATTAGAGAAGAGTATAAGATTGATTTTGTTATAGCAAACTATGAAAATACTTCCCACGGATTTGGATTAACCAAAAAAAATGCAAATGAAATAGTGGGATATGGACTTGATTGTATGACAGGGGGAAATCACTCTTGGGATAAAAAAGAGGTGGAAGAACTATTTGATACTCATGAGATACTTCGCCCTCACAACTATCCTGATGGAGTTAGTGGAACTGGCTGTAAAGTATATGAAGTTTGTGGAGAGAAGTTAGCGGTTTTAAACCTTATGGGACACTTCTCTATGCCTCTTGTTGACAATGCATTTCGTAAGGCAAAAGAGACAGTTGAATCTCTACATGTTGATGGGGTAAAAAACATACTTATTGACTTTCATGCAGAAGCGACAAGTGAAAAAAGGGGCATGATGATGCTGCTTCAAGGTCAGGTCAGCGCAATTATTGGAACTCATACCCATGTATCTACAGATGATTTTCAAATAGCAAATAAAACAGCATACCTTACAGATATTGGACTTACAGGATGCAGAGATAATGTTATAGGAATGGATAAAAAAGTACCGCTTAAGCAGTTTTTGACTGGTATGAAGGGTCACTTTGATATTCCTAAAAAATGTAAAAAGATACTTCAAATAGCTGTAATGGACTTTAGTGATGGGGAGTGCACCGGTGCATTTAAACTAAAGCAATTTGATGATGGTATAGTTTTAAAAAGTGAGGCATGGCTTGAAAAATAGAGACTTAATAAAAAAACTTTTTTTAACCCTCTATCTACTGTTGTATACAACAGTAGTTAATGCTGAGACAAATAGTTGTTCGCCAGAGAATAGATTGAATATATATATTAGTTTAGAAGGTGATACAGGAAAATTACTTAAATCTTTGCCCTCTTTTATCCCAAGCAAGAAGATGTTTTTTAAACGAGTGAAGGAAGAGTATTACAATAATAAAAAAGAAAAATATAAATCAATTGTAAATTCAAATAGCTTTTTGGCATATAACAATAGTGCACAATTAGAGGAATTACAGAATAATGTTAATAATATTATTGATGGCAACAAGAGAAAAGATTTATACGATGAGGTTAAATTTCTTTTTGCTTTAAACAGTAGTTTTCTTTTCAATGCGGTACTAGGTACAAGCTATATGGATTCAGAAATTATGTTTGATAGAAAAATTGTAGATAAAGAGTATAGAGAAATTGCAAAATCATTGAGTGTTCATGTTGTAGACATTAACAAGTGTGCAGATAAAATGGTTTTTGAATTAAAGAATATTCATCAAAATAAATAGGTCTTAATGATATAATATACTCAGTTAAGGATATAGCAAATGAATGTGATTAATATTTCCAAACAAAAGATATTTGACAATAAAAATAGATTATATGCTTATGAACTTGTTTTTAAAGACAGTGAAGACCAAAGAACAGGTTTTTCAAGCAATGTCAAAGGCACATCACAATTAATTATGAGTTCTATTACCAGCATAGAGCTAGATAAGCTATTGGGGCAAAGGACATTGGCTTTTGTAAACGTAGACGAAGAAACACTGCTAAAAGGCATTTTAGATGTTTTAGATAAAGATAGGTTTGTTCTTAATATATTAGAAAATATAGAATTAACAGAAAAAGTCATTGCTAAAATAGTACAGTATAAAAAAAGAGGATTTATATTATCACTAGAGCACTTTGATTCAAGTGCAGAGATGATTACAAAATTTAGTAGATTATTTAACTATATAGATATAATAAAAATGGATGTTGAATTATCAGAACCTGAAAATTTACAAAAAGTTATGAAGAAGTTTAAAGGTGGCAGAATTAAGCTTTTAGCCCAAAATATTGAAATAAAAGAAGATTACAATACATACTTAAAAATGGGTTTTGATTTTTTTCAGGGTTATTATTTAGATAAACCGGAAGTTGTTGAAATTATTGGTTCAAAAGAGCCAGCTCAGTTCATTATATTACAGTTGATAAAAATCATAAAAGACAATAATACTACTGAACAATTAGAGTTTTTTATTAAAAAACAGCCTGACCTATCTTTTAAGCTTATTCAATTTTTCAATAATTCTAAAAGCTTGAGCGTAAAAGTTGAATCATTGCTTCAAGTTATTACTTTAATGGGAAGAGATAAACTATTAAGATGGCTAATGGTCTATTTATACTCTGAGGTTTCTAAAAATCCTGCTTCTCAAACTTTACTGGAATTAGCTATAAAAAGAGCAGAAAGAATGGAGGTAGATGCTAGCCCTAGAGATAAAAATAAAGCTTATTTAGCTGGTATGTTTACTATGCTTAGTGCTATTTTTGAGACAGATATTAAAGAGTTAATGAACCATGTGAAAATGGACAGCGATATAACTTCTTTAGTACTTGAAAAAAAAGGAATTTTTGCTGCTAGTTTAATGAGAGCAGAAATAGCAGAAAAAGAGTATTTAAAAAAAATAATGATAGCAAATTTTGAAAAACTTGATACGACTGATTTAATATACACATTGGAATATGGTGGAGTTGAAATAGATAAAAGTAAACTTTAACAACATCTCAGCACTATTTTTGTATAATCTGATATCATTTTTTCCAAGAAGGAATACCATGCGTGGTTATAAAATTTTTGCCGGATCTTCCAGTGTTGATTTTGCAAAAGAAATTTGTAAAGTTTTAGATATTCCATTAGCTAAGGCTGATGTTAAGAGTTTTAGTGATGGTGAGATTTCAGTTCAAATTGCTGAGAGTGTTCGCGGTCGTGATGTATTTATTGTTCAGTCTACTGGAGCTCCATCAAACGATAACTTAATGGAGCTTCTGATTATGACAGATGCTCTTCGCCGCTCATCTGCTTCGAGTATTACAGCTGTTGTCCCTTACTACGGATATGCAAGACAAGATAGAAAAGCTGCACCTCGTGTACCAATTACTGCTAAACTTGTTGCTGACATGTACGAGACTGCTGGCATAGACAGAGTTGTGACAATTGATCTTCATGCTGGGCAAATTCAAGGGTTTTTCAATATCCCTGTTGACAACTTGTATGGTTCAGTAACATTTGAGCACTATATAAAAAGTAAAAATCTTAAAAACCCTATTATTGCATCTCCAGATATTGGCGGTGTCGCAAGAGCTAGATACTTTGCAAAAAGAATGGGTTTAGATATGGTTATAGTTGATAAGCGCCGTGAAAAAGCCAACGAGAGTGAAGTTATGAATATCATTGGTGATGTTGCAGGAAAAGATGTAATCATGATTGATGACATGGTAGATACAGCTGGTACAATGGTAAAAGCCGCTACTGCACTTAAGAACAACGGTGCTACATCAGTAATGGCATGTGCAACTCACGGTGTTCTTAGTGGAAAAGCTTATGAAAATCTGAATAATGGTGAGCTTGATGAGCTGATTATTACAAATACATTAGAAACTAAGCCTCATGAAAAAATAAAAGTGTTATCAGTCGCACCGCTTTTTGCTGAAGTGATTCGCAGAGTATATCATAACGAGAGTGTAAACTCTCTGTTTGAATAGAGGATAATTATTGAAAAATATTAGAAACTTTTCTATCATTGCTCATATTGACCATGGTAAAAGTACACTAGCAGATCGCATTATACAAGAGTGTGGCGCAGTAAGTGATAGAGAACTTACAAAACAGATGATGGACACCATGGATATTGAGCAAGAGCGCGGTATTACCATTAAAGCTCAAAGTGTTAGACTTGATTATATAAAAGATGGTGAACACTACATTCTAAATCTTATAGACACTCCTGGTCACGTTGATTTTTCTTACGAAGTTAGTAAATCTCTTGCTTCAAGTGATGGCGCACTTCTTATAGTTGATGCTGCTCAAGGTGTTGAAGCTCAAACTATCGCAAATGTTTATTTGGCAATGGAAAACAACCTAGAGCTTATCCCAGTAATTAATAAAATTGATTTACCTGCAGCGGATCCAATAAAAGTTGCCGAAGAGATTGAGACAAGTATCGGTATAGATGCTACAGATGCTTGTTTAGTATCTGCAAAAACAGGTGTTGGGATTCATGAGCTTATAGATGCTATCGTAGACCGTGTTCCAGCTCCAGTTGGTGACCCTGATGCTACAACAAAAGCTATCATCTATGACTCTTGGTTTGACCAGTATCTTGGTGCTCTTGCACTTATTCGTGTTTTTGACGGTAAAGTTAAAAAAGGTCAAAACATTAAGCTTATGAGTAACGGTGAAGAGCATCAAATTTTAGATTTAATGTATCCTCACCCTATGAAAAAAATCAAAACCAGTACTATTGAGTGTGGCGAAATTGGCATAGTTGTTCTTGGGCTAAAAGAAGTTAGCGTTATCAACGTTGGCGACACTATTACTGATGCTAAAAATCCTGCACTAGAGCCTGTTGGAAGATATGAACCAGCTAAACCATTTGTATTTGCAGGTATATATCCAATAGATACGGATGAGTTTGAAAGTTTACGCGATGCACTAGATAAACTAAGACTAAATGACAGCTCTCTATCTTATGAGCCTGAAACCTCTTTAGCTCTTGGCTTTGGTTTTCGTGTTGGATTTTTAGGTATGCTTCATATGGAAGTCGTTAAAGAGAGACTTGAGCGTGAATTTAACCTTGACTTAATCGCTTCTGCACCATCTGTTATATATGAAGTTTATCTAAATAATGGTGAAAAAATTAATGTTCATAATCCTTCAGAGCTTCCAGAAGTAAACAAAATTGACAGAATAGAAGAGCCTTATGTAAGGGCAACTGTAATTACTCCAAGTGAATATCTTGGTAACATCATAACTCTTTTAATAAACAAACGCGGTACTCAAAGCAAGATGAACTATCTTAATGAAGATAGAGTAATGCTTGAGTATGAAGTGCCAATGAATGAGATAGTTGTTGACTTTTACGATACCTTAAAGTCAATCTCTAAAGGGTATGCTTCATTTGACTATGAGCCTATAGATTTTAGAGTAGGCGACCTTGTTAAACTTGATATTAAAGTAGCAGGGGAAGCTGTAGACGCACTAAGTATTGTAGTTCCTCGCAATCAAGCTCTTTCTCGTGGTCGTATTTTAGTTAAGAATATGAAAGAGATAATACCTCGTCAACTTTTTGAAGTGGCAGTTCAAGCTTCTCTAGGTTCTCAGATCATCGCTAGAGAAACAGTGAAATCTATGGGTAAAAATGTTACTGCCAAATGTTACGGTGGAGATATCACCCGTAAACGCAAGCTTTTGGAAAAACAAAAAGCCGGTAAAAAACGAATGAAGTCCATAGGAAAAGTGCAACTTCCAAGTGAAGCATTTATGTCTGTTTTAAAGATGGACTAAACCATGAGATGTATGTTGTGTGAAAGTTTATCTTTTGCACACATATGTTCTACATGTCAAACTACTTTTCTAACTCCCTCAATCTACAAACGAAAAATTTTAAATAATATTGAAGTAATCTCTTTTTATAAATACAGTGAAATAAAAAATTTATTGCATACAAAACATACGGATTTAGGTTTTTATATATACTCTATATTGGCAAAAAATTCTTTATTAAAATTTGCATCAGAATTTGAATTTGAGTATCCTGTAGCTTCAGTAGCAATTGATGACCATGTGAAAAGCGGGTATTCACATACAGCAATTTTAAATAAGTCTCTTTCATGTAAATATATAAAACCTAAGGTTAATAAATTAAGGGCTAATAATAGAGTTTCATATTCAGGCAAGAGTAGAGAATTTAGATTGTTAAATCCAAGAAATTTTGAATTGAAAAACTTTAAAGAGAAAAATGTTATTTTAGTCGATGATATCATAACAACAGGATTTACCTTAAATCAGGCTGTTCAAGCAATTGAGTTAAACAATAAAGAGGTACTGTTTTGTTTAACTCTTGTAGATGTAAGTTTTGTATAAATAAAAAGTATTTAAGCTGTTAATTGGTAATACTTATCATTAGCTGTATATGTATTTACCATTATGTGTCGCAGTTCACTCTCTTTTAACTCTTGAATACTTTTAGGTATATCTTTATCTATCTTTGGTGTCTGGTCTAGAGAAGCAGTTGGTTTTCTTGAGAGTGAAAACATCTTAGAATTATCTTCATAAGCCACCTTTGCATTTTTAATATCTTTTATTTTTGTATATTTTATTTCATCTTGACTTTTTATTTGCTCTTGTAGTTTTTGCTGATTGTTAAATGATTTATAGTTTGAAACATAATCTACAGGGAGATTCTTATTTGAAGAAGAGTCTATAGTGGAGTTGGGTAAAGATTTTAAGTTAAAAGATTTAAATTCATCTTTAGAATGGTCTTCTCTAAATTTTTCAGTTCTATCGGAAGAGTTGGTATTAATATATGTATTATAAGACGAAATAAACATAACAACCCTCCTGTTTGCTACCATTATAAATTAATTTTGCTTTACTTACTATAAAAATTTATTATTACAACTTTGTAGTTAAACCATACCAACATTAGGGTACAATAATAAATATAAAATTTTAGGAAAAGTAATGAGTGCAAAAATTGTCATTGTAGATGACGAAGAGGATTTACTAGAATTATTGGAGTATAACTTAGAAAAAGAAGGTTATGAAGTAATAGGTTTTTTAAATACGAAAACAGTAGCTCAAATACTCGATGAAGAGGAGATTGACCTGCTAATAATGGACAGAAATCTTCCAGGTGTTGAGGGAAGTGAGTTTGTGCAAGAACTCAGAAAAGATGGGATTACTACCCCAGTTATTTACCTAAGTGCAAAAAATAGAGACTCTGATATAGAAGAGGGATTTTTAAGAGGAGGTGATGACTATATTACTAAACCTTTTAACATGAAAGAGTTGCTCCTGCGTGTTAAAGCAATGTTGCGCAGAACAGGCAAAAAAATAGAGGAAGGTAATTTATCACACAGAGATCTTTTTTTGGATAAAAGCTCAAGAACGCTTAGCGTTGATGGAAAAAATATTGATATTACAAAATTAGAATTCAATCTTCTTTGTGAATTTATTTTAAATAAAAATATGGTTCTTGATCGTGACCATCTTTTACTAAATGTCTGGGGAGACAGTGAAGAATATCAGTATAAGACTGTAAATGTTGCGATAAATCGTCTTAAAGAGAAGATTGATCCAGATAAGACTAAAGACTATATACAGACTGTACGGGGAGTTGGGTATAAGTTGTGCTAAAAATACATCAGATATTTATAATTAAATTTTTAGCTCTTTTTGTTGGTGCTCTTCTTGTTACATCTCTTATTAGTTATATGGCATTAAGATCTGTAATTATAGGGAACAATAAAAATCATCTTGAACACTCTATTGATTTAATGGAATTAGAGTTGGATAAGATAGTAAACCTAGATAAATTTATAGCAAAAGTGCATGATAAAACTTCTCTTAGAATAACAATTGTAAATGCTGAGGGTGTTGTGATAGCTGAGTCTAATACAGATAAGAACAGTATGGATAACCATGGTAACAGATATGAGATTATGAAGGCCAACTCAGAAAAATTTGCTGATATAACAAGGTACTCTAAAACACTAAAAGTTGATTTTTTATACGTTGCTAAAAAAACCCAATTTAACAATGAGACAATTTATATTAGACTATCTATGAGTTTGGCTCAAATAATGGATGATTTTTACTCATTATGGATAAAACTATTTTTTGTCTTTATTGGAATTATTTTAATTGCTACTTTTATTTCAAAAAAAATGAGTGAAAGGGTGGTTTATGATATTTCACAAATAACAAACTATTTAGATGAAATATCAAATAAAAACTATAATGCTGCTATAAAGATTGAATATTTTTATGAGTTTTTGCAGATTTCACTACTTTTAAAAAATTTAGTAAAAAAACTTGCAAAAAATGATAAAAAGAAAATAAAAAACATAGCTAAGCTCAGGCTGATAAATAAACAAAGAAACGATATTTTGTCGGCACTCTCTCATGAGTTTAAAAATCCAATTGCATCTATTATGGGCTATGCTCAAACTATTAGAGAAGATGCAGATATGCCACCGAAAATTCGTGATAAGTTTTTGGAAAAGATTAGCTCAAACGGTGACAAAATATCTAAAATGTTAGACAGATTAGCTCTATCTGTAAAACTAGATAATGGTGATTTGACTATCAATAACAGCGAGTTTGACTTAAAAGATTTGTGTAATGAAGTTTCATTTAACCAATCTTCAAAATATAAAGATAGAGACATTATTGTTGAAGCGGATGAGGTGATAGTTTTTAGTGATAAGACAATGCTAGAACTTGTGTTAATAAACCTTGTTGATAATGCTATGAAATACTCAAGTGGTGATGTGAAAATAATATTAAAAGATGAAAAAATATCAATTCAAGACAGTGGAATAGGAATAAAAGAGGAGCATCTGGATAAGGTGACGAGTAAATTTTACAGAGTTGACAAAAATAGTTGGGACAACTCTATGGGGATAGGTTTAGCTATGGTCAGTTATATTTTAAAATCACTAAACTCTAACCTTGAAATTGAGTCAGAGTTTGCCAAAGGTTCTGTTTTTAGTTTTAGTATAAAAGAGATGCTAAAGAGTTAAATTTTAGACTGAATTGTCATCTTCTTAGCTTCAAATAACTCTACTGCTTTTTGAACCATAGGCTCATCTTTCATTTGTACAGCATCTATCTCTTTTGAAGAGTCACTACTTTCACAGCTTGTTACACAGCTGGCACTTCCGCCTATTTCCGCATCTTCTACCATTGAGGTACTCTGAGTATGTTGCATTGTTGGTTGTTCAATAGTTTGTGTTTCTTTTTCAGGTTCTGCATATAGCTCTTGAGTAGTTTTTCTACAGGCTTCATGTTTGATTTTTGTCTCAAATCCGAATATTTCTCTAACAAGCTGTTTAATAGCCGAGTAGCCGTGTGTCAAAGCTTTCTTGCACTCCTCATTGGCACAACTCTCCCAAGTTAAAATACTATCTCTATAAGATATAAAACTAATACTTTTTTCAAAACACTCACCAAGCTCAAAACTTCTGTCTTTGATTTTTGCTATCAGCTCTTGGAATACCTTTAGATTAGGATCTACTTCTACATGTAGAACTCTATCTTGTACTGCTGGAGCTATTTCAGTTTCTATATTTGGAGTTTGTATTTCATCTTCAAATGTCTGTGCTGCAGCCATATATGGAGTCTCTACCTCTTGAGTAGGTTCAGGTACAGATACAGCAATAGCAGGTCTACTAATCTCTTTTTGAAGAGACTCAATCATTTGGTCAACCTCTTTTATACGAAGAGCTTCAATCATCTTGAAAAATATAAGTGATAATACAAACGAGCCATCAGCATTTATACTAAATAGATATTTTGACTCACTTAAAATTCTAAAAAACCTGTCTAAAACCAATGTTGAGAATAAAGCGTCACTGGAGTACATCCTATCTTTAAGATATGCTATAAGCTCATCGACAACCATCTCTGCTTCATAATCTTCTAGAACCTTTGTGAGTTCTACAAGACGTGCATAATCTTTTGCGAATACGGCTCCAAAAAGTTCACCAATAAACTTAGGGTCAACAAGCCCAAGCATATCAGTAACAGTACGAACATCTACATGATTTTTAGAGTATATTATTGCTTGATCAAGTAGAGTTAGAGTGTCTCTTAAGCTTCCGCTTCCGCTTCTAGCCAGTATTTCTAGGGCGTCTGTTTCATATTGAATTCCCTCAATATTTAAAATGTGTGCAAGATGGTTTATGATTTTATTCGTAGCAATACTTTTAAACCTAAAGTGCTGAGTACGACTTAAAATAGTAGCAGGTAATTTAAGAGGGTCAGTAGTAGCTAGAATGAATTTTACATAAGAAGGAGGTTCTTCAAGTGTTTTAAGAAGAGCATTAAAAGCCTCTTTGGTTAACATATGAACTTCATCAATAATAAAAATTTTAAACCTTGAACTTGCCGGTTTATACTTTGTCTGCTCGATTAAGTCTCTAATGTCATCTATCTTTCTTGATGATGCACCATCCATCTCTATTATGTCTATATGACGATTTCCAAGTGCAGAGATACAGTTTTGACAAGTCCCACAAGGCTTATGGCTTAACCCTTGTTCGCAAATAAGAGCTTTTGCAAGGATACGAGCTGTAGAAGTCTTTCCGCTCCCGCGAAGGCCGGAGAAAAGATAAGCATGAGAGAGTCTATTTGAATCAAGTGCTAGTGAGAGAGTTTGAGATATTGTCTCTTGCCCGATAAGCTCATCAAAATTAATAGGTCTATATTTTCTTGCTAATACTTCTGAGCTCTCTTTCACATGCCACTCCATTTTTAGTTATGGTGATTTTAGCATTTATAGGGTTAAAGTATCATCAATCAGAGTTATATAACCTCTGGATAGTTTTATAAGAGACTCCCTCTCCATTTTTTTTAAAACACGACTTACAACTACTCGAGTTGAACCTATGTAGTTGGCTAGCTCTTCATGTGTTATTTGTATTGTTTGACTCTTTTGAGCTTGAAGCCATTCATAGATTCTCTCATCAAGATGTTTAAATTTAATATTCTCTAAAACTCTTGCAACGCTATCTAATCGCAATGTTAAAAGTGAGAACATATAGCTTTGGTAGTTGGAGTTATCTCTCATTAGTTTTATAACAAGCTCTTTGTTAAGAAGATAACCTCTTATTGGAGTAGTAGTTATGGCTGAGCCTATTGTCGGAATTTGGTTTATTGTTGAAGTTGTATTTACAATACATTGCTCATTTTGTAGAAGACTATAAAGAGTGATTTCATTGACTCCATCTCCTTGCATATATACTCTTACCTCACCATCCTCAAGAAGAAGTATATCTTGAGTTGTATCGCCCTGATAAAAAATAATTTTGCCGGCATCCATAGAGATAGGCTTTAAGCTTTTGAGCAAAAGCTCTTGTTCGTCTTTTGTCAATTCGTCGTAAAAATCGAAATCTTGTAGTTGCATAATCTTCATCCTATTGGATGAAAATTATATCTGAATTTATGGAATAAAAATTGTAATTATTTTTTACAACCGGTATTCATTTTAAAGATTGGATAAAATGGACAAAAGCCAATTAAACCTGTTAAAAGAGGTATCGCACCAATAGCAGCAACTAGCATATTTACGGTAATGATTCCATAAGCAATCAATCCTAAACCTGCAACAACTCTAATTATTCTATCTATTTTTCCTGCATTAAAACACATATTATTTCCTTTTGTTTTGTTTTACAATAAGAAGTATATGACATTAATATTTTTTTGTATGTGACTAATGTTACAAAGGGGTTATGATTCCTATATCGGTATTATTTAGTTTTGTTTGATTATTATCAATTACTTGTGGGAAAATTTTATATATTGCCTGTTGTATTTTTTCAGGGGTGATAGGCTTGAGTACATAACCTTTTGCTCCATTTAATAAAGCCTCCATAACTAACTTTTCTTCACCATGGGAAGTGATCATAATCACTTTTACATCTTTAAATTTTGCTTTTATAGCTTTTAATGACTCTATTCCATTCAAGATAGGCATAGTTATGTCCATAGTTACTAAATCAGGCTTTAGTTTTTCATACATACTTATAGCTTCTCTTCCGTCCTTAGCTACCCCAGAAACTGTGAAACCCATGTCTGTTAAGTTTTTTGCGAATATCTTTCTTATTATTGATGAGTCATCCACTATCATAACGCTTATCATTGATTTTCCTTTTCCAAAACTATGCAGATAATTCTACCATAGGATGTCTCAATCTCTCTAATAAATTTATTTTTACACTTTTCTCCTAAATTCATTAAACTGAAATTATCATAATTTATTGGAGTTGATAGATTTGTATTCTCTAAGTTTTTATCAAAATGTTGAATGGACAGACCAACAACTGTATTTAGTATTTCACATGGAAGTTCTTGAATAAGACATTGCTTATCTTGCTCGTTGAAACCATCTGGAATTAAAGTAGAAGTAAGTAAATTAGTGATTTTTTTAGAGAAAACAATAATAACTTTGCCATTAAAACTACCATATAACTCAGCTTGAACATACTTATTCTCAAAAATTTGATTAGTTAATTCTTTAGTGTTTATAACTTCAATATTTAGCGTCTCATTCATAAATATTCCAATTTGTTCAGAGATACAGTCACAAATATTTTCACACTTGTTAAAATATGAAAAATCTGTATTTTTATCTTCGTTTAGTGGTATAAAAAATGAAAAAGTAACACCATCACCAGGCTCATTTTTTATACTGTATGTACCATTTATTTTTTCCAAATTATCTTTAATAGAACTCATCCCTGTCCCAAAACCAGAAACAATTGACGTTTGATCTTTGGTGCTTAGTTTATTAGTGAAAATAAGACTACACTTCTCTTCTTCACTCATCAATGCTATGTATTCCTCACTATTAAAGGCTTTGTAGATTGCATTTAATGATAGCTTATTTGTATCTATCCCTTGCCCGTCATCACTTATTTGTATGGCTAAAACATCATATATAACTTCAAACTTACATTTTATAGTTCCTATATCATCTTTATCTAAATCAGCTCTGGTGTCAATGTCTTCTATCCCATGGTCAACACAGTTATTGAAAAGATGAATAAGTGATGTCATAAATGGTTTAATTTTAGTTGATACTCTTATAGTTGAATCACCCTCTATCTCTAGCTCATACACCTCTTTTTCTAGTTTTAATGATAACTGTTTTACATGTGAAATATAAGGATCCAACATATTCTTAACTGATTCGTATTTTAATTTTTTTATTTTTGTTAAAATATTGTTTAAATTTTTTTGTTCGCTATACTCCAAGATAGAGCTAATTGATGTTAATTCTGACTCAATCTCATTTATGGACTCAATCTCCACAGATATAGCTTTTTTAGAGTTTAAAAATTCTTCACCTAAAATAGAATTAACAACAGCTATATCTTTATTGAATTCATCTTGTAAGTTTGCTTCTATAATGGCAGAAATAATTTCACTATTTAAAGAGATGTTTCGTATTTTTAATTCAATTTCATGAATGCAAGAGGGTATGTAAATCATCTTTTTTTGTGCGAAAACACCTTTAAATGTGTGTAGCTCCCTTCTGATACTATCTATTTCACTCGTTGAGACATCTTTATAAGAGGATAAGTTTTTTACAAAATTATTAAATGCATCTTTTAACTCAATAAAATCATTTTTATTTGAAGCAACCTCTACAATCATATTTTGCACATGTGTTTGGTGCTCAACTTTAGATTTTAGAATTTTTGTTTTTGTAATATCTGTCAGAATAATCATAAATTTGTTATTATTAAGTGCTTTACACTCAATATTTATTGAGTTATTGTTTATAATTTGTTCTTTTGGAATTAAAGACAAAAACATATCTTTTATCATCTTATCTTCACACTTAACAGCGCTCTCTATTCCCTCACAAAAAAGCTCTTTATCTTTTATGTTTTGACTGAATAGCAGTTGAGATATATCAAGACCTTCAATATCTTTTAAATCAAATATTTTTTTACACTCTGCTGAAAAACTACTTTCACATATTAGATTATTATCAAATGATAAAAATCCCTGGCCTGCATTGTCCAGCAAATCATTAATTTGACCATGTAGTCTTAACATCTCTTTTATAGAAGAGTACTGCTTGTAACCATTAGATATAACAAAAACACTAAAGGTAATTGCAAGTATGGCACTTATATAAAAGATCTCTTGATTAGAGTATAAAAAGGCACTGATTAAACCAGACATTTGAATAATTACATAAATAACAAAGAAATGAAATATGCTTACCACAGTTATGACGGAACCTGCTGCAATAGATGCTATAACCATTCCGGCAAAAAGTAAGTGAATTCCATCACCGTATAGTAGACTTAACCATGCTAATACAGCATAAAGAAAAGATGTAAATGATAAATGAAACAAATGTATATTTAAATTAGTAGATATTTTTTTGTTAAAAAAAACTCTACTCGAAAATATTGTGTAGTTTAAAAATAGCCAAGTGAATATCTGAGTATTTGGAATAGTGTTATAAAGTACATAAGTCACCAAGGTAGGAATAATTATATTTGCTGCTAAACCGCCAGATAAATTTCCTTTAACTATTGTTTCTACAAGTTGAGGGTGATAATAAGCAGAAAATAGCTTTTTTATTATTTATCCTTTTAAATATTCAACCATTTTTTACTAACAGCCTTTAATGCATCCGGATTTTCAGATGCAAAGAATTCCAGTTTTGGATTATTATACTTTACACTAAAATTAAAATTTTTCTCCAAGTACTCAACTATGGCATCACCAGAGTGAATCAATATCGTATCTTTTGAGAAGTAGTTTTGTAGCTCATCAGAGATAAGAGGAAAGTGAGTACAACCCAAGATTATAGCATCTGGATTTGTCGTTTGACTGAAGTAGTGTTTAAAAGTTGCCTCTAAAATTTCGCCGCAGTAAATCTCCTCTTCAACAATCGGGACAAAAAGCCCTGTTGCTTTGGCCTGCAAGCTGTGAAATCCCTCTGCGTTTAGACCTATCTCGTACGCCTTTGAGTTTATAGTCGCTTTTGTACCAATAATAAGTATGTTTGAAGTTTTATCTTTAAGTGCATTGGCTGTAGCGAGTATCCCGGCTTCTACAACCCCTATGACTGGGCAATCAGAGACTTCTCTCATCTCATCCAAAGCATAAGCGCTGACAGTGTTACAAGCAACTATAATAAGGTCAAGTTCAAAATTTTTGAAAAATTCTACGGCTTCAATTGCGTAGCGAATGATAGTTATTTTGTCTTTTATCCCGTATGGAACACGAGCTGTGTCACCAAAGTAGATTATCTCCTCAAAAAGATTATGTCCAAGGAGTGATTTAACAACTGTTAAACCACCAATTCCACTATCAAATACACCTATCTTCATTGTTACGAGTTTGTATTCATGCTTTCTAGGAATTCATCATTTGTAGCTTTTTTACCCATAGTTGCGTAAACAAATTTAAGTGCTTCAATTTCATTCTCTTGTTTATGTATCATCTGGCGAAGAATAAATACTTTTTGTAGAACTTCAGGGCCGATAAGAAGTTCATCTTTACGTGTTCCGGATTTGAGGATATCAATTGCAGGGAATATTCTTCTGTCGGCAATTTTTCTATCAAGAACAACCTCTGAATTACCCGTACCTTTGAACTCTTCAAAGATAACTTCATCCATTTTGCTACCTGTATCAACAAGGGCAGTTGCAATGATAGTTAAGCTTCCTCCATTTTCAATGTTGCGGGCAGCTCCAAAAAAACGTTTTGGTCTGTGAAGCGCATTTGCATCAACACCACCGCTCAGAACTTTTCCGCTTGAAGGTGTAACAGTATTGTATGCACGTGCCAGACGGGTGATGGAGTCAAGTAAAATAACAACGTCTTTACCTAGTTCAACACGTCTTTTTGCTTTTTCTATTACCATCTCGGCAACTTTTACATGGTTTTTTGCAGGCATATCAAAAGTTGAGCTATAAACTTCACCTTTAACGCTTCTCTCCATATCTGTAACCTCTTCAGGTCTCTCATCAACAAGTAAAACCATTAGGTCAATCTCTGCATGGTTATGAGTTATACCATGAGCAATTTCCTTTAAGAGTTCAGTTTTACCGCTTCTAGGAGGTGCAACTATAAGAGCACGCTGACCTTTACCAATAGGGGAAAAGAGATCCAGCATGCGGCCGGTTAGACCTTTTTCTCTATACTCTAGTTTTATTTGGTCTAGTGCGTAAAGTGGTGTAAGATTTTCAAACAGAGGTCTTTTTTTGCTCTCTTCAGGTGGAAGTGAATTTACTGCTTCGATTTTAATAAGAGCGTAGTATCTCTCTTGGTCTTTTGGCGGTCTAACTTGACCTGTAACGACATCACCGTTTCTAAGAGCAAATCTTTTAATCTGTGTATTGGAAACATAAGCATCATTTATACTTTCGTTAAAACTTTTGTCTATTGAGCGGATAAATCCGTAGCCATCTTGCATAATTTCAAGAATTCCACTAAAAAGGATAAAGCCACCTTGTTCAGTTTGTGCTTTTAGAATTTCAAAGATAATATCTTGACGCTTAAGTTCGTTGGGGTTTTCAACATTTAACTCTATTGCTAAAGCCGTTAACTCATCAATACTCTTAATACGGAGCTCTTCAACACTTGCACCTTTTACTGGTTTGTGAGTTCTTTGCTTTGAATTGTTCTTAGGGCTAGATTTAGGGTTAGATTTACGCGGTTGTTCTGAATTGTTTTCACTCATATGGTGGCTGCCTTGGTTTTTAGGATTTTTGCAGGGGGAAAGTTGTTTAGGATATACTCATTACATCTTCTTGATTGCGCAATTTTACACTAATAAAACTTCTAAAGTCAAGTTTTTATATTTTAAGGTTTGAAATGGCATCAACAACACCTGAAATATTAACTCTTGCTTCGTTAAGTGTTTTTTGTGTTCTCTCTGCCAGTTTTCTCACTTCATCAGCAACTACCGCAAATCCTCTGCCATGTTCTCCCGCCCTTGCTGCCTCAATTGCCGCGTTTAGAGCAAGGAGGTTAGTTTGGTCTGCTATATCAGATATAGTATCTAAAACATTGAATATATCCCTGCTTTGGTGTTGAAGAGATTGTAAGTGCTCATCAAATTGAAAACTGTTTTGTTTATCTAGTTCACTGTTGGTTTCACTCTCTTGAATCTGAGAAAAAAGAGTATTCTTCTCTTGGGCTAGTTTTTCAATCTTTTCATTAAGTTCTAGTAGCATGTTTGTGTGAGAGTTTTGCAACTCTGCTGCTTGATTGTGTAATGCTTTGTTTTTCTCTGTTAGCTCTATATTTTGTTTTTCTACATGCAGAGTTTTTTTATTTATTTCTACATGTAGCTTTTCATTGTCTGTTTTAATATTGTTGATTATTTCTAAAAGATTTGTTTTTTCATCTTCCAAATCTTTTATAGTTATTAGCTGAGGAAGATTTTTTCTCTTTATATGGATGTTTTTAGAAACTAAGTATCCAAGAATAAAGCCAACTATTAAAAATAATATAGATGCTATCCAAATGTACACATAAGAGGTGGTTTCGACTATTTTATCTTGATAAACCAACTTCTCCTTATAAACAATTTTATCTTGATATATAATTTTGTCTTGATAAACAATTTTATCTTGAGTCTCTTGTTTTAGTGATTTAATAAGAACCAAGCCATTGCTGCTCATTTTTTTATAAAGCTCTTTTACTTTTTCAATCTCTTTGGAACTTATTTTATTGTTATTCTCTTTTAAGTTTGAAATTGCTTGTATTGTGTCTATTTGCAACTCTTTGAGGCTTGAAACTTTATTTATGTTTGTGGACAGAGCAGAAGTAATTTTTTCATGCGTAGAGAGGATTAAAAAATATATAGATACTTTTTCTTCAGCACTTAAATAAAGAGATATTTTATCTATCTCATGATTGAGCTTCCGGTAGTCTTCTTCTATGGTAGAAACAGATGAAGCAAAAATGATTAGGTTAAAAATAAGTAATAAAAATAGTTTTTTCATAACATTTGCAAAGCATTTTTTATACCAAATTATGGGTATTAAATTTCTATTACTTGGTAATTATATGCAAAAATTCTTTATAAAATTAAAAAATATCCGATGTTATGTGCAGAAAAATATAATGTTATAAAACTAAATATATTATATTGTTACAAATTATGTTATTATTTCATATATTATAATAAAGGGTGCTTATGTTAGATGATTTATTAAAAAATATAAATAAATGTAATCTTATATATTTTAAAAAGAGTGATATTGTTGATGAAACTCTTTACCTTTATGCAGGAGTTGGTTCTGATAGTTTAAAGATAAGAGATTTAGTTGCCATCAGTGATGTCGTGAGTTTAGAACTGTATGATATGATATACTATGGTGATTCAATCAGGATTACACAAAATATAGCTTAGTTTTTATATTAAGCTATATTTGGTTTTATGCATATAAAATTTTATTAAACTTATCAAATTCCTCAAGTGTTTTTTCCAAAAGCTTTTTAGCATCTTCAAATATTTTATCCAAAGTATCAATAGTGTTTAGTTTTTCAGGAGTCTCTAGTTTTTTCATAGAGTTATCAAACATATTTACTATATTTGTTTTAACATTGTTTTTAGAATTATCGTCTCTCTCTTTGCTTGGCTCAAAAATTCCGGCAATAGTACGTGCTAGTTTTGAAACAGGAGACTTTGGTGCAACATCTTCGAGCTCTTTTAAAAAATTGTCTATAAAAGGCTGCGCAATTTTCATAAAAGCATCTATCTCTTTTTGGTCTTGTTTATCTATGCCGTTGGAGTCAATAGAAAACTGAAACGACTGCATAGAAGAGAATGTCATAGAGGTTTTTGAGCCGTTAGCATTTTGCTCTTTGCTCATTGATAGTGCCTCGGCATTGGAAAAATCCATCTTAATAACGTCACCACTTGAAGTTCTCATAGCAATATTTAAATCGTGTGCTCTGTAAGAGTCAAATGCATAAGATGTGTTCATAATATTTCTCCAAAATTATTTCTTTCTTTATACAATATCGGTTAGAAAAGTAAACACATTATGATAAAATTAGATTATGAAAAATAAGTATAGAATTTTAGTAACAAATGACGATGGTTATGAGGCAAAAGGTCTACTTAGTTTAGTAGAGGCTTTAAGAGAGTTGGATGATGTAAGAGTTACTGTTGTGGCTCCTGCAAATGAGAAGTCTGCATGTGGTCACTCACTTACTTTGGTTCGTCCACTTCGGTTTGTGGGTGTAGGTGATGACTTTTATAAGCTTGATGATGGAACTCCGAGTGATTGTGTTTATCTCTCTTTGAGCACAATCTTTGTAGATTCTAAACCGGATTTGCTTATAAGCGGTATAAACCGCGGCTCAAATATGGGTGAAGATATTACATACTCTGGAACTGCCGCCGGAGCTATGGAGGGTGTACTTCATGATGTCCCTTCTATTGCTATTTCTCAGGTGATGGATTTTTCAGATCCTGAGGGAGATTTTACATTAGCAAAAGAGACGATAAAAAAACTTGTTTTAAAAATCAAAGGTGGCACTTTCCCACTTCCTGATAGAGAGTTCTTAAATGTGAATATTCCAGCAGATGTAAAAGAGGCAAAAATGATAGTAACTTATGCCGGATACAGGTTTTACGCAAATGATTCACATGTGCATAGAAATCCAAGAGGAGAAGAACACTATTGGCTAGGTTTACATCCTCTTAACTTTTCTCCGAGAGTTGGTAATAGTGGTCTAAGTGATTATGAGGTAATAAGAGACGGAAACATCTCTATAACTCCAATACAGCTTGATATGAGTGCATATAAAAGTATGAATAGACTTCAAGATTGGATTGATTAGTACAGTATGAAGCATGAGCGTATAAAACAACTTCTTAAAGAGGATTTTACAAAACTGCAAAACGCAAAAGTACTTCTTTTAGGGGTTGGTGGCGTTGGTGGTCACTGTCTCGATTGCCTTGTTCGCAGTGGTGTTAGTAATATTACTATTGTGGACTATGACACTTATGATGAGTCAAATCAAAATCGTCAAATGTGGTCAGAGTTACATGTAGGGGAATTAAAAACAGAAGCGCTTCAAAAGCACTATCCAGATATAAAAATAATCAATGTACATGTAGAGGAGCAATGGGTTAGAGATTTTGACTTTTCTGAGTATGATATTGTTTTAGATGCCATAGATAATACTCGCGCAAAACTGGCTCTTGCACAAGCGTGTTACAGAAAACTAATCTCTTCTTTTGGCTCCGCAAAACGTGTAGACCCGACTAAAGTACAAGTGGCAGATATCTGGAAAAGTGCCGGAGACCCGCTTGGTAAAAAGATAAGACGAGAGTTAACAAGAAGAAAGTTCAAGAGTAAGTATAAAGTGATATTTAGCTCAGAAGAGGCTGTCGTTACAGAGCATAAAGGGAGTTTTGTAGGTGTGACTGCGACTTTCGGACTTACCATGTGTGCAGAAGCGATTAAAAAGATAAGAGGTTTGTAAGATGTTAAGGGTAAAAATAGTTGTTTAATTTTGTAAGTAGTGATTGGTTCACAATAACCTTAGAGATAGTTTTTCTGATTTTTATAGCGTATGATTTAAAAAAGTATTATGAGACTAGAAAAAAAGAGTATATAGTAAATATTGTACTGACATTTGGTTTTTTTATTTGGGCAATTGTCCCTTTTTATAATAGTTATATGACATGGGAAGATAGAGATAAAACAGAGTTGATATCTACATGTAAGAAAGAGAATAATGAAACTATGTGCAACTGTTTGGATGATAGAATTTTTAAAGAGTATACATATGATGAGTTTAAAAATCTAGATAAAAACAGTACAGATTTTAAAGCATTTGTTAAACAGACTAAAGAGGAGTGTTTAGATGACTCATGGTTCTAGAGAGATTAATAATTTTGATGAAAATCTTACATGTGAGGGCATTATTGGTGATGGTTGTGGCGGTGGCAGACTTTTCACAATAGACGAAAATAAGCTCAAAGCTTACGACCCACAAAGCCAAGAGAGTATAACACTACTAGAAAATATTCATAAGCCAATCTCAATAAGTAAGAAGGGGTGTATTGTTTTTATTACATGTGAAGATGAAAACATTGAGTTTGACCTCTCAAATATGAGAAAAATAAATAATAACATGTAAAGTCTATTTAACTAAATTATTGATATACTTCACTATAAATCTAATAATAAAAAACCATAAGGAAATAGATAAATGATAAAAAAGTTATTACTGATTGTTATGCTTGCTTTAACATCTTTCGCATATGAAATAGTTATAAATGAGACGATAAAACTCGAAAAAAAACATACTCTGACAAGAGATGACTCAAGCAACATAATAACTGACAGTACGACCGGTATGATGTGGAAAGATGATTATAAGGTAAAAAAAACTTGGAATGAAGCAAAAGGGTACTGTCAAGATTTAAAGATGGGTGGGTATGACGACTGGCGTTTGCCAGCTATTAATGAGCTTGAAAGTATTGCTGATTATAGACAATACAAACCTGCAATAAAAGCCGGTTTTGATAATATTACTTCTCATATTTACTGGTCATCATCCACTGACATCTCAAATAGTAATGATGCATGGTTTCTCCTTTTTGAGAATGGTCGTTCATATACTCTTGATAAGACAAATATTTATAATGTTAAGTGTGTTAGAGTAGAGAAAAAGAAGCCATTAGAACTAAAGAAAAAAGGTGATGTAGTTACTGATAATGGTACAGGAATAGTGTGGCAAGATAGCAGTGAAGTGGCAAGTTTACAAAAAGACTACAGTGGTGCAAGAAAATATTGCGAAGAGCTGGCGCTAGACGGGAAAGATGATTGGTATTTACCGTCGGCAGAGCAACTTCTAACTATAACAGATAAAGAAAAGTTTAATCCATCTATAAAAAAAGGGTTTAAAAATACTGCTTCTGAAGGCTATTGGTCATCATCTATTCATGCAACACACCAAGAGAGAGTCTGGTATGTTCATTTTGGTTACGGCTTCTCCAGTGACTATGGCAGCAAAGAGAGTAATCACTATGTGAGATGTGCAAGAGCAGGACATCATAATGGTTTAAGTTTTAATAGTTTGGTTTCAAAATTGGTTGAGAAGGAGATGCATACTATTCCAAAACCATCAACTAGAAAACATCTTGAAGATAGAGTCTTGAAACAAGCTCTTGAAATAACTTGGGGAAAACCAATCCTTACGAAATTTAAATATAACAAAAGAAAAGGTTATTTTTCTGCAAGTTTATCTTTTGAAGGAAAGTTAGATTTTGAACAAGATGTTTCTATAAAAATAAGTAAAAAAGAGCATATAAACTTCAAAAGAAACTTTAAAAACTTAACACCAGAAGCAATTTTTGAGTATGATGGCAGCAGTGTAAAGCTTAAAGATATAAGAGTTGTCCATAAAGAAAAACCATACTCAATAAAGTTGATAGATAAAAATATAGAAGATATAAAAGAAGCTGTAAGTATCGGTAATGATATTAAGTTTGATAAAAAATAAACACTAAAAGAGAATAATTATGGAAAGAGTTGAACCTATGACTTTGTTTGGATATGAGAAACTCCAAGCAGAGGTTAAAAACTTAAAAGAGGTAAAAAGACCTCAAGTTGTCAAAGATATAGAAGAAGCATTAGAGCATGGTGATTTAAAAGAAAATGCAGAATATCATGCGGCAAAAGAGCAGCAAAGACAAATTGATGGACGATTACAAGACCTTGCCGACATTATAGGATGTGCAAAAATTGTTGACCCTTCTGAACTTACACACTCTAGTATTAGTTTTGGTTCAACAATTATGATGACAGATATGAATACAGATGAAGAAATAACATATACTATAGTTGGTGGATGTGAGAGCAATCCTGATATGGGGCTGATCTCCTTTGGTTCACCTTTAGCAAAGCAGTTATTAGGTAAAGCAGAGGGTGATGAGGTAAAAGTTAGATTGCCAGGCGGTGAAAAAGAGTTTGAGATAAACGAGGTTAAATATCAGGAGATAGTTTTTGAGTGTTATTAATGTCGGAATAATTGGAGCTAGCGGGTATACAGGACTTGAACTTGTTAAAATACTTATTAAGCATCCAAAATTTCAACTCTCTTATGTTGCAAACTCTGAGGGTGGGGTCATGCTGAGTGAACTTCACCCATCCCTGAGTGGAGTTTATGAGTGTAAGGTTTTAAAAGCTGATATTGATGAGTTAGCACAAGAATGCGAACTTGTATTTTTAGCTGTGCCTCATCAGACTGCTATGGCTTATGTGAAAGCACTTATAGAAAAAGGTGTTAAAGTGGTTGACTTATCTGCTGACTATAGACTTACACAAGGTTTATATGAAGAGTTTTATTGTCCTCACACAGATGTCAAAAATCTATCACATGCAGTCTATGGACTCCCTGAGATTAATCGTGAAGCCTTAAAGAGTGCAAAACTTGTAGCCAACCCTGGATGCTTTCCAACTTCTGCAATTTTAGGAGTTTTACCCTTTATGGATAAGCGACTGAAAAATACCCCTATTATTATAGATGCAAAAACAGGCGTAAGCGGAGCAGGAAAAAAGCTTAGTGATGTAACACACTTTGTAAATGTAAATGAGAACTTATTCGCATACAACCCCCTTATGCACAGACATGCTCCGGAGATTGCGCAAAAGCTATATGTAGA
The DNA here is from genome assembly GCF_015265475.1 of Candidatus Sulfurimonas marisnigri. Lineage (NCBI taxonomy): Bacteria > Pseudomonadati > Campylobacterota > Epsilonproteobacteria > Campylobacterales > Sulfurimonadaceae > Sulfurimonas > Candidatus Sulfurimonas marisnigri. The sequence continues at coordinate 1,922,348 of NZ_CP054493.1, read as the reverse complement.
TTTTGATGATGTTAGTTTTGTTCCGCATTTAGTACCTGTAACGCGAGGTATGATAAGCTCTATATATATACAAGTAAGTAGTGATTTCGATGCTTTTAAGGTATTAGAAGAGTTCTATAAAGATGAGTTACATGTAAGAGTATGTAAAAATCCTGTGGATATGAAGAGTGTATCTGGCACAAACTTTTGTGATATATATGTAAAACAAAAAGGGAATGTTCTTTTTATATCTAGTGCAATTGACAACCTAATGAGAGGGGCTTCATCCCAAGCAGTAGTTAACGCAAATATTATGATGGGAATTGATGAATCAGCTGGAATTCCAAATATAGCTTATGTCCCATAGTATAGAAATTTTAGAGGGTGCATTTATTGTTTCAGATGCACACTACTCAAATAAGCGACCGGAACTTTTAAACTTCATAAAAGATATACACTTAAAAGAATTGAAACCTACCCAACTGATCTTCATGGGTGATATATTTGATGCTCTATTTGGCGGAGTTTTTTATACTCAAAAACTAAATAGTGAAGTTGTAAAGTTTATAGATGAAATCTCTAAAGAGATAGAAGTTATATATCTAGAAGGAAATCACGACTTCAATCTAAAGAAAATATTTCCACATGTAAAACTGTTCCCAATCTCAAAACAACCAGTTACATGTATTTATAATAATAAAAGAATCTTGCTTGCTCATGGAGATATAGAGTCTGATTATGGATACAGAGTTTATACATCGATGATTAGAAACCCTACCATTGTGTATATCTTAAATATTATAGATACTTTATCTCGGCACTACATATTAAAAACACTAGATAAACATTTAAGTAAAAAAAATGATTGTAAAGAGTTTAAGGGTTTTACTAAATATATATCAGGAAGGTTAGATAAAAAGTACAGTTGTGACTTCTTTATAGAGGGGCATTTTCATCAAAACAGAACTATTATATATGAGAAGTTTACATACATAAACTTAGGAGCTTTTGCTTGCAATCAAAGATATTTTATTGTAAAATCACCAAAAGAACTAGAGTTATTGCAAGAGAAAATTTTCTCTAAAGGGAATTGAAATATGACAAGAGATGAATCACTGAAAGTTGGCTCTAATGAGATGGAGCTTGTTGACTTTCGCATTTTCAAGCAAGAAGACGACCAAGTATATGAGGGAATTTATGGCATCAATGTATCAAAAGTTCGAGAAATAATTAAAATACCACATTTAACAGAATTGCCAGGAACACCAGATTATATAGAAGGAATTTTCGATTTAAGAGATGTTGTGATTCCCGTTGTTAATTTAGCAAAATGGATGGGAATTATAGTACCTGAGGAATCTGAAAAAAACTCAAGAGTAATTATTACAGAGTTTAACAACGTTTTAATTGGCTTTATAGTTCATGATGCTAAAAGAATACGACGAATTAATTGGTCAGATATTGAACCAGCATCTTTTGTGGGTGAATCTGGATCGCTTGAAGGAAGTAAGATAACAGGTGTAACTAGAATAGAAGGGGATAATGTACTTCTTATTTTGGACCTAGAGAGTGTTGTTGAAGATTTGGGACTATATGCACCTGATACACAAAGCCTTCCTGATGAGATAGAAAAATTTTCCGGATTAGCACTCATTTTAGATGATAGTCCAACAGCAAGAAGAATAGTGAAAGAAGCAGTTGTTAAGATGGGCTTTAAAGTTATGGAAGCTGGAGATGGAGAAGAGGGTCTTGAAAAGCTTGATGAGCTATACAAAATGTATGGGGAAGATGTGTCAAATAACCTTAAAATAATTATTTCTGATGTTGAGATGCCAAAAATGGATGGTTTTCACTTTGCAGCAAATGTCAGAGATGACGCCAGATTTAAAGGTATTCCAATTGTATTTAACTCATCTATTAGTGATCACTTTAGTGAAGCTAGGGGTAAGGAAGCTGGCGGAGAAGGTTATTTAGTTAAGTTTAAAGCTAAAACATTTTATGAAGAAGTGTCACGGATAATACGTGCACATATGAAAACAGGAGCGTAAATATGGATGAATTTCAGGAGATACTACAGGATTTTTTAGTTGAGTCTTTTGAGCTGATTGAACAATTAGATCATGATTTGGTAGAATTAGAGAGTAGACCCAACGATTTAGAACTTTTAAATGGTATATTTCGTGTTGCTCATACTGTTAAAGGTGCATCATCATTTTTAAACTTTGATGTTCTTACACATTTGACTCACCATATGGAAGATGTATTAAATAAAGCTAGACATGGTGACTTATTAATAGATGCAGACGTTATGGATGTTATTTTACAATCAATAGATTTAATGAAGGCACTCCTTGAAACTATTCGTGATACAAGTCAAGATGCTGGCATAGATGTAGCTGAATGTGTTGCTAGACTTGATAAAGTCAGTGGAGGAGAGGGAAAAGTTAAAGCTCCACCAGCAGCACAAGAAGTTGCTCCTGTAGTAGAAGAAGTTACTCCAATTATTGAAGAAGTATCTCCAGTGGTAGTGCCGGAAGCTTCTGGTGACGAGCCAGATTACGATAGTATGGATGCAGATGAACTCGAAGCAGAGATAGAGAGGCTTCTCAATGCAAGACAGATTGAAGATAAGATTAAGAGAGAAGCTAAAATAGCAGCCGGAGAGAGTGTTCCATCTCTAGATCCTACTGATGAAGATACTTTAGAAGAAGAAGTAATTCCTCAGCCAGTTGTAACAGCTCCTGTACATGTAACTCCTTCTTCAGTATCCAGAACAAAAGCTGAACCAGTAGACGATACAAAAGCAGCAGCACCTGCAAAAAAAGCGACAACTGTTGAGCAAACAATACGCGTTGACGTAAACAGACTTGATCACCTGATGAATTTAATCGGCGAACTGGTTCTTGCTAAGAACAGACTTATTAAGATTAATGATGATGTAGAGGAGCGCTATGAGGGAGAGGAGTTTCTTGAGGAGTTAAATCAAGTCGTTTCTATTGTTTCTCTTGTGACAACAGACTTGCAAATAGCTGTTATGAAAACAAGAATGCTTCCAATTGGTAAAGTTTTTAATAAGTTTCCAAGAATGATTCGCGATTTAACTCGTGAATTAAACAAAAAAATTGAACTTGATATCTCTGGTGAAGATACTGAGCTTGACAAATCTATTGTTGAAGAAGTTGGTGATCCTTTAGTTCATATTATAAGAAACTCATGTGACCACGGTATTGAAATTCCATCAATTCGTGCTGAACAGGGGAAAGATGAACAAGGAACTATCAAGTTAACTGCATATAATGAAGGTAACCAAATCATTATTCAAATCGATGATGATGGTAAGGGGCTTGATTCAGAAGTTTTAAAAAATAAGGCCCTAGAAAAAGGTCTTATTACCGAAAAAGAAGCTGATAATATGAGTGATAAAGAGGCCTTTGGTCTTATTATGAGGCCTGGATTTTCTACAGCAGCTACAGTTACAAATGTCTCTGGCCGTGGCGTTGGGATGGACGTTGTAAAAACTAATATTGAGAAAGTGAACGGTATTATAGATATTGATAGTGAGATGGGAATTGGAACATCTATTAAGTTGAAAATTCCTCTTACTTTGGCTATTATTCAAGCACTACTGGTTGGTGTTCAAGAGGAACATTATGCTATCCCTTTAGCATCAGTTTTAGAAACTGTTAGAATTTCAAAAGATGAAATTTACACAGTTGAAGGTCGCTCTGTAATGAGACTTCGTGATGATGTTCTCTCCTTGGTTCATATTGGAGATATTTTTGAGGTTGAACGTATATTGGATTCAAGTGAGCACGCTTATGTTGTTGTTCTAGGTTTAGGAACTAGTAAGCTAGGTCTTATAGTAGACACTCTTGTTGGACAAGAGGAGATAGTTATTAAATCACTTGGTGATTTCCTAAAAGGTATAGAAGGTGTAGCTGGTGCAACTATTCGTGGTGATGGTGGTGTTACTCTTATTGTCGATGTTATAGCACTTATGGATATAGCTAAAAAAGTAAAATCAACAATCACAAATGATAGTGCATCAAATGCGGCTCTGTTAACACAAGAGAAGACAAAAAGAAGTGATTATACTGTCATGATTGTTGATGATTCTAAAACAGATAGAACGATTATGAGAAAAGCACTTGAACCATTAGGAATAACTTTAGTTGAAGCAGGCGATGGGCAAGAAGCACTAAATATTTTAAAGCAGGGTGATCATAATTTTGATGCAATGTTGGTAGATATTGAAATGCCTAGAATGGACGGATACACTCTTGCTAATGAGATTAAAAAATATAATCGTTATAAAAATCTGCCTCTCATAGCTGTAACGTCACGTACTGGCAAATCTGATCGTATGCGCGGTGTTGAATCTGGAATGGTTGAATATATTACTAAACCATACTCTGCTGACTACCTATCAAGTGTAGTTCAAAGAAATGTTAATTTTAAATCGGAGTTTTTATAATGAGTGATAAATTAAAACAGATAATTGATAAGCAAAGTGCACAACAAAATGATTCAGGAATAATTACAGATGAGGTAGTTCAACTGGTCGGATTTGTAATTGGTGATGAGGAGTATGCTATTCCAATTTTAGCAATTCAAGAAATCATTAAGCCTTTTCCGTGGACTAGAGTCCCCCAAGTTCCAAAGCATGTTGTTGGTGTATTTAATATGCGTGGCGCAGTTATACCACTAATAGATCTTCGTACAAAATTTGGACTAAGCCCTAAAAAACACACTGACGAGACTCGTTTTATTGTTATGAGAGACGGGCATGATATTGCAGGCTTTGTAATCGATAGACTTACCATGGCAATAAGAATTAAAAAGTTAGATATTGGTCCAGCACCAGATACAATGAGTGGTGACGATACAGCTATTGATGGAGTTGGTAAACAAGAGGATAGAATTATTACTATCCTTAAAGTGAATAAACTGCTAGAAAGAGATTTTTAGTAGTTTTTACATGTATCACTCATCTTTTGAAATTGAACATGCAGATAGTAGACTCTCCCTTAGATTCATAGGAGAGTTGACCCTTTACAATATTTCAAAATGTCAAAAACAGATATCTTCAATAGATCTTAATGGTGTTGAAACCGTAGATATAGACTTTTTAAATCTTTCATTTTTAGATAGTGCCGCTTCTATTTTTATATACAATTTACAAACTGAACTCTCCTCAAAAAACATACAAAACAATCTGCTTTGCAATAATAGAGAAATATTAGAAATATTAGAATTAATAAAATATCAAAAACAAAATACGACTGAAATTCCACTTATTAAAGATATAAGTATCATAGAGAAAATAGGATTTCAAATTTATAAAAGCTACAAAGGAGTTTTACTTTTTATGGCTTTTATGGGTGAGTTATTTGCAAATATACTCTATTATTTTTTTTCAGTTAAAAATATAAGATATAAAGAGATTGCTTTTGAGATAAACGAAAGTGCTATAAAAGCAGTTGGCATTGTAGCAATCACTAGCTTTTTAATAGGTATAGTAGTGGCGTACCAGTCAGCATTTCAATTGAAATTGTTCGGGGCAAATGTATTTATAGTAGATATACTTGGATTGTCGATACTAAGAGAGATATCACCACTTATTACAGCTATAGTAATTGCGGGAAGAAGCGGTTCTGCTTTTACAGCTCAGATCGGTGCTATGAAAATTACTGAGGAACTTGACGCTATGAGAACTATGGGTTTTGACCCATATAAGTTTTTAGTGCTCCCTCGTGTAATTGCTTTAATGATAGCGATGCCAATACTTATCTTTTTATCAGATGTAATGGCCATTTTAGGTGGGATGTTCGTGGCAAATGTAGATTTGGATATCACAGTAAATCTATTTTTAGACAGATTTAGTGATGTTATAGCTGTAAAACACTTTTTTATTGGAATTGTTAAAGGACCTTTCTTTGCTTTTTTTATTGCAACTATAGGACTTTATAGAGGTTTAATGGTTAAAAATGATACTCAAAGTATAGGATTTAATACAACTAAAAGTGTTGTAGAATCTATTTTTGCTGTCATTATTTGTGATGCAGTATTCTCAATAGCATTCACTAATTTGGGGATATGATGAGTAACCTTATTGAGCTCAGAGATATTAGAACTATTTTTGATGATAGATTGGTGCATGACGGAGTAAGTCTAAGTGTGAAAGAGGGTGAGATTTATGGCCTTTTGGGTCCAAGTGGATGTGGAAAGACTACTCTTCTTCGTGAAATGGTAATGCTGCAAAATAACTACAGTGGACATATTGAAGTTTTGGGACATAAATTACATCAAATTAAACATCAAGATGCCCAGCAATTAAGACGAAAATGGGGAGTTTTATTTCAGGGCGGAGCACTCTTTTCATCTTTAAGCCTAAGAGACAACATTGCTATTCCTTTAATAGAGTATACAGACTTGTCTGCAAAGATGATTAATGAGATAGTTGAGTTTAAGATAAATATAGTCGGATTGAAACTACAGGATGCAGATTTGTATCCATCTCAAATAAGTGGAGGGATGAAGAAAAAAGCAGCTTTAGCTCGTTCCTTAGCAATGGATCCAAAACTTCTTTTTTTAGACGAACCTACTAGCGGATTGGACCCTATTTCAGCAAGAGAATTTGATTCTTTAATTTTAAAGCTTAGAGAGCTGTTGGGATTAACAATTGTAATGGTTTCACACGACTTACATTCTATTTATGATACACTTGATTCTGTCGCAATTATTGACAATAAAAAGATAGTTTATGAGGGAAGTTTAGATAGTATAAAGTCTGTAGAGAGTGAGTTTATACAGATATTTTTTGGGAATCATAATGAATAATAGAGTAAATTATAGTTTAATTGGTTTTTTAGTACTTTTTAGTTTGGCTATGATGCTTGGGTTTACGTACTGGCTTTTAAAGCCATCGTCTGAAGATGAGAAGCAAAAATATCTTATATACTTTGATGAATCTGTATTAGGTCTTAATGTTGATGCATCAGTAAAGTACAGAGGCGTTGGTGTTGGAAAGGTTGTAAAACTTAGCATTAACCAAAAAAACTCTCAAAAAGTAGAGGTGTTAATCAGTGTTTTAAAAACCACACCTATAAAGTCATCAACTGTTGCCAAATTGAATTCGCATGGTATAACAGGTTTAAGTTATATTAATCTTAGTTTTGATGATAGCAATGCAGAGCCTTTAGAAGCTAAAGAAGGAGAAGATTATCCAGTAATAAAAACTATTCCTTCACTGTTTAATCAGCTTGAGTCATCATTTGGAAATTTTTCGGATAATTTATCAACAACATTAATGAAAACTCAAGAGTTACTCGATGGTGAAAATCAGATTCAAGTTTCACTTTTACTGAAAAACAGTGCTAAGTTTATGGATAAAATGAATCTATTGTTAGACGATAAAACAATAAATGATTTTCAATCAGCTATGAAAAATCTTAACAGTAGTACGAAAAAGCTAGATGAAATAATGCCGCGCATAGATATATTTTTAGAAAACAGTGTAGAATGGGAAAATAAAATATCAGGTTCTTTTCATTCAATTAAAAATAGCTATATTGGTATTCAAGACTCAATGGATGTATTTAAAAAAGCAGTGTCGAGTGGTGATTTTAATTTAAAAGAGATTACAAGTGACGTAGTTCCAACTATGAACAATACTTTTTTATCAATGCAACAGCTTATTGTAAAGATAGAAGAAGCTATTAACCAGTATGAAAGAAGTCCAGGAGATATGATATTTACGCAGGAAAAAATAAAAAAAGGACCAGGTGAGGATTAATATATGAAACTAATTTTAATGATTGCAAGTTTGTTTTTACTCTCAGGTTGTACCACAACGAAACCTTCTGTTACAGAGTACCGGGTAGTGGCTAAGAATATAAATACAAATAGCAGAGCAGATGGTTATCTAGATAAATCATTAAAGGTGTCACAAGCATTTAGTTCTAGTGTGCTTATGTCTTTAAAAATGAATTACGGGCAAGATGAAAATAAAATCTTTTCATATACGGAGTCTCAATGGAGTGAAACACCAAACCATGCTATAACTTTACAAATATATGAAAAAGTAAGAGATAGTAATCTCTTTAAAAATGTTCAAATATCAAAATCTAGAAGTAATGGAGATTTGATTTTAGAGATAAATATAGAAGATTTTATGCAGTATTACAGCGAAGACTTAAAAGAATCATATGCTAATGTTGTAATAAGTTTAACACTTATTGATTTAAAAACAAGAGAAGTACTTTCAGCTAAAACATTTAAGTCTAAAGTTAATTCAACTACTCTTAATGCAGATGGCGGAGTGGAAGCGTTGAACGCTTCATTATCTAATGTATTAGAACAAAGTTTAGAGTGGCTTAATGGAGTTTGTAAGTGATAACAGAGAATGAGTATAAAAAAAGAAGAGATAAGTTAGCCAAAAAACTTTATAATAGTTCAGTAGGTGTTATATTTAGCGCTACATGTAAGACTAGATCAAACGACACAGAATATCCATATAGGCAAAATAGTGACTTTTATTATCTTACAGGCTTTAGAGAAGACAATGCAAGTTTAGTCTTTATTAAAGAAAAAGAGAGTGTTAAAACAGTTATATTTCTACAAAAAAAAGATGAACAGTTAGAGCTTTGGAACGGGAAAAGACTAGGCGTTAAAGAGGCAAAAAAAAGATTTTTTGTTGATGAAATTTACACTACTGATTATTTTAAAAAGAGTATAAAAGAGTATTTAGCGAATAAAAAATATTTATATTATGATTTAGATTCTAAAGATAAAAGATTAAAAAAGGTTTTAAAATTATCAAAAGAGATTAAAACTTTTGATAATATAGTTTTACATGTACAAAAAATGAGACTTGTAAAATCTACTTCTGAGATAAATTTAATAAACAGAGCAGTAGCTATAACTACAGAAGCTCATAATCGGGCAATGCGTAGTAAGAAAATAGGTAAAAATGAGTTTGAACTTCAAGCAGAAATAGAGTATGAATTTAAAAAAAATGGAGCATACAGTGATGCATATACATCTATAGTAGCATGTGGAAACAGTGCTAATACGCTTCATTATATAGATAATAATCAACCGCTAGTTGATGGAGAACTTATCTTAATAGATGCAGGATGTGAGTATGAATACTATGCAAGTGACATTACAAGAACTATTCCTGTAAGTGGTGTATTTACAAAAGCACAAAAAGAGTTGTATAGTTTAATCTTGAATACTCAGCTTGAGATAATAGAGATGATTAAGCCAAATGTGAAACGAAGTGATTTGCAAGCTAAAGCGGAGATATTGTTAACAAAAGGGATGGTTAAACTTGGTATTTTAAAGGGTGACTACAAAGAGCTAATTAAAAATAAGAAACACAAAAAATATTATCCGCATGGAATAGGTCATTGGATGGGCCTGGATGTTCACGATACGGCTCCTTACTTGGATGATAAAAAGAAAGAAATACCACTTAAAAAAGGTATGGTTTTAACTATAGAGCCTGGATTATATATAGACAAAGATGATAAAAATGTGCCCAAAGAGTATCGAGGTATTGGGATTAGAATTGAAGATGACATTCTAGTTACTCAAAATGGCTACAAAAACCTCTCCATAGGTATTGCAAAAACAATAGAAGAGATAGAATCTATATCTTCATCTAATTATATGAATACGTCCATCCTGTAAGCTTATGTGTTTTTGCTTCATAAAAGTTGTCAGAATCGGCTAGAAAGTCCATTACATGCATTACGGAGTAGGGTATACTTCTTTGATCTTCTGGTGATACTAAAAGCAGTGGCATTGGAGTGTCTTGTGAACTCATTGAAAATCCAACAGGCATTAACTGGCTCATTACCTCTATTGGACTCTTTATTGAGTTTTCATCTAAAAACTTATCTAAAATAGCATCTTTAACATCTTGTGGTAGCTTCTCATCTGTATTTAAAAAGATTGTAAATTGAATTGGAGTGTTTTTAAAACTACTTGGTGCAGGAGCTGCCATTATAATATACTCTACATTTTCAAGGTGTTTTGAAATTTCACTTGGATTAAAATATTTGTCTGTCTTTATAGCTTTAGCCTCCATTATTTATCCTCTTCACCGAAAAGTGACTTACCTGTCTCTTCCTCAATATCTTTTTGAAGTTTAGACATCTCAAATCTAACAATATCCATAATATGTGGAGGCACATTGTCATCTTTACTCCATCTGACTTCTTCAATATTTCCACCATAATCACGACCAAGTTCTTCAATTTTTTTAGAGTACTCTTGCAAATCTTTACAAATTTCCACTCTCTCATCGGCAATATCTGTAAGTTCTATATACCAATCTTCATTACTACCATCAGCCATTTTTATTATTGATTTAAATATTGCAGACATCTCTTATCTCTTAGTTTCATCAAATTTTTTAGTAAATGTAATTAAATCATCTTTTTTCTTTAAATCACCATTATATGTAATATCTGATACTCTAGCGCTATCGTCATTTAGTATTTTAGGAACAGCGTCACCATTAGCAATTACTTCCATATGTGCATCTAGCTCATCCTCACTATATGCCATCTGCATATCAGCGGCAACTACATGTGGAATGTTTTCTATAACTCTAAGTTTTTCCAGCTCCTCAGAAACACCACTACCCTCTATTGTAATTATGATTCTACCTTTTTCATCATGCATATGATAATCACATACTTCACAATCTTTTAGACTCTGAACAACCTCTTCTAGATATTTTGGTACTGTTTGAACTACTATGCTTGATACATTCATTTTATTTCCTTTTATAATTTATTGATATATTATTTTTCTTATTTTTTCGCCGTTTTCTTGACGGATTTTATCATATAACTTCTGATGTTTTAATTTTTCAGCGTAGCTTATAGGAGTTCTTAGTGATTTATACTCAACCAAAACCCCTTCATTATAAACTCCAGAAACAATTGCCTGAACCCAGTAGTAACCACCATCTTTACGCATGTTTTTTACAACACCGGTCCACTGTTTTTTACTTTTAATCGTCTCCCATAAATCTTTGAAAACAACACTTGGCATATCAGGGTGCCTAACAATATTGTGCTGTTTTCCTAAAAGCTCTTCTGGTTTGTAGCCACTTATTTTACAAAAGACATCATTTACATATGTAATGTTTCCATTAAGATCAGTTCTTGAAATAATAAGCTCATCTTGGGGAACTTCTGTTTCTATTAGAAATTCACTTTTGTTATAATCCATTTATTACTCCTGATTTATTTTACACTGTATAGATTAATAATTTTGTCATTACTTGAGACTAAAAAATCATTCTCATTGACGAATACTATATTTGATAGTGTGATTTTGTTTCCACCAAATATTCCTAAAGTTGATTTAGTCGCAGTGTTAAATAGAGTTACATTGTTGTTTTCATCACTGGCATAAGCCACTCTGTTGCCACTTGGCGATAGACCAACACTGTACACTAAGAAATTTGACTGTTTATAATATGCCTGGTTTGATGAAGTAGTATATATCACAACTCTTCTATCTTGACCTGCTGTAGCGATAATTTTATTTTTATAATCAACCTGAAAAACATTATCTAGATTTTGTCCCTCCAGAACTCTTATAAATTTGCCATTTTTTATGCTGTGGATCTTTAGATTACCACTCTCATCTGCAACTACTACCTCACTCTTCTCCTCGTTTAAACAAAAGTCAGAGAACTTAGCGCCACTTACTTGAATGGACCAATTTTGCTTAGCAGTTGTCATGTCATATGAAATAAGTTCACTACTAAGGAGTCCCAATAAAATTGTGCTTTTATTTAAAAATTTAGCTTTTGCAATAGTGAGAGCTTTTGAAAAATCAATTAAAAGCTCTGTTTTGTTGTTTTGATGAATATGGACTCTTCTATACCCTTGTTTTGTTTGTGAAAGAATAAGTATTTTATCATCAATAATATCAACAGAAAAAACTTTAGAATCAACATCATCACCTGTAAAATCTTTTATCTGCTCTAGTTTTATTTGCTTTAGAAGTTTTTTACTTTTAAAATCAAATATATCAACCGTCCCAGCATCTGTGCCACTGTAAACTTTGCCCTCTTTATATACCAAATCAACAACATTGCCACTGGAGATAAAGTGTCCAGTAGGCTGTTTTATGTCTGCTCCAAACAGAGATGTCAGCAAAATACCTATAAGTATGATTTTATTCACTACAGCACCTTTATATCTATTGCATTTGTTGGACATTTATTTATACAGAATCCACAAGATGTACATTTATCATTAATTTCAGGCATAAACATCGCTTTAAAATCTATTGCATCATCCAAGCATGGGTCTTTACAAGAGAAACACATAGTATGATTCCAACTAAGACATGTACTTTTATTAATAGTTACATGTATATTAATCAGCTTTTTATCTTCTACATGTAGAACACCAAACTCACAAGCTTTTGCACACTCGTCACAGTATGTGCATCCGCTCAAAGAAAAGTCTAAATATGGAGTTCTGTCATCTTCAATTTTAATTATTTCTTCTTCACAAACAGTGGCGCATTTTGCGTCACATTTGCTACACTCATTATGAAAAAGAGATTCATCACCAAAGTAAGGCGGTCTTATCAGTTTCTCTTGATTGTTCTTTGTGTTTAAAGAAGAAACAAGAGAGCTAAAAAGCTCTCTTCTATTGTTCATTTAGTGCTCGTTTAAATAACCAGCAGCAGAATCTTTGTTTGCAATGTTTTCATCTGTTACAAAGCTTTCACCCTTAATTGTGTCCAGGGAGTCTGTTAAAGTAGTTCCAGCCCAACTTGACTTACTCGCACCATCTTTAGAAGTAAACTTAGCTTCGAAAGTATTTTCAACCGCTAAATTCCCTTGAGATTGAGGAGCATGACATAAGGTACAATTAAATCTTGAACCTTGAAGCTTCTCTGTTTCTTTTATAGCAACTTCATTTTTGTAGTTGTCTACAGCTTTTTTGAATATACCATCTACAACACCGTGCTTGGGTCTAAAGTCTGTAAAATGAGATACAGGAATAGGCGTTGGCTTTGGATCCATATACTCAGCAACATCAGGCATATGACAACCTGTACACTGATTGTCACCAATCTTAATAGGTAGCATTCCATCAGTATCATGCGGAATCATTGGTGGAGCATCTTGAAATGCTCTTTTGATTTTTAAACTTCCACCAGCTGCAGCTGTTCTATACTCAGTTTTCTCAGCGGCAGTACCTGCTTCTGTATATATGTCAGTTTTTCTTAGACCTAAAGACTCTTCAGTTACAACTTTAAGTGCTTCAGCATCACCTGCTGAAGCAGCTTTAGTTTTATCTCCACAACCAACTATTAGTAGTGTAGTAGCAACCAAACCAATTGTTATCTTTCTTATTGCTTTCATTTTACTCTCCCGTTGTTTTATTTTTTGCTAGGTTTCGTATTGAAAAATTAAGAGCATCATCATCACAAACTTCAATACATCTAGCACAATTTGTACACTCACCTGATAGGACAGGTAAACTCTCTTTGCCAACCATGTGTAGTACTTGGTGCTCAGGGCAAACAGTTTTGCATTTCATACATAAAGTACAATTCTCTTCGGAATGACTTACTCTTATTAGACTAAAGTTGCCTAATAGTGAATAGAATCCACCAAGTGGACATACATGTCCGCACCAACCATTCTTTAAGACGAATAAGTCAAAAAGAAATATTATGAGCATTGCTGCCCAACCAAAACCTAAACCAAATACTATACCTCTATGAAGCATAGATATTGGTGATATAAACTCAAAGGCTGTAATACCCATAATAGCTGAGATTATCAAGCTTAATACTAAAACCCAGTATCGCATGTTTCGCGAAGCTGGCTGTCTTCTTGAAATAGCATCAACGCCAAGTTTTCTTCTTAGAAGCGCTGCCGCATCTGTAACTATATTAACCGGACAGACCCAGCTGCAAAAGACGCGACCGCCAATTAGCAGATAAAATATAGTAACTATAAATGCACCTAGAAGTAAATCTGCACTTAAAACGGCACCCGCTGCAAGCATTTGTAGTGCTGCATAAGGATCACTTAAAGGAACGGTATTCAAAAGCAGAGATGAACTAAGGTTACCCTTTAGAACACTCCACCCCCAAGCATTAGCCAAAAAGTATAAAACCAATATACTTAATTGTGTAAATCTTCTAAAAAATAGATATCGGTAGTTATTCCATAGCGTAGCCATTAGTACAACTCCTCTTCGCTATTTAAAGAATCAATAGCACTCTCTTTACTTATTTCAGTTTTCGTTTTGATTTCCATTGCATTTTCTAAACGCTTTTCGTCCTCTTTATCCCAGCCTTTAATATAGTAATCGCCAGCTTTTCCCATAGCAACTTCTCTTGGAAGTATAAATATAGATGCTTTTTCTGTAACACAAGCTCTTTCACATAAACCACAGCCGGTACAGATATTGGCATGGACAACTGGCTTCATAAAGGCATGTTTACCAGTTCTCTCATTTTTTTCATATACTATTGATATAGCCTCACCCAACAATGGGCAAGCTCTATAACACGCATCACATTGGATACCCCAAAAAGCTATACAACTCTCACTGTCTATAACAGCTAGCCCCATATCGGCAGCGTTTATATCCAGCTTCTTATCTGTTGTAACACTTGACTCATTAAGTGCTCCCGTAGGACAAACAGGAACACACGGAATATCTGTACACATGTAACAAGGTATATCTCTAGGGATAAAATATGGAGTTCCCAGAGGTTTATTGTCACCTGGTTTAGCAAGCAATAGTGTATCGTAAGGACAAGCTAAAACGCATAGCCCACACTTTATACATGTTTTTAGAAAATCTTCTTCTTTTATAGCTCCAGGTGGACGGAGTAAAAGTTGTGAAGCTGTAACTTCATCAACATATGCACTCCAAATAAAACCACCAAGTGCTGTTATACCAGCACTTCTAGCCATATTAAGGATAAACTTTCTTCTATCGCTAACTGCCTCAGTTTTCATTTTTTAGTATAACCTCTTATGCTTTGTAAATTTTTACAGCACATTTTTTAAAGTCTGTCTGTTTTGACATAGGACATGTTGCATCTAGACAAACTTTGTTGATAAATACCTTTTCATCAAACCAAGGTACAAATACTAACCCTTTTGGTGGTCTATTTCTACCACGAGTTTCAACTCTGGCTTTAACTTTGCCACGACGGGACTCTATCCAGCATAAACCACCTTGTTTAAGGTCTTTATTCTTTGCATCACTCGGATGCATATAACATAGCGCTTCAGGAACTGCACGATATAGTTCAGGAACACGCATAGTCATAGTACCTGAGTGCCAATGTTCAAGAACACGACCTGTATTTAACCAAATATCGTACTCTGCATCTGGCATTTCTGGAGGATCCATGTACGGACGAGCAAATATCTTGGCTTTATTTGCCAGTGATTTTTTCTTAGAATCTTTATCTTTTCCGCCTAGGTTACCACTTTGGAGTGCTTTTGCAAGCGTTCCGTAGAATGCATGTGAGTTACCACTCTCTTTAGTTGCTTTTGCTGCATATGGGTCATACTTAGCATTAAATCTCCATGCTGTCTCTTTTCCATCAACAACAGGCCATTTAAGACCACGAACTTTATGGTACATATCAAATGGTGCAAGGTCATGTCCATGCCCACGTGTAAACGCAGCATACTCTTCCCAAAGATATTTTTGTATAAAGAAACCATATCCTTTAAATACTTTCCCATCAGAACCAACAACATTTCTGCTGTCTCCATAACCCTCAGAGTTGTCATACCCTTTTTGAATTGGGTCATTTTGGTCAAGTTTATAAGTTTTAGCAACTTTATTTGCAAATAAAATATCAAACATTGTTGTATCTTCGCTGTAACCCATAGCCTTTGCTTGCTCTATAACACTAGGAAGCGCATCTTTTCTCGGACCAGATGGCGCTTGCGCACCCCATAAATCTTTAACAGTAAATCTCTTAGAGAGTTCAACCCATTGCCAAGTATCAGACATTGCATCACCAACAGGAAGAACTTGTTGTCTCCAATGTTGAGTACGGCGTTCAGCATTTCCGTATGCTCCCCATTTTTCATAAATCATAGCCGTTGGAAGGATAAGGTCAGATACTTTTGCAGATATACCAGGATATCCATCAGAGGTAACAATAAAGTTATCCATTTCACGGGCTGCTTTTAACCAGTGAGTTGCGGATCCTGAATCTTGATATGGATTACAAACATTTACCCAAGCAAATTTAATTAAGCCATCTTGGATATCACGGTGGATTTTCATAATATGTTGTTTACCAACACCATTTATTGTCCCATTTGGAACCCTCCATTTTTCTTCAGCGATAGCTCTATGTTTAGGATTTGCAACCATCATATCCGCTGGAAGTCTATGTGTAAATGTACCAACCTCGCGAGCTGTTCCACAAGCAGAAGGCTGACCAGTCAAACTAAATGCTCCCTCACCAGGATTAGCTTGTTTATTTAACAAAAAGTGAACATTGTAAGCAAGTGTATTAACCCAAGTACCACGAGTATGTTGATTCATTCCCATTGTCCAAAAAGATACTACTTTTCGCCCCTTTTCAATATACAAGTTAGCTAACTCTTGAAGTTTTGCTTTGAAGCTCTCAAGGGACTCATCCGGATCACCCTTTGTAAGACTTGCAGTATATTCTAATGTGTATGGTTCTAAAGATTTTTTATACTCTTCAAATGAAATTTCCCAGTGACCTAATGTACCAGCAGTATGATTCATAGTGTCGCCAGCTTTATAACCAAAAGGCTCTAAAGCAGGTCCCTCTTTTGCAGAAACAGTTGTTTTCATCTCTTTATTGATTGTTTGCATCTCTAAAGCAGAATATTGACCGGCACTACCATCAGAGTTTACAGGAGATATTGATTTCTCACCAGCCCTTCTCATACCATAACCAATGTTTACTGGACCAGCTGCAAAAATCATATGTTTCTTAACAAAATCCCAATCTATAATACCTTCAGCTTCATCTCTCATTACGATTTCTCTTGCAATGTAGTTCCATAGAGCTATATCTGTATTTGGAGAGAATATGATTTCCGTATCAGCTAAATCTGAAGTTCTGTGAGTATAAGTTTGAATACTTATAACTTTTACTCTCTCAGGGTCTGAAAGTTTTCTGTCAGTAACGCGAGACCATAAAATAGGGTGCATCTCTGCCATATTTGAACCCCATGTAACTATTGTGTCAGTAAGTTCAATATCATCATAACAGCCAGAAGGTTCATCAACACCAAATGTTTGGTAAAAACCAACAACAGCCGATGCCATACAGTGACGTGCATTTGGATCAATAGCATTTGATCTAAAGCCAGCTTTCATCATTTTTTGAGCTGCATAACCTTCCATAATTGTATATTGCCCAGAAGCAAAAATACCAACTCCTTCAGGTCCAGCATGCTTAAGTGCTTTTTTGATGTTTATTGCCATCTCATCAAAAGCTCTTTCCCAAGATATAGGTGCAAATTTACCTTTTTTGTCAAAGTTGCCATTTGCATCCATTCTAAGTAATGGCTTGGTTAGCCTGTCGGCACCGTACATAATCTTTGCATTAAAGTAACCCTTAATACAGTTTAGACCACGATTAACTGGTGCCGCAGGGTCACCTTTAACAGCTACAATCTTACCATTTTTAGTAGCCATCATAATACCACAACCCGTACCACAGAAACGACAAGCTGCCTTGTCCCATCTCCAGTCACCTTCAGCTTGAGTAGCTGCTGCTTGCAAATTTGCCGGTACATTCATACCAACTGCCGCTGCCGCAGATGCCGCCGCTGAACTCTTAAGAAATTCTCTTCTAGAAAGTGTCATATTCTCTCCTGTTAGATAATATTTTTTGTTATGTATAAATTAACAAAAAGAAGTATAACACATAATTTTTATAAATTACTTGACTTATGTCAATAGCTTAGTGATTATAATTAAGCTAAAACTTATATGTTTACAGCTTAGGTCGTTGGCAGGGGAGGGTATTTATGGTTTAACTATTTGACAACTTTTAGTAAGTTTCTCTAACTCTTTTTTTAGGTTTGAAAGTTTATGAGTTGAGTTTATTAAAACCTCTGTTGATTCAATGACAATGTCCTCGCTATTGTTGAGGTGTTTAGATGCTAATGAATTATCTTGCAGTTCATTTATGATAGTGTCAAACTCATCAGTAAGCTCCTCTAGTTTGGAAGATGCATACTGTGATTGTCTCAGAGCCTCGTCGGAGTGTTCGATAGCAGAGTTTATTTTTTGAATAAAACAATTAATAGTATCACCAACTTCAGCTATCTCACTCTCGCTTTCAGGTTTGATTTTTATTGGTGTAATCTTGGATATATTTTCATTATTTATGAGTGTTTTGGAGTGCTGTATAAAAGAATCTACATGTGACTCCATCGCTCTTAACTTTGTTAGTGAGTATATAAGTAAAATTAAGAATGTAATTCCCGATAAGTATTGGAAAGTTTTTATGAAATTAGTTTTCTCTTCACTGTGGTTTGTATACATAGTTACTAGTTTATCAACATTATCAAGAAGGATGGTGTTTTGTTCATATATAGAATTAACGACTTTTTCAAGCTCTTTACTTATACTAAATTTTGAATTATTGAGAAGTTTAAACTTTTGAATATTTTCATAAAAGTTAACCCAAAGTTTATTGACATTTTTAAGTTGCGTAGAGATACTATATGTATTAACAGCTAAAATCTCTTTATCTTTATCCCCATGTTCTAAAATCTTCAGACCATTAATAAACTCATTAGCAGCCGAATCTAGTTCAGTAAAATCTTTATTAGAACTATGATATATATAAAAAATATTTTTAGCAATTTTTTGAGTTAACATTCTTTGTTTTCCAACAATATTTACAACAAGGGCATCTTTCGTATTTTGCTGGTTGAGGTATATAGTAGTTCCTATTACACTAATCATTAGAACTGTTAGCATAGAGCCTAATAGTTTGATTTTTGTACTCATTTTTGTTGTTTTAATCATAGTAATCCACCATTATATATATTTTGAAGTAGCTTTTTATCAAGAATGGTGACTATAGAGTTTTCAATATTGATGATAGAACTTCTTTTTAACTTTTTTAAAACTCTAGAGAGTGTCTCTGGTTGAATATGCAACATAAAAGATACTTCAGTCCTTTTAAGTGTATTAAACATTTCCAAATCATCACACAGGGTAAAAGCAACTTTTGCAGTTGCATCAAATACCAACTCCCTGTTTACAACACAGTGAAGTTGCTGCGTTTTTGAGAGTATCTCATTTATAAACTCAGTGTTTAGTATGTTTTTAGATAAGAACTGTGCTTTAAACTCTAAAAAATCAACTTCAAGTATAGTACTATCTTCCATAAATTCAGCATTAGAAAAACAATGAATTATATTATTGTCTAGAGTGGTAAGTTCGGAAATAAGAGAATTTTTATGTATATTGTAAAGAAAGATTTCATTTTCAAACTTATCTATTTTGTAAACTTTTAAAAGTCCAGATACTAAAAAAAATATTTTATTGTTAGTATCATTTTCATAATAAAGGATTGAGTTTTTTGGATATTTAACCACCCTCGAGATACTATCAATTATATTTAACATCTCACTGTTAAGTGAATCAAAAAAAAAGAGTTGTTTTATATGATATAACTTTTCATTCATAACTTTTCACTCACTTCTTAAAATTATAGTAATTGTTACAATTTTCTTGGAAATCTTAAACATAATGTATTTTATCTAAAAGTCTTATATTTCTAATAGAAATTTTATATTTGGAATAGTGTTTGCTTTAGTTTAATGATGTTTAACAGGGAGAGAGATGAATTTTATAGAAGCTTTAAAGCTTAGAAGTAAACTATTATTTATTTTTATACTCATAGCAGTTGGTCTATTCTTCCTAGGCATCATGGGTACAATAAATCTAAATTCAATGAAAAAAAACTTGGATTCCCTGTATTTCGGCTCACTAGTTCCGGTGATTGAACTTAATTCAATTTTACAAATATATCATTCTGATTTGGCACATACAATATACAGAGCTAAAAACTCTGAAATTACTCGAAGTGAAGTTGAATCAAAGATTCAAAACTCAGTTAATAGTATTAATAGAGAGTGGAAAAAATATGAATCTCATTTTAAAAGAGATAAAGAGTTTGGATATGTTGAGTACACGGCACTTGAAGTTAACTCAACTAATCAATATTTTTATAAAATATTAAAAGCTTTATCTGATGGACACAATATTAAAGATATATCTATATTAAGTTTAGAAAAAAAGATTTCACATATTCACAAAGTACTAAATAAACTAATTGCTTATGAAGTAGGTGTTGCTAAGTATGAGAGAAAGAAATTTCTAGAAGTTTATGATAGTTTACTGCTTGAAGTTAGTTTTATACTTAGCATTGTAATTTTCGGTGTAATGTTAATATCGTATTATGTATTTAAAAGTATTCAAAAAGACCAGACAGCATTAGAGATTGCAACAAAGAGACTAAAGGTAGCTAATAAAAAGCTGGAAAATGTTTCATATACAGACTCTTTAACAAATCTCTATAATAGAAGATATTTTAACCTTGTCTACGACAGAGAACTAAAGCGGGCAAAAAGAAATCATACACATATAACTTTTATGATGCTCGATATTGACTTCTTTAAGCAATATAATGACACTTATGGGCATATTGAGGGAGATTTTGCTCTTAAAAGTGTTGCAAAAGTACTACAAGACACACTCAAAAGACCTGGAGATTTTGTATTTAGGCTTGGCGGAGAAGAGTTTGGAATTTTACTTACAGAGACAGATGAATCTAATAGTGCAAATTTAGCTAGAGATATTTGTGACTCCGTTAGAGGCAGAGAAATCAAACATTCAGCTTCTAAGGCAAATGAGTTTGTAACTATTTCTATTGGTGTTGTTTGTTGCATTGCTGATGAAGCTTTAAATGATGAGATACTTTTATCTCGCGCTGATGAGATGCTCTACAAAGCAAAAGATAGTGGAAGAGACCGATATAATATTACTACAGATATTAGTGAAGCAAAAACTGTTAAAGTTAAGAGTGAAGAGAAAAATGTTGAAGTTAAGAGTGAAAAGAAAAAAGAGTTTAGCGCTTAGTGCCCATTCTTAAACCTAAACTTTTCTGCTGCTAGTAGAGCTCTAAGCTTATCTTTTAACTCGCCTTGAAGCTCCATCCACCCATCTTTAAAAGTTCCACCACAACCAAGCTTTTTCTTCAAAATTTTCAGAGTAGCTTCAGAATCATTTGAGGGAAGATGAAACTCACCAACAAGAGTCACAGTTTTACCACGGCGTTTTTCTTTTTTAAAAAATAAGAAGTGTTTTGATGGCTCTAAAATTTCATTAGAGATAGTTGTTTTTCTTGGCGATTGAATTTCTGACCAGCTATCATCAATATCTGCACCGATAAAGATATCTAGTTTTTTGCCTCTAGACACTTTTTTTTCCTATATATTTGAACCGAGGAACTAATTTGTTATCTACTTCTACTTCTTCAAAAAACATATTGTATGGTCGAGCCCATAGATCTTCATCTCCATACATTGTGCGGTAAAGAACCATAAGCACCTCTGTCTCACTATGTCTGAGGGTATCTATGACTTCATAGCGGTTACCCTTATAATGTTCATAGATACCTGTTTTCATACTACAAAACCTTTTGAGCTAAAACACTCATGTTAGCTTTATCGTAGGAGCTGTTTTTAACACTTTTTAAGACTTCTGCATGTGAAGTGCTTTTGGCATTGTAAACAACAATAACTACTTCATCTCCAGTTTTTAAAAATGTACACTCTCCATAAGGGGTGTATCTAGTAGCCCCGATGCTTATAATTGCTTCTTTTGGATTGTTACATGTAGATATATACTCACTCAAATTTTCCAGCGGACCAAAATCTTCTTGAGTATTTATTTGATTAGTCATCCAGTCAAGAAGCTTCTCGTAAAAGTAGCTATAACCGGTTAGTTCTACATCTTCACCATAAGAGTGAACTTCACCATCTCTTCTTAAAAAACTGCATATTGAGTAGTTGTCCATAACTCCGCCAGCGCTAAATTTGTCAATGGCAATTAAGTTGTCACTAATTCCTTTAGATGCTTCGCCCCAGTTTTTTTTGTCACTAATCTTACTTGCACCTTTTACTCTTATGGAGCAGTCGTTATAGGCACCAAAATGGGTTGGAATAATTTTAGAGAGTTTGTTATCTATATATTCAAGTCTACATGTAAGTCCAATTTCTGGCTCAGCCTGAATATTGACATCTTTATTTGGAAGTTTAATGGTAGTGCTTGAGAGAGGGTAGGTGTTTAAAATTGCTTTTGCTTTTTCTACATGTAGAGGAAGGTGAAAAGGGAACATCCCTTTAGGAGCTGCTTCATCGGCTGTTATAATATCTTTGAAGTCTTCTAGTTCACCGGCTTGAGCTAGGTGAAGTGCAAAGTTACCTGCAATTCCCAGCCCTAAAAAATCTTTATATACGTCCACTTACTTTGGCCTCAGCATACTCTTCATAAGAACCTTTGAAGTCTGTTAAGCTTCCATCCGCATGTATTTCGATAATACGATTAGCAAAAGCGTCTAGTAGCTCACGGTCATGAGATACACAGATAACATTCCCTTTGAAGTTTAATAGTGCTTCACCAAGTGCAATAATAGCCTCTAGGTCAAGATGATTCGAAGGCTCATCTAAAACTAAAAAGTTTCCACCCTCAAGCATCATCTTACTAAGCATCATTCTGTGTTTTTCACCACCAGAGATACTTACTACAGATTTTTCTTGCTGCTCACCATTAAAAAGCATACGACCAAGGCAGTTTCTAATCTCAGCAATATCACGCTTAGGGTCAAATCCTCTTAGCCAATCATAAAGAGTTCCTTTTCCCTTAATCGTATCTGCTGTGTCTTGTGGAAAGTAACTGTTTTCAACTGTTGCACCCCAGTGAACTTCACCACTTGTTGGTTTCATCTCTTCCATAATAATTTTTACCAATGTTGTTTTACCTGCACCATTTGGACCTATAAGTGCAACTTTTTCATCTGGATCGAATTTTAGGTTTATGTCTTTTAGAACTTCATTGTCACCATAAGAGTGATTTATGTTAACAAGATTTAGAGCTTCATCACCCATAACTCTTTTTGCTTTAAAAACAATGCTAGGGTCTCTTCTAGAAGAGGGTTTAATATCATCAATAACAAGTTTATCAAGTTTTCTCTGTCTTGATGTTGCCTGTTTAGCTTTTGAGGCATTTGCTGAAAATCGACGAACAAAAGCTTCTAACTCCTCTTTCTCTTTCTCTTTTTTAGCATTACCAAGCTCTTGTTGTTTCGCTATTACGTTAGCCGCAATATACCAGTCATCATATGTACCTGTAAACTCACGAATTTTTTGGTAATCAACATCAAGTATATTAGTAACAACAGCATTTAAAAAGTGTCTATCGTGTGAGATTACAACCATAGTGCCTTCATGGCGTTGAAGTTCATTTTCTAACCAGCTAATAGTCTCAATATCAAGGTTGTTGGTAGGCTCATCAAGAAATAAAACATCAGGTTTTGGATATAAAACCTGTGCTAGTAAAACTTTGAATTTATCTGCACTATCTAGGCTTGACATAAGGTCATAGTGTTTGCTTGCAGGAATACCAACATTCTCTAAAATTTTAGCAATATTTACATCATACTCATAGGTAGGGTCTTCTTCAACAGAGATAACTTCTAGCTCAGCAAGACGGTCATTAACAGCATCATCTTCAAAGTCACCAGTTGCATAAAGTAACTCTTTCTCTTTGATTGCATCGTAAAGTCTTTTGTTACCGTATAAAACAGCATCCATAATTGTATACTCTTCAAAAGCAAACTGATTTTGCCCTAGAACTCCAACTTTAGCACCATTTTCAATACTGATATCGCCTTCATATTCATCGATTTGACCACAAAGAATTTTTAAGAAAGTTGTTTTACCAGCGCCATTTGCACCGATAAGTCCATATCTTTTATGACGATCTAGTTTAAGATTTATGTCTTGAAATAGAACTCTATTTCCAAAGCGCATTATTAAATTATTTACATATACCATGATTATATCTCTCGCTTAGGCACAAGGGATGTGCCTATTGTTTTTCGCGATTGTAGCTGAAAGTTGTTTAAAGCTTGATTTAATAGCTATCTATTACTTAAGTTTACTATGTGGTTTATTCCAAAAAGTATCATCAGGTTTATTTTGATTCATATCTTTAAAATATTTTTCATCCGTTCTTGCAATCTCTGCGCGGATTAGATTAACAATGGCTTTTTGAGATGCAATAGGCTCTGGAAGTGCACAGTATTCACCCTCCGTAAGCTCATCATTGAATTTTTCTTCATCGAAGTTTTTACCAATATATTTACAAATATATTTCAAATCTCTCTCAGCATTGCCCAAACATGAAGTTGCACCCGGAGATGGCGTCATGTTGAAAATTAGACCCTCACCTGTAAAGATAGAAGCCTCGCCTAGCATCAATTTTTGTTGCTCTTTATCTAAAACTTGTGGACGAACACCACCAAAACCAGGAGCATAATTGAATTCATCAAGCTTAAGCCCAGGCACAATTTTTCTAGCATCTCTTAAAAATAGATACTTATTGAAAAATGGAATCTCATAAAGAAAATTTCTAAAAAGATAGTTACGGATATCACTCTCTTTTAGCAGTTTCCACAATGCAGTAGCAATTTTTGTGTCAAATCTAAGAGTTTTCCAAAAGTCCATATATGTACCACTTTTGTAACGCTCTAGCTTTGGGAGAACTAAGGCAGTTGGACCAAAGCGTGTGTTTCCATCAGCTAGAACATCAGGGTCACCATGAAGAGCTGCAAATGGGAGTTTAGGATTTTGAACCATATAAACTTTACCGTTTAACAGCTTTTGTTCGGTCATATAAAAACTACCTGCAACCGGCAAACAACCTAGTTCTAGGCCAAAACCCATTCTATGTGCTAAAAACAGAGAGTGAGCTCCGGCGTCTACAACTACAAAGTCAGCATAGTAAGTATCGTTTGCAGTTTTAACAATATAACCACGCTTTTTACTTTTTTCTATATCTAAAACTTGAGTATTTAAAAAGAGTTCTACATCTACATCTGATTCTTTTTTTGCATTTTCAATGAAAGATTTTGAAAGTTTCCCAAATTCAACGGTTGTCCACTGGTCCCTAGTGCCAATAGCAACTATATTTTCTTTTCTCTCATTCCCATCTTCATCAAAAACAACACGAGGTTCCAACTCTTTAAGTCTTTCCTTGCTCCATACCTCTAAATATGGAAACAGTTCAGAGAACTCTTCATAGCGGTGAAGTAGAAACTCAACCTCTTTTTCGCCCACACCCAAAGCCATTTTTTGGTGTGAATATATTATCTCATTTTGATAATGGTGTTGTAGGCAGTATTTCTCAACCATCTTAGCAGTACGTTTTGTAACCGCTGCTTTTTCCAAAGTATAGTTAGTTTCAATATCCCCGACATGCATTGTCTGAGAATTTCCCTTAGCACTAGAATTTAAAGTTGCTATATCTCCATACTTCTCAATAATACCAACAGACTTAATGTCAGTATATCTTGCAATCTCGTATGCTAATGCTGTCCCAGAAACGCCAGCACCTACAATAATAACTTCAAAGTTCTTAGTTGCCATAATAATTCCTTATTTTAAATATAATTATTGGAATTGTAGCAAATTTATTATAAAATGCCAGAATGCAAATAAGAGAACTAGATTTAAAAGAATTATATACTGCTTATGAGGTGGTTTGTCAACTTAGAACGGAACTCACTTATAAAGAGTTTGAAGACTTAATATATGACATGAGAAGTATTGATTATAAGATGATTGGCATATTTGATGTAGATGAACTCATAACATATACTGGTGTCGCCGTTTCTACCAACCTTTACCATAAAAGACATCTATATGTATATGATTTGGTTACAGATGTGAAGCATAGAAATAAGGGGTATGCAAAAATGATGCTTGAATATCTGCACGATTATGCAAAGATGGGCATGTGTAAAAATATAGTCTTATCTTCAGGAGTTGAGAAAGAAAAGGCACATCTATTTTATGAAAAATATGGTTTTATAAAAAAAAGTTTTGTCTTTTTAAAAAGTGTTTAGCCACAACATTTTTTAAACTTTTTTGCACTTCCGCAAGGACAGCTCTCATTTCGCTCTACTTTTGAGTTGAAAAGTTCACCGTCTACATATAGCCACATTCCATTTTTAAAAATAAAGTTACTTTTTTCATGTAAGACTTTTATGGAATCTATATCTTTATAATAAGCCTTAAATTCAACAATATTTTGCTCTACATGTAGCACGTCAAGTTTCAGCCACTTTACAGAGTTGCTAAACTCTTCAATAAGCTCTGCATCATCTGCATGTCTATTATTAGCAACTAATGTTTTAATAAGGTAGTTGCTGTCTCCTTTTACATAAGCACTATATCTGCTACGCATAAGTTCTTCTGCGGAGGAGGCTTTTATATTGCTATTTATTATTGCTCCACAACACTCATTATAATCTTTTTTATTCCCACATATACAGCTCATAAGACTTCCAAGTTTTTTTGTAATCCTACCACAATACAGCAGGTATTAACATATAAATTTGTATTATTCAAATATATTATTTAAGGTTTTTTAATGAAGATAAAATCACTCTACATATCGGCACAAGAAAAAGATGCAGGGACTATTTTTGTTTCTATGGGAATTATGGAAATATTAAAAAGAAACATTGACCGCGTTGCTTTTTTCCGTCCCATAATATTTAAAAAAGATAAAAAAGATAATGATATAAACTTTATTTTAAAGCGTTACAACATTGATATGGACTATGAAGATAGCTATGGATTTGACATAGACTATGTTGAAAAAATGATATCACAACATAGAACTAATGAGCTAATAAACCAGCTTATTCAAAAATTTAAAAAACTTGAAGACAAGTATGACTTTGTCCTTTGTGAAGGGGTTCGTCGCTCTTTTTTAACAACAACAATAAACTATGATTTAAATATAAAAATAGCACAAAATTTTGGTTCAGCGGTAATAAATATTATCAATGCAAAAAACAGCACTGTTTTAGATGTATATGAAAATATGCTTATAGAGAAAGAAAATCTTAAAAGTGAAGGGTGTGTTCATTTTGCAACATTTATAAATAGACTTGATAGTGAGCAACATAAAAGCTTGCAATCGACACTTAAGAGTGGCGATAAAAATTGTTATCTTTTAAAAGAGGTAGCAGAACTTGACATGTTGACAATTCAAGATGTTATAGAAGGACTTGGTGCAAAGAGTGTTTCTATGAGAGAGAAGGACCATACAAGAATAATAAGAGATGTAAAAGTTGCGGCACTGACTTTGGATAATTTTCTACAATACCTTGAAGAGGATGACTTAGTGATAGTTCCAGCAGATAGATCTGATATTATTCTTGGACTTTTTGGTTCTCTTTACTCTAATAACTATCCAAATGTATCTGGAATAATCTTTCCATTTAGCATGAAGGCTCATCCAAATATTAAAAAATTACTCGATGGATTAGATGGCTTTAATATTCCAATCATAAGTATTGACACAAATACATATGAAACAGCTAGAAATATATCAAAAGTTTCTGCAAGAATCAGAGTTACAAGTGAGAGAAAAATAGCTCTTGTCCTTGGTATGTTCAATGCAAATACAGATATAGAGTCAATAGAGAGAAGAATTACTAGTACTTACAGTACAACAATGACACCGGTAATGTTTGAGTACAAACTTTTTGAGATGGCACGCTCTAATAAAAAAAGAATTGTTTTACCAGAGAGTAAAGATGAGAGAATACTGCGAGCGGCAGAGATAATTATCCGTCGTGGGGTTGCAGATGTAATACTCCTTGGTAATGAGAAAGAAGTAAGAGAAAACTATATGAGACTAGGTGTTGATTTAAGTGGTGCTACTATAATTGATTATAAGAACTCAAAACTTTTGGATGAGTTTACAGATGCCTTTTTTAAACAAAGAGAAGCAAAGGGTTTAAGTAAGCTTGCGGCTAGAGATGCAATGCAACATGTTAATTACTTCGCAACAATGATGGTTCACTTGGGATATGCAGATGGGATGGTGAGTGGTGCTATTCACTCAACTGGTGAGACTATTAGACCTGCTCTTCAAATCATAAAAACAACACCAGATACTTCGATAGTCTCTAGTGTCTTTTTTATGTGTTTAAAAACCAAGGTTTTAGTCTATGGAGATTGTGCTGTAAATCAAGATCCAGATGCCGAAGCTTTGGCACAAATCGCATATTCATCTTCTAAGACAGCAGAAGCCTTTGGCATTGATCCTAAAGTTGCAATGTTGTCATACTCAACAGGTGAGAGTGGAACAGGCGCAGATGTAGACAAGGTAAAAGAGGCAACTGGAATTTTTAAATCTTTGCATCCAGACATTTTGGTTGAGGGTCCTATTCAGTATGATGCAGCTATAGATGCAGATGTGGCAGCCAGCAAGCTTCCAAATTCAAAAGTTGCAGGAAAGGCTACAGTTTTTATTTTCCCTGATTTAAACACTGGAAATAACACATATAAGGCTGTTCAGCGTTCAAGCGGAGCTGTAGCAATAGGTCCAATACTTCAAGGTCTGAATAAACCTATTAATGATTTAAGTAGAGGATGCTCGGTTGATGATATCGTAAATACCGTAGCAATTACAGCCATTCAAGCAGGGCAGGTAAAGTGAAAATAGCAGTAATAAACTCTGGAAGTTCATCTATTAAATTTCAGCTTTTTGACATGAATACAGAATTAGTTTTAGCTAGTGTTTTGGTTGAAAAAATAGGAGAGTTTAGTTCCTCGACAATATTTAAACATAATGAAAAAAAGGTTGTAATTACCTCAGTTATAGATAATCATCATGAAGGTTTAAAAAACATAATAATACTTTTGTCCCAAAACAATATAATTAAAGACTTTTCATCATTAGATGCAATAGGGCACAGAGTTGTCCATGGTGGAGAAGAGTTTAAAAAATCAACTCTTATAGATGAATATGTTATAAATAAGATAAGAGAACTTATACCTCTAGCCCCACTGCATAACCCAGCAAATTTAGAGGGGATTACTATTAGTAGAAAAAAAGCACCGTTTGTTAAGCAAATAGCTGTTTTTGATACAGCATTTCACTCAACTATGCCAAAAGAGGCTTACCTGTATGCATTGGATTATGAGATGTATGAAAAACATAAGATAAGGCGATACGGTTTTCATGGAACATCACACTCTTATGTATTAAAAGAGACAGCAAAAATATTTAAAAAGAGTGTTGATGAGCTAAACATAATAACTCTTCATCTTGGAAATGGTGCAAGTGCGTGTGCAATACAAAATGGAAAAAGTATAGATACCTCTATGGGTTTTACTCCACTAGAGGGGCTAATTATGGGAACTAGAAGCGGTGATGTAGACCCTGCTATTATCATTTACATGCAAAGAGAACTGGGGATGGGTGTTGATGAGGTGGATAATCTTTTAAACAAAAAATCTGGCTTACTTGGTATTTGCGGCAGTAATGATGTAAGAAGTATAATAGAGAGTGATAGCGAAAAATCAAAATTAGCACTAAATATGATGATAAGAAGAATTAAAAAATATATTGGCTCGTATATGGCTCTTTTGGGTAGAGTAGATGCTATAGTTTTCACAGGCGGTATAGGTGAAAATTCTCAGTATATCAGAGATAAAGTTTTAGACAACCATTTAGCAGGTTCAATTAAAATATTAGTTATAAATACTGATGAAGAGTTAGAAATAGCTCGTGAGTGCATAAAGGTTTTAGAAAAATAGATAACTTTATGTTAAGTTTTTAGGATAGATAAAAAAAAGAGTAGTAGACTGCCAACATATGTTGGAGTCTACAGCGCAAGACCTATAGAGGTGTTACGTTCTCGGCTTGAGGGCCTTTTTGACCTTCGCCAACTTCATAAGTCACTTTTTGACCTTCAGCTAGAGAAACACGTCCTTGACCTGTTCTGTTTACTTGACGAAAGTGAACAAAAATATCACTCCCACCATTATCTTGTTGAATAAAACCGTAACCTTTTTCTTCGTTGAACCATTTAACTGATCCGTCTAGCAATTCTGCCATATGTTGTACCTCTTTGGTAAAAATTCACTTCATTGAAGTGGAGTCTGAAAATGGAGAGAGTCGTTTGTCTAGCAGAATATACTAATAGATGATCTCACACGCAATTCTTACATCGCGAATATTATAACTTAAAATTTTAAATTCACAAAATAAATAACAAAATAAATTACAAAAAAATTGAATAATTAATTTAAGTTACTAATATGTCGATATTTGTACTTAATAAGTATTAGTGTAAGCTAGTGTATTGTAAATAATTATAAAGGATTTGTTATGCAAATTTCATCTAATGTGGCTACTTTAAATAGTGCAAGTAAGCCATCGGCCATTAAACCTCTTTTTACAGAAAAATTATCAAAGGACGAGGTAAAGGAGATAAGAGAACAGATTCAGCAAAATGCTAATGCAGTTGCTTTTAACTCAACTTCTATTCAGGGTTCAATTTTAGGTTCTAGTGATAGTTTTGGACAAGATTACAAAGATTTTCAAAGTTTTTTGAGTAATATTGGATACGATGGAAAACCTATAGCAGAACTCTCTCAAAAAGAAGCTTCAGCACTTGTAAGCGAAGATGGTTTTTTTGGAATTACACAAACCTCTGAGCGTATTGCAAACTTTGTAATTAACGGCTCAGGAGGTGATGAAGATATGCTTCGAGCGGGAAGAGAGGGGATGATTGCCGGCTTTAAAGAAGCCGAGACTATGTGGGGTGGTAAGCTTCCGGATATCTCTCAAAAAACAATGGCAAAAGCCATAGAGATGGTAGACAAAGCTATGTATGATTTAGGCTTTTCTATTATAAACAAAGAGGCTTAAGCTAGTACATGTGGCCTGGCAGATACAGTTAGGTGGTAGTATAAATTCTCTTTTTTCATAATTTTCATTGTTGTGCCTTGAAATTTAAACATTGCTTTTATAAAATAGCTAATTATTTGATATTATTGCACTTACAAAAGGATAATTTATGAAGTATGAGTTAGAAGATGATTATATAGAGCTTTTTAAGCTGCTAAAAGTTTTAGACTTAGTTGATAGCGGAGCACAAGCTAAGATACTGGTTGGGGATGGATATGTAAAGAGGAATGGTGAATTTGAGCTAAGAAAAAGAGCTAAAATCCGTAGTGGCGATACTATAGAAATAGCTGATGTAATTATTGAAGTTGTTTAAGTAGGACTTGCCTCTGTCTTCTGACACAAGTGTGTCAAGCGGACTTTCTAACAGAGAGTACAAGCACAGGTTCTGATTGGTATTAAAATATAAACGAACTTATCAATCCAATTAATCCACCAAAAACACCACCCCACACAACGAGCCATGAGAGATGTTCATGTATTAGTTTTTGAACTATCTCCTTAACAATTTGTGGAGTTAGCTCATCTAATCTGCTATCAATAACTTCTTCGATAGAGTTAATCATATCACTGCTTAAAGATGAGTTTTGCATATGAGTTTGCAGAGTATTGTTAAAAGCCTCACTTTTTACGATTTTAATAACTGCGCTTTTCATTTTTAAAGAAAATGGTTCACGCAGACCTTCCAGCGCACTCTCTCCACCAAACATGCCAAGCATCCCTCCAAAAGATGACTCCATAACTGTTTTACTAAGAGCGTCAAATGCCGGGCTAAAGTCTGTCTCTTCTATGATTGGTGCTAGCTCTATTTTTTTCTCTTCACTTTTAAAGAAGTTATCCAACTGTTCTTGGGTGAAAAACTGACTCATCATAAGGGTTTTTATAGACTCCTTAAATGATTCAAATCTTGCTGGTATTACTCCTGAGCCATAAAGTAGTGGTACACGCTCAAACAACATGTGAATAGCAAGTTGATTTGTAAGCGCACCAGAAAGAGCGAAAAGACCTGTATATAGTAGAAGTGAACTGCACTCACTCTCTAGTATATATGATAAAGCTACCAATAGTGCAGCTATAATGTTTGTTATAAAGCTTTTATTAAATTTCAAAATACATCTCCAATGTAAAAGCGAAATTATACTAAAAAGATTCTATAATATAGTAAATAAATTTAAAAGAGAAATACAATGAACAACGAAAGCTATGAACTTTTTAAAAATGCACAATTACAAACTATTTTAGATACTTTGAGTAGTGAGTTGAGTAGGAGAAATGAGTCTCCTTTTTGGAGTGATAAAGTTATACCGTTTAGTGAATCAATTTTAAGTGTTTTAATACCTTTGAGAGACTCAAATATGCTCTTTAACCCTGAAGGAAAAGCCAAATTAGAACTTACCCCAGAACTGTTTTTAGAGTGGAATAACTTTGTAAGCCTAAAAACATTGGCTTTTACAATTCAAAAATCAAATGAGGTCAATGAACTGGTTAGAACTAAGCTTGATATCGCTACATGTAAAGAGTACAAAAATATAGATTTGAAAATACTAGGTGATTATTTAGCAAGATATACAGTAAATCTTGAAGATGAAAATCTAGACTTCCCGATAGCAAACTATAATTTACACCAAGGTGTAAGTAACGTTATCAAGTCTCTTCTATAGGTGTTTATAAATGAATAAAATTATAGAGTATTTTGTCAACAATAGTCGTCTAAACTATATGCTGTTAGTCTTTTTATTATATTTAGGTGTTAATGCTTATATTAATATTCCTAAAGAGATGTTTCCAACTGTCGAACTAGACAAAATATCAGTATCTGGAAGCTATGCCGGCAGTAGTGCTACAAATATGGACAAGATGGCTGTCCGTGACATTGAAGATGCGCTTAGTAATCTTAATGGCATTGATAAAACAGAGACTACTATCATTCCTGGGGCATTTTCAATAGTTTTAACACTAAATGAAAAGAGTGATAAGATAAATATACTCAATAAGGTACAAGACTCTATTGCATCATCTAAGCAATATCTCCCATCTGATATGGTTGACCCGATTGCAATACTTATAGATAGACACAGATCTCTTATTAGGCTCTCCATCTCATCTAAAAAACATACAAAAGGTGAGTTGACCAATATTGCACAAGATATAAAATCAAAAATTTCAAGAATAAAAAATATCAGCGATGTATCAATTAGAGGTGACTCTAATGAAGAAGTTCTAATTCAGATTGACTCTAAAGCAATTTCAATGTATAAGCTAAATCATTCAAGCGTACTAAGTGCTATCTCTGAGCTTTCTTATATTTTTCCTATTGGAAATATAGAAGAGAGAGGTGAATTTGTCTATGTCTCAACTGTCAGCGGTAAAGCAAATGTAGAGGGGTGGAAAGAATCCATACTCTCAATTGGAGATAAAAATGTAAAACTTGGTGATATTGCTGATGTTAAAATACACTTTCCACAAACAAATACGCTCTCAACTTTTAACAATAATCCAACCCTGTCACTTGTTATATCTAAGGGTGAAGAAGGAAATGCTATAGAGATGTCTAAGCAAATGTATAGCTATGTTGAAGAGTTAAGAGCAAGCTATGAGGGGGTTATCTTTAACCTATACCAAGATAGCTCCAAGCCAGTAGGAGATCGTTTAAACACTGTAATATCAAACTTGATGTTTGGTCTAATTTTGGTTTTTATATCTATGTATATTCTGATTAATCTTCGTATAGCATTTATAGTAGCACTTGGCATCCCATTCTCTTTTATTATAGGATTACTCTTTATATATTATTTGGGGTACTCCATAAATATTGTATCTCTACTAGGAGCATTAATAGTTATTGGTATAGTCGTAGATGATGCTATTGTTGTAGGTGAAAATATTCAACGTCATATTGATGATGACATGGAGATAAAAGAGGCTGTATTGCTAGGTGTAAAAGAGATGATATTGCCTGTATCGCTAGCTACTATTACAACCGCTGCCGCATTTTTACCTATGTTTATGCTAACTGGAGATATAGCACTATTTTTGATTCTTGTGCCTATAGTAGTTGTCATGATATTATTAGGCTCACTAATAGAGAGTTTTTTCTTTTTACCCCTTCATGCTAAGGAGTTTTTAAAAAAAAGCAATAATCTAATTGATTGGAAACCTTTTCAAAATTCTTATGCAAAAACACTTCACTTTTTTATTACATATAAAAAAATATTTGTGCTTTTGTTTCTGGTAATTATTCCTATTTTAACTGTTTTTACAGCAAAATCTATGAAATTCCAGTTTTTTCCAAATTTTGATGGTAACTATCTATATATATCAGGAAAAATGGATATTAATACCCCAATTGGTGATACATTTGAAATTGCAAAAGAGATAGAGGCAAAGATGATGCAACACTCAAAGGAGTTCTCATTAAAGTCTATCACGGCTACAAGTGGATTTAGAAGAAGCCTCTCCGGTGAAACTGAACGCAACAATAATGTTTTTTTTATTACAATGGAACTCTATGATAGGGCTGAGACAAATTTTATAAATCAATATATAAACCCTGTTCTTAATTTTACTTTTGATTTTAATAATCCTGAGAGGATTAGGGAGAAAAAAACATTTGAACTCTCGCCTAGGGTTAAAGAAATTATAATGCCATACAAAGAGAAATATAGCATGGTTGAGCTTGGTGTTATGGAGAGTAAGCCAGGCTTGATTAGAAGTGATATTCAAATAAACTTATCAGGAAGTGATGATAAAACTTTGGACAATGCTATTAAAAGATTAGAGGCAGAATTATCAAAAATAGAGGGTGTTTTAAATTTTAGTGACAATATTCGCTATGGAAAAATGGAGTATAAAATTAAGATAAACCCATATGGTGAGAGGTTAGGACTTAGTGAAGCATCCATCGCAAAGATATTAAGTGGTTATTTTTTAGAGCGACGACAAGCTACTACATTTAATAAAAATGGAATTATGGAGATAAAAACAGAAGATATAGACAAGGACAAAGTTAAAACCTTAGTAGATTTTGACATACCTATATCAGATGGTCGTTATGTAAAATTAACTGATGTAGCAGATATTATAAAAATAAGAGATTATGAGAAGATTGATAAATTAAATGGTAGTATAGTTAAAACTATGTTTGCCAATATTGACAAGCGTAAAATTACACCCCAAGAGATACTTAATAAACTTGATACTACTCTAGATGAGATTTCAAACTCTGGTATTGAAGTTAATCTTCTCGGTGAAAAAGAGAAATCTAAACAGTTAAAAGAAGATATGAAAAAAGCGGTTGTATTAGCTGTGTTTTTAATTCTTTTATCATTGCTCTTGATATTTTCAAAAATAAAATATGCTCTTATGGTTATGAGTGTTATCCCCCTTTCAGTTTTAGGGGCCTTACTTGGGCATAAGCTTTTGGGAATCAACCTGACGATGCCATCAATAATAGGTATCTTGGGACTAGCGGGCGTTGTAATTAATGATGGGATTATTATGTTGGATTTTTTACAT
The DNA here is from genome assembly GCF_015265475.1 of Candidatus Sulfurimonas marisnigri. Classification (NCBI taxonomy): domain Bacteria; kingdom Pseudomonadati; phylum Campylobacterota; class Epsilonproteobacteria; order Campylobacterales; family Sulfurimonadaceae; genus Sulfurimonas; species Candidatus Sulfurimonas marisnigri. The sequence goes on along the minus strand of NZ_CP054493.1, from coordinate 1,886,754 downwards.
GGAACACATAACTCGGAACAGTTTTTTAAGCGTGCTAAACTAAGACTAAGACCAATTTTAATTACTACTATTACTACATTTTTAGGTCTGTTTACGCTTATATTTTATGCAACGGGACAAGCAGTTATTTTGCAACCAATAGCCATCTCAATTGGTTTTGGCTTGATTTGGGGGACTGTCTTGAATTTGCTTTATTTACCAACACTTTACGCTATGGTAAATGGTATTAATCCAATAAATGAGTTAAATAAAGATGAGGTATAAAGCTCCCCACAGAAGAAACACAAATAAAGCGATAGCTGCAAAAACAACCATCGTCCTAGTGGTAAAGTAAAAAAGAAATTTTAAAAATTCCATACTTACTTATATGGAATAATTGGTAAACGTATATATTTGGCGTAAGATATTCCATTTGTTAAATTTATAACATCATAATTCATTTTTCTAGAAAGAAAGTCAGCTAAAACTTTTGTTCTGCTCCCTGTTCTACAGATGATAGCAAATTGTTTTTTTGTGTCAACTGCTTTGTTTAACTGATCTAAAAAAACTTTAAGATCATAATTTCCTTTTTCATCAAAAAGCATAATCGGGATAGAGCGTTTTAGCAACCCTGTCTCTTTCCACTCCCCAGGTGTTCTTATGTCAACAATAGGTATGCTCGAATCAACAAGCTGCTTAGAAGGGTTTTCATTTGTAACAGTAGCAAAAAGCGATGCTGATAGAACTAAAAGTGATAACAATATTTTTTTCAATATTTTCTCCATGTAGGTTTGAATTTAATGTATAATTATATCTATAAATAAATAATAGGTTAAAAATGGCATCTGAAAAAGCAGTAGATAACGCACAAAGACTTCGATATATAAGAGCGATTGAGAGGTTTCATAAAAGTACTCTGTCTTACTTAATGAATACTCCAGAACTATCACATGCAGGGTACGATAAGAAGATTGAAAATTCTTTAAAGGTTTTACAAAGAGTTGACGAAATAGCACTATATAAGGGTGATTTGCAAGATTTGCAGAAGTTAATTAAAAAAATGATAAGTTACAAGGGATCAGACAAGGATATAGAAGATATCAAAACTGATATTTTATATAGTTCAAATCAACTTGAAAAAAATAAAAATGCTAGACGCTATAAAAAAGATAAACACACCGAATCAAAATATGATGATTGGGAGTAGAAGAGTTATTTTGACTCTTCTAACATATTGTCTAGTAAGGTAAATAATTCAGTAGAAGATTTTTCCATCATTTCAAAGTTATTTATTATTTCTTCAGAGTTTGAAATTGTGTTCTCTTGAGCATTCTCTTGTATGTAAGTTAGATTTTTATTTGCATAATCGTGAACAATAGAATGCGGAGTTGCTATTTTAGAATAAGAGGCAGTATTAGAAAATCTACTTTTGCCCTTATCATCATACCACTTTCCAAATCTACACTGATGAGATGTACTTGGGGTTAAAATCTCTTTTAATGAAAGCAGAGAGTTGTAAGCACGAGATTTATATAAAATATGATCTAATTTTGCTAACACTACAAATACGCTGCTCTCCATCTCATATGAATAGTCAACAATTTTTTTAGAGTTTTCACTTAAGTTTATAAGTGTTTCTTCAAAGCCACTGATTTTTTTAGTTGACCCCTCTACAGTTACTTTCATATTGTCTGAACTAGTTTGAATATCATTCATATCTTGCTGCAAAGATTTTATCGATACAGAAATCTCTCCCGTTGCCTTATGTGTTCTCTCTGCGAGTTTTCGCACTTCATCAGCTACAACTGCAAAACCACGACCATGCTCACCAGCTCGTGCTGCTTCAATAGCTGCATTTAGAGCAAGAAGGTTTGTCTGATCTGCTATATCTGTTATAAGTTCAATGACAGAAGTTATTTCATTTGTCTGATTGGCTATTTCAATAATACTGCGATTGTTAATATTGACCTGTTCACTTAACTGGTTTAGTTCACTTGTTATTTCTGTAATATCGTTACGAGAACTGCTGGCTAAACTTGCTGCTTCTTTAGTAGCAGAAGTTATAGTCTCTAACTCATTAATATTCTTGCCTAAACTGGATGTAATAATAGAGAGTGATTCTGTTACCTGAACACTTTTAACACTGATTTTAGAGTTAAAGGTGTCTTTTTTGGCTTTATCATTTTGAGATTTCATAAAATCGATACTAGTAGCAACACTATCAATTGCCTTAACAAATTCACCACCCATCCCAGCGGATGAGATTTTATGTGAAAAGTCACCTTTTGAGGCATCGGTAATTGTTCTGTTTATTTCATTGATTAGGTCTTGTGTATGAGTAATAAGATTCGTTACTTCACTTCCCATAATACCAAGTTCTGTTTCTTTATTGGTATTAGTTGCCTTATGAGAAAAGTCACCTTTTGCTACATAACTAATTAAAGAGGTAAAATCTTTTATGCCGCTAATAATTGACTTTCTAATAAAAGTTGATAGTACTAAGACAACTGACCCAACTACGGTACCTAATACAAATACAAAGTATTTAAAAAAAACAATTAAGTCATTTATTTCTTTAAACTCAAAAGTTAACTCATCTGTTTTTAGGTCTTCAAGTTGTTTAAATGATTCTCTTGATTCATTAGCATAAGGAGTCAAATCTTTTTTGTACTTTGCATATATAGCTTCTTTATTATTTTTAATATTATCAGAAGATAAAGACTTCATCATATTGAGAGTGTTGTTTAAAAAAATTATAGTTGTTTCTTTTGCTTTGTTTACAACATCCAACGATTTATCATCAGCCATTAGCTTCTCTAGTTCAATAAAACTACTTTTTATACTTTCAGTTTTATCATTTAGTTTGTTAATGTTTTTATTGTAGTCTCCACCAAGCATAATTTCTCTTGTTGTTCTACTTATATAGTTAATGTTTTTTTCTATATTTAAAGTTAATAGTTCACCTTCCATTGTGCTATTTTGAAGATGATCGTATTTTAACTCAACATAATGGAATGCAAAAAACACAAAAATAGTAGCTCCGAAAATAGTTACTGATACAAGAGTTACAAAGTAAAGCATTTGCTTTTGAATACTTGTTTTGCTAAACATAAAAAATCCTTTGTTTTTTTTAAATATAATGTTACATAAAAAATAGTATTTTATTTATTAAATTCTAGATCTTATTTTTAAATATACATAAGTTGAGAGATAAGTATCACTACTACAACTAGACTAAACGGAAACAAATGACTCTTAAATACCCAAGGGTTTATATTGAATAGTTTTTGATTAACTCCTCTAACACCAAGCCAAGAGGCAAAAAAGGCTTTGATGCTTAAAAGTATTTGAAAATATGTCATGCCGCTATCTTCAATTTTTCCTAAAACTTGAGTTATCATGTATAAACCGCTGGCTACTGCAATCATTAAAGCATAAGGAACAACTTTTCTGACATTGACCATAATCGCTTCTCTTGCTTTTACATACTCTTTATCAGTTAAAGTCTGTTTCATTTTAGATATAAATAAAACGTCAATAAATAAAAAACCACCATAAATGAATACAGAAAATATATGAATTGTGTGAACCAATGTATAAGTTATGATTTGTCCTTGTTTTTGGTGAATTTTAACATAAATTATATTCTTTTTTAAGTAAGATGTTTTTATAAATTTATTATACGAAGGAAATATATGTCAATAGCAGAAGACGATATTAAAAAATTCGAAAGAGCAGATTGTGAGCAAGATAGAGTTTTTTATCAAGCGATGGAAGAGGTTATTTGTTCTATTTCTCCATTATTAGAGTCAGATGAGAGATATGCGAGACATGCTATTTTAGAGCGACTTGTTGTTCCAGATAGGATAATAAAATTTAAAGTAGTATGGATGGATGACAACCAAAACATTCAAGTAAATACTGGTTACAGAGTACAATTCAATAATTCACTAGGACCATATAAAGGTGGTTTACGTTTCCACCCAACTGTAAATGAGGGAATTTTAAAGTTTTTAGGATTTGAGCAAATTCTTAAAAATTCTCTTACTGGCTTACCTATTGGTGGAGGTAAGGGGGGAAGTGATTTTGACCCTAAGGGTAAAAGTGATTTTGAAGTTATGAAATTTTGTTCAGCTTTTATGACAGAATTGCATAAATATATAGGACCAAGAATGGATATTCCAGCCGGAGATATTGGTGTTGGTGCTAGAGAGATAGGTTACCTTTTTGGCGAATACAAGAAGATTACATCATCTTATGAGGGTGTTTTAACTGGTAAACCTTTTATGTTTGGCGGATCACTTATGAGACCGGAAGCTACAGGTTACGGGGCAGTTTATTTTACTGAAACAATGTTAGACATGGAAGGTAAAGAGAGTCTAGAAGGAAAAATTTGTACAATTAGTGGGGCTGGAAATGTAGCACTTCATGCAATTGAAAAGCTTCAACAGATTGGAGCGATTCCAGTTACATGTACAGATTCAAAAGGGACAATATATGATCCGCGTGGAGTTGATTTATGTCTTCTAAAAGAGTTGAAATTAGAAAAAAGAGCCTCTTTGGAGGAATATATTGTAGCACATCCAGAGGCTAAATATATACCAGTTTCTGAGTATCCAAAAGGTGGACATGCTGTTTGGGATATACCATGTTATGCAGCATTTCCATGTGCAACACAAAATGAACTGACTGAGATAGATGCTCAGAACCTAATATCAAATGGATGTATTAGTGTAACAGAGGGTGCAAATATGCCATCTACACCAGATGCCGTAGATGCTTTTTTAGCTCATAAACTATGTTTTGCTCCAGCAAAAGCTGCAAATGCAGGTGGTGTTGCAGTTAGCGAGTTTGAAATGGCTCAAAATGCTTCAATGTCAAAATGGAGTTTTGAAAAAGTTGACGATAAATTAAAAGAGACAATGCAACAGATATGCAAAAGAGTATCCCTAACAGCAAAAGATTATGGAGTTGAGGGTAACTATGTTGATGGAGCAAATATTGCAGGATTTAAAAGAGTTGCTGATGCTATGATTGCTGAGGGAATTTAAGAGGAATTATGGTTAAGAAGCTTTATATATTATTCACCATATTCTTTTATCTTCCACTTTATGCTAAAGATAGTTTTACATCTTTAGCATCAGTTTCATTTATTGATAAAGTTTTAACTCCTTATGGTTTGAGTGTAATGAAGATAAGTATAATCATTGCACTATTCTTAGTAATATATTTTATCCGTAAAGTTATCTTTGATTTAATACAAAGCAATATTTCTAAAGTAAAGTCACTAAAAAGCTACTCAAAAGATATTTTAAATAGCATAAGAAAATCATCAGAAGTTATGATGATTTTAATAAATATAGAACTAACATTATATGTTTATAATGATTTTTCAAGTATTGAAGATTTTGGAACCTACTTTAATATAGCTTACAGCTTTGTACTCACATTTATCGTATTTAGAGTAATAAATACGATATCTAATATAAAACTAGAAAGCATTAATGCCAAAGAAAAAAAAATAAAAAATGAAGTTATTAATGTTGGTGTTAGAATATTAAATATTCTTATTTGGATTATTGGATCGTTAATCGTATTGCACTTAGCTGGGGTTGAGCTAACAGCAGTTGTATCTGGACTTGGTATAGGCGGACTTGCTGTCGCCTTAGCAGCCAAAGACTCGTTAGCAAACTTTTTTGGAACACTTTCTATATTATTTAGTGATGTGTTTTCTCAAGGCGATTGGATTGAGGTTGATGGGAAAGAGGGTACTGTGGTAGAAATAGGTTTGAGAGTTACAAAACTTAGAACTTTTGACAATGCTCTAATAGCTATACCAAATGCAGTTTTAGCCAACAAAGATGTTAGAAATTGGAATAAACGCTCTTTGGGTAGACGAATTAAAATGAATTTAGGTATTAAGTATAATTCTAAGCCTCAAGATATTAAAAATGCACTTTCAGATATTTATAAGATGTTAGATCAGCATCAAGGAATAGCAACACAAAATACAAAATTTGATCACAGCATGCAAGAGCGTAAAAAAACAAGAATAGTTACTTCAAAGGATGATGAGCAGGGTGTAAAGAAGACACTTTTAGTATATCTTGATGAGTTTAGTGGTTCAAGTATTAATATATTAGTTTACTCTTTTTCAAAGTCAGTTGTCTGGTCTGAATGGCTGGAAGTAAAGCAAGATGTAATGTTTAAAATAATGGAAATCTTTGAAAAAAATTCTATAGAGTTTGCATTTCCATCAATGTCACTTTATCATGAAAATGAGTTGGACTTATTAGACAAAAAATAAATCTAACCATATATTCAGATTCTTTAGATAAAATAATCTCTTAAAAAATCAATATAAAGAACTTAAAATTATGCAAAATACAAAAGCCAGAACAAATATTTACGCATTACTATCTCGTGTACTACTTCAAGAGCTAGATACTGAGATGTTGAAAACAATTAAAGATGATGAAAATATTTTAGAATTTTTCCCAACTTTAAAAGAGTGGAAGCCACTTAGAGAGATAGAAGCAAGTAAACTTTTGCAAGAGTATTTAAACCCTGACTTTGTTAATTTGTCTATTCTGCATCTTATACCATACGAAACTTTTTATACTAGAGAAGATCAGAAAATAGAGACAGGTGGAGCGAACCCTGTTACGGACATCTACAGCGCTTATGATTTTATGGTTGATTATGAAGTCTCTCGTACTGTGTCAGCAGACCACATTGGTATTGAGTTGGAATTTATGCATCATTTGATTGAGGCAGAGTTAAAAGCTTTAGAAGACAATGATACCAATGCAGTTCTTGAGCTTAAAGAGGTTCAGAGAGAATTTTTAAATAAACATCTTCTGCAATGGGCACCAATGTATCTGATAAATATGAAGTTTGAAGCACGAACACCTCTTTATTACGATGCTGCCGAGATGGCTTTGGAATTTTTACTAAGTGATAATGAATATTTATCCAAAGAGCTAAGTTAACAAATGATACAACTAAGTGCGGGTCTTTGTGTTCGTTCATTATCAAAAGATAGTGAGTGCAATAGATGTGAAACTATATGTCCAACAGGGGCAATAGTTGTAGCAGATAACCCACTGCCAAGTATCAACTTTTCTGCATGTGTTGCATGTGGTGCATGTGGTGCAGTTTGTCCAAATGAAGCACTCTCCTTAGATGATTTTAGTTCAACAGATTTCTTCTTTAAATTTATAGAAGATGACGATAATTTAATATCATGTAAAAAGAATGTTCCATGTATAGCAGCTTTGAATATAGAAAACATTATTTCAATGGCAGTACTTAAAAAAGAGATAGTTTTTGATATGGGTCACTGCGATGGTTGTGATATAGCGCATAAATGCAAACCTCAAATAGAAAAAAACTACGAAGAGGCCTCTTATATATTAGAAGCTATGGAGAATCCGGCACTTATTAAAGTTGAAGATGTTAGGTATGAAAAATCTGATTCCATTCAAGATGTGACAAGTAATAGAAGAGAGTTCTTAAGCAGTGTTAATCTTAAAGCTGTAGCAAAAACTAAACATGCATTTGAAAAAGAGATACAAAAAGCAACAGATGAGTTAATTGAGCATACTTTGCAAAAGAGTGATATAGCCCTTTTAAAACAAAAACGAATACCAGACAGAAGAAAACTGTTTTTTACAGCTATAAAAAGAGTCAAAAAGCCATCCCAGTATCATGTAATTGAAGCAGATGAAATTACATTTACTTCAATGAAGCTGCTTGATAGTGAAAAGTGTACAGCATGTCAAATGTGTTATAGAGTATGTCCAAGTGGAGCACTTACTTCAGATATCAAAAACTCTAAAATAGATTTTGACCCATTTCTTTGTATTAAATGCCACATCTGTCATGATGTATGTGAGCCAGATGCTATAACTCTTTCACCATCATATAATGTAAAAGAGTTTTTTGAACCTGCTGTGCAAAGCTTAATCAAGTTTAATGTAAGAAGATGTAATGAATGTAATGTTATTTTTAGTACAAACACGGCAGATAAGTTATGTTATAGATGTAAAGCAGAAGATGAAGAAGCTCGTGAACTTTGGGGTATAACAGATGATATGTAATATAGGATATTTAAAATGATGAACGATAGTAATGAGATTTCTCATCAAACTAAACTTTACGGATTTATTGGAGAATTTGCAGGACAGAGTAGTATTTCTGCAAAACTCAATAAAGTATTTAAAGCTAAGAATAAAGATGCAATGATGATTCCAATGAACATCCGCGAAGATGATTTTTATTTTACAGTTTCTAATATGAAAAAATCACATGTAAATGGTACTCTTATATCTAATGAGTATGTTACTAATGTGGTTGAAATCCTGGATGAAAGCTCTGATATAGTAAAGCACTCTGGCATGTGTGATATGTTAATACGCGATGGTGAAAAACTTATTGGAGATATTTTAAGTATAAATGTTTTAAAAGAGTTTTTAAAAAATAGAGATGTGAAAAAAATTGCACTTATTGGGATTAATCATTATGCTAAAGCTTTTGCTTTTAATACTCAAGGCTTTGAGGTTAGTTATTTTAATGATGATTTAGAATCTTTGATGAGTTTCACAACTGATATGGAAATAGTGGATGCAGATATTAACCGAATAGCTGATGGGATGAGTGTTGACTTTTCAAAATATGACGCAGTTATTGACTTTTCAGATATCCAGAATTTCGAAATGGTTAATAACCTTAGTCTGATAAATATTGATATGAAACCAAAAAAGCAGTTTTCATCTCTTAAAGCAAGAACACATGTGCTTGAAGACAGTTATATTGGCTTTGATGAGTTACTGGATGAGTTTAGTGAAGCTGTTTTTGAGTACTTCAAGTTAAAAAAACATCTTGATTATGATAAACCTGATATGAGATTTTAAAAAAATAAGGAAAATAACAATGAATACAAATGATTTTAGTGATTTAAGAGCAGAGTTTGATAAGTTTGTAAAAGAGAGTTGTGTAACTGATCTAGCAAAAGGTGCTGAAGCAGAAGATAGAGACGCTGGAGATAAAGTAGATGATGAGCCCGTACCTCAGTTTGTCGATGCTTTAACATCTAAACTTCTGGCTCCTGCTGTAAGCGGAGTTTATCTATCAAGACTTGATATTAAAAGAGTTTCTGAGGCTATTGATGAATCTATACCTATTAAAGAGCGTATTAAAATGGTTAGGGCTCTTTTTAGACACACGACAAAACAACAGTATCTTAAAGATGCTTTTAATGAGATAGATAAACATATAAATGGACGTATTTTAATATATACAGAGCTCAGTGAAGCTTTTCCTGCATCTAAGTCGATATTTGATGAGCATACTAACAAGGCTAAAAAAACTATGAGAATGTTTAATCAGATAACAGAAGATTTCGAGGAGATAGAACCAACAGACGACCCTATGTTTGTTTAAAAATCAAAATAGCGATGCATTTGCTGCGTTGCTTCAGTCGTCAGATACTTAAGTATCCTTCCTCCTTCAGCCCTTGCAACTGCAGCACTCTTTTCATTTAATTAAATGGTGAGTCTCCTGTTAGTAATGAAACTTCATAGACAACTATTAGAGCTGAAAGACCTGCAACAATTAGCACTCCATCTGTAGCAACAGTTAATGGGGATAAAAGTATTTGAGTTGTCCTATTATATTTACTGTACTTTTCTAAAAATTTTATTTTATATTCTTTAGAAAAAGTTCCTTCAAAGTGAAAATCATGCTTAGGCAAATACCTAGTGCCTTCTAATTCAAGTTTAAATTCATTAGTCTTTTTATTTTGTGAAAAGCCTAAGCTCTTTAAGTAATCAAGTTGTTCTTTTTCTTGATAATTTATATAGACATTTCCTTCTACTTTATTTTCTTTATCTATATGAAAAGTGCCTGTTTCAAAGCTAATGCCTTCTTTATTTTTGGACATTAGCAGTTTTTTTATTTTATTATCAATTGTAAAAATATAATGATATTCTTTTCCAATAATAATTAATTTATCCTCTGCTAAATTAAAGCTTTGAACTGATTCATAATATGTATGTTTATCTTCCCATAGCGATTTAGTTACACAGCCTGAGAATAAAACAATAGATAGTAGTAAACTAATTGTTTTAATGATATATTTCATATTATATAAAACTTTGAAGTTGCACCCACCCTTGCCAAATAACAGCACTTAAAATACCTGCTACAAAACCGGCGACTATATCATCACCCATAACACCGATACCACCTTTAGCTTCACGGTCTATTCTGCCTATAATAGATGGTTTTACTATATCAAAATATCTGAAAAGCAAAAATGATAGTAGACTCTGTAGTAAAAAACCATTTTGTAAATCACTTACTTCGTTTAATCCAATACTGATTGCAGGCGCAACACTTAGTGCAAACCACATCCCAGCTAATTCATCTATTACAATACGTTTATCGTCGTGTATTGCACTTTTAGCTTCGTATTTGTTTATCTCTTTTATTGCGATTATACTGATAAGAACAGTAGCCAGAAATAGAGTTTGTGCACTAAAGTAGATAAGTATAAGCATTCCTATAGGTAATGCCACTAAGGTTCCAACCGTTCCAGGGGCTTTTGGAGCAAGCCCGCTATATCCTAAAGTTATAAAAAACCAATTCATATTATTCCTAGGTAAGTGATGTTGTTTGATAGAGTTTCATTAGCTCTAAATAAAAATCTTTTTCAGTGTGCTCTTCTAAAAGACCTGCGACTGGTAGTATGTCATAGTAGAGCTTTTCTAAATTTTTAAACCTATTTGGAAATAGTTTAGAGAGAATAAAGGCTGAAATCTCTTTTCTAATAAGTATAGTAGGTGGTAAAATTCCAAGTTCTAAAAGTTCTAAAATCGAGTCAGCATGATAAGAGATTTGATGATGCTGTCCATGAGGACATGTGTTTTTACTAACAAGAGTCGTACATTTATCACAGTAAACATACTCGCTTGCTACTGTTATTTCTATTTCAATACCAATAACTTTATCAATTATTGACTTATTGGAATTAGAGTCTGAAAACATACCAAGTCCAGCATGGTTTCTACCTACTGTAAGTCTATTACAGCCGTAGTTTTTTGCAACAATAGCATCAATAATTATCTCATTATAGCCGGCAAAAATATAACTATTCTCTAAGGTAACTACAACAACATTGTTTTTTGTTAAAAAATTATTTATAAAAAACTCTAGAGACTCTTTCCTAATCTCATAACTTAAATTTGACTCAGTATATGGTTTAAGTAAAAATATAACAAGTAAATCAGTGTTGTCTAGTGCTTGGCGAATAAGTCTTTCATGAGCACGGTGAAGGGGATTAGCTGCCATTACAAGAGCTGTTGTATGTTTCGCATCTATTTGTTTTTTAGCTTTTTCAATAATTTGCTTATTTTTATTTCTTGAGCCGTTTATTAGTTGATACTTACCGCTTACTGCCAAAGAGCCGAGTCTTTTCATGGTAGCCATTACACCTGGATGATTAACATCGTCAGTACCATATATATGTTTTATTCTATCACTTGGATCTAGATAAAACACTTCCTCAACTATCAAAGTAGCAAAAAGTTTATCATCAAAAAGAATGTCAATTTCTTCACCAGCGTCTAGTGATTTCAAGACCTCTTCATTTATCTTTCCAGAAGGAGCAAGTATAAAAGGAAAAGGAAATGACTTTCCATCAATGAGGCTTGTTTTTAGAATATCTTTGCATTGAAATGAGTTCATTAAAGATGTAGCAGGAGATAGTAAGCCATCTTTTAAAAGCTCAAGCGCAGAAGCTGCCTCGCTATCTATTAGAAGAGTTTTATTTTTTCTTAATGATGTCATATTTTTTTCTTTTTTCCCATAAGCTTTTACGGCTTATACCTAATTTTTTTGATAATTCAGTATCTGGAAACTTATGCTGATTGTTTAAAACAATAAACTTAACATACTCCTCAATAGGTAGTATTTCACCCTGGTCGAAAATATTGTTTTCACTCTTTATATCTAGAACTTTTAAATCTTCATCTTCTATTCTGTCTGTGGAAGAGACTATTATCTTCTTACCTTTAATTAGTTTGTAAAAAGCTTTTCTGTCACTCTTTTTTATAGTTTGAAAATCTATTGTATATATTAAAGAATTCTCTGTTATAGATTCAATTTCATCCATAGCCTTTATATCAGTTAGCGTTATGAAGTGTATTGGCAGGTTTTGATATTTTGCATACTTAAAGGCAAAAGAGTCTGCAATTTTTTGATAAGATGAAGATATGAAAAGAGGAAGATCAAGGTTATCAAAGCTATATTCTTCAGTTAATGTCAAGAAAGAATGAGCTAAATACTTCTCATATGACTTATTCTCTTTTTTTAGCTTTTCATAATCTTGATAATGATTTATCTTTCTAATTAATTCTTCAATCATAAATGGTTTTAAAATATAATCTTTTGCACCAGCTGAAAGAGGTTTAGAAACCGTGTCATTACTGATATATGAAACCATTAAAATAATAATGGAGTTCTTAAATGTTTCAATAACTGGATTGAAGTCTTGACCATTGATGTTTGTAGAGAGTAGAACAACATCATAGTTATTACTTTTAATCGCATCTCTTGTTGATGTACACATTTCACATACATGTCCGAGTTCACTTAATTTTGTTGCGATACTTTGTGCTAAATAAACTTCGTTTTCTATAATTAGTATTTTCATTTTTTAAACTTTTGTCCAATCAAAATATTTTAAATTTGCATTTGCAATAACTCCAACACCTTCGCCTCTGCCTATAAAGCCTAGTTTTTCGGTTGTTGTTGCTTTTATATTTACTCTGCTAGGTTCTATATTTAATATAGAGCTAAGCGTTTTTCTCATTGCCAATTTATAATTACCAATCTTAGGTTTTTCTGCTGCTATTGTTAAATCTACATTTATAATAATAAAACCAAAATTGTATATTTTAGTAATAACTATTTTTAATAACTCTTTAGAGTCAATACCTTTATATACGTCATCGTTGTCGGGAAACATCATTCCTATATCTCCCATTCCTGCGGCACCTAAAAGAGCATCTATAAGTGCATGAATTGCCACATCACCATCGCTATGAGCTTTAAACCCATAGTCGGACTCTATCTTTACTCCACCTAGATACATATTGCCTTTGTTGTCAAAGGCGTGAACATCAAAGCCGGTTCCACTTAGTGTATCATCTGATGGTGGCGAAAGACAAGTTAGCTTTTTTAGATCTTGAAGATGAGTTATTTTATGAGCATTTAACTCACCTAGTATAAATTCTCTAGAGCCACCGTTTGCAACTATTGCACTGCTCTCATCTGTAAACTCCTGTGGCAGCTCAAGTGCATTTTTAAGAGCTGAAGTAAGTGATAGCTGTGGAGTTTGAATTATTTTTACTTTATCTCTATCTATAGTATTGTCTTCATAAACAATAGTATCATTGATCGGCAGATAAGGGACAATACAATCACTATTGCCAATGTGAGATATGATTCGTTCCAAGAACTCTTTATTGATACATGATCTGGCTATATCACTAACAAGAACATATTCAGTAGTAACTTCACTAAGAGAATTTTGTAGAGACTCTCCTCTGGTTGACCCACCCTCTATAAAGGTAAAGTCTGAGTAGTTTTTCATAAACTCAATATCTTCTCTTGAAGAGGTTACGATTATTTTTTCAAAGTGTTTAGTATCTTCACACTTATCAGCTACAAACTGCCATAAAGGCTTCTGTCCAACTCTCAGCCACTGCTTTTTAACATCAAGTTCAAAGCGTGTAGAACTACCTGCAGCAAGTAATATAAGCGTTAAGTTAAGCAATAAAACTCCTATAATTAAAAAGTGTTACGAAAGTATACATCTAAATAGCTTTTTTTATCTTAAATTTGCCTCTCAATATTCAATTATTATATAAAAAATAAAAGCAAACAATCAACTTAATATTATATTAACTTTATTTGATTATATTACGCTACATAAACACACATATTATAATAATTTTAGGAGATAAGATGAGAACTTCATGGGTAAATAAGAGAGAAAATGATTCTGTTAGGACTCAGATGTATTATGCAAAAAAAGGCATAATAACAGAAGAGATGGAATATGTTGCAAAAATAGAAGATTTAGCTCCTGAATTGGTTCGTAGCGAAATTGCAAGAGGAAGATTAATAATTCCAGCGAATATCAATCACGTAACACTAGAGCCAATGGCTATAGGTATAGCTGCAAAATGTAAGATAAATGCAAATATCGGCTCATCTGCAATAGCATCCGATGTTCAAGGTGAAGTTGAAAAGATGCAGGTTTCTCAACATTATAAAGCAGACACAGCAATGGATCTTTCAACTGGCGGTGATTTGGATGAAATTCGTAAAGCGGTAATTAATGCATCAAAAATACCGATTGGAACAGTGCCTATTTATCAAATACTTCATGATGTTGGAAATAAAATAGAAGATTTAAGCATAGAAGTTATGCTTGAAGTTTTAGAGCGCCAAGCAAAGCAGGGTGTTAGTTATTTTACAATTCATGCAGGTTTCTTATTGGAGACTATGCCTAAAATTGCAAAGAGAAAAATGGGAATAGTTAGCCGTGGCGGATCTTTAATGGCTGCTTGGATGATGCACTATCATAGAGAGAACCCATTCTATACAGCATTTGATGAAATTTTAGATATTTGTGCTAAATATGATGTTTCTCTATCTCTTGGTGATTCTCTTCGCCCGGGTTGTTTAGCAGATGCTTCAGATGATGCACAGTTGGGCGAGCTTAAAGTCTTAGGTGAGCTTACTCTTCGCGCTTGGGAGAAAAATGTCCAGGTTATGATTGAAGGTCCAGGTCATGTTCCTCTTAATCAAATCGAGCGCAATATGAAACTTCAACGTGAACTTTGTCATGAGGCACCTTTTTATATACTAGGGCCATTGGTTACAGATATTGCTGCTGGATATGATCATATATCTTCAGCAATTGGTGCTGCGATTGGTGGATGGCATGGTGCTAGTATGCTTTGTTATGTTACACCAAAAGAGCATTTAGGATTGCCTAATGCAGATGATGTCCGAGAAGGAATAATCGCTTACAAAATTGCTGCTCATGCTGCAGACATTGCTCGTGGCCGTAAAGGTGCTAGAGATGTTGATGATGCTATGAGTGATGCTAGATATAGTTTTGACTGGGAAAAACAGTTTGAACTTGCACTTGATGGCGAGAGAGCAAGAGAGTACCATGATGAGACTCTCCCTCAAGATGTTTTTAAAGAGGCAGAGTTTTGTTCAATGTGCGGACCTAAATTTTGTTCTTATAAAATAACTCAAAATATAATGGAAAATCCTGAAGCAATTGAAAAGATTGCACAGGAAGTTAAAGAGAGAGGTGCAAAAGAAGCTTTAGAAGCACAAACAGCTTAAAAAAATAAATTAATTTAAACAGGACAATTTTTGTCTTATTTAAATATGCTATGCTTCTAACAAATAAAGTCTTGCCTTAAAGAGGCAAAGCTTTAGTCGTAATAAAATCAAATTAAGGAATAATATATAATGACTAATGAAATTGTAAATTCAGCATTATCAAAAGTTATGTATCCAGGTTTTACTAAGGATATTGTAACTTTTGGTTTTGTTAATAATGTAGAAATAAATGGTAATGATGTGAGTTTTAATGTAGATATAACATCAAGTGCTCCAGAAGTTGCACAGCAAATTAAAGATGAAGCGACAGATGAGCTTAAATCTGTAGGTGCAACAAATATAATTGTAAATATAAATGCTCCTAAAATACCAGAGGCAGCAACACCAAAAAGTAAAAACTTAGCTCCACATGTTAAAAACTTTTTAATGATAAGTTCAGGTAAGGGTGGAGTTGGCAAGTCGACTACATCAGTAAATATTGCTATTGCTCTTGCAGCACAAGGTAAAAAAGTAGGTCTATTGGATGCCGACATTTATGGTCCAAATATTCCTCGTATGATGGGTGTTGCTGGTATTAAACCTGAAGTTATAGGAAATAAAGTTCTTCCTATTAAAGCCTACGGAATTGAGATGATGTCTATGGGGTCGCTTATGGATGATGGCCAGTCGCTCATGTGGCGTGGTGCAATGATAATGAAAGCAATAGAGCAATTTTTAAGAGATATCCTTTGGAGTGAACTTGATGTATTAGTTATTGATATGCCTCCTGGAACTGGTGATGCACAACTTTCTTTAGCTCAAAGTGTACCTGTTACAGCTGGTCTTACTGTAACTACACCTCAGTCTGTTTCTCTTGATGACTCTCGTCGTTCATTAGATATGTTTAGAAAATTAGACATTCCTATTGCAGGAATTGTTGAAAATATGAGCGGCTTTATAGCTCCAGATACTGGAGTAGAATATGATATCTTCGGTAAAGGAACATCTGGTCCAATGGCTGAGGAGTTTGATACTAAAATAATTGCTGAAATTCCAATTGAACCAAGTATTAGAACTGGTGGAGATGAAGGTAAGCCGGTTACTTTTGTTGACCCAACTTCTGAGAGTGCAAAAAGATATATGCGTGCTGCTGAGTCTATTTGGGCTACTATTGAAGCAGTGAATGCAAGTGGTGGCGCTAGTAATGAGAGTGTTCAGCCTACTACACCTCCAGGTGTATCTGCTTGTAGTAGTAAGTAGAAAAATAAAATAGGCAACGCATATTTGCGTAGCCTATTTATTCTGTTAAAAGATTATATTCTAATAAAATTTTTCGTCATTCTCATTCATCTCATTCATTTCGTCTTTGTATTCAACTATTTTATTTCTGCCTGTATTTTTTGCTTTGTATAAAGCAATGTCAGCAAATTTAATACATTTCCAAATAGTGTCACCATCAGTAGGCAGTTTAGCAATTCCGATACTTATAGTCTTCTTTAGCTTTTCGTTATTTACATCAAATGATAGAGAAGAAAAAGCTGAGTGTATTTTTTTAGCAACAGCCATCGTGCCCTCTAGAGTAGAATTTTGAAGCATTACAACAAACTCTTCCCCACCATAGCGTATAGCCAAATCTGCTTCTCTAATATTCTCTTTTAACACTTTTGAAAGAGCAACAATTACCATATCCCCTATATCATGACCATATTCATCATTAACCATTTTGAAGAAGTCAATATCGATCATCATAACACTATATGTATGTTGGTTTCTTTCAGCTTGACTCATAAGTTTATCTATGAACTCTTCTAAAAATCTTCTGTTGTATAGTCCTGTCATCCCATCACGCAGAGATGAATCTCTTAGTTTTTCCATAAGAATCTGACTTTCTATAACCGGTTTAGCAGCCTCAAGGTAGTGCTTAATACTTGAGACATGAGTTTTCATCTTCTCTACTTCATCTATATTATCCGAAGTCATTGAAACTACCAGAGATATGTCTTGATTTATAGTAAATGGTATACACACATAGTTGACATTACTATTTACACATGCCTGACAAAGGTTTGGAAACTCTGTAGATATTGTTACACTATTTGTTCTGAATGCTCTACACACTGATGAATCATTATTATCTCTGTTGAAGCAGATACTATTATCTCCCTCTGTAGTAAAAAATAAATATCTCTCCGATGTTATGCTATTTATTTCAAAAAATGCAAAATGTCCCACATGGTATTTTAGTTTTATTATATCTACTAGTCTTGTGTATACAGCTTCTTTTGAAGCATCAAGCTCAATAGTCTTTTTAAATTTATAAATATCTGATAGCTCGTTTATGATAGTCTTAGCTTCATGAAGCGGATCACCACTTGAGATGCTTCCGCTCGAAACACTCCCTTGAGGTATAAAAGTTGCAAGGTTGTATTTAATGTTTCCGAATGTCTCTTGCATTTTACTAAAGAGTGAGTTCATTCTATCTACAATATTTTTAGCATCCCCACCTATTGTAGTACTAAAATTATGGGTAAAGTCTCCACTGTATGCTTTTTTAATCCCAGCTTGTAAGTTTGTAAAAAGCCTTGTATAAGGTGTCACATAGTGTCTAATTAAATATAGTGCTATTATTAAAAATATTAAATTAATTGCAAATATTTTTAACATAGTGAGAAGACCGCTTGTTCTCAAATCACTAACATCAAACTCCATACTAATCGCACCAAGAGTATCGCCATACTTAACATCATGACAGTTGAGACAGTTGTCTTGAACACCAGTACTATTAGCGTTGTAAGGGATAGTTACTCTCAGAATAATTTCATCAGCATGCTCTATGATTTTTCGTACCATTTTTCCAGTTGCTAAAACTTCTTTATCAATATCATCTCTAATGGTCTCATTTACAAACCCTTCGCCATACTGTTTTTTGACATTCTCGCTTCTAAATAACCATAATGATTTAATCTTGTCATTGTTTGATATCTGGTCTAAAAAATATTGTCTTTGAGGCATTATCCCATTTACCATATGAGCTGTAAGTCCATCTCTAACGATATTTGCAGTCAAGTTCGACTTCTCAATTGCACCCTTAAGGCTATAGCTTCTAAAGTTTAGAGCTACATTGATAATCGTAGCTGTCATTAGTGCAAGTAGCATAAGAGCCACAATTATGAGAAGTTTAGTTTTTGCATTCATATTAAATCACTTTAGAAATAGTTTATTTTGTATTATATTATCCAAGAGTATATAAATTTAATATGAATTATTAGTTAATTATTCAACTGTAACACTTTTTGCCAGATTTCTTGGCATATCTACATCATTTCCTAATCTTATAGATATCTCTAAAGATAAAATTTGAACCACTATCATCATCTCAAAAAACTCTAACATATAGTCTTTACATGTAGAGATTTTAATGAAGTCATCAGCTTTATCAAACTCTTTAGAACTAATTGCACAAATAGTAGAATCCCTTGCACTAAGTTCCTCCACATTACTTTTAGATTTTTCATAATGAAGATGTTCTGGAAGCAGTGCAATGGTAAATAATTCTGGATCTGCAAGTGCTATTGGGCCGTGCTTCATCTCCCCAGAAGGGTAACCCTCTGCATGAAGATATGAAATCTCTTTAAGTTTAAGTGCACCCTCAAGAGCAAGAGGAAAAAACACATCTCGACCGATAAAGAAAAAACCATGACCATGAAGATATCTCTTAGATAATCTCTTTATTCGCTCATGCATTTCATCTGTAACTTTTAAATGTGATGGAACTTCTCTCAAGAGTTTTATTTGTCTTGATATCTCTTGTGTACTAAGAGAATTTTTAAATTTTGCTATATATAGAGTTAGCATCCAAAATACAGTTACCTGAGTAGCGAAAGCTTTTGTTGAAGCGACCCCTTTTTCTATCCCGGCTCTTGTTAGTATTGTTGAATCTGCTAATCTAACCATAGAAGAGTTGTCTACATTACAAATAACTAATGTTTTTAGACCAGCTTTTTTTGCCATTTTCAGAGTCTCTAGTGTGTCGGCAGTCTCTCCACTTTGAGAAATAACAACAAAGAGAGTATCTTTAGTCATAATAGGCTCTCTATATCTAAACTCACTTGCTATCTCCAGTGAAGTTTTTATTTTTGCGTAACGCTCAAAAAGGTATGATGCAGTCATTGCAGCGTGATATGAAGTACCACATGCACAAAGTTTTATCTCATTTATACCGTCAAAAAGGTTTTTATCAATCTCATCAAATATAATCTCCTCATCACTCAATCTCCCCATTAATGTATCTGAAACTACACTTGTTTGCTCGTAAATCTCTTTTTCCATAAAGAATCTAAATCCATCTTTTTGAGCAGATAGTTTGTTTTGTGAAAGTTTTGAGAATTGAGGCTCTTTTTTAGTTCCTTGTTGGTCAAAAATAGCAATCTCATCACATGTCACATATCCGTAATCACCATCTTCAAAGTAGTTGACATCTGTGCAGTGCCCAATAAGGGGGGTGTCTGATGAGGCAAAATACTTCTCATTTTCACTGTTTTTTCCAACCAACATCGGTGAGCCATGTTTTGCATAAAATATTGTGTTTGGTTCAGATTTTGTCACAAGTAAAATTGCGTAAGCACCACTTAACTCATCTATAGTTTTAGAGAAAGCTTCAAAAGCACTCTTTGATGATTTTAGATTCTTCTCAAACTGGTGAACTATAACTTCAGTATCTGTTTGGCTTAAAAATTTTACACCACTGTTTATAAGCTCTTTTTTTAGCTCAGTATAGTTCTCTATGATTCCATTATGAACAACATAAGAGCTCTCCCCTAGGTGTGGATGAGCATTTATTTCTGTTGGTTTTCCATGTGTGGCCCATCTTGTATGACCAATTCCAGCAGCAAGGCCTTTTGTAGAATAGTTTTTCGTTTTCTCTTCAAGGTTTACCAGCTTACCAATAGCTTTATAGTTAGAAAAATTACCATCTTCAAGCACTGCAATTCCAGCTGAATCATAACCACGATACTCTAGCTCTTTAAGACCATCTAATAAAATCTCTTTTGTGTTCTTTTCCCCTAAATAGCCTACAATTCCACACATTTACTTGCCTTTTGTTAATAATTGATAAATTTTTTCGACATTATTGCATATAACGTTTTGTTTCTCCATTAAGAAGCTATCTCTAACCCTATGCTTAGTGCTGTGAATTTTTGCTGTTACTATATTTATATGAAGCTGTTCAAAACAGTCCATTATATATGCTAACAGACCTCTTTGATTTTGTGTGTTGACAGCGAGTTCTGCATGTGTGAGGGAGTGCTCACAGTCGATGTTAATCTCATCTTTAGATATGTTTACATTTTTCAACTCTACATGTAGGCTCATGTCAAAAGCATTTTTAACTATTTCCTCTAGTTCAATCGCTTCATTTCCGCTTACGTTATGAATAAACTCAATTTTGAAATATTTAACCCCGTCAAAGAGTGTGAAAATTTCCATAGAGGCAACATCAAGATGACTTAGAGTTGCTAAGAGATAACCAATGTTCAGTGGTATTTTTCTATATATTTCTATACTAAGAGATGATTTTGTATGTATTGAGTATGCATACTCTTTGGTATTATTAGCTTTTTTTGCAATTTTAATTATGTCTAACGGAGTGTGCTTAAAAAAGAAAAGATTTGACTCAACACGAAGAAGTTTTTTTTGTAGGGGTTTTGGAAGCTCTAAAAACTCTGGAACTTTTTGCACACGTTTTTCTATATTCATTCTTTTAGTCGCATCTGTTATTCTTCCGAAATTTTGTGCTACTTCTAAAGCACTGTTATATAAGTCACGAAGTAGTTTAGAGCTGAAATTGTTGTATACATCGTCGCCAACTCCATTTATATCTGCATAAGTTAATACATATAGAAGTTTTAAATTTTTAACATCTTTGACACTTGACATAAATTTATATAGAACTTTTTCATTGTGAATATTTTGTTTAAAAGCAACACTGCTCATAGTCACATGTTGTTTAACTAATGTTATTGCTCTCTCAATTAGTTCATCTTTTATTTTTAGTTTTTTCATAAAAGGGACTATTAGTTTCGCTCCAACTTCACTATGGTCTTGCTTGCGACCTTTGCCTGTATCGTGAAAAAGGGTTACTATTTTCAGAAGCAGTTTTTCATCATCATTAAACTCATCATAGAGACTCTGAATAAACGGCTCTTTTATACTCTCTAATGCTTGAACGCATTTAATAGAGTGTATATCTACGGGATACTGATGGTATCCGTCAAACTGTGGCATGTGAAGAACTTTTTTAAAGTTTAAAAATAGATGGTGAAGTATTCCAGCATCATAAAATAGCTTTAAAAAGCAGTACATGTGCTGTTTCTTTAAGAGCTCTTTTAAGAGTGAGTAGGTCTTTAAATTCAGTGGATGGGATATTTTTGTATAAGTTAATTGATTTAAAAACCCGGCATCAAAGTGGTGGAAATTATCTGGTAGTGATACTAAGATCTCTAAGAGTGAGTTTATGGGCTGTATCTCTAAGTTGTATGAAGCGAACAGTCTGTTATCAAGTGCATATATGCCCCTGCATATTCGGTTTTTTCTAAACTTTCTCACATATGATATGTCAGAGATGAAAACACGGACCATTTTTTTAACAAAGATTTGGGTGAAGTTACTGATTCGCCATTGCGCTTCGAGAACTTTAGTCGCCATTTTCTGTTGATTATTAAATCCAAGCATACGACTCACTTGTGGAATATGTTCCAATAGGAGCCTATCCTCCTGCTTTCCAGCAATAAGATGTAAGGCACTTCTTACTCTAAACAGTAGTTCTAGAGCAATTCTATAATCTCTGTACTCATCTTCTGAATAGACAACTCCGGTTAAGTCTTTTAAGCTGGTTATTCCATAGATTGTTTGAGCAACCCAAAAAATAAGATTAGAATCACGAAGTCCACCCACACTCTCTTTGATATTTGGCTGCATAGAGTTTGGATATTTTTTACGTCTTATTTGCGCCTCTTCAATCTTTGCAAGTATAAACTCTTTTTGGTTGTGAAGCCTGATTTTATTTAGTTCTTTTGTTGCTGTATGCCAAGCAAAGTTAGAACCTGTAATAAATCTTGATTCCATAAGTGATGTTCTGATTGTTATATCTTCGTTGCTTGCTCCAAATAGATCACTGATCTCGTGAACTCTATGACCTAGTTTTAGCCCAGAATCAAGTGCTAGGTAAAAAAGTTTTTCTATTATGAGTTGACTGTTAAATCCGTCAACTTTTTCATAAACTATAAGCAGGTCAATATCGCTATGAATACACAACTGTTCTCTTCCGTAACTTCCAAGAGCTATTATGGCTATTGGTATCGAGTTACGCATAGGTATGTAGTTTCCAAAAACACGTCTTAAAACAGTTTTGTACATCATTGAGATGATTGAGTCTAGTTTTTTTGTATGACGAACCAAAAAATCTTTACCTTGAGTTTTTTCAAACAGTTCAGGCAGAGATGTTTTATACTCATTTATATAGGCTTTAAAAAGTTTTGAAAGCTCAAAATCACTGCCATTTTTTTCTATAATATCTTCAATCTGTAGCACTATGTCCAAAGTGATATCCCTTAATTTTGTTTCACAAAATGAAGGGAGCCCCTCATTTTTATTGTTACGACAAAGGAAGTAATTCCTTTGTCTGCATTAACATTTGGTTTTCTTCGGCAGAAAGCCCATTGCACTAGTGCAATTTTATTTTTTTACTATTATATTGTAATTGCTTTAATTTGATATAATCTCTGCGATTAAATATTAAACAAAATTAAGGAACAGTATTATGAGTATAACTAAAAGAGTAACTTTTATCGCAAAAGAGGGTGACGAAGCTAAAATGAAAGAGCTTTTAATAGCTATGGTAGCACCATCAAAAGTAGAGGATGGCTGTATATTTTATGATATTTTTGTATATGAAAATAACCCTAGAAAATTTATGGCTGTTGAATCATGGAGAGATGAAGCTGCTCTTGATGGACATAAGTCAACTGAACATTACGCAATTTATAAATCTTCTTTCGAGCCATATTGTGAAAAAAAATACAGTGATGAATTAGAAGTTTTAGGCTAATAATTTGAGCTACTTAATGGCAATTGATGCCGGAACAGGAAGCATAAGGGCGGTAATATTTGATACCAAAGGGAACCAGATAAGTTCTGCTCAAAAAGAGTGGAGCCATTTGCAAGAGCCAAATGTGCCAAATAGCATGAGTTTTGATTTTGATAAAAATTGGCTTCTTACATGTAGCTGTATAAAAGAGTCGTTGGCTAGTGCAAATTTAAATGGTGAAAATATCCTGGCTCTAAGTGCTACAAGTATGAGAGAGGGTATTGTCCTTTATGATAAAGATGGCAGAGAGTTATGGGCTGTTGCAAATGTTGATGCAAGGGCTGACAAAGAGGTTAAGTATCTAAAAGAAAATTTTGCAGGAATTGAAGAGGAGTTTTACCAAGAGTCTGGACAAACTTTTGCTTTGGGTGCGATTCCGCGGATAATGTGGCTTAAAAACAACAGACCTGAACTTTATGAAAAAGTGTCAAAAATATCAATGATTGGTGATTGGATTTTGGCGAAACTCAGTGGAGTGATTGCGACTGACCCAAGTAACGGTGGAACAACAGGGATATTCTCTTTGAAAAATCGTGACTGGGTACCTGTGATGGCTAAAAGAGTTGGAATAAAAGATGATATATTTCCTAAAACTTTGGAAGTCGGAACTCTTATGGGGAGTGTTACAAAAGAGGCTTCACATGTAACAGGATTATCAACAGATACAAAAGTAGTTATGGGTGGCGGCGATGTTCAGCTTGGCTCTGCTGGTTTAGGTGTTGTTGAACTTGGACAGGTGGCAATTCTTGGCGGTTCGTTCTGGCAGCAGGTTGTAAATATAAAGAGTGATGCTAAAATGCCAGAGGATATGAGCATAAGAGTAAATCCACATGTTATACCTAATCAGTCCCAAGCTGAGGGGATTACATTTTTCAGCGGACTTGTTATGAGATGGTTCAGAGATGCTTTTTGTGATATGGAAAAACTTGAAGCAAAAGAGAAGGGTTTGGATGTCTACACAGTTTTAGAGCAAAAAGCTAAAGATGTTCCAGTCGGCTCGTACGGAATTTTACCAATATTTTCAGATAGTATGAAGTATGGGAAATGGTACCATGCAGCTCCCAGTTTTTTGAACCTTAGTATTGACCCAGAAGTTTGTAACCGCGCATCAATGTTTAGAAGTTTGCAAGAAAACGCTGCTATAGTTTCTAGCATAAATCTTGATAAGATTAGAGAGTTTACAAACATTGAAATTGATGAAATAGTTTTTGCCGGCGGTGCTAGCAAAGGGGAACTTTGGTCTCAAATAGTTGCAGATGTGACTGGATGCAGAGTGAAGATTCCTCGCGTTACTGAGGCTACTGCCTTAGGTGCTTCAATGGCTGCTGGAGTCGGTGCTGGTATATATGAAAGCATAAAAAGTATCGCCAAAGAGTTAGTTGTTTGGGAAAAAGTTTACGAGCCAAACTTAGAAAATAAAAAAGTGTATGATAATATAAAATTAAAATGGCAAAGAGCTTATGAAGCACAATTAAAGTTGGTTGATGATAATATCACGTCTTCAATGTGGAAAGCACCTGGTTTGTAGCCAAAATTAGAAGGTGTTTTCTGAACTAGTCTGTTTAAAATTTTAAATAGACTGATAATAATTCAAGGAAAAGAATGTATTTATTCACAAGTGAAGTAGTCAGTCCTGGACACCCGGATAAAGTTGCAGATATTATTGCAGATAGTATAGTTGATAAACTTATTATCGGTGATCCAAAATCTAGAGTTGCATCTGAAGTATTTGTTGCAGGTAAACACGTTATAATCGGTGGTGAGGTTACATCAAAGACTAAAGTCTCTACTGAAGATTATAAAAAAATCGCAATTAATGCTCTTATAAAAATTGGTTATGACGGTAATAAAAACTTTACACATCAAGAGTGTCTATACCCTGAAGATGTAGATGTGCAAGTGCTTTTAAATCGTCAAAGCCCGGATATCAATCAAGGTGTTGACCAAGATGATGGTGAGACTGGTGCTGGAGATCAAGGTATTATGTTCGGTTATGCTGATGTAGAGACAAATAACTTTATGCCAAGTGCAATCACTTATGCAAGAATGCTGATGGAAAAAGTTTATCACTACGCCCTTGCTCATCCGCACAAACTAGGTGTTGATATTAAAACTCAGGTGACTATGGATTACGGTATAAAAGCAAACTTTGAAGAGTGTGAACCAAAAAAGATTCATACAATCGTAGTTTCAGCTCCATGTGTATCTACTATGAATATTGAGACTGTGCGTGAGCTTATCTTAGATCTTATTATTGACACAGGTTTGCCTAAAAATCTTTTTAATCCTCATGACTGTATTATTCACATTAACCCAACAGGGAAGTATGTTTCTCACTCTCCGCTTCACGATAGCGGCTTAACTGGTAGAAAGCTGATAGTTGATAGTTTTGGCGGATATGCACCAATCGGCGGAGGTGCTCAAAGCTCAAAAGATTATACAAAAGTTGACAGAAGTGGACTTTATGCAGGGCGTTATATTGCTAAACATATTGTAGCAGCAGGTTTGGCTAAAAAAGCTATAGTTCAACTTTCATATGCTATTGGTGTTGCAAAACCAACTTCTGTAGCAGTTGATACATGTGGAACTGTTATAGATGGACTTGACGATGATAAGTTATCTACTTTTATACAAGATAACTTCTCTTTGACACCAAATTGGATTACAAAGAAATTTGCTCTGGATAAACCTAGCGAAGAGACTTTTCTTTATGCAGACGTGGCGGCTCGCGGACAAGTTGGTCAAAGTGATTACCCATGGGAAAAACTTGATGAGCTGGAAAAATTCGAGGCTCTAAAATAAATTAAACATAGCTCAAGGTGTCAATTTTGCAGTACACAGTGTTTTTGGATATTATTGGCACAATAGCTTTTGCTCTATCTGGCTATATCTTAGCAGCAAAAGCCAAGTATGATATTTTAGGAATTCTAGTAATAGCATTCATTACCGCTTTTGGCGGTGGAGTTGTTAGAGATTTGCTGGTTGACAGAATGCCATATATATTTCTCAAGACGTATCCTATTACTATTGTAATTATTACAATTATTACTGCATATATATTCAAACTACATAAAAACACTACACTGACAGATAATTTAGTTTTTATAATTAGTGACAGTATAGGACTTAGTATATTTGCTTTTACCGGTGCTATCGTTGCATTAGAGTCTGGTTTTAATTTAGCAGGTATAATGTTTTTATCTTTTTTAACTGCTGTTGGCGGCGGTATAATTAGAGATATGATGATGAATAAAGTTCCTTTTGTTTTAACAAACGATTTTTATGGAACAGTCGCTTTTATCTTGGGCTTTTTAGTTTGGTTACTTTCAACCATGAACCTCCTAAATTCAGCCTCTACGATAATACTTTTAATTTTTGGAATAATTATGAGACTGATGGCAATAAAATTTAAGTGGAAACTCCCTAAACTAATATGAAAAAAAGGTAATAAATTGGATACTAAAGAAAAAATTTTAGCAGGTAAGCGGATTGATTTTGATGAAGCTTTAGCACTTTATGAGATGGATCTCTTTGAAATTGGTGAACTCGCAGATAAAATCAGAAAAGAAAAGCATGGTAAAAAGACATATTTTAATATAAATCGTCATATAAACCCTACAAATGTTTGTGCGGATGTTTGCAAGTTTTGTGCTTATAGTGCGACAAGAAAAAATCCAAATCAGTACACAATGAGCCATGAGCAGATAATGGATGTTGTAAAAGATATTGACTCACGCGGGGCCAAAGAGGTTCATATAGTCTCAGCCCACAACCCAAACACAGGTTTAGAGTGGTACTTGGAGATTTTTAAAAAAATCAAAACTGCTTACCCACATCTACATATAAAAGCATTAACTGCTGCTGAGGTTGATTTTCTATCACGTGAATATGGTAAAAGTTATGATGAGATAATTGACTTGATGATTGAGAATGGTGTAGACTCTATGCCAGGTGGTGGTGCTGAGATTTTTGATGAGAAGGTTCGTGATTATATTTGCAAAGGCAAGGTTACTTCACAGCAGTGGTTAGATATACATGAGAAATGGCATGGACGCGGAAAAAAGAGTAATGTAACTATGCTTTTTGGACATGTAGAAGAGCGTAAAGACCGTATAGACCATATGATGAGAATAAGAGAGCTTCAGGATAAGACAGGCGGTTTTAACTGCTTTATTCCACTTGTGTACCAGACAGAAAACAACTACTTGAAAGTTGATAAATTTATAACTGCAAACGAGATTTTAAAGACAATGGCTATTAGCCGCATAGTTTTAGACAATGTACCACATCTTAAAGCATACTGGGTTACATCAACTGTAAACTTAGCCTTGGTTGCTCAAGAATTTGGGGCAAATGATTTGGACGGAACAATAGAAAAAGAGTCTATAAACTCAGCTGCTGGAGCTGCAAGTGCGAATGGTGTAAAGTTGGAAGATTTTACGGCACTTATAAAAAACAGCGGTTTTATACCAGTCGAGAGAGACAGTGTCTATAATGAAGTACGGGCTTGGTAACAATTTTTTGACAATAGTCAAAGCTTTAGTGTTTGAATATTATTTTGGCTTTGCTGAAATAATATGAGTAAAAATTACAATATATCGGTTGTAATACCAACATATAACCGGTATGAAGTTCTTAAAAGAGCTTTAGCTTCCGTCTACTCCCAAACTCATCAGCCAAAAGAGGTCATTGTTATAGATGATGGTTCTAATGATGAAACCTCACTAATCAAAAAATTGTTTCCACAAGTCAAATATATTTATCAAAAAAACTGCGGTGTTTCAAGTGCAAGAAACTTAGGGATAAAAAACTCTACATGTAGCTGGATTGCATTTTTAGATTCCGATGATGAGTGGCATAGAGATAAATTGGCTTTACATGTAGAGTTTCATAAAAATAATAGAGATATTTTAATGAGCTATACGGACGAGAAGTGGATTAGAGACGGAATTGAAGTAAAAATACCTAAAAAGTTTCATAAGTTTGGCGGAGATATATTTGAAAAGTGTTTGTCTCACTGCATAATAGCCCCATCAGCTGCCATGATGCATATTGACTTGATAAACAGAGTTGGACTCTTCGATGAGAGTTTAGAGGTTTGTGAAGATTATGAGATGTGGCTGAGAGTTACATGTAGAGATAAAGTTGGCTTGATAAATGAAAAACTTATTACCAAATATGGCGGCAATGATGACCAGTTAAGTGTGAAGTTTTGGGGAATGGACAGATTTAGGGTTCATGCTTTAGAAAAGCTTATGAATTTGGAGTTACATTTAGAGCAAAAAAAATTGCTCAGAGAAACTTTAGTAAAAAAATATAGCGTACTTCTAAAAGGGGCTATAAAATATGATAAAATGTTGGAGATTGAAGAGTATAAAATTAAAATAGAGAGATACAGATTTGAATAACTTAACACAAGAGACAAAACTAACACTAGTTTATATATTGATAGCATTCGCTTTTTCAGTAGCAATGCGGATGATTTGGATGTATCAGTTTGACGGCTATGAACCCTTTATGTTCAATGGGCAGTTTATGATAAACACAAATGATGGTTACTTTTGGGCTGAGGGTGCAAGAGATATACTTAGCGGAATAAGTCAGGAGAATGACCGCTCACCAATTGCTAATGCAGGCTCGCAACTTACAGCATTTTTTGCTTATGTTTTACCTTTTTCTTTTGAGACAGTTATTCTTTTTATGCCGGTTTTTTTAAGCTCTCTTGTAGTTGTTCCAATAGTGCTGATTGCTAGAGGTTTAGACAATTTAGAGATGGGTTTAGTAGCTGCACTTTTAGCATCTATTGCCTGGAGTTACTATAACCGAACCTTGATAGGGTACTACGATACAGATATGCTAAACATTGTCCTTCCTATGTTTTTGCTATGGTCTATTATTTGGGCAGTAAAAACAAACAAAGATATCTATCTTATTATAACGGCCTTGGATATCTTAGTATACAGATGGTGGTATCCTCAAAGTTATGCTTTAGAATTTTCATTTTTTGGTCTGATTTTATTTTATACTCTAGTGTGGGACAGAAAAAATCTATATAACTATAAACTCTTGGCAATTATGATGTTTGCTATGCTTAATATAGATGGCTTTATAAGATTTCCTTTAGTTTTAGTTGCACACTACTTGTTTAAACAAGAGAGATATCAAAAATATATTTACTATATTTTAGCTCTCTCGGTGGTCGTATTTTTTGCAACTGGAGGGTTTGAACCTATCTGGGACAAGTTAAAAGCGTATATATTTAAAGATGCAGTAGTCGTTGGTGAAGAGGGTCTTAAACTTCATTTTTATTCTGTTATGCAGACTGTAAGAGAGGCGGGACAAATTCCGTTTGAGACATTTGCAAACCGAATAAGCGGACATAGAATTATATTTATTCTCTCTGTTGTTGGCTATATATATTTAGCATACAGGCACAAGATTATGCTGCTTACAATTCCTATGCTAGGACTTGGTTTTTTAGCCAGTGTCGGGGGGCTTAGGTTTACCATCTATGCAGTTCCTGTTTTAGCCTTTGGTATAGCTTTTTTAATCACTGAGATAGCACGCTTAATGCCAACTAAGAAGCTAAAAGTCTTAAGCACAGTAGCTTTTACTTTGATGGTTTTGTATCCTAATTATAAACATATAGAAGCTTATAAAGTTCCTACTGTATTTAATGCAGAAGAAGTTAAAATATTAGACAAATTAAAAACAGTTGCCAGTAGAGAAGACTACGTAGTCTCTTGGTGGGACTATGGATATCCGCTAAGGTATTACAGTGATGTTAAGACACTAGTTGATGGCGGAAAACACAGCGGAAGTGTAAATTTCCCGGTTAGTTTTATACTTACTAATCCTCAGGAAATTTCAGCAAAAATGGCGAGACTTGACGTTGAATACACAGAGAAAACCTTTAAGTTTATAGAAGAGAATGAAGAGCGTATAAAAAATAAAGAAGTTAATGTTTTCTCAAATATAGAACAGATGACAACCGATTATGGTTTTAAAGATACAAATGACTTTTTGCTCTCAATGCAATCAGATATGAAGCTTCCAAATAAAACAAGAGATATATATCTTTATTTACCGTTTAGAATGTTAGAGATTTACCCAACTGTTACTATATTCTCTAATATGAATTTAATGAACGGAGAGATGAAACAAGCACCACAATTTTTTGTAAGTAAAAATTTTAAACAAAATCAAAATATAATTGACTTAGGCAGGGGCGTTTTATTTGACTTACAAGGGCAAAGTTTAAATATTGGGAATAAAAAAATTCCAATAAAAAGATTTGTAAAAACAGCTTATGACAAAGATATGAAATTGCAAAAAGATGTAAGTGTTTCAAATTTTATGGCGAATATCAGTGTTGTCTACATGTCGAACTACAATACTTTTTTAGTTCTAGATGAGCAGACATACAACTCACTCTATATCCAGCTGATGGTGCTGGAGGAGTTTGATAAAACTATTTTTGAGCAAGTTTTAGCAACTCCTCATGCAAAGGTATATAAACTTAAGATATAATAATAAAAAAATTATAATTTGTTAAGGTTAGTTAATGTCAAAAAGTAATACAAAAATTAGAAAATGCCTTTTTCCGGCTGCCGGTTATGGAACAAGGTTTCTTCCTGCTACTAAAGCAATCCCTAAAGAGATGCTTCCAGTGCTTACAAAGCCACTTTTGCAGTATGGAGTAGAAGAGGCGATTACAGCAGATATAGAGACTATGGCTATTGTAACAGGGCGTGGAAAACGTGCAATTGAGGATCATTTTGATATATCTTACGAGC
Organism: Candidatus Sulfurimonas marisnigri; assembly: GCF_015265475.1. Taxonomy (NCBI): domain Bacteria; kingdom Pseudomonadati; phylum Campylobacterota; class Epsilonproteobacteria; order Campylobacterales; family Sulfurimonadaceae; genus Sulfurimonas; species Candidatus Sulfurimonas marisnigri. The sequence continues at coordinate 1,855,422 of NZ_CP054493.1, read as the reverse complement.
TTGAACATCAGATAAAGGGTACATCTAAAGAACACTATCTAACAGAGATAAGAAAAGTGATAACAAATTGTACTTTTTCATATACAAGACAGATTGAAATGAAGGGTCTAGGTCATGCAATCCTTAGCGGAGAGACTCTTATCGGAGATGAGCCTTTTGCAGTAATACTCGCTGATGATTTATGTGACAATGAGGGGGAGTCGGTCCTTTTGCAAATGACAAAACTATATGAAAAGTATAAGTGCTCTATAGTCGCAGTAGAAGAGATTCCTATGGATGAGACAAATAAATATGGCGTTATAGCCGGAGACCCACTAGAAGAGTCTGTTTTGAGAGTTACAAATATGGTTGAGAAGCCGGACCCAAAAGATGCACCATCTAACTTGGCAATTATTGGCAGATATATTTTAACACCTGATATTTTTGACATCATTAGAGATACAAAACCAGGAAAAGGTGGAGAGATTCAGATAACCGATGCACTTTTAACACAGGCAAATGAGGGAAGGGTAATAGCTTACAAGTTCGAAGGGACAAGATTTGATTGTGGCTCTGTAGACGGTTTTGTTGAAGCAACAAACTATTTTTACGGCAAAAGCAAATCATAAAAATATGAAACTTATTTTACTTATTTTTTTATTTTCAACTCTGTTCGCATCAAAGCCAGAGATATTTCTTTTAAATAAATATAGTGAAGATATAAATGTGACATCGTGGTATATGAGCGAGAAACTTGACGGTGTAAGAGCCTACTGGGACGGAAATAGATTAATATCCCGATCAGGCAAAATTTTTTCGGCTCCGGCATTTTTTACAAAAGAGTTTCCAAAACACAAACTAGACGGAGAGCTTTGGAGCAAAAGAGGCGATTTTTCAAATATCTCGTCCATCGTAAATCAGCAAAAGCCTCATAGCGGTTGGAAAAATTTAACTTACAATGTTTTTGAAATCCCTGAGATGCAAGGAGACTTTTTACAGAGGTTGGAGAGAGTTAAAAGTAAAACAAAATACTTAAAAACTATAGAACAAATTAGAGTAAAAGATAAAAAGCATTTAGAGGAGTTTTTAAAATCTGTTGAAGAAAAAGGTGGAGAGGGTGCAGTAGTCCGTAATGGAGAGCTTTCGTACTATACAGGAAGAGATAACAACGCTTTAAAGGTGAAAAGTTATATAGATGAAGAGTGTGAGGTTATCGGATATAATAAAGGGCAAGGAAAATATGAGAACCAGACAGGCTCACTCTCTTGTGAAATGAAAAACACGCAGGTTATAAACATTGGGAGCGGTTTAGATGATTATCAAAGAGCAAACCCTCCAAAAATAGGTGCTATGATAACATTTAAGTATTATGGCTTAACATCTAATGGCAGGCCCAGGTTTCCTGTTTTTTTACACATTAGAGAGTAAAGGAAGATTATGAAATATCAAAACAATTTTAACCCAACTATATCGGACGAAGATGTTTTTTCCGAGATTGTAAAAGAGAAAGAGTATATTGGTTATTACAATTTGGTTCATCAAGAGACAACTGCTTTTAAAGATTATGCTTCTGGTGTTAAGCAATCAAATGTAGTTGTGATAGGGATAGGTGGAAGTACGCTAGGAACATATGCGATATATAAGTTTTTAAAATATTCAAAAAAACTTACTAAAAATCTGTACTTTTTAGAAACGACAGACCCTATAGATATCAAGTCAAAACTAGAGGCGATAAACCTAAATGACACTCTTTTTGTTGTTATTTCAAAATCAGGAACAACTGTTGAGACAGTTTCAATATTTAAGTATATACATTCACTTGTAAAGATTGACAAAAATAACACTTTAGTTATTACCGAGTTTGATTCAAAGTTAAATGAGTATGCAAAAGCAAACGACATGAAAACTTTTGAAATTCCAAAAAATGTTGGTGGAAGATTCTCTGTTTTTAGCGCAGTAGGGTTATTGCCATTGGCAATTGTAGGTATAGATATAGATGAACTTTTGGGCGGTGCAAAAGAGGTATATGATTCATTTTTCTCAAAGAGTGTAGATTATGACGGAGTGATGAAAAAAGCAAGGTTATTTGTAGAGTATAAGAACAGTTTTAACATAAATGTAGTCTTCTCATACTCCTCTAGACTCGAGGGTTTTAACAAGTGGTATATTCAGATTTGGGGTGAGAGCTTGGGCAAAGTAGATATAAACAGTACAAGGCAAGGGTTGACTCCGGTGGGGATTATCGGGCCGATAGACCAGCACTCTTTTTTGCAGCTTATAATAGAGGGAAGACGAGATAAAACTGTTACAGTGATAAAAGTGGATGATTTTCATAGTGATTTGAAAATACCACAAGTAGAGCTGGAAGGTCTAGGAGAGTTGGATTATCTGGACAATATAGAGTTCTCTTCACTTATTAATAAGCAAGCAGATGCTACAATTGCATCAATTAACAATTTAAATGATATTCCGTGTGATGTAATAACAATTGACACCGTAAATGAGAGAAGTATAGCCAGTTTGATGTACGAGTATGAACTGTTAACATCGGTGTGTGCTAAGTTTATGTACATAAATGCTTATGATCAACCAGGTGTTGAATCAGGAAAGATTATTTTAAAAGATAAACTGAAAAATAGATAATGAATCCTAGAAATGAAATAGCAAACGATTATAAAGATAGTAATGATATAGAACCAAGTATATTAAATGCAATATTTAAAAGATATACTAGAATCTACTGAAAAGCTAGTGAAATAATAAGGTGGTATTAAAAGCATGTGTGAGCACTATTTTGAGAATAATAAATAATGAATCAAATGTTAAAATTAATCGGTCGAGAAAAAGAACTGTTTGAAAAAGATCTTAAAAATAATAATAAAGAGTTGCTAGAGGTAGTTTCAAACTCATCATTCTTAGTAATAGGCGGTGCCGGTTCAATCGGTCAAGCAGTAACGAAAGAGATATTTAAACGTAATCCTAAAAAGTTACATGTAGTAGATATTAGTGAAAATAATATGGTTGAGCTTGTAAGAGATATAAGAAGCTCATACGGATATATAGATGGAGATTTTCAAACATTTGCCCTTGATATTGGAAGTGTTGAATATGATGCTTTTATAAAAAATGATGGGCAATATGATTATGTTCTAAACCTCTCCGCACTAAAACATGTAAGAAGTGAGAAAGATCCATTTACCCTTATGAGAATGATTGATGTAAATGTTTTCAATACAGATAAAACACTTCAGCAATCAATTGAAAATGGAACAAAAAAATACTTTTGTGTCTCAACTGATAAAGCTGCAAATCCAGTAAATATGATGGGTGCTAGTAAGAGAATTATGGAAATGTTTTTGATGAGAAAATCATTAGATATAAAAATTTCTACTGCCAGATTTGCTAATGTTGCTTTTTCTGATGGCTCACTGCTCCATGGCTTTAATCAACGAATTCAAAAACAACAACCAATAGTTGCTCCTAATGATATAAAGAGATACTTTGTAACACCACAAGAGAGTGGAGAGTTGTGTTTGATGTCTTGTATATTTGGAGAAAATAGAGATATATTCTTTCCAAAATTAAGTGAAGACTTGCATCTTATATCTTTTGCAGATATTGCGGTAAAATACCTTGAAAATATTGGGTATAAACCGTATTTGTGTAAGGACGAAGATGAAGCTAGGGAGTTGGCTAAAACTTTGCCAGCAGAAGGTAAATGGCCTTGTTTGTTTACATCTAGCGATACAACTGGTGAAAAAGATTTTGAAGAGTTCTTCACCGAAAATGAAATCTTAGATATGCAAAGATTCTCAAATCTTGGAGTTATAAAGAATGAAGCTACTTTTGATGAAGATTTATTAAACTCTTTTGAAAAAACAATTAAGGATTTTAAACAGAATCTATCTTGGAGTAAAGAAGATATTGTAAAAGAGTTTTTTAAAATGATACCTGATTTTGGACATAAAGAAACAGGAAAATATTTAGATGGGAAAATGTAGTGTATAAAGATATCATAGAATTTATTCAAAATGTTTACAATACAAAAGAGTTTATTCCACTGCATGAACCTAGATTTATTGGAAATGAAAAAAAATATTTAAACGACTGCATAGAATCTACATTTGTTTCAAGCGTTGGAAAATATGTTGATACATTTGAATTGGAGTTTGCTAAAAAAGTTGGCGCTAAATATGCAGTAGCTACAGTAAACGGAACAGCAGCTCTTCATATATCACTTATACTGGCAGATGTGAAAAGAGATGATGAAGTTATTACACAGCCTCTAACTTTCATAGCTACATGTAATGCAATAAGCTACATAGGAGCAAAACCGATTTTTGTGGATGTTGATTTAGATACGATAGGATTATCACCAAAATCTTTGGAAGAGTTTTTAAAAGCAAATTGTGAAATAATAGATTCTACATGTAAAAATAAAACAACTGGAAAAACTATAAAGGCCTGTGTTCCAATGCACACTTTTGGCCATGCCTGCAAAATACAAGAGATACAAGAGATATGTGACGAGTGGCACATTGCTTTAGTTGAAGATGCAGCAGAAAGCTTGGGTTCATATTATAACAACAAGCAAACTGGTACATTTGGAAAATTAGGTGCATTTAGTTTTAATGGAAACAAAATTATTACTTCTGGTGGTGGTGGAGTTATTGTTACAGATGATGAGAAGCTTGCAAAAAAAGCAAAACATCTTACAACTACAGCAAAAATACCACATAAATGGGAGTATGTGCATGATGAGATAGGTTTTAATTATAGAATGCCTAATCTTAATGCAGCTCTTTTAGTAGCACAGCTTGAACAGCTAGATACATTTATAAAAAGTAAGAGAGATTTAGCTTTAAAGTATGAAGAACTATTTAGTTCAGTTGTTGATATTGATTTTGTAAAAGAACCAAGTAACTCAAAATCAAACTATTGGTTACAAGCAGTAATTGTTAAAGATGTAAAAAATAGAGATGAGTTTTTAGACTTTACAAATAAAAATGGTGTTATGACAAGACCAATCTGGAAGCTTATGAATGAGCTGGAGATGTTTAAAGATTGTCAGTGTGGTGGTTTAAAAAATTCTAAATATTTAGAGCAAAGAGTTGTAAATATTTCAAGTAGTGTAGTAATATGAAAGAGCAGATACTTTTAATTGGTGGTGGCGGACATTGTAGGTCCGTGATTGATGTTATTGAATTAGAAGGTAAGTATACAATTGCTGGAATTATTGATAAAAAAGAGCTTATTGGACAAGATGTTATTGGATATGAAATAATAGGTAGTGATGATAATTTACAAGAATTGTTTAAAGAGTGTAAAAATGCAGTGATAACTATTGGTCAGTTACGCTCAAGTGACATAAGAGTAAAACTATTTAATAAACTAAAAAATATAGGGTATAACTTGCCGACATTAATTTCTCCATTAGCCTATGTGTCAAAGCATTCAAACATTGAAGAGGGAACGGTCATAATGCATCAAGCCCTGATAAATGCAAATGCAAAAATAGGAAAAAATTGTATAATTAATACTAAGGCATTAGTAGAACATGATTGTATTGTGGAAAATAATTGCCATATCTCAACATCATCAGTTATTAACGGTGGAGTGAGAGTAAAAGATGGAACTTTTTTTGGTAGTAATGCTACTTCGAAAGAAGCAATAGAAATACAAGAGAATAGTTTTATAAAAGCTGGGAGTATAATAAAATGAGTGCATTTATAATTGCTGAAGCCGGTGTTAATCATAATGGCTCAATAGAACTTGCTAAAAAACTAATAGATGTTGCAGTTGAAGCTGGTGTTGATGCTGTAAAGTTTCAAACATTTAAAGCAGAAAACTTAGTAAGTAAAAACGCACAAAAAGCAGAATATCAAAAACAAACTACAGATAGCCAAGAGTCACAATTTGATATGATAAAAAAGTTAGAGTTGGATGTTGAAACCCATAAAGAATTAATCTCTTATTGTAACAGTAAAAATATTATGTTTTTATCAACTCCATTTGATCATGATAGTATAGATCTTTTAAATGATTTAGGTTTAGAGATATTTAAAATACCTAGTGGAGAGATTACAAATCTTCCATATTTAAGAAAAATAGGCAGTTTAAAAAAACAGGTTATTCTCTCAACTGGTATGGCAGATATCGGAGAGATAGAAGATGCTTTAGATATTTTGATAGATGCAGGGACTGTAAAAGAGAACATAACAGTTCTACATGCTAATACAATGTATCCGACTCCAATGGAGGACGTAAATCTAAAGGCTATGCAAACTATTGGTAGTACGTTTGATGTATCTTATGGCTATAGTGACCATACCTTAGGAATAGAGGTAGATATTGCGGCTGTTGCTTTGGGAGCTACTGTAATTGAGAAACACTTCACTTTAGACAATAATATGGAGGGTCCTGACCATAAAGCTTCTTTAGAGCCAGATGAATTAAACTCTATGGTAAAAACGATACGAAATATTGAATTAGCTCTTGGCAGTAGCGTAAAGAAACCAAGTAATAGTGAAAAACCAAATATACAAGTAGTTAGAAAATCAATCGTTGCTAAAACAGTTGTTAATAAAGGTGAAATATTTACAGAAAATAACCTAGCTGTAAAAAGACCTGGGAATGGGATTTGTCCCATGAGATGGAATGAAGTAGTTGGACTTGTTTCTACTAAAAATTATCAAGAAGATGAATTGATATGAATAAAAGAAAAATATGCATAGTTACAGGTACTCGTGCAGAGTATGGGTTACTTTATTGGCTGATGAAAGAGATAGAAGCAGATGATGAGTTAGAACTTCAAATCATAGCTACTGGTATGCATTTAAGTCCTGAGTTTGGATTAACTTACAAAGAGATAGAAAAAGATTTTAAAATTGATAAAAAAATAGAGATGTTATTGTCCTCTGATACATCTATTGGTATTTCCAAATCTATGGGCTTAGCACAAATAAGTTTTGCGGAAGCTTATGATGAACTAAAACCTGATGTTGTATTTGTGCTTGGAGATAGATATGAGATTTTTTCTGCAGTAAGTTCTGCCATGATAGCAAGAATTCCTATAGCTCATCTGCATGGTGGAGAAGCGACAGAAGGTTTAATTGATGAACCTATTAGACATAGTATTACAAAAATGAGCCATATCCATTTTACAGCTACTCAAGAGTATGAAAATAGAGTGATACAACTTGGAGAACATCCCAAAACAGTTTTTAATGTTGGTGGCTTAGGTATTGATAATATAAAAAAGTTGAAACTTTTAAATAAAGAAGACTTTGAAAAGTCAATTGATTTCAAATTAAATAAAAGAAATATTTTAGTTACTTTTCATCCTGTAACGCTAGAAAACAGTACTGCAAAAGGGCAATTTCAAGAGTTGCTCGATGCAATAGATGAATTAAAAGATACTAATATTATATTTACAAAAGCTAATAGTGATACAGATGGAAGAATTATAAACCAAATGATAGATGAATATGTAGCTAAAAATTCCCATAAATCTGTTGCCTTTACCTCTTTGGGACAACTTAGATACTTAAGTGCTTTACAATTTGTTGATGCAATGGTAGGAAATAGTTCTAGTGGGTTGGCAGAAACGCCAACTTTTAAAATAGGAACTGTAAACATTGGAGATAGACAAAAAGGCAGAATGAAAGCAGACAGCGTTTTGGATTGCAATCCAAAAAAAGAGGATATCCTTAAAGCATTTGATAAATTATATTCAACTGAGTTTAAATCACTTTTGCACAAAGTAGAAAATCCTTATGGAGATGGGGGTGCTAGTATTCAAATTAAGGATATTATTAAAACTATAAATCTTAATGGCATAATAAAAAAATCTTTTTATGATATGGAATGTATAAAATGAAAATTTTATTTATCGGTACAGTTGAATTTTCGTTAAGAACTTTAGAAAAATTACTTTTTTTAAATTCTGAAATTGTTGGAGTTTGTACAAAAAGAACTTCAGCATTTAACAGTGATTATGCAAATTTGGCTCCTACATGTGTAGTAAATAATATCCCGTATATGTATATAGATGATATAAATGCAAAAGAGACTATCATTTGGATTAAATCTTTAGAGCCAGATATTATTTTTTGTTTTGGTTGGTCATCTCTAATCAAAAAAGAGTTATTAAATTTAGCTCCGATGGGTGTTGTTGGATATCATCCTACAGCTTTGCCTCTAAACAGAGGTCGTCATCCATTAATTTGGGCATTGGCTCTTGGTCTAAAAGAAAGTGCATCAACATTCTTTTTTATGGAAGAAGGTGCAGATGATGGAGATATATTGTCTCAAAAAAAGTTTGAAATACTATATGAAGATGATGCTCAAAGTATTTATAATAAAGTTATAAACATATCACTTAGACAAATTGAAGAATTCTTACCAGAACTCAAAAATAAAACATTTATAAGAAAAAAACAAGATCATAGTTTAGCTAATATATGGAAAAAAAGAGGCAAAAAAGATGGTATTATTGATTTTAGAATGAACAGTGATGCTATTTATAATTTAGTTAGAGCATTAACTAAACCATATATTGGCGCACACATAGAGTATAAAGGTAAAGATGTCTCTATTTGGAAAGTTGAAGAAATTAAATATGATAAACAAAATATTGAAAATGGAAAAGTACTTGAATCTGACGATAATACAATCGTAATAAAAACTTATGATTCAGCAATAAAAATTCTAGAACATGAATTTGAGATTTTGCCAAAAGTTGGAGAATATTTATGAATAAAGTATTAATAATCGCTGTTCATCCAGATGATGAAACTCTAGGTTGTGGCGGGACACTTCTTAAGCATAAAGCTAATGGAGATGAAATACATTGGGTTATAGCAACAGATATTAAAGAATCAGAAGGCTTTAAAAAAGAAGTAGTTATTAAAAGAAAGCAAGAGATTGATAAAGTTAAATCTCTTTATGATTTCAATTCACTTCATAACCTAGAGTTATCAACTATGCGTGTTGATGAGTATAATATGAGTGACTTGATTAGTAGAATTTCAAAAATTATAAATGAAGTAAAACCAAGTGTAATATATCTACCTTTTAAAGGTGATGTTCATAGCGACCATAGAAAAATTTTTGAAGCAAGTTATAGTTGTACAAAATCTTTTAGATATCCATTTATCAAAAAAATATATGATAGAAACTTTAAGTGAAACAGAATTTGCGCCATCCACAAAAGAAGATAGTTTTATCCCTAATGTATTTGTAGATATAAGTGAGTTTATGAATAAAAAGATAGAAATTATGAAAGTGTTTGAAAGTGAAATAGCTGAACATCCGTTTCCTCGAAGCGAGAGAAATCTTAGAGCATTGGCAACTTTAAGAGGTGCAACATGTGGATATGAGTACGCTGAGAGTTTTGTTCTTTTGAAGGAAATCAGATGAAAAACTACAAAAATATTTTACTAAATTCAAGTTCTAGCATAAGAGAAGCATTAAAAATCATAGATAGTGGAGCCATGAAGATAGGTATTGTAGTAGATGAAAATGAAAAACTTATCGGTACGCTTACAGATGGGGATATAAGAAGAGGTCTTTTGAATAATCTTTCTTTAGACGATATTATTGAAAGTATTATTTTTAGAACACCAACAGTTTGTAAAATTGAGGATACAAAAGAAAAAATACTTGAAATAGCTGTAGAGAAAAAACTTTATCAAATACCGATTGTAGATAACGATGGAAAGCTGGTAGGCATTGAAGAAGTTGATGAGCTTTTAAAACCTAAACACAAAAATAATAAAGTTGTACTAATGGTTGGTGGACTTGGCACAAGACTTAGACCTCTTACTGATAAAACTCCAAAACCTATGTTAAAAGTTGGAGATAAGCCAATACTTGAAACTATAATACTAAACTTTAAAAAATATGGATTTTCAAAGATAATTCTTAGTGTTAGCTATAAGTCAGAAATTATAGAAAATTATTTCGGTGATGGTTCGAAATTTGGTGTTAATATAGAATATGTTCATGAAGAAAAGAGAATGGGAACAGCTGGTGCATTGAGTCTTATAAGGGAAAAATTAAGTGAGCCATTTTTTGTGATGAATGGAGATTTATTAACAAATATTAACTTTGAGCATATGATGGATTATCATGTGTCAAACAGCTCAACAGCAACTATGGGCGTAAGAGAATATGACTTTCAAGTTCCCTATGGTGTTGTTAATGTAGATGGGATAAATATTAAAAGTATAGAAGAGAAACCGGTGCATAACTTTTATGTAAGTGCTGGAGTGTATGTACTGGATAGTAAAGTTTTAGATTATATACCGGAAAATGAGTTTTTTGATATGCCAACACTATTTGAAAAAGTTATAGAAAGTAAAATGAAAAGTATATCATTTCCTATACGAGAATATTGGCTAGATATTGGGAGAATGGAAGAATTTGAAAAAGCTAATAATGAATATCATGAGGTGTTTTGATTGAAAGTATTAATCATCGGCTATGGCTCTATTGGACGAAGACATGAAGAAGTTTTGTCGTCTTTTCATGAGACAGAGTCCATAGATATTGTTACAAAGCAAAGTATTGACAATAAAAAAACTTTTAATGATGTCAATCAAGTAAATGACCTAAAATTATATGATTATTTTGTAATAGCTTCAGAGACTCATAAGCATTATGAGCAATTGAAATATTTAGAAACAAATGTAACAGACAAAATTATATTTTGCGAAAAACCTCTTTTTGAAATTACTAAAGATTTAAAAATAGAAAGAAATCAAGTTTTTGTAGGTTATGTTCTTAGATTTCATCCAATGCTTCAAAAGTTAAAAAGTTTTTTACAAAACGAAAAAGTTTTAAGCGTAAATGTTAATTGTGGACAATATTTACCAACTTGGAGACAAAATATAGATTATCGAAATTCTTATAGTGCAAAAAAAGATGAAGGTGGTGGTGTTCTTTTAGATTTAAGTCATGAAATAGACTATATTCAATGGTTGTTCGGGACAATGAAAGAAATGAAAAGCTACCAGTTGAAAATTTCTGACTTAGAAATAGAGACCGATGATTTAACTACTTTAATAGGAAAAACAGATAGAGAAGTTATTGTTAATTTATCAATAGATTATATAAGTAAAATTACATATAGAAAAATGTTAATTCATACTTTAAATGATACTTATGAGTTAGACTTTATTAAAAACACTTTGATACAAAAAGATAAAATTGGATTAGAACAAGTTTATACCTTTTCAAATCTAGAAAGAAATTATATGTTTGAACAAATGCATAGATCAATTTTAAGTCATAAAAAAAGTGTATGTAGTTACAATGAAGGACTTAAAGTTATGAATACAATATCAATAATTCAGGAACAAAACAAATGAGTAAGGTTTTATGTACAATTTGTGCAAGAGGTGGAAGCAAAGGCGTTAAAAACAAAAATATTAAAGAGATTAATGGTAAGCCACTTATAGCCTACACAATAGGGCAAGCTAAAGACTCAGGACTTTTTGAACATATCGTCATTAGTACAGATTCAGATGACATTGCAAATATAGCTAAACAATATGGCGCAGAAGTGTTTTTTAAAAGAAGCGCAGAAATTGCAAGTGATATTGCCGGAAAATTGGATGTAATCAGAGATGCATTTGTGAGAAGTGAGAAATATTATAATAAACAATTTGATTACCTTATAGATTTAGATGCAACTGCACCACTGAGAAATGTTGATGATATCATCAAGTCCTTTAATCAATTTTTAGAAAATAATAATGATAATCTAATAACAGCTATGCCAAGTAGAAGAAGTCCCTATTTTAATCTCGTAGAAGTTGATAGTGTTGGAAAAGTAAGTTTATCAAAGCAGTTAGATAATTCAATTGTAAGAAGACAAGATGCTCCTAAAAGTTATGATATGAATGCTTCTATTTATATTTGGAAGCGAGATAGTATTTTAAATGATAAGTCATTGTTTTTAGAAAATACAGGACTTTATGTTATGCCAGAAGAGAGGTCAATAGATATTGATACTGAATTAGACTATAAGTTTGTAGAATTTTTAATGAGGGAAAATGATGTTAAAAGATAAAGTGGTTGTTATAACTGGCGGTGCTGGATTAATAGGAAAAGAATTTATAAAAGCTGTTCTTGAAAATAATGGTATAGCAATAATTGCTGATATAAATGAAGAGATTGGTTTAATAGCAAAGAATGATTTATCAAAAGAATTAAATACTATAAATATAGACTTTATTAAACTTGACATCACGTCAAAGGAGTCTTTAATGGAGTGTATAAATTATTTAGATAGCAAATATGGAAAAATAGATGCTTTAGTAAATAACGCATACCCTAGAAATAAAAATTATGGACAACATTTTTTTGATGTTGAGTATAATGATTTTGTAGAGAATTTAGGTTTAAATCTTGGTGGGTATTTTACAACATCGCAAGTATTTGCAAAATATTTTCAAAAACAAGGGTATGGAAATATAGTAAATATAAGTTCTATATATGGAGTTGTAGCTCCTAAATTTGAAATATATACAGGAACAACTATGACAGTACCTGTTGAATATGCGGCTATAAAATCAGGCTTGATACATCTTACAAAATATATGGCGAAATATTTTAAAGGAATGGATATTAGGGTAAATACTCTAACCCCAGGAGGTATATTTGATACTCAACCAGAATCTTTTTTAGAAAAGTACAAAGATAAGTGCTTAAGCAAGGGAATGCTTGATAAATCTGATTTAAAAGGAACATTGATTTATTTACTGAGTGATATGAGTAAGTATGTCAATGGACAAAATATTGTTGTGGATGATGGGTTTAGTTTATAAAATAGGTTAAAATAAAAGACAAGGAAAATAGAATGACAATTATAGGTATTTATGATGGACACAATTCATCAGCATCTTTATCGATTGATGGAGAAATAGTTTGTGCAGTGCAAGAAGAACGTTTTACAAAAAGAAAAAATGAGACTGGTTTTCCATCAAAAGCAATTACTTATATAATGGAAAAGTATCATTTAGATAATTCAAAGATCGATGTTGTTGCAATGGCGACAACTGATAGAACTGATATTAATAATATTCAGTATCCGATAGATGCTGTTTTTGGAATAGATGATTATATAGATATGATGAATGATTATTGGAAGCCAAAATTATCTGGACAAGAATATTCAAAAGATTATGCAAAACAAATATTTGAAGCTAAGTTTAGTAATGAAAAGAATTTTTATGAAATTCCATTAGATTTTTATAATTTGCATCATGATGAATTACTAGTTAAAGTTCAAGAAGTTGTTGTAACTAGTGTTGCTAATTTTATGAATCTTGACAAAGCAAAAATAAAATTTTATGATCATCATACTTGTCATGCTATGTATGGTTACTTTGCAAATCCAAATAAAAAAGATAAAACAATCGCTATTACAGTTGATGCCTATGGTGATGGTAGAAACCAGACTGTTTGGAAAATTGAAAATGATAAGTTTGAACTAATTACCGATAGTAGTCAATGTGAAATAGGAAGACTTTATAGAATGGTTACTTTGTATTTAAGAATGAAACCATTGGAGCATGAATTTAAAGTAATGGGCTTGGCCCCATATGCAAAAGATAAGTACTCTGATGAAGTGGTAAAAGTATTTGAAGAATTATTAGAGTTTGATGGATTAAAGATAGTACACAAAACTAGACCTGCGAATTTATATGAGTTTTTAAATGAAAAGTTAAAATATTTTAGATTTGATAATATTGCTGGTGGAATACAAAAATATACTGAGAATATGTTACTAGAACTATTTTCTAAAGCACAAAAAGAGATTGGATTTTCTAATTTTGTATTTAGTGGTGGTGTGGCTATGAATGTAAAAGCAAATAAAGCTATTGGAGACTTAGAATGTGTTAGTGATTTATTTGTAGCAGGGTCATCTTCTGATGAATCCGAAAGTATAGGGGCATGTTATTTTGCAAATTATGAACATGATGTTAAAAACAAGCCATTAAACAATTTATACTTAGGAACAGAAAATTCAAAAGAAGAAGTTCAAGCATATATTAAAGAAAATAATCTAGATAAAAAATATAAAATTTCGCAAGTAATAAACACAGAGATTGCTGAACTTTTAGCTAAAGGTGAAGTTGTTGCTAGAGTTTCAGGAAAGATGGAATTTGGTTCAAGAGCATTAGGAAACAGAAGTATTTTAGCCAATCCATCTAATCCATCTATTATTCAACACATAAATGAGTTAATAAAAGGAAGAGACTTTTGGATGCCATTCGCAGCAACAGTATTGGATACATATGCTGAAAAATATTTAGTTAATCCAAAAAAATTTGATTCGATATATATGGCGATAGCAATGGATACTAAAAAAGAATTTTTAAAAGATATTAAAGCGGGAACTCATCCATATGATGAAACTATAAGACCTCAGATATTAACTAAAAAGCAAAATAGTGACTATTATGATCTAATAGAAAAGTTTTCAGAAATTACAGGTATTGGATCATTATTAAATACTAGTTACAACTTACATGGACTGCCTGTTGTAAACGATGTGTCAGATGCTATTCATGTATTTGAAAATTCAGGATTAAAATATTTAATTCTTGATAAAATTTTGATTTCTAAAGTTTAATATTTGTATGCAAGACAGCCTAAAAAAAAGATATCTTATTAAATTGTTATCTAATATTGTAAATGGAATAATAAATATAGTGTTGGTAGCGATTGTCCCAAAAGCATTAGGTCCTATAGCCTTTGGGCAGTTTAGTTATCTACAGCAATTTTTTTCGCAATTTATAGCATTTTTAGATGCTGGAACATCAACAGCTTTTTTTACTAAGTTATCGGCAAAATCTAGTCGTAAAGAACTGATAACTTTTTACTTTATTTTCACTTTAGTTCTATTATTTACTTTATTTTTGATAGTTTATTTGTTGAGATATTTTGATTATATTGCATTTTTATTACCTGAGATACCTAATGAATATGTATTTTATGGTGCTTTATTTGGTTTTTTCACTTGGGTTACTCAAGTATATATAAAAATTTCAGATGCTTATGCTCTTACTGTGTCTGTAGAACTAATAAAAATTATGCATAAAATAATAACACTAGTTTTACTTCTATATATGGTGAACTTTTTACCATTTGATCTAAATATATACTTTTATTTTCATTTTATTGCGTTAGTGTCATTTTTGATGATTATAACTATTTTATTTATTAAAAAATCAATATTTTCAAAACAAATACTTGATTTTAAAATAAAATATTTTATATTAGTTAAAGAATTCTTTGCTTTTAGTTCACCATTATTTATGTTTAATGTTATAGCTATTGCTATTAGTTTGTTTGATATATGGTTATTGCAGAAGGTAAGTGGTTCAATTCAAACGGGGTTTTATGGATTAGCATATTCCATAGCTGCTATGTGTTTTTTATTCACTAGTGCAATGACACCCATTATAAGCAGAGAATTTTCTAAATCGTATGCACAAAATGACATGGAACATGTAAAAGAGTTATTTCAAAAATATATACCTATGCTTTATGCAATTTCTGCTTATTTTAGTATATTTATTGCATTTCAAGCTGAAAACCTTTTGCATATCTTTACTGATGAAAAATTTAAAGATGCTTTATTTGTATTGATGATAATGGCTTTTTATCCTATACACCAAACATATGGTCAACTTAGTGGGTCATTGTTTTTTGCACTAGAAGAGACAAAGATATATAGAAATATTGGGCTTATATCCTCCTTATTAGGATTAATTCTAACATATATTTTTATCTATTTATTAGAATTGGGTGCAGTTGGTTTTGCTTGTAAAATGGTTATAATTCAAATTATTTCAGTAAATATACAATTATATTTTAATGTAAAATTTTTAAAAATAAAATTGTCGCCATTTATTTTTCATCAAATAATATCAATATTATTTTTTATTGTACTTGCTTATTTTAGTGCACAGATAGTTTTATTTGAAGAAAGTATATTAGGTAACTTTTTATTTCAGGGAACTTTATATACTATGTTTGTTTTTATTACAGTGCTTTTCTTTCCTTTTATCTTTTCTAGTAATAAAAAAGAAATAATGACATTTGTCTATAGTATAAAACAGAAGCTAAAGAAATCGAAATAATAAATCACTTAGTGATTATTTAGTACAATAATATAATTTTAAAAAGGAAAGAAAATGAAAGGAATAATACTAGCCGGAGGAAGTGGAACAAGACTTTATCCTATAACAAAAGGTGTAAGTAAACAATTAATTCCTATCTATGATAAACCAATGGTATATTATCCATTATCAGTACTTATGTTAGCAGGAATCACAGAAGTACTTATTATTTCAACTCCAACTGATTTACCAAGATTTGAAGAGCTTTTAGGTGATGGAAGTGATTTAGGTATGAAATTTGAATATATAGTTCAACCAAGCCCAGATGGATTAGCTCAAGCATTTATTTTGGGTGAAAAATTTATTGGAAACGATGATGTGTGCTTGGTATTAGGTGACAACATATTTTATGGTCATGGACTTACTAAACTTTTAAAGCAAAGTGTTGAAAATGTAAAAGAACAAAATAAAGCAACTGTCTTTGGATATTATGTTAAAGATCCTGAAAGATATGGTGTAGCTGAGTTTGATAAAGATGGCACTGTTACTTCTTTGGAAGAAAAACCAAATAAAGCTAAATCAAATTATGCAGTAGTAGGGTTGTACTTTTATCCAAATGATGTAATAAAAAAAGCAAAAAAAGTAAAACCAAGTAAAAGAGGTGAACTTGAGATTACTACATTAAATCAAGACTATCTTAATGAAAATAGATTAAAAGTTGAATTAATGGGTAGAGGGTATGCTTGGCTTGATACTGGAACTCATGAGAGTTTACTTGAAGCTAGTAGTTTTATTCAGACAATTGAAAATAGACAAAGTTTAAAAGTTGCATGCTTAGAAGAGATAGCCTACGAAATGAATTATATCTCTAAAGAACAGTTGCTAATGCTTGCTGAACCACTAAAAAAGAATCAGTATGGACAATATCTAATTGCTAGAGCAAATCAAGGTAAGATTTATGATATTTAAAAGAACATCTATCACCGATGTAATAATTTTGGAACCAACTATTCATGGTGATGAAAGAGGTTATTTTGTAGAAACTTTTCGCCAAGATAAATTAGATTTTTTTTTGGGTTATAAAATAAAATTTTGTCAGGATAATGAATCAAAAAGCTCAAAAGGAGTTTTAAGAGGTTTACACTACCAATTAGCTCCATATGCTCAAACAAAATTAGTTCGTGTTATTGCTGGAAAAGTTTTAGATGTTGCAGTAGATATACGAAAAAACTCACCTACATTTGGACAACATGTAGCTGTTGAATTAAGTGGTGAAAATAAAAGACAATTATTAGTTCCACGAGGTTTTGCACATGGCTTTGTAGTACTTGAAGATAATACTACATTTGCATACAAAGTAGACAACTACTATTCTCCCCAATGTGATAGAGGAATAGCATTTGATGATAAAGATTTAAATATTAATTGGCAAATTGAATATAGTGAATTAAACTTATCTCCTAAAGATACAAAACAACCAAAATTATCACAAATAAATGACTTATTTGAATTTGGAGAAAATTATTATGTTTAATATTTTAGTAACGGGTTCAAAAGGTTTTATCGGTAAAAACTTATTAAAGAAATTAAAGAAATTAAATAAAATTAGTGGAATTCATATATTAGAATATAATAGAGGAGATAGTTCTGAGGTATTAGAAAAATTATTAATTAAAAGTGACTTTATATTTCATCTCGCAGGAGAAGTAAGACCTGATAGTAGTGATAAAAATTTTAAAAAATCTAACGTTTCTTTAACAAAAGAAATGATCGAAATATTGAAAAAAAATAAAATAAGAGTACCTATTTTATTGGCATCAACAATTCATGCTGTTTTATTAAAAAATGAATATGGGAAAACAAAAAGAGATTCAGAATTATTAGTAGAAGAATATTCTATTAAGTATAATATAAATTCTTTTATTTATAGACTTCCTCACGTGTTTGGAGAAGGATGTAAAATAAATTATAATTCAGTAATAAGTACATGGATTTATAATAGTATTACTGATAAAGAAATAGTTGTCTACGATAGAAATATTAAGATATGTTATGCATATGTACAAGATATAATAGAAGATTTTTTATATAGTTTAAATAATCAAAAAAAACTAAAACTATATTTAGAGCCAAAACAAATGTTTGAAACAACATTAGGTGAAGTTGTTGATTTTATTAGTGAATTCAAACAAAACGTATTAATGAATAATTATGAAGTTGAAAACAACAGTTTTAAACAAAAATTATTCCAAACTTATAAAGATTATTATAGGAGTTTAGATGAAAAATAATAAAAATATACTACTAACAGGAACAGCAGGATTTATAGGATCAACCTTTGTACCATACTTCTTAGATAAATACCATGATTATAATTTAATAAATTTAGACTTACTAACTTATGCAGGTGATTTAGAAAATCTAAAAGAATGTGAAAATAACCCTAGATATAAATTTATCAAAGGTGATATTTGTAATAGAGAGTTAGTAGAATTTATATTTAATGAATATGATATTAAGGGTGTTATACATTTTGCAGCAGAATCACATGTAGATAACTCTATCAAAAATCCAGGTCTATTTATAGAAACTAATGTAAATGGAACATATATATTAGTTGATGTAGCAAAAAACTACTGGATGAATAAACCATTTGAATATAAATCTGATTATCAAGATTGTAGATTCCATCATATCTCAACTGATGAAGTATATGGAACATTAAATGAAACAGATCTGTTTACTGAAACTACACCTTATGCACCAAACTCACCATATTCAGCTAGTAAAGCTAGTAGTGATATGATTATAAGAGCATATAATGAAACATTTGGCTTAAATACTGTAATTACAAACTGTTCAAATAATTATGGCCCAAAACAACATGATGAAAAACTTATACCTACAATTATAAGAAAAGCTCTAAATAATGAATCAATTCCAATCTATGGTGATGGTGAGAATATTAGAGATTGGTTATATGTACTTGATCATTGTAAAGGTGTTGACTTAGTGTATCATTCTGGAAACTCTGGTGAGACATATAATATTGGTGGAAGAAATGAAAGAACAAACTTGCAAATAGTAGATGCTATTTGTTCTATACTGGATAAAAAAGTACCACAAGAAAAATCTTATAAAGATTTAATTACATTTGTAGAAGATAGAGCAGGACATGATAGAAGATATGCAATAGATGCAACAAAGTTAGAAACTGAACTTGGTTGGAAAGCAGATGAAAATTTTGATAGTGGAATTGTTAAGACTACTGAATGGTATTTAGGAAAATATTATATATGAAAAATTCAGAAAAATTATTTGTATCTAAAAATTTAAATAAAGAATATATAAATATTTTTATTGTAGACTCTTTTTCATTATGGAATAAAAATGCAATTGACTATGATTTAAAAAAAGATTTAGTGCTTACTTTTGATTTTGAATTAAAAGACTATATAAACTCTTTGGGTGGTGAATCTTTTTATATTGATCATCTAATTGATAATACAATAATGCAAAATAATAATTTTTTAATTTATAAATTCTTTACCAACTGGCATTATAATAAAAACAATGAAGATATTTTTACATATAAGGGAATCCCTTTTGGTTTCTCTTTTAGACAAGAGTTTTGGAATGATTTTACTTTTTATATACGTTTATATATAAATTTACAATCTATTTCTAAAATTAATCATAAAAATCTTTATTTATTTTCAAACAACAAATCTATTGAGGAAATATTAGTTGTCCATAAACTAAAATTTTCAAAATATATTTGTAAGGAAAATGAAGATATTAGTTTTTATTTTCCTATTGAACAGTGGATGAATGAAAAGGTTCGAGCCGAAGGCTTAAGAGGATTTTTAAGAAAATATAAAAGTTTGTGTTCCTCAATATATAGTTCTGTAATTATAAATATCGATAAATTATTAACAAAGAAAAAAAATATATTTATACAAGAACATCATCCAACAAAAAAAATAATAAAAAAAATAAGAAATAGTAGTGATAAAAGAGTACTTTTAGAAAATTTCTCACAAAAAACAAATCTTTCTTCTAAGTTTAAAGAACGTACGATTCCGATATTTGGAAAGATTGAGGAATATGATAATTTTGCCAATAGTCTTATTGGTAAATTTTATGAAGAAAAATACCATAAATTAATTTTGGAAGATGGCTCAGATATAAGTGAGTTAGTTTATAAAATTATAATTAATCGAATTGCTCCAAGATTATCACATTTCTTAAGAACCTTAAATAACTGTATAAGATATACAGATAAAAATAAAGTCGACTTAGTTGTTCTTATTGCAAATATAGGTCATACTGCAACTTTATTTGATTTAGTCTGCAAATCTAAGAATATTCCTAGTTATTTAATAATTAATGGATTATTAGGTCCTGAGTACTCAGATGAAGCTAAATATGCAACCATTATAAACTCATACTCAGTAAGTATAAAAGAAAATTATTTTAAAAACATGGAAAATATTGTTACTTTAGGTGATCCAAGAATGGATGATTATGCATGTGAAAATCAAAATAAGATAAATAGAGTGATGCCTGTTATAACTATTGGTACATCAGGATATAATCCTGTTGATTTAAATTCTTATGTAGCGGTTGAATTTGATTTTTTATATGATGTTCTTTTTGCATTGAAAAAGAGTATGAATAAAAATGTTTTGTTTAAAATAAATATAAAAGTTCGTTCAAATGGATATAAAAAGCAGTATGATAGTTTTGTCAAAAAGTATTTTTCAGAGTTAAATATTACTGTTATAGAAAATACTCCAATGAAAACTGTATTGAAAAAAACAGATTTTTATGTATCCATATACTCTCAAACACTTTTTGAAGCTTCTTGTTTAGGAATACCCGTTATATATTATAAAAAGGATAATGAAATTATGATGCCTCCATTTGATAATAATTCTGAACTTGTAACAGTTTCAACAGTTGAAGATTTTATAGAAGCTTTTGATGATTTTCAAAATAAAAATAAAAGATATGACGCATTTTTAGATAGAACTAATATGGAGAAGTATATAGGACCTTTGGATGGAAAAAATTTAGATAGAAATTTACAATTTATATATAAATTATTAAATATAGATGGTCTTAATGCTTAAATTTTTAAAAGAAAGGTTTAACTATTATAAATTAGTAAAAAAATTTTCTACAAGTAAAATATATTTTGATGTAACAGTTGATAAAAAAAGTTTTATTGGTAAAAATACTGTTTTGTTTTCTGGTGTAAATTTATTACACAGTACAGTATCAGATTATACTTACATTCAATCTAATTCCAATATTTTATTTTCAAATATCGGAAAATTTTGCAGTATTGCAAGTAATGTAAGTATAGGGTTGGCAAATCATCCTATGAGTATGATAAGTACAAGTCCTATCTTTTATGATTATACTCAGCCTTTACCTTGTTTTTTTACAAAAGAAATATTATATGATAGTAAGCATAACATTACAAATATTGAATCAGATGTCTGGATAGGGCAAGGAGCTATGATAAAATCTGGTGTAACAATTGGTGTGGGCGCTGTTATCGCTGCAGGAGCAGTTGTTGTTAAAGATGTAGAGCCATACAGTATAGTTGGTGGAGTACCAGCAAAACATTTAAAGTATAGATTTGATGAGAAACTTAGGAATGAGCTTTATTTGTCAAAATGGTGGGAGTTAAGTGATGAAAAAATCATAGGCTTATCTGAATACTTCAGTAATCCAAATTTGATGCTTAACGAAATAAAATGAAAGTAATATATAGTATAATATTACTTTAAAAAGTTTAGAGGGTATAGTATGAAAAATATAGTAGGTAAGTTTTATAATTTACTAAGGATAATAGTAGAACTTAGAAGGATTAATGTAGAAAAAAAACTTAAAAATAGTTTTTTTTCTACATGGATAAAAGTTTTTTTCTTTAATTATTATAACAAAGAGAGTAGCACAGCAATCATCATGGATTATAAAGTGTCTTTTTTAGATTTTGATTTATTTAAATATCTTTATAAAGAAATATTTTTAAGTAACGAGTATTATTTTACTGCTGATAATAAACAGCCATATATAATTGATTGTGGTAGTAATATAGGAATGTCTATATTGTATTTTAAAACAATATATCCTGAATCAAAGATAATTGCTTTTGAACCAGGTAAGGAAACATATGCTTGTCTCTTAAAAAATATTGAAAATAACAACTTAGATAATGTAGCAGCATACGAAGTGGCTCTTTCTGATAAAGAAGGCTTTATTGATTTTTTTTATGATGAAGATGATGTTGGTTCATTACTGATGAGTTCAGTGCAAGAAAGGTTACCAAAACAAAAAAGAAGTGTAAAATCTGAATTATTGTCTAGTTATATAGATAAAGAAGTGGATTTTTTAAAGATGGATATAGAAGGTGCTGAAATGAGTGTAATCACTGAACTTTGTAATTCTGGAAAAATAAAATACATAAAAAAAATGGTAATAGAATATCATCATCATATAATAAAAGGTGTTGATGATTTTTCTAAGATGTTGAAACTTCTAGAAAGTAATAAATTTGGATATCATATTCAAGGGAATTTTTATAATGATATTGAAGTTGAACATTTTCAAGATATAATTATATACGCATATAGAAAGTAGATTCAGATTTATTGTGAATTATGTTATGACTCTTATACAAGCATTTAGAAAAAGATTGTTTTATTTTTTAAATTTTAAAAAATTTAAAAAATTTTCTAAAAGTGCAGTTTTTATAAAGCCAGATATTATACAAGGGTATAAATATATTAGTATCGGCAACAATGTGGTTTTTCAAAGTATGGCATGGATTCTTGCTTTTAAGCAAGATGGTATTGAGCCATCTTTAATCATTGAAGATGGAACAGTTATTGGAAGATTTTCTCACATAGTATCACTTAGAAAAGTTGTAATTAGAAGTAATGTTTTGATAGCAGATAAAGTGTATATATCTGATAATATACATGAATATAAAGATATAAACTTACCAATTATGAAACAACCTATTTTATATAAAGCAGATGTAGAAATAGGTGAGAACAGCTGGATAGGGGAAAATGTTTCAGTAATTGGTGTAAAAATTGGTAAACATTGTATTATTGGTGCTAATTCAGTTGTTACTAAAAATATTCCAGATTATTCGATAGCTGTTGGGAATCCAGCTGTTGTAATTAAAAAATACAATATTCATACACAAAAGTGGGATTCAGCTTATGCAAATATTTGAAAATAAGAAAGTATTATTAATCGCTCCATATTTTAGACATTACCATGGGAAAATTATAAATTCTATCAAAGAATTAGGAGCAGATGTTAAATACTTTCCAGAAGTTATAAACAATAAACTGTTTACAAATATAAGACATAAAACATTCAGCCCTTTAAATAAAAGTTTAGATACCTTGTACTTTAAATATATTTTAAGTGAAGTAAAGGAAAACGAGTATGATATTTTTTTTTTAGTTAGGGGTGAACTGATAAATGAAGTTTTTTTGAAAGCTTTACGAAAGAAATTAAAATCAACTACTTTTATTATGTATCAATGGGACTCTTTAATTCATAATGATTATCTGTCTAAAATTAAATATTTTGATAAAGTTTTAACTTTTGATAAGAAAGATGCAAAAAACATAGGTATAGAATATTTGCCACTTTTTTATACTGACGAGTATGAAAAGTTAGCTAATATATCAAGTGAAAAAAAATATGATATTGTGTTTTATGGAACTTATCACAGTGATAGATTGAAAATTATCAAAAAAATAAATCAAATATGTGAAAAAAACAACTTAAAATTTAAGCATCATCTTTATACGGGTAAAATATATAAATTTAAATTATGGATTAAAGGAGAGCTTTCTAAAAGAGATTTATTTTTTTTAAAAACACACACAGTTTCTTTAAAAGAAATGGTTGATGTTTATAGTAAATCAAGATCTGTTTTAGATATTGAAATGACAAATCAAACTGGCTTAACAATTAGAACGGTAGAGGCATTAGGTGCAAATAAAAAATTATTAACAACCAATAAAGAAATAGTTAATAGTGAATTATATGACAAGAGTTATGTATATGTTTTAGATAGAGATGATTTACATATAGATACTGAATTTTTAAAAATGGAATTGTATGATAGAGGTAAGTATAAAAATCTGCATATAAACAATTGGATAAAAAAAATTTTGAATACTTAAAAGGAATTATTTAGTGCAAACAAACAAAAATATTTTAATATCTATAATATTACCTCTTTATAATGCAGAAAAATACATATCTGAAACTATACAAAGTGTGATAAATCAGACATATGAAAATTGGGAGATGATTATAGTTGATGATTGTTCTACTGATAAAAGTAAATATATAGTCAGTGGTTTTGAAAAAAGCGATAAAAGAATTAAACTTATATCATTAGAAACTAATTTTGGTGGACCATCAAGACCTAGGAATATAGGAGTTGAAAGTTCAAAAGGTGAATATATTGCTTTTTTGGATGCTGATGATTTATGGACATCTCAGAAATTAGAAAAACAACTAGAGTATATGAAAAGTAAAAATAAAAATTTTTCAAGTCATAGTGCAATAACTATTAATGAAAATTCCGAGATATTAAATGAAATTATTTTTTTTAAAAAATATTTAAAAAAAAATATAAATTATGATATAAAACAATTGGTGAAAGGTAATTTTATTTATTTATCATCAGTTATGTTAAAAAAAGATATTTTTTTAAATTTTAGTGAAGAAAAAAATTGTATCTCAGTTGAAGACTATTATTTATGGCTTCATATGTTTAATAATAAATCTATTAATTATAGTTATTATCCAAATGACTTTTTAAAATATAGAATAGTAAGTAATTCCATATCTGATAGATCAATTAAAGGTAAACAGGAAGCAAAGGCAATGTATTATTGTTTAAAATTTATTTTAGAAGCTAATAGGTTTGATTTACTCAAATATATAAATACTAATGAACATATATTTATGAAAAAAATACAAAACTTTTGTATAAATAAGCTTTTCTGTGGATAATGAATGATAGATCTAGCTGAATATACAAAAATATACTCTTTAATTCTTTATCTTAATATACCTATGATTATAATGCTCCTTTTTTTAAAGAGAAGTAAATCAGGTTTTTTAATTCAAGCTAAATATAAGTAATAGTATGCGAATAAAAAACACGTATGATTTAAATTCTATTTTAACATTTATAAATTTTTTGATTTCTATTTGTATTTGTTATGCTTTTTCATTTGTTGATAATAATCCATATATAAATCATTGGACATTAGTATTAGGAATTATATTATCAATTCAGACACATATTGTACTATTAATTGAAAAAGGTAGTAAAGATCCTTTTGTGATAATTTTTACTTTTTTTATAATTTTTTATTACTCTTTACGTGTTTTTACACTTTCTCTTTATCCAGAATCGCATGTATTTGATAGATATGAATATGATGCAAGTGATTCTAATTTTACTATGATATTTATAATTATTTCTAATATGTTTCTTTATTTTGGATTTTTTTTAATAAAAGTTAAAAAACACTTTTTAGATAAAAGGAAAGAAATAAATACAAAGTCTCCTTCTTTATATATTTATGTTTTTATGTTTTTAATTTTAATTATAAATATTTTTTCAGAAAAATTTTCTGGATCTTTAGGGGTTCTGTTTTTCTTATTTAATCCACAAATAGGATTTATTTTTGTTTTGATATATTTTATGACATATAAGGAAAAGATTTCTAGTTTTTTGCGTATATGTATTTTTTTGTTTATATTAAGTTTAATTCTTTTTCTTATATTATCAGGTAGTAGATCTGGAATTGTCACTTTTATAGAAATATTAATGGCAGTACTTTTAGCGGTAAATAATAATATTAAATTTTTAAAGAAAAAAGTTTATATGGTATTTCTATTTTCACCAATTATTGTGGTAATGCTTTTCTTTTCATATTCTCTTGCTACTACAAATAGAGCTACAGGATCTTCAACTGCTAATTTTAATGATAAATTGACTTATGCAAGTTCTATGGATTTAGGTATGGATGGTAGTAAAATTGAGTATTTTATTGCTCATATTTGTGGAAGAATTGGTTTTTTTGATTTTTCATCTGAAATAATTGCTCATAGAGAAAAATATATTGATATATTTAACTTATCAACATATGGAAAAAGTATCATTGATAATATTTTGACACCAGGTTTTGATTTATTTGATCAGCCAAAAATTGCGAACTCTTTGGTGTTTGTGTATAATGATTATGGAAACCCACTTAAATCAAATGTTGCTAGTATGTATCAATCTGATCAATTGGGTATTCATGGGGAGTTGTATGTTTTATTTGGTTATAATTCGGTTTGGTTGTTTTTTTTAATGGCTTATTTTTTAAAATATGTATATAATCGTATACCAAGTAATAATTTATTTAATATTTATTTATATAAATTTTTCATTCTTTTTTTATTTATTTCTATGATTAAAGATTTTGGATTAGATTGGATTATATTATATAATTTATTACTATTAGTATCTCTTTATATAAATTCATTGTTTTTTCGGTATAGATTTAAATTTTATTCGAAGAATTAGCTACGAAAATATGTTAAAATATCGTAGTAGTTGTAATGTTGGTAGTATTCCTAATCAATTTAGGAACTTTTGGATTACCTTTATTGGATGTAGCTTCTTTTGGTAAGATTGCAATTGGAGTAAGTGGCCATACAGTGTCGAAGGATTATACTTCTAGAAGATTCAAAATATTTAAAGGTATGTAATTGACATTAGTTGTTGGAAAAAGAAGTAATCTTTCAAAAAAAATACTTGAAAAGTGTGATGATTGTGTATTGATCTCTTCATTTGAGATTGAAAATAATTTAGATTATATTTTAAAATATTGCAAAAGTGGTAGAGTAAATATTGTACTAAACAATTTCCAGATATCAATATCGTTAAATGAAAATATAAATTTTGATGATTACCTTACAAAATCTATATTAAATACATCTAGGATATTGTCATTTTTAATTAATAACAATATCATAATAAGTAGCCTGATCTATACTAGCAGCAGTTCAGTTTATGGTAATAATAAATTTTGTTCTGAAGATGATCAAGTAAAGCCTATGAACTTACAGGGAGCATTAAAGGTTGCAAATGAAGAGTTGATTAAAAGGTTTTGCAATGAATATAAAATCAATTATACAATTACTAGAATATTTAATATGTATGGTGGAGATGATAACTTTTCTGTAATAAGTAAAATAAAAAGTTCATATTTAAATAATGAAGTGCTAAATATTATAAACAATGGCAACGCTATAAGGGATTATGTTCATATAGATGACGTAGTAAAAGTATATAAAAATTTATTGAATAAAAGAGATAATATACCTAAAGTTTTGAATATTGCAAGTGGAAGTGGAAAAAGAATTTTTGATATTTTAAATGTTTTAAGTAAAAATCAAATACATATAGATATAAATAATATAGAAAGAGAAGAGATTAATGCCTCAATATCTGATGTTAGTCTTCTAAATCAGGTGGTTAATACAGATGATTTTACAAACGTCATAGATTATCTGCTCAAAGAATTGAAAAGATAAAATGAAAATAATTATAAATACAACTAACTTGAAAATCGGTGGAGCTTTGCAAGTTGCAATTTCTTTTATTTATGAGTGTACAAGTTTTACTGAAAATGAATATCATATTTTTTTGTCTCCATCGATGAGAAAAGAGATAGAACAAAACAAATTTCCTGAAAATTTTAAATTTTATAGTTTTGATAATCCAAGCAGATTTATTGTTTTTGATAAAACAATTAAGCTTTTAAATAAAATGGAAGAGAAAATCAAACCAGACTGTGTCTTTTCTGTATTTGGCCCAACATATTGGAAGCCAAAATCAAAACATATAATGGGGTTTGCCAATGGGTTGTATCTGTACGGTGATTTGCCATATATGCAAAATATGGGTGCTTTAGAAAAGTTAAAATTTAATTTAAAAAAAACTTACCATCAGTTTCTTTTAAAAAATAATGCAGATTTGTATGTTGTACAAACAGAAGATATGAAAGATAGATTTTCTAAATTTATAAATAAACCTAAAGAAAAAATAAGAGTAGTCTCTAGTAAGTATCATTCTATATTTGAACAAGAAATTAATGATTTAAATCTATTACCAAAAAAAGAAGCAGATGAATTTTGGTTTGTTACCATATCAGCTTATTATCCACATAAAAAGTTAGATATAATAAATGACTTAGTTAAAATCATTAAAGAAAAGAATCTTAATGTTAAGTTTATATTGACATTGCCAGAAAATGTTTTAGAAAGCAAGTTTCAAAAATCAAAAGAATATATTATAAACTTAGGCCCTGTAAAACTTGAAGAGTGCCCATATATATATTCTATGTCGGATGCGTTATTCTTACCGACTCTAGTTGAAAGTTTTACCGCTTCATATCCAGAAGCTATGGTAATGAAAAAGCCAATTTTAACATCGCATTACTCTTTTGCAACTTCAGTATGTAAAGATGGTGCACTTTATTTTAATCCATATGACGTTAATGATATTATAAATCAGATAACAAAAATTTATTATGATAAAGAGTTGTATCAAGCGATGGTGTCAAAAGCATTGTTAATTATTGAAGAATTACCATCATCAAAAGAAAGGGCCGAAGAATATTTAAAATTATGTAAAGAGGTTATACAAGATGTTTAAAAATAAAATACTACTAATAACAGGAGGAACTGGTTCATTTGGTAATGCCGTCCTTCGTAATTTTTTAGATACTGATATAAAAGAGATAAGAATTTTTTCTCGTGATGAATTAAAACAGGATGATATGCGTAAGAGATACAACAATGATAAACTTAAGTTTTATATTGGTGATGTTAGAGATGTTAATTCTTTGGAAGATGCATTGAAAGGTGTTGACTTTATTTTTCATGCAGCTGCTTTAAAGCAAGTGCCTTCTTGTGAATTTTACCCTATGCAAGCAGTTCAGACAAATGTTATCGGAACAGAGAATGTTTTGAATGTTTCTATTAAATCTGGTGTCAGCAAAGTAATTGTACTCAGTACAGATAAAGCAGTTTATCCAATTAATGCTATGGGAATCAGTAAAGCCATGATGGAAAAAGTAGCAGTTGCTAAGTCTAGAAATTTAGGTGCTGAAACTACAATATGCTGTACAAGGTATGGCAATGTTATGGCTAGTCGCGGTTCCGTTATACCTCTTTTTATAGAGCAGATTAGAAAAAATGAAGAAATAACCATCACTGATCCAAATATGACAAGATTTATGATGAGTTTGGATGATGCGGTTGACTTGGTTATGTTTGCTTTTAAAAATGGAAAAAATGGAGATGTATTTGTACAAAAATCACCTGCAGCAACTATAGAACTTTTGGCAAATACACTTAAAAATATGTTAAATAAGAAAGAGCATATTGTAAAGATTATAGGCACAAGACATGGCGAAAAATTGTATGAAACACTTTTGACAAGAGAAGAGATGGTTCATGCCGTTGACATGGGTGAATATTACAGAATACCTGCAGATAATAGGGATTTAAACTATAACAAGTATTTTGAAGATGGTGAAATTATTACAGAAGTAGTAGATTACCATTCACACAATACGAATAGATTAAATGAAAATGAATTGAGAAGAATGCTTTTGAACTTACGAGAAATTCAAAAAGATTTAAAAGAATTTAATATAAATGAGGAGATATAAACAATGAAAGTTATGACAATTGTAGGTACAAGACCAGAAATCATAAAACTAAGTCAGGTTATGAAAGAGCTAGATAAATTTACAGAACATATTATAGTTCATACTGGTCAAAATTATGATTATGAGTTAAATGAACTATTCTTTGAACAATTAGATATAAGAAAGCCAGATTATTTTTTAGAAGCAGTTAAAGGTACACCATCTGAAACTATTGGGGATATCATTGCTAAGGCTGATAAAATTTTCGATGATGTAAAGCCTGATGCTCTTTTAATATACGGAGATACAAATAGTTGCTTAAGCGTTATTCCTGCAAAAAAAAGAAAGATACCTATCTTTCATATGGAAGCCGGCAATAGATGTTTTGACCAGAGAGTGCCAGAAGAGATAAACAGAAAGATTGTAGATCATTTAAGTGATATTAATTTACCACTTTCAGAACAGGCAAGAGACTATTTAATAGCAGAAGGTATCAAGCCTGAAACAGTAATAAAAACAGGTTCACCAATGATGGAGGTTTTGAATGCCAACATGGATAAAATTTTATCTAGTGATATTTTAAAAAAAGAAAATTTAAATCCTAAAGAATATATAGTTATGAGTATCCATAGGGAAGAAAATGTTGATTCTCCTAAAAATTTCAGTGATCTTTTAGATTCAATTGAAGAGTTGACAAAAAAATATAAAATTCCAATTATTATTTCTACACACCCAAGAACTCGAAAAAAACTTGAAGAGATAGGATATGAAGAGAAAAATCATCTGATTAGATTTTCTAAGCCTTATGGTTTTCATGAATATAACAATCTTCAGCTTAATGCTTTTTGTGTGATTTCGGATAGTGGAACAATTGCGGAAGAGGGGTCAATATTGAATCTTCCTGCTGTGACTATCAGACAAGCTCATGAAAGACCAGAAGGCATGGATGAGACTACAGTTATTATGTCTGGGCTTAACAAAGCTAGAGTTTTAGAGGCAGTTGAAGTTGCTACTAAACATAATAGTGAAAGTCAAAGAACAATAAAACCTGTAAGAGATTATGAAGCAGATAATGTATCGAAAAAGATATTAAGAATAATATTATCATATACTGATTACGTAAACAGAACAGTTTGGCACAAAGAGATATAAATTTGAG
This sequence comes from Candidatus Sulfurimonas marisnigri, assembly GCF_015265475.1. Lineage (NCBI taxonomy): Bacteria > Pseudomonadati > Campylobacterota > Epsilonproteobacteria > Campylobacterales > Sulfurimonadaceae > Sulfurimonas > Candidatus Sulfurimonas marisnigri. Next base: position 1,824,376 of record NZ_CP054493.1, on the reverse strand, counting down.
AACTAAAATTCTAATACTAGGCTCTACCGGACTAATTGGTCATCAGGTGTATAATTATTTAAAATCAAACAGTGACTATAAACTTTTAAATATTTCATACAGAAAAAAATTACAATATGACACCATAATAGCAGATGTTAGAGATGAAGATTACTTTGTTGATATCATTAAGAATATAAAACCAAATTATATTGTTAACTGTATCGGCGTACTGATTAATGGGGCAAATGAAAATCCAGAAAATGCAATTTTTATAAATTCATATATGCCTCATAGATTAACAAGATTAGCAGATGAAATAGGTGCAAAACTAATACATATTTCAACTGACTGTGTTTTTTCAGGAAATAAAAAAGAACCATATATCGAGAGTGATGAAAAAGATGGCAAAGATACTTATGCAAAAACAAAAGGGCTCGGTGAGATTATAAATAACAAGCATCTTACGCTTCGTACTTCTGTAGTAGGTCCAGAGTTGAAAACAGATGGAGAAGAACTTTTTCACTGGTTTATGAATCAATCTGAAACTATCAATGGTTTTACTAAAGCTATTTGGTCAGGGGTGACTACGCTAGAACTTGCAAAAGCCGTAAAGTGGGCAATAGAAAATGATATAACAGGTCTATATCATGTGACGAACAATAAGTCGATAAACAAAAACGAGTTGCTTAATTTATTTAAAAAATATACAAAAAAAGATATTGAGATAATTGCAGTTGAGGGCAAGGAAGTTGATAAAAGCTTTATAGATACAAGAAAAGAGATTGACTATGTTATCCCAAGCTATGACGAGATGGTAAAAGACATGGTCAATTTAATAAGAAATAATAAATTATATTCTCAATATAAAATAGGTTAAGATAGATTGAAAAAAAGAATATTAATAGTTACAGAATACTTTTACCCAGAAGAGTTTAAGATAAATGAGATAGCAATAGCCTGGAAAGAAAAAGGTTATGACGTAGATGTGCTTACCCAAAACCCAACATATCCTTTTGGTGAAATATATAAAGAGTATGAAAATAAGTGGTACGCTAAAGATACATATAATGGCATAAATATTTTTAGAGTAAAAGCAGTGACTGGATACAAAAGTAGCTTATATAAAAAGCTTTTGAAATATTTCACTTTTATGATTTTAGGGAGCATTGTCAGTCTTAAAATCGGCAAAAAATATGACTACGTTTTTGGCTTCGATATTGCTGCTTTAACTTGTATGGTTCCAGCTGTGATTCTTAAAAAAACTTATAAAAAAAATGTGACATTATGGGTACAAGATGTTTGGCCTGATAGTGTATATGCTTATGGGTTTAAAAAAACAAAACTATTGGAGTTTATGTTGAATGGATTTGTGAAATTTGTTTATAGAAATAGTTCAAATTTTGCAATTTCTGCTAAAGGTTTTGAGAATAAGATTAAGCTATATCTGGATGATAGTAAAGAAATTCGATATTTGCCAAATTGGGCTGATGAATTTAACGAGGAGTTGGAGCCTTTTGTATTTAGTGATGAAAAAAAAGTTCACTTTACCTTTGCTGGAAATGTAGGAAAAGTGCAAAATCTTGACAATATATTACTAGCTTATGGCAATTTAGCAGATGATTTGATAGATAAATCTCAGATAAACATAATAGGGGATGGCTCGCATTTAGAAAGTTTAAAGAAACTGGTTAAAGATAATAGTTTAAAAAATATTCTCTTCTGGGGAAGAAAACCAAGAGAAGAGATGTATAAATATTTTAAAGCGAGTGATTTTTTAATTGTTTCATTAATCGACAAACCGATTTTTTCACTAACGGTTCCCGCTAAAACTCAAACATATATAGCTGCAAATAAACCATTATTTGGAGTGATAAAAGGTGAAGCATCAGATATTATAAAAGATAACAATTTGGGGTTTTGTACAGAACCTGATAATATAGAAGATATTAAAAATGTTTTTGAAAAAGCCATATATGCAAACCCTAAAGAAATAGAGGAATTTACTAGAAATGGTCGAAAACTGACAAATACAGTTTTCAATAAGGAAAAGATAATTTCTTCATTATTGGATTTATTAATTGGGAAAGAGAAATGAAATTATTGCTAACAGGTTCAAATGGTTTTATAGGAAACTACTTTGTAAATAAATACGCTGCAAATTATAAAATAGCAAGATTTTCATTTTTAAATGATGATTTTAAATCTATACATGTAGAAGATGTAGATGTTGTGATTCATCTTGCTGCTCTGGTTCATCAGATGGGTGGAGCAACTAAAGAAGAGTATGAAAAAGTAAATGTTACTCAGACTTTGGAGTTAGCTAAAAAAGCTAAAGAGGGTGGAGTTAAGCATTTTATATTTATGAGTACAGTTAAGGTGTATGGGGAAGAGACAGATATAGCTTATACCGAAAACAGTATTTGTTCTCCTGAAGATGAGTATGGAAAGAGTAAGCTAAAAGCTGAGCAAGAACTACAAAAGCTTGAAGATGATGGTTTTAAAGTAAGTATCATACGAACACCTATAGTTTATGGTTATGGTGTTAAAGCAAATATTAAAAATCTTGTTAGTTTAGTGCAAAAAGTTTCTGTTTTGCCATTTGGTGGGATAGATAATAAGCGAAGTATGGTTTATATTGGAAATCTTTGTCATTTGATAGATGCAGTTGTTAGATTCCAAATCAAGTTTGGAATGACGGATGTGAGTGGAATGGCGAGTATGAATGGAATGGCGAGTGTGGATGGAATGACTGGTTCTGGTGTATTTTTAGCTTCTGATGATGAGGCCATTAGTACTACAAAATTGATTGAGTTAATTGCTAAAGAGTTAGATAAAAAAGTGTATTTGATAAAAATTCCATTTTTTGAAACATTGCTGAAACTTGTTAAGCCATCTTTTCATAAAAGACTTTATGGGAGCTTAGTAGTAGATAACAGACTTACAAAAGATATATTAGAATTTAAAAACTTATATACGGTGGAAGATGGGATTAGGTTTATGACAAATGGAGAAGTGACTTAACTTATGTTATAATACTTTTAAAAGTACTATTAAGGATACTATTATGGTAATAAGTGCAAATGAAGTGAAAACGAAGGGCGTTTCTATATTTGGAAGCTTGTTAGATAAGTTTGATGAGTTGATAATCAATGTTCGCGGTAAAGACAGATATGTTGTAATTGATATAGAGAGATACAAAGAATTTAGAAAAAATGAACTAGATATAGCATATATGAAAACTATGCAGGATATCAAAAATGGAAATTATAAAACTCAGAGTGCATCAGAACATATAAAAGAGCTGATGGATGAATTATAAGATTGTAAGAACTGATGAGTATTTTAAAAAATTAAAAAAGTTTATAAAAAAGCATCCTGAAGTTCTAGATAGATATGCAAAAACAATAAAATTACTAGAGCTAGACCCGTGGCATCCATCTTTGAGGTTACATAAATTAAAAGGTGGACTACAAGAGTATCACAGTGTGTCTATAAATATGAAATATCGAGTAGTAATAGACTTTATTATAGAAGATGATGAGATAATACCAATCGATATAGGAACTCATGAGGAGGTATATTAAATGATTTATATCTTTTTATCTTTTTTATCTTTTTATCTTACTTATTTTATAAAAAACTATGCCATAAAAAAATCATTTGTTGCAGAGGTGAACGATAGAAGTTCTCACACTGTACCAACTCCTCATGGCGGTGGCATAGCTATAGCAGTTACTTGGTTTATTGGAATATCGTATCTCTATTATATAAACGATATAAATAGCTCTTTGTATTTTGCTTTAATGGTTGGTATTGTTATATCAGTTGTTAGTTACCTTGATGATTTATATGAACTTAGTGCAAAGGTTAGATTAGTTGCACAAACTTTAGTTGCTCTTTTAGGGCTATACTTTTTAGGCGGACTAGGAAGTTTTGAACTAGGTTTATTTTCCATTGAGAATCAGTTATTTACAAATATTTTTGCATTTTTTATGATAATCTGGTTTATAAATCTTTATAACTTTTTAGATGGCATAGATGGGTATGCCGGTAGTGAAGCTGTGTTTCTTGGAATTGCAGGATTTTTACTTTTTGGCGGAAGTCATTTTTTGGTGTTAATAGTAGCAGTTTTAGGCTTTTTAGTTTGGAACTGGCATAAGGCCAAGATTTTTATGGGGGATGTTGGAAGTACACTACTAGGTTACAATGTTGCTATATTTACCATCTATTATGCAAATCAGGAAAGTTCTAATTTGTGGGTTTGGATAGTACTTTTTGGTCTGTTTTGGTTCGATGCAACATTAACACTACTTAGAAGATATAAAAATGGTGAGCAGTTAAGCCAAGCTCATAGAAAACATGCATACCAAAGATTAACACAAAGTGGATGGGCTCACGATAGAGTTACTATTTTTTCAGTTTTGGTAAATATTGTGTTGTTTGGTTTAGTTTATTTTGTCTCGAACATATTTGTCGCTTTTGTCTTCTCGTTGATTATTCTTTACATTGTCATAAGGTTTATCGATACTAAAAAAGCTTTTGAATAAGTATGTAGTTATATGTATGTTATAATACATATAATTAGATTGTGGGGTGGATATTATGACAATAAGAAAAAATTTTTTACTTGATGATGAAATAGTAGAACATTTAAAAGAAATAGCGAGCAGAGAAAATATTACTCAGACACAGGTTGTTAAAGATTTGATAGAGGAGAGATATCAAGAGATTTCTATTGATGAAAAATTGGAAGCACTAAATGCTTTTGCTGGAAGTGGTACAGGCCTTTATGGAGATTTGACAATCCAAGAAATCAAAGCGAATATGAATGTATAAAAAGGTTTTTATAGATGCTAATATCTTTATTGATATTAATGACAGGAATAGAAAAAGATATCAGGAAAGCTTGGATATATTGAAGTATTTGACACAAAATGGAATAGGGATATACACTAGCTGTGATTTAATAACAACTATTTACTATATCTTGGCAAAGGAAGATAAAGCAAATGCCTTGAGTGGGATTGAAAGAATAAATAAAATTTGTAAAGTTATAGAGTTCTCAAATAAAGAGATATCACTGGCATGTCAATTGATGAATAAGGATAAAAACTATAAGGATTTAGAGGATACTCTTCAGTATATACTGGCTAAAAAATCAGAATGTGAGCTTATAATATCAAATGATAAAAATTTTTACTCATCTGAAGTAGAGTTACTAAATACTGAGGAGTTTTGCGCAAAATACATTTAAAAATTAAATTTGTTAAATTTTAATTTTTATAATATACTTCAACAAATTAAAACAAATGTGAAAAGTAGGTAAATAGTTATGAGATTGTCAAAAGAAGAGATAACGTTATTGAAAAATAAACTTTATGAATTATCTAGCGATGCAAGGTTATATCTGTTTGGGAGCAGGGTGGATGACACAAGGCGGGGCGGAGATATAGATTTACTAATTTTATCTGATAAGTTAAGAAAAAAAGATTTACGAAAATTGAGACTTTCATTTTTTGAAAAGTTTGGTGAGCAGAAGATGGACATAGTTATTGACGATGGGACACTTACAAACCCATTTACTAAGCTTATATTTCAAAAGGCGGTATTGTTATGATGAAAGATAAGTTAACACTAGATAAATTGTTACTAAAAAAACAACTTGCATGGATTGAGATATTGTATAAATACTACACTGAAGTATATGGAAAAAATGTGAGAATAGGGAAATACAATTGATAAATATAGATAAAAGAATATTAAACTTTTTGGTAATTATTATTTTTACCTTTGGCACATTCTGGTGGACATTTTTTATATTTCATATGCCATTTGATTTTAATCTTGTGATTAGTGTTGTGTCTGTTCGTATGCTTGCATCGGCATTTATCTTTAATGACTACTCCCTCTCGTGGTCAAAGGCTTCTCAAAAAACATTTATTATAAAAAGTTTTGTGTATATCTCCGCATTTTTTGTCTATTTTCCTATTTTTTATGGTGAGGTAAGATTTTCATTTTTAGCTTCTGAACTTTTTTTATATCTCTTTGCGATAAACTTTACTATGTATTTTTACTACTACCTAATTAACAGGAGTCAAATTACTAAAACAAAATCAGTTGTTATTTATGGTGCTGGAAGAGCTGGTATAAAGCTAGAGTCAGAATTTACAAATAGTGTGTATAAAGTTAAATATTTTGTTGATGATGACAAAATAATTCAAAACCGCTCAATAGATGCGATTAGAGTGATATCAAAGCAAAAACTAAAAGAGAAGATAGGCGATGATAAATTTGACTTATTAGTTATTGCAATACCATCGGCATCACAAAATAGGATAAAAGAGATTTACGATAATTTATCTAAATACTTTAAAGCTATACAGATACTGCCCTCAATGGATGAGATTTTAGAGAGTAAAGATTTTGCTATGCAGCTAAAAAATGTATCGGTAGAAGATTTACTCGCACGCCACCCTCAGGATTTGGACAAAAGTAAAATATCGGCTTTTATAAAAGGTAAAACTATTCTAGTGACTGGTGCCGGTGGAAGTATTGGGAGTGAGATTTGCAGACAGTGTGAAAGGTTTGGAGCCAAAAAGTTAATACTGCTAGATCATAGTGAATATAATCTTTATGCTATAGAGCAGGAGTTGCAAAAAATTGAGACTATACCTGTAATGCAAAGTGTTGTGAAAAAAGAATTTTTAGATGAAACATTTAAGACTTATAAACCAGAAATTGTTATACATGCAGCTGCCTATAAGCATGTCCCTTTGGTTGAGGCAAATATATATGAAGGGATTTTAAATAATGTTGTTGGAACTAAAAACGTTATAGATATTTCTATAAAATATGGTGTTCAAAAATTTGTGATGATTTCTACAGACAAGGCAGTACGTCCAACTAATGTAATGGGGACAACCAAGCGTATATGTGAGCTTTATGCCCAAAACGTAGTTTCTTTAGAAAATTCGAACGGTAAGGGCACGGATATAGTAGCGGTAAGGTTTGGAAACGTACTTGGAAGCAGCGGCAGTGTTATACCAAAGTTTAAATCTCAAATAGAAAATGGACAAAAGATAACGGTAACACACCCTGATATAACAAGATATTTCATGCTTATTCCAGAGGCATGTGAGTTGGTTCTTCAAGCCGGTGCTATTGGAACGGGTGGAGAGATATTTATACTTGATATGGGAGAGCCTATAAAGATAGTTGATTTAGCTAAAAAAATGATTGAGCTAAGTGGAAGAGAAGGGATTGAGATTGAGTTTTCAGGGCTTCGTCCAGGGGAAAAGCTCTATGAAGAGTTGTTGATAGATGATACTGACTGTAAAACGGATTATGAGTCTATCACTGTTGCAAAACCGACACTTTACGATATAGATAAGTTAAATAGAGATATTGAAGAGTTGCTTACATGTAAAGACAAGTTGGCAAAATTAAAGGCGATTGTTCCCGAGTTTCATCATCAGGCAAATATTTAAAAATAAATATAACAATTTGCAATATAGTTGCAAAATATTTAATTTTATTATATACTGCTCTAAAAATAAAAACAAAGGGGTTAAAATGAAAATTTTAACAATGATTTTTCTTGGAGTAAGTTTATTGTTTGGAACTGTTGATATAAACAATGCAGATCAAACAGAGCTCAGTAGTATAAATGGAATCGGTGCCAAAAAAGCTGATGCGATTATTAAGTATAGAAGCACTAATTGCTTTAAAAGCATAGACGAGCTTGCAAATGTAAAAGGCATTGGAGCAAAGACGGTTGAGAAGAATAGGGCAAACTTAACAGCCAATGGCTGCAAATAATAATAGAACTCTCTGAATAATTAGCAACTAGATTCTGAATTTAATCCATAATGACGGAAATATAGTCATTTCAAGCTTGACTTGGAATCTGGTTTATGAATTATAGTAAGGTATTCCTAAAGTTTTATGATAGCCACTAGTATGATTTTTGACTGCCAACTCTGGACTAACTTAAGTGGTTTTATATGCAAATTTAACCACAATTGCAATTAAATAACAAATTATAATTTTAGGGTTTATATGCAAGAGAGTCAGCAAAACATACAAAGATATGAAGAGTATGAGATAGACTTAAGAGAGTTGTTAAGAACTCTTATGAAAAACAGAGTTAAAATTGTGCTTATTACCTCTCTTATTACAATCGGTGCAGTTATTTATGCCTATATGACACCAAAGACTTATCAAGTAAAAGCGATTATCAAGATTGGTGAGTATAAGCTTGCTAATGCTAATGCTAATGATAATGCTAATGCTAAAGTAGTAATCGCAAATGCCTCAGAGCTTTCAAAAGAGTTAGAAATCTTATTTATAGATATTCTGAAAAATGATAAAGATAGAGAAGCTAAAATTGATTTATTGAAAAAACAGAAAAATTTCTTGGAAATTTCAGCTGTTGGCAGTTCAAATAAAGTAGCTTCATCAGAATTAAAAAAAGTTATTGATTATGTTCAAGGTAACCATAAGAAAATTCTTGATGATGTGAAAAATCTCCGTGAGGCTCAAGCACAACAGATTGAAGGAAAGTTAACTCTTTTAAAAAACAAAACACTTCCAGCACTTTTAGATAAAATAAATAGATATAAAAAAGACATCACAATCTATGAAACAAATTTTCTTGATGTGCAAAGCAATCTTAAAAAAATTAAGGAAATAAACCCTACATTAGCAACAATACAAATTAATGAACAAAGATATTTAGCAGATATGTTGATAAAACTAAAAGACTCTTTGGAAGGATTTGAGAATGAAAAAAATAACATTGAAGTAGTTCAGATAGAGAAGTACGAAGAGGAGTTAAACGCTTTAAAAGTTTTAATGAAACCATATAACTATAAAAACTCAGAAGTTATTGGTAATATTATGACAAATGATTATCCAATAGCTCCTAAGAAAAAGTTGATTGTTGTAGTTGCTTTTGTAACCGGGCTTATATTATCTATCTTCATAGTGTTTTTTATGGAGTTTATTAAAGGTTTTAAGGAAGAAGAAAAGGAGGCATAGTTAAACTATAATATGCCCCACAAATTTACTCATATTATCCATAATCTCACCGCCTTTTCTAAAGCTTAATCCACAAGCCTCATAGGCGAAGAAAACTCCTGCCTGGTATTTTGCTCCATTCTCATCTTTGTTAAACTCAACATACTCTTGATAAACTTTTTTATAGTTGTCGTAGGGACCGTCTTTTTGTTCGATGACACTGCCATTAGAAGAGACTATTTTTACATTTGCCCCCTCTCTGCCAAAAACAGTTTTTTCTACATGTAGAGTGTTTTTTAGCGGTTCGAAAGAGGTTTTTAACAGATATGGAGAGTCAGGGAATAGGTCATACAATATTTTCAACATACCTTTCGATTGAAAGAGCAGGGTGTATGCAGGGTTTAATATGATTGCCTTTTGATTTTGCATTATATCTGTTAAGATAGTTGCAAGCTCCGGTTCATCATGCGCTATATCTTCCCAAGGGTAGAGTTTAAACCAATACTCGTATTGATTGTCATCTGCATCGAATATCCCGTCTTTATCAAATCTAACATTATGAAGATACTCAAAGCCAGTGTTGAATCCCGCATCAGTTGCAATTTGCTGAAGTAGCCTTGTTGTAGCTTCCTCCTCATCATTACCTTCTACTGATGAGAAAAGAATTTTCCAGCCATCATATCTCTCATCAAAATTTTTGGTATCATCAAAAAGGGTAACTAATCTTTTAAAGTTCTCTTTGATTGCATCATAAACATTGTTAAATTGCTTGTTTTCATCCATATTGTTTTGTTTAAGCAGTGCCCATTGTAGCAGGGCAGTTTCAAAAAGTGATGTTGGAGTATCTGCGTTAAACTCTATGAGTTTAATTGGTTTACCATCCACCAAGCCACCGGCTAAATCAAAGCGACCGTAAATATGCCAGTGAACATCATTTTCCCAACTCTTTTTTATTGCATCTATTAGATTAAAAGGGATTCCAAGCTCAAAAAAAAGGTTATTCTCTATGACATGCTCTGCCGCTTCAACGTACATGTCATATAACTCATTTGCAGCTTCATAATAAGCCTCTGCCTCCTCTTGAGATATTTTAACCAGCTCATTATTTACATATTTGCTACCATCTTTGTCAGTGTGCCAGCTAAAGCCCAATTCTTCTAATATTTTATCTTCAAGCGGGTTTATCTTTTGTATTTTAATCAATATTAACCACCATAACTTGTACGGCTATAAGATGAAGTTCTGCTAGAACCGCCAAAAAAACTTCTTTTAGATGATGTACCAGCTCTTGATGCTTTGCCTGCAGCTGAACGGCTGTAAGCACTTTTATTTACTGAGCTTGAGCGATTAGAAAAGTTCTTGTTATTCATAAGAGCATTTCCAATCATATTGCCCATGAGTGAGCCTGCAGCAACGGCTAAAATAGTTCCTGCCAAGCCCATTCCAGCACCGCTACTGTTGCTTGAAACTGTTTCTGATGTCCCATCTTGAACTTTTTTGTACTCTTGTTCGGCTAAGGCTTTCATCTCCGTTTCATTCATGAAACGCTCAACTGTATTTCCGTTTTCATCTTTCTCACGAATAATAGCACGGTTTGGACCCTCTGTAGGCATCTCTTCAACTACAATATATTTTCCACTAGTTTGTTGTTCAATAACCAAATAGCGGTTTTGCTGCTTCTGCTGAGGAGCTTCACAGCCACTTAGAACACTCATCATAATTATGCCGGCACTACCGAGTGCAACACCTCTTGAAATAGTGGAGATATGTTTATTGCTAGACATTTTGTGTCTCTGTGTATTGAGCTTTGCTTGTTCTCATTTAATTAAATCCTTTTTATTTAATAGTATTGTTTTTTTAAGTTCATGGTCATAAAATGTTATTTTAGTTCTTCCCTCGTAGTAAATATCACCGTAAAATGTGAATTTTTTATCTTTAAGAGTTGAGTTCTTTTTCATAAACATACTCTCCCCAAGGCTATAACCGATTGGTTCAATCAGTGTTAACATTGCGAAAAAGAAAAACAGTCCTAAAGTTGAAAAAGTTATTTTATTTTTATTTATATAGGTAATTATAAAACCAATTAAAATACTGAAAAAAGAGAAGATATATATATTTTGATTGTCGGCAAACAGAATGTTATAATATAAATCAATCTCATAAAAATCTATATAATTAAGTTTGATACCTAAAAATATAAAAAAGTCTAAAATGAATGTAAAAAAAATACCAGTTAATAGTGCTTGTACTATTTTGCTCATCTCAATCTTCTCCTTTTTAATCTATTTATTTTAACAAGAGATGATGAACTGTTCTCATTTAGACCACTCTTATCCTCTATTATTATATCAGCTTTTGATTCACAAAAAACTCTATCAAATTTTTTTTGAGTCTCATTTGCAGATGTGGAATAGTTCCAAGATAAATCTCTTAATATTTGCGAGTTTAATTTAGTGTCAACAACTCTAAAGGCTCTATTTTTAATTATAAAGGTTGTTTTTTTTGAACGTCGAACTAGAAGTTTTTTATTCTGAGGTACTCTGTTCGCATTTAGTAAAAAGTTTTTAAAATCTTTGTAAACTATTATAAAAGGCTTTGTAGTTGGACGAGATTTTATCTCATACAGTTTGTCTGAATCCTGAGATAAAAAACCGACAGTAGTGTCGGTTTGAGTTAGAATAACAGACACTGCTAAGCTAGAAAATCTTGCAGTGCTTTCGCATTTGACCATGAGTCGTCTTTCATCTCATCTAGTGCTAGAATTAATGCTCTTGCAGCACTTAAGGTTGTGAAATACGGGATATTTCTTTTAAGTACCTCTTGACGGATAACCACTGCATCTTTTTTAGAAGTGTTGTTGTCTGAAGTATTGATAGCCATATGGATGGAATCATTTTTCATACTATCTTCAATGTTTGGACGACCTTCAGATATTTTAAGAACAACTTCACATGGTATACCAGCCTCTTCTAAAATAGCTTGAGTACCTTTTGTTGCAACAAGTTTAAAACCATGTTTGTGAAGACCGCTTGCAATCTCAGGAGCATGCTCTTTGTCTGTGTCAACAAAAGATAAGAAACATGTGCCTTCAGTAGGAATTTTATTTCCAGCTGACAGTTGAGCCTTGGCAAAGCTAATACCAAAGTTAGAACTTATGCCCATAACTTCACCAGTTGATTTCATCTCAGGAGAAAGAACTAGGTCTGCACCATAAAGTTTATGGAAAGGGAAAACTGCCTCTTTAACAGAGATGTGGTCTTTAAGGCGAGGTTTTAAAAGTCCATTTACCTCTTGAACTACATCATATTTATCGTAATACTCTAGTGAACTTCTAAGCGTTTCACCAACCATTACACGAGTCGCAACTTTTGCTAATGGCATTCCAGTCGCTTTAGAAACAAAAGGAACAGTTCTAGAAGCTCTAGGATTTACCTCTATAAGATAAATATCATCTTTATAGATTGCATATTGAACATTCATAAGCCCTACAACACCAAGACCAAGAGCAATAACCTTTGTCTGTTGTTCAACTTTTTCAATCATCTCAGGGGAAAGATTTACTGGAGGAAGTGAACAGGCGCTGTCCCCAGAGTGAATTCCAGCCTCTTCGATATGTTGCATAACTGAACCTATATAAACATCAGTGCCATCACAGATAGCATCAACATCAAGTTCTATAGCTTGGTCTAGGAATTTATCTACAAGAACTGGAGCATTGTTTGAAACTGATACTGCTAAATCCATATACTGTTTAAGCTCATCTTGGCTATAAACGATTCTCATACCGCGACCACCAAGAACAAAAGATGGACGAACTAATACCGGAAATCCTAACTTTTCAGCTATAACATAAGATTCTTCTTTTGTTCTAGCTAATCCATTTTCAGGTTGCTTAAGCCCATGTTTGATTACAAAGTTTGAAAATTGCTCTCTATCTTCTGCTAAGTCAATTACAGCAGAAGGAGTCCCTGCAATATTTGCACCTATTTTAGTCAGAGCATCTGCAAGTTTAAGTGGCGTCTGCCCACCAAAATGAACTATAATTCCGTCTGGTTTTTCATTTTCAACAACCGCTCTTACATGCTCAAAGTCTATTGGCTCAAAGTATAATACATCTGAAGTATCATAATCAGTTGAGACAGTTTCAGGATTACAGTTGTACATAATACACTCAATATCCATCTCTTTAAGTGCGAATGCTGCATGAACACAACAGTAGTCAAACTCGATACCTTGACCGATTCTGTTTGGCCCACCGCCAAGAATAAGAACTTTTTTCTTGTCGCTTACCCTGTTTTTTACGTTAGGTAGTTTTGTGATATTTGTTGTTGAATAAAGATATGGAGTTAGAGCTTCAAACTCAGCAGAACATGTATCAACTTCGTTATATTCAAAGTTTACATGTAGAGTTTTTCTTGCATTGTAAACATCATATTCGCTAACTTTTTGGTTTGAGTTTTTAGCTATAAGCTGCGATATTCTTTTATCTGAAAAACCGTCGACCTTCATGCTTCTCATAAATTCCGCATCGAATAAAATTTTATCTGTGATGGTGCTCTCAGCTTTTATCATCTCTTCTAGTTGGTATAAGAACCATGGATCTATCTGACATGTGTCAAATAGCTCCTCAACGCTCATCCCGCGACGAAAACCCTCGGCAACATATAGGATTCTATCTGCATTTGGGCGACGAATTTCATGTTTAACAAAATCAAAATCAGCATCAATCTCATTGAAGCCACATAAATCTGTCTCAAGTGAACAGAGAGCTTTTTGAATTGACTCCTTAAAAGTGCGTCCAATTGCCATAACCTCGCCAACAGACTTCATACTTGTACTAAGTGTATTTTCAGCCTCTGGAAATTTTTCAAATGTAAAACGTGGAATTTTTGTAACAACATAATCTATTACTGGCTCAAATGATGCAGGAGTTCCCGTAATGTCATTTGTGATTTCATCAAGAGTAAAGCCGACTGCCAAAAGAGTAGCCACTTTTGCAATAGGGTAACCGGTTGCCTTAGACGCAAGAGCTGATGAGCGAGAAACACGAGGGTTCATCTCAATTACAATCATTCTTCCAGTTTTAGGGTCAATTGAGAATTGAACATTACTTCCACCAGTATCAACACCAACCTCTCTTAAAATATCAAAAGAGGCATTACGCATTCTCTGGTACTCTTTATCTGTTAAAGTAAGTGCCGGAGCAACTGTGATACTATCACCAGTATGTACACCCATTGGGTCAAAGTTCTCTATAGCACATACAATAATACAGTTGTCCGCTTTATCACGGATAACTTCCATTTCGTACTCTTTCCAGCCAAGAAGCGACTCTTCAATCAGGATTTCTGTAACTGGTGATTCATCAAGACCACGAGCTGCAAGTTTTTTGAACTCATCCATATTGTAAGCAACACCACTTCCTCCACCGGCGAGTGTAAATGAAGCACGGATAATTATAGGAAAACCAATTGTTTCTGCAGCTTTAAGTGCATCATCCATATTGTATGCGTACATAGAGAATGGTAAATCCATTCCAATTTTAATCATCGCATCTTTGAAGGCTAATCGGTCTTCACCTTTATGGATAGCTTCTGGAGTCGCACCTAAAAATTCTATTCCCTCTAGCATTCCTTTTTCATACATGCTAGTAGCTACGTTTAGTGCAGTCTGTCCACCCATTGTTGGAAGTACAGCATCTACATTTTCATCCCTAATGATTTTAGCAATGACATCTTCTTTGATAGGCTCAATGTAAGTTCTATCAGCAAACTCTGGGTCTGTCATAATGGTAGCAGGGTTTGAATTTATAAGAACTACACGGTAACCCAACTCTTTTAGAGTTTTAACAGCCTGAGTTCCTGAATAGTCAAATTCACAAGCTTGACCAATGATAATTGGACCAGAGCCAATAAGTAAAATAGTTTTTATATCTGTGCGTTTTGGCATTTTTTACCCTTAATATGTGTGCATGAAAAAATTTGCATATTATAGGTAAAAAGCACTTAAGATTTGATGAGTTATTTGACTTCTTTTATCATGTGGAAATAGTTTGGGTCATTAGCTTTATAGTATGGCTCAATAACTGCATTTTGATAGCCTTGGGATTTTGTAATAGACAATACTATTCCGACTTTTAAGCCCTTGAAAAAAATTTTATCTAGTCCAGAAGTTATAACTTCATCTCCCTTTTTTAAAGAAAACCAGGCTGGAATAAACTTTACTAGTAAGTTTTCTCCACTATTTCCATGTGCAATACCAGGAGCTTTTTCATCCCCAACATAAACTGCATAGGAACTTTTTATATCTCGATTTAGCAGACCAAGTGCTCTTCCATCTTTGGAGACAACTATTCCGGCCACAAGTTCTTTATATGTAAGTCCATATACCTTAGAGGCGTTATAATCATCTACTTCTAGCCAGATTCTATTAAGATCTGCAAATTTTTGATATGAAATAGTTCTTACAAGCTGTACTTTTGGATCTGTTTTTAGCTTTGAGCGATTTTGGGCAAAAAGATCATTGACCTCAGAGGCAAGTTGTTGCATAATAAGATGATTATTTTCATATTTGTGTAGTTGTTCTTCTAGTAAAGCTATTTTATCAGCTTGAAAAAAATGTTTATCTATCTGTTCTTCTACAGATTCTACAATGGTGTGATAGTTAGATTTAATAGTATTTAACGCTGAAATAAATGGTGCTTGAATAATGTTTGTATAATACAGTGCACCCATTAAGAGTGCAATAAAGATTAAAAAAAAGCTAAACAGCCCCTTATTCATTTTCGAAAAGTTCTTGCAGTAAATCTATCTCTTCAAGTGCTCGCCCAGTTCCTCTCGCAACGGCTAAAAGTGGCTCATCTGCAACATATACAGGTATTCTTATAATATCTGATAAAAATTTATCAAGCTGGCGAATAAGAGCCCCTCCACCAGTTAAAATGATTCCATTATTTACAATATCGCCCGCTAAATCAGGAGGCATTTGCTCAAGTACATCACGAAGAGCCTCTCCAATCTCTTTAAGAGGCTCTCTCATCGCTTCTCTTGCATCTTCGCTTGTTAACTCAACCGAACTTAAGAGACCCTCTACTTGATCACGACCAGTAATTGTCATCTTTAAATCTACATCTAAAGCTACAGCTGTTCCTACTTCAATCTTAATCTCTTCAGCAGATCTCTCACCGATTAAAAGATTATATTTCTTTCTAACGTAGTTGACAATAGCTTGATCTATTTTATCTCCAGCAGTACGTATTGACTTTGATAACACTAGACCACCAAGTGAAACAACACCTATCTCTGTTGTACCACCACCAATATCTACTACTAGGTTACCTTTTGGCTCTCTGATTTCTATTCCAGCACCAATTGCTGCTGCCATAGGTTCTTCAATAAGAAACACTTCTCGTGCTCCTGCACTTAGAGCAGATTCACGAACAGCTTTTCGTTCAACTTGAGTTAGTCCATAAGGTACACATATTATGATTCTAGGACTAATAAGACTAGTTCTTCCATGAGCTTTTTCTATGAATTTTCTAATCATTTTTTCAGTCATATCAAAATCAGCAATAACGCCATCACGCATTGGACGAATAGCTTTGATATTTCCTGGTGTCTTACCAACCATATTTTTTGCTTCTTGTCCTACAGCTAACACTCTTTGGTGACCATTTTTCTCTGTTTTAACAGCAACAACAGATGGTTCATTTATAATGATACCTCTTCCCTTTGCAATTACAATTGTATTTGCAGTTCCTAAGTCTATAGATAAATCATTTGAAAAAAGTCCAATGAATTTGTTAAATATCATTACGCTACCTTATGCTATTTGTTTAGACTGTTTTTTGATATATATAGGTGTTTCACCATCATCAATTACAGCTTTTGTTATTAAAACTTCATACCCACTATATTCTGGAAGTTCATACATGATATCAATCATATTTTCCTCTAAAATTGCGCGTAAACCACGAGCCCCCGTTTTTCTTTTTATAGATTTTGTGGCAATTGCTTTGAGTGCATCTTCTTCAAAGTTTAGCTCTACATTATCAATAGAGAATAGTTTTTTGTATTGTTTTACTAGAGAATTTTTTGGTTCAGTTAAAATTCGAACCATGTCTTCTTCTGTTATTTCATTAAGCGATGCAATAATTGGAAGACGGCCAACTAGCTCTGGTATAAGTCCATAGTTTACTAAATCATCAGGCTCAACCATATCATAAGTGATTTTTTTCTCATCTTTAGTTTTTTTCTCTTGGTTGAAACCTAAAACATTTTCACCCTGTTTTTTCTTTATGATTTCACTAAGACCATCGAAAGCTCCACCACATATAAAGAGTATACCTGTTGTGTCAATAGCAATAAAATCTTGATTTGGATGCTTTCTCCCGCCTTTTGGCGGGATGTTTACAACGGCACCCTCTATGATTTTAAGAAGTGCTTGTTGAACGCCTTCTCCGGAAACATCCCTCGTTATTGAACGATTTTCACTCATTCTAGAAATTTTATCTACTTCATCAATAAATACAATACCCTGTTGTGCTTTTTCAACGTCACCATCTGCTGCTTGGATAAGTTTTGTTAAAATATTTTCAACATCTTCTCCAACATAACCAGCCTCTGTAAGACTAGTCGCATCAGCTATGGCAATAGGAACATTTAAAACTCTGGCAATAGTTTGAGCCATAAGAGTTTTTCCACTTCCTGTTGGTCCAATAAGAAGTACATTAGATTTTGCAATTTCTGTATCATCATCACTTGTTTTGTCTATTTTAAAAATTCTTTTATAATGGTTATAGACAGCAACACTAATAAGTTTTCTTGCACGTTCTTGACCAATAACATAATCACCTAAAAAGTTATTTAGCTCTTTTGGAGTCATAAGTTTGACAACAGCATCAACAAGCTCAGAATTTTTTGAAGAAGCAGATTCTAAATCATCTCCAAACATAATTTTATATGCTGAAACAACACAATTTCTACATATGTACACACCATTTCCAGCTATTAGAGGGTTCTCTTCACTCTCTTTTGCATCACAAAAACTACAGGCTCTATGAATCATACGTTTTTCCTTTCATATGGGATTCCTCTTTTTGTTTTAATTACAAAATCACACAAGTCATTAACATAATGGTTTTTTGTATTTTCAAGTAATTCATTAGCTACATCTTTTAGCGGTCTTCCTGACTCAAACAACTCTCTATATGCAGATTTTAGTTCATTTATATCTTCACGATTAAGATGGCGTCTCAAGCCAGTTAAATTAAGTCCTCTTAAATTGGCACGATTACCTTCGGCCATACAAAATGGTGGTATATCCTGAGCAAGCGCAGAAGCACCACCAATCATAGCATAGTCCCCAATGTGAACGAACTGATGAACTGGAGTCATCCCTCCAATTACAGTATAGTCTCCCATTTCTACATGGCCTGCTAGAGTTGCAGCATTTGCTAAAATACAGTGGTTCCCTATAATTACATCATGTCCAATATGAACATACCCCATAAAAAGATTATGTGAGCCGATGATAGTTTTAGCACCTCCACCTTTTGTTCCAGGGTTAAAAAGTGTGAATTCTCTGATTTTGTTGTTGTCACCGATAATTAGCTCAACATCTTCACCATCAAATTTCAAATCTTGTGGAATTGAACCAATTACAGCATTTGAAAATATATGGTTGTTTTTACCAATAGTTGTTTTTCCACATATTGATGTACTTTGCTCTATTTTGGTTCCATCACCAATTGTTGCTTGTGCTGAAATAAAGCAAAAAGGCCCTATTTCAACATCTTTACCTATAACTGCACCATCTTCGATGATAGCATGAGGAGAAATTTTACTCAAATTTTTGCCTTTTATTTATCTACAATCATAGCTTTTAATTCAGCTTGTGAAACTAAAACATCATCAACATAAGCTTTACCATCAAGCATCCAGATAGCACCTTTATTTTTTATAACATTTATACGGTACTCTAGTCTATCACCTGGCTTAACGGGAGTACGAAACTTTGCTTTATCAATACTCATAAAATATACAACTTTATTTGCAGCTTCTTCTTCAGTCATATCTCCCATGCTCTTAAATGCAAGAATACCACCAGCTTGAGCCATGCCTTCTAAAATCATAACTCCTGGGTATATAGGGTGACCAGGAAAGTGACCTTGAAATACATTATCGCCAATAGTTACGTTTTTAAACCCAACAAGAGACTCTTTTTCTTGAATATCAGTAACTCTATCTAAAAGTAAAAAAGGGTAACGGTGAGGTATAATTTTCTGAATTTCAGTAACGTCCATTGTCATATGAAAAGGCCTTTATAATAATTTTGGCTATTTTATCTAAAAAAATATTAGATTATGATTAGTTTTTCTCTGACGTCTTCGTAAGTTTTTGCATCAAGTATAATAGTTAATTTAGTTTGTGGAATATCATCAACAACAATAATAGGGCTTAAGTCATAATTTGTGTATGTGAGTGTATTTCTAAATTTAAGTTCATCATTTAAATTTGGCTGATTAAATATCAATTCATTTATTGTTTTGTACTCAAATCCACATGTAGAGTTGAAAAATTCTAATGTTACAAATCTTATCTCTTCACGATTAAAGTAGTGAATGTTTTTAGACTCAAACTCTACTCGACCTTGTGCTTTTTTCCTTGTTAAAGTTGAGTAAGTCAAGGCGTATGCTGGAATAATTTCACTCTTGCCGGAAATAAGTTTAAAACTGAACTGGCGGTAGTTTAGAAATTTCTCTTTTATTATTTTATACTCTGTATTTTTATCTTCTAACTCCATCCTAAATCTATACATCTGAAGTCTCTCTTCAATAGAAGCAGGGAGAGTTTGATTTGAAATCGGAGAAAACATTTCATCCATTAGGCGCTCTTGCTGGTCTCTTTGCATAGTTAGTCCGAAGACGCATCCACAGTAGTCTTGGCGGTAGAGCTGTTCTTCTTTTGTAACACGGCTTTGATCTTGTGTGCCACCACCAGCACGGTAGTCTACAGCGATAAATTCAACTCCATATTTTTCGTAAAAAATATCACCACTGCGTTTAAGTTGTTCTTGAGACTTTAAAGGGCTGACAAGGAGGGTTGTGGTTACTTTTGTTTCGCCAAGTTCAAGGGCTTTTTTAGCACTTACATCAAAACGTTTATCAAAACAGACTTCACATCTAGCACCTTTTTCAGGTTCATTTTCTAAGCCTCGAACTGCTATCATCCAAGCTTCAAAATCATATTCACCTTCAAGTAAATCAATACCAAGCATTTTGCAAGAACGCTGTACATCTAAAAAACGGAGCTGATACTCTGAATAAGGATGAATATTTGGGTCATAAAAAAATCCAGTCAGTTTCTCATCCGGATAATCACGTTGTAGTTTTTGTAAAAAAAAGTGTGAGTCAACACTGCAGCAAATGTGTACTAAGATAATATTCTCCTTTAAGCTTTTCTTACCAGCTTATTTTTTTGTCGTCACCATCTTTTTTCAGAAACAGTTCTTTATAAACTCCTTCAGGAAGCATGGTGTACTCCTGTGATGTTTTAACATCTACAAATATAACTTGAGTATGCCCGTCATATCTGCTTTTATTCACTATTTTTGCATGAAGTTCTGCTTCATACAGCTTTTCAAGCTCAGTGCTTGTTTGGATTATTTCATTTTCTTCGTCAGCGATAAGCGCAGCTTTGTTTTTTAATTTTTCAGCTTCATTTTTATATTGTTTCACTCTTATAACATCTGTTCTGTTTGGTGCTTTTTCTGCTTTTATTGCGTTTATAACTCTTTTTTGAAATACTTTTATTCTGTCTAGTTGTTTGTTATGTTCAGATAAATCTTTTTCATGCTGTTTCTTTGTTTCTGCAAGTAGAGTTTTTTTTATTTTTATTTCTTCCTTAAGAGCTTCTGCTTTTTCATGATATGATTCTATCTTGTCAGGGTTTATTATTAGCTTATTGTGTTGACCTGATATAGTATAAATCTCAATCGATTCCGATGCTATAATTGTTGTATTTGACGCAAGCTCCTCGACAATAATTCTTTTTCCTACTATTTCTCCACCTAACATTTTCTTTACATGTACATCATCTGCCACAACTATTCCATTTTCTAAAATCTCAATTTGTGCAGTTTTTGCTTTGAGATTACCACGGTGAAGATGAATTTTTGCATTTTCAACAGCTTCTAGCTGTGAATTTCTATGTGTCTGCTCACCGACACTTAAATCAGTTGCTTTTACATTAGCATGTGAGCCTACTGTGCCATCTACATGAAGCTCTTTAACATCTATACTGACTCCACTTCCAACAGCATCATCCGAACTATTTTCATTGTGTATATTTATAGATATATCTCTATCTTCGCCTGTACTTATAGAGCCGGTACCACGAAAAGAAGCAGATTTTATGGATACCTCTTTAGATATTGATATAAAGCCAGATTCGTTTTTTACATATCCATTTACTTTTGAGTAATATTTGACAGAATTTTCATCCTCTTTAGTTTCAATAGTTTCTTTATCTGGCTTATATTGTGAAAATTCAACCTTTGGCTCACTTACTGTAATTTGATTACCATTACAGCTTCTGCCATGTATACCTTTTTTTGGTTTTATATACTCAAAAATAAGTTCATTAACATCAACACCTTCAATAAATTTCTTTTCATTTTTTTCATAATGTAAAATAATTGAATCATCAACAGAAAATACAGCTCCAGGAGAACTTGCTATTGTAATTCTTAAATCTTTTTGAAGCGGTGTATTGCATTTTATTACTTTTGAGAGTTTAATCAATGTAGAATTTAGAGTACCTTCAAAGTGTCCAATGAGCAGCCCTATACGCAATTTTCTATGGTTAATCTCTTTTTTTAGAAGTTTTGCCAAATTCTTGTCACAAGGAAAAACAGACCCCTTTTTAAATGTGGCTACGACTTTGCTTTTTGCTTTGTTTAATGCTATTTCTATTTTTATATTTTCAAAAAATTTATTTTGCATGTAAGGTCTTAGCTTGAGTTTATACTCTTGTTTTACAAAGAGTGTATTAGACCTTAGTGTATCTTCATCAAATACTTTTTCAAGCGGTTTTTCTATAATTGTCCAGTCTTTATGTACTCCAGATTGAATAAGCGTCTGCATCCCAAGTAAATCAAAATCTACATCACTTTGTTTGATATTTCTATTTTTCGCAACTTCATTTATTGTGCTTATTATATTAAATGAAATTTTGGTAATAGGAGTGAAGATTAGCACTTATGTGAGCCTTAAACTAGAATATGCCTATTTTAGTTTGTAGGTTCTTAATATATGCTTTTGTATTGTTGTTTAGGGAAATTATTTTAATGTTTTTCTAAATAGGTGATAGTTTTCTTTTTCGAGCATCTCTTCCATATAATTTTTCACACATTTTTTACAATTTATCCAAATGCCTGATGGAAGTTTTATCTCAAGTTTTTTCTTTTCTCTAAGTTTGATTATTTTTTTAGGAGACAAAACTTTTGTAACAGGTGTAAAGTCTATATCAGTAAGGTCAATATCACTTTTATAATAAATAGTTTGTTCCTTAAACTTACCCCAACCCGGTATACCATCTTCAGTGTAAGGTACCTCATAACCATCTTTAAAAGTTACCATCATTTTGTAATGACTATTTTCAAATACTTGTGACACTTTTCCTGCACCGAAAATAATACCATAAAGTCTATCTTTAACTTTTACATCATCAAAATAAGCCATCTATTATCCTTTGTTTATTTAGGTTTAAGATTTTATATAATTATGATTACACTGATATTACAAAGATTAATTGTTACATGTAGAGCGGATTATTGGTTTTAAAAAGTGTTATATTTTTTTAGTTTCTCCTAGGATAAACCAAGGAGATTTTGTTGAGTTATCTAGTTTCAAGAACTTCAATTGAGTTAATCGCATCTTGACCAGCAACACTGTCAAGAACTGCAAAGCTATCAGCATCATCTTTTTCAATTGCTCCAAAAACAGTGTGAACACCATCTAAGTGAGGAGTTGGAACAAAAGTGATGAAAAATTGACTTCCACCAGTATTTGGTCCTGCATGAGCCATTGAAAGTGTTCCTCTAGTGTGAATAGATACGTTTTGTGCAGTTTCACATGGAATTGCCCAGTCAGGTCCGCCAGTTCCAGTTCCAGTAGGACAACCACCTTGAGCCATAAAACCAGGTATTACACGGTGAAAATTAAGGTCATTATAAAAACCTGTGTTTGCTAAATGTGCAAAATTTGCAACAGTGTTTGGTGCTTCTTCAGGGAATAGTTTTATCCAGATGTCACCTTTACTTGTTGATACTTTAGCCCATTGAAGTTTGCTTAACTCATCAGCACTTAACTCATATGTTTTTAATTCTGTTCTTCCAAACATTTTTTTGCCTTTTTAGAAATATTTTTGAAATTATAGTATAAGTTTATCAATATATAAATTAGTCATGATATTATTTTTATTTGCCGAGTGAAAAAATCAGTGTATAATTTTGTTATGACAATTAAAGCACTATTTAGAAATATAACAATAAAACAAGCCAATATATTTACAATTTTAGTTCTGTTTTTTCTTACCATGATCTTTGTTGGACTTCTTGTAGAAGAGATGTATGAGGATTACGAGAGCATATATGAGCAAAATATTTTAGTTAAAACTAATGATTACGATAACAGTGAGCTGTTAAATCAAAAGCAAAAGTTATTAAAATCATTTTTTATAAAAATTGTTTTGGTTATTGTTACTCTCTCTTTTATGCTCTTTGCTATATTTGTGGGACTAAATAATATATTTAATAGACTTCTACAAAGGGATACTCAAACTTTTTTAGATTTTTTTGAGAATGCAGCACAAAGAGACCAAGTAATAAACCCAAAAATGATATTTTTTAAAGATTTTAAGGTGATGATAGGGTACGCTAATGATATGGTGAAAAAAATCAGTGAACAAAAATATGCCCTTATGGATATGAACCTTGACTTAGAAGAGAGGGTCAAGAGAAAAACAAGAGATTTGCAAATAATAAATAAAAATCTCGAAAAAGAAAAAATCTTTTCGCAGGAGTTATTAAAATCACAAAAAGAGTTTTTAAAATATGCAGTTCACGAGACGAATACTCCTTTAAGCGTTATATTGACAAGTATTGAACTTTATGTCATGAAAAATAAAAAAGATAGACAACTCTCAAAAATAGAAGCAGCTGTGAAAAATATTTTTAGTATATATGATGATTTAAGCTATTTGGTTAAAAAAGATCAAGTCGAGTACCCAAAAGTTGTGATAAATATTAAAAATTACCTCTCTGGCAGAATAGATTTTTTTACAGAAGTTGCGGAACTATCGCGAATAAGTTTTAATTATAATCCGCCTATTGATGAGTTACATATATATTTTAATGAAACAAAACTTCAACGAATTATAGACAACACAATAACAAATGCAATCAAATATACTCTTGCAAATAAAAAGGTACATGTAAGCTTAAATAAAAATGGTTCACATGTAGAGTTCTCTATGGGAAGTCATTCCAAAGCCATTAAAGATACAAATAAAGTTTTTGATGCTTACTATAGAGAAGAGGAGAATAGAGACGGTTTTGGTTTAGGCTTGCAATTGGTCCGAACTATTTGTGATGAAGAGGGGGTTGAGATTGAAGTTAGCTCAGATGACTCTTTTACAAGCTTTAGCTATAAGTTTAAAATGATGGGTGCGTAATGAAGATACTTTTACTAGAAGATGAGGTGATGCTCAATGAATCTATATGTGAGTATCTAGAGTCACAGGGACACCTGGTAGAGACATATTTTGATGGGCTGGAAGCATATGAGAACATAAAAAAGAACTCTTATGATTTATTGATTTTAGATATCAATGTTCCAGGAATGGATGGACTTAGTTTTTTAGAAAATATTCATGCGCTTAAAATACATGTACAGACAATATACATTAGTGCTTTGGTGGATATTGAGGATATATCCCGCGCTTATGATTTGGGTTGTTATGATTACTTGAAAAAGCCGTTTCATTTAAAAGAGTTGTCATTAAGAGTAGACAGGGTTAAGCTCTCCAATGATATTCCAAGAGTTCACCTAAGACTCTCAAAAAATTATAGCTATGACCAAGAGCACAGCACACTTCTTTTTAATGGAGAGTATCAAACTTTAAGTAAAAGGCAATCCCAAATAATTGATCTTTTATCAAGAAACAGAGGGATGGTAGTTGATTTTGAACAGTTTCAGATATATGTGTGGGATGAGCAAATAGTAGATAATGCTACCATAAGAGCTGAAATAAACAGGCTGAAGAAGTTTTTAAAAGAAGAGGTTATATTAAATGTTCGCGGCATGGGGTATATGATAGAGAAGCCTTAATATAATATTTATAAGTTTTACAATTTAACCTTAAGTGCTACTTTCGTGCTATTATAGCAAAGTATAATTTTGTTTATATTTGTTATTAAAGAGGTTTTACTAATGGTTAGGGTTTCAATAAAAACGAAAATGTTGTATATTATTATATCAACTGTCTTCATAGTTTCAACATCAATTGTGTTGCAGTCAATTTATAGTATAAATGCATTGACTGAAGAAAATATAAAAAAGTATACACAAGAAGCGTATACAAACAAAGAGATAGAGCTTAAAAACTATGTCTCAGTAGCTATAAAATCAGTAGAGTCTTTTTATAAAAGAACATCTAGCGAAAAAGTAAAAAAAGAGCTTATTAATGATTTGGAGATACAAACTGATTTTATATTTAAAATTATAAAAAATGAGTATGAAAGTAACAACAATAGATTGTCTAAACTTCAGCTTCAAAATCACATAAAAAATCTTTTATCTTGTGCTACTTATGGTAAAGATGGCTATTTCTGGATTAACGATACAAATCAAAATATGGTTATGCATCCAATAAAGCCAAGCTTAGATGGTCAGGACCTCTCTAACTTTAAAGATCCAAATGGTGTTCACATATTTAGCGAAATGACAAAAATAGCACAATCAAAAGGTGCAGGCGTTGTTGAATACAGCTGGGCTAAACCGGGCTTTGACACACCACAGCCAAAAATCTCTTATGTGAAACTATTTAAGCCATTTAACTGGGTAATAGGAACAGGTGCATATGTTTCTGATGTTACCACAAAGATGCAAGAAGAAGCACTAAAAACAGTATCTGAAATAAGATTTGGAGAGAGTGGATATTTTTGGATAAATAATGCAGATCCAAAAATGATTATGCATCCTATAAAACCTTCTCTCAATGGAAAAGAGTTGTCAGCAGTTAAGGATCCAAAAGGGGTTTATCTTTTTAATGAGATGGCTAAAATCGCAAAAGATAAAGGTTCTGGAATTGTTAAATACCACTGGGAAAAACCGGGGTATGATAAACCGCAACCCAAGATATCATATATTGAAATGTTTAAGCCATGGGGATGGATAATCGGAACAGGAGAATATGTAGATAACATTGAAGATAAAATCTTACAAATGCGCAAAGACGCAGATAGTGAAATAGCTTCCTCTGTTACTGACATAATCGTCACTACAATTATATTGGCATTTTTAGTTGGACTTATGGTTGTTTTGGTGGCAAATAAAATTATTATATTGCCAATAAAAGATATTTTAAAAATTTTAGTAAAACTTGAAGAGTGCGACCTTACAAAAAAAGCAGTTGTAAATAGTAATGATGAAATTCAGGATATTGCACACTCGATGAACAGGTTTATAGAAAAAGTACATGCTAGTATCGATGGAGCTAAAGTCACTAGTATTGATAACTCTTCTATTTCTCACGAACTTTCTGTTACCTCTTTGGACGTTGGGAAAAATGTTGAGAAATCTGTATTGATAGTTAATGAAACTACAGAAAAAACTCATTTAATAATGCAAGAGATAATGGACTCAATAAAAGATGCACGAGCAAGTAAAGATGAAATAATAGAAGCTAATAATATACTAAACAGTGTTAGAGATGAAATTGTGGAACTTACGAAAAAAGTACAATCAAGTGCACAAAACGAAACAGAACTTGCCTCTAGCATAGAAGCATTGTCAAAAGACACTGAACAAGTAAAAGGTATCTTAACAGTAATTGCCGATATTGCAGACCAAACAAACTTACTAGCACTAAATGCAGCGATAGAAGCAGCTCGCGCAGGAGAACATGGAAGAGGGTTTGCTGTTGTTGCTGATGAGGTTAGAAAACTAGCAGAGAGAACACAAAAGAGTCTCTTGGAAATAAATGCAACAATAAATGTAATAGTTCAATCTACTGCATCTGCAAGTGATCAAATGGGCAGTAATTCAAAAGATATGGATGCATTGGCATGTACATCAATAGAAGTAGAGAAAAAAATAAATGAAACCGCAACTATTGTTAATAATGCAACAAGTGCAAGTGATAAGACCGTTAAAGACTTTGAGCGTACAGGCGAAAAAATTAAAAATATTGAAAACAGTATTAATGAAATAAACTCATTATCAACCGTAAATGCAAGAAGTGTAGAAGAAATTGCTAGTGCAGCTGAACATTTATACAGTATGACTGAGGAGCTTAGTGGTAAGCTAGAACTATTTAAAACATAAATAAAAATATCTTATATAAGGTTTATTAAATATAGACCTTTATATGCTACAAATCTACACACTATTTACAAATATTAAACTTTAATCATAATTCTTTAGTATTGCTACACTCATGCTATTCTCTTATCTTAAGATTGTAATGTTTAAAAATGCAGAGAAGGAAAATATATGAAAAAACAGTTACTTTTTAGTGCTATTACAGCAGGACTTATTTGTTCAGTTAACGTGCAAGCAGCTGAAGACTTAAGTACTATGTTTAGTGAAGGTAAGACAAGCGGTCAAGTAAGAATGTTCTATATTGATAGAGAATATCAAGGGACAGCTGGTAATGACACTCATAGAAATGCACATGCAGTGGGTGGTAATTTAAAGTTTGAGACAGCTGAACTTAGTGGTTTGAGTTTAGGTACGGCTTTGTACACAACCAACAGACTTAAGTGGTTGGATTATAATGATGGCGCTGAGCCGACAGAAACTGATTCAACTTTGTTTGGACCAAACGATGAAGGTTACAATATACTAGGTGAGGCTTATGTTCAGTATAAGCGCGGAAATACAACTTTTAAAGGTGGTCGCCAAAAGTTCAATTCTCCACTAATAGGAACTGATGATGCCAGAATGCTTCCTAACCTAGTTGAAGCTTATGTTTTAACAAACAGTGATATTAAAGACACTACTATAGTGGCAGGACACTTGACAAAGTTTGCTCAGGGTACTTTTGGTAATGTTTACACAAGTGCAAATGCAGCCAATCAAATTCTTTCTGTAACATCTGGTTACTCTGTAGTTGATCCGGATGAACAAGTTGGAAGATTTGTTAATATGGGAGAATACGCAACAGGTAAATCAACTGATGGTGTATCTTTAGTTGGTGTAACATATAAAGGTATTGAAAACCTAAAAGTACAACTTTGGGACTATTACGCACATGACATCTTAAATGCAGTTTACGGGCAAGTTGACTTTAAATGGAACTGTGCATTAAATGAAAATGTAAAACCGTTTGCTTCTGTTCAGGTTATTAAAGAGAACAGTGTAGGTGATGAGGTTTTAAGTGATAATTCTCTTCTTGGCGGAAACGGTGAGATAGACTCTCTTTTCTGGGCTGCAAAAGTTGGTGCAAAAGCTGGAGCTTTCACTGCATATGTAGCATATTCTAAAACAACTGAAAATGATACAGGTGATTCTAGTTATAAAAATGCAATTATAACGCCATGGGGCGGAATGCCAGCATTTACTCAAGGTATGGTAACAAGACATCAATTTTTAGCAGGTACTGAAGCTACTAAAGTTGCTGCAACTTATAACTTTAAAGACTTGGGTGTAAAAGGATCTTTCTCTGCTTATTACACATCTTTTGATATGGATGCAAACAGTGGTTACGGAATTTCAAGAACAGCTACGGAACCTGGTTTTGACTTACAGTATTATCCTCAAACAGTAAAAAACCTTCAGCTTCGTTTTCGAGGAAATTTCCCGAGAGATTTTCATGAGAGTGGTTCAGGTTCTACAGGTTGGAGTGAATACAGACTTATAGCTAACTATAACTTCTAAAAGGAAAAAAAATGAAAAAAGAACTTGTTGAACAAATCAAGGCAAATCCAGATTATCAAACTCTAGTGAAAGCTAGATCTGGTTTTGCTATTAAACTTTCAATTGCAATGTTGGTTGTATATTTTACATTTATATTAACAATCGCATTTAACCCAGCTGCTCTTGGAGCTCCTATGTCAGCTGACTCTGTAACAACTATAGGTATTCCAATAGGTATGGCTATTATTGTTTTTGCTTTTATTCTAACAGGTATTTATACTAAACGTGCAAATAGCGAATTTGATGATTTAAATAATAAAATCAAAAATTCTATAAAGGAAAACTAAATGAGTAGAATTTTTTTATTTTTAATACTAGGTACTATTGCAGTTTTTGCATCTGGTGCTATAGAGGGTGAGATACAAAAACAGGCACTTAATATGTCTGCAATTGTAATGTTCTTACTATTTGTCGGCGGTACTTTAGGTATCACTTACTGGGCAGCTAAACGTACAAAATCTGCAAAAGATTTTTATACTGCTGGTGGTGGAATAACAGGTTTTCAAAATGGTATGGCTATCGCTGGTGACTACATGTCAGCTGCGTCATTCTTAGGAATTTCTGGTCTTGTTTACCTTAAAGGTTACGATGGTCTTATCTACTCAATCGGTTTTTTAGTTGGTTGGCCAATTATTCTTTTCATGATTGCAGAGCCTTTAAGAAACTTAGGTAAATATACTTTTGCTGATGTTGCTTCTTATAGACTTCGTCAAGGTCCAATCCGTACTCTTGCGGCATCTGGTTCTATTGCAACTGTTATTCTTTATCTTATAGCTCAAATGGTTGGTTCTGGTAAACTTATCCAGCTTCTTTTTGGTCTTCAGTATGAAGTTGCAGTTATCTTAGTTGGTGTATTGATGGTTTTATATGTAACTTTTGGTGGTATGCTTGCAACTACTTGGGTACAAATTGTAAAAGCATTCTTATTACTTTCAGGTGCAACATTTATGGCAATCGCTGTTATGGCACATTATGACTTTAGTTTTGGTTCGCTTTTCGCTGAAGCAGTTGAGATGAAAGGTATTGATGTTATGAGTCCAGGTGGTCTTGTAAGTGATCCAATATCGGCAATATCACTAGCAGTTGCACTAATGTTTGGTACTGCAGGTTTACCTCATATCCTTATGAGATTTTTTACAGTAAGTGATGCTAAAGAAGCTCGTAAATCAGTTTTCTATGCAACAGGTTTTATTGGTTATTTCTATATTTTAACTTTCATCATCGGTTTTGGTGCAATTGTTATGGTATTCAAAAACCCACAATATTTAGATTTAGCAAAACAAGCGATTAGCGGTGGTTCTCCAATTCTTGGTGGAAATAATATGGCTGCGATTCACTTATCACATGCTGTTGGTGGTGATTTCTTCCTAGGCTTTATTTCAGCTGTTGCATTTGCAACTATTTTAGCTGTTGTATCTGGTCTTACACTTGCTGGTGCATCTGCAATAAGTCATGACTTATACGCATCTGTTATCATGAAGGGTAAAGTTGATGGTATTAAAGAGATGAAAGTATCTAAAATAGCTACTATTATTCTCGGAATTGTTGCTATCATTATGGGTATTATGTTCGAAAAACAAAATATCGCATTCGTTGTTGGTCTTGCTTTTGCTATAGCTGCATCTGCTAACTTCCCAATTTTATTCCTTTCTATGTATTGGAAAAAATTAACTACACGTGGTGCTGTAATTGGTGGATCTATTGGTCTTGCAACAGCAGTAATGTTAGTTATATTAGGTCCAATTGTATGGGTACAAATTTTAGGAAATGCTGAAGCAATTTTCCCTTATAAATACCCAGCATTGTTCTCTGTAACTGCAGCATTTATTGGTATCTGGTTCTTCTCGATTACAGATAGCTCACATGACGCAGAGAAAGAAAGAGAAGCTTTTGAAGCTCAATATATTAGAAGTCAAACTGGTATTGGTGCCGAAGGCGCTAGTGATCACTAGTAATAATAGCTCTACATGTAGATATATCTACATGTAGAAAATTAGGAGAGTATTTGAGTATCTTAGACCAGAGAAAACTTATTGAGTCTATTCACCCATTTGAATTGTTAAGCTCTACTACTTTAGACAATCTTATGAAAAAGATTGACATAGCATATTACCCTAAAGACACACTTCTAATCTCAAAAAATCTCCCATCAATTGCATTTTATATAATCATTAAAGGTTCAGTCGCTGAATTTATAGATGATGAACTTCATAACGTATACAGTGCCGGTGATAGTTTTGATGCTGATGCCCTAATATATGATAAATGTGAAGGTAAGTTTATAGTAGATGAAGATTTGGTTTGTTATGAGATAAAAAAAGAAGACTTTATTGATTTAATGCAAAATAAAAAAGTTCAAGGCTACTTTTTACAAAACTTTGTGACTCGTCATCAACACTTAAAAGATTATGATGCACAGAGTGATTTAACACCATTCTTGATCTCAAAAGTATCAGATATGTTTTTACATACAGCTTGTATTGTAGATAAAAATGCAACTATATATGATTCAGTATTTAAAATGAAAGAGCTAAAAACAAGTGTTGTTATAGTCGAAGATAGTTCTTTTTATTATGTTGCTACAGACACAGATATTAGAGACAAAGTCATACTTGGCGGCATTGATGTTAGTCAGCCAATAGGTAAAATAGCTTCAAACAAGGTTATTAGTATAGATATAAATGACTTTTTATTTAATGCCCTTTTATTAATAACACACAATGAGATAAAAAGAATAGTTGTTATGGAAGATGGAAAGATAAAAGGTGTTTTGGAACAGCTTGATTTATTGAGTTATTTTGCTAACCACTCTCATTTAGTTGCTGTTCAAATAGATAAAGCACAAAGTGTAGATGACCTAAAAAATATTCAAAATGATTTAAAAAATCTTTTAATTGTTTTACATTCTCAAGGTGTAAAAGTACGCTACATCACTAAACTTGTATCAACACTAAATATTAAGATATATAAAAAAGTTTTTGACATGTGTGTGGATAAAACTCTTCATGATAAATGTGCTCTAATAGTTATGGGTTCAGAGGGAAGGGAAGAGCAGAGCGTCAAAACAGACCAAGATAATGCGCTTATTATAAAAGATGGCGTTGATGTAGAACTTTTTCGAGAGCCAATGATAAAGTTGAACCATAGCCTTCTTGAGCTTGGTTTTCCAATATGTTTAGGTAATGTAATGGTTAGCAATGAATTTTGGAGAAGAAATGTTAGTGGTTACAAGTCTCTTATAGATTTATGGGTTACTAGTTTAAGTGAGGAAACTTTGCAACAATTGAGCATATTTTTAGATGCTAAGTGTGTTGCTGGAAATAATGACTTACTTGATGAACTTACAAATTACCTTCATCATAGTTTTCACTCTCGTGATGATGTTTTGGCACATCTGGCAAAAGCTGTTTTGAGCTTTGAAACACCTTTATCTCTCTTTTCAAGTTTCGTGTTAGAAAAGAGTCATAACAATAAACTTGACTTAAAAAAAGGTGGTATATTTGCACTGGTTCACGGTATAAGAACATTGGCTCTTCAATATGAGATACATGAAACTAGTACCATTATGAGAATAAAGGAGTTAAACAATAAAAGTATTATTGATAAAAATTTTGCAACAGAGTTGATGGAGAGTTTTGATACATTATCATCTATTCGTTTAAAAGCGATGCTAGAAGCAAAAGACTTAGAAGAGAGCAACTATATAAATCCTAAGAATCTGCAAAAAATTCAGATGGATTTACTCAAAGATAGTTTTAAAGTTATAAATAAGTTCAAAAAATTTATGAGCTTTCATTTTCATCTAAACATGGTCGGATGATGTTATATTCTCTGTTTAATAACTACAAGAGAAAGCGAAACCGAGCAAAATTAAAGGATGATAGCTTTTCATATCTTTTTGATGAAGACGAGAGTGGTGAGTATGTTGTCTTTGACACAGAGACAACAGGGCTTAACCCAAAAGTAGACGAAATCTTGTCTATAGGTGCAGTTAAGATAAAAGATAATAAAATACTGACGTCAGAAACATTTGAAGTGTATGTAAAGAATTCTAAAGCTATTAGTTCTAAAAGTATTGAAATTCATGGTATCAGACCATGTGATTTAGAAAATGCTAAAAATAGTAAAGATGCAGTTAGGGATTTTTTAGAGTTTATAGGCTCACGACCTCTTATAGGATACTATTTAGAGTTTGATGTGAGTATGATTAATAAGTATGTAAAGCCAATCTTTGGAATAACATTACCAAATAAGATGATTGAAGTTTCTGAGATATATTTTGAGCAAAAAATTGCTTTAATACCTCAAGGAAATATTGATTTAAGGTTTGATACAATTCTAAAAGATTGTTCATTACCGAACATGGGTGCGCATAATGCAGTAAATGACGCCATTATGACTGCAATGATTTATTTAAAATTAACAAAGGAAAAGATTGATGTCAGAAAAACAAATTTTTAAGCCAAATAAAGAGTTTAGCAAAAATGCTAGAATAAAAAACATGTGTGAGTATCAAGATTTGCAAGATTTTGCAAAAGAAGATTATGAAGGATTTTGGGGTTCATACGCTAAAGAAAAACTTGATTGGATTGAACCATTTACAAATGTTTTGGATGAGAGTAATGCTCCATTTGTAAAGTGGTTTGATGGTGGAAAACTAAATGTGTCTTCTCAATGTATTGACCGTCACTTAGATTCTCGCAAAAATAAAGCGGCTATAATATTTGAAGGCGACAGAGGTGATAAGCAAATCATAACTTACCTTGAGTTATATTACAATGTAAATAGGTTTGCAAACCTGCTTAAAAATGATTTTGGCGTAAAAAAGGGTGATAGAGTTGTAATCTATATGCCGATGATTCCAGAAGCTGCTTATGCTATGTTAGCATGTGCAAGAATCGGTGCAATTCACTCTATTGTTTTTGGTGGATTCTCTTCTGAGGCACTTAAAGACAGAATTGAAGATGCTGAGGCAAAAGTAGTAATTACTGCTGATGGAGCATATAGAAAAACTAAACCTTACATGTTAAAGCCAGTTGTTGATGCTGCTATCGATGAAAACTCACCAGTTAAAAAAGTTTTAGTTGTAGAGAGAAATAACGAAGATGTTACTTGGGTAGCTGGAAGAGATTATTCATATAATGAACTTATAAAAGATAAATCAGGTGTGTGTGAGCCAGAGGTTATGGACGCAGAAGATCCTTTATTCTTACTTTACACATCAGGTTCAACTGGTAAACCAAAGGGTGTTCAGCATAACAGTGCAGGGTATATTCTTTGGGCTCAAATGACTATGGAATGGGTATTTGATGTAAAAGAGAATGACACTTATTGGTGTACTGCCGATGTTGGTTGGATTACTGGTCATACTTATATAGTATATGGACCACTTGCAATGGGTGCTACAACTGTAATGTTTGAAGGTGTTATTACATTTCCAGATGCAGGCCGTCCTTGGAAAATGGTTGAAGAGCATAGAATCAATCAATTTTATACAGCTCCAACAGCTATCCGTGTACTTCATAAGATGGGTGAAGATGAGCCAGCTAAGTATGATTTATCAAGCTTAAAAGTTCTTGGAACAGTTGGTGAGCCAATTGACCCTCCTGCATGGAAATGGTACTATGAAGATGTTGGACAAAGTAAATGTGCTATTGTTGATACTTATTGGCAAACTGAAACTGGTGGACATGTAGTTTCTCCACTTCCAGGTGCTACTCCTATTAAAGCAGGTTGTGCAACACTGCCATTACCAGGAATTATGGCTGAGATTTTAGACCCGGCAACTGGTGAAATAACTGAACCAGGCGAAACAGGTTACATGTGTATAACTCGCCCTTGGCCTTCACAAATCCGTGGTGTTTGGGGAGATCCAGAAAGATATGTAAAATCATACTTTGGTGATGTTCAAAAAGATGGTAAAGCAGTTTACTTTACTGGTGACGGTGCACGTTATGATGAAGATGGCTACATTACTATTACTGGCCGTACTGATGATGTTATAAATGTTTCTGGACATAGAATGGGAACGGCTGAAGTTGAAGCTGCTATCAAAAAACATCCAAATGTAGCAGAAGTTGCAGTTGTAGGAAAACCACATCCATTAAAAGGTGAAGGAATCTTTGCATATATCGTACTAAAGTCTGATGATGGTGTAGCTGATGAAGTTGAAGAAGTAAAAGCAATCAATAACATCATTAAAAAAGAGATTGGTAATATTGCTCTTTGTGATGATATGGTTTTTGCTCCAGGATTACCTAAAACTCGTTCAGGTAAAATCATGAGAAGAATTCTTCGTACGATTGCTAAAGGCGAAGAGATTACTCAAGATATTTCAACACTTGAAGATCCAAGCATAGTTGAAACAATATCAACTATGGTAAATAAATAGATATTTTTTAGTTACATGTAGGGAACAACCTACATGTAAAAATGATATAATTTCATAATCAAACTATAAAGAGTTATTATGGAATTATGTGTTGCCCTCGACTTACCCACAAAACAAGAAAATTTAGATTTAATCCACAAAATAAAAGATTATGATGTTTGGCTAAAAGTTGGACTTCGTACATATATTCGCGATGGTGAAGATTTTTTGCTTGCTATCAAAAAAATAAACCCTGATTTTAAAATATTTTTAGACTTGAAACTTTATGATATTCCAAACACTATGGCTGATGCTGCAGAGTCTATTATGGGGCTTGGTGTTGATATGTTTAATATTCATGCAAGTGCTGGCAAAAGAGCTATGTCTAACGTGATGGATAGACTTAAAAAATATGACACTAGACCTATAGTTTTAGCAGTTACAGCACTTACTTCATTTACTGAAGAAGAGTTTGGTGAAGTTTATGAAAAAGGTATTGCTAGTAAAGCTGACCAATTTGCAAAAGATGCTTTTGATAGCGGTCTAGATGGAGTAGTGTGTTCAGCTTATGAGAGTGAGTCAATTAAAAATATCACTAGTAAAAATTTCATGACTTTAACTCCTGGTATTAGACCTTTTGGTGAAGATGCAGGTGACCAGAAAAGAGTTGCAGATGTTGAGTTTGCACAAAATGCACATGTAGATTTTATAGTGGTTGGTAGACCTATTTACAGAGCCCAAAATCCTGCAACAGTAGTTGAGAAGATTTTAGAAAAGCTTTAACCATTTCTTTTTACTCTTTGCATTAGTTCTTTAAATTTTGGATGTTCTTTATCCAATTTTATTAAATTGTTATTTTTATTTATTTTATAAGTTCCTGTTGAATTTATAAATATATTTGCTTTTAGATCTACTCTAGTGTTTAAATCTAAAATTTTAAAACTAAGATTGTCAAGAATCAATGGCGATTTATTGTTTGATTCAAAATAACTAAGAACCATATGATACTGCCCAGTGTATTTCTCGTAAGCAGTAGTTATAAAAAGTTTATCTTTAGAAAAGCCAAGTTTTAAAAGTGTAAAGTACTTTATAATTGCGTAGTCCTCACAATCACCATAACCACATGTTAAAAACTCTTTAGGAGTTTCCCAATAGTCACTTTTGTTATGATTTATTATGTCAGCTTTTGTAGGTAACTGGTTTAAGTAAAAATTGACTCTATCCAACTGTTTTTGAATTGGCAGTTTTTTCAATGACTCAATAGTCGCAGTATAATCAAGTGCTCTGTTTTTAGCAACTTGCCCTGCATGATTTTTTATATTATTTAGTTCATACTTTGTAAAATTAGGATAGTTTGATGCATAAGCAATAGTACATGTAAAAAAAAATGATTGTAAAATTTTAATATTCATCAAGCCTCCATTTGTTGACCAATCATATGCAACTATAGTTCCATAAAATTACAAGATTAGTTTTCTTTTATTATTCTTTTTTCTAGATCTTCATATTGTTTAAATTTATTATCAATTTTTGTGAGTTTATACTCTTTACTTATCTTATAGACACCATTAGAATTTATAAAAATATCTGCTTCTAAATCGACTCTTTTTTTTAGATCTAAAACTTTAAAACTTAGATTATCTAAAATAAGTGGTGGCTTGTTCTTATCTTTAAAATAACTAAGAACCATATGGTAGCCTCCATAGTACTTTTCACGTACAGTAGTGAGAAATAATTTTTCTTTTTTAAATCCTAATTTTAACAGTGTAAAGTATTTGATTATCACATAATCTTCACAATCTCCATAGCCAGTAATTAAAAATTCTTTTGGAGTTGACCAGTAATCTTCTTGTTGTTGAGTTATAGCGTCATATTGTGGTAAAAGTTTATTTAAATAAAAATTTACTTGTATTAATTGTTTAGATTTTGGATATTTTTTGAAGAGTGCAATACTTTGTTCATAGTCAATAATTCTGTTTTTAGCAACAGTTCCTGATTTTTTTTCTATACTATGCAACTCTTGAATTGTAAAGTTAGGATAGTCTGAAGCATTAATTATGGAAAATAAGAATACAAATATAAGTATTTTGATATTTACTCCTCATGTAAACAATACTGAAATTATACACTCTTTGCATAAAAAGATTTCTACATGTAAGCTTAAAATTATATAATTAAGCTAATTGTTATAAATATATGATTATAATCACGGTCTTCAAATGGACGAGTGGGTGAGCGGCTGAAACCACATCCCTGCTAAGGATGCGTACGGGTAACTGTACCGAGAGTTCGAACCTCTCCTCGTCCACCACTGAAGAACCTCATCAAACCCCTAAATATAGCCTTTAAAATACTACTCTAAGTTTTCTGAATAATACTGATTGGTAACCTATTGGTAACCATTATTTAAAATCATCTTATTGGTAACCTACAAAAAGATACGCCAATTCTAATATCAACTGTCTCTATTGCGATTTATAGCACTACAAAAAATTAAAGTTAAATATTTTCAGATTTTTTTACTCCAGTAATAAGTTCTTTATATCGTTCATTATTTATATAGTCCTTTGCAATTAGGAGATATTTATCATATGTATCCCCATGAAAAGATTTTGTCTTTATGTTATCTTTATCATGGTATTTATCTAAAGCAATCAATATTTCTGACTTAATTTTTCCAGCCTTTATCATGTCATAGATAAAAAACATGTCTGCAAATTTTTCTGTTTTTGTTAAGCCTTTTCTGCCTTCAAAACATTTTAAGTTACTATTTCTATTCTCTGAGCACATGTTATTAATATCATCAGCTTTATCTAATTTTTCTCCGAGTAACTCTGCAGGGGACTTAATGATTCTTTCATCTATGTTGCCTTGGTCATTTAAAGTATTTTTAATATGTGAAATATACTCAAGAATTTCATTTAGAGGAAGTGAAAAGTTCAAAAAAGTAGCAACTTGATTTGAATTATGAATTTTTCTCTTAAAGTTTGGGAGTATATGATTGATAGCATATGTTTTATTGTGCTTGTGCATTTCCTGAAGTACATAAAATCCTTTATGAACACTTTTGTTTACTTCATTATCAAATGTTGTTCCAATATCTGTTAATTCTCTAGTTTCAACTTCATGGATATAATCTTCATCTGCACCTTGAAAGTTGGAAACATACCCTTCTGGATAAATAAAATAATTGTTAACTAAATCATCTTCAAGCTCAGCTATAGCTATTTCCAGATATCCTGCGACTAATTTTCTTTTATCCTCGGAAACATCCTGACAATAACCTTTTTCTTTATAGATAAAGTCTATACCATTGTCACCATCTGTATTATCCCCTTTGCTTTCAGAAGTCTTTATCAAATTTTTACAGATGATATCCCAATCTATCGTTTCTTCAAGTTCATGTCGTAGTTCTGATAGACTGTACTTACTCATTGCTAAAAATTTCTTTTCTTCTTCATCTGTAACTAGCACAAAAGTATAAGCTAAATTTGAATATGGTTTAGTTTTCTTAAATTCTTCAATATAACTTAATTTTTCAAGTATGTCTAGAACTTTTTTGTTTCGACTAGCCATTTCATATACAATACAATGAGTTAGTTCATAAGGTTTAAACCCTTCTATATCAGTATACTTGGGACTACCTCTTTTTGCTAAATCAGCCATTATATTTTTCTTTCATGTGTTGTTTTTTTATTTTAGCATACCATAGTTATGACAAATGATTAATAGAATAATGAAAAATATCTTGAATAAGGTATATATATGCACATAAGTTAAAATATTTCTACACACAGCGTTCAGAGTTAGTATGATTATATAATGCTTGCATTTTGTCGCTTTATGGTATAGTACTTCTGCTGAAACCTCCCCACTTCTAATCAAACATCAATTTCCAATCTTATACAAATAACCCTAAAAACATTCCAACTTATGCGGTATAAATTAACGATCTACTCTTCTATAATTCTCCCAAATTTAACAAATAAAGGCTAAGTTATGGAAAATTTCACAAACCCTCAAGCAGTGTTGATCTATCAAGATTTAA
Organism: Candidatus Sulfurimonas marisnigri; assembly: GCF_015265475.1. Lineage (NCBI taxonomy): Bacteria > Pseudomonadati > Campylobacterota > Epsilonproteobacteria > Campylobacterales > Sulfurimonadaceae > Sulfurimonas > Candidatus Sulfurimonas marisnigri. The sequence goes on along the minus strand of NZ_CP054493.1, from coordinate 1,784,758 downwards.
AATCACGGTACCTAGGAGCAACAGTCAATAAAAAACAGATAGCTATGGAATTAGGAGTATCAGTTTCTACAGTTGATTTGTATATCTCAAAAAATATGGGAATCCCTAACTACAAGAAGTTAGGAACTGCCAAAAATGCAAAAGTAGTTTTTACTATTATCGACCTTGCAGAATTTTTAAGCAATACAATCAAAACAGCATAAAGGATATCAAATGATTCAGTTAGATAAGTCAAGTTTGAATAATGGTCTAAAAGTGCTTATATGTGCTGAACTATTCTCAAAAGTAAAAGATGGTGCAATTAATGATGAAGTTATAGTTTTTGCAGGTAAAGATGAAGATGTTACTAATATCTTATCTTGGACGGCTCGTCTAAACTGTAAAGTAATGGACATCGAAAGTTATGATGAATATGATTTAAGTAACACTTCCTAAAATTCGCAAAATTCTTTTAAACTTCAATCTAGCTGAATGGTCGGCAATTTGGTCGGCTAAAACTGTCTCAGTGTCCCAAAACTATTATGAGACACCTCAAACCATCTATTTATAGACATTTCACATCATCCCAAACCCAAAACCCACTTTAGACTTATGGGACACTTTTTTGTGCAAATTAAGTTCCATTTGGTCGGCAATTGGTCGGCAGAGCCCTCTTGACAAGGTTTTTGAGAGTTCAATATACTCCCAAATCTACCACCTACATTCATAGCTGGTCGGCAGCACTCAAAAATGATGTGAAAAACAGACTAAAAAAGGAAGAAAAAAGATGCCAAAAATGAAACTTACAACCGACTCCATAAAACAACTAAAACCACCAACCGACAAAGCCAAAGAGCAATACTTCGATAGTGACCTCACAGGCTTTATGCTTGAAGTAAAAAACACAGGAAGTAAAATCTACTATTACAGATACAGAGAAAACAACTCTCAAAAGATGATACGCATAGGAACAACCACAGATATAAGTCTCCAAGAAGCCAAAGAGAAGTACTACACACTCAAAGAGAACCAAGACAACCCCGAGCCACCATCACAAACCAAAGAGATGCCACCCATAACATTCCAAGAGTTCTACGATAGCTACTATCTCCCTTACATCAAGACCCACATAAAAAGCTACGAAACAAATATAAGCATCTTTAAAAACCATATTCTCCCAGACTTAGCAACTACGCCAATGAATGAACTTAAAAAAATAGAAGTCATGACCCACCACTCCAACATGATCCACAAGAAGCATCTAGCCCCTGCCACTGCAAATAAGTTTATCATCTTTTAAAAATAGTGCCTACAACCTTGCCAATGACTTTGAACTTCTGCAAGACTATAACCCTTGTAAGGGTGTAAAAGAATATGAACTCAATAACCAAAGACAAATCTTTCTCTCTAAAACACAAGCTAAAAGATTACTTCAAGAGGTAAACAAAAGCCAAAATGAACATCTAAAATACATCATCCCAATGCTGCTACTCACAGGTGCAAGAAAGCGTGAAGGATTAGATGCAACTTGGTCTGACTTTGATATGCTAAACAACCTATGGACAATTCCCATAACCAAAAATGGTAAGAAAAGAATATTGCCCATAACCCCACCACTCAAAGACCTCTTAGCGCAAATCAAAAAACAAACTAAATACTTATTTGCATCCCCAAAGACAAAAAAACCATATGTATCTATCTTTCAATCTTGGAATACAGCAAGGATAAAAGCCAATCTACCAGAAGTCAGAATACATGATTTACGACACACTTACGCCTCAGCACTTGTCAATGCCAAATGCTCCCTCTATGAAGTGCAAGTGCTTTTAGGTCATTCTACAGCTAAGATGACTCAAAGATATGCACATCTATCAAACGAGAGCCTTATGAACGCAGCGAGTTGCGCTGGGAGGTTGTTGAAGTGAGGGTATGGTATAATTTATCATTATAGAAATGATGGTAACAAGGGGTGACTTTAATATGGAAGAGAATATATATAGAAATGAGCCTCCATACAATGATGAATATGAACTAGATTTCCTAGACGAAGAACACGATAGAAATGAGCCTCCACACAATGATGAATATGAAGATATAGAATCTCCGAACTATTACGAATATGAAGATGAAGATGAAGATGAAGTTCAAATATTCAATAAACATAGCGTGAAAGGTGATTCTAGTGGGCGAATAGCTGAGATGGAAAAACTATTTCGCCAAGCGTTACTCAGAGATTGTGCTGACGAAGATGAAGATATAGATAATAATGAAAATCAGCAGAACAAGTCTAATGCGATAGAACCTTTAAGCGATGAAAAAAATGATGTACCACAAAAATTCAATAGTCAAAACAGTGAATATGTTGAAGCTGAAATTATAGAAACCCAAAAAAACTCTATGCCTGTAACTATCGCATCAAATATGCAAATGTTGCATACTTCATCCCCAATACAAAAAGCTCATGACAAAGGGATTGCGACTTATAACAATTCCATGGCGACACATTACGCAAAAGAAAATGCACAAAGAGATATATCATTTACAGAATTAGCAAAATTTAGTCCTCTTGAAGGTAAATCTCGTTTTTTAGTAGAACAAATAAATAAAAATGATTTATGTCTTTGGATGTATAAAGATTTATATTACTACAAAGCAGCAAAAAATGCCACACTATCAAAAGGCGATAAAAATTATATTAGCGGGATAATTAGCAGGCGTTTGAATAAAGCAACTAGAATAGTCTCTGTAAAAGATATTAAAAAAGAAGACAAAATCATACACGATCAAATTGAACAATATATCTTTGAGTATCACATTGATATTGTCGATAATGAGGTGTTTGAACCCAAAGAAGAAGAGTTTTTTATAAAAGATGGCGTATGGTATAGAAATGAGTTTTTATATACCCAATATTTAAAAAAAAGATTTGATAACATAAACAATACATCGAAGATTTATGATGGCTTTGTCATAGATTTTTTAGAGAATATAACAAATGAATTTAATCAGGATAATGATGACAAACCTTTTACTAGGGCAATTCTTAACTGGCTCTCTTACTTTTTTCAAAAAATGGAGAGTTTGCATATTGCCTTAGTGTTGAATGGTAGCAAGAGAATAGCGGATATATTTTGGAAAAAATTAATACAAAAGATTTTTGATTCAGAAGCTTATTCTGTAACTATTGACGACGATGTTTTGAATAAACCAATTGAAGAGATAGTTAAAGATAAAATATTTTTTCGTATTGTTGATTTTTCACCGACTAAAAAAAATATAGATAAAATAAATCAACTTTTAGAGGCTATATTAATAGATAAATATGTATCTTCAGTGGTATCGGGTAAAACGGTAAAAGTACCTGTTTATGGACAGCTTTTAATTAGCGCCGATGAAACCATATCTTATATGGATGAGCATTTTGACCTGTTTGAATATATAAACATTGAAAACGAAGAACAGGTTATTATAAATTTAGCTGGTAGTAAACCATTATTACAGTTAAAGTTTAACGATGAAGCAATAGATATCTTTTCAACTTATCTTAGTTTTTGGAATAAAAATGCAAATATAGATTCTATTGCGGTTGTCTCAAAATTTAACACACAAAATAATATGTTATCAGAAGCTAAGAAAGAAAATTTTGAAGACAAGATTCTAAATTTTATACAAGCAATAAAACAAAAAGATATAAACTATTTTACTAAACTAAAAGACTCAGAACTCTACAATAGTTTAACATCATCTTTTGAAAAAAATTGTGTTATTAGAAAACATCTGCTAGACTATTTCAAAGCTGTAAATGACTCTGAGGTCTTCAAAAGCAATACAACTTTTCTTGAAGTTCTAAAAGAGAAAGATGAGTTATTTACCCAAGAGGTTGATAAACTAAAAGCTATTGATGAAAATAGAGTCGAGCAAGTTCTATTTAACGGAAACCCTACTTATAGTGAAGCCAAAAATGAAAAACTCTTGAAAATAACAGAGTACACGCTACCAGAAGATATTACGGTTCCTAAGAACCATATTCTTAAAAGTAAGAGTAAAAAACAACGCTTTGAATATAAGTACGAAGACATAGAAACTGCTAATATAATGTATGAAAAATATGATGCAGACAAAAAAGAAGAAAAAGAATCATAAAAAATGTTTGGGTCTTTCTGTTGACTCAAGCATTGGATTTTCAACTTACAGTTTAATCAAATTTTAAAAAACCACTATCTAAAAATCAAGCAAAAAAAGTTTTAAATTTTAACTAAACACCACTACTTAACCAAACCTGCTAATCTTAAGAAAATCACTTTCTTGGCTCTCTCGCACTCTTTCTTTAACCTCAAGAATTACTTTCAAGGTACTCTCAAAGCAGCCTCAGACGATTCTCAAAGTCCTCTCAGAGCCACTTTCGGACAAAGTATTTTATAATTTGATAGAACAATTTATAGTGCTGCTATATATACATTTAATATATAGTATCCATTTGTTTTTATGCCATACTAATAGAATTAATTAAATTATATTTTCGCTTTTATACAGTCTAGTCATCCATCTTTTCTACACACTATTTTTTTAAACCACATAGATATTTGTTGCATCCAAACACCATCCTGCACACAATTACACTTCCACTTTTTTTACTCACATATCATTAATATAGCAAAGCAAACCAGCTTTGAAAGCAACCCACAAGGAGACAATAATAAATGTCTAAAAAACGATTAAGTAAAGAATCTAATGTAACAGTGCCTTCCAAAGAGTTCGTATTCGTATCCACCGTTAAAATAGCTCAATATGTACATCTAAAGTATCCAAGCTATAAAATCAACTCCTTCACCCCAAAAAAAAAACACTATTACCACCTAAAACATCATCCAACTACCGCATTTAAGCCAAATACAGCCATATTCTTGTATTTCCAATTTTTTATAACCATATATCATAAATATAGCAAAGCCCAAAGAAGCTTTGAAAATTTCACACATAAACCAAAGGAGCATACATGGCAAAAAAACATGAAGAGATGAAGTTCTATACTATCTCTGAAACAATGATAAAGGGACTACTGAATATAAGAGGTAATAGTAAAAATAAATTATTCCCTTTTAACAACATAGACTATAGACCACAAACTGGAGCGTAAAATGATACCAACATCAGTACTGCTTGCAATAGTTATAGCAGGAGCAACAATCTTAAAAGAGACCCTAGAGTCACAAGAAAATTAGTCTAATGAGACTCTCAACCAACACAACCAAACTTAAAAAGGATACACCCATGTCAAAATTTCCACTAACCCACGCAGAACTAATGAACCAAGCCCCAGCGCTCTTCACAGAGCAGCCACATATCGATGTAAGCGATAAATATCACTTCATCCCAACAATCGAAGTCATAAACGAAATCAAGAAAAACAACTGGTATCCCGTATCAGTTTCAGAGGCTAAAGTTCGTCAAGAAGATAAAGAAGGCTACCAACAACACCTCGTTCGCTTTAGACACTTTGACGATCTATTAAACCCACAAGAAAACGCAGTGGAGCTACTTTTATTCAACTCTCACGATAGAAGCAAAAGCTTTAGCATATCAGCTGGCATATTTCGTTTCGTATGCGCTAACGGTCTTGTAATAGCAGACAGTGTGTTTGAGAGCTATAAAATCAAACACCTTGGCGAAAGAGAAAATGATGTAGCCGCAGCAGTTGCTAACATTACGGCAATTAAACCAAAACTGATGGATAAGATTGAAATACTAGAATCTATAGAACTAAGCCAACATGAAAAGGAGTCATTTGCACGCAGTACAATTCCTCTACGATTTGAGAAGCACTTACAAGTAGATTATCAAGATTTACTTGTTCCTCACAGAGAAGAAGATAAACGCAATGATTTGTACACCGTACTTAATGTCATCCAAGAAAACCTTATCCGTGGGAACATATCAGGAACCAATAAAGAGACAGGTCGCCGTTTTACAAGTAGAGAAATCACCTCTATTTCAAAAGATGTTGATGTCAATCAAGGATTATGGGATATTGCAGAAAGAATAGCTTCCATAAAAGAGCCATCATTTGCGTTAGCTGCTTAATCTTCTCCCATGCCAAAAACAATCAACACCTGCAACGACATCCTATTAGAGCTGAAAATAATGCAACTTCAGCTCACTCTAGCAAAAAGAAGTGCAAAGAAGTTACATACATCTCGGAGTGCCATCGTTGGAGTTGAATCGCACATAAACCATTCACTCCATAGCCTGAATCATCTCATAGCTTTTATAGATGATTTTAAAACAAGTGCAGAAATCAACACTTCTGCTAGACACCGAACAAAGGAAACAAAATGAAAGTAACCAACTACCGCTTACAGACAGAGATGGAGAATATCAAAGAGGATAACCAAGAGTGGTTCAAAAACTATGTACGACAAGTTCTTGAATCAAACAAACCCTATTATGCAAAAGCAGATTATCTAGGTCTCAGTATCCAAGAGATCCAAAATAAAATAGACTACCTAACAGCAGACATACAGGAGATGACAGCGTTAAAGAAAAATCTATCACTTGCAAAAGCAACAACACTTGAAGCCACAGCAGCGGTTTTAGCAGAGTATGGTATAGATAGACTTGATGGCACTTCCATTTCTTCAATCACAATTACTCCAAAAAGGACAAAACTTACAGAAACATTTGAAATCATAAATGCAGATGCACTTATCAAGCTGGGATACTTTTCAGTAGTAGTGGATGAGCAGTCTGTTAAGGAGGCAATGCTAAGCGTTGAGGGGATGGATGAGATAGATGAGTTTGTAAAAGTTAGTGTAACAAGCGAAGAAACACCGGCTCGTATAAAAGTCAACGCTAGACGCACAAGTGCAAATAATCAAGCAACAGAACTACTAAATTTAGTAGATTCACAAGAAGCAGCATAAAGGAGATAAAATGTTCAATGATAAACAGAACCAAGTTCTAGCTTATGAGCTAGACAGCAGTAGAATTAAAAGTCGCTCAAAAGGTAATATCAATCTTTCCTATCTTGAAGCGTTTGATGTTTTAGAGACAGCCAACAGAATATTTGGTTATGGCAATTGGTCGTATTCAATCACGAGCTTAGAAGAAGTCTCACAAGAGACAAATCCTAACCAAAACATAGTGCTTTGCTATAAAGCAGTTATAGTAGTAACCGTGCATGATATGCAACACGCTAAGCAGGTTCAAAGAGAAGATGTAGGCTTTGGTACCGGCATTGCAAAAACACTTGCAGATGCACATGAAGGAGCAGCTAAAGAAGCGGTCACAGATGCCATCAAAAGAAGTTTTAGAAGCTTTGGCAATCAGTTTGGCAATTCGCTCTATGATAAGAGTCGTAATCAGAACCAACCGCAGATACAGCAACCACAACAATACTCTCAACCAAGCCAACAACAGATACAACAAACACCATCTCAACAACAGCATCCGCAACAATCTCATAATCCCTATGACTATTCTTCTCTTTACAATCTTGGCTTAACGATTCTTGAGCAAGGTCAAAACCTAATCGTGATGGGTGATGACATGTACAATAAGCGAGATTCGATTAAAGCTTGTGGATTTAGATTCGACACACCTAGTAAAACTTGGTGGAAACCGATAGACCAACAACAGGTGGCTTAATATGGGTAAATTAATACCACAAACACTGCTTAGTGATATTCCTGATTTATACGAAACTGAAGGCATTTTAGACCCGATTTGCCATGTGAAGCTATTTACACCTGATGCAAATTGGACTTGGTTTATTATAGAGTTTTCAAAGGAAGACGCTAAAACTTGTTTTGGATATGTGCAGGGTATGGAGAGTGAACTAGGATACTTTACTCTTGATGAATTGGAAAGTATTCATGGTCCGCTTGGTTTGGCTATAGAGAGAGATTTATCGTTTAAACCTATACCCTTTTCAAAAGTAAAGGAACTCTCATGAGTAGCTTTAAAAATGCAATTCTTGAGGAGGTTCTGCTATGAATGCATCACAAGCGTACTACAAACAAGAACAAGCTAAGAGATTCAAAGACTGGACGAAGATTGGTTTAGAGTTTCTACTAAGAAGCCGCAGAGATGTTTTAACTGTCTCTCAAATTGCATTAATAGAAAAAAAGCTATTGGAGGAGAAAAGAGAGATACCAACAGTTTGCACAACAATGCCTATGGCAACTACTCTTTAAAATCAGATGAAAATACTGCACAATAAAAACGGAGACGCAATCACACAAGACTTTGTGTCAGGCAAGTTCGATGCTCTAAGAGTTGAGAAGATTATTGCTAATGACGCTACACCACTGCCAGCTGGCTATCCGAGGCTTTGGTTTAATGTTTATGCTCATAAAGTCTTCATCACCAATTTGACTGGAGTTACTTTACAAGAGTATGACATTTAATTAACTACATGATAAGGACATATCACAAAATGAATCATCAAACACTTGCAGCCAAGCTACTCAAACACCAAGAGGTTAAATTTAAACACGAAAGCCACTTCATCTATATACAAGAGCGATCTGATGGAGACTATGAGGGTGATGTTTACTACTCTCAAAGAGATTACAGAGAAGATGAAAGTCCAATCGATGGTGGTACTTGCACAACTTTCATTCCAGAGACTGCTATTGAATATTTTATCGAATTGGCTGATGACTTGACAAAGAGAGGTTTATAGTTTTTTGTCTCAATTGTCTACAGAATGGAAATGCTTTGAATATCTAATTGTAAAGGTCTATTTATTTGTTCCAAAAATCCATAAGGTTTGTGGGAATTTAATGTTTTTACTTTTTGAACACTTTGTGGAACACCGAAAGCTTGTAATCGCTACTGCTGTTCCAAATATAAGTGGTTATTAAACTTAGCGAAAAGTTATGAGATGTAAGTGTTTAACTATGAAATAATTATAATTAGTAAATTTTAAGTATATTTCAATAAAATTTCTTATACTTGATGATTTAAATTAGTAAATTTATTGTTTGATTAAAGGGAAAAAATGACATATAAAATACTACTTGGGTTAAGTTTATCGATAGGAATAACTGGTTGTGTAGGTGTAACAAATATAAAATCTGCAGAAAAACATGTTTCCTTTAATCCAGATTTAATAGATGGAACTATTAGGGGTGGTTCTAAACGATATACTAAAGAAGAAGTAGCCGGATTTTGGGGAGAAGCAGATGAACATATTATAGCTTATAATGGATGGGAAGGTTGGATTTATAATAATCGTATGGCATGGGGAGGCGCAGTTATTTGGGTAATTATACCAATACCTCTTGTTGTACCCATAGGCTATAGAAGTACTACAGTTTATTTTGATAATAATATGACAAAAGGTACGCTATATGAATATGCTCAGACACCTACTAATATGTGTTCTTTACTTCCAATAATGTGGATAGTAAATGGTTCAACAAATAGTTGGTGTCATTCATTTATAGATTAAGAAAATATAGAGCTAAACGAATTAGTATTATTATGATACTAATACAATAACTTAAACAATAAGGAATATAATTTATGAAAAGTGTACCTATACTAATAGTTTTGTTATTCATGCTTGTACAAGCAGAAGACTCTTTGTTAAAGAATCAAACAAAAATAAAACATTATTTTACAAAAGAAGCGGAGCGATACACAACCGAATGTAATCAAGGTAATTTAGAAGCATGTAATAAGCTTGGAAATTTATATAATAGTGGAATGGGCGTGAAGCAAGATGTGGCTAAATCTATTGAACTTTTTAGTAGAGCTTGTCAAGGAAATATACCTTATGCGTGTACAAATCTTGGAATTAAGTATAGAGTTGATTTTCTTGGTGTAAAGAAAGATAATGCAAAAGCAGTGGAATATTTTTCAAAAGCTTGTAGTATGGGTGATTCTAATGGATGTCATAGGCTGGCAGTTATGTATTATGATGGTATTGAAGTTGAAAAAGACTATTCAAAAGCTGTTAAACTTTATGAAAAAGCTTGTAACTCAGTATATGGTTCTATAAGTTGCTATAGCGTAGTAAAAATTTGTAATCTTGATAATAGTATAAAAGAATCCTATATAGATTTGGCATCATCTTATACTAAGTCTTGTGAAAAGGATGATATGCAAGGGTGCTTCAAGCTAGGACAATGGTATGATAAAGGGATAGGAGTGGAAAGAAATACTTCAAAAGCTATGGAACTTTATGAAAAATCATGTGACGGAAAAATTGCAAGAGGATGTAATGAGGCTGGTAAAAAATATAGCCAAAGCCGTAACCCAGAAGATAAAGCTAAGGGATTTAATTTATTTCTTAAATCGTCTGAAATGAACAATGCTGAAGCTTTCCGTTATATTGGGTTGACGTATACAGGTAATAATATTGATCAAAATTATACAAAAGCACAAGAGTTTTTAAAAAAATCTTGTGAGTTAAAAGATATTGTTGGATGTTCTTATTACGATACTTTAAGTGCACAAGGTTACTAAGTAGTCTGACTGAAACAGGTTGACAGTTCAAGCATGTGGAATATTATTAGAAGCTTTCATTGATAGATTAGAGCATTAAAGGTGGCTTTATAAGGACTTTAAAATATTTTCTAAGTTTAAGAACCTGTAGATTTTTGAACTTTTTAAGCTCCTATTGGAGTGACCTCAATTTAATTTACCAAATGACTTGATAGTCTAACCTTTCTTGCGCTCCATGTAAAATATAAAATAGTCGTAACAAACAATATAATTGTAGTTACGGTACCAATCTCTACCGTTGGAAGTTTTTGATTTATAAAAACTGCGAAATCCCATAAAAAATGTATAACTATTATAAGAAGTATATTTTTAGTCTTATAGTAGATGGTTCCTAAAATAAACCCCATCATAAAAGTATTCATAAACAATAATATAATATCAAGTCCGATACTTGCAACATAGCCTATATGAAATAAAGAAAATATTACAGATGATAATAAAATTGCTCTAAGTGGACTTATCCCAGAACTTAAGAATGAACCTAATCCAATGCCTCTAAAAATTATTTCTTCATATACAGCAACTAGAACTGCCGTTATTAGCATTAGAACAATATGATTATAATTAACTACTTCTGATGTAGCTATCATAAATACAGACAAGCTTGAAGTTATAATTATTAATAGTAATGAAGCTTTAAAAGTACCATGGTCTATATTTTTTATGCTTAGTGGCACATCTTTTTTAAGTAAAAAAAACCATAACAGCAATGATAATAGTGTAAATATAAACATTGAGATAGTATAAGGTAAGTGCATTTTTAATATTGATAGCATAACAAGAAGGTTGCTGAAGATAATTATACTTAGACTAATTATTAAAATTTTTATCTTCATGTCTGTAAGTTCACCATATCAAAACCCAATCAAATATTTTATAATTTTTATTCAATATAGTACCATGCTAGGATATAATTTGGTTTAAAAATGTAAAACATTTAGAATTAGTGCACTGTATTTATAAAATATATGAAATTGATTATCAGGAGAAGGTAGAATGAAAAAAGCATTTACAATGTTAGAATTGGTAATGGTTATTGTAGTTATTGGTATCTTAGCAGCAGTGGCTATACCAAGAACTGGCAGAGATAATGTAGCAGAGGCAGCAACTCAGCTAATTTCACATATTCGATATGCACAACACCTAGCATTAGTTGATGATAAATTTGATTCTACTGTAGCAAACTGGTATGAAAATATATGGCAGATAAGATTTACTGGTAATACATATTCGATAGTTAGTAATGACAATACAAACTTCGCTCAAGACGCAATGAATAATGGCACTAATATGCAAGATATTGACCTAAATGACGATTACGGAGTTACTATTGCTTTCAGTGGTAGCTGTGGTGCTAATACTATTATTGGATTTGATCATGTCGGCAGACCTATACTTGGTGACTTGTCTGGCACTGGCTCAGCATATGTAGCTGGTAATTTAATGGTAGCTAACTGTGTAATTGGAGTATCTGATGGTACTACTGATATTAATATAACAATAAGACCTGAAACTGGATATGCTAGTATACAATAGTACTATTCGAATAAATGTTATTTACATTGGAACTTCATGTTTATAATTTATCATTTGTTAGTCTTTTGCATACTAACCTTATTTTAATAATTTAGCTCTTCTGTCTTCAAATATCAATTTCGCCTTATCTGTGGTTAAATCTCTATTAAACCTTTAACTGCAAAATCTCTCATTTTATCAGCAGAGTCGTTGTATATTATCGCCTTATCTCTATTGGCTTTGGTATCAATACTCTTATATGTATTTAGAACCCATATCCAATAGTTCGCTTGTAGCGTTGCTATCGATGACACTTTGTAAGTTTGATAGAGCCGTGGCATAACTATTATTGTTATCGGAGTAAGCATTAATTACAAACAATAAGACGATGAGTAGTTGCTTCATATGTTTGTCCTTATTTTATAAATGGGTTTGAGTTGCCTTGAATCTTCTCAATACGATTATTGCGTTGTATCTCCCATGTATCAGCTGGATACTCTTTGTCCCAAGCATTATATTTTTGAAGCTCTTGTTTTGAGAGTTTCATTTTGTACTGTTTATTAAAGTAAAGATAGTCTCTTGCTATTACACCTCTTATCTCTTCTCTAACTTTTACTCTTCTGTCCTTAAAATCTACATTGAATCTACATTCGCCATATTGACCTTTTGATGGTAACTCAAAATCAAATCTAAAATTACTTCTATCAGCATTTAGCTCTCCTACAGCTGGAAATAGGTTATGCATATCTGCTTGCATTATTCTATACTGCTTATCAATCTTTTCACAGCACTTACGCCCTTTAAAAGCTTTTCCTTTATCTGTACATTTAGCATCTCCGTCTCTCCAGCAAGAGAATTGACGACCAAAGTTTTCGGCAGGAATCAGGTGCTCCCATTCTATTCGTTTCGCTCTTTGATTTACTTTACCTTTTTTGGTTCTTTCATTACGAGGTATATATCCACATGAGTCTCTGACAATCATATTCTTTTTATCTTTGTAATTGTACTTACAGTCGCAGTAGATGGTCGTTTGATGACCTTGGTATATCTTGCGAAGTTCTTTCTTTGATTTTGAGAATGATTCATTAGCTGAGAACAGGAGTGTAGATAATAACAGCAGTGATAATAATAATTTCATTTTAGTCCTAATTGTTGTCTTGCAATAATATCATTTTCTCGACTAACTTCTAAGTACACTTTTTTTTAAAACATTTCCTTTGTATGAAAGAGGATAAAAACAGATAATTGCATGGCTACACTAGTAATTACCCATATTAATTAGTGCTATGAATAGTAATACTTTCATCTCTATAATATAGAGTTATATAAGTACATATTATTACATAATTATAACTATATCTTATCTTCTTATCTTTATACAAAGTAAGTACAATGAAGTACCAAACAAGAATAGACACTGTATCTTTACAAATAGATACAACACAGGAAGACACACGTAATGCCATATTAGAGGGGTTACTAGGATTATTTAAACAAGATAATATTTATGTAGCGTACAAGGGCTATCCAATAAACCAACACTCTAACTTTTATATCAGGGAGTATCATGTATATGCTAATAATATAGTCGTAGCAAGTGTAAGAGCAGGAAGCTTCTCTATAAAAAATAGTTTGACTAAGACTGTTGTAACCACGTATTACATCTCTCTAGAGTTTGCTGGTTTGATGACATACAATCAACAACTTGATACAATAACCAACAATATCCTAATGAAAACATGTGCATATTTCAATACGAGACAAATTACATTTAAATTAAATGGACTAGACATCAGTTTGGATCTCTTTACAAAGTATGAACATGTATTGGCATTATGTACGAAGAAATCACCTAAAACAGTCTACTACGGAGCAAATGAATTACAATGGTTTGACACAACAAGTTATATGGAGAAGATACCCAATCATAAGCTTCAACTAGCGGTACAAAGAGCATACCTTTATGACAAAGCTATCAAAGAAAATCTGCCTTATAGCGTCACACGCTTTGAAGTGAAGCTACAGCCTAAGTTTTTTAACAAGAACCGAGACAATATTATTGCAGGAATAATGAACGCATTAGACCGCTACCATGTGATGTCTGTGCCTAATAAAAAAGAGAAGCAGTATCTGATGGATCAATATGATGCACACCTTACACTACGGGATAGAGACATTAAAAGATTAAAGTTAGACAATTACAGATGCTACCACGACATATCGGCTATTGTAGGCTTTATAAATAGTTTGCTTACTGTGCAGGAACAGGATATGTTTGCAATCGCTTAAATGATAAATTAATGCCACTCTTTGGGTAGCTTAAATGATACACTCCATAAAGTCAATAGACGATGCTACACCACTTGATGATATATCAGCTAGCAAATTAGACAGCATGGTTTTATGCCGGTTAAATGGCAAGAAGATTTACTCTCAAAAGAGATGAGTATATAAAAGCACTCAAAGATGCTGATAATGGAGATTATTAAAGTTTAAAAAGAACATCATAAATTTTGTTTAGTTTAGCTAAAATGCAACAACTAAATTATTAAATTAAATGTTAAATAATATTATGAGAAGTGGACGGTATATGTTAATAGACAATAAGAAAAACGGTAAAGTAGGAGATGTATTAAAGCAGACTATTAAAAGCAATAGTAAACTCTCTATAGTTTCAGCCTACTTTACCCTTTATGCTTTTGCTGCTCTTAAAAAAGAATTGACTAAAATAAAAGAACTTAGACTTCTCCTGACCTCTCCCATCTATCAAAACAACTATATGAGCAATCCTCTTTTTGGAGAGCGTGAAGAGATTAAATTCAAAAACTCACTACAACAAGTTCCTATTGCTCGTGAGTGTGCTTCTTGGATTAGAGAAAAAGTACTAATAAAAGAGGTTAAAACTCAAGGTGCTATACCCTTTAATCTCTACTATATTGACCATGGCAATGATGCGACAGCTATTCAAGGAAGCTCACACTTCTCTTCTGTGGGGCTTGGTTATGCACACTCAGATGCGCTTGCTATGAACACACTTGTAAAAGATACCCAAACAACACGACATTTTCTATCTACATTCGATGAGATTTGGCACAACAAAGATATGGTGCATGACATTAAAGAAAACATACTAGGGAGTATAAAAGAACTTTATGTCGACAAATCACCACAATTCTTATACTTTTTAACTCTCTACAATATCTTCAAAGAGTTTATAGGCGACCTAGACGAAGAGAAAATCATACGAACAAAAACGGGTTTTAAAGATACGCTTGTTTGGAGCAAACTCTATAACTTTCAAAAAGATGGTGTCCTTGGAGCCATAGATAAGCTTGAAAGACATAACGGCTGTATTATTGCCGATAGTGTTGGTCTTGGTAAAACATTTGAAGCACTCGCAGTGATAAAGTACTATGAACTCAGAAACGATAGAGTCCTAGTTTTGTGCCCAAAAAAGCTAAGAGAAAACTGGACTATCTACACCGTAAATGACAAACGCAATGTTTTATCAAAAGATAGATTTAATTATGATGTTTTAAACCATACCGACCTCACAAGAACCAAAGGGATGAGTGGAGAGATAAATCTTGCTACACTTAACTGGGAAAATTATGACCTTATCGTTATAGATGAGTCGCATAACTTTAGAAACAGTGGGACTACAAACGAAAAGAAAAAAACTTTGTCACGCTATGCTAGACTGCTTGAAGATGTACTAAAAAAAGGAGTGAAGACAAAAGTCTTAATGCTCTCAGCTACACCCGTAAACAACAAACTCAATGATTTAAAAAATCAAGTGGCGTTTATTACAGAAGCCAACGATGCTGCTTTTAAAGATGTGGGCATAAAATCGATTGAACAAACGCTCAAAAACTCCCAAAACAAATTCAACAACTGGCTCAAGCTAACTGAAAATGAGCGAACAACTGCCAAACTCTTAGAGAGTTTAAATTTTGACTATTTTAAGCTCCTCGACCTTGTAACTATTGCTAGAAGCAGAAGACATATAGAGAAGTATTATGACACTACAGATATAGGCAAGTTCCCACATAGAAACAAGCCTATTACACTAAAGCCTGATATTGACACCCAAAATAATTTTCCACCTATGTTAGAGATAAACAAAACCATTAGAAGACTCAATCTATCGGCGTATTCACCTCTTAAATATGTTTACCCTCACAAGCAAGAGGAGTACTCACACAAGTACGATATTGAACTTGAAAATGGTCGAGTGTTTAAACAAACAGATAGAGAGAACTCACTAATCCATCTAATGAGAGTAAATCTGCTCAAGCGTATGGAAAGCTCCATAAACTCATTCTCTTTGACACTTATAAGGCTCATTGAAAATAACCAAAGAATCATCGATATGCTCAACAATCACAACAGTACCACCTATGAAGAAAAAAGTATTGTAGAGGTAGATATTGAGAGTGACGAGTATGCTTCTCAACTCATAGGGAAAAAGGTTAAAGTCCTTATTTCGGATGTTGATAAAATAAAATGGAAACAAGATTTAGAGAGTGATTTAGAGAAGCTTGAAGAGTTACTCTCAGACTCCTTACAAGTGGACGTACAAAGAGACAATAAGCTGCGCATTTTAAAAGAGAACATCACACAAAAAATAAATAATCCTCTCAATGACAACAATAAAAAAGTCATCATCTTTACGGCATTTGCCGATACGGCAGGGTATCTTTATAAGAATATTGCTTCATGGGCGAAAAAAGAGTTCAATCTTCATAGTTGTCTTATTACGGGAAGTGGCACAAATCAAACTACACTCCCAACAAAAGAAAAAGATTTAAACGCACTGCTTACAAATTTTTCACCAATCTCCAAAAGCCGTGACAAAACAGATCCACATGCCAAAGAAGAGATAGATATTCTCATTGCTACTGACTGTATTAGCGAAGGGCAAAACCTTCAAGATTGTGATTATCTCGTTAACTATGACATACATTGGAATCCAGTAAGGATTATTCAGCGATTTGGTCGTATTGACAGACTTGGAAGCAAAAATGAGGTAATCCAGCTTGTAAACTTTTGGGCAAATATGGAGCTAGATGAGTATATCAACTTGGAAGCTAGAGTAAGTGGGAGAATGGTACTGCTTGATGTCTCCGCTACAGGCGAAGAAAATATTATAGATACAAGCGACACCAGCGATATTAATGACTTGTCCTATCGTGCTAAACAACTAAAAGAGCTGCAAGAGAGCGTTATAGACCTTGAAGATGTCAGTGGTGGTATATCCATCACTGACTTAACGCTCAATGACTTTAAAATGGACTTGATGGGATATCTCAAAACAGATGAAGAGAGATTAAAAAGAAGCCCGCTTGGCATCCACAGTGTAGTTCTTGCACAAGAGAGTCTAAACAAAGATGTAGTAAAAGGGACAATATTTTGTCTCAGACTTTTAAAAAATGAAGTATATTCTCAAAACTACTCACTTGAGCCATACTATTTGGTCTATGTTGATGAAGAAAATGAAGTGAAACTTGGATTTACCAGTGCTAAAGCCATACTCGATATCTACAAAAATCTCTGTATGGGTAAAGATGAAGCTATAGCAGATGCAGTAAAGCTCTTTGAAGATGAAACTGATGATTACAGCAATATGGCACACTACACATCAGGACTTAAACGTGCAATAGAAAGTATTATCGGCAAGAGAGAAGAGAGCGGCATGGACTCGCTTTTCTCTCGTGGTGGTACAAATATATCTAGCAATAGCTTTAACTCCATGGAAGACTTTGAGCTTATCTCATATTTGGTGATAAAATGAGACAAGATTTACTACAAAACTTAAACATCCCATCAGCGTGTAAAATTGGGCGAAAGCTCTTTAAAAAGCAGTTCAGCGAAAACTTCACACTTAATGTAAACGAGAAAAAGACACTCACAAATGACATAGAGAGTATAACCCTAGAGTATCTGCTAAACAAGGACAATATAAACATCGCACCTTTTGTAGATGATGAAAAAGATTACTCTGAAATAGCGTTTATTCAAGTAGATATTTTAAATAAACAAAAACTCAAACCCTTAGCTGCAATCATACAAAATATTCCTTATCCGCTCATAGTGCTTTTTAGGCATGAAAATCTTATATGTTTCAATGTGACTCCTAAAAGAATCAACAAAAACGACAGCACAAAGCTTGTACTAGAAGAGAGCCTCTTTACAGAATGGATTGACCTGCAAAACGCAAGCAGATTAGAAGAAGAGTTTATAAAAAGCCTTGAGATACAAAATCATCCTTTTACAGATTTTCATTCGTTTTATAACAGTTATTTAGATAAAATAATAGCTTTTAATGCCTCAAAACATAGTGGCACTCTCAGTATTACAGATGCAAGCAGAGAAATACTTCAAGAGATACAAAACATTGAAGCACAAATAAGCGAAGTGACTTCTAAAATAAAAAAAGAGACAAATACAAGAGATAAAGTGAATATGAACATAGAGCTAAAAAAACTAAATATCAATCTCGATGAGTTGAAGGGAAAATTATGAGCGATAAACTATTGAAAATTAACAAACTCTATCTGGACAACTATCGAGCATTTGAAGACTTCACTATTGATTTTGATGAGCAATTAACTGTTTTAATAGCAATTAATGGAAAAGGAAAGACGGCTATTTTAGATGCTATTGCGGTAGCTTTTGGAACATTTGTAAATGCGACTGGATTGGCAAACGGTGTTGTTTTTCACAGAGAAGATGTCAGAAGATTTAAAGTAAGAGAGACTCAAAGCAATGAAATGGAAGAAGCTTACCCGCTTGTTCTAAAAGCCAATGGTTTTATAGACAATGATGAAACACAATGGATTAGGGAGTTTAGAAAACCAAACGGAGCCACAACAACGAAAGATACAAAACCTTTAGTAAACTATGGAGCAAAGATTAGAAATATTGTTTCTCATGGAGAAGGGACTAATTTACCTTTAATTTCATACTACGGTACTGGTAGATTATGGGCTCAAAAGAGAGCAACTAAAAATAAGAAAAAAAGTGAAACGAGTCGTTTAAGTGGATATATTGATTGTTTAGATTCATTTTCTAGTTATAAAGCTTTTACATCATGGTATGAATACATCTGTAAATCAGAGTTTGAAATTAAAATGGAAGCACTTGAAAAAGAGCATATAAAATTACCAGATAACGAGTTTAGCGATATACGAAGATCTCTTCAAGAAGCAGTTAATCAAGTTATACAAAATAATAGTGGTTGGCAAGATATAGTATATAAACAAAAAGCCAAATCAATTGTGATGAAGAATGAGGTAGGTGGAATATTGTCGGTTGCACAACTAAGTGATGGCATCCGCAGTATGATAGGTTTAGTAGCAGACATAGCATATAGAGCTATTAAACTCAACCCTCATTTAAAAAATGCTCCTAAAGAGACATCAGGAATTATTATGATAGATGAAGTAGATATGCATCTTCATCCAAAGTGGCAACAAACAGTTTTAACAGATTTGACATCAGCCTTTCCAAATATTCAGTTTATTGTTACAACTCACAGTTCACAAGTGCTTTCAACTGTAAAAAGAGAACAAATCAGACTACTTGGAGACAATACTGTAACAACACCATCCACGCATAGTTTTGGAGAAGATAGTTCAGTATTACTTGCAGAGCTAATGAATGTATCGCCTTTACCACCATTAGAAATTGTAGAAAAAAGAAAAGAATACCAAAGGCTTATAGAAAATAAAGAATATGAATCTTCTAGAGCAAAACAACTGCAAGAAGAACTGACTTCCAACTATGGAGAAAACAGTGAATTCATTATTCAAACACAGATGCTTATTAGAAGATTTGAAGCTTTAAAAAAAGTTGGTAAGTAATGAGAAAATTAACAAGACCAGCGGAACCTGCTACATTAGCTATAGCTAGACAAAACTATAATGGTACACCTTCTCAAGATGAAGCATGGAAAAAATTTGATAAAAATGAAGTTAGAACAAAACTTAAACAAGCTCAAAACAATCTTTGCGCATATTGTGAAGTATCTTTATCTAGTAATACTCGTATAGACCATTTTAAACCTAAAAAATTACATTACTCATTAACTTTTGATTGGAATAATTTAACACTTTCTTGTGATGAAATTGGCTCATGTGATAATAAAAAAGGTGGTAATTTTGAAAGCTACTGGATAAATCCTTATTTAGATGATCCGAATGGAAAATTTGAATTTTTTGCTAATGGACAAATTAAAGGGACTTCACAAGATGCTCAAAATATTATTAAAGATTTTGGATTGGATTGCCCCAACTTGGAATCAAAAAGAAAAAGTATTTTTACCACATTACAAGAAACTATATTAGCTTTAATAGGAGAACCCGAAGCATTGGAAGCTTATTTAGAAAGTGATTATCCTATGATGTTTCCAACGGAATATAATCAAGTTATTGAAAGAACAATTGGAGCAAAATAAATGACACAACTAGACAGCAAAAGTATGAACATAATAAATGACAATATAGAAAAATTAAAGCAGATTTTCCCCGAAGTATTTAGCGAGGGCAAGATAAACTTTGCTAAACTTCAAGAGGAGTTGGGCACATTTGCGGAGGATGAGGCAGAACGCTACAACTTCACATGGGCTGGAAAAAGCGAAGCCAAACGCATAGCTCAAACTCCAAGCACAGGAACACTTCGACCTTGCAAAGAAGAGAGTAAAGATTGGGACACCACACAAAACCTCTACATTGAGGGCGATAACTTAGAGGTGCTCAAACTCCTTCAAAAAAGCTACCACAAACAAGTCAAGATGATTTACATCGACCCACCTTACAACACAGGCAAAGATTTTGTCTATAAAGATAACTTCAAAGACAACATCAAAAACTATCTTGAGATAACTGGGCAAGTAGATAGTGAGGGAAACCGTCTAAGCACAAACAGCGACACAAACGGAAGATATCATAGCGACTGGCTGAACATGATGTACCCACGCCTTAAACTTGCACGAAATCTGCTCAAAGATGATGGGGTTATTTTTATCTCTATTGATGATAATGAAGTGGCAAATCTCAGAAAACTTTGTGATGAGATTTTTGGGGAGGATAATTTTGTAGCAGATAGTATTTGGCGGTCTACTGATAATAGTAATAATGATGCTAAACAATTTTCCTCAGACTATAATCATACACTCATTTATTCAAAAAATCCTGCTTGGCAACCAGTAAAAATATCTGATTCAGCAAAACAAACTCATTTTAAAAATCCAGATAATGACCCAAAGGGAGCATATTTTGATGGTAATCCTTTAAACTCACCAAATCCAAGGGAAAATCTTACATATGATTTAGTATCTCAAACTGGTTATATTATAAAACCACCAAAGAATGGGTGGAGATGGTCAAAAGAAACAATTCAAGAAAAAATCGAAACAGGTGAGATAAGATTTACAGAAGATGGAAAAGCTATTAGAAGAAGAACTTACTTGTGTGATATGCAAGGCTTACCTCCTTCTAATTTATGGATAGATTTAGATAAGACAGGTCATAACCGACAATCAAAATATGAATTATTAAAGATGATACCAGAAGATATTTTCGATACTCCAAAACCTGTTAAATTATTGAAATATATTTTAGAAATATCAGGAACAAAAGAAGATGATATTGTTCTTGATTTCTTTTCAGGTTCAGCAACAACTGCACATTCAGTTATGCAAATCAACAGTGAAGATTGTAGTAAGAGAAAGTTTATTTGTATTCAATTACCAGAGGAAACAGATGGAAAAAGTAAAGCCTACAAAGCAGGATACAAAAACATCTGTGAAATAGGCAAAGAACGCATCCGCCGTGCGGGGGAAAAGATTAGAACAGACAATGCAGACAAAGACCTCTCAAACCTCGATATCGGCTTCAAAGTCCTAAAACTCGATAGCTCAAATATCAAAACATGGGATAGTAACTTTGAGAACTTAGAACAAAATCTTCTCGATAGCGTTGAAAACATCAAAGCCGACAGAAGCCCACAAGACCTACTCTACGAAATACTCCTAAAATACGGACTGGACTTAACTTTGCCGATAGAAGAAAAAAACATACATGGTAAAATAGTCTATAACATAGGCTATGGAGCATTAGTCGTTTGCCTCGATGATGAGATAACCATAGAAGTAGTAGAAGCCATAGCCGAGTATATCAAGAGCCAAGTAGTCTATGACGAAGAGAAGAAAAAACGCCACGCAAGAGTAGTCTTCAAAGATAAAAGCTTTGCAGATACTAATGTCAAAACTAATGCTATACAAGTGTTGAAACAGTTTGATATTGATGAAGTTGTGAGTGTGTAATTATGCTAAAATTAAAAAATTATTTTAAGTATTGGGGTTAATATGAATTATTGGTTACTTTTAGGTTCACCTGATAAATGGTTCGGTGAGATGTCTGTAAATAATGCTAATGTTAATGAGGAATTGCTTAAGTTAGATGTAGAAGAGTGGAGAGTAAGAAAAGAATATTTTAAAGATGCAAAAATAGGTGATAAATGTGTTGTTAAAATAAGTAATGATACACGCTCTATAGAGAGACGAACACTCGTAAATGACGAAGTTGTTGATATTTTAGATGCAGGTATTTATGCCACTGCTGAAATTTCAAAAGAATTATATTATGATGAAAACGATAAATGTGATAGAGTTCAGATTAAAGTTTTGAAAAATTTATTTAAAGAAAATAAACATATTGATAGGGATATGTCTGAAAAAATTCTTGGCACTGATTATTTTTCAATGAGTAGTAAAAAATTAGAAAAAGAAAAATATGAAAATATACTACATATTATAAAAATTGAAGAAAATGCTCAAGATGATGATGTTAAACCTGATGTTGAAATAAATTTAGATGATGAGGATATGCTTTATCCTGTAGAAGTAAAAATACAAAGAGATATGTATTCCGTCAGAGAATTAAAAACGGAATATGAAGAAAAAATGTTGATTTTAGCACCTGATTTTCAACGAGAATTTGTTTGGACATTAAGACAACAATCAGAACTAATTGAGTCTATTTTAATGGGAATACCTCTTCCAATGGTGTATTTTTTTGAAGGTGATGCAGGAATTATTCAGGTAGTAGACGGGAAGCAAAGGCTAACTTCATTATTTAATTTTTTAGATAATTTATATCCTCTTTCTAGTTTACCAATACTTTCACACTTAAGAGGACTAAAATACAGGGATTTAAAACCTGCTGAACGAACAAAGATAGCGAGACATCAATTTGTAACACAGACTATTATTCCTCCGACTCCTGATAAAATAAAATTTGATATTTTTGAAAGAGTTAATAGAAAAGGTTCAACGCTTAACAATCAAGAAATGAGAAATGCATTATATCAAGGTAAATCAACGGAATTACTAAATGCTTTGGCTAATAATAAATTATTTTTGAAAGCTACAGATCACGGTATTAGCCCTATGCGAATGAAAGATAAATATATGATTTTAAGATTTCTAGCCTTTTATTTATGGAAAGAAAAGCTTTTAAAAGATGCGCAAGGAAATTTTGTTGAATATGCAAGTAACATTGATGAATTTGTCGGTAAAACTATGTATTTTTTAAATAAGCAGGACGAGTTTTATATTAATGACCTGTCAACAATGTTTAATGAAACTATGGAATTGGCGTATAAGTTAAGAAAAAAAGATGCATTCAGAATCCCAAGTAATGAGAGAAAAAGACCAATAAATATGGCTTTAATGGAGAGTTTGGGCTATTTATTTAGTAAAATTAGAAAAGCAGATAAGCCTGAAGTGTTTTTAAGTAAAATTAATAGTTTATTAAAAGATCAAGATTTTATCACTTCACTAACAATAAGAATTGATAATACAGTTAGCGTTGAAAAAAGATTTAAGAAGATTGATGAAGTTTTAGAGGAATATAAAATATGATAGATAAATTACATATTGAAGCATTTAAATGTTTTGAAAGAGAAAGTTTAGAATTTAGAAATCTAACAGTTTTAACTGGGACTAATGGAAGTGGAAAATCTTCTGTTATTCAGAGCTTATTACAATTGTCATTACATTCAAACCGTGATTATGCATCACCTCTGTTGAAGTATTTAGATTTTATTTCTAATTTTGATGAAGCAGTTAATTTTAATATGGATGTTGATAAATATACTATTGCGATAGATGGATTTGGTGGAAGTTTAAAATATAATTTTATTAGAGAATCTATGATAGAAGGTCATAAAGACCAAGGAATAGCTGAAAATATTTCTTATAGTAAGGGAAATTTAGTATTTCTATCTGCTGATAGAATAGGTCCGCAAGATACTTATGATAAGAATAATAATCCATTAGATAGATTTGGACTCAATGGAGAATATGCTATCAGTTTTTTAGAGAACGCAAGAAAAAATAAGCATAAAGTGATTGAAGACTTAATACAACACGATGGTGTAAGTAGAGAATTTTTAGATAGCCAAGTTAATCATTGGCTTACTCACATATTAGATACAGAAATTGTTACTGAAGAAATTAATGGTACAAATCAAGTGAAAGCTAAATTTAAAAATGGTAATGAATTTGTACGACCTAAAAATATTGGTTCAGGAATTAGTTATTTGACATCGATTCTCATTGCTTGTTTATCAGCAAATAAAGAAAATATTATTATCATAGAAAATCCTGAAATACATATGCACCCTAAAGCTCAATCTAAACTAGGAGAATTCTTAGCATTTGTAGCTTCTAAAGGTATTCAAATTATTATTGAAACACATAATGACCATATAATCAATCGTTTTAGATATGAAGTTTATGAAGGTAATTTAAAATCTGATGAAATAATTATTCATTACAAAGAGAAGGATACATCTTTTGAGCAAATAGAAATTACAGAAAATGGAAAATTTTGTGATAAGAATGGAGAAAATAGTTTTCCAAGTGGTTTTTATGATGCAACATTAAAAGAAATTTTTAAAATTAATAAGGGAAGATGATTTGGCAGACTTAGCATTACATAATTCCTTAATAACAGAGTATGTGAACTATATATTTCAAGATTCTTATGACCATATTAAAATAAAAAAATTATTTAAATTTATTCAAACATTTCCTGTTCAAACAAATCATTCTTCATTTTTCTCTGACCCAGCAACAGCGAGTCAACTTGTAGATCCATTAATTGAAATTATTGATTCGTGTAGTGATGATGAATTGGTAAGAAATACTACTTTAAAGTTTATGCTTGTCGATACTCACGCTAATGTTAACTATATTACTCTTAATATAAATAATAATTATGAAAAATTAAAATTAAAGTATGGTGGAACATATCCAAATGCTACAGATAAAAATAAGGCACAACAACACATAAAAGCTTTATTGTCTGATGCAAATTGGATAATTATTACAGATGGATATATTGCAAATGCGAGACAGTGGGAAAAGAATAAAAATACAATTGCAGATATAGTACCTATGAAAAATTTAAATTTAAAAATTATTGGTGCTGATAAAGATAGTCAACGTAATGGAATTAATGAAAGTGAAAAAAATGAATTAAAGTTGCTTTCGTCTAATAAATGGACAGTTCAAGTTGAACAATTAAATCATAATATCCATGACCGCTATATTGAAACTGATAAATTAAAAATACTTCTGAGTAGTGGTTTAGATAATTTGTCTTCAACTTCTACCAAAGACTTTACATATGTTATTGCGATTAAATAATAATGAAACCAATCCTCATACATAGTATTTTAAAGTGTTTAGTGCAATGAATGAAAGATACCCACAAAATTTAATTATTACAGTTGATGATTTTGTAAATAGTGATTGTCAAAAAATTATTAATAATATTGTAGGTGATAGTTATTCTGAGTATTGGTCTATATTATCTAAAAAAGCAAGGGAAAGAATTGATAATGGAGAGTTGAAATCAGGAAAAATATTATGGATTATAGCTGATGCATGCTCTATGATGTTAAACCCTAATAGTAAAAATGAACCTTTTAAACCATTTGCAATAATGTATCAAACAAATAGTCGTTCTGCAATTGTTGATGACTTTACAGAGGATGAAATTGATTTTTTTGAAAATATTTTAGAATTTTGTAGTGATTATAGAATTAAAAGTCGTTTTGCAGATATTTTATGGTTAAAAAAATCTCCTAAAAATATACAACATATAGAAATAGCGATTGAAAACTATCAACAATTTTCTCTTGCATATG
The DNA here is from genome assembly GCF_015265475.1 of Candidatus Sulfurimonas marisnigri. Classification (NCBI taxonomy): domain Bacteria; kingdom Pseudomonadati; phylum Campylobacterota; class Epsilonproteobacteria; order Campylobacterales; family Sulfurimonadaceae; genus Sulfurimonas; species Candidatus Sulfurimonas marisnigri. Next base: position 1,758,532 of record NZ_CP054493.1, on the reverse strand, counting down.
ATAATATACTAGATGATTCTAAATCAGCTTGGGAAAGAGCTATAAAATTGTCTTTGTGGACTAAAAAATCTTTAGAATTAATTTCTAACAATCTTCTTGCACAATTTGAGAAGGTAGACTTTGCAGATGGATATTATCTTAGTTATATAGAAGAATTATTGTTGCTTTCTCAAGTTGATAAAAGGCATTACGAAGAAATAATTGATAAATTAGAATTATTTGCTAATAAATTTAAAACCAATAAAGATTTCCATAGAGCAAGAAGTTATTTTGAGTCTTGCAAAAATTGGACAGATGATATTGATAAGTTAAATAAATTTATAATAGAAATTGCAGAGTTATATGTACTTGAAGCTAAGTCAGTAAATACCTTAGCAAGTGGACATTTTTATGAAAATGCAATTAAAGAGTATAGAAAAGTAGCAGGAAAACATAGAGAAAAATACGATATCAACATTAATGATAGAATTGATGAAATCCATCAAGAAATGAATAAATCAAATTTACTATCATTAGATTATATGCAACCTATGGATTTAGGTGAAGTAAATTTAACAGAGCTTACAAATTATAGTATTAAAGAAGTTAGTGATAAAAATTTTGAAGAGGCACTATATAGGTTTGCAAATATATATTCTAGTAAGGATGTTAATAAACTACACAAAGAAGCTACTAAAAGTACAGAAAAATTTTCTATTAGTAAATTATTCGGAGCAACTCATTTTGCAAGTGATGGTAGAGTCATATCAAAAAGAGCAGGAATGGATTTTTTAGATAAAGAATCTAAAGATTATGAAGATTCTATTTTTCACGAGATGGTTCAAAGTTATGATTTAGAGATTGATTTAATTACAAAAGCCTCTATAATACCTGCTTTTCAACAATTGTTATTTGAACATAGAATTACTAAAGATGATTTATATTCACTTTGCTCTACCTCTTCAATTATTCCGGCATATAGAACTGTATTTTGGATAGAAGGTCTTTATTTTGGTTTTGAAAATAATTTTATTGTTTCAACTCATTTACTAATACCTCAAATAGAACACCTTGTTAGAGTTAAAATGAAAGAAAAAGGCATTAAAACATCTACAATAAGTACAGATGGAATCGAAACTGAAAATGGATTGAGTACATTACTGGATAATGAAAAAATTACAGAAGTGCTTGATGAAACTATTCTGTTTGAATTTAAAGCTCTACTCACTGAACAAATAGGTAAAAATTTCAGAAATAATGTAGCACATGGATTATGCGAAGTTAATACTTTAAGGTCAATACATGCAATATATTTTTGGTGGCTATGTTTAAAGTTAGTTCTAAATAATGTACCAAATGGGGAAGATAATAAATGAAAATACAATTTGAAAGCAACTTAGACTACCAAGATAGAGCCATAAGTTCCATAGTTGATATTTTTGAAGGTCAAGAAGTTTGTCAAAGCAACTTTAGTATTGTTAGACAACACTCAAAAGGTCAAAAGACTACGGCAGATTTTGATGACTTGGGTATAGGAAACAGACTTGAACTTTTAGATGATGAGATACTTACTAATGTTCAAAACATCCAACTACGAAATGGACTTCCTCAATCTAAAAAATTGAATAGTATGGATTTTTCAATTGAGATGGAAACAGGCACGGGTAAAACTTATGTTTATCTCAAATCAATTTTTGAGTTAAATAAACGCTATGGTTTTACAAAGTTTATAGTCGTTGTACCCTCTATAGCCATCAAAGAGGGAACGAAGAAAACACTTGAAATAACGAATGAGCATTTTAAAACTCTCTTTGATAATGTCAATTATGACTCTTTTGTCTATGACAGCTCCAACCTTGAACAAGTGCGTGATTTTGCAACTAGCAGTGACATCCGCATAATGGTTATAAATATTGATGCGTTTAGAAAAAGTTTTAGCGATCCAAGTAAAGATACAAAAGCAAATATTATCCATAGACAAAACGATAGACTCAATGGGCAGAGACCTATTGAGTTTATTGCCTCTACACATCCAATTTTAATCATAGATGAGCCTCAGAGCGTCGATAATACTCCAAGAGCAAAAGAGGCTATTGAAACTCTTAATCCTCTTTGTAAGCTACGCTACAGTGCTACACATATAGAGAAATTTAACTTGATGTACAAGCTTGATTCTATAGACGCATATGAGCAACAGCTCGTCAAGCAGATAGAAGTGGCAAATGTAAAACTTGAAGATACTTCTAACAAGCCATATATTAGATTGATAAGTGTCAAAGCAAGCCCAAGAAGTGCCAAAATAGAGATAGATGTGAACGAAAAAGGCACTACTAAAAGAAAAGCTATAGCTGTAAAAGATGGCGACGACCTTTATGAAAAATCAAATAGCAGAGATGTTTATAGTGGCTATACAATCAATGATATTTACATAGAAAAAGACAAAGAGTTCATAGAGTTTTCAAACCAAGAGAGTGTGGACTTAGGTGCTACTATTGGTGATGTTGATGACGACAGCATTAAAAGACTACAAGTGCGAAAAACCATTGAAGAGCATTTAGACAAAGAGCTTCGCTTAAATTCACGAGGGATTAAAGTACTGAGTCTATTTTTTATCGACAGAGTAGCTAACTATAGAAGCTATGATGAAGAGGGGAATGAAGTTAAAGGCAAATATGCCGAGTGGTTTGAAGAAGAGTTCAAGATAATTTCTAAAAGACGACGATACAATCCACTTTTTGACAAGATAGATATAGATACTGAAGCTCATAAAATCCATGACGGATATTTTGCACAAGATAAAAAAGGTCGTGTAAAAGACAGTACTGGAAACAATGCTGATGATGAGAGTGCGTTTGATAAGATTATGAAGAATAAAGAGAAGTTACTTAGTTTTTCAGAGCCTCTACGCTTTATATTTTCGCACAGTGCTTTAAAAGAGGGTTGGGATAATCCTAATGTTTTTCAAATCTGTACCCTTAATGAAACTAACTCTGTAATGAAAAAACGCCAAGAGATAGGTCGTGGACTTAGAATTTGTGTCAATCAAGACGGTGAAAGAGTTAGAGGCTTTGATGTAAACACTTTAACCGTTATGGCAAATGAGAGTTATGAAGATTTTGCAAGAGCACTTCAAAAAGAGATAGAGGATGAAGAGGGTATTAAATTTGGTGTTATTGAAGAGCACTTCTTTGCAAACATTCCAGTGCAAAATGAAGATGGAACAGTAGAGTATTTTGGAGCTACAAATAGTGAGAATGTTTACCGACATCTGCAAGAAAACAACTATATAGATTCTAAGGGAAAAATACAAGATACATTAAGAACGGATATTAAAAACAATACATTTGAAGTTCCAGAGCAATATGCAACACTCAAAGCTGAAATAACTGCTGTAATTACAAAAATTGCAGGTAACCTCAATATCAAAAATGCAGATGACAAGCAACTCATTACGCTCAATAAACAAGTGTTTTTAAGTGAAGAATTTAAAGATTTATGGGAGCAAATAAAATACAAGACTACTTATAGAGTGAATTTTGATGTTGCCAAGCTCGTTGATGAGTGCGCGAAACACATAGCCAATGATTTGACAGTTGGAAAGATAAAATATCTTTACTCAAAAGCTACAAATAAAATATCTAAAGTTGGTGTTGAGATTTTAGAGGGAAGTAAAAAAGACGACTTCATAAACTGCGATATCGTTGATTATGAACTCCCTGATATAGTTACTTATCTACAAAATGAGACTAATCTTACAAGAAAAAATATTGTAGATATCCTTATCAAAAGCGGTAAGCTTCAAGACTTTAAAAACAATCCTCAAAAATTCATAGATGGTGCTATCAAAATCATTAAAAAGACTATGAGCATGTTTATAGTTGATGGCATCAAGTATGAAAGACTAGGTGATGAGTTTTACTATGCTCAGGAGTGTTTTGAAGACCAAGAGCTTTATGGATACTTATCTTCTAATATGATTAAAAATAAAGAGAACAAATCTATCTATACGTATACTGTGTATGACTCAACCATCGAAGAAAACTTTGCCAAATCGTTTAATGAAAACTCAAATGTCAAACTCTTCACAAAACTTCCATCATGGTTTAAAATCAACACGCCACTTGGAACATATAACCCTGACTGGGCAGTACTGATAGAGAAAGACAATGAAGAAAAGCTTTACTTTGTCGTTGAGAGTAAAGGGAGTGATTTAGGATTGGATATAAAAACGGCAGAGTCTTCTAAAATCAAATGTGCTAAAAAACACTTTGCTGAAATATCATCAAAAGTCGAGCTTATTCAGTCGAATAATTTTAGCAATTTAAGGAATCATATTTAGGCTTTCATTTTTTCAATAAATGAAAAAAATAAGCTGTGAAATGGGTGGAAGAATCATAAAATTGATTGCTCTTCAATCGATGTTTTTAGATAATTCTCTCACAATAACAATCCCTGTACGCTTTCACGACCTGAGTCGGGAGCTAATTTGGCATATCTCAAAGTCATGTTTATATCTTTATGATTGAGTAGCTTTTGAATTGTAAAAATAGGAGTGCCGTTTATTGCAAGATGTGAAGCGAATGTGTGGCGTAAAGAGTGAATTACTACTCTGTGTTTGGTCTCAGTAATTCCTTTATTGAATAATGTGTCAAGTAGAGAAGCCATTTTATAAGATATTTGATTGTATACATTTGGATTATTATCTTCCAAAATAAGAGCAAAAACTTTTTTACCGAGAGTTCGATTCCGCAATAGAGATTCCAACTCATCGTTAGCCAAAAAAGCTGTATATCTCTCATTATTTTTTTCATCAAGGATATTTATAATCTTAGTATCAAAATTTATATCTCTTGGAGTTAATGAAGCAATTGCATTTGCTCTGGCACCTGTAGTTAATGCAAGTAATGTGAATATATGAATTTGTTCATCTTCTTTTGTGCGTTTCAATAATAGAGAGATTTCATCTTTGTTTAAATAGCGTTCTCTGGTATTATCTACTTTAAGAGATTTTACTTTTTTTATAGGATTGAGTGCGATTATCTCTTTATCAATTCCATAATTAAAGACAGTGCTTAGTTCGCCTAAAATCGTATTAACCATTTTTGGAGAAAAACTTTTTAATTTCAAAGTTTGTAATTTTTCTACATCAGCGGATGTTATACTTCTAATATCTCTTTTGCCGAGAGTAGGGGATACATGTATTTCGTATTTTCTTTTTGATTTTTGATTGTTACGATTATGTTTTTCTTTTTGTTCATAGCTTTCAACTGCCACACTATCAAGGGTGATAATATCTTTTTTCTTTTTGTTGGTGACCGCCGTCGGTTCTTCACCCAACTTTATTTTATTGACAAATTCATTCCGTTTATTATAAGCGTATGTTTCAGTAATACCATTTGATTTTTTACCAATTGTGAATCTCTTGGTTTTGTTATCTTCATCTTTATACATGACTGAGTAACTTATATCACCATCTTCCAGTTTGTTAAGGTACACCCCAGAATATTTTTTACTTTTGATTCTACTCATCATACACCTCATTTAAGTTTCAGAAATTTAATCTATTGGTAACCTATTGGTAACCACTATTTATAAAACATAGCATTATTATAGCAAACTTTGTGTAAGGTTTGTATCAATCAAATTCCTATTTATAGGGAATATAAGAGATGATTGTATAACATTAAGAAACTTAGTAAATAGTATATAATAGAGTTCGAACCTCTCCTCGTCCACCACTGAAGAAACTTTATTTTTACAAAATTCCCCTAAAAACAATTTTTATTCCGCACTAGTACCTGGGTACAATATACAATTTTTTAAAATTATCATATTATTATACAATTAAACTACATTTATGGAGTGTCACATGTCTAATATAATAGGAAAAGTAATCAGTGTTGATGGTACTTTTTATGCAAAAGGGGCAGACGGTTCTCTTCACGAAGTTTCAAAAGGTTATGAAATTTTAGAAGGTCAAACTGTTTTTGGCGATAAAAGTAATGCATCTATTAGTAGTGTTATAGTTTCAATGACTGATGGCAGCGATATGGTTATATTAGGTCATGACAAACAGTTATTTGACGCATCTCTTACAGCAAAGGAATTTGCAGTAGAAGAGACTGTAACAAGGAAAGACTCTATTCAGGCCATGATAGAAGAAAATGGTGATACTGACAATGCAGATGATATAGAAACTGCAGCTGGTGAAGGCGCTTCAGCTGAATCTACTGAAGGTGGAGAAGCAGATTTTGCAGATGTAAATAATGCAAGCACTGATGTAAACGCAGATCTTCGTAATCGTGGTTTTAGAAATGACGAAGAAAAGTCGAACGAAGGTGTAGGTGAAGAAATTCGTCGTTCAGATGCACCGACTGATGCTCCAACTGACGCTCCGACTGACGCTCCGACTGACGCACCAACTGATGCTCCGACAGATGCTCCAACTGACGCACCGACAGATGCTCCAACTGACGCTCCGACTGACGCACCAACAGATGCACCAACTGATGCACCAACTGATGCACCAACTGATGCTCCGACAGATGCCCCAACTGATGCTCCGACAGATGCCCCAACTGACGCTCCGACAGATGCTCCAACTGACGCACCAACTGATGCTCCGACAGATGCACCAACTGACGCACCAACAGATGCTCCGACTGATGCTCCGACAGATGCACCAACAGATGCTCCGACAGATGCACCAACTGACGCTCCGACTGATGCTCCGACTGATGCTCCGACAGATGCACCGACAGATGCTCCAACTGACGCTCCGACTGATGCTCCGACAGATGCTCCGACAGATGCACCAACTGATGCTCCGACAGATGCACCAACTGATGCTCCGACAGATGCACCAACTGACGCTCCGACAGATGCTCCGACAGATGCACCAACTGATGCTCCGACTGACGCACCGACAGATGCTCCGACAGACGCTCCGACAGATGCTCCGACTGATGCTCCGACTGATGCACCAACTGACGCACCAACTGATGCTCCAACTGATGCACCAACAGACGCTCCAACTGACGCACCAACTGATGCTCCGACAGATGCACCAACTGACGCACCAACTGATGCACCAACTGATGCACCAACAGATGCTCCAACTGATGCACCGACAGACGCTCCGACTGACGCACCAACTGATGCTCCGACTGACGCTCCAACTGATGCTCCGACAGATGCACCAACAGATGCACCAACTGACGCTCCGACTGACGCTCCGACTGACGCTCCGACTGACGCACCGACAGATGCTCCGACAGACGCTCCGACAGATGCACCGACTGACGCACCAACTGATGCACCAACTGATGCACCGACAGATGCTCCAACTGACGCTCCAACTGATGCTCCAACTGATGCTCCGACTGATGCTCCGACAGATGCACCAACTGACGCTCCGACAGATGCTCCGACAGATGCACCAACTGATGCTCCGACTGATGCTCCGACTGATGCACCAACAGATGCTCCGACAGATGCTCCAACTGATGCACCAACTGATGCACCGACAGACGCTCCGACTGACGCTCCGACTGACGCTCCGACAGATGCTCCGACAGATGCACCAACTGACGCTCCAACAGACGCTCCAACTGATGCACCAACTGACGCTCCGACAGATGCTCCGACAGACGCTCCAACAGACGCTCCAACTGACGCTCCGACAGATGCTCCGACAGATGCACCAACTGATGCTCCGACTGATGCTCCGACTGATGCACCAACAGATGCTCCGACAGATGCTCCAACTGATGCACCAACTGATGCACCGACAGACGCTCCGACTGACGCTCCGACTGACGCTCCGACAGATGCTCCGACAGATGCACCAACTGACGCTCCAACAGACGCTCCAACTGATGCACCAACTGACGCTCCGACAGATGCTCCGACAGACGCTCCAACAGACGCTCCAACTGATGCTCCAACAGACGCTCCAACAGACGCTCCAACTGATGCACCAACTGACGCTCCAACTGACGCACCGACAGATGCTCCGACAGACGCTCCAACTGACGCACCGACTGACGCACCGACAGATGCACCAACTGACGCACCAACTGATGCTCCAACAGATGCTCCAACAGATGCTCCAACAGATGCTCCGACAGATGCTCCAACTGAAGAACCTGAAGATAAAGATTCAAAAGATTCAAAAGATTCTGGAGAGTCTCCAACAGACGCTCCAACTGATGCACCAACAGACGCTCCAACTGATGCACCAACTGACGCTCCAACTGACGCTCCGACAGATGCTCCAACTGAAGAACCTGAAGATAAAGATTCAAAAGATTCAAAAGAATCAAAAGATTCTGGAGAGTCTCCAACTGACGCACCAACAGACGCTCCAACAGACGCTCCAACTGATGCACCAACTGACGCTCCGACAGATGCTCCAACTGACGCACCGACAGATGCTCCGACAGACGCTCCAACTGACGCACCGACTGACGCACCGACAGATGCACCAACTGACGCACCAACTGATGCTCCAACAGATGCTCCAACAGATGCTCCGACAGATGCTCCAACTGAAGAACCTGAAGATAAAGATTCAAAAGATTCAAAAGATTCTGGAGAGTCTCCAACAGACGCTCCAACTGATGCACCAACAGACGCTCCAACTGATGCACCAACTGACGCTCCAACTGACGCTCCGACAGATGCTCCAACTGAAGAACCTGAAGATAAAGATTCAAAAGATTCAAAAGATTCAAAAGATTCTGGAGAGTCTCCAACAGACGCTCCAACTGATGCACCAACTGATGCTCCAACTGATGCACCAACAGACGCTCCAACTGATGCACCAACTGATGCACCAACTGATGCACCAACTGATGCACCAACAGATGCTCCAACTGACGCTCCAACTGAAGATAAAGATTCAAAAGATTCAAAAGATTCAAAAGATTCAAAAGATTCTGGAGAGTCTCCAACAGACGCTCCAACTGACGCTCCGACTGACGCACCAACTGATGCTCCGACAGATGCTCCAACTGAAGAACCTGAAGATAAAGATTCAAAAGATTCAAAAGATTCAAAAGATTCAAAAGATTCAAAAGATTCTGGAGAGTCTCCAACAGATGCTCCAACAGATGCACCGACTGATGAACCAACAGAATTCGAAAAATTATGGGAACAGTTTAGCGGTGGACATGGATGGTCTGAAAATACAGCAACAGAAGCTCCGACAGAAGCACCTGATGAGAAAGACTCAAAAGAGCATGAAGATAATGGTAGAGGAAATGGAGATGATGATGCTCCTGGCGGTTCATTAGACAATAACAATGCTGAAAATGCTGACGGTGGTACTGCAACTGTAGAAGAAAAATATTCAGGTAATTCTAATAAAAACGGTAATCAGGATGAAACGGAAGACAAAAACTCTTCAGATGAGGGGAGTGAGCTTGATAAATTAATAGTAGATGATAAAAGTATTGATTTATCGAACATTGAAGATAAAGGAATAGATACATTAGAACTTACTGGTAATAAACAAGAAGTGAAACTAAGTCTAGAGGATGTATTGGAAATCACTGATGAAGATAATACAATTCGTATTGATGGTGATAATAAAGATACAGTTTCTATTGACACTTCAGATGGAGATTCTGAATGGACACTTGGCGATCACTTTGTTGACAGTGAAGGGTTTACGCATATGGAATACACTTCAACAGATGGGAATGATACAGTTAGCCTAGAAATAAATACTCAAATTATTATTGAGGAGAGTTAATAAATATAACTAAAACTTTAAAGCTACGCTTAGCGGCTTTAAATTGTATTAGTTTATTAATTAATATGTTATGAGTGTTAGCGTGCAATACTTAACTACACAAAATATTGGTTATGAATGATTAAATGGTTTTTAAAAACATATCCTGAGTATGTAAAGATGATGAGAGAATGTACATACCATAACGGTGATAATTTATTAAACTATCATCATCTTGAAGGTGATATATGGTCTCATACTGTTATGTCTTATAATAATGGAATTAATAATAATGTTTCTGAAGAAGTATTGTGGGCATTGTTGTTGCATGACATAGGCAGAGTTCATACAAAAAAAATTGATACAGTAAAAAACAGAGTTCACTTTGGAGACTTTGAAGGAGTTTCTTGTTTTGTTGCTCTAGAGATACTTGAGAAAGCAAAAGTTTCTAAAAATAATATAATAAGAATCTTAAAGATAATATCCTTTCAGTATACAATAATTGATTATATTAAGTATGATACTCCATCTAAAAATGAACTTCTAAGTATGTTTAAATATGAAGAAGAGTGCTTAAAAGATTTATCCGAATATGTTAAATGTGATTTGTTTGGCAGAATAATTGATGAGAGCAAAAGAAAATACTACAATATCAATAAAGTCAATGAATTTATACTATATTCTGACACTATAATAAATACTGAAAAAACACAGTCAACTAAAAATAATACAGTATATATATTAGTTGGACCGCCATGTTCTAGAAAAAGTACATGGGTAGAGAGCATGCTAGATGAACATATTGTTGTAAATAGGGATGCCTGTGTTGAGAAAATTGGAAAAAAGTATGGAAAAAAAGGATATGACGATTCGTATGATTTAATGAAAAAAAATAAAGATGTCAAAAAAGAAGTTGATAATTTGGATGAATCTATAGAAAATTGTGCAAAAAACTCAGTCAATAAAGATATTATAATTGATAATCCTAACTTGAAAATTAAAAATAGGAAAGAGTGGATAGACGCTTTTTGTAGAACTCATACTATAAAAGTGGTGTTATTTTTAACACCTTTTAATGATTTACTAATATGCTCTAAAAAACGGTCTGTATCTTCTGGAAAAACTATCAGTAAGCAAAATACAATTAATAAATTGATGACATTGGCATTCCCATTATTATCAGAAGGAATTGATAGTATTGAATATGTATTTAATTTGGAAGATTAGATACATATTAATAAATAAAAATTAAGGACCATTTATGAAATTTTTTATTAGTATTGCTTCATATTGTGATGAACTTCTATTTTTCACGTTGAATGATTGTATATCAAAAGCGAATAAACCAGAAAATATTTTTTTTGGAATAGTTGATCAGAATGAAACAACACAAAAAGAAAAAATTGAAAAACTAGACTTTAATAAACAAATTAGGTATGTTTATATTAATAACATTGATACACAAGGTGTTTGCTGGGCAAGGAACATTGCTTTTTCGTTATGGGATGGTGAAGATTATTTACTGCAAATAGACTCTCATATGTTATTTGAAAAAGATTGGGACACTACACTAATAAATCAATACAATGAATTAAAAAAAATCTCTGATAAACCAATAATAACTACATACCCTTATAATTTTTCTTTTGACGAGGAGAATAATCCAGTGTTTAAAAAGCAATCAGATAAATATGTTCTAGTTTTAAGACCACATCCAGACACATTACTAGAAGAAGAAAATGCAGTATTGAGATTTAGAGCAGAACACAAATTGACAGATAAACCAGTATTGGGGTGTCACGTTGCAGGAGGTTTTATATTTACAAGTTCAGATTTTATAGAAGAAGTACCATATGATCCATTTTTATATTTTCATGGAGAAGAGCAGAGTATAGCTATTAGAGCTTATACGAGGGGTTGGGATATTTATCATCCAAATAAAATTCCTATGCACCATCACTATAAAACTATAAACACAGAATACTCTTCACAACATTGGAATAAAAGTGTAGAGTCTAAAAGAACATTAAGTGCAAGTTATCTTAAAATAAGAGCAATAAAAAGAATCAACAGGCTGTTTTATGGAGATGGTATGAGAGACTCTATTTATGGATTGGGTGATAAAAGAACATTAGATGAGTATATAAACTTAAGCGGGATAGATTATAAGAATAAAACAATTTTATCACTTTAGTTTTTGAAATAGTTTAATAAACTTCTTTCTTCTTTTTATCATTTAAGCCACTTGGGATAGTGATAATAATAATTTTATTTTTTCCATATTGAGAATATGCAAATCTAGATGTATTTTTTGATTTACTTCCATTATCAGGGTAGTAGATTGTAGTTTTTTTTATTTTAAGATATTTATTGTTTATTTTTGGAATATCAAATATAACTGCTATTTGAGGTATTCGGCTTTTATTTCCACCATAAACTTCAAGAAATGCAGCGTGTTTTACTCCATATGCAAACTCTTTGCCTTTGAATTTCAATGAACCAATGTAGTGTTTTATTTGTTTTTTATGATCAAAAACAAATGCTCCAAACCATGTGTATGCAGTGTTGTTATTCTCAACAGTTCTTAACTTGTTAATAATATATGTATACTTACCTTCATTCCATATTATTTTTTTTCGAACACTAACAAAATTTCCTTCATAGCCTGCACTTTCATAATAGGTTGTTAAGTCACCCTGTGCATAATCTAAAGATAGAGGAGTGTTATCTTTTGACCATCTAGAGAAAATACCGCCTTTTCCAATCTGTACATGTGATTTACTCTCTTTTGTTTCATACCCGCCGGCATTTGTTTGAATTCCACCATAAAAATTAGTTCCATTTAATTTTCCCAACCCCATTGGTGCTATATATAGTCTGACTTTATCGTCAACTTCTCCAATAATTTCAAAATCTATACTTAAGTTATTGAAGTTTAGTGTTTTTTGCTTCGCTTCCCACCATATATCCGCTAAATGCCAAGGGTACTTTGGAGGATAATGTCTGTCTTCTGCAATTACTAGAACTGATAAAAAACTTATTAGAATTAAAAAGTTTTTTATTGTATTTAACATGTATAGCAATTTAAAAAGATATAGACTATTTTAAAAGAAGAATCAAAGAGACTCTATCATTTACATGTAGCTTAGAAAATATTGAGCTTACATGCGCTTTAACAGTCCTTGTTGTAATGTTAAGTGCTGAAGCTATTGCATCGTTCGTTTGTCCGTTTAGTATTAAGTATACTACTTCTAACTCTTTATTTGAGAGCCTATTTTGTATTAGTTGTAAAGCATCACTGTTTAGAGATTCTTTATTTGTTGTTTTAACTAATGCCGCTGTGAGTTCAGGGTATGTCCATATATTATCATTAGTCACTGTTTCAAGCATTTGTTTGTAGTGGTGAGTTAGCATTCTAGAATTACCATATGCTTTTACTCCATGACGTATTAGCATTTTTCCAGTTGCTATTTCAGGCACTTTTTCAAGTACAATTAAATTTTCAGGAAGAGAGTATGATGAAATCAAATTATTTATTTCAGAAGCAACGCTATCGTAATCAGCAATGAGAATGATATTTTGATTATCTTCTAGTTTAGCAATTAAAGAATCAATATCTAGACATGTATCTGCGTGATTAATGATATGTCTTTTTTCCCATTCATCTATAGTATTTATATTTGAACTAAAGAGTATTATCTTCATATTATCTCTCTGAAAAAACATATTGTTTAGATTTTAATATAGGTTTTAAAATATATTGCATAACTGTTTTTTGTCCAGTTATAATATCTACACCTACTGTCATCCCCGGTATAATCATCAGTGGATGATCCTCTGTTCCCAAGTAGTTCTTTTCAGTTACTACATGTATGATGTAAAAAGTATTCTCCTTATTATCTGTAATAGTATCTGGAGATATATTTACAACTTTACCAATTAGTCCACCATGTATAGCGAAATCATACGCCGATACTTTTACTCTAGCTTGAGCTCCTGGATGCAAAAATGCAATATCGCTTGGTTTTATTTTAACCTCCAAATAGAGCTTCTTGTTTGTTGGGACTATCTCAACTAAATCAGCACCTGGTTTAATTACTCCACCAACGGTATTAACAAATAATTTTTGAACGATTCCCTCAACCGGTGACTTTACCATTGTTCTCTCAACTTGATCACTGTATGCAACTTGCTGAGTTTTAAGTCTAGAAATTTCAGCAGTGACCTCATTTAATTCTTGTTTGGCATCGTTTATAAATAGCTGCTTTGACTCTTCTCTTTTGTTTCTAACTTCATCAATCGCAGATGAGAGTCTTGGAAGAGAAAGCTTTGCTGCTTCTATGTCATTTTCTATACCGTTTGCTTCTCTTTTAAGCTTTAAAAAATCGACCTTTGACTTAACACCTTCTTTTACCATTGGTGCTGTCATCTCTATCTCTTCTGTAACAAACTCCAGCGATTTTTGCAGAGAGTAAACTCTAGCAGTTGCCTCTTTATAAGCTTGTTTTTTTTGTTCAATTTGATTGACGAATGATTTGTCTTTAGCGATGTACTCACTTTTATTTGAGTTGTATAAATTTTCTGAAAGTTTTATATGGGCTCTAAGCTCCTTATCTTTTACAATTGGTGAGCTAAAAGGGAGTTCATTTGCTTGAGCAAAAAGTTTTAATCTTTTTGCTTCTAATTCATAGTAATTCATCTTATTTGTACGAGATGTTGATGTCGACTTGGCATTGTTTATTTTTAAAATAACTTCACCGGCTTTAACTATTTGACCCTCTTCAACTAAAATAGATTCAACTATTCCACCTTCAAGATTTTGAATTATTTTATTTTGTCCATAAGGAATGACATCGCCGTCTCCTCTTGTGATTTCATCAATTTCTGCTAAAGATGCCCAAGTTAAAAATGCAATAACAGTGAAAAGCCATATCTTGATAACTCTACTCATTTTAGAAGGCGTTTGCTCTAAAACTGCAGCACTGAGGCTGTTCATAAAGCTATAGTCATTTTTTGTGTATTCGATAGGTTTATTATCTTTGCTCAATATTTTTCCCTTCGTTAGTATCTTTCTTATTGCCTTGTAGTTGTTTTAGAGCTTCATCTTTTGGGGCGTCTATATATATTTTTCCTTCATTAATAACTATTACTCTTTCAACTATTTTTAGTAGAGTCATTTTTTGAGTTACAAATAGTGATGTTTTACCTATTGTATTCTTAGCAATATTGTTCAATAGTTTAGCTTCAGTAATTTGATCCATAGCGTTGCTCGGCTCATCCATTAACATAATTGGAGACTCGATTAAAAATGCACGAGCTATTCCAATGCTCTGTCTTTGACCACCAGAAAGACCTTGACCCCTCTCTCCAATTGGCATTTCATAACCTTTAGGATGTTTTCTGATAAATTCTGAAGTACCACTTATGTTTGCGGCTCTTATCATGTCATAGTCACTAGCGTGTGTTGCACGGTATATAATATTGTCTTTTACAGTTCCCCGAAATAACATTATGTCTTGAGAGACATAGCCAATGTTTTTACGTAAATCTGCAGGGTCTATTTGTTTAATATCTATGCCATCTATAAGTATTTGACCAGCACTAGGCTCATAAAGACCGAGGATTAGTTTTTGAATCGTGCTTTTTCCTGAACCAATACGACCAATAATGGCAACATGTTCACCAGGGTTTATTACAAATGATACATTCTTAAGTGCTGGAACTTCTGTTCCTGGATATACAAATGTAACATCTATAAACTCTATATGACCTGTAAATTCAGGTTTTTCAAGAAATTTTTTACCTTTTGGTCTTTCGCTTGGTTGAGAAATGATTTCATTTAGTGTTTCATAAGATGTTTTTGTGTCTTCATAGTTTGTTAAAAGTGCTGCAGCTTGTCCCATTGGAGCCAGTGTTCTTGATGTAAGAATTACTATGGCAATAAGTCCACCCATTGATAGCTCAAATGCTTGTATAAGGTAAACACCATACACTATAATCATTACAGTATTTAGTTGAATGAAAAGCTGAGTAATAGTTGGAATAGAAGCTGATAATAAACGAGATTTTAGACTTTTTTCAGCAATCTCCCCAGTTGACTCTTCCCACTTCCATTGAACTTGATTTACTGTACCAAGAGTTTTTAGTGTTTCTATATTATTTAGAGTTTCAATGAGTATAGAACTCTTTTTCGCACTTGCTTCATGCGTACTCTCTATACTGGCTTTAAGTGGTTTTTTAATTAAAATAGCATAACTTAGAATAAGAAACATTGTAACAATAGGAACAAGAACAATTCCACCACCGATGTACCAGATAACTGTTAAAAATATTATAGCAAAAGGTAAATCAATTATAGCAGCCATTGTGGCATTTGTTAAAAAGCTTCTAATGCTGTCGAAATCTTTTATATTACTGGCAAATGAACCAACAGAAGATGGATGATTTTCCATTTTAAGGTCTAAAACTTTTTCAAATACAATTGAAGACATAATTATATCACTCTTTTTGGCAGCACTCTCAAGCAGGTATGTCCTAGTGAATTTTAAAAATGTATCAATTATATATATAATACTAACGCCAATCGCAAATACCCATAGAGTCTCTATCGCATTGTTTGGTACTACCCTGTCATAAACATTCATAGTAAATAGAGGTGAAGCCAGTACAAAAAGGTTTATAAGTAGTGAAGCATATAAAACATCTTTATATGTTTTAGCTGATAGTTTTATAGTGCTCCAAAACCAATGCTTCTGGTCTAAATTTAGCGTTCTTGAGGTCTCATCTGTGTACTCAAAAGCTTTTTTGACCATAAAGCCAAAGCCAATGTATTCATCTTGAAGTACATCAGTATCAACCCACTGCTCAATTGCTTCTTCTGCAGGCATAATTATTTTAGCTTGACTTCTATCTTCGTTAAATCTATCTAAAATACAGGCACCTTGATTAGAGAGGAGTATAATCATAGGTAGTTGTAAAGGAGATATTTGTGAGAGAGGTCGCTTTATGAGAGATGATTTAAGACCAGCTCTCTCTGCTGCACGAGAGAAAAGCCCTTTTGCATTATCAATTGAAAAAAGTTCAGGAGTATCGCTACCTACTTCTATGGGTAAGCCAGCAGTAAGTGCTTCTGCTGAAAATGGCTTATGGTAAAGTTTTGTAAAGAGAACCAAGCACTCTAGCAAGGAATCCATTTTTAAATTTTCACTGCTTGTTAAAAGCATTTAATACCTCTGAAATTCTATTTATTTAGTTTAAGTTTTTTAACTATGATATCAGTACGGTTATTTAATGCCACTGATTCACTCTCTTCGTCACTATACATAGGATTTTTGTCTGAATTTGCATGTAGAGTTATATTATCTTCAAATGCACCAGCTTTAATCAGTTTATCTTTAACTACTTGAGCTCTTCTTTGTGATAAAAGCAGAATATCATCTTTTGACATATTGATATTTTCAACATTTCCAAGTAGACTAAATTTCAAATTTTCCCAGCCATATGGTTCTATCTGCTTTATTAAGCTGTTAAGTCTACTTTCACCATCTTGAGTAAGTGTTGAATTATCATTATCAAATAAGAAACCGCTATATCGCTCTATACGTTTTACATCTTCAAATGTCTCTTTACATCCATATATATTTTTCATATCATTAGGTAAAGAGTTGTTGCAAATATCAACTTCATCAACAATTAAATCTCTGTCAACATCATATAGTATAGGAAGTACATCTTTGTCTGTGTCATTTAATTCAGGAAGCACAACACTGTTTTTGGGCATTTTACTTTTAAAACCAACATTAGAACAGCTAATATCACCATCTTCCATAACTGTTGATACAAGCATACCCATAGCGTCAAGAATTCTGTATTTTGCAAAAAGCATACTATATTCAGTGTTAATGATTTGAGCTTTTGAAGCGATAAAATCATTTTGAGAAGATAAAAGGTCTAGTAGTGAACGACGGCCTAAATCATACTCTTTTGAGTATAGGGATAGAGTCTTTTGTGAAAATTTCTTGTAGTTTTGGAGGTGTCCTAACTGATCTGTAAGCTTCTCGTTAGCAGCCCAAGATAGACTAATCCCCTCAATTACTTCACGTCTAAGAGTGTTTTTTATCTGTACCTCTTTATGGATGGTACTTACACTTTGTTGTAGAGTTGCTTTGTCTGCAAAGCCATTAAAGAAATTATATTTTAGATAAGCCATAGCTCTAAGGTTATCATACTTTCCCTCAACTCCGCTAAGATTTTTAGTCATAGTTTTTGATACTTCAATGTCTAATGATGGATAAAAAGGAGCTTTACTCTTATGATATGTAGCTTGAGCTAGCTTTACATTGTACTTGCTTACCAAAAGAGATGGATTATTTTCCATTGCAACAAGAGTTGCATCTTCTATACTTTTAGGAAGGATAACAACAAGTTGAGGTCGGCTCATATCTTCATGCTTAAGATTGCGTCCAAGAACTCTTTGTAGTTGAAATTTAACATCTAATAGGGTGTTTTCTTGCACAGAATAGTTGCTTTTTGCGAGAGATAGTGATGCTTCTATTTTATTTACTTCAGAAAGAGTTGTTAAGCCTGAATCATAAAGTTTTTGTACTTTATTTAATATTTCTGCATTTATATCTATATTTGCCTGCGCATTATCTAGAAGTTCTTTATTTCTCATCACCTGTAAATAAGTATCTATCATTTTAAAAGATGTATCATTCACTTTTTCTAGGTAGCTGTAAGCTGCCGCTATTGTTCTGTTTTCATGCTCTTGTACTTGGTATGTAGTTTCAAAACCTTTAAAAAGATTTTGAGTATATGAAAGAGAATTTTGATAAACACTATAATCAAAGTCAGTTCCGCCAGCTCTTTCACCTTTTTCTTTTCCAATACCAATTGATAAATCAAGCTTTGGATAATACCCTGATTCTGCAATCGTTATATCTTCTTTTGTTGCATTATAATTTTTAAGTCTCTCTAAAATAACCGGATTTGTACCTAAAACTTCACTCACTGACATCTTTAAGCTCTGAGCACTCAATAGCGTCGAAACTATTAAGACTGATGTTGCTATTTTTTTCATTTTACCCTCGTATAATTTAATCATTTTATTAGCTCAACTTCTATTCTACGATTTTGTGCACGTCCATCTTTAGTTGAATTATCAGCGATAGGGCTTGCTTCACCTTTTCCTATTGTTGTAAATCTAGATGCGTCAATTCCATATAGAGTTAATGCCTCTTTAACAGCTTCTGCTCGGTTCTTGGAGAGTATTCGATTTTTATTACTGTCGCCAACTGAGTCAGTAAATCCATATATAACAACTTTGTACCCTTTGTTTTCTTGTAGAAATAGTGAAAATTTCTGTAAATCTTTAACTAGTTTATCGTCTACATTGTATTTAGATGTTGCAAAGTTAACTTTTAGAGTTGCAGTTTGAGGGCAGCCATAGCCATCAACAGAAAAATCTTTACTTGTATCTGGACATTGGTCTTGAGAGTCTACAACACCATCATCATCACTGTCTATTTCACATCCTCTGTAGTCAACCTTGATTCCTTCTAGTGTACCAGGGCATTTATCATCTATATTTGGGACACCATCTTTATCTGAATCACGACACCCTTGGTAGTCTACTTCAGTATTTGGAGGAGTAGTTGGACACTTGTCATCTTCATCGGCAACTCCATCATTATCTGAGTCATTTACAATTGTACAACCCTTAGAATTCACTTCAGTATTTGGAGGAGTAGTAGGACAATCATCTTTTGAATTAACAACTCCATCATTGTCACTGTCAAGCTCACAACCTTTAGAATCTACTCTTGTGTTTGGCGGAGTAGTAGGACATTTGTCACCTTCATCGGCAACCCCATCATTATCGCCATCAAGTATTGCTATTACAGGAGCTTCTTCAACTGATATTGGTTGAATATATGCAAACTCATTTGCTGTTTCATTTTTTTGTGTTACTTCATTTGCATTCAATGTAAAAAGTAATGCAGCTGAAATCAGTAGTATTATATATCTCATTGTTTCCTCTTGTTAAAACTAATCTATTATATTGTAGCTTGTAGAAGTGATGAAGTAGTGAGTTTTGTTTGATACTGTCGCTAATTTGTCGTTAAATTATAGTTTTAGTTTGTAACCGACGCCAAAATCATTATCAATAGTCTCTTTTGGTAGTTTTTTTCTTAGGTTTTTTATAATTGTCTTTAGTGCATCAAGCTTATCATCATTGTAGTCGTACCAAACTTCATATATTATCTCATAATAGTCGCATGTTTTATTGATATTTGAAAAAAGCACTGTTAGTATTTTTCTCTCTTTGTTTGTGAGCGGTACAGATTTTTCCTCACAAAGTAACTCTTTTAAATCATAATTCCAAGAAAAATCATCTTTTAAAATCAGCAGTTTTTTGGGTGAGACAGTAAACTTTGACAACTCTTGGAGTACCAAGTTTAGTGCATTTTTCAACTCATTTCTTGTGATAGGTTTGATTAAATATTTTGTTAGCTTTAGTTCAGTTGCTTCAAGTAAGTAGTGTGTTTCAGAGTGGGCTGTTAACATAATCACTTTTATACTATGGTCATCTTTTCTAATCTTTTTAAGTAGATTAATCCCACTTAGTTTTGGAAGGTTAATATCAACAATTAATATATGAGGTTTTCTCTCTTTATAAATCTTGTAAGCTTCCTCTCCATCACCAGCTTCATAAACATTTTCATAATACTTTTTCAAAAAACGAACATAGTTCTCTCTTGTGGCATCTTCATCTTCGACAAATAAAATAGTATATGGAAATTTATTTTCACTCATCATCAGCCTTTAGTATTATTTCAAAACAAGCACCACCATTACTATTTTTGACATTGAGTTTTCCGTTCATACTCTCTTCAATCATCATCTTTGATATATAAAGCCCTAATCCTGCCCCTTGAGACTTATGCTTAGTTGTAAAGTATGGTTCAAAGATCTTAGAGATAACTTCCGCATCAATGCCCCCTGCGTTGTCACTAATCGTTATTGCAAAATAATCATCAATTTTTTCAGCGCGAATGGTGATTCTTGGCTTAAATATATTTCTATGAACAAACATAAACTTCGCATTATTTAATATTGTGATAATTGCTTGTTGCAGTTCATTCTTGTACCCATTGAATACTAACTTTTCATTAAAATAGGTTTTAACTTCTATATTGTTTGATTTTAAAGTTCCCTTTACAATATATATAGAGTGTTCAATCAACTCATTTAATGAGAACTTTTCTCTTTTTTTGTTTTTGTTAAAAAAATCTTTAAAATCATCAATTGTTTTTGACATATACTTTGTTAAAGACTCTATCTCCAATAATTTCTCTTCAATTACAGAGTCATTAATTTTTTTTTCATACAAAATATCATCAATGACTAAAACAGCAGAATTGACTTGAGACAGAGGTTGTCTCCACTGGTGAGCAATGTTTTCCATCATCTCTCCCATAGATGCAAGTTTACTTTGTGTAAAAATTATTTTATCTTTCTCTCTAGATTTTTTTAGCTCTTCATCTATTGTGTTTTTTAACTCTTCGTTTATCCTTTTATTGTCATAATGTCTATGGAGTATGAAGATTCCTATCGCTGCAATAAATGCTAAAACTACAAAAACAGGAGTATAGTCAGAGGCTGATATTATATGTTTTGAATCATTTATTATCTCATTTGAATATACATTTGTTATAAATAGTATTGAAAATATCTTTGTTATAGTCTGCATGAGCGCATTTTATCACATAAATATTGATAATTTCAATTATGATATAATCACGACTAAAAATAATTATGAAAAGTGATAAATGCGCTCATCAGATGTAAGTTCTATTTTAGATAATAAAGATAAATTATTAACTCAAGTATATTTCGATTTACAGATATATTTTGAAGAGAAATACGGAAGTGATACAGTCGTATTTATGGAGATAGGTACTTTTTTTGAGGTCTACGAAGTTAACAATGATGATGAACAGATTGGTAAAGCAAAAGAGATAGCAGAACTTTTAAATATTCAGCTAACTAAAAAAAATAAAAACATTATAGAAAACTCTGATAAAAACCCGCTTTTAGCAGGTGTTCCGGCTGTCTCGTTTGAGCGCTACTTAAACCGCGTAATCTCGGAACAAAAATATACCGTTATTGTTGTGAAACAAAAAGGCAATCCGCCTAAAATCAGCAGGTATATCTCTCAAATTGTCTCTCCAGGAACTAACTTTGACCATATTGTAGATAATGATGACAACTATATAGTCTCAATTTTACTTGATAAATACAAAGATATATACACAGTAGGGTACAGTGCTATAGATGTCACAACCGGAAAGACTTGGCTTTATGAGTCTCATGGGACAAGTGAAGACCCATCTTATGCGCTTGATGAAGTCTTTAATCTTTTAAATGTTTACCGCACATCAGAGGTTGTTGTTACATTCTTAGATGGCATTACAGACCAGCGACATGTTATGCAGTATCTTGAGATTCCAGACCATTATCACTACAGCGTAAACAATGAGAGACCTAAAATAGAGTTTCAAAACAGGCTGTTTAAAGAGGTTTACCAGATACGTTCACTCCTCTCGCCGATAGAGCACTTGGACTTAGAGAGAAGCCCTATGATTACTGAGTCATTGGCAATTCTAATCCACTTTGTTATTGAGCATGATATACATATTGTCCAAAAACTTGACCTTCCAAATATAATAGATAATCGCCGCTTTATGTATCTAGGCAACAGTGCTCTTGAACAGATGGGCGTTGTCTCTAAAGATAAAAAAGAGTTTACTCTTTTAAAGATGATGGATAGAAGTGCGACTGCTATTGGAAAGAGACTTTTAAAAGAGAGACTTTTAAACCCAATTATGGAAAAAGAGGAACTTGAGAGAAGATATAACCTAATAGAGCGTGTCTCATCTCACACAAGGTATCTAGATGAGACTATGCGCGGGGTGTATGATTTGCAGAGGTTATCTCGCCGACTTGATTTAGGGAGACTTCACCCTTTTGAGATGAACCATGTCTATGAATCCATACTTAGCGTAAAAGAGCTGATGCTCTATGTTAAAAAGCATAAAATTCAAAAAACTCCATTTCATGAGAGCGAACTTGATGAGTTTTTAAGAGATATAAGCAAAAGCATAGACCTTGATGTCTCGCGTCGCTTTACAAATGCAACTGTTGATGAAAACTTTTTAATGAGTGGTGTTGATGAGTCTGTTGATACATTGGTTAAAGAAAACTCTACTATGCTTGTAGCTTTTGAAGATATTATAAGTAAAATCGAAAAGTTATTGGATAGTTCCAACGCAGGGAACACAAGTCGCTTAGTAACACTTGGTCTTTTGGAAAAAGATGGTTATTACATCTCTTTGAGTAAAAACAGATTTTCCATGATTGAAGATGAGTTTAAAAAAGATGAAGATTTTAAAGAGTTCAGTGTTAAAAAACTTACAAATAGTGTAAAAATAACATCTGCTTTTACAGATAATCTTTCAGACCTGATTATGAAGAACCGCCGCAAGATAGTCTCTTTGGTGAAAGATAGATTTATTCAACTTCAAGGGGTTTACGAGAAAAGATACTCACTTCTTTTTGACCGTGTTATAAGTTATGTAGCCGATTTAGATGTCGGGGTAAGCTCATCAAAAGTTGCCGATATGTACAAGCACTCCAGACCAATGATTGTTGATGTAAACAAAGATGAGAATTTTATGCAGATTATGCAACTTCGCCATCCCTTAATAGAGATTCAAGAGCTCAGCGGAATATATATACCAAATGATATAGTTATGGGAAATCGCAGCTATATGGACCTGCCACATCCTGAAAGTGTTATGCTCGAAGTTGGCGTGCATGATGGGCATGATATAAACGGTGTTTTGCTCTATGGAATAAACTCTAGCGGGAAATCATCCCTTATGAAGAGTATTGGAATAGCTACCTTAATGGCTCAGTCAGGCTTTTTTGTAAGTGCTGCTGTTATGAAGTTTTCTCTTTTTGACTCACTCTTTACCCGTATAGTTTCAAAAGATAATCTCTCAAAAGGGTTGTCAACTTTTGCTGTTGAGATGCTTGAGCTTAAAAATATTTTCAATCGTGCAACAGTTGGCTCACTAATTTTAGGGGACGAAATAAGTCATGGTACAGAGACCCTCTCTGGTGTGGCAATTGTCTCTAGCGCTATAATAAAGTTGGCAAAACTTCGCTCACTTTTTCTGTTTGCGACACATCTGCACCAACTCTCAACCATGAAAGAGATTACATCCCTTGATAATGTAGTAGATTTGCATCTTAGTGTTGAGTATGATGAAGCCCAAGATACTCTACTCTTTAATAGAGTTCTTCAAGCTGGAAGCGGAAGTAGCATTTATGGTCTAGAGTTTGCAAAATCACTTCATATGGATAGTGAGTTTTTAGATACAGCAAATAAAATCCGCAAACGTCTGGCAAAAGATTTTGATGAGCTAGAGTTACTTGTGAAGAAAAAAACAAGCAAGTACAACAAAGAGTTGTATGTAACTAAATGTGTGATTTGCGGAGCTATGGCTGAAGATGTTCACCATATAAATCATAAATCTTTAGCAGATGGGGCAGGGTTTATAGGACACTTTCATAAAGACTCCAAACATAATCTCGTACCACTATGTAAAGAACATCATAAAGAGATACATGAGGGTAAAATTAAAATAGGTGGCTTTGTTATGACATCCAATGGTCTGGAGCTTACTTATGAAGAGCAGATGAGTAAGCCTAAAGAAACTAAGATTGAAGAGCCTGAGATAAATGAGTCTGAAGGTTTTGTCTTAGATGATTGGGACTAGAATCTAACCAGTAAGTTGTTTATTAAACTGAATGTCCCATATAATCTTTATCAGTAATTAACCCTTTCATATCATTAGATATGGAGTACTCCAATATATCCAAAAGAGAAGCCACAATGTTGGCATCATTTTCATAATCTATGGAAGAAACAACACCAGAATACAGAGTCTCTTTTGATTTTTTGCTCTTAAATCCATGTACTAAATTTGAAGTTGCTTTAATGGCGTCTTCTTTGGATACACAATCTATTATCACACAACATAGGTTATCTTCTAATGCGATAACTTTATCAGTTTTTCTTTTTGAATTAACAAAGTCGTAAAAGTCATTACTATCATCACAAAGGCCAAAAGCAAGAGCAAATTCTATACTATACCTTTTGTTCCTATATGAGTAGTCTTGTAAATTACTTATGATTTTTTCATGATATTGTTGACGACTATTTTTTACTTTATTTAGCATATTTTACTCTTTGATATATTTGATAATCAGAATATACCATATAATAACTATAGTTAATATAAGAGTAGTTATTATTATAGATATATTTATAACATGCTGTTTGTAGTTAAAAAATTGTATAATTTAATTTATAAAAATTATGAGAATTATTTGATTAAAATTGTATTGTTCTGCAATGTAAGTAATCAGACTATTCCATATATAATTTACGATAATCAAGGTGCAAAACAGTGAATATAATTGAACTATTTAAATATATGATATCTTGTAAAAGTGAGACACCAGATGATGGTGGACTTTTAGATTTTATAGAGAATTATCTGCCAGATTTTAAAGCTATTAGAATAGATGTTGAAGATGTAAAGAATCTTTTTATATATAAAAAATTTGGAGATGGAGAACACTTGTGTTTTGCCGGACATGTAGATGTAGTTCCTGCCGGTAAAGGTTGGGAGACTGACCCGTATGAAGCTGTAGAAAAAGATGGATTTATTTATGGTCGCGGAACTCAAGATATGAAAAGCGGAGTTGCGGCATTTACTCAGGCAGTTAAAGAAGCACAAGGTTTTAATGGTACACTATCTCTTTTACTTACCTCAGACGAAGAGGGAGATGGAATCTATGGGACTGTTGAGGTTTTAAAATACCTAAAAGAACATAACTTACTTCCAGATGCAGCAGTTGTAGCAGAACCTACATGTGAAGATAATTTTGGAGATGCGATAAAAGTAGGCAGACGTGGCTCTATAAATGGATATATAACTTTAAAAGGTAAGCAGGGACATGCTGCATATCCTGAAAAAGCTATAAATCCTATACATAATATAGCGCCAATTTTACAAAATATGGCAGGAGTTAATCTTGACAATGGTGATGAGTTTTTTAGTCCTAGTAAATTTGTAATTACCGATATTCGTTCAGGAATGCAAGTAACAAATGTAACTCCAAATGAGTTGAAAATGATGTTTAATGTAAGAAACACAACTCTCACAACTCAAAAAGAGGTTGAAAAATTTGTAGCAAAAAATATGGATGGGCTTAATTATGAGCTAAAACTTACACAAGGTTCATATCCATTTAAGACAGATACAAATACTAAGCTTGTTAGAAAAATTGGTGAAGCAATAAAAAGTGTAACTGGTCTAAAACCAAAGCACTCTACAGCTGGTGGAACTTCAGATGCGAGATTTTTAGCACCTTTGGGAATTGATGTAATAGAATTCGGTGTAAAAAATGACACAATACACAGTGTCAACGAGAGAACAACAGTAAAAGAGGTTGAAGATCTCTATTGTGTATTTAAAAATTTAATTAAGATGTGGGAATAGATAATGAGATATTTAATTTTAGTAATTGCACTTCTGTCAACCTTAAATGCATTTGATTGGCCAAGTGATTATGAAGAAGCTCTAGAACAGGCAAAAAAAGAGAAGAAAAACATTTACTTATTGATTGGCTCTGAGTATTGTCATTTTTGTACAAAGCTTAAAAGCAATGTTTTAGTTAAAGATGAAGTAGTAAAGAGATTAAAAAAAGATTATGTACTTCTTTATCTCTCAACTGTTATGGACGAGATTCCTGGTCAGTTTGAAACTAAAAGTATCCCAAGACACTATTTCCTAAAAGAAAATGGAAAAATTATTTATACAACTGTTGGCTATAGAAATATTCAGGGTTTTTACGAACTACTAGAAGAAGTTGAAATGTTCAAGGATGACTAGATAATTTATTTTTTATGGTAGATGTCTTGTCTTTGTATAATGTTTTTTCTTCGTATTAGAAAGTAGAACACAAAACCTATGGCAATAAAACAAGATATCAATATAATAGGTATGGCAAGATTAAAGAGTTCAACAAACTGCACAATAAGTGATAAAATCAACAAGATAGCAATTACTTGAAGTGAAAAAAATATATTTGGTAGAAGAGTTCCATAAGATTGTCTTTTTTCATCGCGACGCATAGTATACCCCTAAAATTAATATAAGATTATACCATATAGGAATAGTATTTTCTTTATGAAAAATAAATATATATATCAATCTCTAATTTTAATATGTTGGCATTTATAAGTTAAAAGAAAGTAAAATAATAAAACAAAAGTTAAAGGAAATAGATGAAATTTGTTCAGACAAGTAAAGCTCCATCGGCAATAGGACCGTACTCTCAAGCAGTTGTAGCAAATGGTATGGTATATACATCAGGTCAAATCGCACTAACACCAGAAGGTGTTATGCTAGAAAGTAACGTAGTAATTCAAACAAAGCAAGTTCTTAAAAACTTAAAAGCTGTTTTAGAAGAGGCAGGTAGTTCAATGGACATGGTAGTTAAGACTACAATTTTTATAGACTCTATGGATGACTTTGCAGTCATAAATGAAATATATGAAGAGGCTTTTGGCACTCATAAGCCAGCACGTGCAACGGTAGCTGTAAAAACTTTACCTAAGAATGCTCTAGTTGAAATAGATGCAGTGGCAGTAGTAAATATATAAATAGAAGCATTAAAATATCTTTATAGTATAATTTACCCATAATTTAAGGAGAATATACTTTGTCGGATAAAAAACAGATAAAAAAAGAGCAGATAATACAATCTGCTCTAGAACTTTTTGCCTCAAAAGGGTTTTACAACACTACTATTCCAGATATTGCTACATCTCTAAAAATGAGTGTTGGCAATATGTACAACTATTTTAAATCCAAAGATATTTTAGCCAAAGAAATTATAAAACATATCTCCATATATCTTGGCAAACAGCTAAGGGAAATTAACGAACAAGATATATCTACTAAAGAAAAAACAAGAAAAATTATTGAAGTATACTTTAAAACTGCATCCTTAAAACCTGAGATGATAGACTATTTTTTACGAATATACCTCTCTACCCGTGAAGTTTTTAAAGATGGGTGTGAGGGGATGATCTGTATAAATGAATTTGTTACAGAGATAATGATTTATTTTGAAGAGGGTGTAAAATGCGGAGATTTGAGAGAACAAGATTTTTTTAGCGCATTTGGTCTTTTTATGGGTTATTTAGGTGGAATGGTCTTTTTAAAAGGTGAAAATATTTTACCTAAAGATTTGGATGACTATATAGATGATATAACCTTTAATATATACAAAGCTTTGAGTGTGGAGTAATTATGAAAATGAGAGTCTTGTGGCTAAGCGCAATTGCTTGTAACGGCAATACTCACTCATTTTTAAACTATCCATATATAGAACAATTTTTAAACGATTTTGAATTTATCTACCATCAAGTGATAGACTCTGCCTACTCACTTGAAGACATAGTTTTAAATCAAATACCTTGTGATATTTTACTTATTGAAGGGGCAATATCAAGAGAGTTTCAAAGAGCAGATGTCTCTGTTATAGAGATAATAGAAAGCTACTCTAAAATAGTTCAAAAAATAGTTACAGTAGGTACATGTGCGACTTTTGGAGGAATTTTTAGAGAGAGTGATTATGAGAACACTTCAGGTCTACATTTTAATCAAGAAAAATCATTAGGAAACTTTCAAGATATACTTGATAAAACCGTATCTTTATCAGGATGTCCAGTTCATCCAGAAGTCTTAGTGAACACTCTTTACGCAATTAAAAAAAGTGTTAATTTAAAATTAGATAATTTTCTGCGTCCAAAAGAGTTTTATGCCTACACAGTCCATAATGGTTGCACTAGAAATGAGTACTTTGAATATAAAGTTGATAATCACAAGTTTGGAGAGCTGGAGGGGTGCATGTATTATGACCACGGTTGTCAAGCACCATACACACATGCAAGTTGTAATAAAATACTCTGGAATGAGGTTAACTCAAAGACAAGAGCAGGTCTCCCTTGCATGGGGTGTACCGAGCCAAAATTTCCTAAACAAAACCTTTTTGAGACGAAAAAAAACATGGGTATACCTGAATATCTCCCTGTTGGGGTAGGCAAAAGAACATACCTAACACTTGCTGGGATAACAAAAGCATTTAATATACAAAGATTACAAAAGAAGTTATTTGATGATTAAACTAATAGAAAAGATAGAAGGTGAAGCAAAGTTAAACTTTAACTTTAAAGATAATAAGATTGATTTTGTAGATATAGAGTTTATGTCAACAAGAAATATAGAAAATATTTTAAAAGGAAAATCAGCTTTTGACGCACTTGTAATAAATCCGAGAGTATGCGGTATATGTGGTCATGCTCATCTTATTGCTACTGTTGAAGCACTTGAGAGTTGTTATGATAATTTACAAATTTCAAATAAAGCAAAAAGTTTAAGAGAATTGACACTTAATTTTGAGCTTATACAAAACCATTTTAAGTGGTTTTATTTAACAATGATGCCTCTGTTTGGACACAAGCAAGAGGTGCTAAAAGCCACTTACCCGTCTCAGCTTATGGGTAAAGCTATCGCACTCTTTGGAGGACAATATCCACACACCTCTTATGCAGTTGTAGGCGGAGTAGTCTGTGATATAACAGAGATGGATATTATAAAGCTACAGCATTATATAGAGCAAACGGTTAAATTCGTTGAAGATAACTTAATCAAGATGGAGAGTGAAAGTTTCTCTACATGTAAGAGTGTAGACAATATTTTGAAGTATGAAGGGGATTTACCAGACATACTAAGACAAATAAAAAAGGAAGAGTTGTTAGCGTATGGAAAGAGCTATGGAAGATTTATCTCTTTTGGAGAGAATAGCTACTTTAAAAAAGGTAAATCATTAAAAACTAGAGTGAATAACAATATTTTTATAGAACATGCAAAAGAGTCTGAAACGGCTACGTCATTTGCAAAAAATGTAAGCTATAAAGATAAATACTATGAAGTCGGTCCTTTAGCACGTGCTATGGTAAATAAAAATAAACTTATATTAGATGCTCATAGAAAATATGGTGATAGTATATTTAGCAGAATTTTGGCAAGGGTCTCCGAAATATCTCAACTTTTAAAACACTCAAAAAAATTAATACAAAAGTTAGATTTAAATGAACCATCATATATTGAACCATGTATAGATATAAAACAATTCAGCAGCAGTGGGTACTCTGCAGTAGAAGCTGCGCGTGGTACTCTTATACATAAAGTAGAACTTGAGAATGGCTTTATAAAAAACTATGAGATAATAACTCCAACTCAATGGAACCTAAGTGGAGGAACAAGAGAGAAGCAAGGAGTTTCACAAAAAGCTATGATTGGTCTATATGATATTAAAATGGCTGAACTTGTTTTTAAAACATTTGACGTATGCTCAGTCTGCACCACACATTGATAAAAAACTTTTTTTAATTACTTACAACACATATATTTAGGTATAATTTTAAACACTAATCATAAATACTAATAAAAACTTAATTTATAATTAAAAATTATATATATATTCATTTTATTTTAAGTTTAATTTTTATATGATATTAGATAAATGAATAGTCATTCATTATATGTAATTAACAATTAAAGGGAGAATGTTATGGAAAATAAGGCTTTGTTTGAAAAGTTATCTTCTAGACTAGACGAGTTATCTAATTTACCAAAGTTAGATGATGAAAAGTCAATATCAAGGTTGATTGAAGAAAAAGGCTTCTCTAGAAGAGAATTTATGGGTTGGGCAGGTGCAATGACATCAATGCTTATGTTACCGGCAAGTTTTACTCCATTGGTTGCAAAAGCAGCTGAAATGGCTGACAGACTCCCTTTAGTTTGGCTACATATGGCTGAGTGTACCGGGTGCAGTGAATCTTTATTAAGAACAGCGACACCAAGCATTGATAGTCTTATATTTGACTACATTTCATTAGAATACCATGAAACAATTATGTCTGCAGCTGGGTGGCAAGCTGAGCATAATTTAGAATCAGCAATGGAGAGATATAAAGGTAAATATATCTTAATGGTTGAGGGTGGCATTCCTCATGGTGAAAGTGATTTTTACTTAACTATTGGGGCACATGGAAAAACAGGAGAAAAAATTGCTAGAGAAGCTTCTGAAAATGCAGCTGCTATTTTTGCTATTGGCACTTGTTCATCTTTTGGGGGTGTTCAAGCAGCATATCCAAACCCTACAAATGCTACAGCTCTAAGCAATATAACAAATAAGTCTGTTATTAATGTCCCAGGATGTCCACCTAGTGAGAGCAATATTGTTGGAACACTACTGCATTTTATCCTCTATGGAACACTTCCAGCACTTGACGCGTACAATAGACCTAAATGGGCTTATGGGCTTAGAATTCATGACGCTTGTGAGCGAAGAGGTAGGTTTGATGCTGGTGAGTTCGTAGAACAATTTGGTGATGATGGTGCAAAAAATGGTTATTGTCTTTATAAAGTGGGATGTAAAGGACCATATACGTTTAATAACTGCTCAAAGCAAAGATTTAATCAAGGTACATCTTGGCCTGTTCAGGCTGGACATGGTTGTATGGGCTGTAGTGAACCTGACTTTTGGGATAAAATGGGAATTGTACATGAACCATTAGGCAATAGACTTTATCACACAGTATTTGGTGGATTAGGTTCAGATGCTACAGCAGATAAAATTGGTGTGGGAATTCTTACAGTTACAGCAGTCGGTATAGCAGCGCATGCGGCAATATCATTAATTAAAAAACCAAAAGAATAGTTGAGGAGTTTGATATGGCAAAAAGAGTAATTGTAGACCCAATAACAAGAATTGAAGGACATTTAAGAGCTGAAGTTATCGTTGGCGATGATGGAGTAGTTCAGGATGCATTTGTATCTTCAACTTTATGGAGAGGTCTTGAGGTAATAGCTAAGGGTCGTGACCCTAGAAATATACCGTTAATGATGCAAAGAATTTGTGGGGTATGTACCTATTCACATTATTTAAAAAGTACAATGGCAATAGAAGATGCACTAGATATTAAAGTTCCTTATAATGCAGAACTTGTAAGGACATTAATGAATGCCGCTCTATTTATGCATGACCATCCTGTTCATTTCTACCATTTACATGGTGTTGATTGGGTTGATATTGTATCAGCACTCAGTGCAGATCCTGCAAAAGCAAGTAAGTTAGCATTTAAATATACAAATAACCCAATTGGAACTGGTGAAAATGAGCTAAAAAAAGTACAAGAAAAAATAGGTAAATTTGCTAAAAATCCTCAAGGACTTGGGCCATTTGCTAACGCATATTGGGGGCATGGAACATACCGATTTACTCCAGAACAAAATCTTATTGCACTTTCTCACTATTTAAAAGCCCTAGAGATGCAAAGAACTGCAGCTCAACTTATGGCTATCTTTGGTGCTAAGCAACCACACCCACAAAGTTTAGTTGTTGGTGGTGTTACATGTGTTATGGATATTCTTAACCCAGCAAAAATGGGTGAATACATGGTTAAATTTCAAGCTATGGCTGATTTTATTAACAATGCTTATTATCCTGATATTATTATGGCGGCAGAGATGTATAAAACAGAGCCATCGGTTATGAAGCCTATGGGTGTTAAGAACTTTATGGCACATGAAGAGTTTATCATTGGAAGAAATGAGCATCTATTTAATAGTGGTGTAATTATGAATGGAGACCTTAGTAAGGTTCTTGAAATTGATGAAGATATGATTACAGAAGAAGCTACTCACTCTTGGTATAAAGATGATGCACCACAACATCCGTATGATGGAACAACAAATCCAAACTATACTGGTTATGTAGATGGAAGCAGTGTTGGACCAGATGGAAAAATGGTTGATTCTAAATTGATTAACCAAAACGAAAAATACAGTTGGATTAAATCACCAAGATATAATGGTAATCCAATGGAAGTTGGACCATTAGCATCTATATTAGTTGGTTATGCAAGTGGCAATAAAAAAGTAGTAAAAGTAGTAGGTGATTTTCTTGCACAAACAGGTGTTCCAGCAGCTGCACTATTTTCAACTTTGGGAAGAACAGCAGCGCGTATGCTTCAGGCTAAACTTGTTGCAGACAATGCTCTTATTGCTTTTAATAATCTAATTGAAAACCTTAAAGTTGATCAAGAAACTTGTGCTACTTATACTATTGATAAAAATAAAGAGTACAAAGGTAGAGGCATCGGTGAAGTTCCTAGAGGAATGTTAAGTCACTGGGTTAGAATTAAAAATGGTGTAATTGAAAATTATCAAGCTGTAGTTCCTTCTACTTGGAATGCTGGACCGATGGACTCTAAAGGTGCAAAAGGACCATACGAAGCTGATTTAATAGGTCTTAAAATTGCCGACTTAACGCAACCATTAGAGATTATTAGAATTATTCACTCTTACGATCCTTGTATAGCATGTGCAGTACATGTAATGGACACAAAAGGGAAAACATTAAGTGAATACAAATTAGATCCACTCTATGCTGGATGTAGCGTATAAAAGGAGTAAGTAATGGATACAACTGTTAAAATAGAAGAAGATTCTTCTAAAATAGTAGAACAAGAAATAGAGAGAGAACTTGAATTTACTGCCTTTTATAGATGGCATCACTGGATTAGAGTAGTAAGTATTGTAGCGTTAATGATAACCGGATTTTATCTGGCATCACCATTTTTGACACCAGAAATAAGTGCAGAGCCAACAATTTTTACAAATGCAGTGTTTAGAACATGGCATGAAATCTTTGGCTTTATAATGATCTCTATGTTTATAGGAAAGACATATTATTTCTTCTTTTCTGTAAAGGATAAAGTTGAAATCAATTCTTTTAAAGATGTGATGAATTTAGAAAATTGGATGAATCAGATAGGGTACTATTTACTTTTGTCTAAGCACCCAAAACTAAGTGGAGCATATAATGTTATTCAGCTTTTAGCTTATGTTGCCTTTTATTTCGCAATAAGTGGACTGATAATAACAGGACTTGTCCTTTATGTTCATAGTTATCATGAATTTATTGGTGGATTACTATATGATCCAATGAGAAACTTAGAAGTTATGCTAGGTGGTCTTGCTGCAGTAAGAGAGTTACACCATGTTCTAATGTGGGGGATTATTTTATTTATAGTTGGACATGTGTATATGGTTGTATTTAATGCAGTTAATGGAAAAGAAGGCACTGTTGATTCTATATTTAGTGGGTATAGATGGATAAGAAAGAATAAGCATTAGTACAATAAGGATTTATATTTGAAAATTTTAGTTCTTGGTATTGGGAATATTTTATTTGGTGATGAGGGCATTGGTCCACATTTAGCAAATCTAATTGATGAAAAATATCAATTTGAGTCTGATGAGCACAGTGTAGAAATTTTAGATGGCGGTACATTAGCTCAAAGGCTGATACCTATTATTACTGATTACGACCATGTTTTACTTATTGATTGCGTTAGTTCAATTGATGGCGAAATAGGTGATGTGTTCTTGTTTGATTTTAATGATGTGCCAGAGTGCATTACATGGAATGGTAGTGCACATGAAGTAGAAATGCTTCAAACTCTTCAGATGATTGAGATGATGGGAGATTTGCCACCTACAAAAATAGTAGGTGTCATCCCTTTTGTTATTGGAGAAAACAGCACTTTTACTATGACTCCAGAGGTCTTAAAAGCTGGACTAACAATGGAAAATGCCATCATAAAATACATAGAGGATTTTGGTTTTAAAGCTTCAATAAAAAAAGAGATAACCTTAGCAGAAGTCGCTCCAAATACATATTTAAAAGGTGCTTTATGATTCTAGAATTTTCTTTTAGTCATTCATCTTCCTCTTTAGTTTACGAAAAAATAATGTTAAATACATTAAAACTTTTTTCTATAGAAGGTAAACTAGTAAAAAATGGTGATGAACTCTTTTTATATGTTGAGTCTGAAGATAGTGATGAACTTGAAAATTTTGCAAATAAATTGTCACTAGAGTTACCTCACTCTATATTCTTACACGAAGCAGGTGCTAAAGTAGTATATGATATGCCGAGTGAGAGTTTTACTTTACCTCAGACACCAAAGAGAGAAATGCCTTTTTGTCCAAAATGTTTGAATGAAGTTATGAATGAATCTGACGATAATTACTACAATATCTTTACAGAGTGTGATGTTTGTGGGTACGGTTTAGACTCTCAAAGTAAAAGTGATAAAGAGACATTTGTAAATATTGCTAAGTCAATAAATGATGGATTGGTAGCTGAAGTAGATACATTTTATGGAAAATATTATGTTGGCAAATTAGATCAAAAATGTAATGATTTAGATTTTGATGTTGTTTGTTATGACCTCCTTACAGTACAAAGCTATACAAATGCCACCAACAGCGAAATAGTAGCTTTGGGAGCGATAGAAAAACCTCTTATAAGAGTAAAAACTAACCTTTTATTTAAAACAGATTTTGAAGATATACAAAATGAACTTATTCGCTTTAAGCTCGCCGATGATTTTGTTTTGCACCTTTTAATGAGTGAGTTGCATATACTTGGAATCAATCTGGTTTTTATAACAAAAGATAAGATGCCCTCAAAAGTTAAGTTGGACTTGGTTAAAAGTGTAAAAGAGTTCGAACCGATTGAAGTTGTCGTAAGTGATAAGCATATTGCCATACTAAAAGGCAACAAAGGTTTGCCGTACAAAGAGCTGGGAGAGAAGGTTCTGATTCCTCACATCGGCGCTTTTTTTTCTGTTATCAAAGAGCACTCATTACTTGAAAAAACAGTAATAGGCGTAAATTTAAGCAAAGATTATCATAATGATATTTTAATCTATTCAAAAAAATTTGGAACAATAGAATATCTATCTTTTAAATTTGGCTTTGGCTCTATCCAAGAGGTATTTGATGCTATTGCAGCGACCGATGAAACCGGTGAGAAGTTGGTAAATAATTATAAAAATAAATTCAGTGAACATTTTAAGGATATATCTAAAATAGTGTTTGATGAAAAAGATTTTAACGTTTACAAACTATGGGGAGTTGTTTCTATAATTTTAGGCTTTTCAAAAGATAGTGACCTTGTTAAATCAGCGCAAATACTTGAAAATTTTGCAGTAACGTTTATGGGTGATAAAGGTCCCAGAATAGACTATAAGTTAAACAGAATTGACTCAAAAGTTTTTATAGATCCGCTTATGACAGTTAGAACCGCTATGAGTTTCAAACTTGCCGAACTTGACCAGCTGTCTCTTAGTTATGGCGTTATTGAGAGTTTTGCCGAGTTTATATCTGCTCAGCTCGATGAGATAAAAGCTCAGATGAAAAGTGACTCTGTTGTAATCACAGGCTCATTACTGCAAAACAGACATTTTTTCAGTAAACTTAGCAAAGAGGTGTCCGTAAATCATAATCTCTGTTTTAATAAAGAGTTGCCGGTAGATGGTAGAAATATTCAATATGGTGGAAATGAACTGTTTTGATTAGACATAAATATCTAATAAGTGGACAAGTACAAGGTGTTGGATTTCGACCATTTATATATAAGCTGGCGATAGAGTTAAAACTTTTTGGGTTTGTGAAAAATTCAACTAATGGTGTAGAATTAGAGCTCGAAGGTTTCTCTGAGACTATAGAAAAATTTGAAAAAAAACTCTATTCAACTCTGCCTCCGCTAGCAAGAATTGATGAGATTAAAACATCAGAGATGGCACTTCTACATGTAAGAAATTTTGAGATTAAACAAAGCTCTAAAGAGTCAGTAAAAACTGCTTTAGTCTCTCCGGATATCGCTACATGTAAAGAGTGCTTAGATGACATTGTACATGTAGAAAAATATAGAGATTATTTCGCTACGAACTGCACTAACTGCGGACCACGATACTCCATAATAAAAACAGTTCCTTATGACAGAGCAAACACATCTATGCAAAAGTTTAAGATGTGTGCGTCATGTGCGGATGAATACTCTAACCCATTAAATAGAAGATACCACGCACAGCCGATATCTTGCAACAGTTGCGGACCAAGTTTGTCTGCAACTATTTTAACATGCGCACAAAAGATTAAAGATGGAAAAATAGTTGCCATAAAGGGAATAGGCGGATTTCATATAGTCTGTGATGCAACAAATGATGAGGTAGTTACAAAATTAAGAGAGTTTAAAAACAGACCCGCTAAGCCTTTTGCAGTAATGTGCAAAGATATACAGCAGATAAAATCTTTTGCAGATGTAGATGAAAAAGAGGAAGAGCTTTTAATATCAAAAGAGGCTCCTATCGTTATTTTGAAAAAAGGTGCAGATGTAGATACTAAACTATCCACAAAAATAGCTCCACATATAGGTAGAATAGGGTGTTTTTTGCCATACACAGCACTTCATCATATTTTGTTTCTACATGTAGAGAATCCAATAGTCGCAACAAGTGCAAACTTGGGAAGTGAGCCAATCATAACAAATGTGGAAGAAATCTATATAAAACTCCCATTTGTAGAGTTTGTTTTAGATTTTGACAGAGATATAATAAATGGAGTTGATGACTCTTTGGTTCAAGTGATAGCCGGTAAAACTCAAGTTTTAAGACTCTCACGCGGCTATGCCCCAAAGGTTATAAAACTCCCATTTAAAAGTAAAAAGAAAATCTTAGCAGTTGGAGCAAATGCAAAGAACTCAATTGCTTTGGTCATAGATGAGAATATTATTTTATCTCCTCATATTGGTGATTTGGACTCTTTAGAGGCATTTGGCTTTTTTCTTAGAACATTAGAGAGTTTTAAAAATTTTTATGATTTTGAGCCCGATATTATAGTTCACGACAAACATACAAGATACGAAACAACAAAGTGGGCAAAAATACAAAACAAAGAACTGCTGGAAGTTCAACACCATTTAGCCCATATCTACGCATGTAAGGCAGAGTTTGGATTAAGTGGAGATTATTCGGGGTTTAGTTTTGACGGAACAGGTTATGGAGATGATGGCTCACTATGGGGCGGCGAAGTTTTTCTCGGCGATAAGAGAAAGTACCACTTTAAGCCCATAAAACTTCTTGGCGGTGAAAAAGCAATTAAAGAGCCAAGACGAGTCGCTCTTAGTATGCTTTTTGACAAGTATAGTTTAGATGAAGTTTTAGCTCTGGACTTACATGTAGTGAAATCTTTCTCATTGATAGAGATTAAAATACTACATCAAAGTTATCTAAAAAATTTAAATACACCGCAAAGCAGTTCAGTCGGCCGTCTTTTTGACGGTGTGGCAAGTCTTGCAAACCTGCTACATGTACAAACATACGAGGGCGAAACAGGACTTATGTGCGAACAAAACTATAATCTACATGTAAAGAAAAGTTTTGAGTATAAAATAATTGACGGAGTTATAGATATAGAGTTTGATTTTTTTGATAAAAATATTGTTACAAAGTTTATAAATACGTTAGCAGAGGTAGTAGCAGAGATTTCAAAAGTTGAAAAACTAGATGTAATTTTGAGCGGTGGAGTATTCCAAAATAAGACACTTTTAGAGATTACATGTATAAAATTAGAAGAAGCGAAAATCAAGTATTATCATCAACAAGAAACAGCTATAAATGATGGTGGAATTGCTTTGGGGCAACTCTATTATGCTTTGTTGCATAATATGGTTTTAGTATAAATTTATCAAAATCTCTCTTTGTTCTTCAAGCTTATAATTAAACTTAAACTCAATCTCTTTTAAGTAATAAAAAAAGTTCTCATCTTTAATACCTTTATATTTTAAGATAGACTCTTCAAAAAAAAGCCAAAACTTAGTGATAACATTTTCTCTTTTTTGAGTTTTAGAAATTTTGTTATACATCATAAATTTTGAGAACTCTTTAAAGTAGGCATCTCCAACTCCATCATCTAAAAACTGCTTTTTATGTATGTTCAGGTTTGTCATAAGAAGGTTGTAGACTTTGTTCTCATAATGAAATGTTAAAAAGTTTTGTGCATCAAAGATATTTTCTTTTATCTTTTTTTTGCTTTTTGGCAGATATATATACTCATCGTACTCTATAACAGCCTTATCTCTGTAAATCTCTTCTAAGTGCTTAGCTATAAGTTGCCTGAAAAGTTCATATCTGTTTTTTACACTCACATAGTTTATTAAGAGTTTTTTACTTGTCTGGTCTATACTTAGATTTTCACAAAAGCACTCTATAACGCTCAAATCTTTTTCTACTCTCTTTGGAGAAAACTTTTTTTTGCACTTTGAGCATTTAACTTGAGCAGATTTTAGTTTATATAACTTTTCATTATTGCAATAAATACATTTCATAGGAGATTTTAACATATTTTAGTACCAAAACAATATAAGAAAGTAGAAATTTAATGTTATTTTCACATTAAATATATAGAATATGAATACATATTCACTACTAGGATTAGATATGGAAAACGTAGGATTGCTTCTTGTTTTTTGGTATGGTGTTTTGCATGCATTCGGACCTGATCATTTGAGTGCTATTGCAGACTTTTCAATAGGAAAGAACAAAAAGAAAACTATGATGATAACGGTTTTATTTGCCGTCGGTCATGGTCTCACACTTTTTATATTTGCAAAAATTTTAGAGAGTTACCATATCAGTGAAAATATTCTGGGTTTCGGAGATGTCATATCGTCATCTGTTATTTTGGCGATGGGTGTTTATCTGCTTTATATGGTTTACAGCGACCAAATCCAGCTGAAAACACATATACATCATGGAAAAGAGCATTTGCATATCTGGTTTGGAAGAGAACACAGCCATGGAAACGGTGACACCGCTTCAGCATTTACTGTTGGAGCCTTAATGGGGATTGGCGGAGTCAGAGGGATGCTTGTAACTCTTGGGCTTATAGAGGGAAACAGCCTTGATTTGGTAATGGTTTTAGTATTTGGTTTGGGTGTAATGGCCGTATTTGTAAGTTTTGGTACAGTAATATTGTATATTAATAAAAATCTATTAAATTCAAAACAAAATGTAAGAAGAGTATTTACAACAGCAGGTTTAATTTCAGTAGTTGTAGGCTCTAATATGCTCGTAGGATAAAAAAGAAACATAAGTGTTGATGGACCTCCTGTCGAAGGAAACCAAGAGTTAACGTAGTTAGCGGAATTACTTCCGATAACGTGGCAAAATAGATGAAAGGTTTCTTTCATTTTATAAAATAAAATTAAGGATAAATAATATGTGTAAAGATTGCGGTTGCAGTATAACAGATTCACAGGCTCATACTCATGAGCATAGTCACTCTCACAAAAATTCAAGTGAGCATCAAGGTGCGCACCAACACCTACATGACAATCCACAGCTAAATGATCCAAAAACCATCTCTATAATCACTAAAATTTTAGATAAAAATGACCACGAAGCAGGGCACAACAGAGAGCATTTTAACTCTAAGGGCGTGTTGTGTATAAATCTTATGAGTTCTCCAGGGAGCGGAAAGACAGCTCTTCTTGAGTCTCTCTCAGATATTGCTGAGTTTAAATTTGGTGTAGTTGAGGGGGATTTAGAGACTTCTCGTGATGCAGACAGACTTAAAGCAAAAGGGATAGAAGCTCACCAGATTCAAACAGGTTCTGCATGTCATCTTGATGCGTTTATGGTTCACAAAGCTCTTCACCATATGGATTTGGACAATATGGATGTATGTTTTATAGAGAATGTAGGAAACCTCGTGTGTCCAGCCTCTTATGATGTCGGAAGCCACCTAAATATAGTTTTGGTAAGTATTCCAGAGGGTGAGGATAAAATAGCCAAATATCCGGTTATGTTTAGAACTGCCGACTTGATTCTTTTTACTAAAACAGATTTACTTCCATACTTTGAGTATGACATGCAAAAAGAGAAAGAGATGGCAAGAAAACTAAAACCGAGCGTAGACATTATGGAAGTAAGCACTAAAGACGAAGAGAGCATTAAAAAAGTCGCTTCTTGGATTAAGTTTAAAATGGAGATGAGATAATGTGTCTTTCAATACCCTCAAAAGTAGTTAAAATAGACAAAGAAAATGGCGTTGCAACGGTTGACACTATGGGCGTGCAAAGAGCTGCCAGTTTAGACTTGGTAAGTGAAGAGGATATAAAGATTGGTGATTATGTACTTTTGCACATCGGCTTTGTTATGAACAAGATTGATGAAGCAGACGCTTTGGATAGTTTGGAGCTTTATAAAGAGATAATTGCCGCCATGAATGAAGAAGATAGGCAAATGGCAATTTTAGAAGACGATGAGTGTCCAAACAGAGGCGAGTAATATGAGTTTAGAGCTTAAAAATTTATATGACAACTTTAGAGATGCAGACACCATAAAAGCTTATGCAAAAATCATAAAAGAAGATGCAAAGAAGTTAAATAATCCTATAAATATTATGGAAGTTTGCGGCGGACATACCCATACTATTATGAAGTATGGAATTCTCCAACTTTTACCTAAGAATATAAAGTTTATTCATGGTCCGGGTTGTCCTGTTTGTATAATGCCAAAAGAGAGAATCGACCATGCTTATGTACTAAGTATGCAAGAGGATGTGATACTTGTAACACTAGGCGATATGATTAAAGTTCCAGGAAGCAGTGGAAGCCTTCAAGATGCAAGGAGCAAGGGAGCCGATGTACGTTTTGTATACTCTCCTCTGGATTGTCTCAAAATTGCCCAAGAGAACCCAACAAAAACTATAATCTTTTTTGCCATAGGCTTTGAGACAACTACTCCTATGACAGCAGCTCTTCTTGATACGGTAATAAAAAAAGGTGTAAAAAACATTTTCTTACATGTAAACCATGTAACAGTTCCAGAGGCTATGTCTGCTCTGCTCGCCGACAAAGAGAACAAGATAGACGCTTTTTTAGGACCCTCACATGTAAGCGTAATTAGTGGGAGTAAAATATATGAAGAGTTCCCAAGAGATTACAATAAACCTGTAGTTGTTTCAGGTTTTGAGCCAGTTGATGTTATGCAGTCAATAAGTATGATAGTAAAACAGTTTATAGAAGATAGATGCGAGCTAGAAGTTGAGTATAAAAGAGCAGTCACTTATGATGGAAATATAAAAGCACAAGAGCTTATAAACAAGTATTTTGAAAAAGTTGAGCATTTTAGATGGAGAGGCTTAGGTGATATTCCTAAAAGCGGGTTGAAGCTAAGAGATGAGTATAAAGAGTATAATGCAGAAGAAATTTATAGTGAGATTTTGCCGAGCCAAAAGATAGACGACCATAAACTATGCATATGCGGCGATATACTAAGAGGTCTTGCAAATCCTGTTGAGTGTAGTATATTTGGCACAGCATGTAAGCCATCTTCACCTGTAGGAAGCTGCATGGTAAGCAGTGAAGGTGCTTGTGCAGCGTACTATAAATATGGGAACCTTTGATGAATACTATTTATGAATATAGCGAAGTAAAAGATGAAAAATTAAAAAAGCACATCATAGATACTCCGCTGCTTCATAAATATTTTAAACTTGATTGGAATATTTTAAAATCACAACAGTATTGCGGAATATTAAACTATGACAATCAAGATTTTTATCTGCTTCCAAAAGTAGCGAATAGCGGTTGCGAAGCAAACTTTCCTCGAAAAATAGCAGACAATAACGATGAAAAAAATCTTGATATTTTCATCTACATGTTGATGTATGCTTATGACGTAAAACTTGAAAATGAAGATATAGCTTCTTGCAAAAATGAAAAACATAACATCTTAGAAGTTTTTATACAACTTTTTGCACAAAGGTTGTTTAAAGAGTTCAAACGAGGCATTTACAAAGAGTATATAACCGAGCAGGATAATCTCACGACCCTTAGAGGCAAATATCTTATAAATGAAAATCTTAAATATAATCATATAAAAAATAAAATCTACTGCGAATATGATGAATTTAGCGAGAATAATGAGCTAAATCAGTTTTTTTTATTTGCCGTAAAAACTTTAGTAAATTACACAAAAAACAAAAAACTTTTAAAACATTGTGAGCTTGTACTAGATGAGGTAGAGTTTAAAACTTTTGACATAAATAATCTACATGTACATTTTAACAGACTAAACAACAGGTTCAAAGATAGTTTTGAGTTTGCACTTTTGCTCTTAAACAAATCAATTCCGCTCTTTGCAAAAGATAAAAAAAGTTTTGCGTTCTTGTTTGACATGAATGTTCTTTTTGAGAGGTTTGTCGGCAAGATGGTAAAAGAGCTTGAACCCGCAACACTGCTTCAAAGCTGTGACACATACGGAGATCTGATTTTAAAACCTGATATTATTGTAAAAGATTTGATAATAGACACTAAATATAAAAAGCTTGGTGCAAAAAATGATATAAAAAGAGATGACAAGTTTCAGATGTTCGTTTATGGAAAAAACTATCATATAACAAATACAATGCTTCTCTATCCGAAACATCTGGAGCATTTTGATTATGATTTGGTTTTAGGGGAAAAGGGCGAGGAAGTAAAAATGAAAGTAAAGAGTTTGGATTTGTGGTTTGATGGGTGCGGTGGTTATAAAGAGTATATTGAAGAGATTAAAATTAGAATAACGGAGATTGTAAAATGAAAGTAATATTCAACAATAAAGAATACAGAAAAAATGGTAATGTAGTAGGTAATGATGGAGATGGTTTAGGAAGACTTTGTTTTGATATTTTCAAATATTACTTAAGTATGAATCCTGGTAAAACATATAAAGAATTGCAAGATACATTTAATGTCTCAACTATTCATAAGCAGTTATCTGGTCAAAATAGTCAACGGAAAGTTATTTTTAATGAAGCAGATTTTCAAAATTGGTTCGATAATCATGCAAATAATGATAGTAAAAAAAATGAAAGGTATTTTGGAAAAGGAAACTATGGAAATCCAATTGAATACAACAGTGAAAAATTATATTTTACTACTCAATGGGGGAATAGAGATGGGAATATTGATAAAATGATTAATTTTGCAAAGCAACAAAGCTTTAATATCAATATCTTAGATAATCATGATGGAGAAGAACCAGAACTCGAGTTTCCTGAAATCAAAAACATAATCCTCTACGGTGCACCTGGAGTTGGAAAAACTCATAACTATAAAAAAATTGTGGCACTTATTGAGGGTGGTGATTTTTTAGAAAATAAAATTTTTGATTTTATTATCAATAATAAAGATGATGAAATTGAAGAAGGCAGTATTGATAGATTATTTAAACAAGTTAAAGATGAGAAACGAGTCGAGTTTATAACATTTCATCAAAGCTACTCTTATGAAGATTTTATAGAGGGTTTTAGACCAAGTGTGAGCGGAAATATTGAGCTAAAAGATGGAATATTTAAAAAACTATGTAGTGGTGCAGAAAAATCTGATAAAAACTTCTACATAGTCATAGACGAAATAAACAGAGGAAATATCTCTAAAATCTTTGGAGAGCTTATCACACTCATAGAAGAGGATAAAAGAGATGTTTATGAAGTGACGCTTCCATACTCAAAAGAAAAGTTCAAAGTTCCATCAAATCTTTATATAATTGCTACGATGAATTCAACGGATAAATCTATCGCAACTATAGATATAGCCTTGAGAAGAAGATTTACATTTTTAAAGATGAAGCCAAATGAAAATCTAATCTTACATGTAGAAGCAAAAAAACTCTTTAATGACTTAAATAAATTTATAAAAGAGAATCTAAATGAAGACTACATGTTAGGACATAGTTACTTTATGAAAATACAAACTACAGAAGATTTGGAGTTTACAAAAGAGTATAAAATCAAACCACTTTTAGAAGAATATTTTTATGCTGATGAAGATAACTACAACAAAGCAATAAAAATCTTTGAAACTACAACCACACAAGAGGAAGAGAACAATGAGTGAGCAAGAAAAAAACAAAAACAATCCATTACACGGTGTAAAACTACAAGATATCTTAGAGTCGCTTGTTAAGCATTACGGGTGGAAGAAGTTGGGGCAACTTATAGATATAAGATGCTTTTTATTTGACCAAACTATAAACTCAAGCCTGAAGTTTTTAAGAAAGAC
The DNA here is from genome assembly GCF_015265475.1 of Candidatus Sulfurimonas marisnigri. Classification (NCBI taxonomy): domain Bacteria; kingdom Pseudomonadati; phylum Campylobacterota; class Epsilonproteobacteria; order Campylobacterales; family Sulfurimonadaceae; genus Sulfurimonas; species Candidatus Sulfurimonas marisnigri. The sequence goes on along the minus strand of NZ_CP054493.1, from coordinate 1,713,639 downwards.
ACCATGGGCTAGAAAAAAAGTTGAAGATTTGTATCTTGGCACTAAGAATACCTCAAATAAAGAAAATACAAATGAATAAAACAATCACTCTTGCTCAGGGAAACGGCGGAGAAGAGAACAACGAGCTTATCTCTAAAGTTTTTTACAAAGCATTTAAGAACGATATATTAGAAAAAAGCGAAGATGCGGCAATTATTCATAATGGAGAGTTGGCATTTTCAACCGACAGCTTTACTGTTAGTCCACTTTTCTTTGCCGGAGCCGACATAGGCAAGCTTGCGGTTTGTGGTACATGTAACGATTTGGCTATGATGGGGGCAAAGCCAAAATACCTTACATGTAGCGTTATTATAGAGGAGGGATTCTCAACTTCTGAACTTGAACTTATTGTAAGCAGTATGAAAAAGGAACTTGAGGTAAACGGTGCTATTGTAGTAAGCGGCGATACAAAGGTTGTACCTCGTGGAAGTGTTGATAAGATTTTTATAAACACTACTGGCATTGGTGAGGTTATAAAAAAAGGTATCAGCTCGAACAACATCACTCAGGATGATTTAATTATAGTAAACCGTGATATCGGTTGTCACGGTGCAACTATTTTTTCAGCTCGTGAAGGTATTGAGATGAGCAGCTCTTTAAAAAGCGATTGTGAATCATTGTTTGCTCAAGTAAAGGCTCTAATAGATGCAAATATAAATATAACCGCTATGAGAGATGCAACAAGAGGTGGAGTGAGTGCTGTTTTAAATGAGTGGTCTAGGCAGTCAAACATTTGTATAGAAGTACAAGAAGATAAAATCCCTGTAAGTGATGAGGTAGTAGGTATTTGTGAGATGCTTGGCTTTGAGGCAACTGCTTTGGCAAATGAGGGAACTTTCGTACTTGCTATAAACAAAGAGGATGCACAAAAAGCGGTAGAGATTTTAAAAACATTTCAAAACTGCTCAAACGCTACTATTATAGGTAAGGTGACAGATAGACATTTAAAAAGGGTAATCTTAAATAGCAGTTTTGGAACTTCAAGATTTTTAGAGACGCCTAGCGGTGAGCTGCTTCCAAGAATTTGCTAAAAGGATATTGTGAATGCATGAATATAGTATAGTTCAATCTCTTTTAGACTCATGTGATGAGAATGCAAAAGCTAACAATGCTACAAAGGTGATTAAGGTTGTTATAAAGATAGGTGTAATGAGTGGAGTAGAACCAGAGCTTTTAAAAACTGCCTTTGATACATTTAAAGAACAAACCATATGTGAAGATGCAGAATTTATTATAAATATCCAAAGTGTTATTGTAAAATGTAACAGTTGTTTAATCGAATCTACACTTAAAAAACTAGAGTATACTTGCCCAAAATGCAAGAGTACAGAATTATCAATACTTGATGGTGAAGATATGTATTTGATGCAGTTAGAACTAGAATAAGTACTTTGTTTGAATATTGGTAAAGGATTAAATAAAACTTAAAGCTAATTTAGATATAATTCCGGACTTTTTAGATATATTTAAGGAATTGTATATGTACGCAATTATCAAAAACGGCGGTAAGCAATATAAAGTTCAAGAGGGTGATGTTTTATTATTAGATAAAATGTCTCTTGAGCCTAAAGCTATCATCGAAATTAATGAAGTTCTAGCTGTTAACGCAGGCGAACTTAAAATGGGAGCTCCTTATGTTGATGGAGCTGTAGTAACTGCTGAAGTGATCAATGAAGGTCGTGACAGAAAAGTAGTTATCTTCAAAAAACGTCGTCGTAAAGACAGTAAAGTAAAAAGAGGTTTCAGAAGAGACTTCACTCGTGTTCGTATCACGAAAATAGCTGCATAATAGCAAGCTTATAATTAAGTAGGAGATTTCAGATGGCACATAAGAAAGGTCAGGGAAGTACACAGAATAATCGTGACTCAGCTGGTAGAAGACTTGGAGTTAAAAAGTATGGTGGTGAGGTAGTAATACCTGGTAACATCATTATTCGCCAAAGAGGAACTAAAGTTCATCCTGGTAAAAATGTTGGTATGGGTAAAGATCATACTTTATTTGCACTAATTGAAGGCGTAGTTACTTTTGAAAGAAAAGACAAAAAACGTCAACAAGTTTCAGTAATACCTGCTGCATAATTCTACAATATTTGGGCAATGTCCCAAATATTTTCCGCTTCACAATGGGTTTTACACCTAAACAATATAAAAATATTTAACAATTTACTATTTTAAAATCAAGTGAATTTTTAAGTTTTTAAATATTAAGTTTAATATCGATTTCTAATTTTTTCTTAGAAATCTTACACGGATAGTTACTAGCTAAAGAAAAATCAGAAGGAGAGCACTTGTTTACAGATAGTGTCGAATTAACAATTTCATCAGGAAAAGGTGGACAAGGGTGTGTAGCATTTCGTCGTGAAAAGTTTGTTCTAAATGGCGGACCAAACGGTGGGGATGGTGGAAAAGGTGGAGATGTTTGGTTTAGATGCGACAACAATACACATACTCTCTCACATTTTCAGAAAAAAATGCACATCAAAGCAGATGGCGGAGTTCCTGGTGCTGGCTCACTTATGACTGGAAAATCTGGTCTTAAAAAAATCATTATTGTTCCACCAGGTACACAGATATTAGATCTTGAAACAGGTGATGTTCTTTTTGATATGCTAGAACATGGTAAAGAGGTGTTATTTATAGAAGGTGGAAAAGGCGGACTTGGTAATGTTCACTTTAAGAGTTCTACTAACCAAAGACCAACTTACGCACAACCTGGTGAAAAGGGTGAAACAAGAAAAATCAAGTTAGATTTAAAACTTATTGCAGATGTTGGTTTGGTTGGCTTTCCTAATGTTGGAAAATCTACTCTTATCTCTACTGTTTCAAATGCTCGTCCAGAGATTGCAAACTATGAGTTTACTACACTTACACCAAAGCTTGGTCAAGTGAATATTGGTGATTTCGAATCATTTGTTATGGCTGACATTCCTGGTATTATCGGTGGCGCTCACGAGGGTAAAGGTCTTGGAATTCAGTTTTTAAGACATATTGAGAGAACAAAAACGCTTCTGTATATGGTTGATTTGGCCTCTTACAGAGACTTGAAAGAGCAGATTGAAACTCTTAAAAATGAGATATCATCATTTTCTGAAATATTAGGTACAAATCAATATGCTATCGCACTTACAAGACTAGATGTCGTTCCTCCGGACGAATTAAACGATTTAGTAAATGGTTTCTTAGAGCTTATTGGAGTTAAAGCTAATAAAAGCAGTGAATTTAACTTTGATGATTCAATGCCTTACTTTATTCAAGAGAGCGCAGATGAAACTCTAGGGTATGATAGAACTCTTCCATATTTTGTTGCACCAATATCTTCTGCTATTAATAAAAATATTGAACCTCTTAAATACTCTCTATTTAATTTAGTACATACAAACAGAAGTGATGCGCGATAAATGAAACGAATTGTTGTTAAAGTTGGTAGTGCTGTTTTAACACAAAATGAATCAATTGCTCTTGAGCGGATGAGAGCATTGGTCGATTTTTTAGCAGAGTTGAAAAAGAGTTCTGAAGTTATACTAGTTTCATCAGGTGCAGTTGCAGCTGGATATACAGCATTAAAATTAGACAGAAGTGTATTGCAGAACAAACAAGCTTTAGCATCTATCGGTCAACCGATACTAATGGACAAATATAGTAAAAAATTCGCAACTCACAATATACTTTCGGCTCAAGTGTTGGTTACTGCTGCAAATTTACAAAGAGAAGATGAGATACAAAGAATTAAAGATACTGTAGATACTCTTATCTCAAATGGTGTTATTCCAATTATTAATGAGAATGATGCAACATCTACAAAAGAACTTGTTGTTGGGGATAATGATCAGTTATCAGCTTATATAACAAAACATACCGATTCTGATTTGCTTATAATCCTTTCTGATATAGATGGTTACTATGACAGTGATCCAAGAGAAAACAAAGATGCAAAAGTGCTAAAAATTGTAAATTCTATTGATAAAAATGAGCTTCAAAAAGATGCAACACCTCACGGCGCTTTTGCTACAGGCGGAATTTTGACTAAATTAAAAGCTGCTGATTACCTTTTAACCAATTCAATAGATATGTTTTTATCTAGCGGATTTGATTTGAGCGACATTAAAAGCTACATGTTGGACGAAAAATATACCGGCGGAACACTATTTACAAAAGGCAAAGATAATTGAAGATAATTTTTATGGGTACGCCTGATTATGCAAAGGCTATACTGCAAAAAATTATAAATACAAAAGATATGCAAGTGGTTGCAGTTTATACTCAGCCAGATAAACCTGTCGGAAGAAAAAAAGTTATGACTCCGCCAGAAGTAAAGACTCTTGCATTGGAAAATGACATTGACGTTTTTCAGCCAAATAGACTTCGTGATGAGTCTGTAGTAAAAGAGCTTCTTAAAATAGAGTGTGATTATATTGTTGTTGCCGCATATGGACAGATACTTCCACTTGAGATTTTACAACACGCCCCATGCATAAACTTACATGCATCTATACTACCTCAATATAGAGGAGCAAGTCCAATTCAGCAAACTCTTCTCAATGGTGACATCAAAACGGGTGTTACTGCAATGCTTATGGATGTTGGTTTGGACACTGGTGATATTATTAAAATTAAAGAGATTGATGTTAATAATACTGAAATGGTAGAGTCTTTGTTTGATAGACTTACTGATGTTGCATGTGCCTTAACAATAGATGTATTGCAAAACTTTAGTTTATATCCACATGTTAAGCAAGATGATTCTCTATCTTCTCACTGTAGCAAAATTACAAAAGAAGATGGTGAAGTTGAGTTTAAAGATGCCACCACACTTTACAATAAATATCGTGCATTTACACCATGGCCTGGCGTTTATTTAAGTAGTAGATTAAAGTTAAAAAATATTGAATTTATAGAGGCTCAGAGTGAAAATGAGGCCGGAAAAATTCTACATGTAGATAAAAACAGTATTGTAGTTGGATGCGAAAATGGAACTCTTAGAATTTTAAGAGTTCAGCCACAATCTAAAAATGAGATGGATATATTATCTTATATAAATGGTAAAAGATTAACCGTTGCAGATACTCTCTCTTGATAGTATAAATTCAACTCAAAATTATTTAAAAGAGTTAGTAAAACAAAATAAAGTTACCACTCCTTTGGCAGTTGTAGCCAAAACTCAAACAAATGGCATAGGCAGCAGAGAAAATTCTTGGAACGGCATGGATGGAAATCTTTTTCTCTCTTTTGCTATATCATTAAACAAGCTTCCAAAAGATTTAAAACTAGAATCTGCTTCTATATATTTTGCTTATATATTAAAAGAGACATTAGCAGAATTGGATTCTAAGGTTTGGTTAAAATGGCCAAATGATTTTTATATAGATAATAAAAAAATTGGTGGAATGATCACACATGTAGTCAAAGAGACTCTTATTTGTGGAGTCGGTTTAAATATACAAAATTCTCCTGAAAATTTTGAAAAATTAGATATTAAAATAAGTATAGATAAACTATTGAATAAGTATTTCGAAAGTGTTGAGAAAAATGTTTTATGGAAGCAAGTTTTTAGTAACTATCAGATAGAATTCCATAAGAACAAAAACTTTTTTACACATAAAAATAATTTAAAAATTTCTTTAAAAGATGTTATCCTGCAAAGTGATGGCTCTATAATAAGTGATGGCGAGAGGATATATAGTCTAAGATGAGCGAAGTAATAGTAATTGCAAATCAAAAAGGTGGTGTTGGCAAAACAACAACTGCTGTAAACCTGGCTGCCTCTCTTGCTGTTGCAGAAAAAAAAGTACTTTTAATAGACTCTGATCCACAGGCAAATGCCACTACATCTTTGGGCTTTCACAGAAATGATTATGAGTTTAACATATATCATGTATTAATAGGAACAAAAAAACTAAAAGATATAATTTTAAAGTCTGAATTACCGACCCTGCATTTGGCTCCATCAAATATTGGTTTAGTTGGAATTGAAAAAGAGTATTATGATGCGGATAAGGCACAGGGGCGTGAACTAGTGCTTAAGAAGGCTATTTCTAATGTACTGAAGGATTATGACTATATCATTATAGATTCCCCTCCAGCACTTGGACCAATGACTATTAATGCTCTTTCGGCTTCAAATTCTGTAATAATACCAATACAGTGTGAATTCTTTGCACTTGAAGGCCTTGCGCAACTTTTAAATACTATAAAACTTGTAAGAAAGTCTATAAATCCAAAACTTAGAGTAAGAGGTTTTTTGCCAACTATGTTTAGTTCTCAAAATAATCTTTCCAAGCAAGTTTTTGCTGATTTAAAACAACATTTCAAAAGTAAACTTTTCCAAAGTAAAGATGGCAAAATAATTGTTGTTCCAAGAAATGTAAAGTTAGCTGAATCACCATCATTTGGTAAACCGGCAATTTTATACGATGTGAAATCAAGTGGCTCGATTTCATACCAAAATTTAGCACAAGCGATAATAGAACAATGAAATCACAAAAACTCGGCCGTGGATTAGATGCACTTTTAGGAGAAATGGGTGAAGCCTATGAAAATGAAGGCTCATCAAGAGACTCTATAATAGAAGTTTTAGTTAAAGATGTAAGACCAAACCCTTTTCAACCAAGAAAACATTTTGAGGAAAGTTCTCTTTATGAATTAAGTGAATCAATAAAAAATGACGGTCTTCTTCAACCAATTGTGGTGACAGAAGATATTGATGGATATGTTCTGATTGCAGGAGAAAGAAGACTTCGTGCATCTAAATTGGCAAAACTTAAAACTATTCGTGCCATTATACAAAATAGTGATGAGCAGAAGATGAGACAATTTGCTTTGATTGAGAACATACAAAGAGATGAGTTGAACTCTATTGAATTAGCACACGCCTATGCAGAGTTAATAAAACTTCATAACTTGACCCAAGAAGAACTATCTATAAAGATTAATAAAAACAGAACCCATATAACAAATGCTATTAGACTCTTACAGCTATCTGCGAAAACACAAAGATCTCTAATAGAAAGAAAAATTTCTACAGGGCATGCAAAGGTCATGGTTGGGTTAGATGAAAAGGAGCAACAGTTAATTATAAACTCTATTATTGGACAAAAGTTAAGTGTAAGAGAAGTAGAAACTATGATTAAGAGTATTAAAAACACAAAATCCCAATCTCCTTTTGATAAAAAAGTTGTTTCATATGATTTTACAGATGTCCGAAGTAAATTCTCTGCTCTTGGTTTTAAGATTAAGACATCAAATAAAAGTTTAACAATAGAGTTTAACAATGAATCTCAGGTAAGTGATTTTTTAACTTTTCTTAAATAATAATACTCAAAATAGTATAAATATTAAAATTTATTCTTCTTTTAACAATTCTTTCAATTTTATCATAGTATAATCACGCAACTTTTAGGAGGTGCTATGTTAGATATAAATCCGATATTACTTGTAGCTACATTTATTGTGTTTCTTACACTTATTATCACTCTTAACAGTTGGCTTTACAATCCATTGTTTGCTTATATGAATAAAAGAGATGAAGACATTAAAAAAGACTTGAGTAAAGTCGGTTCTAATGATGATGAAATCAATGAACTTCATGCAAAAGCACAATCAATAATTGATAATGCTAAACTGGAGGCTGCGGCTCTGAGAGAGAAAGTTATTGCAGATGCTAAAGAGTTGGCAGATAGTAAGATAGAGGCAAAGCGTGCTGAATTAGCTAGTCAGTATTTAGAGTTTGAGCGGTCACTTGCTCAATCTCATGAACAATTAACAAATGATTTAAAATCACAAGTTCCATTGTTTAAAGAAGCTGTTAAAGCTAAATTTAGTCAAATATAAGGATGTAATGTGAGTAGAATTATAGTATTAATGATTATGATATCAACAATAGCATTGGCATCTAATGCAGAACATGCAGGTACAGATATAGTTCAAAGAACAGTAAACTTTTTATTATTCGCTGGGCTTGTATGGTATCTTGTTGCAGAACCAGCGAAAAACTATTTTGCATCAAGAAGTCAAGCAATTGCTAACGAGATGCAAAAGGTTCAAGATAAGTTAAAAGAGTCTGTCGCTCTAAAAAAAGAGGTACTAGTGAAAATATCTGATGCAGAGAAATTTGCTACAGACTTACTAGTCTCTTCAAAAAAAGAGAATAAGATTATTAATGACAATATTATGAATCAGTGTGATGTTGATTTAGAAACAATAGTTAAGCAACAAGCAACTTTGTTAGATTTTGAACAGAGAAAGATGGTTCGTAAAGTTGTTGAAGATACACTTGAAGATGTGTTAAGTCAAAGCAGTGATGGTTTTGATAAAGAAGCTATGGCTAATGTCATCCTTAAGAAGGTGGCATAAATGGAAGAGTTAATCGCAAAAAGGTATATAAAAGCTATTAAGAAAAGTTCTGATACGGACTCAATGCAAAATATGGCTTTGATATTTTCTACTATAGCTGAGTCTTTTAATAATCCGAAGTTTCTTCAGATTATTAATAACCCTGATGTTAGCAGAGATCAAAAATCAGAAATTCTTTTGGCAGCCGTTAAATCAGCTAACTCTAAAGATGTTGAGAATTTAATTAAATTACTTGCTGAGCACAATCGTATTAATATTATTCCAACTTTAGCGGAAGTATTGAGAAAAGATATTGCAACTACAAGTAAAAACTATAGTGGTTTCATATACAGCGATAGCGGTATTGATACAAAAACTATAGAAGATTTAAGTAGTGGATTAGGTAAAAAATTTGATTCTACTATATCATTAGAGTTAGTGAAAAGTGACTTCAACGGTATTAAAGTAGATGTTCAAGATCTTGGTATAGAGATAAGTTTCTCTAAATCTAGAATAAACAGTCAAATGATAGAACATATTATAAAAGCAATTTAACTTCAAGAGAGGAGAAATATAGTGGTAGCAAAAATTCAAGCTGATGAAATCAGCTCAATAATTAAAGAGCGTATCGATAACTTTGAACTAAGTGTTGATATTAATGAAACTGGTAAAATAGTTTCTTATGCTGATGGGGTTGCACAGGTTTACGGACTTAGCAATGTTATGGCTGGAGAAATGGTAGAGTTTGACGAGGGTACTCAAGGTTTAGTAATGAATCTTGAAGAGAGCAGAGTAGGTGTTGTTATACTTGGCGGAGGTTCACAACTTAAAGAAGGTATGTCTGTTAAAAGACTTGGTAAACTTCTTAAAGTTCCTGTTGGTGATGCACTACTTGGTCGTGTTGTAAATGCACTTGGTGAGCCAATCGATGGTAAGGGTCCTATAGAGACAACTGAAACTCGTTTCGTTGAAGAAAAAGCACCTGGTATCATGCAGAGAAAATCTGTTCATGAGCCGTTAGCAACTGGTATTAAAGCAATTGATGCATTAGTTCCAATTGGTCGTGGTCAAAGAGAACTTATTATTGGTGATAGACAAACAGGTAAAACAACAGTAGCACTAGACGCTATTATTAACCAAAAAGGTAATGGCGTTGTTTGTATCTATGTTGCAGTAGGTCAAAAAGAGTCAACAGTAGCTCAAATAGTTCGTCGTTTAGAAGAGCATGGTGCATTAGAATATACGATTATTGTGTCTTCTACAGCTGCTGAAGCTGCTGCACTTCAATTTTTAGCTCCATATACTGGTGTTACTATGGGTGAATACTTCCGTGATAACGCTAGACATGGTCTAATTGTATATGATGATTTATCTAAGCATGCAGTTGCATACCGTGAAATGTCACTTATTCTTCGTCGTCCTCCAGGCCGTGAAGCTTATCCAGGTGATGTCTTCTATATTCACTCTCGTCTTCTTGAGAGAGCTGCAAAGCTTTCTGATGAGAAAGGTGCTGGATCGCTTACTGCTCTTCCAATTATTGAGACACAAGCTGGTGATGTTGCGGCATATATTCCAACAAACGTTATCTCAATTACAGATGGTCAGATTTTCCTTGAAACTGAACTATTTAACTCGGGTGTTCGTCCAGCAATTAATGTTGGTCTTTCTGTTTCTCGTGTTGGTGGTGCAGCTCAGATTAAAGCTACTAAGCAAGTTGCTGGTACTTTAAGACTTGATCTTGCTCAATATCGTGAGCTTCAAGCATTTGCACAATTTGCATCTGATCTTGATGAAACATCTCGTAATCAGCTAGAGCGTGGGCAAAGAATGGTAGAAGTTCTTAAGCAGGGACCATTTTCTCCTCTTTCTGCTGAAAAACAAGTTGCTATTATCTTTGCTGGAAATGAAGGTTTCTTAGATGATATGGCTCCATCAAATGTAGTTCGTTTTGAAGCTGAGATGTATCCATTTATTGAAGCATCTTATCCTCAGATTTTTGAGAATATCAGAAGTACTTCTAAAGTAGATGATGATACTAGAACACTATTGAAAAAAGCACTTGAAGAGTTCAAATCTAGCTTTGTAGCTAAGTAAGGAAAACTTTATGGCAAACTTGAAAGATATTCAAAGACAGATAAAGAGTGTTTCTAACACTCAAAAGACAACTCGTGCTATGAAGCTTGTATCAACTGCAAAACTTCGTCGTGCAGAAGAGTTAGCTAAGCGCTCTCGTCTTTATGCTGCAAAAATGAATCAGGTAATTGCCGAAATAGCTGGACGCATTAAATGTAATAAAGTTGGCGGAATTGATAATCGTTGTTTTGCGAAAATTGAAAATCCAAAAACTGTTGATATTGTTTTTGTAACTGCTGATAAAGGTTTATGTGGTGGTTTTAATATTCAAACTATTAAGGCTGTCAAAAAACTAATTGCAGAATATAAAGCAAAAAATGTAAAAGTGCGTTTACGTGGAATCGGTAAAAAAGGTGTTGAGTTTTTTAAATATAATGAAGTCGAAATGTTTGACTCAGTTATAAATCTTAGTTCAAAGCCTGATAAAGATAAGGCAGACAATTTCATCGAAACTTCTATTGAAGATTTTAAAGATGGAAAAATTGATGCTCTTCATCTTGTGTATAATGGCTATAAAAATATGATAACTCAAGAGTTACATGTAAATAAAGTGTTGCCAGTAGATGCAGATCAGTTTGAATGTGATGAAGTACAAAAATCAATCCTAGCGATTGAAGCTCAAGATGAAGAGAAAATGCTTGATTCTTTGGTTAATAGATATGTAGAATATGCTATGTATTATGCGCTTATTGACTCAGTTGCGGCTGAGCACAGTGCAAGAATGCAGGCTATGGATACAGCTACTAATAATGCAAAAGATATGGTTAAATCATTAAATATTAAATTTAATAAAGCTAGACAAGCAGCTATTACAACAGAACTTATAGAGATTATAAGTGGTGTGGAGTCTATGAAATAATGGAGAAAAATATGATTGGTAAAATAAGCCAGGTTATGGGGCCTATTGTTGATGTTGATTTTGATGGGTATCTTCCAGTAATTAATGAGGCAATTGAAGTTCAAATAAGTTTAGAGGGTTCTGTAAATCGTTTAGTATTAGAAGTTGCAGCTCACTTAGGTGATGGTCGTGTTAGAACGATTGCAATGGATATGAGTGAAGGTTTAGTTCGTGGTATGGATGCTACTGCTACTGGTTCACCTATTAAGGTTCCAGTTGGTGAAAAAGTTCTTGGTAGAATTTTTAATGTAATTGGTGAGACAATTGATGATGGAGAGCAAGTTTCTGACGCACCATTGTGGTCTATTCACCGTGATCCTCCACCATTAGTTGATCAATCAACTACTACGGAGATGTTTGAGACAGGTATTAAAGTTGTAGACTTGCTAGCACCGTACTCAAAAGGTGGTAAAGTTGGACTATTTGGTGGTGCTGGTGTTGGTAAAACAGTTATTATCATGGAGCTTATTCACAATGTTGCTCATGGTCATGATGGTTTATCAGTATTTGCTGGTGTTGGCGAGAGAACTCGTGAAGGTAATGACCTTTACCATGAGATGAAAGACTCGAATGTACTTGACAAAGTTGCACTGTGCTATGGTCAAATGAGTGAGCCTCCAGGAGCACGTAACCGTATTGCTCTAACTGGTCTTACTATGGCTGAGTACTTTAGAGATGAAAAAAGTCTAGATGTATTGATGTTTGTTGATAATATTTTCCGTTTCGCTCAATCAGGTTCAGAGATGTCTGCACTTCTTGGTCGTATCCCTTCAGCTGTTGGTTACCAACCAACTTTAGCTCGTGAAATGGGTGCATTACAAGATAGAATTACATCAACTAAAAATGGTTCAATTACTTCTGTTCAAGCTGTTTATGTTCCAGCCGATGATTTAACTGATCCGGCTCCAGCATCTGTTTTTGCTCACTTAGATGCAACTACAGTTCTTAACCGTAAAATTGCTGAAAAAGGTATTTACCCTGCAGTTGATCCATTGGACTCAACTTCAAGATTGCTTGATCCACAAATTTTAGGTGAAGAGCACTATGGTGTGGCTCGTGGTGTTCAACAAACACTTCAAAAATATAAAGACTTGCAAGATATTATTGCTATTCTTGGTATGGATGAATTATCAGAAGACGATAAAAATGTTGTTGAGAGAGCTCGTAAAATTGAGAAGTTCTTATCACAGCCATTCTTTGTTGCCGAAGTATTTACAGGTTCTCCTGGTAAGTATGTTTCATTGGCAGATACTATTAAAGGTTTCAAAATGATTCTAGATGGTGAATGTGACCATATGTCAGAAAATTCTTTCTACATGGTTGGAAGCATGGATGAAGCAATTGAGAAATCTCAAAAGAAGTAATTCATAAAGGACCCAAATGAGTAAGTTAAAACTTGAAATTCTAACTCCTAATGGTGAAATCTATAATGGTGAAGCTATTAGTGTAACTCTTCCAGGTGAAGAGGGTGAATTTGGTGTTCTTGCAGAACACGCTTCACTTACAACACTGCTTGAAGCTGGTGTAATTGATATAGAAAAAGAAGATAAGTCAATAGAATCAATTTTAATCAACTGGGGTGTTGTTCATGTTGATGAAGAAAAAGTTATCGTGCTAGTTGAAGGTGCTGTAGCTATTCGTGGAGAGAGCGAAAGCGCAATTGCTGATGCACTTGAGGATGCTAAAACACTTATTGAATCTATCAAGGATGACAATCCTGCAATAGCAGCTGTTTCTGCAAGAATTGAATCAGCGGCTCACAACTTATTATAAACAATGATAAACGAAATAACTGATTTTTATCTAAAAAGCCACCCAGTTACATTGGGTGTTTTAGCACTTTTAGCAATCTATTTTATAGTGTTGAATTGGGTTTATTTTTATCGTTATTTTTCTCTTAGTAGTTGGCTTGAGATTGAGAATAGATCTCTAGAGAGCCTTCTAATGGGAGCAACATCAGTTAATCAGCAATCATTTCTATATAATTTTCTAAAAACTAGTTCTAATATTACTAAAGAAGTGTTAAATTTAGGAATGCTTGCTGCAACAAAAGAAGCTACCAAAGGCTTATCTATACTCTCAATCTTTGCATCCACTACTCCGTTTATTGGACTATTTGGAACGGTTGTTTCTATCTTGGATACATTTACACATATAGGACAAAGCAGTGGTGGTATGAGCATTATAGCAAGTGGTGTTTCAGATGCTTTAGTAGCAACTGCTGCAGGTATATTTGTTGCAATTTTCGCATATACGTATCATCAGATACTAAAAAGAAAATCTTTTGAACTAATAAGTTTTATGCAGATGCAAAGTGATGCAATAATAGCTCGTAAAGTATAAAATATGAATTATGATTGGGATGAAAAACCTGAGTTAAATATTACTCCACTAGTAGACGTTATGTTGGTGCTTTTAGCAATTATGATGGTTATTGCACCAAATATGATTTATGAAGAAAAAATAAACCTTCCTCAAAGTTCTAAGACTTCAAAGTTGTCAAAAATACCTCCTGTTCATATTACAATCGATAGAAATAAAAATCTTAAAATTAATAAAGACAGCTATCAGTTTAGCTCATTTATGGATAATTTTTATTTATACACTGTAAAACTAGATAAAAAAGCTACTGTACTTATTAGTGCAGATAAAAGTTTGGATTACGGTGTCGTTATGTCAGTGTTAGCTGCTGTGAAACAAGCAGGATTTTCTGAGGTTTCATTAGCTACTAATGGATAAAAACAACTCCTATTTCTATATTAGTGGTTTTATATCACTATCTCTATTTATATTTTTTTTAATACTATTTATATTTATGGTCACATCATCTGACAAAGTAAAAGCTTTTTCTATAAAAAAAGACAACTATATTTCAGTATCAATTGACATGCCAAAAATAGAACAAAAGAGTTCTGAAAAAATTGTAAGTGAACCAGTAATTAAGAAAAGTGAAACATCAAAAAAGAATGAAGAGCTAGATATAGATAATCTATTTAGTAATGTTTGGACTAAAAGTTTAAAAAAACCACAACAAAAGCCAAAAATAGTTGACATAAGAAGACTACATGAAATCAAAAAACCTATTAGTAAAGCAGAAAATAATAGCGTTGAATCATTATCCAAAAAAGTTGATAAAATTGAGACTAATAAGATTGAGCAGGAGAATTTAAAGAGCTCTACTGCGCTTGAAGTTAATGAATATTTAGCTAAAATTCAAGCCTTGGTATATGAGTACTTCTATCCACCTCAAAATTCTCAGGGAAATAGTGTAGAAGCTGTTATTGAACTTAGTTCTATTGGTAGAGTGTATGATTTTAGAATTTTAAGATACTCATCTAGTACTGAATTGAATAGTGAGTGTGATAAAATTAATAGTAGACTTAGAAGTGTGATTTTTCCGAAAAATCCTGATAATAGCTCAGGAACATATACGATAATATTAAGGTCCGAGGAGTAAATATGAAAATTTTAATTTCATTTTTAATTGCTATAACTTTAGCTTATGCAAGTGATGCAACAATAGAAGTCGTTAAAAAAGTAGATTCTCTTCCAACTTTGGCAGTAGAAGATTCTTCTTTAAGTTACAGCGATACATTTAAAATGATTTTTTTTAAATCAATAGTAGCTGATTTAAACGTAATATCAATATTTAATGTTGATAGACATCATCGTAAAATCGAGTTTGATTCTAGTGATATAGCACAAGAAAATAGAGATATGAATTATGTTTTAAGATATGAGCTTATTGAAGATGATGCTGGCGCCTTAAACATAAAGTTAAAAATAATAAGTAATAGTAATACTGTGTTTAATAAAAACTACAAAGTTAACAATAAAAATATTTATATGTTTCTTTCACACACTATAGCATATGATATTAATAAATTTATGGGTGAACCATCTATTGAGTGGATTAAAAGAAAAGTTATCTTTTCTAGAGTTGTTGCTCCACAAAAAAGCGAATTAGTTATTTCAGATTATACTCTAACATATCAGCATATTGCTGTTAAGGGTGGTTTCAACTTGTTTCCCAAGTGGTCAAATAAAGCTCAAACAGCTTTTTATTATACTTCATTGGATGAAAGAAAGCCAACTTTAAAATATGTTGATATTACTACAGGAAAGAGTGAAGTAATAGCATCTTCGGATGGAATGATGATATGTTCTGATGTAAGTGATGATGGAAAAAGGTTGTTACTGACTAAGGCACCTACCGGACAACCAGATATTTATCTATATGATGTCCAAATGAAAAAAACTACAAGATTGACAAAATATGGCGGTATTGATGTTAGCGGTCAATTTGTAAATAATGAAAATATAATATTTGTATCTGACCGACTCGGGTATCCAAATATTTTTTCTAAAAGAATCGATGGGAGTAGTGTTGAACAGATGGTTTACTATGGAAAAAGTAATGCTGCATGTAGTGCTTTTGGGAAATATATAGTCTATAAAGCAAGAGAAAGCTCTGAAGCGTTTTCCGATAATACATTTAATTTGCATCTTATCTCAACAGAGACAGACTTTATAAGAAGACTTACAGCTGTAGGGGTAAATGAATTTCCAAGATTTTCTATAGATGGTGATGCTATAATTTTTATTAAAAATTATAGTGCTCAAAGTTCTATTGGTATAATAAGGCTAAATCATAATAAAAATTATCTTTTTCCTTTGAAATATGGAAAAGTTCAATCAATGGATTGGTAAAACAGTTTTTATTAAAATATATTAATATAATTCTGGTACAATGATACAAATAAAACTGAAGGTAGTGAAAATATGAAAAGTATAGTAATATCAAGTGTAGTAACGGCACTTTTAATCTTAAGCGGATGTAGTAGTAAGGATCCAGTTATAGACGAAACTAAAACTGAGGTTGTTAGTGAAGTAGCAAAGGACAAAGTGGCTGAAGAAGTTGCACCTGTAGAGACTGAAACTGTATCATCTAGTGAGTCTTCTGTATTAAACGAAAAAACAACGCTAGACGAAAGCAGTAATAATTCTTCAGGTACTGATTCTATGGAAAATATAGAGAAAAACTTTTCATCAATATACTTTGATTTTGATAAGTTCAATGTTCGTTCTGATATGCAAACTAAAGTTTCTGGCGATGTACAATTGGCAAATTCAACAGCAAGTAAATTTTCTATAAAATTAGAAGGCAACTGTGATGAATGGGGAAGTGATGAGTATAACTTTGCATTAGGTCTTAAAAGAGCGAGTACAGTTAAGAAATCTTTGGTTGCAGAGGGTGTTGCTGTCAATCGTATTACAATGGTAAGCTATGGTGAAAGCAACCCTTCATGTACTGATAAAACAAGAGATTGTTGGGCTAAAAACCGTAGAGTTGATTTTAAACTATTACCGTAATTTATGATTAGAAGCATATTAATTGCTCTTTATGCAATATTATTACCTTATTACTTAATCGGTGCAGAACCTTCTGCATTCGGTGCTGGCAATTTAAACAGTCCAGAACCATATGGTTTGACCTCAAGTGAAAAAACACTCTTAGAAAATAAAAAAAATCTTCATAAAGTTGTAGTTAAAAGCAATAATCAGGCTAATGAAGTTGATTCACTAAGAGAAAGAATTGATGGTCTTCAGAGTATTGTTGAAAGCATAAGCTCTTTGTCCCGTCAAAATAAATTAGATTTAAAGTCATTAAATAAAGAGAATAGTGATGAAATAAAAAGTAGTAGTGAGTTTAATAAGCGACTTGCTGATTCAACACAATTAAATAATAATTTAATAAAAGAGAATAATAACCTTATTCTTGTAAATAATGCAGATATCAAAAAGATAAACCTTGCAGTAGTAGAAATAACTAAACTAGTTGATACTATAAACAGTGCTTATGTAACAAAGGCTGAGTTTAATCTGCTTGTTAATGACATCAATAAATTTAAAGATTTAGTATCAAAAGAGTTAAAAGATGATATAAAGCAAAAGAAATCAAGCTTAGAATCAATGCAGAGTGCTGATATTGAGAATGAAGCTAAAAGGTTTTATGATAAAAAACTTTATTCAAAATCATATGAATATTATACCTATTTAATAAAAAGAAATTATAGACCGGCACGTGCACATTATATGTTGGGTGAAATAGAGTATTATAGGAAAAACTATTCTGATGCAATTGCTTACTTTAAAAAGAGTGCATCTCTTTATTCAAAAGCATCATATATGGATATATTGATGTTACACACAGCTATTTCAATGGATAATACTGGAGATAGGAAAAATTCAAAAACTTTCTATAATGCTGTTATTACAAAGTACCCAAATAGTAGTAGTGCTAAAATTGCAAAGAATAAACTTGATTTAGTTAAATAATCGTTATTAATTTAGCTGTATTAGTATTATTATGATAAAATCCAAAAAAATTATAAAAGGCATTAAAATGGCAATCGAAGCAAATCAAATTGTATCAATAGAGTACGAAGTAAATGATGGGAATAGTATAGTAGATAGTAATATTGGCGGAGCACCATTAGTATTTATGTTTGGCAAAGGTCAAATTATTCCAGGATTAGAAAATGGAATAGTCAATATGTCTATTGGTGATAAGTCAGAGTTATTAATAAAAGCTGAAGATGCATACGGCGAATATAATGACGAAGCTAAACAAGAAGTTCCAAAAGATCAATTTGCTGGTATTGATTTAGAAGTTGGAATGAGTCTTTATGGTCAAGGTGAAGATGGTGGTACAGTTCAAGTTATAGTCAAAGAGATTGGTGTAGAGGATGTAGTTATTGATTTTAACCATCCTTTAGCAGGTAAAGACTTAACTTTTAACGTATCTATAAATAATATTAGAGAAGCTTCTGCTGAAGAAGCAATGACTGGAATCCCTGCAGAAAACAAACAAGAAAAAGAAGGTTGTTGTGGTACTGGTGGCGGCGCGGGTTGTGGATGCTAGTTATATAGCAGCTTCTGCTTCATCTGCTCAAGCATTTAAAACTGCCACTCTTTTAAAATCACTAAGTGTAAATTCTCTTATCACAGGAGAACTTGGTGTAGGAAAAAAGAGTTTAGCACACTATATACTCCCAGATGCGCCAATACTTGACGCATCAAATTTTAAAGAACTATTAGTTGCACTTGATAGTGTTAGTGAAATAGTTATTACTAATTTAGAGAACTCACCAAATATAAATAAAATCTTTGATATTGTTACTTCTAAAAATATTAGAGTTATTGCTACAGCAAAAAGTTCTTATTATAATGAGGTTATTGATAAACTCTTTAGTATTAAATTTGATATACCTCCATTATCTCAGAGATTAGAAGATGTTCAACTCTTAATAAAAAAGTTTGTTAAAGAAGCATCAGAACTTTTTTATACTAAGGAAGAGTTTAATATGAAGCATTTTCAGCCTGATTTAAGCCAAAATTCAAACTCTTTGAGACGACAGGTAATGATTAGCTATTTGCTACAAGATATTAAAGATAGTGAGTTAATGGATATTCTGGAGAATTATTTAGTTGATAAACTTGGTTCGAACAGTGATTATAAAAACTTTTTATATTTATATGAGGTACCGCTAATAAAAGCAGGTTTACAAAGGTTCAAATCTCAGCTTCAACTATCTGATAAGCTAGGATTAAATAGAAACACTCTTAGAAAAAAAATATCTGATAATGCAGATTATTTATGATAGAAGTTGTACTCCCTATGGGGTTTAATGTAACTTCGTAATTTTTATAGAATTGGAAGTACTAGAACTCTACTCATAGCCCTTGGCTAAAGAGTGAGTTTAAGCAAAGGAAATAGATGAAAAAAATAGCAATGATATTTGCAGGACAAGGCTCACAAGCAATTGGAATGGGAAAAGATTTTTATGAAAATTCTGAGATTGCAAAAGATATGTTTCAAAAAGCTGGACAAAGAATAGGTGTTGACTTTAAAGAGTTAATATTTGAAGAGAATGATATGTTAGGACAAACGGCTTATACTCAACCAGCAATACTATTAGTTCAAATGGTTGCATATCGACTGTTCAAAGAGGCATGTCCAGATATAAAAGCAGAGTTATTTTTAGGACACTCTCTTGGTGAGTTTTCTGCTTTATGCGCTAGTGGTGCGATTGACTATGTTGATGCAGTTGAGCTTGTTCACAGACGTGGTCAGCTTATGCAAGATGCATGTAGTGATATTGAAGCTGGTATGATGGCTCTTGTTGGATTGGATGATGAGAGTATTGAAAAAGTTTGTTTAGATGCGCAAGTAGATGGGAAAAAAGTTTGGCCAGCAAATTATAATCAAGATGGACAATTAGTTGTAGCTGGATTGAAAGCAGATTTAAGTTCATTAGAGCAAACATTTAAAGATGCTGGTGCAAAAAAAGCCATACTTTTGAATATGTCTGTTGCTAGTCATTGTGAACTATTGTCATCTGCACAAATACCTTTTGAAAGCCTAATGGAGAGTATGATTGAAGATAGTTTTGAAGCTCCAATAATTTCAAATGTTACAACAACTCCATACAATACAAAAACAGAAGCGGTATCATTGCTTAAAGATCAGTTAGTTAAGCCAGTAAAATATAAACAATCAATTGTAGCTATTTCTAATGATGTTGACATAGCTATAGAATTTGGAAATGGTGTTACACTCAAAGGTTTAAACCGTCGAATTGCTAAAGATATGACAACATTAAATATTTCAGATAATGAATCATTAGCTAAAGTGGTAGAGGAAGTTTGTAGCTAATATGAGAGTCACTTTAGTTCAGAGTTCACCTAGGTTAAGTCGTTCTAATCTTCATGATGTTATTCTAACTATAAATGAGTTTAAAGATAGTAGTGATTTAATAGTTTTTCCTGAATTGTCTTTAAATGGTTATCTACTCCAAGATAAGCTTTATGAAGACGCATGGAATATAGATGAACTAAATGAATTAAATACATTAAGTTTGCATGTAGATATTGCAATAGGTGCTGCCATAAGAGATGGAGATAATTTTAGAAATACGGCTCTTTACTTCTCTGAAGGTAAACTACTTTCCAAACATAATAAAGTACATCTTCCAAATTATGGTATGTTTGAAGAAGCTAGATATTTTAAAGCTGGAAATATATTTGAAAGCTTTTTATGTAAATACGGAAAAGTATCTATGGTCGTATGTGAGGACTTATGGCATAAGTCTGTGCATAAAGATTTAATGTCTGAAAACCCTGATTATATTTTGGCTCTTGTAGCTTCTCCGGCTAGAGGATTTAGTGATGATGGTTTAGATATAGAGAATAAGTGGATAGATATAATCAAGACAGTAGCAAAAGAGTGCAGTTCAAAACTAATATTTGTAAATCGTGTTGGTTTTGAAGATGGACTTGGATTTTGGGGCGGAAGTTGCATTCTTGATGAAAACGCAAATGTTATACATAAACTACCTCATTATGAGACAATAACAAAAACATTTAAAATATAAGGAAATATATGAAAATAGCAATAATGGGAGCAATGCCAGAAGAGGTAGCTCCAATATTAGAAAAACTAGGTGAGTACAAAACAACAGAGTATGCTGGTAATAAGTACTATGAAGCATCATATAAAGGTGCAGATTTAGTTATTGCTTATTCTAAGATAGGCAAAGTGTTTTCTACTTTGACTGCGACAACAATGATACAGCATTTTGGAGCAGAAAAACTTCTGTTTTCAGGAGTTGCTGGAGCTATATCACCTACTCTTAAAGTCGGAGATTTAATTGTTGCTACAAAATTGTCTCAACACGATTTGGATATTACTGCTTTTGGACACCCTTTTGGTTTTGTGCCAGAAGGTGCTGTATTTGTTGAAGCAGATAAAAAAATGATAGATATGAGTAAAGAAGTGGCAAAAGAGATGGGTAAAATAGTTCAAGAAGGAATTATTGCTACGGGTGATCAATTTGTTGCTAACGAAGAGAGAAAGAATTGGATTGGTGATACTTTTAAAGCTGACGCTCTTGAGATGGAAGGTGGGAGCGTCGCTGTAGTTTGTAATGCCTTAGATATTCCATTTTTTATACTTCGCGCTATCAGTGATGCGGCTGATATGGATGCTAGCTTCTCTTTTGATGAGTTTCTTGAGACTAGTGCTGTTGAGAGTGCAGAATTTGTTATGAAAATGGTTGACAAATTGCTTGATAATAACGCTAAATGAACAAAGTACATTTAACTATGCCAACGCTAAGTTCTCTTCATCAGATAGCTTATGTACTGATAAACTGTACTTAAAGATTTTACTATGTCAATAAAAATATCAAAAAAAATTATGAGTAAACTTGGTAAAACAAATGCCGAGTTTGATTTAATAGAAGAGGGTGACAAAATTTTAGTTGGACTTAGTGGTGGTAAAGACTCCATTACTATGATTCATGCTATGAAAGAACAACAGTGTAGAGCACCCTTTAAATTTGAATTTTTAGCAGTTACTATTTCTTATGGAATGGGTGAAAATTTTGATGAACTAATAAAGCATTGTAATGAGTATGATATACCACATATTGTTCATAATACAAATGTTTATGATTTAGCAAAAGAAAAAATAAGAAAAAATTCATCATTCTGTAGCTTTTTCTCTCGTATGAGAAGAGGATATATCTATAGTGCTGCACAAGAACATGGATGTAATAAGGTTGCACTAGGTCACCATATGGATGATGCTGCTGAGAGTTTTTTTATGAACTTTATATATAATGGTCAAATGCGTTCACTAGCACCAAAGTATAAAGCAGAGAATGGACTTATAGTTATAAGACCACTTATTCAAATGAGGGAACGTCAATTATCTGCATTCGCACTTGAAAATAATATTTCTACCATAGGTGATGAAGCCTGTCCATCAATGAGGTTTGACGTTAAGATGCCGCATGCAAGAGCAAAGATGAAAGAGATGCTTTTTAAAATGGAAAAAGAGTTTCCAAGTTTGTTTACTAGTCTAAATGCTGCATTTAAAAATATATCTGTTGATAGTTTTTTTGATAAAGAGAAGTTTAGTATTTAGACTCTAAATTTTCTTCATCAAGCTCAATTTGATATTTCTTATCATGAAGTATCTCTGATTTTACAGTTTGTAAAAATTCTAAAATATTTTCCTGGTAAGATATTACATCTTTATCGTGGGATAACACAAGCAATTTTTTAAGTGAATCAATATCAATTTTTTTAGCATATCTAGGAACCATCTTTAAATCTTTTTGAATATTTGCTACAAGAGTGTCTATATCTAAGCCATTGTCATCTGCTACTTTTTTTACAAGCTCTTTTGTAGATAGCATTAAAAGATTTGCTCTATCAGCATCATCCTTATATATACCTAGTCCAATGTTTTTTACTATTTCATAGCATTCTGCTCTCGAGCTTAAATTAGCAGCTATTACAAGGGCAAATAATTTAGCACGAAACTCTAATGAACCATGGTGATGAACAAATAATTCACGAAAAGCACTAAAAAAATGGTGTTTAATTCCAAAACTAGGCTGCATTTTAATCCCCTCTACAATACTATATGCTATTATACATTTTTGAATTTAAAATTAGTATTAACAGTAAGGAAAATTTTATGGGTAGAGCCTTTGAATATAGAAAAGCATCAAAATTAAAAAGATGGGGAGCAATGTCAAAATTGTTTCCAAAATTGGGAAAGATTATTACTATGGCTGCAAAAGAGGGTAGTAGTGATCCTGATATGAACTCTAAACTTCGTACTGCTATTATAAATGCTAAAGCCGAAAATATGCCAAAAGACAATATTGAAGCAGCAATAAAAAGAGCATCGGCAAAAGATACAGCTAGTATGATTGAAGTTAACTTTGAAGGCAAAGTTCCTCATGGTGTGCAACTTTTTATAGAGTGTATGACTGATAACAATACAAGAACAGTTGCAAATGTTAAAAATATACTTACTAAAAATGGCGGTGAAATGCTTACTAAAGGTTCTTTGGAATTTATGTTTGATAGAAAAGCATTAATAGAATTTACTCTAAAAGATAGTATGGATATTGAAGAGTTGGAGTTAGAGTTAATTGATGCTGGTTTAGAAGATATTGAAGAGGAAGATGGAATTGTTTTAGTTACCGGTGACTATACAAGTTTCGGAACACTTAGTGAAGCTTTAGAAAAGATGGGTATTGAAATAACAAAAGCAAATCTTGAGAGAATGCCAAATGCACAAATATCTATTACAGATGAGCAACAAGAAGATATAGATAAAGTTTTAGAAAAACTTGAAGATGATGAGGATGTGCAAAAAGTTTTTACTAACTTAGCATAATATTTTTCTACATGTAGCTACATGTAGAAATTCTCATATATGAAATTCATAAATAAACATACTACTCAAACATTAGAAGTTAAACAGTCGAAATTTATTGCTCATCTCATTCCATATACTGATTATGAAAATATTCTTAAACAATTAATGCTTTCTAATCCAAAAGCAAGGCACTTTGTTGTGGCCTTTAGATATTTTAATAAATATAATCAGATTGTAGAACATTCAAGTGATGATGGTGAGCCAAATGGAACCTCCGGAAAACCAAGTTTAATGGTACTGCAGGGTAACATGATGATTAATAGTGCAGTTATAATTGTGAGATACTTTGGTGGTACAAAACTAGGTACTGGTGGATTGGTCAGAGCATATAGTGATGCCGTCAACTTAGTTATTAGTACGTCTGAATTATTAGAATACAAAGAAGAAGTTTCTAAAAGAATATCTTTTAAATATTCTAATGTTGGAAGAGTTGAATATGAATGTTTAACATGTGGAGTTGAGATTGTTAATAAATTATTTGAAATACAAGTAGTATATGAAATAAAAGCATCCACAGTAAACATGGAGTGCTTTTTAGAGAGGGTTGAGAGATTGCTCTATTGATTATCGACCATTAACTGCACTTCCCATATCCCACATAGGTAAAAATATACCAAGAGCCAATAGAATAACCATAGATGCTATTATCAATAGCATTAACGGTTCTATCGCTTCTGAGAGACCATCTATAATCGCATCAAATCTCATTTTATAGTATTCTGCAACTTTTTTTATCATTGTGTCTAGGGTACCACTATCTTCTCCTGCACTAATCATTTGAATAATCATATTTTCAAAAAGCCCAGTATCTTTTAGACCATCATTCAATGTTCCACCTTTTTCAACCGTCGATCTAACAGATAATAGTTTTTTCTTTAATGGAAGATTGTCTATCATTGCTACGGAAGTATCAAGAGCTTCAGCAATTGGAATACCTGCTCGTATTAGTTCAGAAAATACAAGAGTAAAACGGCTTAGAGTTGCATACTTTATTATGTTTTTTATAAGCATTGTTTTGAGAAGTACATTATGCCATCCAAATCTTATATCTTTATTATTGTTTATAAGATACTTGAACGTGACAAATGAGACAAATAAAGCTGCTAAAACATATGGTCCATAGTTGTTAAAAAGATGTTCAAGTGTTAATAGAATTTGAGTTGGTAGAGGTAGTTCAGCATTTAATTCTTCAAAAATTGCTTTGAATTGAGGTACAACATAGGATATAAGAACAGTAAAAGCAATAGCCATCGCTATCATTACATTTCTAGGGTATGCCATTGCTTTTTTAAATTTAGTAATATTTGCACGAATCTCCTCAAGCATATCCGCAAGCGAATATAGAGACTCATCTAAATTACCAGTCTTCTCTCCGAGTTGAACCATAGCGATTGTTAAATTACCAAGTTCAAAGCGGAAATTTTCCATAGATTTAGATAAAGCATGTCCAGAGTTAATGTCTTCGGCGAGTTTTTTAAAAACAAGTTTTAGGTTTTGATCATCAGACGAATTTCCAATTTCATTAAGAGAATCATATATCGAAATACCAGCGTTAGTCATAACAGCTAGTTGTCGAATTGAAGCAATTAGTCCATCAGGTTTTAATTTTCTTTTTTGAACATTTTTTAGTAAGTTTGTTTTAAATCTCTTAATCCTAGCCTCTAATGGTTCTTCCCCCTCAGCAACTTTTATAATTATTCCTAAGTGTTTTAATTTTGCAAGTTCGTTAGCTTTTTTTCTATCTTCTGCATATAAACCATGCTCCTCTTTTTTGCCTTTTATGAGTATAGTTGCTATAAAGTATTTCATTATTTTGCCACCTTTAAAATTTCTTCTAAACTTGTAATGCCTTCAATAGCTTTGTCAATACCATTTTTTAGTATTCCTATAAAACCATCTTTGAGAGCTTGGGCATGTAGTATATCATTAGATTCACCTTTTGCAATTAAAGAGGAAAGTTCTTCAGTAATAGTGAGAACCTCACATATCATCTCTCTTCCCATATAGCCAGTATCATTACACTCTTTACACCCTTTTCCAATATAAAATTTAGAATTTTCTGGAATAAGTCCATGTAACTCTTCTAGAGCAGAAGCTGGTATTTTTGTTACAGTTTTGCAATGTGTACATATTTTCCTAACTAGCCTTTGCGCCTGTATAGCAACAAGTGCACCGCTAATTAAGTAATGTTGTATACCCATGTCAACCATACGAGCTATTGCACTAATAGAGTCATTAGTATGAAGTGTTGATATTACTAAGTGGCCTGTAAGCGCTGCTTTAATTGCTATCTCCAGTGTCTCTTTATCGCGAATCTCACCAATCATTATTTTATCTGGATCTTGTCTTAATATCGAACGAAGTGCATCTGCGAAACTAAGACCTACTTTTGGATTAACTTGAACCTGCTGAATTAGGTTCATTCTATACTCTACAGGGTCTTCAACAGTTATAACCTTGTCTTCAACATTTCTAAGTTCATTTAGTGCACCATATAGAGTAGTTGTCTTACCACTACCAGTAGGACCTGTGACTAATATTATTCCATAAGGAGCTTCTAAGCCTTTTAGAAGCTTATGATAACTTGCACTATCCATACCTGCTTCTTCAAGTTTAACTAATGCTTTTTGTTTATCTAGTACCCTCATAACAATGGATTCACCATACAATATAGGTAGTGTTGATATACGGAAGTCATATTCTCTAGAGCCAACAAGTGTTGAGAAACGTCCATCTTGCGGTTTTCTCTTCTCCGCAATATCAAGGTTTGCAAGTAGTTTTAGCCTTGAAGCTAAAGGTGGATATATGTCTTTTTCAAAAATAAATATTTCAGCTAATTTCCCATCAATACGTGCACGAACTACACAGTTTTTCTCTGTTGGTTCAATATGAACATCACTTGCACGACCTTTAATACATGCATTTAAAATAACATCAATCAAAAGTAATATTGAAGATGCTTCTTGTTGCTCTTCTATAGAACTAATAGAGTTTAGCTCATCTCTTATTTTTCTTACAAGACCTTTAACGCTATCTTTAAGTTCAACTTTAAAAAGATATGAAAGAATCTGTTTTTTTGTTGATACTGCTACCTTAATAGGCTTTCTAACAAAAAGCCTCTGAACAGATTCCTGAGCTTCTAAGTCAAGTGGATCACAAAAAGCAATTGTAACACTCATCTCATCTTCTGATATAGGAAAAACATTATATTTCTTTAGTTGTGTAAGGGATAAGTTTTCAGTTAATCTATAGTCCATATCAATAGAGTCAAGGTCCAAAAATAAAAGGTCTTGCTCTTGAGCTAGTTTAACTAAAACATCCTTTTCCTGTATGTAGTCATAGTTGTCTATAATTGAGATATCATAAATACCATTTTGAATTTTATCTACTATGAATCGAATAAGCCTATCCATTGTCATAAACCCAGAGAGTGTAATATCTCTAAGGATTAGGTTAGTGTCCAACCCTTTTGCAACTAGCCTGTCAACTTGGCTTTGCATAATGGAGCCATTGGCTAGTAAATCCGAAGTAATTCTATCCATTTAATGCCTCCTACCAGTAAATATGTTTCTTAATAATTGCTGAACTATAATACTCTTCAATTACTATTTTACTTAATTCATCATCTTTAATAAGATATAGTTTATATGTTAATTTACTATTACTCTCATCTTCAAATAAATAAAAGTTTCTCGGCTCATGCTCCCCAATTTTAGCATATAAATCAAAAACTTTTGATAATACATAATCAGTAGTAGGTAAATTTAAAGACGATATACTATATCCATCAATCAAAGCATGATAGAGTAGCTTTTTCTGCATTAATATTACCGAAAAATATGCAGAATTAGAACGAGACTCTTGTGAAAATTTCAACATTGCAACAGGCGTAGATAAACGGTCTATATAATCCGCATTAAGACAAGCA
This sequence comes from Candidatus Sulfurimonas marisnigri, assembly GCF_015265475.1. Lineage (NCBI taxonomy): Bacteria > Pseudomonadati > Campylobacterota > Epsilonproteobacteria > Campylobacterales > Sulfurimonadaceae > Sulfurimonas > Candidatus Sulfurimonas marisnigri. The sequence goes on along the minus strand of NZ_CP054493.1, from coordinate 1,686,009 downwards.
AAGGCATATAGAGATATATACTCTTCATCTTGTCTATATTTATTGAAATTATTAAAGCCAATATTACAAACATTTTCATATTTTTTATTTTGATAAAGGTTAAACATATCTTGTTTAGTATCAGCATATAAGCTTATAGTGATTAAAATAATTAATAATACTCTCATTTGAATTTCCCTGATAAAATTTCATCTAATAAGATTTTTGCTTGTGAAGAACTAGAATGATTTAGATATTTCTTAAGTGTTTCAACTGCCATCTTCTTCTTTTTTAGTTTTACAAGTGATTTAGAAAAAACTATCCAACTGTCTTCTATATTGTTGTTTATTTCATTTGTAATTAAGGCATAATTATATGCTTTTTCATATTCACTAAGTTGATAATACTTTTTTGCTACAAATAAACTTAGGGCTGGATTATTATTTGTTTTAAATCTTTGTATAACATGATTAATATCACTATATGTATCTTGTCTTTTTATCTTTATTGAGTTGTTTTGTATACTTAAGTCGGCTCTAATTACCTCAGGTTTCTCAATGTTCTTATTAATCTGCTTTTTATTAAGTGGTTTTTTAGGTACTGCTTTCTTATTGTTGCTAATTTTTTTGTTTTCATAATGCTGTACTGTTTCACCCTGTATTTTACGCATAAACTTTAGTGATGGAGATAGTGTCAGTTTTTCTTCCTTTTCAACTATAACAACTTTATCTTTAGTAGTCTCTTTTATAATCACGACTGGTTCCACTATAGAAGTTTTATCCACACTAATTGCATTTGTTATTTTAGTAGCACTTGCTGCTACTACTTTTGATTGAATAGGTTTATTGGTTATATATTTCTCTTTATTTGCACTTTTCACATCTATATTTGAATTAGTATTATAATTAAATATAGTTATTGCAGAGATTAATATAACAATTAGACTAATAGTTATAGTTACGTGTGGGACGTATGATTTCAGTTTATATTTTGTATGTCTAGCTTCTAAGTCATTTATATTAAGCACTTATAAGTCCTGTATGTATTGCTGACATCTCAATAATTTTTTTTGAAATAGTATCCCCATTTATTTTAGATGGATTATTTTGCATATAATGAACATATATGTCAAATAATGTGTAGATTAATTTATTAGTATCTCTATAGTTTCCATTTGTTAGTTTATGTATTAAATTTACAGACTTTCTAGAGAACATATTTGCGCTGTCAAAGCAATTTGCTTTAAGAAGTTTTTTTTGAATATAGATTTTAAGCTCTGAGCTTGAAGAATTCTCGAGCTGAATACTCTCCCAAATTCTTGTTTGAAAATGCTCCTTTGCAATAATATCTTCTTTATCTGTTTTGTGAAGAGCAATTACAAATTTTACTTTTCTTGTATCTGATAGAAGTCTAATTTTTTCAATTAAAGGAGTTGAATATAATTGTGCCTCATCAAGAAGTATCAAAGGGATTATTCCGTTGTCAAGCTCTTGATTTTCTACTACTTTCATAAATTGTGTAAAATTTAATTCTCCACTATATTTAATACCAAATAAATCTTGAGCAAGTGTTTTGAAAAACTCACTCTCATCTAGAATAGGTGTCTTATAAAGATGAATTTTTTGAGTAGATGAAAGATCTTTATGTAGTTTCGTTAAAAACATACTTTTTCCAGTACCGGGCTTTCCATAAAGAAGTATCATTTTAAGAGGCTTATTTATAGAGTATTTTAGAGATTGATAAATAGTTGACACTCTATCTAATTGTATGTAGTCCTCAGCATTTACAGTATCTAAAAAAACATCCCTAGAGATTTCATAGATACTAGATTTCATCTGCCTCTTTCTTTTTGACATTTAATAATTGATCTTTTAAAATATTTGTATAACCTAGGTCACTTAAAGAAAGTGTATCCTTCTCTTTATTAATTATATGAGGCTCAATTACAATTACAAGCTCTGTGACAGTTTTAACTTTATTCTCATATTTGAAAAGATAGTTAACAATAGGAATATCACCCAATATAGGAACTTTATTTACATCAATTGAGTCAAGTGTAGTTATTAAACCACCCAAAATAATACGATTACCATCTTTAACAGTTACTACTGATGACAATTGGCGACGACTTAAATCCGGTGGCATAGTTCTATCAGAAGCTCCTGCAGCTATAAATGTGCTGCTAATTGCTTCGGAGAGAGATGGGTTAATCTTGAGTGTAATTGTTTTGTCATCAGAAATTTCAGGTGTAATATCTAAAAGAACACCTGCAAAAACTGATTGAACATCTTCGCTAGAGCTTTGAGTTCCGCTTGTAGCGCCTGCTAATGTCTCTGTACTTGTTATTTTATAAAAATATTCCACTCCTGCAGTTATTAGTGCAGGTTGATTATTTAGAGTTAAAACCTTCGGATTAGAGATAGAAGTTACATCACCTTGCGTTTTAAGAAATTTTATTACCTCGTTTAAGTTCACACCAGTAGCACTATTAAGTGTAATAAAGCTGTCTTGCTTCGCTCCATCTATTTGGCCAGCACCTGTCTGAAAGTTTATATTAATATCTTGAAGAGCATACAGCTGTTTCCAATCAACACCGGTAGTTTTACCTTTGCTCATTGTTACTGAAAGAAGTTGAACATCTATTAAAACTTGAAGTTGAACTTTGTCTTGAAGATTTTTAAGGTAGCCTTCCAGTCTGTCCATCTGCTTTATCGTTGCAGTAACGGTTACTATACCTGCATTTTTATTTATAATAGGAGCTTCTGCTTTGTATTTATCTTGAGGTCTGTTTAAAACTCTTTGAAGCTCTAAATCTAGTTCATGCCAGAAGACAACTTCATCTGTGCTCTCAATTTTCATACCTGATTTACCAGCACCACCACCACCCATTGAATTGCCATCAGTAGTTGTAGCAGTTGTAGTAGTTGCTGTTGCAGTTCCTGCACCTTCTGAAGAGAGTGTTATATCGGTGTTTGACTCACCTTTTCTTTGTGAGAGTATATAGTCGATACTAAACATTTTTGTGTTAAGGTATGAGATCTTTAGAATATTGTTTTCAAGTGTATATGATAGATTATTTTCTTTTAATACAATGTTGAAAACTTCGTCTATTGTTAAATTATTAAGATTAGTTTTTTGTAATTTTGTATTTAAAAATTCTTCAGCATGTGAATCAGTTATGATAATACTATAATCACACTCATCGCTAAGCTGTTCAACAAAATCTATTATTTTGGTATTTTTTGTCGAACTTATACTAAATAGTTCATAAGAACAGTCTGCCAATACACTACTTGAAAGTAGAAGTGTTACTAATGTTGTATACATTGTAGTTTTTAAAAGTTTCATAATTAGTCCTACTTATTTTTAAATTTTAAATTTTTATTTTTAACACGTGTTGATAAAGTTAATTCTTTATCGCCTGCTTTGAGAGTTACAAATTTTTTACCAACATTTACAAGTGTATAGTTTCCAACTCTATCATTCACCTTATACCAGCTGCCGTTGATCATGGCTGATGAATTTATAAGTAAATCCAGAGTTAATGTTGTTCTTGACGATTTGCTTTCTGGTTTGTATGGAGCAATGCCTGCAGAGTATGAAGTTGATTTAACAGATCGAGATGTTGAAGAAACTGTTGCTCTCTGTTTAACTTTATAACCATTTTTTTCTAAAAAAATAAATGGATTTTTTGCATTAGATATATTGATACCCTTTCTAGAAGGTTTAATTGCTTCTATTTGTTCATCCACCCATGCTAGTTCATTTGCACCTAAGATACAAGTTAATATAATTGAAGCACTTGCTATTAATATTGTTTTCATTAGTAGGTAATCCCCCAAACTGAAATATCAAGTTTTGTATTTAGAGCATCTTCTGCTTTCATACTTATATCATGTGCGTCTACAACAAGTTCACTTTTTTCTAAAGAGTTTATAAATTTAAGCGTATTCGAGTAGTTACCTTGAAGTTGAATGTTTATATCAAGTATATGTCCAAAAGATTTATTATTTGTTGCATATTTATTCGTGAAATTGATTATCTTAATTTTGTATTTCTTTGCATTAGTAGATATAGAACTAAGATATTCACCCCAAGCTCTTTCATCGTATATAAGTGAAGATATTGTTTCAATCTTACTTTTTATATATTCATTATTGTCTCTATTGATTTGTAATTCAGTTTCAAATCTTTTAATCTCTTGGTTTAATTTAACAATTTTAGTTTCTGGATTAACTTGTAAAAATGCTTTATCAGCATTAATTTTTTTTGTTATTTCAGTCACTTTCTTCTTTACATTTGTAAACTCATCAACCGATAAGTCATAAAATGGATATGCTAAAGCAGTTACTACGCCTGCAACCATTATGTATACATAATAAGTATCTTTTTTTGACTTTTCTTTAAAGAAGTTATCTATCTTTTGTAAGTAATCTTCTACTGTTAATTTAAAATTCATAATAAGTTCACCTTTAATTCACCAAAGTACAATTTAGATTCTTCCATATATGAAATCTCTTCTATTGAAAAGCTAAACTTACCTTCATATGTTTTAGTTAAGTACTTAATTAAGTCGGTTATCTTTTTATCATTAGAAGAGACTAGTCCAAGTTTTAATTCTTTTGTAGTCTCTTGCTCAGAATAGAGTATTGTCTCAAGTTTGACTTTATATCTATTTATATCTTTTGATAGTTTATATAAAAGATCTGCTTTCATAGGATAATTTACTTTAACATCATGAATTTTTATGAGTGTGTTTTTCTTTTCAATATAGTCTTGCTTCTCTTGATCAAGAAGAGTAGATGTCTTATGTCTATCGGCTTCTTTATTTTTAATTATTGCTTCTCTTGTTATCTTAGTGTTGTGAACTTCCTTGTACGCTTCTTCTAAAAGGTTGTATTGAACTGATTGAGCATACGTTAAAGTCCAGTATGATATTGGATAAATAAAAGCAAGTACAACTGAAGCAATAGCTAGTAAAATAACACGCCCACTTTCTCTTTTTACAAAATTAGGAGGGCGATGATAAGTAGTAAAGTTACACTCATACTTTTCTTCAGTATTAGTGGTTGTGTATAGATGCATAAGATAATGAAGATGATCAATATACTCATTATTACTTTCAAATCCATAATTGAAATCAAAACTACTACTTTTAACACTAAGCTCTACTTCTGCTATTTCATCCAGTTTAATAACAGTTTCTAACTGTGTGTCTACATAGATATGGTCGATTGTTTTTATGTCTAAAGCTCTTTTTACATACGTTAAGATATCATTAACATTTGCAAATATCTCTTTATACAGTTTGATAAATGATTCTTTATATCTACTTTGATGTGACTTTTAAATTTTCATTTGAAATAAAGTTTATAAAATCTTCATATTCAATTCTTTCTCCAAAAATTTCACAAAATCTATCATGCATTTGCAAGAATGAATAGTTTAAAGACTTCATATATACAAAATCTTTCTCATCATAAATTGCTATGAATGTATCATTTTCTTGAAAATATAAAAAACAGTGAACACCACCATCCTCTATAATGTCTTTTGAATAAAGAGATTTTATTAATAAAGGTGACGGAATAATATAATCAATATATTTAATCTTTTCGATTGTGCTTTTGAATGTATCTTCCACAATTATAGGGTCTATGATAAATACATGAAAGTCTCTATTGTTCTCGTCAAGTTTATTAAACATTTCAATATATTGTATATGATATGTGACAGCTTGGTCTAATCCTAGCTCATCATATGCTTTATTGAAAATTGCATCATATAAATCTTCATCTGGAATATTTTTGCTTATACTGATATGACTATTAATAAAGTCTTTTGTATTTAGATAAGATATCGAATATTGGTCTTTAGTATATACTGGAGAAGCCGTTTCATTCAAAAAACTTGAAACTGAACTCACATACGTACTCTTGTATGGATTAACAGAAATTACATTAGTAAAAGATAATTGTTCTTTTTCACTCATTTTTTAATAATCCTATTTATTTAAAATGAATTTTTGACATAAAGCAAAACTCATCATTTTTATAAAACTCAACTCTATAAACTTTATTGTTATTGTCAATTGAAAACCTTTTGTTTAAGTCTCTAAGTTTTATGTCTATCCCACTTTCACTTTTTTTCTTTACAGAAGTGTAGCCAATAACATTAACACGATAATCAGCTTGCTCAACTATGTTAAAATCGTCAAATACAAAAATTTCTGAAGTGTTATCGAATGAAATAGTCTTTCCATCAATAATAGCATCGAATTTTTTTGCATAATCACTTGCACTTTTAAAAAATTGTGGTTTAAGCGTTGTAACACTTTTGTTACCAATGTAAACAATGAATTTACCATTGCTACTCTTGATACTACCCAATGGATTTGAAAACTTAAACACATTACCCTTTGATTTTATCGGAATATAGCTTAAATTTTTTTTGATATTGCTCAAATTTAACAAAATGTTGTCATTTATACCCAATATCCCATAGCCTTTTATAATGTCTCCTAGGTTACTTTCATTCAACTCAAATTTTTTAGTGTATGAAATTTCCATTATGTTCATGAACTCTTCAATTGCTAGTAGCTGATAAAATACTTTTTGAGATAATGAAGAGAGATTTTTGCTACTCTCAATAGCAAAAGCTGGTTTATTGTTTGTTACAGCAAAATATGTAAGTGATAGTTGCATCTCTTCATCATCGAATTTTGTTTTTGTATTTTTAACATTAAAGCTATGATGTTCTTCTAAAAGTTTCTTATTCATGTTATTTTTAACAGTTGAAGCTATGTTGTTTAAATTTCCAAATGGTTGATTTTGATTAAGACTACATTGATCTATTACACAGGTTTGCCCCCACGCGGTTGGGTTGAAAATTTTACCATGGTTTTCTTTTCTATAAAAACCATGCCCATCATGTAAATTTAAAACTAATGATACGTTTTTTGATAGAATAATCTCTTTAATCTCTTTAATAATGTTAGCGTCTTTATCACCTTTGTCAATAGCAGAAAATTTTCTATTCATATCTCCATATATTCCTCTTGAATCCTCTTGAATACTTTTTTGATTCAGGTTTGGAACTATCCATAAGTTTTTAGATTTAATGTCATAGTGAGTGGCTAATATAGATGCAGCAAAATATCCACCTGGTTCATCTCCATGAACGCCAGCTATTATAAGCAGTGTTGTATTTGAGTCAGAGTTCTCTTTCTTAATAAGCTGTATGTTAGTGTGAGCATTAGTGATCAACAAAAGAGATATAAAAATTATTTTAACTATAAAGGTATTCATTATAAATGCTTTTTATTTTTCTGTTAAAATTGAGATTTTACTGTTTTTATCAATTTTTACAATTAAAGTTTTATCACCAGAAAATTTAAATGTATCAGACTCGTAAAATTCTTTAAAAGCAATTTGATAAACATCATTACTATCTGGGTATGGGACTATATTTATATCGTTAAATATAATGGTTTTTTTCTCACTCTTTCTAAAAACTCTTGCTTTATAGTTTTTAAATTTTTGAATATCCATTCCATCATTTCTTACAAATTCAGAGCTGTAAAAATTTAGATAGCTGTTCGTATCATTATACAGCCAAGCATATCTCCAAGCATACAGTTGTGACAAAATTGATGAGAGAGTTTTTTTAGGAATATTCTTTTTAACTTCAGAACTATTTATAATTAATAGAGTTTTTTTAATATCAATATTTCTATCCAAACATTCTATATTTGGATTATTTATAGCAATGCAGCCTCTTGTGAAATCATCTCTTGACTCATTCGTTGGAAGCCCATGTATCCAAATACCAGAGCCATTTTTCCCCCTATACTCATCATATATATTAGGGTACGAAGTAACAAATGCCAGTGGGCCATAAAACGAATTTAGTTTTGTATCCTTGGATAGTTTTTCAACTATTTGATATATTCCAATTGGTGTCTTTAAGTCTCCCTCCTCAGTTTTATCACCTTTTCTTTTTCCAGTAAATGCACTGTACTCTTTTTTAAATTGAAAATTAGAACTATCATCTGAAACATATAGATTTAGATGGGATGCTTCTTTATTACATGTAAGAATATTTGAATATGATTCAATGTAACCAAATGTTGTATCTATATTTTGTATATAGGCAGACCAATACTCCTCTTTAGTAAGTTCAAAGTCCATCTGCTTCTCAATTTCATTGATGCCACTAATTCTGTAGTTAGTTAAAATATCATTAGCAAAAAGAGTTAAATTTATAAATATTAGAAGCAATAATCTCATGATGAATAACCTATTTCTTGTAAAAAAGCTTTATCTTTAGTCCAGCCTTTTTTTACAGAGACCTGTAACTCAAGGTAAGCTTTTTTCCCACTAAGCATTTCTATTTTCTCTCTAGAGTATTTCCCAATTCTCTTAATAGAATCACCACTTTTACCAATAATAATACCTTTTTGCGACTCTTTTTCAATGATAATTGTGGCAAAAATTTTATCTATGTTTTTTTCTTCTTTAATAGAATCAATTAGTACATCAGCTTCATAAGGTACTTCATCACTGACATTTTCAAAAATTCCTTCTCTGATGAAACCAGCATATATATCACGTACAAGCTCACTTGTTAAATCATCAGGATCATAAAGGAAAGGACTATTGGGTAAATTTCTAGAGATAACTTTAAGTAGTTCATCATGACCCATTTTCTTAGGAATGGCAACTGGTATAAGTGCTTCAAACTGATCTGAATATTGATTATATGAAGCAATTCTTTTAAATAGTTTATCTTGATTTACTTGGTCTATTTTACTAAGCACTATTATGTGTTTAACCTTGCCATTATTAAGTTTTAAAAATTTTTCATAGTGTTCAGTAGAGTCTGTGATTGGTGCTAGATATACTATCAAATCACAATCACCCATTGCTTTAAGAGCTTCATCAAGCATAAATTGATTTAAAATTTTTTCTCTCTCATGCAAGCCTGGAGTGTCAACAAATATAATTTGAGTATCTTCATACATTACTATTGCATTTGATCTTCTTCTTGTAGCATTCGCTTTTTGGCTAACCATAGCTATGTTTTCACCTAAAAGTGAATTCATAAGTGTGCTTTTCCCAGCATTTGGACGACCGATTAGAGATACAAAGCCAGCTCTAGTTTCTTTAGTAGAATCCACTTTTGTCATATTAACCCTTTATTTAAATAGCCAGAAATGGCATGAGGACAAAGAAATCACTTTTTTGTCTTTATTGTTAAAGTATATAGCGGGATAAGTCATCATTTTCAACAACTAAATCAAGCTTTTCATGTACTAATTCTGAAGTAATTTTATACTCTTCACCACTCTTTTCATCAGCGTTAAAACTAATATCTTCTAAAACTTTTTCAAGTACAGTATGGAGTCTTCTTGCGCCAATATCTTCAGTTATTTCGTTAGCTCTGTGAGAAAGCTTTGCAATTGCTTTAATAGCCTCGTCTTCAAATACCAACTTCATCCCCTCAACACCCAATAGTGCTTCATATTGCTTAAGCAAAGAGTTATTTGTTTGTGTCAGAATCTTGTATAGTGTATCTTCCGTTAAAGATTCAAGTTCAACTCTCAGAGGAAATCTACCCTGAAGTTCAGGAATTAGATCACTAGGCTTTGTTGTGTGAAATGCACCAGCAGCTATAAAAAGGATATGGTCAGTATTTATAACACCGTATTTTGTAGTAACACTGCTCCCTTCAACAATTGGTAGCAAATCTCTTTGAACTCCCTCTTTACTTGGATCATTTCTTCCTTGAGATTTTTCACTAACGGCTATCTTGTCTATCTCATCAAGAAAGATTATTCCACCATCTTCAGCTCGCTTAAGTGCTTCAGCATTGATATTTGTCATATCTAATAGTTTGGATGTCGCTTCAAGTTTTAAAATTGATTTAGCATCTTTTACAGTTACTTCTTTCTTATTATCTTCTTTATTCATTGTCTCAAATATTTTAGAAAAACTCTCTTGGACTTTTGCCATTTCAGGAGGTAAATTTGTGTCATTAAACTCTACATGTATCTTTTGCATTTCAAGTTCTATGACTTTATCATCCATCTCGCCAGATGTTACTCTCTCTTCCATTGCTTTTAGAAGTCTTTGGTAGTCATCTTTTTTAGATTCACTTGCAGTATCTGGAAGTGGCGGGAGAAGTTTTTCAACTATTTTATTTAAAATATAGTTTTGTATTTTTTCTCTATTTTGTTCCTCTTTTTCAGCTTTAACAATTGCAATTGATGAAACAACTAAATCTCTAATCATAGACTCAACATCACGACCAACAAAACCGACTTCAGTATATTTACTAGCTTCTACCTTAATAAAAGGAACCTGCATCATTTTAGCAAGTCGTCTTGAGATTTCAGTCTTACCAATACCAGTTGAACCAATCATCAATATATTTTTAGGCATTATTTCATCTTGAAGTTCATCATCTAATTGCATTCTTCTATATCTTGTTCTAAGAGCCAGTGCAATAGTTTTTTTAGCATTATGTTGCGAAATAACATACTTGTCTAAATATTCAACTATCTCTTTTGGTGTCAAATTCACTTATTCTCTCCATCTAGTGTTAGCGTTTTTATATTGTGGTTGGTATAAATACACAAATCAGCCGCTACATGTAACGCCTCTTTAACCAACTCCTCTTCATCTAGTTTTGCATGTTTTTTTAGCGCACGCGCAGCAGATATGGCATAATTTCCACCACTGCCAATTGATGCTAACTCTCCATCTTCAGGCTCTACAACATCACCATTTCCAGTGAGTATAAAAATATGATCGTTATTTAAAACAATCATCATAGCTTCAAGGCGACGAAGAACTTTGTCTTTTCTCCACGCTTTAGAAAACTCTATAACAGATTTTAAAATATCACCTTTTTTATCTTTTAAAAACTCTTCAAACATGTCAAATAGATTAAATGCATCAGCAGTACTTCCAGCAAAACCAGCAAGTATTTTACCGTTATGAAGTGTACGGATTTTTGTTGCATTGCCTTTAAGTACGCTATCACCAAAAGTGACTTGCCCGTCACCTCCTATAACCGCTCTATTCTTACCTTTGTAAGCAAGTATTGTTGTTGCATCAAACAAATTATTCTCCTACTACATCCACATGTAGTGTAGCATGTACTCCGTGACCTAGTTTTAAATCTAAATCGTGCTCACCAACAGTTTTAATTGCTACTTTATCTGTAATATGCTTTTTGTCTATCTCTATTTTATGTTGCTCAAGCAAAGCATGTGCAACTTCATCTTTTGTAATTGATCCAAATAGGTGACCGTTTTGGCCAAGTTTTTTAGTAATGATAATTTCAGTTTTGTCTAGTTTTTCAGAAATGGCTTTTAGAGTTGAAATTTCATCTGCTAAATCCTTAGCATTTTGTATTTCATCTGCTTTATGTTGAGCTAAGATTTCTTGAGTTGCATGTTTGGCAAAACCTTTTCCAATTAAAAAGTTTTTGCCATAACCATCTTTAACTTCTTTAACTTCACCTGCTTTACCAAGGCTTTTTACATCTTTGATTAGTAGTACTTTCATTATTTATCCTTAATTTTATTTCATAAAATGAATGGAACCTCTTCATTCGTTTTTTCCGTAAGTGGAGTTAATTCCACTTGCTGCGCTTTTACGCTAAAGGGCGACTTAGAAAAAAACTAAATTTTTTTCTGAACGCTTAGTTTTCTCTGGGAGGAAACCCATCGCATTAATGCAATTATTATCTTTCTATTTCGCCGCCATAAGAAACAATACCATGTGTTAGATTTCCTATTTTTGTGTATCCCATATCTGCTAAAATTCTAGCACAGTGAGCACTTCTACTTCCTACATGACAGTAAACAATTATATTTTCATCTTTATTTAGTTTTGCATCATCAAGAGCCGCGAAAAAGCTACTTGTTGGAACAAGTTTGTCAGAACCTTTGATGTGACCCATTTGCCACTCCATATGCTCACGAACATCTACAAGTTTAAATTGAGTCATATCAAGTTCTCTTGCTTCAAGAAGTGACACTAATTCGTCGCTATCTAGTTCATTTTGCGCTACAAGTACTTCACACTCCTCTTTTGTAAGACCACGTGAATGTGTATGAACTACTTCTTCCATTCCCATCTCAATACGTTGTTTTGCTGCATATTCAGTAGTACAGAATATTCCACAATGACACTTTCCTTCTTCTGGTATCTCTTTTTCGATAGCAGGGGCACAAGGACAAATTCTATTATCTACACTTTGTGGTTTTCCATCAACTTCTTCAACCATAAAACATGGACAAAACAGTTTGTTGTACATCATCTTATTGCGAGCAAGACCCATTTGTACACCTTCATTAACTTCTTCTTGAGGGTTGTATTCCCAACCAAATTGATTAATTACTTTATCTGTAAACTTTACTGTTTTTTCCATTCTTTCTTGGAACTCAGGTGAATTCATATCAATTTTTATAATACTCATTTTAGTCCTTTATTTATTTCTTTTTTTACCAGCAATAATTCTTCTAAGAGCGTTTAGTCTAATAAAACCTTCTGCATCTTTTTGATTGTAAACTTCATCTTCTTCAAATGTAGAATGCTCTTCTGAATATAGTGACATATCAGATTCACGACCAACTACTTCTACGTTGCCTTTGTAAAGTTTAAGTTTTACAGTCCCTTGAACGTATTTCTGAGTTGTGTCGATTGCCGCTTGCATCATTTCTCTCTCAGGTGAGAACCAGAACCCATTGTAAATAAGCTCAGAATATTTTGCAATCATTCCATCTTTCATATGAGCTTCTTCTCTGTCTAAGCAGATAGACTCAATTGCACGGTGTGCTTTGAGCATAATTGTTCCACCTGGTGTTTCATAACATCCACGAGCTTTCATACCAACAAATCTATTCTCAACAATATCAATTCTACCAATACCGTGCTTGTTTCCATATTCGTTTAAAGTTCTAAGTATACTAGCCGGAGACAATTCTTTGCCGTTTAAAGAAACTGGGTCACCGTTTTTGTATCCGATGGTGATGTACTCTTTTTCATCAGGAGCGTTCTCTGGAGAGTTTGACCACAACCACATAGTCTCTTCAGGCTCATTCATTGGATTTTCTAAGTGAAGACCTTCATACGAGATATGAAGTAGGTTTGCGTCCATAGAGTAAGGGCTTACAGTTGGATTCCCATCTGTATCAACATGTTTTTGGTCTATGTTGATTCCATGTTCTCTTGCATATGATAGAAGTTTTTCACGAGAGTTTAAATCCCACTCTCTCCAGGGAGCGATTACAGTGATGTCAGGATTTAGTCCTAGATATCCAAGTTCAAATCTAACTTGATCATTTCCTTTTCCAGTTGCGCCATGACTTACTGCATCTGCACCCATTTTTTCAGCAATTTCAATTTGCTTTTTTGCTATGAGTGGTCTTGCTATTGATGTTCCTAGTAGATACTCACCTTCATAAATTGCATTTGCTCTAAACATAGGAAATACATAATCTTTTACAAACTCTTCTTGAATATCAAGAATAAAAATATTTTCAGGTTTGATACCATTGTCAAGTGCTTTTTGACGAGCAGGTTCAACCTCTTCACCTTGACCTAAATCTGCGGTAAATGTAATAACTTCAGCTTTATACTCTTCTTGTAGCCATTTTAAAATAACACTAGTATCAAGTCCGCCAGAATATGCTAAGACTACTTTTTTAACTTCTTTTTTCATATAAAAAACCCTTGTGCGCAAAATAAATGTTGTGATACTACAATAAAAGAGATTAAAAAATGGTTAGCAGCAGTTATATAAATTAAAATTCAAGGCTAGTGGAGATTTGAAAATTGGAAAAATCATTTCAAGAAAGGGTGGAAACTACCCTTTTAAGTCAAATAGTATCCCTGTAACTTCTTGCATTTTAGGAAGAAAATCAGCAGCCTGTTCTGCGGGAAACCTTCTAATTAATTTACTTGTCTCAGACTCTATTACAGAAACATAAAATATATCTTGTGAATCTACACCAAACTTCAGATTTGTATTCATAGGAGCCATAGCCTCATTTAACTGGTTAACTAAATCTTGAACTTGCTCTTTAGAATTTATTTTAGTCTCTGTATTTGAAGACTCTTTCTGTATCTCTTTTACAACATCCACTTTTTGAACTTGTTGTTGAACCACTCTTCCTTGAGTTTCTTGCGAGCCTACTTGTGTTTGTTGTTTTGCAACATTTGCTATGCCATCCATGACTTACCCCTTCATTAAAGATATGATTATTAAACGGAAGATCGACCAATAAAGAAATAACTTTAACAAATAATATAAAAATTTAAATATTTAAATTTTTATCTGTTTATTTATGATAATCTTCCGTTTATGAATGAATATTTCAAACTACTAAAACTTGAACCTATATTAAAGAGATTGTCAACAATACAGCTTATTGCATATTTTGGTGCATGGTTTAGTAATGTAGCCATATATACACTACTACTAGATATGAATGTATCTGCTGAAGTTATTGCATTTGTTGCTATGCTTCATTTTCTCTCAGGCATAATACAAGCTCCTTTAAGTGGCTCAATAATAGACAATATGAAGCCTAAAAAACTGATGTTGATATTGATTTCCTTTGAAATATTTGCAACACTATTTTTGATTTTTGTAAATGATGTATCTGATTTATGGCTACTTTATATATTGATATTTGTAAAAATGGCAGCTGCAAGTTTTTACTTTACAACAGAGATGTCACTTTTGCCAAAGCTGCTTGATGGGGATAAATTGCAAAAAGCAAATGAACTTCACTCAATTATATGGTCATTTTCTTATACTTTAGGGATGGCACTTAGTGGGTTTGTTGTTTATTTATTTGGAGTAAAAATTGCATTTTTACTTGATGCCTTTATGTTTATGATAGCGTTTATATTACTTTATAAAGTGGATATAGATGTTGCTTTTAGTAAAAGTGGTGAAAATCTACTTTTTATGATGAAAGACACCTTTAAATATCTGAAAAAAACTCCGCATGCAATTCATCTGATGTTAATTCACTCTTTTGTAGGTTTAACTGCTTTTGATGCTTTAGTAGCTTTGATGGTAGATAAATATTATGCTTCTATGATTGCAACTTCTTTAGCGCTTGGTCTTTTACACGCATCAAGAGCATTAGGGTTAGTTGTTGGGCCTATAATATTAAGTAAGTGGATAAATAATAGAAGACTAGTGTATATATTTATGTTTCAGGCATTTGCTGTTTGGTTATGGGCATTTTTAATGAAAGATTTCTATATGTCACTTTTTGCAAGTGTAATTGTCGGGTTATTTACAACAACACTTTGGTCGTATACGTATACACTGCTTCAAAAAAATATAGAGCAAAAATACTATGGTAGAATAGTGGCATATAATGACATGTTGTTTTTAAGTTCAGCGGCATTTACGTCTTTTATGATTGGATTTTTAGCTACATCTAGTTATTCGCTGGAGTTTATAACAGTGTTGATTGGCTTTGCCTTTATGATAGGTGCTGCATACTTTGCTTGGATTTTAAAGAGTCAGAAAATTAAGGATATTATATAATGAGTTTTGCAGTAATTGGCGGTCTACTTCTAAATGTAGGTGCATATTTAACATTTCGTGGGAAAATATATGAAGCTGTGATAGTCTATCTGTTTGCAGACCTTTGTTGGATAATAATGGCATACGAGCGTGATGACTTTTGGGGTGTTATATCAATTGTAGTTGGTGTTGCTTTTGGAATATTGGCATTTATAAAAATGAAAAATGGAGACATGAATAAGAGTCTACATAATAATGAAGTGGAATGATTTTTATATAACTATTCCTTATAAAGTAAAACTAATTCTCTACTAACATTATTATTTTTGTTTTTAAGTGATACAGTATAGAATATTTTATAGTTGTATCGAGGTCACTATGGAAGAGATTATTACTATATACAAAAAACAACGCCCATTTATAGAAAACTCACTTACGTCTATGGTTGAGAATATAGATTTGACACAATATGATGAGATAAAAGAGAAGTTTATATTTTCTCTGCTTCCTGCACTTAAAGCTACATATAAAATCAATAAAAACTACAAACAGTCTACACCGATATATACAGAAGATGGAGCCGATAAAATTTCATTTGGTGAAGATAGATCATACCTTCTTTCACGAATCAAGTTTAGAGATGACAATATTTATATCTCAAACAGTTATGTAAACTCTAGAACCGCAACACCTTCTATTACTATTGTGCTTCATATAAATAATGAATATTTAGTTTATGACTTTGAACTTTATGCACTTTTAAAAGGGCTAATGCTTATTGGTGGAGACAAGAGATTTACTATATTTGTACAATCTTTTTACGGTTTTTTTGGATTTCTGCTTACGCTGTTTTCTTTATCATTGATAGGATATGCAATTTTTATTATTTATGAAGTTATTATTTATAACGACAAGGAAGTGCTTTCTGGTTTCTTTCGTTCTATAATTGCTTTAACTCTTGGGTTAGCTATTTTTGATTTGGCAAAAACCATTTTGGAACATGAGGTTTTTTACAAGGAACTAAGTCGTAACTATAATTTAGAGAACAAACTTTTAGCACGTTTTTTAATTTCAATTATTGTAGCTCTTTCAATAGAAGCATTAATGGTGGTTTTTAAAATCGTACTTAGTGACTATGCTCAAATGATTCACGCTTTTTATCTTATTTCAGGAATTGGTATTATGATTATCTCTTTGAGTATTTTTATCTTTATAATGCGCTATCAAGGACATAAGAATTAGCCTTATCTGTGATTAAAGGAAATATAAGATAAAATCCGAAATTAAAGGGATAATATGATTTATAAGTCAAAAATAGGTGATATAGATTTAAGTAAAATAGTAAGGCTTTATCCAGCTGCCGTTGTTGAAGTTAATGGAGAAATAGCGGAAATGTCACTTGAATGGGCTGATATGAATGGTGATAAGGTAAATATTACTTCATATGCTTTGATTTTTGATTTTACTCCACCTAAAGAGGAACATAGAGATAAAAAAGAGCTGCACTTCGAGACTAAGGATGAACTTATAGATACAATGACAGAGGTTGCACAATTTTTTCAAGATTAATCTCCAGAGATACTAAAAAAGTTTTCTCAATTGCAATTCCTGCCGCATTAAAGCATCTTGTAGATATTCTTCAAATTCTTATTGACATGTTAATGGTAGGTATGGTTAGTGTATCTGCACTTGCAGCGGTTGGGATGAGTATGCAGTTTATGATGATTATAAATGTGCTTATGACACTCTATGTTGTTGGTGGTAACGCTCTAATTTCGCGCTTTATTGGGCAGGGAAGAAAAAGACGAGCTTCAGCACTTCTCTACTCTCTTGCTGTCTTTGCAATTATACTTTCTGTATTTGTAACTATTGGAGGATACTTTGGAAGTGAATCTTTCTACTCTTGGATGGGTGCTCAGAGTGATGTAGTGGAGCAGGGTACAATTTATTTTAAAATACTCTCCCTTGGTATAGTTGTAATATTTATAGACAATCTTCTATACAATGCACTCTCTGCTGCCGGAGATACTAAAAGTTCACTCTACATAAAACTTTTTTCCGCGGCAATTAACGCTTTTTTAAACTATGTTTTAATTTTTGGTCATTATGGCTTTGAAGCAATGGGTATAGAGGGTGCAGCCTATGCTACGGTAATTGCATATTGTTTCAATGTAGCAGCCTATTTTGTACTTATAAAAAAACCACACTCAAAGTTAAACTTAATCCCAATAATCAGAAAAAAAGATTTAAAAAGAGTTTGGAATGTTGGTTGGAGTGCGGCACTTGACCGAGGAGTGTCAAGTATTTCATTTCTTGTTTTTGTATCAATTATTACAGCCTATGGAACGGCAGAGTTGGCCGCTTATCAGGTCGGTCTTCGTATAGAAGGAATTGCTTTTATGCCAGGTTTTGGTTTTGCAATAGCTGCTATGGCTTTGGTTGGGCAAAACTTAGGAGCAAACAACAAAGATAGAGCTTACAATATGGGGATAATAAGTGGAAGAATCGCTTATGTATTTATGGGAAGTGTTGGTGTTTTTCTTATACTTTTTCCAGAATTTTTAGTAGGTTTTTTTACAACAGACAAAGCAACAATAGTTGTAGCTTCACAGTACCTCATACTTGTTGGATTGGCTCAAATCCCACTTGCAATAATGTTTGTATATTCTGGAGCCCTTCGTGGTGCGGGGGCAACAAAAATAACCTTGATAGTTAACGTGTTTTCATTGTGGATTTTTAGAGTTATTCCATCGTATATTGCGTATAAAATGGGTTACGGGATAATTGTTATATTTATAATAATGAATATAGAGACACTTTTAAAGGGGCTTATTTATTATTATATTTATAGCAAAAGAGTCTGGCTTGATACAAAGGTTTAACTTAGTTGTCGATTTTAAAATAAAAACTCAACTCCCGCATATAAATTCCAGTTTTTTTGTTCGCTGTCTGGTTCGTAGTAAGTAAAATTTCCAATCTGTACAAAATCAGATTTTTCAAAATTGGCATACTCATACTCAAGTTTTGCTGTAAAATTAATCTTCTCATACATAGGTATTTTAATCGGAGCTACAATTTTATAACTATAAACTCTTCCTAAATTAAAGGTCTCGTTGAGGGCATCCATTTTTGCGTCAAATGCTAATTGTCCGCTCAGTTCTAGACCTACATGTAGATTATTATATATTTTTGTCTCCACACCAATTGAGACCTGCGTAAAAGGATAATAGTATGTTTCGAGTTGAGTAGAAGAGAGCTCCCTCTCCCATACTTTGTAACCTAGTCCAAGAGTAAAATAAAGCGAACTGTTGTCATATTGGTGTAAGCGTTTTAGATTTGTCTGAAATTCGTAAAAAGTGTTTAAAGTGCTCGATGTATGTGAGCCGTAAGGAAGATTAGAGTTTAAAAGTGAGCCTACATAGTCTGTATCTCCGTATTGAGCACTTCCAAAAATATTAAAATAGTAAGCCACGTCGTAATTGTTTTCACTATATTCATTAAATAAATAATCTAAACTTCCATAAATACCGTTAATTTCAGAAATTTTTGAGTTTTCTGTGTCAATTATTTCACCTTGCAAGTTACGCTCAGTATAATCATAAGCTGTCGTTTTAAGCCCGAGTTCCAGCCTGTTTTGAAATGTTTCAGCTTGAAGTATGTTTGCCAATAATGCAAAAACAATAATATTACGCATATAAATCCTTTAAGCAGTAATTATATACATAATTTTTATTGTAATCAATTAATTAAAAAATTTCACTATAATAAGCAGTTAAAAACTTAAAAGGTATTGTTATGCAACAAAAAGCAAGAAAAGCGTTTTCACTCATAGAGTTAATGATAGTTATAGTTATTTTAGGACTTTTAGCAGCGATGGTTATGCCTAATCTTACGGGTAAAGGGGAAGAGGCTAAAAGAAACTTAGTTTGTGTTCAGATGAAGAGCATTTATAATGGTGCTTTAGATATGTTTAAAATAAACAACAGTGTTTATCCATCAACGGAAGAGGGACTTAATGCTTTGGTGTCAAATCCGGATGCAGATAAGTATGTAAACTATTCAACAAGTGGCTATTTTAAAGATTCGAAAATGCCAAAAGACTCATGGGGAAGTGAATTTATCTATGTAAATGATAATGGAAGCGTAGAACTTATATCTTTGGGTGCAGATAGAAAAGAGGGCGGAAAAGAAGGGGCAGTTGATATAAAAATGAGTGAGTGTAAATAAACTTGAATCTCTTTTCTTGCCAAAGGCAAAGCTTTAGTGAGAGGAATTTTTATGGGGCTTTGCTCTATAAAAAAGAGAAAAACAGAAGGGCCTTCTCACTCATAGAACTTATAATTGTTGTTGTGATAATGGGAGTTGTTTATACTTTGTCTGTGTCAAATTTTCAAAACCTAAAAGGTTCAAACACCGAAGTTAGCTTGAAAAATTTAAAAGAGTATTTGTACAGTATCCCACATACTAAAAGTGTTGAACTCTTGTGTCTTGATAATTGTATGAGATGTAGTGTATTAGTTGATTCTAAAGAGTATAATTCAACAAGTGCCTTTGATGATATTATAGATGATTCCATTAGAGTCTATAGATATGATTTTTACACAGGTATACAGGAACAAAGTCAAAAAGTACATTTTAACAGTGAAAATGTGCAAGAGAATGTATGCTTCTCATATAGTGTTGACAAAAAAGGGGTAGGTGACCAAGTGATAGTAGAATTCAAAGAGAGAGTTTATGATTTCTCAACACACTTAAGTTCATCAACTGTCTATAGTTCGCTCCAAGAAATGGCTAAATCTAAAGAGAGTTTGACTCAGGAGGTTTTGAGATGATTGTTAAATATAAAGGGATAGACTCTAATGGCAAAAAAGTTAGGGAAAGAGTAGAAACTGCATCCCTAGAAGAAGCAAAAAATAAGTTAAGAGCTAAAAAAATTATTTACTATGATATTTATGAAGATACTCCAGCTTTTTATGAAAACTTTGACTTCTCTCGCAAGTATAAAATCCCCGTAAAAGAGTTGTCTTCACTCTCTCGTGAGCTAGCCATGTATATTCGCTCAGGAATCAGCATTGTTTCAGCGCTTAAAATTGTACAAACACACTATGAGAACAATAAAAAAATGAAACTGTTTTTAAACACAGTTTCAACTCACTTAGACGAGGGACAAGATTTCTATACGGCACTAGAGTCACAGAATGTTGTAATATTGCCAGAATTTTTTAAGCACTCTATAAAAGTAAGTGAAAATGGTGGAATTCTAGATGAAGTGCTTTTAGAATTGTCACGGTTTTTAAAAGAACAAGATAAAATGAAAAAAGAGATAAAAGCTGCTTTTGCCTACCCATCTTTTATGATTGGAATTTCACTGCTTATGATATCATTTATGTTGGCTTTTGTTGTCCCACAGATTACTGGTATATTTGAGAGTATGGACCAAGAGCTTCCGAAAGCTACACAGGTTGTTATAGCTATGGGTGATTTTTTTAATGACAATTTTACAACTATTTTAATATTAATAGCTGTATTTATATTTATGTTTATGCTACTTATGAACAAGAGTTATGCTTTTTCATATGGCGTACATAAGCTTATACTTAAATTACCACTATTTGGGACAATCACGCAAAAAAGTGAATTGGCAAGGTTTTCTTATATCGCTTCACTTTTAGTTCGTTCTGGTGTTCCTTTTGTTCAAACAATAAGCCTTAGTGCAAATATCTTAAATAACCTTGTGTTGAGAGATCTTTTTGTAACTTCTGCTAAAAAAGTGGTTGAAGGAAAACTGCTTTCAAATGCTTTAAATCACTCAAGTATTAAAATAGACTATTCTTTTATGCAGTCTATTGCTCTAGGTGAAGAGACATCACAGCTTGAACATGTATTGACAAATATCTCAGAGCTCTATTTTGAAGAGAACCGAGACAAGATAAGTATGCTGTTAACACTGCTAGAACCTGTGCTTATGTTATTTGTTGGAGGCAGTATAGGTTTTATTGTTGCGGCGATGTTATTGCCTATTTTTTCTATGAGTGTTGGTTGATAAATGTCTACATGTAGAAAAGCAATTGCACTAATAACAACACTGTTTTTCATAATGGCAATAACTGTAAGTATTGGAGTTGGTCTAAAATATGTTAATGAAGCTTCCATTGAGGTAAATAGTGAAAATTTCATGATTCAGACATCTGTAATTATAGACGATGTTTTAACAATGCTTAAAAACTCTAAAGAGTTGGAGTCAATAGTAGGAGAGAAGTCGCAAGAGGCTCTTTTTACATTTTTATCACAAAGCAGTTTTATTCCATTTGAGAGTTCAGGCTTAAAGATTAATCTTGAGTTTAGCAGTGCAAGGTCAAGGTTTAACCCAAATACACTAGCAGACGGCAATAGTACTCAGGTAGACTCTCCAAGAGTTCAAGCATTGCGAGAATACATGAGCGAAAATATGGTAGATAATATATATGTAGATATCTTATTGGATAGCATGAGTGGCGTTAAAGAAGACTTTTCATATAATACGGAAATCTTCAATGAAAAACCTTATCTTTTTAGAGATTATATAGCATCAAGTAAGCATTTAGATGAATTAAATAGTTTTTATATGCAAGCAATTCAAGAGAATAGTTTAAAAAATATTAACTTTGAGAATCTATTTTATTTTAGCAGTGATAGAAGTACAATAATTGATTTAAACTATGCAACAGCTGATGTGTGGGAGTTGATGCTAGGATGTACAAAAGAGAGAGCTAAAACAATAGCAGTTGACAGAGGCTATTGGAATAAAATTGAAGATATTGACTTGCAAGAAGATGAGAAAGAGATGCTTGAAAGATTTAATCCAAGTTATTTTGAGCCATATATAGATGTTAGAGTGGAAATTTTGCAAAATAATAAACGAGCTAACATAAGATTTGAGTATAATATTAAAACTAAAAAAGGGTCTAATTTTAATTATGATATTTAATAAAAAGTATAAAACTATCTTTTTAGATCCAAATTCTGATATTGAGACCCTAGATGGTCGTGTAAATATAATTTTATCACCCTCCCTATACTGGGTAAAAAAAATGATTTTACCTGTAAATAGTGTGAGGGAGGTTAAAAAACTTCTACCTTCAATCTTTGAAGAGACTTTGCCTGATGGTAAATATAGTTATAGTGCCTATGAGGGTTCTACGGGATCAGAATTTTTTGTTTTTGCCTATGAAGATAAAAATATACTTGACGTAATAGCTAAAAAGAATATATCTATAGCTGAGGTAGTAAATGTTTACTTTGCTCAAAGTGAACTATTATCGATAGATGGAGCAGTTAAAATCAATGAGAGTCAAAGTATTTATATAAAAGATGATATTCTTGTTTTAGTTCCATGTTGCTGGGTAGAAGAAAAAGGTGAATTAGATTTAAGTTCTGTAGTTCTATCTAAGCATAAAGTCTCACTGCAACAGTTTGGGCATATTGTAGATATTAAAAATTTCTATAATATAGGAGCTGTTTTAGTTGTTTTAATTTTAATTGTTTTTAGTGAATTGTTTATTACGGCTCAAAAAGCAGATAATATTTTAGAGTTAAAAGATGAGCTTTTTTCTAAAAACGGTCTTCAACCTACAATGTTTCAAAACACAGCAATGTTGAAAAAATATAAAGCAATACACATGAAACAGACTAGTATTAGAAAATATATATCTTATCTACTCTCACTTAAATTAAAGCAAAATGAATATATAACACTTATAAGTTTAAAAGAGAGAGTAATGGTTGTGAACTTTAGCGGTACTAAAGAGAAGGCTTTTTCACATATAACTTCTTCTTTAGAAGCAAAAAATGTAATGTTTAAGTCAACTTATGTCAATGGAGTTTTACATTTGGAGATAGCTCTATGAATCGCATAAATCCAATATATATTCTAGTATTACTAGTAATGATTTTAGTTCTTGCCACACTCAAACTAAATTCAGGCAAAATAGAGTTTAATGAGACTCAGGAGATCTATAAAACTACTGAAACAATAGCAACTGAGCTTAGTGCATTAAAAGATGTGTATGGAGAAAAAGTAAAAAAATCATTAAAATCTATTTTAAAACTACCAGCTCTTAAGTCAAAATCTATAAGTGAGACTTTTAAGGCCTCATCTGTAAATATTAGTTCAAAATCTATAGATATAAATTCTTTAAATTTACTTATGAGTAAAATTCTCAACAGTTCTTACAATATTGATTCACTGCAGATAAAAAAATTAAGTGATGACAAAGCAAGCTTTAAAATGGAGATAAAATGGTAAAGATAGGAAGGTTTTTTGCTTATTTTTTGTTTTTTACTCTGGCAATAATGTATTTTACACCAAAAGTTAGCGTTTATTACTATTTAGAACAAAAACTAAACTCCTACTCTGTAATAGTAAGCAAAGAGGATGTAAAAGACAACGGCTTTGGCTTAAGTATAAAAGATGCCGTAGTATCGGTTAAAACTGTCGATAGCGCTACTATATCTAATATTGAAATAAATCTATTTACTGTTTATAACACTATAGACTTCAAAGGTATTACACTCTCCCCAGTTGCTACATCTTTCTTGCCTCTACATGTAAAGAGTGTTAATATTAAATACTCAATTTTTGACCCTTTAAATATTAAAGCTGTGAGTGTTGGGGAATTTGGAGAAGTGGATTCTTATTTTAATATTATTGACAGAGTATTTCATTTGAATTTAAAACCTTCAAAAATAATGTTGAAAGATTACAAGAATACACTGAAGAATCTGAAAAAATCTGAAAACGGGGAGTATATATATGAGAAACATATCTAACTCTGCCATTATTTCACTATTAACAAATGTTTTAATTTTACTTGTCCTGGCAAAATCTTTGTCACTTGTAGTTTTGTGGTATCTGCCAAACGAAGGAGTTGAACTTAGTGTAAAAGAGAATTTTCAACCCAAATATCAAAGAGTAGATTTTAAAAATATGATACAACGCAAAAAAAGAGAAAATATGAGTGCGACTGCTAATATTGAAGATGTGGGCACAAATATAACTGATATGATTTTAAATGGTCTATATGGAACAAAAAACAGTGGTTTTATAATTATAGCTTTAAAAGTAAATCCTAGTAAAACAGATATTGTTGCTGTAGGAGAACTCTATAATGGATATATTCTAAAATCAATTGCTTCATTGAGTGCAATATTTCAGAAAGATGGTAAAGATTATGTTCTTTATCTTGAACAACAAAATGGGAAAAGTTCTTCGTATGTTACAAAGATTAAGGTCGATGGTGGATCTGACAGCAAAATAGAACTGACTCGCAAAGAGATATCTTTATATGCAAAAAATCCAAAAGAGATATGGAAAAATATCTCTATAACTGAGGTAAAAGATGGCAAAAATATCAAAGGCTTTAAAGTTACGAAGATAAATAACAAATCTAAGTTTGCTTCACTAGGGCTAAAAGTGAATGATTTAATTATAAAAGCAAATAATATTAGACTCAAGTCATATAGAGATGCATTAGATATTTATAAAAATATAGATAAACTAGACATGATACAAATAGTGGTAATAAGAAACAATCAAGAGATGGAGTTAGTATATGAGATTAATTAGATTTATATTTTTAACACTTAGTTTAGTGTTTGTTTTAAGTGCAAGAGAACAGGTTAATGTTAACTTTTCCAATTTAGCAATAGATGATTTTATTAAATTAATATCAAAAATTACAAATAAAAATATTTTAATTAATCATAATGTTGCAGGAGTTGTCAACTTTGTTAGTAGCACTCCTATCTATGATGATGAACTTATGGGAATATTAGTCTCTGTTTTGGAGTCTAAAGGCTTTACTCTAATCCAAAACGGCTCTTTATATGAGGTTGTTCGCTCAGCGGAGGCAGCAAAATATAATGTTAAAGTTGAAGTTCAAAATAAAAAACTTCATGGCTCCATTATGGTTACTCAAGCCATAGTGGTTAAGGGTGAAAATGTTGATATAGTAGCTGCTAAAATTCGTTATCTTATCTCTAAAACAGCTAAGCTTATGACTATGAAAGAGAGTAATATTCTTTTAATAACTGATTATCCAAAAAACATAGAGACAATTAAAAAGGTTATAAAAAATATTGACACAAATAACGAAGCTATTGTAAAAATAATTTACATTAAGCATGCAGAAATAAGAAAACTTCTGGCTAGAGTTATAGATATAAGTAAGTCACTATTTAATGAAAAAGTAGAGTCTCAAACAGTTAAAATCATACTTGATGATAATACAAACGGGATTATAGTTGTTGGCAATAAAGATAATGTTAAAAAAGTAGAGGCTTTAATAGAAAAGCTTGATGTTGAGTCAAACGTCAGTAAGAGTGTTGAGATATTCAATCTTAAAAACTCTGATGCGAAGGCAGTTCTTGCCAGTTTAACTGAAATTATCTCAAAACAGACATATACTGACCCAGCACTAAAACCAAATGTTTCAATGAGTGAAGAGATAAATGCCATTATTGCAGTTGGGGAACCTGCAATTATAAAGGGTATTAAAATTATTATTGATGAACTTGACAAAGAGAAGTACCAGGTTTATGTTCAAGCCAGAATAATTAATATATATAAAAAGAAAGCAGAAGACTTGGGTGTAAAATGGGGATTTGATGGCGCTACTGTAAGTTCTAATGGCGGACTCTATTCTTTATCTACAAACTTCGGAGGGGCTTCTATCTCTAAAGCTGCAGAAGCATTAATTTCATTTCCTGAAAATCTAACATCAGGGTTCGCTCTTGGCGCTGCAATAGATTTTTTACAAACCAATGGTGCTTCACAGTCAGTATCTAACCCATCAATTCTGTGCATAAACAATAAAGAGTCATCAATATATGTTGGTCAAACTATTTCTGTTTCATCTGGTTCTACAACTGGTACTGCAGGGACAACAGCATCTTTTAAAAGAGAAGATGTTGGTCTTACTCTGAAAATTAAACCTCGTGTCTCATCTATAGATAAAGTAACTTTAGAAGTAGAAACTATTTTAGAGAATATAGATAGTTTTGGAGATGCAGTAACTGGAGAACAACCTGTTACTTCCAAACAAGAGGTGAAAACTCAAGCTATCCTTCGTCATGGTGAGTCTATTATTATAGGTGGACTTGTGAAAAATTTTGATACAGAAAATAAAAATAAGATTCCACTATTAGGTGACATCCCTCTCATAGGTGAATATCTATTTTCGTCTACATCAATATCAAATGAAGAGACTAACTTAGTTGTTATTTTAACACCGTATGTTTTAGATAAAAGTGAAAAATTATCTCAACTTCAAAAAGATTTAGGAGTTTTGGCAAATCTTCAAAAAAAGTATAATGAGGAAGTATTTAAGAAGATAGAAAAAAAACCTGCTGCTTCTGAAGATATAGAGTCAGCTAAAGAGACAGCTAAAGAGGAGTTTTGATTGTTAAACTTAGAGCCTCTTCATAATCTAAAACTCTATGTTAATGAGCCGTGGGAGTTAGATACTGATATAAGTGTTAAAAATTATCTTCTGTTTAGTGAAATTGACAATGAAGTCTGTGCTCTGGTCTGTGAGCGATATTTAGTAGAAGCTAGTAATTATTATACAAAACTACAGAATAAATATCCTATAAAAATGCTAGATGAGGACTCTTATGACAGGCTATATAACCGTTTTTTAGAACTTCGTACAGACAAAGCAATAGAGACAATGAAAGAAGATTCTAGTGAAGAGGGTGAAGATGAAGATATATCTTTAACAGACTTTTTAAGAACTTCATCAGATATTTTAACCTCAGAAGAGTCTGCTCCAATTATTAAGTTTGTAAATGCTCTGTTTTATCAGGCTATAAAAAAACGGGCTTCAGATATTCATATAGAAGTCCAAGAAAAACGGGGAGAAGTCAGGTTTAGAATAGATGGCATGTTGAGTAAAAATGCCGATTTAGACAAAAAAGTTGTTAACCTTATTATTAGTCGTATAAAAGTTATTTCAAACCTTGATATTTCCGAAAAGAGAATCCCGCAAGATGGGCGAACACAGATAAAAATTGCCGGAGAGACTTTAGACATTCGTGTTTCTGTTTTGCCAACATTTTATGGCGAGAGAGTTGTTATGAGACTTCTGATGCAAAGTTCTCAAATTCCACAAATAAATGAACTTGGATTTTGCAGCGAACTAGTAGAGGATGTAAAAAAACTGCTTCGATCTTCTCATGGAATTATTTTAGTAACAGGACCAACTGGTAGTGGTAAAACAACTTCTCTTCACTCCTTCTTACGTGAAGTTGAATCGCCTGAAAAAAACCTTATAACAGTTGAAGACCCGGTTGAGTACAAGTCGGACAATATTGCTCAGATTCAGGTAAATGAGAAGGTAGGGCTCACATTCGCTTCAGCTCTTCGCTCCATACTTAGACAAGATCCAGATGTCATAATGATAGGTGAAATTCGTGATGAAGAGACAGCCGCTATAGCAATTCGTGCGGCTCTAACCGGTCACTTGGTATTTTCTACCCTACACACCAACTCTGCTGCTGCGACTATCTCAAGACTTGCAGATATGTCGGTAGAACCTTTCTTGATTTCCTCTTCACTTTTGGGAGTTCTTGCTCAAAGATTGATCCGTGTTTTGTGCGAGGAGTGTAAAGTTGAGGATGCTTTAGCAGAAAATTTTGCAGAAGATTATAGATTACAAGTAAATGCAAAAATATTTAAGGCAAAAGGGTGTAAAAGTTGTAATTACAGCGGTTATTCCGGTCGTCGTTCCATAGGTGAGCTTTTAATAATGAATGATAAAATAAAAGACTTGTTGAAAAGTACTACAGATGAGCATACGATTAAAATAGCACTAGAAGCTGATGGACTTAAGACTATTTCTTTTCAACTCTCAGAAATGTTATATAATGGAGAAACATCTTTAGATGAAGCGATTCGTATCGGATTGGGAAATGCGTAAAGGCTTTACATTGATTGAAGTTATGGTTTCTGTAGTAATTATTTCAGTAGTAATAGCGGCTCTTTTCCAGATGAAGGGAAATAGTTCACATATATTCTTAGAGCTTGGTAGAAAAGTTGCAGTAAGTCAGTTTTCCTCATTTTTAATTGCAAATAAAAATTATGGGTTTGAAAATAAAACAGTTACATTGGATAAGCTTATATATGATTTTGATGTTGAAGATGATTTAAGGCGAAGATTTAAAGAGAGCAAGATGAAAGTGATTTATCAAGTCCTTGAGAGTATTGATATGAGTGAGTCTGCTGAGATAGAAGATGTAAATAATGAAGATAAGCTAGTAAACTCAAGTTTGATTTTTGAGATAGGTAAGACTATACTTATAACTGACACTTCTTCTAGTGGACTGTTGAGACTTAGAATCCAATGAGAAAAGCTTTTACTCTTATTGAGATGTTAATCTCAGTAACTATTTTATCAATTATGATGGTTTTTTTATATAAAAGTTATGCCTCGTTAAACAGTTCAAATTACTTTTTAAAAAAAGAGTTAAATATTATAAAAAGCCAACAATTGAAGAAAAGAGTTGTGTTTTTAGACTTCTCTTTAGCTCTTGATAAGAAAGTAAATATCATAAATCAAGATTCACATGTAGATGTTGTTTTTATGCAAAGTTCAAACTCTTTGCATAGAAAATACAACCCTTATGTCGCATACATAGTTAAAGAGTCTAAGCTTTACAGATTGGAATCTTTACAAGAGTTTAAAGAGTACCCATTAAACCAAGATAGTGTTTTTAGCATAGATTCTTTAGGTGAAGTGGATAGTTTTAGAGTCTACAAATCTAATGACAACCTAAAAGAGGCTTATTTAATACATGCAGAGTTTAAACAAGGAGAAGAGATACTTCTTAAAGTTAAAGTATTGGAAGATTAATTTAGAAAGATTAAGATAAAATTCCATTATGAATTTACAAGAGTATAAAGAAGCGGTAGAAAAACTTAACCTCTACTCACA
Source organism: Candidatus Sulfurimonas marisnigri (assembly GCF_015265475.1). Taxonomy (NCBI): domain Bacteria; kingdom Pseudomonadati; phylum Campylobacterota; class Epsilonproteobacteria; order Campylobacterales; family Sulfurimonadaceae; genus Sulfurimonas; species Candidatus Sulfurimonas marisnigri. Next base: position 1,656,499 of record NZ_CP054493.1, on the reverse strand, counting down.
TCATTACTATGTCTTAGATGACCCTATTACCACTGATGAGGTTTACGATAAACTTTACCATGAGGTTGTGGAATATGAACAAAATAATAAAGATGATGTTTTAAAAAACTCACCAACAATGAGAGTTGGTGATGTAGTTAGAGATGGCTTTACAAAGGCTTCACATCTCACTCGCATGTGGAGTTTAGAAGATGTTTTTGACGCAGAGGGCTTGCAAAAGTGGCTTACAAAAACCTACAAACTAGATAAAAATATCTCATTTTATTGTGAGCCGAAATTTGACGGGGCTAGTCTAAACCTTATCTATGAAAACGGTGAATTAGTTCAGGGAATTACCCGTGGTGATGGAGAGATAGGTGAGCTTATAACTCAAAATGTTAAAACAATAAAAACTGTTCCACTTATCATAGAATATGATGAGCGTATAGAGATTCGCGGTGAAGTGGTTATATTTAAAGAAGAGTTTGAAAAAATAAACGAAGCAAGAATGAAAGATGGTGAAGCTGTTTTTGCAAACCCAAGAAATGCAGCTGCCGGAAGCTTGCGACAACTTGATTCTTCTGTAACTGCTTCAAGAAATTTGGTCTTTTTGCCTTACGGTGTTGGAGAGAACTTGTTAGAACATAAACTGCTAAGTGATAAGATGGAGTTTATCTACTCCTTAGGGTTTAGAAAGCCACCTCAAAGCTCTACCTGTAAAGATTTTGCAGAGATAGAAGATATATATGAGATTATGAATAGAGATAGAGATAGTTACTCTATGATGCTTGATGGTATGGTTGTAAAAGTAAACGAAATAGCTTCTCAAATAGATATGGGTTATACGGTTAAAAATCCTCGTTTTTCCGTTGCTTATAAATTCCCAGCGGTTGAGAAGATTACTACAGTAAAAGAGATTATACTTCAGGTTGGACGAACTGGCGCTGTGACTCCTGTGGCGATAGTTGAGCCTACTGACATAGATGGAGTAGTAGTAGAACGGGCAACTTTGCATAACTTCGATGAGATAGATAGAAAAGATATAAGACTTAATGACAAAGTTATTATCCTCAGAAGCGGGGATGTTATACCCAAGATTATAAAAGTTTTAACTCATGAGAGAGACGGAAGCGAAGTAAAATACGAAAGACCGCAGAGTTGTCCAGTTTGTAATAGTGAACTCTTGGATGAGGGGGTTTTGCTTAAGTGCCAAAATCTTACATGTGAAGCAAGAGTTATAAACTCAATAATATACTTTGCCTCAAAACCGTGTCTTAATATAGATGGACTTGGCAACAAAATAGTTGAGGCTCTTTTTAACTCTGGTCTTGTGAAAAGTGTTGTAGATTTATTTGATTTAACATTAGATAAACTTTTAGCACTTGAAGGTTTTAAAGAGAAAAAATCTCAAAATCTTTTGAACTCTCTAGAAGATGCTAAAGGCTCTGAATATTGGCGTTTTTTAAACTCACTTGGGATTGAACATGTAGGAGAGGTTGCATCTAAAACTTTGAGCGAGAAGTTTGGAAGTAACTTCTTACATGTAAGCAAGGAAGAGATAATCGCTTGTGATGGAATAGGCGAAGAGATGGCTGAGTCTGTTTTGGAGTTTGTAAGGGTAAACAAAGAGACTATTTTAAAATTACAAGATATTTTAAAACCATTGGAACCTATACAAAAAGCTGAAGCAAAAGAGAACCCTTTCAAAGGTAAAACAGCAGTGCTAACCGGAACTATGAGTGAGTCACGCGGTGCTATAAAAGAGATGTTAGAAGAGCTTGGCGCAAAAGTATCAGGTTCAGTTTCTAAAAAGACAGACTTTTTAATATATGGCGAGGATGCGGGAAGCAAATATGACAAAGCAATATCTTTACATGTAGAGTGTTTAACGGAGCAAGAGATGAGAGAAAAAATTGAGTAGATTAGATAATTATTTAGTAGAGAATTCTTTAGTGCAAAGCAGAAACAAAGCTCAAGGCTTGATTAAAGATGGACTTGTAAGTGTTAATGGCAAAGTAACAATTAAGAGCTCTCATAAGTTAGAAGATAGTGATGAAGTTATTGTAAAAGAGCATAAACAGTATGTCTCTCGTTCAGCGTTTAAACTTAGTGGATTTTTAGATGAATTAAAGCTACACGCAAAGGATAAAACTGCTTTAGATATAGGCTCATCAACCGGAGGTTTTACGCAAGTTCTTTTAGAATATGGTGCTAGCGAAGTGACTGCAGTTGATGTCGGCAAAGAGCAACTACATGTAAGCCTTAAAGAAGATCATAGAGTTCACTCATACGAGAGTTGTGACATACGAGAGTTTAAGAGTGATAAAATATTTGATATAGTAGTAAGTGATGTCGCTTTTATATCTCTGCTTCATATACTAGATGATGTTGACAGATTGGCAAATGATAAAATTATTTTGCTGTTTAAACCGCAGTTTGAAGTAGGGCGCGAAGCAAAAAGAGATAATAACGGTGTTGTGACTGATGAAAAAGCAATACTAAATGCTATGATAAAATTTGAAGATGCTTGTAAGTTAAAGGGGTGGAAACGAATTTTAAAATCTGCTTCAAAACTTACAGGCAAGGAGGGGAATCTTGAATACTGTTACTGCTATGAAAAATAGTCGTGCAATAGCCATCGGCGGTTTTGATGGTATGCATATAGGACATCAACACCTTTTTGCGGAGCTTGATAAGAGTGGGACTATTGTTGTAATTGAGACAGGTTATGCAAACTTAACTCCAAAGTATGAGCGTGAGAACTTTTCTCACTATCCTATATTTTATCTTAAGTTAGATGATATTCGTCATTTGAGTGGGGAAGAGTTTATAGGCTTTTTAAAAGATAAGTTTCCAAAATTAGACAAAATAGTTGTTGGATATGACTTTCACTTTGGAAAAAACAGAAAATACTCTTTTGATGACTTAAAAATACTTTTTACTGGAGATGTTAAAGTTGTTGATGAGGTGACTTTAAATGGTGACTCTATTCATTCACATAAAATCAGACAAAAAGTAAGTATAGGCGATATTAAAGGTGCAAACGCATTTTTAGGGCATAATTACACTATTAAAGGTAAAATAGTTAAAGGTCAAGGTATAGGAAAAAAAGAGTTGGTAGCGACTATAAATATAGAAGCAGAAGGTTTTCTTACTCCAAAAGAGGGAGTTTATGCTACTCTTACTAGAATAGATGATGAAGAACATTATCATCCATCAGTCTCATTTGTGGGGCACCGCGTAACTACAGATGGAAGTTTTGCTATTGAGTCTCATATACTTGACGGCGAAGTTACATGTAGCGACAAAGCAAGAATTAGTTTTGTCTCTTTTATAAGAGACAACAAAAAGTTTGAGTCACTTGATGAGCTCAAAAAAGCGATAAACAAAGATATATTTGTCGCTTCAAAAGAATTAAAGTTTTTGCAATTATGAGAAAAAGAGAATATTTAGATACTACACAAGATATAAGTTTTAAGTTCTTCCAAACACCTGATGATTTTATGGTTGATGAAGTTATGTGCACAGAGTTCAAGGGCAAAGGAAACTACTTAATTATACATGTAAAAAAAGTTGAACTTACAACTTGGGACATGGTAGCGATTTTTGCAGAGTACTTTGGTATTCCTGCACAAAAGATTGGTTATGCTGGATTAAAAGACAAACATGCAACAACAACGCAGTACATATCTGTTGACGCTTCATATGAAAAGATGCTTAAAAAGTTCCACCATAAACAGATTAAGATATTAAAGACAATAAGACACTCCCACTCTATTAGAATGGGTGATTTATGTGGCAACAGATTTAGTATAAATTTACATTTTGTTGATAATATTGATTCAGGTAAGATTGAGAAGTGTGCACGAAAAATTGCTAAAAATGGTTTACCTAACTACTTTGGTTACCAAAGATTTGGGCGTGATAACGACTCAATAAAACAAGCAGAGGAGATGATAAAAGGGGAAATATTTATAGAAGATACAAAGATTAAAAACTTTTTAATTTCTATTTATCAGAGTACATTTTTTAATGACTGGCTGCGAGAGAGAGTAGAGCTATCACGTGAAAAAAATGATGGTAAATTTTTACTACTTGATGGAGATGTATATCAAGATAATAAGGGTGACTTATCTACTCCCAAAATTATGCCAACAAGAGAATTCGAAAGTAAAAAACTTGTTCCTACTGGGCTTTTGTGCGGTAGAGATACTTTTCGTGCAAGAGATGAAGCAAGAGAGATAGAAAAAAAGTACGATGATGAGTTTTTACAAGAAAAAGGCTATAGAAGAGAAGCACTAATATATCCAAAAGATATAGAATGTAAGTATATTAGAAAAGAAACAAAACTAAAGATTTCTTTTACACTTCCAAAAGGTTCTTACGCAACAGTATTTTTAGAAAGTATTGCAAATAAGAACTATACAGCTAAAGATGTAAAGCCAAAGATTAAACAAAAATAAAAAAATTACATAATTTATAGGCGGTATTATAAAAGTTTAATCCAACTTTGAATATAATGCCTCAATTATTTAAGACAGGGAGTACACCTATGGGTGAATTGTTCACATTTTTCGGTTTATTATCTCACGATAAGACTTTTATCTACATGACGCACATGCTTTTATCAGCAGGTATAGCTTTAATGCTTGTTAAGATTGCAATGTCTAATCTTCAAATGGTTCCAAGAGGAACTCAAAATGTTTTGGAAGCATACATCTCTGGTGTTCTTAAGATGGGAACAGATGTTATGGGCGAAGAAAAAGCTCGTAAATACGTAGCACTAGTTGCTACTATCGGTCTTTTTGTTGGTATTGCTAACCTCATAGGTGTAGTGCCAGGCTTTGAAGCTCCAACTGCATTTTTAGAAATGCCTTTGACATTGGCTTTATCAGTATTTGTTTATTACAACTATGTTGGTATAAAAGAGCAAGGTGTTATAAAGTACTTCAAACACTTTATGGGTCCAGTTTGGTGGCTGTATTGGTTAATGTTCCCAATAGAAATCGTTTCTCACTTTTCTCGTTTAGTATCCCTTAGCTTCCGTCTTTTCGGTAATGTTAAAGGTGATGATATGTTCTTGATGGTAATCTTAATGCTTGCTCCATGGGTGTTACCTATGATTCCATTTGCACTTCTTACATTTATGGCTTTCTTGCAAGCGTTCATCTTTATGATGCTTACGTATGTTTACCTTGGTGGTGCTGTAGCGGTTGACGATCACTAGTCACAACTAATAAATATGCAAAAAGATAAATTCGATAGAATTATAAGCTTTTTGCTTGGAGCATCATGGGCTATATTGCTCTTTGGTTCTCTAATAGTTTTCAATTCTTTTCTTTTTCTAGGCTTAGGCTTAGCCATTTTCTGCACAATATTTTTCATAGTTATTTCACTTTTTATGACTTTATCTCTAGATGCTTTTTCTATAAATAGGCAAAGACTCGAAGAAGCTAAAAAACAAACAATGCTGCTAGAGAATATTTTAAAACTAAATTAAAAATATTGCTATAGTTAATTAAGATATTTTGACTTTATGAGAGTTAAAAGCTTTAATTAGGTAAAATGTACCCTTAATATTATGAATTTTATCTAAGGAAACTTATGTTTGAAGTAGTTATCGGTCTCGAAGTCCATGTACAACTAAATACAAAATCAAAACTTTTTTGCTCGTGTCCTACGAGTTTCAATCACAAACAAAATACAAATACATGTCCAACTTGTTTAGCTCTTCCAGGTGCCCTGCCAGTGCTAAATAAAGAAGTTCTACATAAGTCTATTATGCTTGGAACTGCTATAAATGGAACCGTTAATAGAACATCTTTCTTTGATAGAAAAAGTTACTTCTATCCAGATAGTCCGACTGCCTATCAGATTACCCAGCTTTACACTCCTGTTGTTGAACATGGAAAGTTGCAAATAGACTTTGAAGACGGAAGTCACAAAATTATCCGCATTAATCGTGCTCATATCGAAGCTGATGCTGGAAAAAATATACATGATGGTGATATATCTAAAGTTGATTTAAACCGTGCAGGAACTCCACTTTTAGAGATAGTATCTGAGCCTGATATGAGAAGTGCAGAAGAAGTTATCCTCTATCTAAAAAAACTTCACTCAATAATTCGTTACTTAGATATCGGTGACGCGAACATGCAAGAGGGGTCATTTCGTGTTGATGTAAATGTCTCAATTCGTCCAAAAGGTGATGAAAAACTTTATACTCGTGTTGAAGTTAAAAATATAAACTCATTTAAATTTATCCAAAAAGCGATTGAACTGGAAGTGGCTCGTCAGAGCGAGGCTTGGGAAGATGGAGTATATGAGCGAGAGATAGCTCAAGAGACTAGATTGTTTGACCAAACGAAGCAAGAGACTCGTTCTATGCGTGGTAAAGAGGAAGCTGCTGATTACCGTTACTTCCCAGAGCCGGATCTACTTAAAGCTGTAGTAACTGATGAAATGATGGCTGTATACTCACAAATACCAGAACTCCCAGATGAAAAGAGAGATAGATTTGTAAAAGATTATGGCATGAATGAGTATAGTGCGGGTGTTGTAACTTCTACTGTTGAGATGGCGCACTTCTTTGAGGCAATGATGCAAGAGAAAATATCTGCAAAAAATGCCTTGACTTGGCTTACAACAGAACTTCAAGGTCGTCTAAAAGGGGAGATGAATATTACAAACTCACCGGTAGATGCTAAAAAACTTGGGCAATTGGTGAAAAGAATTGAGGACGGCACCATAAGTGGAAAAGCGGCAAAAGAGGTACTTGACAGGCTTATGGTTGAAAATCTTGAAGTTGACGGTGTTATTGATGCTTTGGGTCTAAAACAAGTTAGTGACAATGGTGCAATTGAAGCTATATGTGACGCTATTATAGCTGCAAACCAAGATAAGGCTGAGCAGTATAGGGGCGGTAAAGATAAACTTTTTGGCTTCTTTGTAGGACAGGTCATGAAAGAGTCAAAGGGCAGTGCAAATCCTAAAACCGTAAATGAAGTGCTAAAAGCAAAACTAGGATAATTAGTTTTGTTTAAGCGTTTGCTGGTCGATACTGCATACCATATAAATACATCTGAAAAATATGCAAAAAATAAACATTTTTTTTATAATTTATTAGAAAACAGCAACAACAAATATAAAAGATATTTCGACCTATTTATGATTACTCTTATTTTTATAAGTGTTGTAATTTTGATACGAGAAGTAAAGTCACATGTTAACGACACTCTTCTTTTTTTCAATAACTATGTCATATCTATAATCTTTTTTATTGAGTACATGTTGAGGCTTTGGGTTAGTAGCAGCGTAACTCAAGTTATTATTGAGCAAAGTGAGCACAGCACTATGCTTGGGGAAAAATTTAAGTTTTTCAATGCTTTAAAAGAGATAATTGAAATTAAATTTAGATATATATTATCAATTAAAGCTATTATTGATTTAATGGCAATTATTCCATTTTTTCATGAACTAAGACTTCTTCGAATTTTTATACTATTTAGAGTTTTCAAGCTCTTTAGATATGCAAAAAGTATTCAAACTTTTGCTTCAGTTCTTGCTGCAAAAAAGTTTGAGTTTTTTACGTTACTAATCTTTGCTTCAATTATTATTTTTGTTTCATCTGTTTTGATTTATGTAATGGAAGCAAACAGCCCAGACTCACAGATAAAGACTCTTTTTGATGCCTTGTATTGGTCTATAGTTACAATATCAACAGTCGGTTATGGAGACATAACTCCAATAACGGAGCCTGGAAGAGTAGTGTCGATGTTTGTTATAGTTGCTGGTATTGCAGTCTTTTCATTTACGACTTCACTTATAGTTACAGCATTTACAGAAAAATTAGATGAGATAAAAGACACAAAACTTATTGACGATATAGAAAAAATAAAAGAGTTTTATCTTATCTGCGGTTATGAAAATATATCAAAAGAGGTTGCTAAAAAACTTTCTATAAAAAATAGAGTCATTATTTTAGAAGAAAATTTCTCAAAAGCTGAATCGGCACGTAAAGATGGTTTTGTAGTGCTAAATTACGATCCAGGAGCTACAGAGAGCTACCGAAAACTTCGTATAAATATACAAGCGCAAGTAAAAGCAATTATCTGCTTAAGTTATAGCGATGTAGAAAATGTGTATACAGCATTAACTGTTCGCTCCTTTAACAAGGAAGTGTTTATATTGTCTGTTTTAAAAAATAAGAGCAATAGAAACAAGTTAATATTTGCAGGTGTTAATGAACTTATTTATGAAAAAGAGTTGGTTGGGATAGTCGCTAAAGAGTTTGTTGGTCAGCCAGTTGCATTTGAAGCAATCCATGCTTTACGTTCAAACTTTAACGGTATTGATATGCAAGAGATTCTTGTAAGCGATAGAGTTCTAAGTAATTTTATAACCGTTGGTGATTTGCATAATAAAAAGTATAGGGTTATACTTTTGGGAATATATAAAAAGAGTATAAAAAGATTTTTATTTAATCCTATTGACAGCACAGTTTTAGAAGTTGGCGATTATCTTCTTGTAATAGGAAATATACAGTTTATAAAGGAGTTTAGCAACTCATTGAATAATAAGGGTAAAAAATGAGACAAAAAAGTGCTCTGATTTTTGGCTACAACGACTACACTTTTGAGATTGAAAAAAATATATCAGCACACTATAAAAATATATACATTTTTAGATTAGGCGAATATAGTGAGCTAAAAGAGCAGAATAATTATAAAATACATAGTTTTGATTTGAGTGACAATTGGGATGATTTAAGCACTATTGTTGATATAGATGATTGTGTTGCGTTTTGTGTTCTTGAGGATATGGCAGAAAATATATTTTTAACTATTTCACTGCGAGACTCGTTTAAAGATTTGACAATAGTCGCTTTAGCAGAAGATAAAGAGAGTACAGACAAACTTACTTTAGCGGGGGCAACAAGAGTTATTCCAACTACGCAGACTACTGCGAATATTATTGTAGAGATGCTTGAAAAACCAATAGTTACAGAGGTATTGCACAATATTTTATATGAAAAAAGTGATTTAAAAATAGCTCAAATAGCAGTTGAAAACAATAATTTTTTCGAGGGTAAATACCCGGCAGATATAGATTGGAGCAGGGAGCATGGAATAATCGTTATTTCTATTGTACATGATGATATGAGTAGCGAGTTTATATACTCATCGAAGGAAAAACACCATATAATTAAAAGCGGTGACATTTTTGTTGTTGTTGGATATGAACAAGATATTAAAGATTTTGAAAAGTTGATAGGGAGCAGATTGTGAGTAAAGTTGGTGTTATAGGAGCAGGTAAATGGGGTTCGGCTTTAGCCTTCGCATTAAGTGAGAAAAGTGATGTTTTTATAACTTCAAGAAGACCAAGAGAGATGAAAAATTTTGTTTCATTGGAAGAAATATTAAAATGTGAATATTTGATTATTACAGTACCAGCACAACAAATAGCATCTTGGCTTGAAGAAAATTTTGTATTTACAAACCAAAAGATTTTAGTTGCATCTAAAGGCATAGAAGCAACGACTGGTAGATTTTTAAATGATATTTATGCAAACCATATTCCTGAATCTAACATTGCTTTTCTTTCAGGCCCATCATTTGCAACAGAGGTTATGCAGTCGCTTCCTACGGCTTTAGTAATCAATTCTAAAAATGAAGAGCTAAGTAAAGAGTTATCATCTCTATTCCCATCTTTTATAAAAACATACACGTCAACTGATGTAATTGGCGCAGAGGTTGCAGGTGCTTATAAAAATGTAATAGCCATAGCTGCTGGAATTTGCGAGGGGTTAGGACTTGGTAAAAATGCAGCAGCAGCTCTTATATCTCGCGGACTAGTTGAGATGCAGAGGTTTGGTCTTCATTACGGAGCAAAAGAGGATAGTTTTTTGGGACTTAGCGGAGCAGGAGATCTTTTTCTAACTGCATCATCTAACATGTCAAGAAACTTTCGCGTCGGTTTAGGTTTAGCAAAAGGGAGAACTCAAGAGGATATTCTCGAGGAGTTGGGAGAAGTAGCGGAGGGGATAGGAACTACTTACGCATTACATGAAATCTCTCAGCTTCGTAATTTGTATCTTCCAATTGCCAAAGAGGTCTACGAGATGCTAGAGGGCAAAAATCCACAAGAGTCTTTAAGAGACTTACTGTCGAGTTAGGTTTAAATGCAAACCTTAGCACAACTTCGCTCAGGCGAGCTAAAAGGGACTAAACAACTCTCTATATCTGAGAATCTTACATCTTTTCCACATGAGATATTTGAGCTAGCAGATACCTTGGAGTTTTTAGATTTAAGTAATAACTTACTTTCTCATATCCCATCAGAGTTAAGCAGACTTAAAAAACTAAAGATTGCCTTCTTTTCATATAATAACTTTACTAGTATGCCATCTGCATTTAAAGAGTGTGAAAATCTTTACATGTTAGGTTTAAAAGCAAATCAAATAGAACACTTTGATGAAGAAATATTACCTCTTAGTATTAGTTGGCTTATCTTGACAGATAACAGACTTAAAAGCTTGCCAAACTCCATCGGTAAACTATCAAAACTGCAAAAGTTTCCACTTGCTGGTAACCAACTAACTTATCTTCCAGACTCGATGGCAGAGTGTAAAAATCTAGAGCTACTTCGTTTATCCGCAAATCAACTACAAGAGATACCATCTTGGTTATTAACACTTCCAAAACTTTCATGGTTGGCATTCTCTGGTAATCCATGTGTTGAGAGTCCTGAGACAAACCACAAAGAGATAGCTTATGAAGAGATAGAGGTGAAAGAACTATTAGGTGAGGGTGCTTCAGGTAAAATATTTAAGGGGTATATGAAAAAGTTAGACAAAGATGTAGCCATTAAGTTTTTTAAGGGTGCCGTAACTAGCGATGGATATGCAAAAGATGAGATGAATGCATGTATGAGTGTTGGTGAGCATGAAAATCTTATTAAAGTATTTGCGAAGATAAAAGGAGATGAGCGTTTAGGTCTTCTTTTAGAATACATACCAGCCATTTTTGAAAATCTAGGCCTTCCGCCAAACTTTGATACATGTACAAGAGATATATATGAAGAGGGTAGAGAGTTCAGTATAGAATCCATTTATAAAATTGCAAAAGCTATAGTCTCCGCTGCTTCTCATCTACATAATAAGGGTTTGATGCATGGTGACCTTTATGCTCACAATATTTTAATTAACAACGAGTATAAATGTTACTTAGGTGATTTTGGAGCTGCAAGTTTTTATGATAAAGAAAATAGAGATTATGAAAAAATAGAAGTACGAGCTTTTGGATGTCTTCTAGATGACATGTTAGTTCGCTGTGATAAAAAAGATGAACAATCGTATAAGAGTCTTGATGTGTTAAGAAACAAGTGCATGAGCGAAGATGTACAGAGCAGACCACTGTTTGAAGAGATGGTGTTTTAGATGGGTGAACATACGCAGCAGTTTAAAAAGATAGCTATTGGAATTTTTATAGGTGCTTTAGTCTTCGCTCTATCTTTAAGTGTTTTTACAACTCAACAAGCTTCACTTCTAGGGCTTATTGCTCTTTTGGTTACTCTGTGGACAAATGAGGGGCTCCCTTTGGGTGTGGTTTCTCTTTTGCCAATCATTTTATTTCCAGCTTTTTCAATTTTGACTACCAAGGAGACAACAGCAAACTACTCTCACCCTATTATATTTTTATTTTTAGGCGGTTTTTTACTTGCTATCGCAGTTGAGAAAACGCATCTTCACACTTGGATAGCAGATAAAATGCTCTCTATTTTTCCATCAACTCCAAAGGGTATAATTTTCTCACTAACCATTACATCCGGGATACTTAGCTCAGTGCTCTCAAATACTACAACAACACTTTTACTAATCTCTATTGCTCTTTTTATAACAGATAATTTAAGACTTAAAATGAGATTTGCTCTGGCAATAGCTTATGGTGCTAGCGTTGGCGGAATATTAACCCCTATTGGCACTCCTCCGAACCTTATTTTGCTTGGGATTATGCAGGATAAAGCAATGGAAGCTATACCATTTTTTCAGTGGATGTGGATGGCTGCTCCTTTAGTTTTTATGATGTTCTTCGTAGTTGCTTCTCTTCTTAGCATTGGTGTAAAAGATATTAATATTTCAATAGATAGCGAAAATAAAACTTTAGACATAAACCAAAAAAAAGTGTTATATCTAATTGCCGGTCTAGTAGTTTTACTTTTGATAAACGCACCTATAAAACCATACTGGAATGGACTTGGACTAAGTGAAGCTGGACTTTTACTTACATGTGGTCTTTTACTCTTCGCACCACTATTTAGCATACTTGACTGGATGGATGATAAAGCAAAAATCCCATATAGAATTATGTTTTTATTTGGCGCAGGGTTTAGTATTGCAAAAGCTTTTAGCGAAACAGGCTTGGCAGATGAAGTTGCATCTTATCTAATAGTTATGACAGCTTTACCTCCAATACTTCTGCTTTTTAGTGTAGCTATGCTTATTACTTTTACAACAGAGATAACTTCAAACACTGCACTAATCTCTATAATGCTTCCTGTTATATATGCAGTAGCAGAGCAAACAGGTATAAACACAACTCTCTTTATGATGGTAGCAACGATATGTGCCAGTTATGCTTTTATGCTCCCAATCGCCACGCCACCAAATGCAATTGCCATGAGCAGTGGAGCGGTATCTGTTAAAGAGATGGCGAGATACGGCTTGGTTCTCAATCTTGTTGGAATATTTTTAATAGTAATGATTGCCCAGTTTTTCTGGAAAGGGATTCTTTAAGGGGTGCATTTGCTCTGCTTAGATAAGATTCCATCAAATATAGTAAAGGTTTATAATGATAGTTCATATAGTAATGTTTAAATTCAAAGAGCAAAACAGAGATGCAAATATAGAAGAAGTAGTAAAGAGGTTAAACGCCTTAGTAGAGCTGATACCAACTCTAAAATCTATGGAAGTTGGAGTTGATTTTTCACGAACCGAGAGAGCATTTGACATGTCACTATACTCAACATTTGATACAAAAGAGGATTTGCAAGATTATGCCGTTCACCCGGAGCATCTAAAAGTAGTGGAGCTTATAAAGTCTGTAACATTAGAGTCTAAGGTTGTTGATTATGTATTGTAATCAATAACCTTAGTAGTTCCAAGTCACTCTTAACCATACAAAATCACTCACCTGTTTTTTCCCAAACTCACTCAAACCTGAACCACTGTTTATGTTATAAGAGAAGTCAACATCTATATTATTGCTAAAACTATAAGTAGCACCAACTTTATTTTGTCGTGAGAGGTCTTGAAGGTTTGTCATATTGTTATAGTATATACTAAAATATAGCAGGTCAAAAGGCTCTTTTTGAGAAATGGATGTAATGAGATAATCTTTTGCAATAAATGGAAGTGTGAGCATTGATGTTTTAATCTGCTCTTTGTTTAAACCCTCTGATTGATAGATATATTCACTAATTATTGTTAATTCAAACTCAGTTAGATAGCGGATACCTAAAAGATATGAGTAATTGTCATCAATAACTTTAGCATATTCACCATGAACTTCAAAGTTTGTTTGAATATTTTTGGAGAAGTCAAAGCCTATCTTATCATTAGCTATATCTGAATAGTTGTAAATTACATCTATATCCGTGTCATACCAAAGAAGGTAAAGACGCATAGCAATGTTGTTTGATTTTTCTTTATTTGTAGCAAGGGTATAGTAATCTTTATTAAGTGAGTCGCTAGCACGCAGATATACAAGGTCAAGAGAGATATTTTTTAAATTGCTGTTAAAACTTTTATTGTAGTTATACTTTCCTATTACAAAGCCTTCTCGTGAGAGTGTCGGTTGGAGCGGGTCTTTTGGTCTGTCAAAAAAAGCAACTGGATTGAAAAAGTATCCTTTACCCCATCCGAGAGATTCTTTTCCAAGCAAAACGGTGTGATTTTCATTCAGTTTGGCTTCAGCATAAAGCTCATTGATTGGGAAGTAGCTTTGTGATGTTTTATCTTTGATATGGTCATAAGTAGCCATTATAGAGGTTTTAAATGTGATATTTTCGTAAAAGTAAGAAAAATTAAACAGCCCCTCTAGATGAAGAGAGTTTTGATAATCATCATCCGTATTATCAAGTTTCTGAACTCTGTTGTCAAGTCGCATATAACCGTTGTACTCATATGTTTTAGGTTCTACTTCCCCAATGTCAAATGTGTACTCGTCAGCAATAAGTGACAAAGAGATAAGGATTGGAAGTAGAACTCTTAACAAATAACTATCTTCTAAGTTCTGAAGCGTTTGCAAGAGAGTCTAAAGTAAATGCTTCATCAGGAAATTTTTTAGGTGTGATTTTTCCGTAAATCATAATAGATTTATAACCTTTATACATAGGAGAGATAGTCTCAACAACAGAAGGGCGGACAATTCCATCACCAAAGTCTTTTGATTCTTTGTAGTAGAGTGTTTTAATCAGCATCTTAGTAGAAGTATAACACTCCACCTCCATAGGTGTAAGAGTTTTTTTATTAACCTGCATTACAAGTTTATCGTAGGAGACAGTGTCATTTTTTGCTTTTAGATTAAGAAGTATAAAATCTTCTTTTTTCTCTTGGGTTACAACATCGTACTCAGTGCTAAAATCAAGCCTCATAATATCAGCATTGTTAAAAACACCTCCTACAACAGACTGCATTGACGTAATTCGTAGAGGTCTTCCAACATTTGGGATGTAGAGCCACATGTTATCACCGAGACGTAGAGTTGCACGACCTTTTTCACTATCTGGAGATAAGAACAGTGAAACCATTTTATCTTTGTCTTTTTTTGCTTGAAACATCATAAACTCTTTTTTAGAGCCATCAGGCTCAATGTTTATAAGTTTTTTATACATTTGTGCAGAGACGGGTGTTAGTTTTCTGTCAATTGTCTCTAATAGAGTTTCCGCTAACAGCATTGTGCTTAGTGTGAGTAATATGGCAAATAATTTCATTAGAAAAATCCTAGTTTTGTCTTAAAGCGTCAACTGGGTTGAGCTTCGCTGCTTTTCTAGCAGGAGAGATTGAAGCAATAAGAGAGATTATTATTACTATAACACTTACTATTACCATCTCATTGAAGTGTAGAACAGGGTTTAGTGTTATTTCAGCTTGTCTACCAAAGGCAAAAGTTATACCAATAGCATTGATTATAAAAATAATTCCATAAGAGATAATACTTCCTAAAATAGTACCAAATACACCAAGCATTAAGCCCTCCGTTAAAAATAGCTTAGTAATCGTGCTTGGTGTTGTACCCATAGCTGCTATGGTTCCTATCTCTTTAATACGTTCATAAACGCTCATTACCATTACATTTAAAACAGAAATAAGTACTATTGAGATTAAGATGATTTTAATAGATATATCCATAAGGTTTAGCATTTTAACAATGTTGTAAAAAGGGCTAAGTTGTCTCCATGAGTGCACTTCAAAAACAGGCTTCCCTTTTTGGTTGGTAAACTTAGTTAGTGGCGCTAGTTCCTTCATGGCTTTTTCTAAATTGTTAACATCTTTAAGTCTAATTACCACTTCACTTATCTCTACCTCTTTTAGTCTAAGAAGCTTTTTAACATCATTGATATGAATATAACCATCTCTTCCACCTGGTCCTGAAGCAGCTTCTACGCTTCCTGTAACCATAAAGTTAAGCCCATTGACAGAGCCTTTTTGGTTTGTAGCAACTAAAACTACTGTGTCTCCTGTTTTAACCTGCATCCCTTTTGCCAATAACTCCGGCACTAAGATAGTCCCCTCTTTAAGTGAGTCTATTGTTGCACCTTGTATGCGTGATTCAAACAGAGGAAGAGTTTTAGACTCTTTTTGCGGGTCAATACCGTTTAATCTAATACTTGTTGATTCTATATAATTGGAGAACATTGAACCGAGTTTAAGGCGTAGTGCATAACTCTCAATAAAAGGGCTCTCATCTAAAATTTCAGCTATTTTAGCTATTTGTTTCTCATTAAGGTTTTTGTTAAGTGGCAAGTTGTCAACAGAGGCTACATACCCTTTTCTGTGAATTTGCAAATGTCCCAACATTGAGTCAGTAACCTGTCCAACCATATAGGCTTTAAAACTGCCAGAGAGTGCTGAGTAGATTAAAACAAACATCACACCGATAGTAATAAGACTAGCTGTCAAGAGAGTCCTTCTGCCGCTTCTAAGTAGATTTCTAAAAGAAATTTTTATTATATTTTTCATTATGCAACCCTTTTATCATCTGTAACAACACCATCAACAAGTGTAATGATTCTGTCTACTGCAGTAACAATTTTTTCATCATGAGTAGCGAAGATAAAGGTAGTGTTAAACTCTTTTTGAATATTGCGCATAAGAGTGATAATCTGATTTGATGTATGAGTATCTAGGTTTGCGGTAGGCTCATCAGCAAAGACAATCTTAGGCTTAGTTACTAAGGCTCTTGCAATAGCGACTCGTTGTCGTTGTCCACCTGAAAGTTGATCTGGAAATTTGTCTTTTTGGTCTAACATGTCAACATCTTTAAGCAGAGTCATGATTCTCTCACGGCGCTCTTTTTCTGGTAAGTTTTGAATCATAATTAAAGGATACTCAATGTTCTCATAAACTGAAAGAACTGGAATGAGGTTAAAACTTTGAAAAATAAAACCTATGTTTTCACCTCTGAAATTTGCTAAGGCTGTGGTGTCTAGCTGAGTTACATCCGTTTCATCTATAAATATTTTACCGTCAGTAGGCTTGTCCAAACATCCAAGCAGATTTAATACGGTACTTTTTCCACTACCACTTGGTCCAACAATTGCAACAAACTCACCGTGTTTTATTTGAAGGTTTAGGTCTTTTAAAACTGTTAAATCAACCTCTCCCATTTTATATACTTTACTGACATTTTGGTTTGATATCATATTAGCCCCTCTGTTTTCTATATTTTATCTAATAATTAATAACAATAAGAAATATTATAAATAGTTATGAAATTATTTCACAGATAAATAATGGTAGAATACGAAAATTTTTTGAAGGTCTTTAAATGTTAATGATGATTATTGGTATATATACTATTTTTGTGCTTATTACTATCTATGCAAGTATTATGCAGATAGGCTATGTTAACCAGGCAAAAAGAGGCAAGGCTGTACTTTTGTCAGATGCAGATTTTCTAAAAGCTGGTAACTATAGTGTTGCAAAAGAGAAGATGTCTATAGCAAGTGCTTTTATAGATTATTTACTATTTATAATATGGATAGGTTTTGGTATTAAAGCCTTAGAGAACACTATATTGTTTGAAAATGAAGCTGTAATGAACATTGCCATTGTTATGGGGTTTTTAATTATAGGTTCTGTTGTCTCTTTGCCATTTTCATATTATGAGAAATTTATTTTAGACGAAAAATTTGGTTTTAATAAATCAAGTATGTCTCAATGGATAAAAGATACTGCTATCTC
Source organism: Candidatus Sulfurimonas marisnigri (assembly GCF_015265475.1). Taxonomy (NCBI): domain Bacteria; kingdom Pseudomonadati; phylum Campylobacterota; class Epsilonproteobacteria; order Campylobacterales; family Sulfurimonadaceae; genus Sulfurimonas; species Candidatus Sulfurimonas marisnigri. Next base: position 1,639,056 of record NZ_CP054493.1, on the reverse strand, counting down.
ATTTGCAATGACACTTATATTTGGCTCTATTGTTGTTTGGGGTGTTTACTTGATCATATCAAACTTCACCCTCTGGTGGCTTTGGAGTTTTCTTTTTATATTTAGTGTTGTTATTTTAATAAATATGCTTTACCCTGCATTTAGAGCGATGTTTTTTGACAAACTAACTCCTCTTAAAGATGAAAAACTAGATTCTGAGATAAAATCTCTAATGGAAAAAACAGGTTTTGTAAGCTCTGGTGTGTTTGTAAGTGATGCAAGTAAGCGTGATGCAAGACTAAACGCTTACTTTGGCGGATTTGGTAAAGCAAAAAGAGTTGTACTTTTTGACACACTGATAGAGAAACTTAGTACAAGAGAGTTGCTTGCTGTTTTAGGCCATGAACTAGGGCACTTTGCACATGGAGATATATATAAAAATATAGGTTTAGTCGGCGCTATGCTTTTTGCAATGTTTGGAATTTTTGGAAACCTTCCAGAATCACTTTATCTGGAGTTGGGACTATCTCAAGCACCTTATGTATTAATTATTTTACTGCTTCTATTTATGCCAGTTTTAGGTTTTTTAATGATGCCAATTATGGGTATAGTGAGTCGTCATAATGAGTACGAAGCAGATAAAATGGGGAGTGAATTAGCAGGAGTTGGTGGTGAAGTTGAGCTTGCAAGTGCACTTAAAAAACTTGTGACAGAGAATAGGAGTTTTCCACTCTCTCACCCTATATATATCTTTTTTCACTATACTCACCCACCTGTTTTAGAGCGATTAAAAGCATTGGGTGTTGATATAGCAGAGTTAGATAAAAGTGCTTTAGAGGGTACATGTCAAGCAAATATTTAGTAAAAGATATTTTAAAAGAGATAACGACTACTCTAAATCCTATCATAGACAGAGCATCAAGAGAGGCGCAGCTTCTTCTTATGGCTCATCTTAGTGTTGATGAGCTTTGGCTTTTAACAAACCAAAACTCAGATGTGCAAAATAGTGAGAAGCTTTTAGAGTGGGTGCAAAGACGAGCTAAAAATGAGCCTCTGGAATACATAACAAACAGTGTGAGTTTTTACAGTGAAGAGTTTTATATAGCAAAAGGTGCTCTAATACCTCGCCCCGAAACAGAACTATTAATAGATGAAGTTATAAAAAATATTCCAGATAAAAATGCAAAAATAACATTTGTCGAAGTTGGTGTTGGTAGTGGGATTATCTCTATAATGCTTGCAAAAATATTTCCAAATGCAAGTATTATAGCTGTTGATATCTCACAAGAAGCACTTGATATCGCAGAGGTAAATATAAAAAAGTTTGAACTTCAAGATAGAATTGAATTGAGGCTTGGTTCACTGCTTGAGCCGGTAACTGAACATATAGATTATTTAGTCTCTAATCCACCTTATATTTCAGATAATGAACCTCTAGAATTTAATCTATCTTATGAACCTCAAAATGCTCTCTTTGGTGGTACAGTTGGTGATGAGATAGTTAAAGAACTTCTTGATGAAGTCTTAAATAGAAACATTAACTTGTTTAGTTGTGAATTTGGTTATGACCAAAAGGATAAGATACAATCTTATTTGAAAAATAGAAAATTTAAGAGTTTAGTGTTCTATAAAGACTTAGCTAGTTTTGATAGAGGCTTTACAATAAGGTTATAAGAGTGAGTAAAAGAATTTATTTTGATTTTAGTTATTTTATTATATTAGCAGCTACATTTGGTGCGATTATGGTTTTAGGTCCTATAGTAGCGCCTGTAGTTTTTCACTCTAATGAGATATTAATTGGTGTGACGCTTGATAAATATAATTCTGGAATAATTATGGGTGAAATTTTCCACCGTTTTTCATACTGGGTATATGCTTTGGCTTTTTATGTTTTTGTATATGAAGCATTACTGTACAAAAGTGGTAAGCGTGATACAATAGCTTTAATTAGTGCTGCTACAGTAATTTTTTCTTCAATTATGTTTAGTGCTGTATATGCTCCTAAAATACTTGCTATGCAAGCATTGGGCATGGAAGCAACTCAAAGTGACACTTTTGCTAATATTCATTTTGCAAGTGAACTTGATTTTAAAATTTTAGCAATATCACTTATCCTATTATTCGTTAGAAGATTAATGCTTTTAAGACTTTCATAAACCTTTTTTAACGTAGAATTAACACTCTTTAGCTATATTTATGTAATTATAAATATAGGAAACTTTTTCTATGAAAAAAACTACACTTTTTTTGGGTACATTCTTGCTCCTTCTTTCATCACCTTCACTTTTTGCATTTACAAAAGAATCAACTTTAGAGCCTCTCTTACTCCAAAGTGGCAATCATAAACATTGGTGTAGTGTCTGTGGAATGAGTATAAAAATGAACTATAAAACTTCTCATACCTCTAAGCTGCCTAGCGGTAAAAATAGACAATATTGTTCTATTAGATGTTTAGCATTGGACATGCTGGAGCATAAAATAAACGTTAATGAAGTGAAAGTCATAGATGTGCTTAATGAAGAACTAATAGATGCTAGAACAGCTTTTTACGTAGTTGGCTCAGATGTTAAAGGGACGATGACGAAGGTTAGTAAACTAGCTTTTATAAATACTGAATCTGCAGAAGATTTTAGTATTGAAAACGGCGGCGAAGTTGTTAGTTTTGACAAAGCAATAAATATTGCAAATAAATCTTTAGAGTCTGATATTCAAATGATAAATAAGAAGAAAAAGAAGAAAATATACCCAATGGGCAAGAAAATCTTTGAAAATGTATGTAATAAAGATATTGAGCCCAATAACTATTTAGAAATTAATGAGTTAAAGTCAGCAATTAAAAATAAGAACCTTTGTGAGGCAAAAAATGGTGAGGAGCTAAAAGAAAAAGAGCTTCAAGCAGTTTCAATTTACCTATGGGAAGTAAAAAGGTTTGAAGATTTAGCAAAAGCTGATAATACTATAAAGGTCACACAAAATGAAAAATGTCCTATTTGCGGGATGTTTGTCTATAAATATCCAAAATGGGCTGCTCAAATATTTTATGCCAATTTTCATTTCTCATTTGATGGTGTAAAAGATATGATGAAGTACTATTTTCAACATAAAGATGGAATTTCTAAAATCATAGTTACAGACTACTACTCTCAAAAAGCTATAAATGCACAAGAGGCATACTATGTTATAGGGAGTGACGTTTATGGACCTATGGGAGATGAAATTATCCCATTTAAAAATGAGAGCGAAGCAAAAACTTTTTACATTGATCATAAGGGAGTTAAAGTTTTGAATTTTATTGATATAAAAAAAGAGGAAGTGAACAAGCTTGATTAATAAAAAAAGCAGAGTTCTCTTTTATACTTTTTTGCTTCTTGTTGGAGCTGTTATTGCAGAGATTACCTATCTTGGCAGTAAAAGCGGTAGTGAGAGGATAAACTCTAAAGTGGCTTTTGTGAAGATGGTAGGGTTGCCAGATTTAGCTATCTCTACTGAAGCTAGTTATGTTCGACATAGGAGTATGAGCGACATGTTCTCTATATTTAAAGATGATGGTAGTCTGAGAGAGTACTTTGTATCAACTTTTACTTACTCGCACTCTCGCATCATTAATAAAAAGAGTTTAAATGAGAAATAAAATAAATATTTATCTAATTGAATATGCAATAAACTCTTTACTGAGACAAAAGTATAAGAGCTTTTTTATAACTACTGTTTTAACTCTTATTATATTTATATTAACATCAGTTTTCTTTATAACAAACTCCATAAAGTATGAACTGCAAAGCACAGTAGATACTCTGCCAGAGATTGTGGTACAAAAGATTAAAGCAGGTCGTCATAGTGATATAGATGTTAGTGTAGCCGACGATATATTAGAAATTGCGGGGGTTAACTCTACAGTGTCCAGAGTCTGGGGATATTACTATTTTGAAAATCTTGGTGTAAACTTTAGTATTGTTGGGATAGAGAAGTATGAAGAACAATATAAAAACTCCTTTGAAAATGTTGCGAAAACTCTAGATTTTAGTACTAATTCAATGATAGTTGGAGAAGGTGTTAAAAAAAGTATGAAAAAGATCTATTACAACGAGTACTTTAATTTTATAAAACCAGATGGTAAACTCAAAAAAATTATGATTAGTGGAGTTTTTAAAGGAGATACGGAGCTAGAATCTAATGATATGATTGTCATGAGTAAAGAAAATGTTAGAGAAATTTTTGATATAGAAGATTCTAAAGCTACAGACATAGTTGTTAAAGTCTCAAATATAGACGAAATCCAAACTGTTGCTTCAAAAATTAAGCTTATGTTTCCAGATAGCAGAGTAATAACAAAAGATGATTTGAAAATTAGTTATCAAAATATTTTTGATTACAAAAGTGGAGTGTTTTTAGCACTTTTTATAATAACACTTTTCACATTTTTTATTATCATTTACGATAAAGTAAGTGGACTTAGCAGCGAAGAAAAAAAAGAGATAGGGATACTTAAGGCAATTGGCTGGAGGGTAAATGATATTTTAAAAGAGAAGTTTTATGAAGGTTTTATTATCTCAATTTTTTCATATTTATTTGGTGTTTTACTATCTTTAGCTTTTGTGTATATTTTTAAAGCGCCACTTTTACAAAATATTTTTACAGGCTATTCAGAGTTAAAAACATCTTTTGAATTACCTTTTGTTTTTGATATTCAAACATTATCCATTGTGTTCTTTTTAAGTGTACCAATTTATATAGCAGCGACAATTATTCCATCTTGGAAAAGTGCTACATTAGAAGCTGACGAGGTTATAAGATGATAGAGTTAAAAAATATTACTAAAAAATATGAAATAAATAAAAACAATATTATAACAGCATTAGATGATATAAATTTATCTATTAAAGAGGGTGAGTTGGTGGTTTTAAGAGGTCCAAGTGGGAGTGGAAAAAGTACAATTCTCTCGCTTATTGCTGCTCTTAGTAAACCTACTAGTGGAGAAGTTATAGTTGATAATAAGAGAATCTCTAAACTCTCAGATGATTTTTCATCAGACTTCAGGCGTGATAATGTCGGATTTATATTTCAAAAGTATAATCTTATAGCAAATCTTAGTGTTAAAGAAAATATTGTTTTAGCACTTATTCCGATGAATCTACATGTAGATGTTATTGAAGAAAAATTGTCTAGAGTTTTAGATATGTTCCATATAGAGCATAAAAAAGATATGCTTGTAAAAAATTTGTCAGGAGGGGAACAGCAAAGAGTAGCTATAGCTCGCGCTAATATTAATGAGCCTAAAATTATTTTAGCTGATGAGCCAACTGCAAACTTGGATAAGAACCTTTCACTTGCATTTATAGAGATATTAAAGGAGCTAAAAGCTCAAGGTAAAACAGTTGTTATAGCTACCCATGACCCTATTTTCTTTACCCTTGATATTATAGATAGAGAGATTGAAATAAACCAAGGCATAATTAGCTAATGTTACTCTCTCCAGAAGTCTTAACTATACTGATACTAAATTTTATTTTTGCACTTTTTGCAATAGTTGCATTTGCTCTTAGCGTAAATATATTTTTTAAATTTGATATTAACTCTACATCTAAAATTCAATATGCTTTAGAGAAGCAGAGTGTTTTGAGCGCTACAATTATAAAATTCATCTTTGCAATAAAAGTCCCACTTTTTATTTTTTTTATTTTTACACTAGACAAAATATCAAATGTATTAACAGGTGCCATGTGCGGAGCAGGGGTTGTTGATGCTACTGAATATGGGGCTTTGCTAATAGTTCTTAAAATTATAAACCTTTACCTTTTTGCTTATTGGCTAAAACTACATGTAGAAGATGTAAAGTATGAGAATCAACCATACACTAAGCTAAAGTTTGGAGTATTCATTCCTCTGTTTTTCTTTTTTATGCTAGAGATAATATTAGAAGTAGTTACGTTTAATACAATAGAGATAGATAAGATGGTGAGTTGTTGCGGAAGTATATACTCTAGCTCTTCTACCTCTGCTATTTCTTCAGTTTTAACATTAGGCACAACTACTCTTTTAACTATATTTTATTGTAATTTTTCATTTATAGCACTGTTTCATTTTTTGAAAAAACGATACTTATTTGCATTTGCAAATATTCTTTTTATAGTAGTTGCTTTGATTAGTTTAATCTCTTTTTTTGGTACATATATATATGAACTTCCATCTCATCACTGTCCATTTTGTTTTTTACAGCGTGACTACTATTATGTGGGATATATTATATATAGTTTACTTTTTGTAGGAACATTTTATGGGATAGCAGTTGGTTTTATTAAAGAGTCACAAAGAAGTTATAACATTTCACTTTTGTTTAATACTTTTTATGTAGTTTTATTAAGCTTGTATGTAGCAATATATTACATAAAAAATGGTGTTGTGCTCTAAATTGTAAAACAACTCTCATGGTTGACTTGAAATTTAAACAGTTCTTTTTTTGTTCTTGAACTTTTATATAAATACTGTAGTGATATATTTGCTTCCAATAATTGCTTTGAACTAATACAAGTGCCTCTTATGATAGCTTCTTTCATTGTAGCTCTATCTTCTAGTTTTACGGCTTCATCTGTTTGTGAATTTGTATCTATTTCATAAATATATACAAGTTCGGAATTACCTGTTTTTATATTTACAAGTTTTGTATATCTATCAATTTGTTTAGGAAGTGTTTGTGAGTTGGTTGGCTCATCGACATCAATGATAAATTTGTTTTGTATCGTGGTATAATCTACAAGTTCTTTATTTTGCATCTTCATATCAGTTGCAAAAGTAACTATAGTAAGAAATAGTATTATCAAAAGTTGCTTTATCATTGAGTGTCCTTTGTGCTTTTAGTCTTGTTGTCTTCTCATAAAAGACGGAATATCTAACTCATCACTATTGAAATCACCACCAACTACAATTCTAGGTCGAGATTTAATTACTGGAGAAGGATTTTCACTAACAAAATTTTCATTGTTTGTTAAATCTTTTTCAAAACCAGTTGCTACGATAGTGATTTTCATATAGTTCTCAGGAAGTGTTTCATCAGTTGAAGTACCAAATATAACCTCTGCATCATCATGAGCACTCTCTTGAACTACAATCATAGCTTCAGATATTTCCATCATAGGAAAGTTTGGATGCATATTAAAGTGAACTAAAACACCCATAGCGCCATTTATTGACATGTTATCAAGAAGAGGAGACTCTATAGCTGCTTTAATAGCTTCATAAGCAGCATTTTCACCTTCATGTTCTCCAACTCCCATCAGAGCCATTCCCTTGTGTCCCATAACTGTTTTTAAGTCAGCAAAGTCAAGATTTATGTCATTTTCACTATTTGAAAGTATAATTCCAGAAGTTCCACTAACAGCTTGAGCTAAAACACTATCAACAATTTTAAAGCTATCTTTTAGTCCTAGTTTTCTGTCAATGATAGATAGTAGTTTGTCATTTGGTATAACTACTATAGAATCACTCTCCTTTTTAAGTTCGCTCAGTCCATCTTCTGCAAGTTTTAATCTTTTTGGTCCTTCAAATGTAAAAGGTTTTGTTACAACAGAGATAGTTAATGCACCAACTTCTTTTGCAATTTTGGCAACAATAGGAGCAGCGCCAGTTCCAGTTCCACCGCCTAGACCGGCAGAAATAAATACAATATCAGCACCACTAAGAGCATTTTTAATTTCATCATAGTTTTCAACAGCAGAGTCTTCACCAACAGCTGGTTTCATTCCAGCTCCAAGACCTTTTGTTAATTTTACGCCAATTTGTATTTTAGAAGTAGCTTCTGATTTACTTAGTGCTTGAGCATCTGTATTGACAAGCATCATCTCTATGCCTACAACACCCTCTTTAATCATATGCCCAATCATATTTCCGCCGCCGCCACCAACGCCAACTGCGATTATTCTTGCACCACTTGTACTACTTGTTTCTTCAATTAAAAATGCTTCCATAATCTCTCCTTAAAATAACTGGGTTGCCCAGTTCCAAAATTTACTAAATGTTCCTGCTTCATCACTCTTTTTTTCTTTATTTGAAGAGAGGGAAATCATTCTCTCTTTGTTTGTCTCTTCTGGTGATGGAGGAGTTGGAATGTCTGAATCATCACTAAAGTCTACACTACTGTTTTGTATATGTTCTTCGTTAGAGTGTCGTACTCTTTTGTTTACATCTATCTCATATTGTGTATATGATGATGCAGCATACATCACTAGTCCAATAGCACTTGAATATTCGGCTGAGCGAAGATTATTAAAAAGACCATCCATCTCTTTAGGTTTAGCAATACGAACAGGAATAGAGCCAAAAGTTGCCACTGCTAAATCTCTTATCCCCTCCATTTGAGAAAATCCACCAGTTAAAACAACACCAGCACCTATTTGATCTTTTAGGCCACTGTTCTCTATAAACTGTGCCAAAATCATTAAAGTCTCTTCAACCCTTGCATAGATAACATTATGCACAACTTCTAAAGAAACTTCATGAGTAGTTGTTTCATCTCCAATTATTGGTAACTCAATTAAGTCATTACTTGGAGTAAGTAGTGAGCCATAATTTAATTTTACACTATCTGCAACATTAAGTGGTGTGTGAAGAGCCATAGATAAGTCACTTGTAACATGATTAGATGCAACGCCAAGGAAGTCATTGTATCTAATTGAGTTACCTGAATGAATAATTATATTACTTGTATTTCCACCCATGTCTATGAGAGCAACGCCCAACTCTTTTTCATCTTCATTTAGTGTAGCAATCGAAGAAGCATAGCTATTTAAAACAATATTTTCTACTTCAATACCAGCTCCGCGCACAGCTTTTTTTAGATTGTTAAGATTAGATTTTTGGGTAGTGATTATATGTGTATCTACCTCAAGTCTTGAAGCATTCATCCCAAGTGGATCTTCTATAAAGTCTTGATCATCTACTTTGAAATTGAAAGGTAGTGCATGAAGAACTTCAAACTCATTTGGTATGTTAGCGTTATATAGAGAAGTTTGCATTACCTTCTCTATCTCTTTAAAGCTTATCTCTTTGTTTTGAATATTTACTATTCCATTTGAGTTTAAACTCTTTGTATAAGCGCCAGATATAGAGACAATAGCAGTTTTAACATCACTTCCTGAGACTCTTTTTGCATCGCTTACTGCAGTTCTTATTGATTTTGATGCTAACTCTATATTTGTAATGCTTCCCTTTTTGAGACCTTGTGCTTTAGAGATGCCTGCACCCGTGATTGCAATAGAATTATCATCAGCTATCTCGGCTATAATTGCACATATTTTTGTTGAGCCAATATCAATGGCTAAAACAGTTCTACTCAACTTAGAGTCCTTGGATGAAAATCTCTGTCTTGTACTTGTTTTGTAACTTTTTAACTAAGCCTTCATTAAACATAGCACTTTTTAATCTAACAATTGGATTCTCTTGATTAGTGTTAGTTTTAGTAAGCAGTTTTTGTTCCAAGATGTTATAGATAACAATGTTGCCATTTTCTAAAGTAATGAGTCCTCTCTTCTCTTGAGAAGTAAATAGTTTACTTAAAAATTCATTTGCATCTGTTAGATTTAAATTTGTTAGTTTGTCTGCATCTATAGCTGTTATAAAATTTGTTGTGTTACCACTAAAAGTATCAACGGAATTTTTTGCTAATTCAAGTAATTTAGATCTTTTTTGTTCCTCAGTATAGAGTGGTAAAACATCAACTTTAGCTTCTGCATAGCTTTTTACTTCTGATTGATTAGTCTTAACCAATTCAAAAGTATAATACTCTTCTCCAACCAAAACAGGTTTTAGGAATGGAGATGACATACTTAACTTTGATATACTTGTTATAACATCACTGTTGAACGGATTGTTTGATGCAGAGATAGTAGAGCTTTTTACATCAGAATTTTCTAAGTTGCCTTTTTTATACGCTATATATGCTCTTAGAGCCTCTTTCTTTGTCTCTTTTGCATTTAACTCTTCAACTATTTTATCTTTTGCATTTTCAAGTGATAAAATTTTCCCATCGCTATCTTTAAAGTGAGTTTTATTTTCGTTATAGTATTCACTTATTGTATTGGAATCAAACTCTTTTGAGATTTTAGCTTGTTTGATAAACTTAACTTCATAGCTAACTTCAGTCATAAAACTGTTTTTTATCCCTTCCCAAAAAAGTTTTAGAAGTTCATCTGAAGTCTCAATAGTTATATCTTTTGCACTTAAGAGTTTATAGTTGATTTTATCAGCTACATTTGCAATAGTGTCAATTATTTTTAGTTCACTATCTCTGGCATCTATAGGAATTAATTTAAAAGTTTTTTCAATCAATAACTCTTTTTTTACATCAGCTTCATACTCTTTAAGGCTTAAATTGTTTCTTGATAATGCCTGTTTATATGCCTCTTTATCAAAAACACCATCTTTAAAGAAGTACTTTTGTGTTTTTATTTTCTCAAGTAGTTCACTGTCACTAACCTCCAAATTATAAGAATTCGCGAGGTTTATTATGAGCGCTTGTTGAGTAAGTTGTCTCAAGGCTTGAGATTTTAGTCCAAAACTTTTAGCTTTCTCTTCATCAAAATTTCCTTGAAACATTTGACTATATTGATTATATAGATTTGAATAGCTTTTTTGAAGCTCACCCATAGTTATCTCTATATTCCCAACTTTTGCAACTGCACCAGCTTTGTCACCATAGCTGTATTGTCCCCATCCAACAAAACCTGCTCCAACAAAAGCTATTGTAGAAATCCAAATAGTAATTATGAGCCATTTTTTATGTCTCTGCATCCATGTAATCATTAAGTAAAACCTTAAGTGTGATATTTTTGTTATTTTAGGTAAATTCGCATTAAAACTTAATAAAGAAATAAAATCTTTTTAATAACAATTGCAGATATTTTTTTATTAAGTTAGCTGTAAAATAAAAAGGGGTAAAATCTGGCAAAACTAGCTTAAAGGCATAGAAAATGAGTGGTGTAGAAAAATATAAAAATATCGAATCAGAATTACCAAAACTACCAAAGGTTTTATTAAACACTATTCAGTCAGACGTTTTAGAGATAAAAAGTGTTGATAAAGAATGTGATAAATATATAAATGCATGTGCTAAAATTCCAAATCTTAAGAATGCTTATTTTGTTGTTTATTCTAAATATATACAAAAGAGTGATCATAAGTATGAACAATTCATTTTCTTAGATAGTGAGGGTGCTGAAGTTTGCCATGTTAGTGGGCAACAAATGGAGTTATATGGTATTTTATCATGCACAAACTTGTCATATAATGAAGAGTATGAAGCTTCTACTTGCAATAAAACTGCAGTGAAATAAACATATGAATAATTTAGAATTAAAAAATAGAGACTTGGATGTTTTATGGCATCCATGTACACAGATGAAAGACCATGAAACACTTCCCCTGATCCCAATAAAAAAAGCACATGGAATTTATTTAGAAGATTTTGAGGGTAATAAATTTATTGATGCTATTAGCAGTTGGTGGGTAAATATATTTGGACATACAAACAGTTATATAAATGAAAAAATTAAAGAGCAGTTAGATACTCTTGAGCATGTTATATTAGCAGGTTTTACACATGAGCAGGTAGTGAGATTGTCTGAGAGATTAGTAAAGCTAACACCGGATGGTTTAGATAAATGTTTTTACTCAGACAATGGTTCAAGTGCCGTAGAAGTAGCGTTGAAGATGAGTTTTCATGCTCATAAAAATGATGGAAAAAAAGATAAAAATATTTTTGTTTCACTAACAAACTCTTATCATGGTGAGACAATAGGAGCTTTAAGCGTTGGGGATGTAGAGCTATATAAAGATACTTATGCGCCTCTCTTACTTAAAACAATTCAAACTCCAGTGCCTAAAGATATGAGTATAGAATCTGCAAGAGAAGCAGCATTGGAGTTTGAGGAGCTTTGTAAAGTAAAAGCACACGAGATAAGTGCAATAATTTTGGAGCCGTTGGTTCAAGGTGCAGGCTATATGCACATGTATCATCCGGAGTTTCTGGTTCTTGTTAGAGCTATATGTAGTAAATATGATGTTCATCTTATTGCCGATGAAGTTATGGTCGGTTTTGGAAGAACAGGAGAGTTGTTTGCATGCCAAAAAGCTAACATTACACCCGATTTTATAGTTCTATCAAAAGGCCTTACAGCTGGTTATTTACCACTTTCTGTTGTTCTTACTTCTAATGAAATTTATGCAAAATTTTATTGTGATTACAGTGAGCACAAAGCATTTTTACACTCTCATAGCTACACAGGAAATGCTCTTGCTTGTGCAGCTGCTAATGCTACTCTTGATATATTCGAGAATGATAATGTTATAGAGAAAAACAGAGTAATAGCTAAATATATGGGTGAAAAATTAGAAAAATTCAGTGATTTAAATAATGTTGCATTAGTTAGGCAGACTGGGATGATTTGTGCAGTAGAATTAAAAGGATACTCTTCACAAGATAGAATAGGGTTGAAAGTTTATCAGCATGGACTTGAAAACGGGGTGCTGCTTCGCCCTCTTGGACATATAGTTTACTTTATGCCTCCATATATAATAACAAATCAAGAAATTGACAAAATGATGGATACTGCTTACGAGGCTATATCGCTTCTGCCTTAATCAGAAGTGGAATCTTTAACAGAACCATCAAGAAGCAATAGTCTGCAACTCTTTTCTAAGATTGCGATTTTTTTAGCCATCTCGTGAATATCCCTGTTAAATGTATATACACCATATCCTCTAATAACCATGATATCAGTTTTTTGACTCTGAAAATAGTAGGAAATTTCACTCTGAGCTCTATCATACCAGTCTTCAAACTGCTTTGGATCTACTATTTGTATAGAGCCTATCTCTTTATAGCCAAAGTAGTCTTTTGGGATTATCATATTATGATTTAAGGAGTAGGCCGTTGTAAATGGTGGCATGCTAAAACATATAAATTTAGCATCAGATATTTGAGAGTAAATACTGTGGTGAATGTTGGCATCAATACTTGCTTGGTTCCATCTATAATCTTTTTTGAAATACAACTCTATAAGGTTTTCGTCAATAGAATCAAAAATAGCCTCTTTAGTATTAATAATGAAACGATTTGATTCTGTTTTAGCGGATATAGAACCATGGTATATTCCAAAGAAATCTTTTCTAAACATTGAAAGGGCTAGTAAGGATAGCTTATTTTTAAGATTTTCTCTATTCATGTTTAGCCTTTGAATATATTTATTTTATTTAAACCAGCTTTTCATTTTTTCAATAGCGGAGTCTAGTACACCTTCGTGTGGTTTTGATTCAATCCCAAAAGTTTCTTGAAGCTTTTCTAATAGCTCTTTTTGCTCATCATTAAGTTTTGTCGGGTATGTTATGTTTACTTGAGCAATCAAGTTTCCTTTTCCATGCCCATGAACATCTTCTATACCTTCACCTCTAAATGTAAAGTGTTGTTTATCTTTTGTACCCACATCTAGTTTAAGCTCTAGCTCGCCTGTCAATGACGGTATTGTTAAAGTCTCTCCTGTTACAGCTTGAGTAAAAAAGACGGGAATAGCTATATAAACATCATTTCCTTCTCGTTGGAAGTGCTTGTCAGGTTTTACGCTAAATGTAACATAAAGATCACCTCTAGTACCACGTTTACCAATATTGCCTTTTCCTGAGACTCTTAGGCGGTTTCCATCATCAATACCTTTTGGAATTTTAACAGTTACATTGCTACGCTCTTCAAGATAGCCATCTCCATCACAACTTTTACATGTATCAGCTGGAGCACTTCCAACCCCTTGACATGCTGGACAAGTTTGAGAGAAAGTCATAAAGCCCTGTTTCATAAAAACTTGACCTTGTCCTTTACACTGCTTACATGTAGATAGTTTCCCATCTTTAGCACCAGTACCTTTACAAGGCTTACAAGCATTTTTATATGTGAACTCTATATCTTTTTCACAACCAAAAATAGCTTCATTGAAACTAAGATACATGTCAACATTCATATCGAGATTGTATTTTTCTACATCGGCAGGATTTTGGCGACGACGTGATGACCCACCCCCGAAACCATTAAACATATCTTCAAACATTGAGCCTAAATCATCAAATCCACCGGAAGAACGGCTCCCGCCACCCATTCCTTGTAAACCTTCTTTTCCATAACGGTCATAGACACTTCGCTGTTTTTCATCACTTAAACATTGATAAGCTTCGTTGCATAACTTAAATTTGTGCTCAGCCTCTTTGTCTCCAGGATTTTTATCTGGATGGTAAATCTTAGCCATTGTTCTGTAAGCTTTTTTAATTGTTGTTTTGTCTGCATTTTGTGAGACTTCTAATATTTCGTAATAGCTTAAATCTTGCATATTATTATTATTTATCCTACATCTAAATTTTTGCAATTATATCGTTTTTAATTTAATATCTGTATAATTCTACCTATGAAATATAATATACTCATTTTTATAATTTTAATATTTTTTATTGGTTGTTCAAAATCTCCGCATGTAGTGTTAGAAAGTATGCCTAAAACTTATCTTGTAAAATGTAGCTTTGATGAGTTGCCGGAGTATAAAAAAGAGAATTATATTAATGCCTTAGACTCTTTTGTAAATAGTTGTAAAAGTAAAAAAACAAAAAATATTTACAAAGATTTATGTCTGCGTGCAGAGCAAACTTTAAATCCAGAAACATTTTTAACAAATGAGTTTATCCCATATGAAATCACTATGAAAACTAGCGAAAATGATGCTTTATTAACAGGTTACTATGAAGCACAATTAAGAGGTTCATTAGTAAAAAAAGAGCCATATGTCTATCCGGTATATGAGACTCCCAACGACTTGCTAATTATTGATTTAGGTGCCCAGTACAGTGAACTTAAAAACTATAGACTGAGAGGAAGACTAGCAGGCAATAGAGTAGTTCCATATTATGATAGAGAAGAGCTACATGTAAAAGCTTTAGATGCTAAAATTATTTGCTATACAGACTCAAAAGTAGATTTGTTTTTTTTAGAAGTTCAAGGTTCGGGTCGTGTTACACTTGAAAATGGAGAAACTATTTTTATTGGTTATGATAATCAAAATGGGCATAAATATAGCTCTATTGGAAAACACTTAATTGAAATGGGCGAAATATCAAAAGAGAATATATCTTTGCAGACAATTAAAGAGTGGTTTATAAAAAACACTTCCAGAGTTGATGAAGTACTTAATTATAACAGGTCGATAGTATTTTTTAAACAAAGTATACAAAAAGCGACTGGAGCATTAGGATTGGCTCTTACTCCAGAGCGTTCAGTAGCTGTTGACCCAAGCTTTATTCCGCTTGGAAGTATGCTGTATCTTAGTGCTGATATAAATAAGAAAAGTGTTAACAGAATCGTTATGGCACAAGATACAGGTGGTGCAATCAAAGGTAGTATAAGAGCAGATATGTTTTTAGGTTTTGGGGATGAGGCGGCAGAGATAGCAGGTGAATTGAAATCACCTTTGAAATTATGGATACTTCTCCCAAAAAATGAGATTAATTAATGAGAGGTTCGTTAAATAAATTTAATAAACTTGTAGATGCACTTCAAGAACTTCCAACTATAGGAAAAAAATCAGCAACAAGATTAGCTTATCATATGTTAATAAAAGATAGTTTTGTTGGTATGAAGATTGCACATGCTATCGAAGAAGGACTTGGCTGTTTGAAAAAGTGTAGTTCATGTGGTGGTATGAGCGAAGATGATTTATGTTTTATCTGTTGTGATGAGAGCAGAGATAACTCTTTGCTTTGTATAGTTGAAAATGCTAAGGATATACTTCTTTTGGAAGAAAATGCTCTTTTTGATGGGAGATACTTTGTGCTGGAGTCTTTGGAAGAACTAGATATGTCAAGCTTGGTTGAAATGGCTAACAGTGGCATAAAAGAGGTGGTTTTTGCACTCACTCCGTCAATAGCAAATGACGCCGTTATATTATATATAGAAGATAAATTGAGTTCTTTTAACATTAACTATTCAAAAATTGCTCAGGGTGTTCCAACAGGTGTTAGTCTGGAAAATATAGATTTACTCTCTTTAACGAGAGCATTAGAAGATAGGGTGAGGGTATAGATTGAAGTTCACACATTTAATTTTTTTAATATCAATAGTGCTTGGTTTTAGCGGATGTAGTTTAAAAAATGTTCAAGAACCAAGTGATATATTTCAGTATCAAGAAAAGGGTGATGAACTGCTTGATGAATTTGAGAATGAACTTAAAGCAGAAGAAATTTATGATCCATTTGGTGGATACAATAGAGTTATGACAAGTTTTAATGATGGAGTATATGAATATTTTTTAAAACCGGTTTCAAAAGGTTACAAAGCAGTAGTTCATGAAGAGATTAGAATAAGTGTAGGAAATTTTTTCAATAATATCTATTTTCCACAACGATTTGTAAATAATCTTCTGCAAGGTAAATTTAAAAATGCTTCAGAGGAGACTGGAAGATTCGTAATAAACACTACAATTGGTATATTAGGCTTGTTTGATCCTGCAAAAAGTTATTTTAAACTTGTAGAGCATAAAGAAGATTTTGGTCAAACATTAGGCTTTTATGGCGTTGGTAGTGGACCACATATAGTATTGCCACTTTTTGGGCCGTCAAATTTAAGAGATGCATTAAGTTTATATCCTGATTCATTACTAAGCCCAGTTGATTATGATGATAGAAGTTATTGGACTTTAACTGATACTTGGCTAGAATACACAGCAGTTAGAACATATGAATATGTAAACACAAATTCACTTGACATAGAAAGATATGAAGAGATGAAAAAAGATGCTGTAGATTTATATCCATTTTTAAGAGATATATATGAGCAGTACAGAGACAATCAAATTAAGGAATAGATAATGAATAAAATTTTTAAAAAGGCACTGTTGCTATTTTCTATATTAGTGTTTGCACAAAGTTTAGTTGCTGATGATAAAGTAGAACTTAAAGAGCATTTTTTAAAAAAGATTGATGAAGTTGTTTTGATAGTTAAAGATAACAGCTTATCAAAGAATGATAGAAATGGAAATATAATAAAATCATTATCACCGATGTTTGATTTTGAACTTATGGCAAAACTTAGTCTTGGTAATACTTGGAAGCAGTTGGCTAGCAATGATAGAGAAAAATTTATAGATCTTTATGTAGAGCGAATGAAACAATCATACTCATCTAAAATTGATGCTTATAAAGATGAAAAAGTTGAAGTAAAAGAGATTCAGCAGCCAAAAAACAATAGAATAGCCTTATTAACAGACCTTGTAAGTAAAGAGGAGAAACTGGAGATAGTATATAAATTTTATAAGCCTAAAAAGAAAAAGAGTGATAAAGATATCTGGCTTATTTACGATGTGGAAATTTTAGGGGTCAGTATTTTAAAAGCTGACAAGGCTCAATTTAAAGAGTTTTTACAAACAAAAAATATAAGTGAACTTATGGATGTTTTGGCTAAAAGGTCGTAGATTAGCATGTTAACAAGCTTATATAAAAACTACCTTTTAAAATATCCAAAAGTTATTTTATTATTTATGGCTATTTTTGTAACTGTAATGGCACTTTTTGCAATCAAGCTAGAGATTGATGCAAGTGCAGAAACACTGCTACTTGAAGGTGACAAAGACCTGAAATATTCAAGAGAAGTCTCAAAAAGATTTAAAACACCAGACTTTTTAGTTGTGACATATAGTGTTGAGGATGACCTTTTAAGTGAAGAGAATATCAATAACATTAAGTTATTGAGCTCACAAATAAAAACTTTAGAAATAGTAGAATCTATTAATTCTATAGTAAATGTTCCACTTTTACAATCTCCCATCAGGCCAATTAAAGAGTTGATGAAAGATATACCAACACTTGAGTCTCCAAATATGGATAAAGGTTTGGCAAAGAATGAGTTCCTAAATAGTGCAATATACAAACAAAACTTAGTAAGTGAAGACTTTAAGACGACGGCACTATCTGTAAATCTAAAACGAGATGAAAAATATTTTAATCTTATAGATAATAGAGATGAATTTTTAAAACTAAAAAAACAAAGAGTTTTAACAAAAGCTGAAAAAGATAACTTTAAAAATGCTTCTCAGAAACTAAAAAATCATAGAGATATTATAAGGGAAGAAAACCATCAATCTATAGTTGAGATTAGGGGTATATTATCTACTTTTGAATCAAACAATGCAAAAGTAAAACTTCATTTAGGTGGGGTTGATATGATTGCTGATGATATGGTGGAGTTTGTTAAGTATGACTTGAAAACATTTGGGTTTCTTATTGTAGGACTCTTGATAGTTATTCTCTATATACTTCTTAAAAAGGTTCAATGGGTTGTAATAGCACTCTTTATATGTACAGTTTCCTTGATTGTTACAAGTGGATTTTTAGGTCTTTTTGGTTGGGAGATAACTGTTGTATCATCTAACTATATATCTCTTCAGTTGATTATGAACATGTCATTAATAGTGCACCTAATAATAAGGTATAAAGAACTAAATTTAGAAAATTCAAATCATACACAAATGGAATTAGCTCTAAATACAGTTCTCTCAATGGCAAAACCATCATTTTTTGTAGTTATTACAACTATAGCAGGATTTAGTTCTTTAGTATTTAGCAATATTTTACCTGTTATTAACTTTGGCTGGATGATGAGTGTTGGGATAGTTGTCTCACTATCAATGACTTTTATTCTATTTCCAATTGTATTGATTTTATTCGACAAATGCAGAATGCAAAAATCTAATAATGTTGACATACCTTTTACTAGTAAAATAGCACATGTAGCTTACTACCATAAGAAAACAGTACTTATGATTACATTTGTTTTTGTCGCATTCTCTGTAACTGGAGCCAGTAAACTTAGAGTTGAAAATAGTTTTATAGATTATTTTAAAAAAGATACACAAATATATAAAGGTATGGTTATTATTGACCAAAAGCTTGGGGGAACTACACCCCTTGATGTTATTTTGACATTTAAAGAGAGCAGTGATGAAGTTAAATCTGTTATGGTTAATACTCAAGAGTCTGATAAAGAATTAGATGAATTTGCAGGTGAGTTTGCAGAGAGTGAGGATGATAAGGAGCAATATTGGTTTACTCAATCTAAGATGCAGAAGATAAGAGACGTACATAATTATCTTGATGCTCTTGAGCCAATAGGCAAAGTTCTCTCACTCTCTACTATGGGTGAAGTTATAAAAACTTTAAATGATGGTAAAGAGGCGGATGGTGTAACTTTAGCACTTCTTTATAACGAGTTGCCAGAGGAGTATAAAAAAATTATTTTATCCCCATATATAGATATAAAAAATAATCAGGTAAGAATAAGTACGAGGGTAATTGACTCTATGCCAAATCTACAAAGAGATCAGCTAATCAAAAAAATAGATAAAGATTTAAACAGTATGTTAAATCAGAAGTATGAAGAGCATAAAGTATCTAATCTTTTAGTTATGTACAATAATATGCTTCAGTCTCTTTTTGAATCACAAATAAAAACTATAGGTATAGTTGTAGTAATTCTCTTCTTTATGTTTTTAATGCTGTTTAAAAGTCTTAAAATTGCAACAATAGCCATAATAGCAAATACTATCCCTGTCAGCGTAATATTTGGCTTTATGGGATGGATGGATATACCACTGGATATGATGACAATAACCATTGCTGCAATTAGTATAGGAATAGCTGTTGATGATACCATACACTATATCTATCGGTACTCTTTGGAGTATAGAGAGACAGCAGATGCAAAAGTATCTATGTTTAACTCACATGCAAGTATAGGAACAGCAATGTTTTATACAACAACCATTATTATGACAGGGTTCTCGATTTTGGTGTTATCTAATTTTATTCCAACTATCTATTTTGGTTTATTAACTATGATTGCTATGTTTATGGCAATTATTGCAGATCTTCTATTACTGCCTGTACTTCTTTTAGTGTTTGGTATTTAGCTCTAATTTGTGTTTTAGAGTTTAAAACTCTTTGACATGTAGGTTTTAATATCTTCAGTTTTTAACTCACCATTTACAAAAAGTTCATTTGCTAGAACACCTTGGCCCAGAAGCATATCTGCACCATCTTTATATATGATATTTTTTTCATGTGCTAGTTTTAAAAATGGTGTTAACTTTCCATAAATTGCATCTGCAACAAAAGATGTATTATTCAAAACTTTTTCAATTATATCTTTTGGAGCAGGTAGTTCTTCATCTTTTAATCCAGCACTAGTAGTGTTTATAACTAAGTCATATCTCTTTACTTCAAAGTCATCCCAAGTGCTACATGTAGAGACTAGATTTTTAAAATATTCAAGTCTTGAAGCACTTCTATTTAAAACAGTAACTTCAATATTGTCTTGGACAAATCTACTAGCTAGTGCCTTTGCAGTTCCACCGGCACCAAGAATTAAAACACTTTTAACATCACCAAACTCTTTTATGGCGAACATAAAACCGTCTGCATCAGTGTTGTAGCCAATGAGCATGCCATTTTCATTTATGATTGTATTTACTACACCTACAATTTTTGCAAACCCTCTAACTTCGTCACAAGCCTTATATGCTGCTTCTTTATGTGGAACAGTTATATTCGCCCCACTTAGACCTAAATCAAGAAAAGTCTCTTTTAGTTTTGAGCCATCAAGAAGATGGACTCTAGTATAGCAGGCAGAAAAGTTTAGGTTTTTAAACACAGAGTTGTGCATAAGTGGAGAGCGAGAGTGCGAAACTGGGTCACCAAATATGGCAAAGAGTTTTTTCATTTAGTCTAAATCTTCTAGCGAATGCACAAGAGCACCTAGTTTATTTTCTACTTCTAAATACTCTAGTTCATTTTGACTGTCAGCAACAACACCAGCACCAGCTTGAAGAACAACCTTGTCTTCTTTTACCATAGCTGTTCTAATTGTAATTGCACTATCCATATTTCCATCGAAACCAAAGTAGCCTACACTTCCACTATAGAAGCCTCTTTTTAAGCCTTCATACTCAGCAATAAGCTCCATCGCTCTAATTTTTGGAGCGCCAGTCATAGTCCCAGCTGTAAAAGTTGCCATAAATAGGTCAAACATATCTTTGTTTTCATCAAGCTCAGCTGTTACATCTGATACAATATGCATTACATGTGAGAAACGTTCTATATGCATCATGTCCTCAACTTTTACACTTCCCGTTTTAGCTACTCTGCTAACATCATTTCTGCCTAGGTCAATAAGCATAAGATGTTCAGACAACTCTTTTGGATCATGAAGTAGTTCTATTTCAAGCTCTTTATCTCTCTCTCTAGTATTGCCTCTTTTACGAGTTCCAGCAATAGGACGAAGGAGAAGTTTGCCATTTGTTAGTCTTACCATAACTTCAGGAGAGCTTCCAACAATATTAAAGTCTTCATATTCCATCAAAAACATATACGGAGATGGGTTCTTAGTTCTTAAAATTCTATAAAAACTAAATGGATCAACTTTTATATTTCTGGTAAAGCGGTTTGTCATTAGAATCTGAAAAACATCTCCACTTTTTATCATCTCTTTAGAGTCGTCAACCATTTTAAAGAAATGCTCTTTGGAGTGTGCAAAACTTCCTTTGTCTTCTCCAATATTTTTTTTCATATGAATATATTCATAAGAGTTTTTAAGCTCATTCTCAATCATATCAAACTTTTCAGCACTCTCTTTTAAAGTACTAACTAGAGTGAGTTGGTGGTTTTTATGTGAATATACTAAAATTATTTTTGGAAGAATAAGATCTAAATCAGGAGTGTTAAGCTCATCTACTAAATTATCCATATTTGAATTAAGTTTTGGTTCAAACACTTTTACCATGTCATAGCCGATATAGCCTATAAAACCATCAACATAACCAATTTTTAACTCTGTTGTGGCTTTTTTATATATTGTTGTGTCTATTTTTTTGTAATAATCTTTTAAAAAGGTAAAAGGAGATTCATCTTTAAGATGTGTAGCCCCAGTTGCATCTGTATAAATAGTTTGATTATCTATATATTGAAGTCTCTCTCTTGCACCGATACATATAAAGCTATAATTTCCATCACTTTGTCCAGCACTCTCAAAAAGATAAGAAATCTCACCTTTAAACATACTCTTTAGTTGTGCATAAACAGCAATTGGAGCTAATTGGTCTTGAATAAATTGTTTAGAATATATCATCTATTATATTTTAGTTAAAAATGCACCAGCTTCAATAGAACTTCTTATTGTTCTAAGAGCTTCTCTCGCTTCTTGCTCAGATGCAAAAGGACCAACTAAAACTTTATTTAATGTTTTAGAATTTCGAGTTACCTCATGAAATTTGTATTTAAACCCTTTATTTGTTATAGAGTCCAAGAATTTTTTATTCGGCTTATATTTAGAAAAAGATCCAACTTGAATATAGTAATTTTGTGAAGACGCTGTTTTAGCTTCAGGAACTTTCTTAGCAGTTATTTTTTTACGCTCTTTTATTATGGTTTTTGGCTTAGTAATTTCTTTTGTTATTATATCTTTTTCAATAACTGAAGTATTCTCTTTTTGACTCTCTTCTTTAAGTTTTTTTGCAATTTTATCAAGGGAATCACTATTTTGATCAGCATCTTGAACAACTTTAACTTCTTCAAAAAGAGGCTCTTCTTCCATTGCTTTAGTTTGTTTCTTTTGTGGTTCAGGGGGAAGCACTGCTTGAGGAAGATTGTCCGTGCCATTTGATGTCAGAGTATTCATTAGCATAACTACAACAATTAAAATAACTCCTAAAGTAGCAACTGCTAAAACAACTTTCTTGTTACCTGCAGTAGCACCACCTTTATTTAAAATAATATCGTTTAATTCATTTTTTTCTTCCATAAGTTACCCCTTTTAAATTGTTTAGACTAATAATACCAAAAACTTGTTAAGATTACATATATTTTGAAGTATTGCTCACGCTTAGCAATAAAGCTACATGTGCTTTGACCAAGATGCTCCACGCTCTTTAGCATACACTTCATATGGTAGAGTTAAAATATTATATTCATCTGGTATATCATCGCTTGGAAACATTTTCCACTGTTTTGGCTGTTTTGCAGCTAGTTTCATAGAAATCATTTTACCAAGTTGTATAGCTTCTTGCAGTGTTGTATGACCTTTATGTATATATACGTGAAGGTGTCCTTCTGTCTTTGTTTTATAAGCTGTAAAGTTTATATACCCCTCTTCACGAAGTAAAAGTTGTGCCTTATGGTAAAAACGTTCAGGGTCTCTGCCATTATAGTCTATTACAATATTTTCAACTTTTCCGTGAGAGTTAACTATCGAATGAGCAACGGTTATATCACCTTTTAGATGTTGGCTTATAATTGCCTGTGATAAAGTTGCATTTACTTTTTCAAATTTATTATAAAAAGTACGGCCTTTATAAGTAAGCTTATCCACTACGGTCTCTTTTTTAAGCCAGTAGTGGTTGCTTACCATTTTTATCAGTTTCAAATCCATAGAAGTCATGTATTAATATTCCTAGTAAGTTGATTGATTGTATATTACAAAATTTTGAGCCAAGGCTTTTAGCTCTTCTTTTATCGTTGCTTGTAGCTGAGTGTTATTAATATCGTCTAAAACATCTGCCATTTTATTTGCAATATATTCAAACTCTTTTTCTTTCATTCCACGAGAAGTAAGAGCAGGTGAACCAACTCTAATACCTGAAGTTACAAAAGGACTTCTTGTCTCACCTGGAACAGTGTTTTTATTGATAGTTATACCGGCGTTTCCTAGAGCTATGTCTGCATCTTTACCGCTTATTTCAGTACCAACGAAAGATACTAAGATTAAGTGATTGTCAGTACCACCACTAACTACGTCATAACCTCTTTTAACCATAACCTCACCAAGTATTTTAGCATTAGCTTTTACTTGTTTAGCGTATTCTTTCCATTCTGCTGATAGGTTGTATTTAAAACCAACTGCTTTTGCAGCAATTACATGTACAAGTGGTCCACCTTGAAGGGCAGGGAAGATAGCAGAGTTCATTTTTTTAGCAATATCTTCGTCGTTAGTCATAATCATACCGCCTCTTGGACCTGCAAGAGTTTTATGAGTTGTAGTAGTTACAACATCAGCGTATGGAAATGGGCTAGGGTGTTCGCCTGCTGCAACTAAACCAGCAATGTGTGCAATATCAGCAAATAAAATTGCACCAACAGCGTCAGCTATTTCGCGGAATTTTTTGAAGTCAATCTCTCTGGCGTAAGCAGAGGCACCACATACAATTATTTTAGGTTTAACTATTTGAGCAATATCCATTACTCTGTCATAGTTAATACGACCATCAAGTTCAACACCATAAGTGAATGAGTGATAGTTTTGACCAGAAAAACTAGGTTTTGAACCGTGAGTTAAATGACCACCATGACTTAAGTCCATGCCTAGAAGTTTATCTCCAGCCTTTAAAAGACCGGCATAAACAGCACCATTTGCCTGTGAACCAGAGTGTGGTTGAACATTAGCATAGTTACATCCAAAAAGTTTACATGCTCTGTCTATCGCCAACTGCTCAACACCATCAGCATATTCA
Organism: Candidatus Sulfurimonas marisnigri; assembly: GCF_015265475.1. Classification (NCBI taxonomy): domain Bacteria; kingdom Pseudomonadati; phylum Campylobacterota; class Epsilonproteobacteria; order Campylobacterales; family Sulfurimonadaceae; genus Sulfurimonas; species Candidatus Sulfurimonas marisnigri. The sequence goes on along the minus strand of NZ_CP054493.1, from coordinate 1,614,505 downwards.
CAACCACCATAGTAGCGCTTACCTGGGTAACCCTCAGCATACTTGTTTGTAAAAACTGAACCCATAGCTTCCATAACAGCAGGAAGTGTAAAATTCTCAGAAGCAATCATCTCTAAATGGTCAGTTTGACGCTCTAACTCTTTTTCACATAAATCAAAAATTTCACTATCATATTCTTTTAAAAAACTCATTTGTACTTCCTCTAATTAATATTTATTTTTTTTGCAAAAGAGCAAAAGCTACTCTGCAACCTGTTTTACTAAATCAACACATTGTATGTGAGATTAGTCACTCTCGTCATTTTTTTCTTGGATTGGTTTCATAGCTGGAAATAGCAGTACATCTCTAATTGAGTGTTCATTAGTTAATAGCATAACCAATCTATCCATTCCTATTCCTTGTCCTGCTGTTGGTGCCATACCATAGCTTAAAGCTTCAACAAAGTCTCTATCCATTTCGTGTGCTTCATCATCACCACCCTCTTTAGCAGCACCTTGAGCCTCAAAACGTTCTAATTGATCAACTGGGTCATTTAACTCACTGAATGCATTGGCAATTTCACGACCTGCTATAAAAAGCTCAAATCTCTCTGTAATATCAGGATTTTCATCACTTCTGCGAGCAAGCGGAGATATCTCAACTGGATACTCAGTTATAAAAGTTGGATTGATGAGTTTGTCTTCAACAAACTCATCAAATAGTTCGCCTTGAAGCTGCCCTAGATTCATGCCAGGTTTAACAGTTATGTTTTTACTATTTAAAAATTCAACAATTTTCTCTTTATCATTAACTATCTCTGATGGAACATCACCAATAGAAGATAGTGACTCAATAAGCGGAATTTCACTAAATAGCTCAAAGTTTATTTCTAAATCTCCATAAGGAAGTATTGTAGGAAGACTTAGGTGTTCAAAAAGATATTTAAAATACTCTTTTGTTATTGCAATCAAATCTTTGTAAGTCTTGTAAGCCCAGTAAAACTCTATAGATGTAAACTCTGGATTATGAGTGGCATCCATACCTTCATTTCTAAAGTTGCGATTTATTTCAAATACAGCTTCAAATCCACCAACAATAAGTCTTTTTAGATAAAGTTCAGGGGCAATTCTTAAAAATCTGTCTATCCCAAGTGCATTATGGTGTGTTACAAATGGTTTAGCATTTGCCCCGCCAGCAATAGGGTGCATCATAGGCGTTTCTACTTCTAAAAAGCCTTTATCTTCAAAAAAACGTCTAGTAAGTGATATAACTTTTGAACGAATTTTAAATGTTTTACGAACTTCAGTATTCATAATTAAATCTAAGTATCTTTTTCTATATCTAATCTCTTTGTCTGTAACACCATGAAACTTTTCTGGAAGAGGAGATATAGCTTTTGTTAAAAGTTTCAATCCGTCTGCATGTAGTGATAATTCACCTTGACCAGTAACAAATGGGTAACCGCTTACTTCAATAATATCACCAACTTCAATGTTTTTTTTAAAAATATCGTTGTAAAAGCCTTCAGGAAGATTGTCTCTTGCAACATAAATTTGTAGCATTCCACTCTCATCTTCTATTTTTAAAAAAGTAGCTTTACCCATAATTCTAAGAAGCTTTATTCGGCCACTAACAACATAATGACGGTTTTCATTACGTTTATTTTCTCTATCTGCAACATCAGTATTAACATTTAAATATTTTTCTATGGTTGTATTTCTTTTAGAATCGTTAGAATATGGATTGTATCCAGCTTTTTTAAGCAATTCTGCTTTTTCAATTCTTTGTTGTATAAATTTGTTATCAAAAACCAATGGCTTTTCCTTTATTTAGTTTGACAGTTTTTACAGATTCCATAAATCTGCATTGAGTGGTCTTGCATATTGAAACCAAGTTCTTCCGCAATCTTATGTTGCCTCTCTTCAATTAGATTATCTACAAACTCTGTTATAATTCCACACTCTGTGCATATAAGATGGTCGTGATGGTGTTTTGCACCAAGCTCATACTTTTTCCCTTGAGCACCAAAAGATAAAGATGTGACCATATTTGAATCTTCTAATAGTGATAGAGTTCTGTAAACAGTGGCAATTCCAGTTTTTAAATCTGGAAAATTTTCTTGCATTAGATGATGAAGTGACTCTGGTGTCAAGTGTTCATCTGAATTGTAAAGAGTCTCTAAAATAACCTCTCTTTGAATTGTGAATTTTAGAGCATTCTTTTTAAGAAGTGCTTTGAAATCATTTAGTAGTTGTTTATACTCAATTGTTTTATCATTAAAGTTAGTAATTATATCTGCCATACTATTTATTATCTTCCTTAATTGATGCGTTTTGTTCTAGATTTTCTTTTATTTCTTCTTTTACATTTTCTACAATACTAAGTGTTGAATTTTTTATAGTTTTGTCTATTGTTATATTTATGTCATTGGACATATTTACTGGATCAAGCTTCATAATAAAACTGCCTGTCTCAATAAGTATTGGAAACATAAAACTGTTTTTCATAACCGAATCTATACTTGTCCTCATAGCTTTTATGTTGTAGGTTGCGTAAGCAATTACTGCAACAATAAAGAAAAATTTACTAGCACCAAAGAAAAATCCTAATATTTTATCAAAAATTCCTAATCCACTCATTGAACTTAATTTTTTAAATATAAAGCCAATAGTTACCATAAATAGCCAAAAGATAGCTAGAGTAACTAAAAAACCAGTAAAGCTGATAGCGGCACTGCTTTCAAATTTAAAGACTAGGTCACTAATTCGCTGTCCAATAGTGTCTCCCACACGAGAGGCTACAAATATACCACCTATAATGCCAAGCAGTCCAAAGAGTTCTTTAAAAAAACCATTTAAAACTCCTTTTAGTCCCAAAAAAAGTATTATTGTAGATATGATAATGTCAAAATAGCTAAATTCCATTAGTCAAGTACCGTTTGCACTTGATTTTTGCCATTATTCTTAGCAATATATAGAGCCCTGTCTGCTCTTTCTATTAGTGAATCTGGAGTGTCCCCAGTCTTAAACATCGTAGTGCCTATACTTCCTGTTACATTAATAGTTTTACCTTTATATATAAGGTTATTAGCGCGAACAAGTTCTAAAATTCTATTTGTTATGCTCATACAACGTTTAGCATCTATTCTATTTAAAATAATTATAAACTCTTCTCCTCCGTATCTGAATATTTTATCACCATCTCTTAGTGTTCTTTTAAGAATATTTGATATGAATATTAAAATTTTATCTCCAGCAATATGTCCGTATGTGTCATTTACTAATTTAAAGTCATCTAAGTCCATTATAAGCATATGCACTTCATAGTTACTATTTCCCTCTTCACATAGGGTTTCTAAGTAAACTGACAAGGCGCTTCTATTATAAACTTTTGTTAATGAGTCAATACTTGATTTCGTTTCTAGTGTTTTTACTTGATTAGACAAGTTAATAATAATTTCATTTGCTTTTTCTATCTCGTCACTCATCTGTTTTTGAATCTCATAAAATTTTTTTGTTACATCTGGCAAATCAATATCTTTTACAAGGTACTGGTCTAAAATTGTACTCTGTTCTTGGGAAATTTCTAAAAATTTGCCATTTGTAGATTGATATTGTTTCAAACCCTCAGCGGCAATCTCTTTGTAAGCATTATGGAAAGTTAATTTTGCATATTCTAAAGTCGTTATATCACTACCATCAATATTAGAAATAGCTTCTGTTGCTGTACCTAGGTAGTTTACTAATTGTTCTACACTCGCACTGTCTTGTTCATCAATAGAGACAATAAGATTGTCATACATCTCTTTAGCAAGAGATTTTAATTCTTCTTTTTGCATTAAATTGTCTTCCTGCGTGAAATGTTGCGATTATTATACACATTTATACATAAAAATATCTTTTAATATAATTCTTAGATAAATATCTATGATTAATCAGAGCTATTTTAGGTATTTTTATGTAATATTTCATAAAATATATAAATTGTACATCTAGTTGAGTACATTTCTGAAAAGGTTTTATAATGAGTATATGGAGTCCAACTAGTTGGAGAGAAAAACCAATTTTACAACAACCAACTTATCAAAATAAAGATGATTTAAATAGAGTTTTATCTGAGTTAAAAAACTATCCGCCACTGGTGTTTGCTGGTGAGGCGAGAAGATTGAAAAGTGAACTTGCAGATGTTGCAAATGGTAATGCTTTTTTACTTCAAGGTGGAGATTGTGCAGAGAGCTTTAGTGAATTTCATGCTGATAATATTCGTGACACGTTTAAAGCACTTTTGCAAATGGCAGTTGTTATGACATATGCAGGTGGCGTTCCTGTAGTTAAAGTTGGTCGTTTAGGCGGACAGTTTGCTAAGCCACGTTCTTCTGATACAGAAACATTCGATGGCATTACTCTTGATTCATATCGTGGAGATATTATTAATGGAGTTGATTTTACGAAAGAGGCTCGTACACCAGATCCTGAGCGTATGATAAAAGCATATAATCAGTCTGCTGCAACTTTGAATCTACTTCGTGCATTTGCATCTGGTGGTTTGGCAGATTTACACCAAGTTCATCAGTGGAACTTAGACTTTGCACATCAAAGTGAAGTTTCTGCAAAGTATGAAAAAATGGCACAAGATATAGAAAACTCTCTGCAGTTTATGAAAGCTTGCGGCATAACATCTAAAACTTATAGAAATTTAAGAGAGACAGATTTTTATACTTCACATGAGGCACTATTGCTTCCATATGAGGAGGCTTTCACAAGACAAGACTCTTTGAGTGGAGATTGGTATGATACTTCAGCTCACATGTTATGGATTGGTGACAGAACTCGCCAGCTTGATGGTGCTCATGTTGAATACCTCCGAGGTGTGAAAAATCCAATAGGTGTTAAAGCAGGTCCGTCAATGGATCCAGAAGACTTAATTAAACTTTGTCATACTCTAAATCCTGAAAATGAGGCAGGTCGCCTGAATGTTATTGTTAGAATGGGTGCTGATAAAGTTGGCGAGGGTATGCCTAAGCTAATTCGTGCAATTGAAAAAGAGGGTATGAATGTTGTTTGGAGTTGTGATCCAATGCATGGAAATACTATAAAATCATCAAACAGCTACAAAACTCGACCGGTTGATTCAATCCTTACAGAAATGAAACAGTTTTTTCAAGTTCATAAAGCTGAGGGAACAGTTGCTGGTGGGGTTCATCTAGAGATGACTGGTAAAAATGTTACTGAGTGTATTGGTGGTTCATTTATTGTAACTGAAGAGGATTTAAGTTCTCGTTACCATACTCATTGTGACCCAAGACTAAATGCAGATCAATCTTTGGAGTTGGCATTTTTAATTGCAGATACTTTAAAAGAGTCTCGTAAGTAAAATGTTTCTTACCTTTTGGTAAGAGCTTATTAAGAGTTTATAACTACACAGTTATAAACTCAATATCTCCTCTTCTTTCTCTTGTATAGTCAGTAACTCTTCAACTTTTTGCTCGTAAATATCTTCTATCTTTTGTAGCTCTTGCGCCAGTTTTGTTATCCCAATCTCTTCATAGCATTTTGGATTGGCTAAACAGCTGTTTTTTTCTTCCATCTCCAGCTCAAGTTTTTCTATCTCTAAAGGTAGATTTTCAAGTGCCGTTTTTTCTTTAAAAGTTAGTTTTAGTACTTTTTCTTTCTCTCTTATTTTTGGCTTCTCCTGCTCAACTTCTTTTCCTATCTCATCTAAGGTTTTCAACTCTTTTTCAAGCTCTAAATATTCGGAATACTCTTGATAACTCTCCTCAATTCGTTTATCGCTTTTAAAAATAAATAGTTTTTTTGCAATCTTATCTACGAAATACCTATCATGACTTACTATGATGACAGCTCCAGGAAAGTTAGTTAACTGCTCTTCTAAAATGTTTATAGTCGGAATATCTAAATCATTTGTAGGCTCATCTAGTATTAGAATGTCTACATTTTTAGTAAAGAGCAGGGCAAGGGCAATACGGTTTTTTTCTCCACCACTAAGTACACCTATTTTTTTATCTAAAAACTCTCTTGGAAAGAGAAAGTTTTTAAGATAGCCATATACATGCAAGTTCTTTCCACGAACATCTACTCTATCTCCACCAAGGGGACAAAAAGTTTCTAAAAGATTTTTATCATCGTCTAACATTTCGCGATGTTGGTCGAAGTATCCTATTTTAAATTCACCACGTTTTATACTTCCACATGTAGGTTCTATTCTTCCTAAAAGAGCTTTTAGCAGAGTTGATTTTCCACTGCCATTTGGTCCGACAATTGCAATAACATCTTTTTGCAGTATTCTTGTTGTAAACTCTTTTAGAAGTTCTTTTGTTCCAAGTGTCAAGCCTAAATCTTCTACTTCAAAAAGCATTTTTTGTTTATTTATACTTTTGTCACGGTTAAAGTGTTTAGCCTCTCTTTGAAGTTCGATAGACATTTTTTTTATTCTTGCAGGGTTCGTTTTTGCATCTTCTCGAATATTCATAAGTCGCTCTTTACGACCCTCATTCCGTTTAAGTCTAGCCCTTACGCCCCTTGCATACCACTCGTTTTCCCTTTTTAAAACTCCAAGAAGATTATCGTGCTGTTTTTGCAGAGTTCTTAGATACTCTGATTTTTGAGTTAGATAGTTACTATACCCACCACTATATTCTCTAAGTGAACAATCTTCTACCTCTACACTTTTAGTAGCAATTCTGTCTATAAAGTATCTATCATGAGAGATAAAAACTATTGTAAATTTCTCTTTTAACAAAAGCTCTTCTAAAAATTCAACCATGTAGACGTCAAGGTGATTTGTAGGTTCATCAAGAAGTAAAATGTCAGGTTTTTGAAGTAATAGTGATGCTAGAGCGACACGACGCTGTTCACCACCACTTAATAGAGTTATTGGCTTCTCTTCATAACGTTTTAAATCAAAATGCTGAATTATCCGCTCTATTTTGTCGTCTAAGTTCCATGCATTATGATGCTCTATGTATTTTGATAATTTTTCATGCTCGTCTATAAGAGGTTTGTTATCAAAGTTATCAGCTAGCATCAATGAAAGTTCATCATATCTGTTTTTTGCTATGTTGATTTCATTAAGCCCATCTTCAACAGCTTCTCTTACTGTGTGACCCTCTTTAAAATTAGGTCTTTGGTCTAACATCTTAACTTCTAAATTTTGTCTTATAATCCTATCTCCGGCATCTTGTTCAAGAGTACCATTTACGATTTTCATAAGAGTAGATTTTCCGCTGCCATTTTTACCTATAACAACTATTCTATCACCTTCATTTACATGAAAATTTACATCTATTAAAATCTTTTGTGCTTCGTAGTGTTTAGATATGTTTAGTAGGTCTATTAATGCCATTTATATATTTCATTTCCCCCGTTTTAGGGCTTTATTGAGGTTTTGTATCGGTTTGTAATGATATCGTGATATTAGTTAATAAATGCTGATTATATTTGAGAAAGTAATCAAGGAAATAATAAATTACTTATATTACTTTTCATTTTACAGATTATCTGTTGTTAATATAAATTTTATTATATACTTTATGTGTTGTTTAATGTTTTTATCGTATTATTCATAATATAATAATTTATTCCAATACTGTTAGGACAAATATATGGATATTAGAAGTGTTTGTAATATTGGAATAAAAAAGCCTGATATTCCAAAAGAATTATTTAAAAAGTGGCTGGAGATGGTTGATTCTCTGACATGTGTTGCCGATGTGAGTTATTCATTGGTTGTGCGTGCAGTTAGTGAGAAAATTGAGGTTGTATGTACTTCTAAAATTGATGCAAGTAAAAGTTTGGAATCTGAATTATATAGCGAGAGTGTTATAAGAGAAAAGAGTGCGCTTTATATTGAGAACTCACTTAAAGATGAGTGTTGCAATAGTAATAATAGCGATTTGACACAGATTGTCGGTTACTATGGAGAACCTTTACTTTGGTCGGATAATAGCGTCTTTGGTGCTATATGTATTGTTGACAATAAAGAGTTGATTCTAACTGACATTTCCAAGCAGTTATTAGGAATATTCCGCGGCTCTATTGAAAATAGTCTTAGAATATTAGAGTTAACACATGTTGATGCGGTTGAAAATCACCAAAGTTATAATGATAAAAATAAGTCTATATTTATTTCTTCTATGTCTCATGAACTTAGAACACCTCTTAACTCTATTATTGGCTTCACTGGCTTGATTTTAAACGATATAGTAGGTCCAATAAGTGATTTGCAGCGTGATTATATTCAGAGGGTTGAGAAATCAGGTAAACATCTCCTTCTACTAACTACAGATATTGTGGAAGTTCTAAAAATTGAAGTAGGAGTAATAATTATTAAGTATGAACCTTTTAATTTAAATGTTCTTGCAGGAGAAGTTGTGAAAATAATGGAGGAAGAAGCTCATAAAAAAGGATTACAATTGGCTGTAAATATTCCGAATAACATAGAGCTCTATTCTGATCGTATCCATCTTAAACAATGTTTATTTAATCTTATAAGTAATGCTGTGAAATATAGTGAAAGTGGAGTAATTAATGTGACGTCTGAATGCGATGAAAAATTAGTGAAAATATCAATTAGTGACAATGGAATAGGTATTTCACAAAATAATCTTATTCGATTATATCAGCCATTTGAGCGATTAGAGTCACAACTCAAGGAAAAAGTTGCAGGGACTGGTCTTGGACTCTATATAACTCAAAAATTAACTAGAGAAGTGTTAGGCGGTGATGTTAGTTGTATAAGCAAAATAGATGAAGGTAGTACATTTACTTTAAATATTCCACAACATGTAGAAAATATACATGATATACAAAATATCAGCAAGGTGAGTAGATGAATGTTTTAATAGTAGATGACAATAAAGATAATTTAGTTTTATTAAGCAGCATGCTTGAAAGTCTGGGGCTAAGTGTACAGGAAGCCTCTAATGGTATAGATGCTTTAAACTTGGCACAGGCAACTCCTCCAGATATTATAATTTCTGATATTTTAATGCCTAAAATGGATGGATTCACCTTATGTCGTGTTATGAAATGTATTGATAATTTACAAGATGTTCCTTTTGTTTTTTATACAGCAACCTATCTTGAAAAAGAGGATGAAGAGCTTGGATTGGCGCTAGGGGCTTGTTGTTATATACACAAACCATTAGAGCCAGTGCTGTTTATTCAGCGTATTAAAGAGATAATTGATAAGTATTATGAAGGAGCTATAAATAGAAGTAATAAGCAAATTCAACCTCAAACAAGAATTGACGTTCTTTATCAAGAGAGGATCTCTCAAAAGCTAGATAAAAAAATTTCTGATGTTGTTAATCTGCGCGAAAAAGAGGTACTTATTCTTTCTACTGTAAGGGACGGAATTTTTGTTTTAGATATTGATGGAAAACACACTATTGTTAATCAGGCTGCAGCTGATATGCTTGGATATACTATTGATGAAATGATTGGCAAGAATAGCCACGAAATGTGGCATCATACACATCCAGACGGCACTACTTTTCATGAGTCTGATTGTCCAATATATAAAACGATGAAGAAACAAAGTTCCGCACTCCAAGTTGAGACTCTGTTCTGGCGTAAAGACGGCAGCAGTTTTACAGTTGATTGTTCTAGTAACCCCTTAGTTGAAAATGGTGAACTAAATGGTGTTGTTGTAGTTTTTAGAGATATAAGCGAACGAAAAAGAGCTGAAACAGCATTACAAGAGAGCGAAGCACGTTTTCGTAAACTGTTTGAATATACAGATGCCATTGCAGTGCAAGGTTATGACAAAAACCATAGAGTTATATATTGGAATAGAGCCAGTGAAAATTTATTTGGTTACAGTTGTGACTATGCAATGGGAAAACAGATTGATGAGCTCATTATTCCAGATGAAATATGCGATAAAGTAAATTCTGATATTGCAGTGTGGATAAAAGGTGGTCAGTCAATACCATCATCTGAGCGTGTATTGAAAAAAGAAGATGGTTCAGATGTTACAGTTTTTTCAAATTGTGTGTTATTGGAGAATCAATATAATGAGCCTGAGATGTACTGTATTGATATTGATTTGACTGAGCTAAAAGAAGCACAAGAAGAGTTGAAAAAACAAGAGGATATTGTTATTGCTCAGTCGAGACAAGCGGCAATGGGTGAAATGGTAGCAATGATAGCACATCAATGGAGACAGCCTCTTACGGTAGTCTCAATGGCTGTTAATAACTTAAAAATAGATATGGAACTAGGAAATAAAGTAACTAATGAGATGATTGACGAAATGAGTGATAGAGTTTTTGACCAAGTTAATCATCTCTCCAAGACCATAGACGACTTTAGTGATTTTTTAAAACCAGACAAGAAAAAAGAGTCAGTTAATGTTTGTGATGTTATGGAACGTGCTATGAGAATGACTGGTAATAGCCTTAAAAATAACAATATAGATGTAGACATTACAATGAAATCTAAAAAGAATGTAAATATCTATCCTAGTGAGTTGTTACAAGCATTTTTAAATATTATAAATAATGCTAAAGATGCTGTTAAGCATTCTGAATCTAATAATCCTCGTATAGCTATTGAGATTAATGAAGTTGATGGATTCGTTGTTACTACTATTTGCGACAATGGTGGCGGGATATCCAATGATACAATGCAATTACTAGGTCAACCTTATGTATCAACTAAAAATAAAAATGGCACTGGTCTTGGGATTTATATGTCTAAAACAATTATAGAGAAGCACCTAAAAGGAACACTTAGTTGGAAAAATGTAGGAGATGGAGCTTGTTTTACAGTTGCTTTGCGACTATAATAATTAATTGCATGCTACATAAGCCTCTTTGATTTTATAAATTATATTTCATTTTAAATTATTATAATTAGGTATAATTTAATAAAGTTTATGAAATGGAGGAAGTATGTCATTTTTTGAAAATAACACGCGAATAAAAGAACGTGAAAACATAAAAATACTTTATAAGAATTATATAGATGCAATGAATAGCTATAATATTGTGTTGAGATATAGGATGTTCTGGCAAAAAGATGAAGACGGACACGATATACTTACTATTCAACATTTAAAAAGTCGTAAACGTGAATCTCTTGGTAGGCGTTGCCGTGAAACAGAAAAAACAAAATTAGATTTTGATAAATCAAAAAGTGAAATCAAAAAACTTCTTTTCAATTTAGAAGAAAAAATTAAAAATAAAAGAGGCCCTAATGGTATTTTACCAATAAAAATCCTAGATGCTACACTTAGTTAGGTAGTTAAATATTTAATGCTCTTCTCATATTAATTTGCCTATACCGAGAGCAGTTTATTTAGATGATTTTTAAATTAAATATCTAGGAAATAGAGCAATGACAGACTCACAACATTTTAAAAAATTAATAACGTGGCGTATTCGTATTATTTTATATCTCTCCTCACTTTTATCTCTTATATTTATGCAAAACTACTGTACAAATGTGTGTTCTTTTATAGACGGGCTTAGACCTTCTCAAATACTTTTTAACTTCTCTATAGTTTTTGTTTTTCATATAATTTTTAGAGAAGCTCTTTTTATTAAATTCAACAGTTAGAAATGAGATATTTCTATACCAAGACTCGGTTACTATGTGCAGGGGGTAATAGAGGACAAGGTTCTTATTGAGGTTTTATATATAGGTCTATTCTTTTTATTTGTTGTTGTCTTTGTAGCAATATTCTTTGGAAAACTACTAAAAAAAGATACCCTAACAATAGTATAGTCCATAAATAAAATAAAATAAAAGATGGTAATTTTGATGATGAGCTAAACATTATACGTTCAGATGAACTTGGTGAGATATCAAATGCAATAAATAGTATGAGGATATCCATAAGGCAGGGGGATAGAAGATATTGAAAATTTAAACAATGAGATAACTGATACACAAAAAGAGGTGCTCTTTACAATGGGTTCAATTACTGAGACACGTTCTAAAGAGACTGGAAAGCATGTAAAACGTGTTGCTGCATACTCTGAACTTCTTGCATTAAAAGCCGGTCTATCTACTGCTGAAGCAAAACTTCTTAGACTATGCAGTCCAATGCACAATATAGGAAAGGTGGCAATTCCTGATAATATATTAAATAAACCAGGAAAGCTGACAGACTCTGAATTTACAATTATGAAAACACATGCAAAGCTAGGTTATGAGATGTTAGAACACTCTAATCGTGACATTCTAAAAGCTGCTGCAATAGTTGCACATGAGCATCATGAAAAATATGACGGCAGTGGTTATCCAAGAAAACTAAAAGGTGAAGAGATTCATATATACGGACAAATAACAGCTGTTGCAGATGTTTTTGATGCACTTGGCTCAGACTGATGCTACAAAAAAGCGTGGAAGGATGAAGCGATCTTTGAGCTTTTCAGAGCAAATAGTGCAAAGCACTTTGATCCAAAACTCGTAGATATATTTTTTGACAACTTTGAAGAGATTAATAAAATTAGAAATACCTATAAAGATTTACACTAATATAACCTCGTCGGTGTAAGTATACGTTTAAGAGATAGTGAGTGCCTCAGTAGAATTTATATACATTGTGCATTATTATTAGATATAATTAATAGTTAATATTTTATATTGAGGAGTATAATATGAAATTTGAATTGATGCAATTGCCTTATGAAACAAATGCTTTGGAACCGTACATATCTGTTGAGACCATAAGCTACCATTATGGCAAACACCATTTAGCTTATGTAAACAAACTAAACGCTCTTACAGAGGGGACTGAGTACTCAAATAAGTCACTTGAGTATATAGTGAAAAATGCTGATGGTGCGATTTTTAACAATGCAGCACAGGTGTGTAACCATGATTTTTATTGGCATGGGCTTAGTGGTACAGCTACTGATCCATCAGTGGAGCTATCTGACCTTATAAAGAGTTGTTTTGGCTCAATAGAAGCCTTTAAAGAAGAATTTATCAGTACAGCAGCAGGACATTTCGGTTCTGGATGGGTATGGTTGAGCATCAACGAAGATAAAAAGCTTATTGTTGAAGCAACATCTAATGCAGACAACCCAATACGTCATAATAGGATACCGATTCTTACATGTGATGTATGGGAACATGCCTACTATATAGATTATCGTAATATGAGACCTGAGTATCTTGAAAAATGGTGGAAACTGATAAATTGGCAATTTGTTTCAGATAACTTTGCTAATGTAGAAAAATGAACATTCGCTTTCATAGGAGATAAGATGATTATTGGTATACCAAAAGAGATTAAAACTGATGAATATCGTGTTTCAGTTACACCGGCTGGAGTAGCAGAACTTACAATAGATGGGCATGCGGTTTATGTACAGAGCAGTGCGGGCGATGGAAGCGGTTTTAGCGACTTTGATTATAAAACCGCAGGAGCTATACTTTTAAAAAATGTGGAAGAACTATTTAGTAAAGTAGAGATGATTGTTAAGGTTAAAGAGCCAATTGAGCAAGAGTATAAACTTTTTAAGCAAAACCAGACACTATTTACTTACCTTCATCTTGCAGCAGACAAACAGCTAACAGATTTTTTACTTGAAAAAGGGATAAGAGCTTTTTCTTATGAGACTTTAAAAATTGGGAACAGGTTGCCACTTTTAGAACCTATGAGTGAAGTGGCAGGGAAAATGGCTTCTTTGATGGGTGCAGTTCATTTGGGACGTTATCATGGAGGTAGTGGTCTTCTCGCCGGTGGAGTAGTTGGAACACATAGGACTAAGGTAATGGTGCTTGGTGGTGGCGTTGCCGGCAAAGCTGCGGCAGAAGTCGCAGCAGGTTTAGGAGCTGATGTTATAATACTCGATATAAATACTGAACGTCTACACTATCTAAATGATGTAATGCCGGCAAATGTAGCAACTCTTTATAGCTGCAGTGAAGCAATAGACTCTTTACTCCCACATGTAGACATAATAGTGGGAACCATACTTATTCCAGGTGCAAAAGCTCCAAAACTTATAACACGTGAAATGTTAAGTAAGATGAAAAAAGGGAGCGTACTAGTTGATGTCTCGATTGATCAAGGTGGATGTTTTGAGAGTTCACATGCAACTACGCATACAAAACCTACTTTTATGGAAGAAGGGATAGTACACTATTGTGTTGCCAATATGCCGGGGGCTTATCCGAGAACTTCAACTTACGCTTTAACAAATGCAACAATAGTTTATGTCAAACATTTAGCTCACTATGGGTCTGAAAATATTTGTAAACAAATGCCTGTTATGGTTACTGCTCTAAATACTTATGACGGAGTGCTTTACAACAAGGCGGTCGGATTAGCTCATGGCATACAAAGTAGAGAATTTAACTAAATCACTATATGTTCAAATTTTTCAATCTCATTATACGGCATAGGTTCTCCAATATAGTAGCCTTGAATAAAGTCAACTCCTATTTCTGAGACAATGTCTGAAATCTTTTTGTGTGATACAAACTCTGCAATAGTTTTCATATTTGCAATTTTGGCAAATGAGATTATTGTCTCTGAAACAAGGCGCATATGCTTATTTGTATCTATATTCTTAATAAGTGATCCATCAATCTTTACATAGTCGACATCTAATTTTAACAGATATTCGAAATTCGAGTAGCCTGTTCCAAAATCATCTATAGCCAATTTACATCCAAGAAGTTTTGCTTTTTCGATAAATGAATAAAAATCATTAAAGTTTTCTATTCCTTCTGATTCAACAAGTTCAATAACTATTTTGTGGCCAATATTACTCTCTCTTACTTTTTGTATAAAATAGTCAGTTGTTTCTTGATTGATTATATCATCTATGGTGAGGTTGATTGAAAATTCATAATCATGATGTTTAGCTGCTTCAATTGCCTTATCAATCATAATCATTGTGATTTTTGTATAAAGTTTGGCTTTTTTCGCAATCTCTAAAAAGAAAAATGGAGAAATTATTTTTCCATCAATATCTATCATTCTTACAAGTGCTTCGAATTTTTCAACTTTTTTGCTGTTTTGATTATATATAGGCTGAAAAAAAGCGACTATTCTACCATCCTCTATTGCTTTTTTTACTTTTTTTGTCCACTCCAGATTATTTTCATACTCTTTTTCAATGTTGAAAGCTTTGTCATATATAACAAAATCTTTTTTCAATTGCTTAGCTAATTTTAATCCTATATCTGCATCAATGAATAAATCTTGCTTATTGGTGGCTATGCCAACAGTCACTCCAATTATTATTTCATGTTGTTGAAAAAATATAGGTTTCTTTGTTAACTCTTTTATTAGATTCTCGATAGTATCTTTAAATTGATCTTTTGTTGTGCACGCCTTGCAAATAAATGCAAACTGGTCAGCTTGCAATCTGTATGCTTCCGTATAGCGACCATCTGCCTGTTCTAATAACCTTTTAGAGAGCTCTATGATGACATAGTCCCCTATCTCATGTCCGTAAAAATCATTAATCTGCTTAAATGAATCTATATCTACAATAGCAAGAGAAGGGTGTTCGCTATTTTCAATGTCATTTAAAAGTTTAAAACGGTTACCTAGTTTTGTGAGAGTATCTGTTTCGTAATGTCTTTCTAACATTTTTGTTTTTTCTACAAGTTCTGTAATATCATAGCGTAAAGCAATGTATTCAATAATATTTCCGTGAGTGTCTAAGATAGGGATGATTGTCTGACTGATATAAAAGCAGCTTCCATCTTTTTTAACATTTTTCATACTCCCTCTCCATACTTTTTTATTTTGTATGGTGTCCCACATCTCCTTATACTCAATTGGTGGAGTTTCTTTATATCTGAAAATATTGTGTTGTTTTCCTATAAGTTCTTCTCTTGTATATCCGGTAATTGAGCAGAGTGCATCGTTTACATAAGTTATATCACCGTTTAAGTCACTCTTAGAAACATAAGCACTGGCATCTAATGCTTTTTTGTACTCTAGCAAAGATCTATCTGATTTTTTTCTTGCCTCTAATTCAGAAGATAGATTTAAAAATGATTTATAAAGTTGATTTTGCATTGAATTAATAGATTCTGTAAGATTATCAAGTTCATCATGGTTAGATTTGGAAATAGTTTTATTGAGAATTAAAGGTTTAGATTTAGAGTAAACTCTTAAAGATTTAGCGTACTCTGCTATTTTTTCAAGATGTTGCGTTACCAATCTTTGGAAGATAAAGAGTATAAAAAATGAGATTAAAAATGTTTTAATACCTTGAGATAATAATATAACAATAATTTTATCAACAAGTTGTTGGTAAAGTTTATTTAAATCAGCAACCACAGTGAGTTCACCCAATATAATTTCTTCATAATCATGTTGATATGAAAGTTGGATTTTTTTTGTAATAAAATTTTTATTTACCTCATTTCCACGTTCATAGTGTTCGCCTTCTGTAAGCTCTATAGCAGTAAATTCAATGTCCGGTAGGTTTAAAATCCCATCTAGCTGTAAAAGAGTCTGTTTCTTGTCATATACCCAAATGCTTTGATTGATACTGGCTATATAACCTGACTCAATAAGAGAAAGTTGTGTATTTATTGATTTTATGCCGTTTCTGTAGTCCATATAAAGTTGTATTATGCTAATTATTAAGGTTATAACTGCACTGAAAAGCAGTGTAAGTATCATTAACTTGAAAGATATTTTTCTGTCAATAAAATAGTTATATAAAAAGTTTTTAATCATCTTTGATAATCCTAACTGTATTGGCTATATGGCTCTCTAAATCCTTAAGAAAAGTGTCACGAATTTGCTTTAGTGTACCATCTTCTATCATTGAATTGAACGCTTCTTCGAGCTGAGGTATAAGCTTTTTATGCTTTTTATGCAAGTGCATATATAAAGGACGTGAAACAAGAGGTTTTGAAAGCATAAATAAATTTTTCTCTTTTGTTTCATTGAGTCCTGAGAGTAGTGAAATTTTACTTGTTACTATAACATCAAGCCTATGACTAGATAGCATTTTTATTAACGTTATATGATTGGTTGTTTTTGTTATTGAAAGAGGTTTGGCATTCTCAGTAATTTGTTCTGCAATTTTCATCCCTCTTATAACGCCAACATTGTAAAATGTCAAATCTGATGACTCTTTAATATGCAGGTTCTCTCTGCTTAGAACAACGAGGTCAATTGAATGAATTGCTACTGGAATACGAATTAAATTTGGGTAATGCTCATTGATTTCCCAAATTCTTGCAGCTTCTCCGTCATCAACACCATTATTGGCATTGATTAAAGAGCGTTGATTTGGAAGGGGTTGGTATTTAAGTGCAATATTAGCTCTTTTAAATCCCTCTTTTATGATTGACTCAAGAAGGTTTGTTTCAGGAAAGCTGTAGCCAGAGTTAATAGTTAATATTTGCCCTGAAGCTTGCAAAAATGAGAATGTTATTAGAAAAATAATTGCAACCTTACCCATTAAAACACCTTTAGAATTTATATGTAATGAGCAAGTCTAAATCTAGAAGTTTAACCTGTTCACCAGAGTAAAAATACTCACTAGTTTTATAAATAATACCACTTAGTATATTTATAGATTTTATCGGAAAATATGAAAAAAGTAAAGCAGATTCTATTGCATCGCCTTTTGGCTGCGTTGCCGCTTCAACCGGTTTTGCCGGCGAGAATGTACCATCAGTGGTTGATTGTCCGTAATCAGCATGACTTGTGATAATTTTGAAATTTTTTGCAAGTTGAAAATTCATTCATAGTTTAAATGCATCAACATTTGCTCTGTATGCATTTCTTGAAAAAAATGAAGAGGTGTATGCCGGGTCACCTCCCAAAGGGTTTAGTATTTTTGCATTTCCTGAGTGGTTGTAGGCTACATAAGTAGAAATATTTTTATAATTGAAGCTGGCTTTTACACCATACAGATTTGCATTATTTGCATCTAGCCATGCTGAAGCTAAGTTCTTTCCAACACTACGCACATTCAGGTACTGCGCAGAGAAGTAGTAGGGTTCATCATTGTATTTATTTTTATAGATTGCATCAACATAGAGCATATTGATAATGTCATGTACATAAAAATCCCATAGACGCAGAGTGGTGTTAGGAAGTGAACTGTTTATAAGAGCCAATCCAGAGATTCCATTTGTTGAGGCTGTGCTATCTGCCAATATTTGTTGCTCAACTTGTAAAAAATCTCCCCTGATATCAATAGCACTTTGTGTTGAACCTGCAGTTTTTGTAGTCTCACCAATCAGCCCAAACTCTACTGGTGCTCTTGTTCCATAAGCCATTTTATCTATCTGAAGAACTATAAATTGATTATTAGAAATATTTGAGTTTGAATAATATAGTGCTTCAAACATATTTGGCATATATGTGTAGATGGAATTCGTTAAAGGAGAATCTATCTTTTGTCGCCCTGCAATAATCTGATGCAGTTTGTCTTTATAAAACAGGTTTACTTCTCCAAGAACAGCTTTGGCTGAATAATCTTTTGTAAAAAACCGTCCAGCTGCACCTATTGTGTCTGGATTATCAAAGTTGTTTAGTCCGGTATCCTGTGCATAGTAGAGTGCAGCAGAAGCTCCAATATTTGATAAAGTAGGTGAGGTGTAGCGAATGTGTCCACCAATTGCGCTTCCATCAATACTGTAATCTTTAGAACGGCCACTTTTGATATAAGAAGGAGAAAAAACATAGTAAAAGCGAATAAGACCAGATACATCACCCCATTTAGCTTTTTCCTCTGAGTTGTTTTGTGCATAGAGGCTGGTAGATAGCATAAAAGGCATGATTGTTAAGATAAAACGCTGATTAATCATAATGCACTCCAGACCGTAATTTAAAAATAGTATCAGATAAATATAAAAAAACATATTAATTATATTAAGTTTTATTTTGTAATAATTAATTTTTATGTACAATAAAACAAAAGGAGTATATTATGGCTATTAGAGGGAATTCGATTATTAAAGGTATAGAGATTAGCGAAGTCATTAGACTTTTAAACAAGGCGTATGCAGATGAGTGGTTGGCGTATTATCAGTATTTTATAGAAGCAAAAGTGATTAAAGGAATTATGAAAGATGCGGCAATTGCAGAGTTAAATCAACATGCAGCAGATGAGCTAAGACATGCAACTATGGTGGCAGATAGAATACTTCAGCTTGGTGGAACGCCTATACTAAACCCTAAAGATTGGTTTACACACACAAACTGCGGTTACGAAGAGCCTAAAAATTTTGATGTTGTTGCAATCCTTCAAGACTCAATAAAAGGCGAGCAGTGTGCAATCAGTACTTACTCTTCAATTGCTGATATAGTTAAAGACAAGGATATTATTACATATAATCTTGTATCAGAGATTTTAGCTGATGAAGTTGAACATGAAGAAGATTTACAAGCCTTACATGATGATATTGCAGAGTTTATAACAGACATTAAAAGTACTATCAAATAGTATTACATGTAGATTGTATTTTGGTGTTTAACGTCTTTTTTCTAAATATTCCATAGCTACACCTTGTAGCACTGATGATAAAAGTATGTACACAGTCATTATGATTGTAAATAAAACTCCAAATAGATCAATCATAAATGGAAGTAGAGGAAGCTTGACTGCACGGGCATAGAGAAAAGTGACCAGAAGTCTGTCTTTTACTCCCTCGTTTCTCATATCACTCAAAACGCCGTACCACGCGTAGATTGGACCATGGCTTAAAACTCCTCCAAGAACTGAGTATATTACACCTTTTATACCGCTCTCTTTTCCAAAATGTTTAATAATCTCTTTTGGTTTTAAAAAGTAGTTAAGCATAGCTGTTATAAAAATAATAAATAAAAAAATCGGTAAAAGATTATATAAAATAGTTCCGCTCTTTTGTATTGAAGCGAAAGTATTTGATGTGTCAAATATAAAAAGTGTTAGATATATAAGCGATACAGCTGCTAAAAATTTAAGACCTTTAAAGTTTATTTTCATGACAACAATTCCAAACTGATAACAGTAAAATATGAAACCAATATAGTGCTTATTAGAGCTAAAATATTGCGATAAAAAGTAAATCTAAGTCCAAATACAGAAGCTTCAGCCGGTATTTGAACAAGACCGATAGTTACCCAAGCAAGAGTAAAGGCGCTCATGGCATAAAAAGAGACACCTTGTTCTATTAGTTCACCAGCTATGACGTAAGAGAGTATACCTTGTCCTACTGAAACTGCACCGACAAGAGTTCCTGTTAAAACATCGAGAATATCACCATGACCAAATAATTTTGAGAGTGTCTGCGGAGTTACATGTACCTGCATCAGACCTACAAGTGCAACTGTTGCAACTATCATCGGTATCATGGAAAAAAATCCAAGTGATGCTTTTATAAATGCTTTTTTCATTATTACTGCTTTTATCTTTTTGTCTATTTATAACATAAGAAAGTCTATCTTTATATCTTTTATGGAAAATGCCATTGAAATTAAATAATTGGGTTATATATATTTTAAGTTTTGCTTATCAATACGAATTGGTATGAAAAATTAAGAGTTTAATAGATACCAAATCAGTTATTTAACAGTTTAAAATAGATAATATTAAAAATAATTATTCAAATCAAGGGTTATTATGGTAAAAAAAAAAGAGATGAGTTCTGCTGAAAATGAAACACAAAATCGTATAAACTTCCCAATAGTCGGTATAGGCGCTTCAGCTGGCGGTATTTCATCTTTTGGAGCTTTTTTTTCTGCTATGCCGGAGATGATAAATATGAACATGGCTTTTGTTATAGTTCAGCATTTAGCCCCTGATCACAAAAGCATTCTTACAGAAATCATCCAAAGATACACAACAATGAAAGTGTATGAGGTTCAAGATGGGATGAAAGTAGAACCAAACTGCACCTACATCATCCCCCCTAACTTTGACATGGCCTTTATCAACGGAAAACTGCAACTCCTTGAGCCTCCATCCCCTAGAGGTCACCGTCTTCCCATAGATTTCTTTTTTCGTTCTTTGGCTCATGACCAGCACGAGAGGGCAATCGGAATTATTCTCTCCGGAACCGGAAGCGATGGGACACAGGGGATTAAAGCCATTAAAGAAGAGGGAGGAATGGTAATAGTACAAAAGCCAGATACTGCCGAGTATGACGGCATGCCAAAAAGTGCAATTGCTACGGGTTTGGTTGATTTCGAGTTGCCGCTGACTGAAATGCCATCGAAGCTTATCGCCTATGTTCAACATGCCTTTTTTATCATAAATAAAACCGAACTAACCATAAGCCAACAACATGAAAATGAACTCAATAAAATATTTATCATACTCCGTTCCAATGTCGGTCATGATTTTTCCAACTATAAAGCAAGCACTATAAACCGCCGTATAGCAAGGCGCATGGCACTGCATCAGATTGAGATGATAGAAGAGTATGTTAGGTATCTCCAGCAGACACCGGAGGAGATAGATGCCCTTTTTCATGAACTTCTCATAGGAGTGACAAATTTTTTCCGCGACCCAGTCGCATTTGCATCGCTAGAAAAAGTCATCCAAAAACTTTTTATAAACAAATCAGAAAACGACACTATCAGGGTATGGACAGCAGGCTGTTCAACCGGGGAGGAAGCTTACTCAATCGCAATCCTCATTAAAGAGTACATGCACAAGACTCAAAAAAAAAATCCAATCCAAATCTTTGCTACCGACATCGACCCAAATGCTATAGCTAAAGCTCGTGCTGGAATCTACCCTGCGGATATTGTAGCAGATATCTCCAGCGAGCGGTTATCTTATTTTTTTAAACCTGAGTCAAACGGGAACACTTACCGAGTAAACAAAAATATCAGAGATATGCTGATTTTTTCTGAACAAAATCTTATCAAAGACCCTCCATTTTCAAAAATTGACCTCGTCAGTTGCAGAAATCTACTTATCTACATGAACTCAGAGTTGCAAAAGAAGATTTTCCCATTGTTCCATTATGCACTCAATCCGGGTGGAATTTTGTTTTTGGGAAGTTCCGAGGCCATTGGTGATTATGAAAACCTTTTTTCTGTAATCGACAATAAAGCAAATATTTATGAGCGCAAAGAGTATTCCAGCAAGGAGCATAAAATCAACATAAGTAAGATATTTCCCGTCGGAAATTCCATCCGTTCAACTACACCGCAGATGGTTGAAAAAGAGATTCAACCATTAAAGCTACCATTTAAAGAGTTAACAGAACAAACCCTTTTAAAATATATCTCACATGCGGCCACGCTTGTCAATGACAAGGGGGACCTTCTCTATCTGCATGGGCATACGGGAGCATATTTTGAACTTCCATCAGGTGAACCAGGCACCAGCAACATTATAAAAATGGCACGAAAAGGGTTGCATCGCGCTATAAGTATAGCTCTGCATAAGGCAGTACAGACTAAAAAGATTGTACACAGCCCAACGCTTAGTGTAAAAATAAATAATACTTTTCTAAAGGTGAATCTGGTGATTATTCCGGTGCAAACAGGCCTTTCAACAGATGATGACTCTTCGCTTTATCTGGTGATTTTTGAAGAAATTCCCATCTCACAAGAGCAGCAAAAAGAGCTCTCATTGAATGAAAAAAATATTTCAGAGTCAGATGCCGGTATGCAAATAGAAAAACTCACAAAAGAGCTTCTAGACCAAGGAGAGTTTTTAAAAACTGCCAATGAAAAACTTGAAAACTCAAATGAAGAGATGAAGTCCTTTAGTGAAGAACTTCAGTCTGTGAATGAAGAGTTGCAATCTACAAACGAAGAGCTTGAAACTTCAAAAGAGGAGTTGCAATCGGTAAACGAGGAGCTCTCAACAGTCAATACCGAACTGCAAATCAAAGTCGTAGATTTATCCCGCTCAAACAATGATATGAACAACCTTTTAGCAGGTACAGATATAGGAACTGTGTTTGTTGACCAAAAACTTTGCATACTCCGTTTTACTCCCGCACTCACTAAAATAATCAACCTTCTTCCAAATGATTTAGGACGGCCACTCAGCCATATTGCTTCAAACCTTGTCGGTTATGACAACTTAAAAAGTGACATACAAAGGACTCTTGACACTTTGATTCCAAAAGAGATTGAGGTGCAAACTATAGACGGCAGATGGTATATGATGCGTATCCAGCCATACCGCACGCTAGAGAATATTATCGAAGGAGCGGTCATCACCTTTGTGGATATCACGGAAATCATAAAGATGAGAGAAAGGCTCAGTGATGCCAATCAAAGACTACTGCACATGGCTGTTATCATCAGAGATGCAAATGATGCTATCACCATGCAGGATTTAGACGGGAAAATTTTGGCATGGAACCCGATGGCAAAAAAAATGTACGGATGGAGCGAAGCCGAAGCATTGAAGATGAATGTAAAAGAGATAATTCCAAATGAACTAAAAAAAGAGAACTTAAAGCTTATACAAAAGCTTGCTAAGCATGAAATTATGGAGCCTTATCAAACAAAAAGAAAAACAAAATCCGGTTCAATTATTGATATTTTTCTAACAGCTACAGCTTTGGTAAATGAAGCTGGGGAGATGTACGCATTTGCTACAACAGAGCGTGAGATAAAATAAAAACACCTTAACTAAGGCTAAAAAACGATGAGAGAAACAATAAAACAAGAAGAATCCAAAGAGAGTTTAAGGGTGAAGGCTGTTGAAATTTCTGGTAATAAAATGCCAAAACTCCACGAGCAGATTGATTTCATGTCGACACAAGAGATAAAGCATATGTTTGAGGAGCTCGAAATACACAAGGTTGAGCTTGAGATGCAAAATGAAGCGCTGAAAGAGACACAAGATAAGCTTAACAATTCAAAACAAAAGTATTTTGACCTTTATAATCTTGCTCCGGTTGGTTATTTCACTCTCAACCATAAAGGGGTGGTTTTAAAATCAAATCTTACTGCAGCCAACATGCTTGGAGTTACAAGAGGTATCATAATTGACAAAAATCTAACAAATTTTATAGCTAAAGAAAGTCAAGATATATACTATCTGTATCGCAAAAAAATATTGGAGTCAGCCAAAACAGAGTCATGTGACGTGCAGATACTAAAAAACAACTCTGCGAGCTTCTGGGCACATATGTCAGGCTCTTTGAGTGAAGGTGAGGATAATGAACCCTTAATCAATATCACTATCAGCGACATATCGGAGCTTAAAAAAACACAAGAAAAGCTCCTTCAACAAGAGCAGCTTATGCTCTCCCAGTCACGTCAAGCAGCAATGGGGGAGATGATCTCCATGATTGCGCACCAGTGGAGACAACCGCTTATGGTGGTATCCTTGGCAGCGAGTAACATCAAGATAGGTATTGCCATGGGCAAGACTATTACAAATGAGCAGCTTGACGAAATGAGCGACTATATTTCAGATCAGACAAAATACCTTTCCAAAACTATTGACGATTTCAGAAATTTCTTTCATCCCAACAAGCAACGCACGACAACCACCATCTATAAAATCATTGACGACACTATGAATATCATCGGAAAAAGTCTGGAGAACGACAACATAGAGGTAGTTATCAACGGTACATGTACGCGAGAGATAGATACCTTCTCCAATGAACTGCTTCAGGTACTTCTCAGCCTCATCAACAATGCAAAAGATGCCATCAATGAGTTGCATAAAAACGGAGCAAAGATTTATATCACTATTACGGAGAGAGACACAGAAGTAACTCTTTGCGTTTGTGATGAGGGCGGAGGGATTCCACAAGATATACTCTCTCGTCTTGGAGAACCATACACAACCTCTAAAGTCGTAAGTGGAACCGGTCTGGGTATCTATATGTCAAAGATGATTGTAGAGAAGCATATTAAAGGAACATTGACATGGGAAAATAGGGATAACGGAGCCTGTTTCACTATAACAATTCCGCTGAAATAAGAGTTAAAACACTGCAAAAATTACATGTAGCATACTGCATTTGTAATATAAGAAAGCCTATCTTTATATCATTTATGGAAAAATGGCAAATAAATTAAATAGACGGATAAAATATGTTTGAAGTGATACTTTTAGCCTTTGCACTTAGTATGGATGCATTTGCCGTCTCAATCGGAATTGGGGTGAAAACCAAAGAGTTTAATAAAAATCTAGCCATAAAAGTTGCAGTTTTATTTGGATTTTTTCAAGGAATAATGCCTCTTTTTGGGTATTTGGCGAGTGTTGGACTTGGAACTTTTATAGAGTCGTTTGCTCATTGGATTGCATTTTTTCTTCTAAGTCTTATCGGTATCAAAATGCTCTATGACAGCTTTGGGGAGAACACAGAAGAAGAGATATCTGCAGTAACGGACAAAGTGCTTCTTCTGCTGGCAATTGCAACAAGCATAGATGCTATGGCAGCCGGTTTTTCACTAGAGCTTTTAGATTTAAACCCTTTTGTGTCTATGATTATAATAGGTGTGGTTACATATATGTTTAGTTATATCGGTGTGTATGTTGGAACAAAAGGGGGAGGTGCTTACGAGGATAAAGCTGAGAAAATCGGCGGAATTGTCCTTATAGGAATTGGTCTGAAAATTTTACTGGAAAATACAATATTTTAGTACATAAAGCGAGTGCTCATATGGGGCACAAGCCCAAGAACCTTTGAGATAAATCCTACATGTAGAGCCATTGTAATTTCGCTCTTTCTCCCTATATATAGCCAAACAGACTAACAATATTCATAAACTCTTTATGTATCTCATCAACTCTTTATAAATCAGTTAATAAGTCTAAAACAGATACAATTTTATAAATACAAATGCAGGATTATTTGATGAAAAATAAAAATTTAAACAATTTTGAGAGTGCCTTACTTATTGCCATATTCTATTTTATATTGGGTATTTTATGGATATACTTTTCGGATACTGCTGTTGAAGCGATATCTACCGATAAAAACAACTTAAATCTTCTCCAAACGTACAAAGGTTTTTTTTACGTCTTCTCTACAAGCATTATCCTCTATTTTATTGTTTTATACTTTTTGAAAAAACAATCCGAAGCTATGAATCTTATAAAATCCAAACAGGAGTTATATGACAATATTATTAACAGTGTAGAAAATATACTTTTTGCAAAAGATATGGATGGTTTTTATATTGCTTGCAATAGTGCTTTTGAAAAATATACAGGTAGGTTGCAAGATGAGATTATAGGTAAGAGTGATTATTACCTTTTTGAAAAAGAAGTTGCTGATTCTTTCCGTAAATATGATAATAAAATGATTTTAGAAAATAAAGCAAAGTCAAACTTTGAATGGGTTACTTACCCTGATGGACATGAAGCTTATCTCTTAACAGTAAAATCACCGCTATTAGATGAAGATGGGAATACTTTTGGGATTGTTGGAAATTCAGCTGATTTTACTGAACAAAAACAGATGGAAGAAAAAATAATAAATAGTGAAAAAAGATTCTCTGATTTGTTATATAACATAAACTTGGGAGTAGTAGTGTATGCCCCGGATACAACAATTGTATATAATAATCCAAAAGCATCGGAAATTCTTGGTTTAGATAATGAAAGCATTAAAGGTCGTTTGGTAAGTGATGAGCAATGGGTATTTATTCGTGAAGATGAAACCCCTTTGAAAATTGAGGATTATCCTGTAAATTTAGTTTTGTCTAGCAAAAAACCTATAAAAAATATAATGATTGGAATTCTTAAGAAAAATGGTGTTGAGGGTAACAAAAGCATTATCTGGGCATTGGTAAATGGTTTTGCGGCTTTTGATGCTAAAGATGAAATCACAGAAGTTGTTATAAGCTTTATGGATATCACCGAACGAATAGAGGCAGAAAAATCACTTCATGTAAGAGAGGAGCAGTTTAAGTCGTTAATGGAACAATCCCCATCTGTGATAGAAATCTATGATTTGGATGGTTTACAGATAGATGTTAATAGTGCATATGAAAAACTATGGGAATTTCCAGCAAGTCATACTCTGAACAAGTTTAATTTATTTAAAAGCGAAGAGGTAAAGAAGACAGGTCTACTAGAGTATATTAATATGGCATATGCTGGTGAATCTGTACATGTACCAATATATCAGTTTAATCCTACCGGTAAAACAGAGGGGAGCGGTTTAGGCAGGGTACGTTGGTTAAAGACTATTATTTACCCTTTAAAAGATAGTTATGCAACTGTGCAAAACATTGTTATCTCACATGAAGATGTTACAGAACAACAAAACGTTCTTGAATTGTTAGAGCAGAAAAAAAGAGAGTTTGAAACCATAATACTAGAAGCGCCAAATCCGATTATGTTGCATAACGAGGATGGTAAAGTTTTAATGGTAAATAAAGTATGGGAAGAACTTACAGGCTACAGCTTCAGTGAAATAAACACCATAGAAAAATGGACACAAAAAGCATATGGCAAAGAGATGCCAACTGTAAAAAAACATATAGATGAATTGTATGAGCTTAACAAGGCTGTTGGTGAGGGGGAGTACAATATTATCACAAAAAATAAAGAGATAATTATAGGGCAGTTTAGCTCAGCTCCACTTGGTGTAATGGATGGTAAACGCACCGTCATATCATCAGCAATGGATATTACAGAACTAAAAAGAAAAGATGAAATGTTAATTATACAATCACGCTCTGCGGCAATGGGAGAGATGATAAGCATGATTGCTCATCAATGGCGTCAGCCTTTGGCAATTATTGCTATGTGGACTAATAATATGCTATTAGATATATCCCTTGATGATTTTAACAGCAAAAGTGCTGAGGAGTACTCTAATAGTATCCTTAAGCAGACACAATATCTATCTAAAACAATAGATGACTTTAGAAACTTTTTTAAACCAGATAAGATACTTTCCCCTGTTAAGTTAAAAGATATTTTAGAAGAGACACATTCAATGGTAAAAGATATTCTTGTAAATAATGGTATTGAATTTAAATACTCTTGTGATTCCGATTCAGAGGTGAGTGCTTATCCAAGAGAGTTGATGCAAGTGTTTGTGAATATCATAAATAATTCTAAAGATTCAATATTATCTCATAAAGTAGAAAATGCCACGATTGAAATTAAAGTATACGATGATGAAGAGTATGTAAATACAGAGATATGTGATAATGGAAAGGGTATAGATAAAAAAATATTACCAAAAATATTTGATCCCTACTTTACTACAAAAGGCGAAACATTAGGGACAGGTCTTGGACTTTACATGAGTAAAATGATTATACAAGAACATCTCAGTGGCAAAATAGAGGTTGCAAGCGAAGGTAGAACTACATGTTTTAAGATTAGATTACCTATTCTTAAAGCGAAATAGTTCTTGAAATTAATTTTTTAAGAAAAAATCTACTTACTTACCTACAGTAAGTGAGAAAGCATCTAAATCTGCGTCAGAGTATTTTGCAACTTGACCCTTCATAAGACCTTTCATCGGACCACCATAAGTGCCAGCTTTGTATCCCTTAAGAGCATCAGCAATCTCAGAATGAGTCATCTCAGCAACATTTTTAGATTTATTAAGAGCAGCTTTGCTCCAATCAGTCCCATGACATCCAGTACATGTGCTAACGTTCACTTCAGCCGTCAAAGTAGTTGTTGCAACTATAGCAACAATCGCGGTAAAAACTCTTTTCATTTTATGCTTCCTATTTGAATTAAATTTAATATATTTACATATATAGCAACAATTATAGTTATTATGATGTTAAATGTATATTAAAATAATTATAGATTATATATGGATTAAAAATAAAAACATTCAGGAACCTGTATTATTTTAATTTAAGCCATATGTTATATTTAATGTAATAATATTTGTTTTTGATATTAAAACACTAAAGGAGTTTAGAATGGATTTTGGAAAATTAGTGCCGTGGAATTGGTTTAAAAAAGAAGAAGAGGAAAAAGGGCATATAGTTCCCGTTAAAATAGAAGAAGATGTTCATCTGTTTCCTGCCTCAATACATGAGTTGCAGACAGAATTCGATGGTTTTTTAGATTCTGTGAAGCGCACCATTGGCTCAAAGTGGATAAATAATCCACTTATCAGAACTGATTTGTTTAAGCCGTCTCTTGATGTGGCTTCTGACGGTAAAGAGTACAGCATCAAGGTTGAACTTCCCGGAATGGATAAAAATAATATTAGTATAGAGTGTACAAACAATATATTAAAAATTAAAGGGGAGAAGCATCAGGAGAAAGAGGAGAAAAAGAAAGATTATTATCGAATAGAGCGGAGTTATGGCTCATTTGAGCGTATTCTTGACATACCCGATGATGCTGATTCAACTAATATCACCTCAAGCTATAAAGATGGAGTGTTAAGTGTGGTTATTCCAAGAAAAGTGTTGCCCAAAAAAGAGACAAGAAGAATAGAGATAACAAGCGAATCTTAATCTTCAGGCTCTTTTTATACTGTTGAACTCTTTGGAGATTTTTGAGAGTTCTCTAAGTTTAGCAGTGATTAAGCCGTTCACGCAAGAGGGTGGAAACTCCCCTTCTGCATCCACTTCACCCGCCTCAACACCTGTCAAGATAGAGATACCGTCATTTACTGTTTTTACGGCGTAAATAGTGAAAATCCCGTTTTTAACAGCTTCTTGCAGTTGTTCTTTCAGCATAAGGTGTTTTACGTTTGCATAAGGTATGATGACGCCGTAGGAAGCTTGAGGGTCTTGGCGCATGCAAATATCGAAAAAGCCTTCAATCTTTTCATTAACACCGCCAATAGGTTGAATTTCGCCAAACTGGTTTATCGAACCTGTGACGGCAATGTTCTGTTTGATAGCAAGACCGCTAAGCGAAGATAAAATAGCATATAGTTCCGTAGATGATGCGCTGTCTCCGTCAATTAAATTGTAGGACTGCTCAAATACAAGTGAAGCCCAAAGACTCAGAGGCATATTTGGCGAGTATGTAGAGCCTAGATATGAACTAAGTATCATAACCCCTTTTGAATGAAGAGGGCCGCCTAACTCAACTTTACGCTCAATATCTATAACTTCCCCTTTGCCAATGCGAGTTCTTGCAGTAATACGAGATGCAATGCCAAAGCTGTATCCACCCATAGATATATAACTAAGAGCATTTATCTGTCCTACGACGCTCCCTTTTACGTTAATCATAATAGTACCTTCATCAATCAGCTCATAAAGCCTCATCTGAATCCTGTTGTGGCGCTGCATGCGGGTATGCAGCACCTGATTTACATCGTCAGCATCTATAACCTTTTTATTGTTTTTTTTAGACC
Organism: Candidatus Sulfurimonas marisnigri; assembly: GCF_015265475.1. Classification (NCBI taxonomy): domain Bacteria; kingdom Pseudomonadati; phylum Campylobacterota; class Epsilonproteobacteria; order Campylobacterales; family Sulfurimonadaceae; genus Sulfurimonas; species Candidatus Sulfurimonas marisnigri. The sequence goes on along the minus strand of NZ_CP054493.1, from coordinate 1,584,338 downwards.
AGTAATCGGCCTCTTTTAAAAGGTCACTAAGTGTTCTAAGATGGGTGGAAACTTTTGTGGAGTGTGATACTTCTCTCGAGCTCTGCTCTATTACCCTTGCAACAGCCTCTGGAGTAAGCGGAAGTAATTTATCACGCTTTGCCATTGTCCCTATCATCTTGGCATAGAGCTGAATATTGTCGTCACTTCTTGGTATCTCGTCTTCAAAGTCTGCATTCACTTTAAAAAGTTCCTGAAAATCAGGATCATACTGATACAGAAGATAGTATAAAATCCTCTCTCCGATAAGTACTATTTTTATATTTAACGGAATTGGCTCAGGCTCGAGGGTTGTTGTGCTTATAAAAGAGTATTGTTGAGCGAGTGATTCTATCCGTATCTCTTTTGAATGTAAAGCCCTTTTGAGCTCTTCATAGGCAAACGGCTGCATTAAGAGTTTTTTTGCATGAAGAATAAGGTATCCACCGTTTGCCTTGTGTAGGGCACCAGGTTTAATCATGCTAAAATCAGTCACTAATGTTCCGACCTGGGATACATGTTCTATTGCACCTATCAAGTTTTGATGAATAGGGTTATCCTCGAAAATTACGGGTGGAGTTGCATTTTTCTCATGAGATATTAAGAGATTTACTTTATAGCGAGAAAATGACGGCGTATAATACTCCTGTATAAATGGCGGCATACCCATCTCTTCAGGTTTTACTAAAAAATCTTTCACATGACGGACAACATCATTTTGCAACGCATTTAGATACTCGGTGATTTTTTCAAAATCGCTGTATTTATTTCGAATTTCATCTATTAATGATTCTACAGACTCTTGCGTGATTTTACGCTCAAGCGCCCTAAACTCTTTTTGTTGTGCTTTGCTAAGTTCACTGACCTTTTGCAGTTGCTCTTTTACTATCTTTTCAAACAAGTCAATCTTGTGTTTTATATTCTCTTTTTCTTCACCTTTTATAGCGTTATACTCTTCAGCTGTTAGTATCTTTGAGTCTATTACAGGGGCAAAAGTAACTCTGCTTCTTGAAGCCGAGTTCATAGCGACATCGTATTTTTTTGCCTCCTCTTGTAAATATTCAAATATCTCTGCTTCTTTATCAACATATTTTTTTGTGATTGCTTCGAGTTCATTGTTGTAGGAGTTACTCTCAAAAACAGCGGGAAGCATCCCTTTTAAAAGTTCAATAAGCTCATACATGTCATCTTTAAAAACAAAAGCGAGTCCAGACGGCATTTGTATTGCAATAGGCTTTTTCGGGTCTTTAAAATTGTTTACATAACACCAGTCGCTTGGTGAAGCTCCATTTTTTGCTTTGTTCTTTAAATAGCTCATAATAGTTGAAAATTTTCCGCTTCCAGTAGTACCCATAGCAAAAAGATTATACCCATCCTGCTCGATATTTGCGGAAAAATCGACAGCTTCAATAGCACCCTTATGCCATACATACTCATCTGTCATTTGCAACTCCTGTGTAGTTTCAAATGACAAAAGAGAACTGTTACATGTATGGTAAAGTTGAGAGACTTCTAAAGTGTAAGGCATAAAGTTCCTTTGTAACAATAAATAATTTTTTTTAAGATTTACTCATAATAAGTAAAATAAGCTTATTTCATAATTAAAATGGGAATTAAATAGATTGAAGTGTCTATAATAAGAATAAATTGTAAAGCAGTTAATTAAATATATTTTAATTCATAATGTTATATAATATTTATTTTAAATAACTTCTACATGTAAGGCTAAAAATGAGAGTTATAATCGTAGGCGGCGGCATAGCCGCAGTATATTTGGCAAACAATATTAAAAAGCAAAACAGTTCTTTGGAAGTTACGATATTAAGTGATGAGAAGTACCCTCCGTACGATAGAATTCACCTCTGTCGTTTGGTTGACGGAGATGATGATACAGACAGAATATCTCTGCCCTTAGACCCGACCGTAAAATTGGAACTTTCTCAAAAAGTAGTAAGAGTAGACAAAGATGCTAAGCGTGTATTTTCTGACAACTCTATGTTTAGCTACGATAAGCTGATTATAGCAACCGGTTCCACACCAATCTCTCTGTTTAATATAGAAAATATAAAAAATGCAACAGTTTTTAGAAGTGCTGACGATTGTGAAATGATTAAATATGGCATTAACAATAGAGAGGTTGTTGTTGTAGGGAGCGGTCCGATAGGGCTTGAACTACTTGAAACTCTAAATGAGATGCCAAATGTGCAAGAGATAACTCTTCTTATCCGTGGTAAACATTTGTATGACAAAAACCTCTCAATAGACTCTATTAAAACCATTGAAGAGTGTTATCTAAAAGATGGAAAAATTAAAATATCCTATGAAGATGAGATAGTTGACAAAGTTATAGAAAACGGCGAGATTAAACTTCTTAAAACTAAAAAACTTGAAATAAAAAACCCGTTTTTAGTCTTTGGCGTCGGCATAAAGCCAAACATTGAGGAGTTCAGAGAGACGTTTGAGTGCAACAGAGGGATTTTAACAAATCTATACATGCAAACAGATGATGAGGATATCTATGCCGTTGGTGAGTGTGCAGAAGTTAGCGAGTTTAACTATGTAGCAGGACATGTAAAAGAGTGTACTGCTCAGGCTGATTGCGCTATCTCACATCTACTTCAAATAGATATAAAAGAGTTTGAACTAAACACAAGTATTGATATGTTGAAAGTTGGTGAGTTTGACTTAATTGAAGTTAATTCACCGAAGTTTACAAGTGATTATGAGAAGGTTCTCATAACATCAAAAGCAGACAACAGAATAGATGAGTATTTTGTAACTGATGACAAATTGACAAGATTTATAGGTATTAACTCTAATGTTGATGTAGGCTATTTGGAAACTCTAATAAACAGCGGAGAAAAGCTAGATATAAACTACTTGTATGAGAATAGACTAATCGGCGAGAGAGGGAGACTTATATGCAGTTGTGAGCATATTTACCAGCAAGATTTAGTTGATATTGTGACTCAAGCAGGAATTTCATCATTTTCAGAACTTGCACAGTTTAGTGAAGCGGGCAGGGTGTGTGGAAGATGTAAGGTTATGGTTGCAGATGTAATTAAAGAGTCTCAACATCTCATAGACCCGAATATGCCCAGAAAATCTCCAGAAGATATAAAAAGAGAAAAAGAGATTGCAGAAGTCTCCAAACGAATAGATAAATTTAACTCTATCCACCCGAGAAATAACCTAAGCACAGACAACCTAGAATCAGCAATGGCATCTCTCGATATAGGCAAAAAAGAGGTAAACAGCTGGATATCTATGGTAACTGCAAATATGCAGCTTCACCCTAGTTTTGAGCAGGTTGTAGACAATGCAGTTTGTAATCTGAATAAAGTCCCAATAATCTGGCTGGAGCTGGCAGATTGTAGCGGAAACTCAGAAGCTTTTATAAAATCAACAAACCCCGCTATAGAAGATCTTATTTTTGACTATATCTCACTTGACTATCATGAGTTGCTTATGAGTGCAAGCGGAGACCAGAGTGAGACAATTTTAGAAGATATCATAGAGAATGAAAAGGGTAAGTACATTTTAATGGTTGAGGGTGCAGTACCTTTGGCTATGGATGGAAAATACCTTAGAATCGGACCGAAAGGTGAGACAGGATTAGAGCTTCTGCAAAAATGTGCAAAAGATGCCGCACTTGTTATTGCAGTTGGAAGCTGTGCACTTGATGGCGGTGTTGTAGCAGCTCATCCAAACCCTACGGGTGCAGTTGGAGTTGCCGAGGCACTTAAACGTGATGATATTATCAATATTCCAGGATGTCCTACAAATCCGACAAACATAGTAGGAACTCTCCTCTCTTATATAATGTTTGAAGAGTTGCCGGCACTTGATAAGTTTAACCGTCCTCTTTGGGCATATGAGGGGAGAGTTCATGACAACTGTGAGAGACGCGGTCATTATGAACTTGGCGAGTTTGTAAAAGAGTGGGGCGATGAGGGTGCTAAAAAGGGTTACTGTCTCTTCGAAGTTGGATGCAAAGGTCCTTACACAAATGTAAACTGCCCGACCATGAAGTTCAATGCTGGAACAAGTTGGCCGGTTCAGGCTGGACATGGTTGTATGGGTTGTGTGGAAGTTGGCTTCTTTGATAAGTTTGCAAATGAGAGAAAGTATGTTGAGGATGAGAAATAATGGGCAGTATAAAAAAGGTTGTAATAGACCCTATTACACGAATAGAGGGACATTTAAGAGTTGAGGTTGAAGTCGATGAAGATGGAGTTGTTCAAGAGGCTTATGTAAGTGGTCAGCTTTTTCGCGGAATTGAGATTATATTAAAAGATAGAGACCCTAGAGATGCAGGACTTATGGCTGGTAGAATTTGTGGTGTTTGTACTAATTCACACTTTCGCGGAGCAATTACATGTGTAGAAGATGCTTACTCTTTAAAAATCCCAAAAAATGCTGAGATTATTAGAGACTTAATTGCTATGGCACTTTTTATTCAAGACCATGTAGTCCATTTTTACCATCTTCATTCTTTGGATTTTGTTGATGTAACATCTGCATTAAGTGCAGACCCTAAAGCGACATCCAAAGAGGCTCACAAGTATGCAAAAAAACCTTTTAGAAACTCCCATTCACACTATGAAGCGGTTATAGAAAAACTACAAAATTTTGTAAAAGCTGGAAAACTTGGGCCATTTGCAAATGCCTACTGGGGACATAGTGATTATAAACTAACACCTGAACAAAACTTGATTATGATTTCTCACTATTTAGAAGCGCTGAAATTTCAAACAAATATAAGCAAGGCTGTAGCTATTTTTGGGGCAAAGACTCCACACCCTCAGACATTAGTAGTAGGCGGGGTTACTAGTGTGGCCGATATGTTAAATCCTCAGAGACTCAATGATTATCTTTTTATTATAAAAGAGGCTAAAGATTTTATTGAGCGTGCTTATCTTCCAGATGCAAAACTTTTAGCCACAGCATATCGTGATGAGATAAAAGTCGGGCTAGGAAGGGCTAATGGAAACTTTTTATCTGTTGGCGGATATGAGTTTGAGGGTGACCAGAGACTATTTTGCGGTGGAGTTATATACAATCATGATTTTAGTAAAATAGAAGATTTTGATGAGAGAAAAGTAACAGAAGAGATTGATCGTGCTTGGTATAAGGGTACTCCTGAAGAAAATGAAGTATGCTATACAGATTTGAATGAAGACGGAACTCTAAAGACTGCAAAAAATGATGATAAATACTCTTGGATAAAAGCTCCTAGGTACGATGGTGAAACCATGGAGACAGGACCGCTTGCAAGAGTGTTGGTTAGTTATATAAAAGAGAACAAACTTATAAAACCTTTTGTAGATGAGTTTTTACAAGAGACAGATTTAGAACTTTTAGACCTCTCATCTACTGTTGGAAGAAATGTAGCAAGAGCTATAGAGACCAGTTATGTATGTGAATATATTTTTAAACTTGTATCAAGAATGATTCAAAATATTAAATACTACGATACAGATACATGGGTGAAATTTGATTTTAACAATTTACAAAAAGATACCAAAGGGAGAGCTTTTCTTGAAGTTCCTCGTGGAGTTTTGTGCCATTTTGTAAAAATTAAAGATGCTAAAATAGAAAACTTTTCTGTAATTGCACCGACAACATGGAATGCTACTCCTAAAAATTTTGACTCAAAACGTGGAGCTTACGAAGAGGCGTTAATTGGGATAAAGATACAAGACACCTCAAAGCCGTTAGAAGTATTAAAAGTTATACACTCTTTTGATCCATGTCTTGCATGTGCTGTACATGTAATAGACACAAACGGTAAAGAACTAGGTCAATACAAGATTAAAACTCTATAGACAAAGTAGATAAAATGGCTAAAAATATAATTATAGGTATCGGTAACTTGCTTTTTTGTGATGATGGGGTGGGTATTATTGCTGCTTCATATTTGAAAAAGAACTTTGATTTCAATCCAGAGTTAGAGATACTTGATGGTGGAACACTCGGTTTTGGACTGATAGAGTATTTTCTTGAATATGATAATGTTTTTATTATTGACACTATCTCAATTGAAGATGAAGCAGGTGAGGTCTATAAAATACCATCTGATGAGTTGTTAGGGAGTACAAGATACAAAAATACAGCCCATGAAGTTGAAGTAGTACAGATGTTAGAAGCTTGTGAGCTACATGATAAAATAGCAAATGTAACTATTTTTGGCGTTGTTGCAGAAGATATTTACAATGTTAAAATAGGACTTAGTAAGGCATTACAAAAAAAATTCAACTTGCTGATAGAGGCAGTAATAAAGAGTGTAGAAGAGTTAGGTGTTAAAGCTATAAAAAAAGATAACGTGTTATTACAAGAGGTAATTAAAGAGTTAAAATAGAATTATTATATATAAATCAGAGGAAGTTTTCATGAAATATTTAACAGGTCAAAATTGGCACAGTATACAAGCTAAAGAGATTACAGAACTATTTGAAAGTGATATTAGCGATGGTTTATCGCCACTAAGCATAAAACACCGTGAAGAGTTCTTTGGTAAAAATATATTAAAAGAAACTAAACAAGACTCTAAGTTAAAAAAATTCTTTATGCAGTTTCATAGTGCTTTAATATATATACTTTTAGGTGCATCTGCAGTGACTGCTTTTTTGCAAGAGTGGATAGATAGCGGGGTGATTTTTGCTGTAGTAATTATTAACGTTATTATAGGGTACATACAAGAGGTAAAAGCACAAGAGGCAATCGAGTCACTAAAAAATATGATGAATGCCGAAGCTATAGTGATTAGAGATGGAATAAAGATAAATATATCTTCTATTGATTTAGTCCCAGGGGACATAGTTTTACTAGAGTCTGGCTCAAAAGTACCTGCTGACATGAGACTTTTAGAGTGTAAAAATCTAAAAGTAGATGAGTCTATGCTCACAGGAGAATCACTCCCTTCACAAAAGAATACAGACATACATAAAGAAAATATTACACTTAATGACAGAGACAACATGACATACTCCGGAACATATGTAACTTATGGCAGAGCAAAAGGTATAGTTGTAGCAACGGCAGGGTATACAGAGCTTGGAAAAATTGCGCATCTCATAGAAAACACCACAGCTATGGATACTCCCCTTACAAAGAAAATTTCAGCCTTTAGTAAAATTTTACTTTATGTGATTTTAGCTCTTGCTGCATTTACATTTGTTGTTGGTATATTAAGAGATAATAGTGCGGTTGAAATGTTTATGGCTTCAGTTGCTTTAGCTGTTGGAGCTATTCCCGAGGGGTTGCCAGCAGCTGTAACTATTACTCTTGCTATTGGGGTAAGTAGAATGGCTAGTAAAAATGCCATAATCAGAAAACTTCCAGCAGTTGAAACACTTGGAAGTGTTACTGTAATATGTTCAGATAAAACAGGTACTTTGACACAAAATAAGATGAGTGTTACACATATATATTGTTCAGACAACACATATGAGATAACCGGAAATGGATATGAGCCAAAAGGCGATTTTTTGCAAGATGGCAATAAATTAGAATTTTTCAGTGATGAATTAAAAGATCTTCTAAGAGCCGGCTATCTATGTAATGAGTCTTATCTGATAAACAAAGATGGGCACTACAGCATAAACGGTGACCCTACTGAAGGTTCACTTATTGTTAGTGCTTTGAAAAGTGGTTATGAAGAACGGATACTAAACAAAACCTTTCCAAGAAGTGATTTGCTCCCATTTGAATCAGATAGACAGTTTATGGCTACCATCAACATGGATGTAGAGAATAATCAAAATATTTTGTATCTCAAGGGTTCTGTTGAAAAAATTTTAAATATTAGTGAATTTGAATTTATAGATGAAAAACTTGTAGAAATAAATAAAGATAAGATTCTTGAAAAAGTAAAAGAGTTTGCAGGTCAAGGCTTGAGGGTACTAGCAATCTCAAAAAAATTAGTAGCAGGAGATAAAATAGACAGCAGGCTGCTTGATAATAAATTTATCTTTCTAGGTCTTGTGGCAATGATGGATCCTCCAAGACCTGAAGCTATTGAAGCTGTTAAAGAGTCTATTGGAGCTGGAATAAAAATTATTATGATAACAGGCGACCATGCTCTTACCGCATTCTCTATAGCAAAAATGATGTCTATAGTTGACGAGGGTTCAAAGTTTGAGGAGTCAGTTATAACAGGAATAGAGCTTTCAAAAATGAGAGACAGTGAGTTGATTGAAAAAGTATCACATGCAAGAGTATTTGCAAGGGTTGAGCCTGAACAAAAACTTCGTATAGTGGATGCCCTTCAAGCAAGGGGTGAGATAGTGGCAATGACAGGTGATGGAGTAAATGATGCTCCGGCACTAAAGCAGGCTGACATAGGGATAGCCATGGGACGAGGTGGCACAGAGGTGGCAAAAGAGGCAGCAGATATGATATTAAGCGATGACAACTTTAGCTCAATTACTCATGCTGTTAGAGAGGGTAGAAATGTATTTGATAATTTGATTAAATTTATCACATGGACACTACCTACAAATCTTGGAGAAGGACTTGTGATACTTTTTGCTATTATGCTTGGTTTAACACTTCCTATACTTCCTGTGCAAATTTTATGGATTAATATGTCAACTGCTATATTTCTAGGTCTTATGTTGGTTTTTGAGCCAAAAGAGGACGGTATTATGAAACGAAAGCCAAGAAAGCCAAACTCCTCTATTCTTAGAAAAAGTATGATTGTTCAGATGTTAGTTGTTGGCGTTTACATGTTGATTACCGCTTATGGCATGTTTAATTATGCGATAGCAAATGGACATAGTGTTGAGTATGCCAGAACAGTTGCTGTAAATATATTTGTTTTTGTAGAACTTTTTTACCTGTTTAGCTGTAAAGAGCTGCAAAACTCAGTTTTTAAAACAGATATATTTAACAATAAATTTTTACTTTTAGGGGTAGGTTTAATGATTTTTGCTCAGTTAACATTCACACATGTCAGTTTTATGAATATTATGTTTAAAAGTGAAGCTTTGGATATACAAACATGGATAGGGATATTAGTAATTGCATCCGGTGTTCTTTTTGTAGTAGAATTTAAAAGATATATTGAGAGTATAACAGTAAATAAAACAGTTTAAAGGTTCAGTAAAAGTGTATAGTATATTGATTATTTCTCCACTAATTTTTGCTCTTACAGTTTTTATTGGGAGAGTTAAAATTAGAAATATTTTAGTTGTCTCTTTTGTTATAATTTTGAGTATATTAAGCCTGCTTAACATGACGTTAGAAACCACTTCTTTTGAGAGCAACTTGTCTCATTCATTACATAATATATTTATTCTAGTTGATACTCTACTGCTTATATACTTTCTTGCACAAGGGATTATAAAAAAACACTATCTAGTGACCGTTCTTGCCATAATGCAAATGCTCTTATACTCAGTAGTTTTATCTTTGTCCCCTACGCTTCTTTCAAATGATATTTTAGTTGATAATATATCATCAGTTATGTATCTAATCATAAATATTGTAGGTGGGATAATTATTATATATGCCTTAGAGTATATAAAGAGTGAAGAGTTTAGTGCGTTTAAAAAAAATGCCTTTATTGCTATACTGTTTATCTTCTTGTCGATTATGAACTTTATTGTTTCAACTAACAATATTGAGATATTTTTTATGTTGTTTGAATTGACTACACTCTGCTCTTTTATATTAATAGGATATAGGGGAGATGAGATATCTTCTAATAATGCACTAAAAGCACTATGGATGAATCAGATAGGTGGAGTTGCTATTTTGATAGCTATAATTTTTTCAATACATCACTATAACACTGCCTACTTTGACATGTTAATAACAAACATTAATGAGCTATATCTTCTCCCGATTGTATTTTTAGCAATTGCTGGCTTTGTTAAGGGGGCGAGCATACCGTTTGAGAAGTGGCTTTTAGGTGCTATGGTTGCACCAACTCCAGTCAGTGCAATTTTACATAGTGCAACAATGGTGAAAATCGCTCCGTATATAATGTTTAAACTTGCTCCTGCAATGAGCGGATTTGTATCTGTGACTATTACTCTTATCGGTACCTTCGTATTTTTTAGTGCCTCACTGCTTGCTCTGAGCAAAGATTATTTTAAAGAGATATTGGGTCTTTCTACTATAGCACTTCTTGCTCTGATGATGAGCTTAGCAGCTATAGGAACAGAAGAAGCTATTATGGCTTGTTTGGTTTTAATAGTGTTTCATGCTATCTCTAAGGCACTGCTCTTTTTACAAGCTGGTATTTTGGAAAAAAGCTTCCATCTGAAATATGTTAATGATATAAACGGTTTAATCAATCACTCCCCGTTAGTGGTCTTTTTTATAATTATTGGTTTTGCTTCATTGACACTTCCACCTTTTGGAGCATTTGTAGCAAAGTTTATGGCAATTGAGTCCATAGCAAAAGAGATTGTAAACAATCCTCTATACTCTCTTGCTCTGATATTTGTTGCAATGGGAAGTGTATTTTTAACACTGCTCTATTTTAAGGTGGTGACAAAACTTTTTGCCAAAGATGTTGATTATAAAGAGAAGCTACATGTAGAGATACCAAAGCTATATACAGTTCCATCATATATGCTTTTGGCTTTGCTATTTATCGGTGTCTATATCAGTTTTGATATAGAGCTGTTAAGTGCTTTAGAGATTATAGTTCCTTTGGTTTTAATTGCTGTGATACCAATGCTATTTGCTATATTTGTATTTAAAAAAGCACATAGGGTAAAAGAGTATAATTGTGGTGAGAAAGATGAAGTGAAGTTAAACATGTATTACTTTGATATTTCTCAAAAGTATAAACAACTTATTAATGTTATAGCTATAGTTAGTATATTCATACTTATAGTGGGGGTGATGTTATGATAGAAATAATACTGATTGTTATTGCACCCATTGTAGGTGGTTTGATTTATGGCTTTGAGAGAGTTGTAAGAGCTAGAATGCAGAATAGACAAGGTCCTCCAATCTTGCAGCCTTTTTATGACATGTACAAGCTAATTGGTAAGCAGGCTTTTATTGTAAACCCTTACCACAGTATATTGGGGATAATGCACTTTGTAACTATATGGGTGGTTGTTGCTTTTATAATACTCGGAGAGAACTTACTCTATGTAGTTTTTTTACATCTGCTCTCAACTATTTTTATAATCCTTGCTGGCTTTAGTGTGAACTCTATCTATTCTCACATAGGTTCCAACAGAGAGTTGTTAGCCACTATAGCGTATGAGCCAATCTTAATAATTATGGCAGTAGGGTTTTATATAATTAATGGCACTTTTGACATACCTGTTATAAGAGCAAACCCTTCAGAAATAATCTCACTAGTCCTAATCTTTCTCTCTTTTTTACTGATTATTCCCATAAAGCTTAAAAAGTCTCCATTTGACGCTAGTGAAGCTCATCAAGAGATAGTAGGTGGCGTAGAGGTAGAATTTAGTGGGATATTCTTTGAATTTATATATATGGCTAAATGGCTTGAATATGTTTTTATATATTTATTACTTGTTTTGTTTGCAGGTAATAATATAATTCTCTCTATTGCTCTTTTGATTGGAGTTTTTTTATTGGTAAATATAGTCGATAACGCTACAGCCAGAGTTAAAATGAAACATCTGATAAATATTGTTTTATCTATCGGATTTACCCTGTCGTTAGTCAATCTTTTAGGACTTAGTTATGTTTGATATAAAAAAGTATAGAAGAAAATCACCGTGGATACTTCACTATAATGCCGGTAGCTGTAATGGGTGTGATATTGAGATACTTGCATGTATGTCCCCAAAATATGACTTAGAGAGATTTGGAGTTATAAACACAGGAAACCCAAAACAATCAGATATATTTTTAGTTACAGGCCCAGTAACATATAGAAGCAGGGAGCGTCTTGTTGAGTTATATACTCAGATGCCAGAGCCAAAGATTGTTGTTGCGGTTGGAAGTTGCAGCTGTACGGGTGGAGTATTTAGAGATATGTATAATGTGGAGGATGGTGTAGATAGATATATACCAGTTGATATTTATATTCCAGGCTGTGCAACTTCGCCAGAGCTTATAATTGACGGAGTGGTAAAAGGATTAGAGATTTTACAGATAAAAACTAAAGAAATGGAAAAACCATTTAAATTATTTAAAGATAATAATTTAAAAGATGGTATTATTTCCAGAAGAGATAGTGCACTTAAAGTTGGAGAAGCTGATGAGAAAAATTGAAGTATCACTCGAGAATACAATAGAAAAAATAAAAGAGTTTTACACTGAAAAAGAGTGGCACTTTATAACACTAAATGGCGTTGCGTTAGAAGATGGAAAAATAGAAATTCAATGGATGTTCTCAAAATATGAGAGTTTAGATGAGGTTGTTGTGTTTTTTACGGTAATTAATCAAGGAGATGTAGTTCCTTCTGTAGTAGATATTATACCATCAGCAATAATTTCACAAAGAGAGATAGTTGATATGTTCGGTGTTGAGGTTGAAGGAAGTTCAAAAGGACTCTATCTAGACGCAGACTCTACACAAATGCCACTAAGCAGCTGTGGGGTAGGAGCGTAATATGGGAACAGATATATTCAAAAGGTCAATGTACCCATTATTTCTATTGGCTATCGCGTATTTATTGTTTTCAAGTGCTGATGCAAAAACAATTATAGCAGGGATTGCCATATTCTTAATTGGTATGGTCTTTATGGAAGATGGTTTTAAACTTTTTAGTGGTGGTATGCTTGAAAAAGTGTTGGAAAAAAGCACAAAAACTGTTCCAAAAGCTATAGGAACAGGTTTTTTGGCAACAGCTATTGTTCAAAGTTCATCTCTTCTTACAATTATTATTATATCATTTTTAAGTGCTGAACTTATATCATTAAGCGGTGCAATAGGTGTAATATTTGGCTCAAATATTGGTACGACAACAACAGCTTGGATTGTATCTGCTTTTGGTGTAAAAATTAACATTGCTCACTACGCAATGCCAATGCTTATCTTTGGTGTAGTCTTTAGGTTCAATCAAAACAAAAGTTACCAAGGTTTAGGAAATATTTTAGTTGGTCTTGGTTTTGTTTTTTTAGGTATTGGATACATGAAAGAGGGCTTTGAAGGGATGAAGGCTGGACTTGACCTTGCTCAGTTTGCGATGGATGGTTACCTTGGAGTTTTAGTATATATTCTTATTGGAGCTGTAGCAACAGTTGTAATACAATCAAGTAGTGCAACAATGGCTATTATTATTACAGCTTTAGCCACAGGACAAATAGAATATGTAAATGCTCTTGCCTTAGCAATTGGTGCAAATATAGGTACTACTGTAACAGCAATTATAGGTTCATTGTCTTCTAATGCAAATGGAAAAAGACTCGCAGTAGCCCATTTTATTTTTAATATTGTTACCGGTTTTATAGCCATTGTGTTTTTGTATCAGCTGGCAGATTTTGTAGATGTTTTAAGTGCAAGTGTTGGTATAGGTGATAAAGATTATGCGATGAAGTTAGCTCTGTTTCATACAGTATTCAATATAATAGGTGTTTTGGCTGTTTCTCCTTTTACTCATAAATTAGTTGTTTTTTTAGAGGGTCTTTTTCTAGAAAAAAACAAGAATATATCTAGAGCTAAATATTTAGATAGTGCAGTGATTGAAGTTCCAGAATCTGCATTAGCTGCATTAGATAAAGAGCTTCTTCACTTATATGATAATGCAACAGAAGTTTTATCTCATGCTATCTCTCTGCATAGGCACTCTTTTTTAGGAAAAGAAAATGTGTCAGAAGTTGTAAAACAATCAAGTTCTAAAATAGACATCGATGTCAATAGATTTTATGAAACAAAGATTAAAGAACTTTATGGGGATATTGTAAAATATGCCACATTGTCCCAAGATAAGATGGATGAATTTCAAATAAGAATGGTTTATTATTATAAAGTAGCATCAAAAGATATTGTTGAAGCGATCAAGGAAGTAGAGGAGCTACAAAAAAACATCAATTTTTATCAAAAAAGTAAAAATGATGTCATTAAAAATGAGTACAATGTATTGAGAGAGAAGATTGCAAATACATTAAATAGTATTCATGAGATTAGAAATGGAGAAGATGACGACATGGAGATTTTACTTAAGATAAAACTCTTAAAAGAAGATGTAAAAGATCTTGACATAATAGCAAATGGGAGGATTGATACAATAATTAGAAATAATAGTATTACCTCTAAAATGGCAACATCATTAATAAATGATTCTTCATTTGCTTATGATATATCAAAAAGATTAATTGAAGTTGCAATTACTCTATTTATAAAAGATAAAGAGATAAAAACATTAGCAGGAGAAATAACATGAAAATAGAAGAAATATTTACAAAAGTTGAAAGATTATTTGGAACAGAAGATTCTGAACATAAGAAAAATAGAAAAAAAGCAAGAAAATTACTTTCTGCCATAAAAGATAAAATTTCATCGATTAAAGAAAAGATAAAAGAGTCTGATGAGAAAGAAAAGAAAAAAGGGATGAAAAAGAAGTTGTATATGCTAGGAAAAATGAGAGAAGATATTATTAAGGCATACAAAGATACTAAATGAGTAATAAAACCATAAACATACCATTAGGATCACAACACATTTCTCTATTAGAGCCTGTAAGATTTAAGTTTGAGTGTGAAAATGAGAAAATTATAGGTGTAGATTCTGATGTTGGGTTTGTTCATCGTGGGATTGAGAAAGCTTGTACTACAAAGTTTAAGTTTGACTCTATTGGATATGTAGTAGCAAGAGTTTGTGGGCTTTGTGCTATTACTCATTCCCTCTCTTATAGTGTTGCGATTGAAAAACTTATAGGCGCAGAGGTAAGTAAAAAAGCGAAATATTTAAGAATCTTACTTTTAGAGCTAGATAGAATCCATTCTCATATGCTTTGTTTATCACATACATGTGAAAATGCAGGATTTGAAGCAATGTTTATGAGAATGATGGGTGACAGAGAACTTATTATGGAGATTCAAGAGCTTCTCACCGGAAACAGAGTTCAGTTTGATTTTATAAGTATTGGCGGAGTAAATAGAGATTTAGATGCTCAAATGGCTAAACAAATAACTGAAAAACTAAAAATAGTTAAAGAAAAAGTTCTATCTTATATTGACGAGTTTACAAACAACTGGAGTTTGTCTTTAAAGTTTAAAGGCATAGGAACTCTAACACTTGATGAAGCTTATAGATTTAATGCTATAGGGCCATTAGCACGTGCATCAGGCCTTAATATAGATGTTAGAAATGAGATAGATTATCTTCCATATAATGAAATTGGCTTTAAAATGCAAACACATTCTGATGGAGATATAAATGCAAGAAATATAGTACGACTTAATGAACTACTAAACTCGATTGAAATGTGCAATAATATAATAGAAGGTTTACCTGAAGGTGAAATTTTTACAAAAGCAAAAGGAAAACCTAACGGGGAATCTATTGTACGATTTGAAGCCCCAAGAGGGGAGTTAATGTATTATGTAAAAGGTAATGGCAAGGCAATCTTAGAGAGAGTTAGAATAAAGACTCCTACTTTTGCTTGTATTCCAGCATTTTCACATATATTTGTTGGACAGGATTATGCAGATGCACCAGCAATTTTGGCTTCATTTGATCCTTGTTTATCGTGTACAGCTAAATAGAGAGACAATATGTTTACATCATCACTTAATGCGCTTAAAAATCTTTTTAAAAAACCACAAACTATAGACTATCCTGTTACTAAAATACAAAAAGATGAAAATTATAGAGGACTTATTGAATATGGTGAGAAAGATTGTATCTACTGTCTGAAATGTGAAAAAGTTTGTCCCCCTGGAGCAATTTTATTTGTTCCTATAGAAAATCATTCCCAAAATGAAAAAAATAAAAAAGGGTTAAAATATTATTATAACCCGCACCTTTGTATATATTGTACAGAATGTGTTAGAGCTTGTCCAAAGCCAGATGAAGCACTTTGGCAAACCAATAAAAAGCCACCAATAGGTATTAAATCTGATAGAGTTAATGATGAGTGGTTTGAGTTAGAAAAACTTAAAAAGGGTACAAATGAAATATAGATATATAGGAAAAACAGGCCTAAGAGTTACTCCAATATGTTTAGGAACCATGAGTTTTGGTAGCTGGAGTGATGAAGCTGAGTCTTTTAAGATTATGGACAAAGCTTACGATAGAGGGATTAATTTTTTTGATACAGCCGAACTTTATCCTGTACCTCCAAAGGCAGAGTATGCCGGTGAGACAGAAACTATAATTGGAAAATGGCTCAAAGACAAACAACGAGATAAATTAATAATTGCTTCAAAAGTTGCAGGAGCTGCGAATGGTTGGTTTGTTCCTCCCATTAGACATGGTATGACTGCGGTTGATAAGTTTCATATTAAAACTGCAATTGAGGGTAGCCTTAAAAGACTTGGTACGGATTATATAGACCTATACCAGATGCATTGGCCAGACTCTGTTGTACCAATTGAGGAGTCGTTAAAAGCTTTTGATGAGTTAGTTCAAGAGGGAAAGGTTAGATACTTAGGAACTTCTAATGACACAGCTTATGGTATAACTAAAGCAAATGAGACATCAAAAAGATTAGGCATTTCCAGATTCGAATCTATACAAAATAACTTCTCCCTAAATAATCCAAGGTTTTTAGATGAGTTGGCAAATGTGTGTAAGCAGGAACAGATTTCACTTCTTCCATATTCACCTATTGGCGGAGGTGTTTTGAGTGGGAAATATAATGGTAAGTTTTATCCTGACAATGCTAGATATTCAGAATATTTAAAAAGTGATAATCCTCGCATACAAGCTCAAGGTACAAGGTTTGTAAATGAAAAATCACTTATAACTACTGCAAAATATATGGAAATAGCAAAAAAACTAGAAATATCACCGGTGACTCTAGCTGTTGCGTACTCAAAACATTTTGATTTTGTGGCCTCAACAATTATTGGTGCAAGAAACGCTGAGCAACTTGACGAGTCGTTTGAAGCTCTACATGTAGAGTTGAGTGATGAGACCATGGCTGAGATAAAAGCTATTCAAGAAGAGATAATGTATCCTATGGGGTAGCCCAAAATATAGATACCTCTTTTGTATAAATCATTTATTTAAATGGCATCTTAGACATAACAATCTCATGTCTATCTACATACTGTTGACAATCATCTCCACCAAGTTTTAAGCAAGTCTGTTTCCACTCTTGCGAGTGTCCATCATCTTTAGAATGATGGCTATTGAGTTTAAAAAGAAGAGCATGAGCATACTCATGTGCGATAACGCTATCAATAATATAGTCCATGCTCTCTTGCATTACGTTTTTATTGAGATATATCTTAATCTCACCATTATTATAAGAAGTAAGACCATAAAGTTTTCCTTGTAGTTTATCGGTAACTATAAGTTGAAACTTATATACATGTCCAAAGTTCTTTTTCATATGTTGCAAAACTTCTTCTTCTTTGTGTTTGATGCGTTCTTTAAAGCCATCTGAGATATCGTTATTTTTAAAAGAGTAATCACTGTAAAAATTAAAACCCAAAATGGATAGGGCAAGTGCTATAACAATAATAAAAGTAAATTCTAATTTTTTATTGAACATTATTAGATAATGAGGAGTTTATCTAAGAGAAGATTTTGGAACTTGATAAATATCACCATCTTCATTTTCCACTAATGCAGTTGCACCTCTAGCGTCGTTAAACACTGTAATAATTTTTACTACTTTACCATTGTATATGATTGTTTCCTCTTCACTTGAATGAAGTAGTTGTGCCGGTAGGATGGAGTTATTTAATGATAACATAGTTTATTCCTTGTAGTTTAATTGATATTTTTACATAACTAATTGTATCTTTTAAAATATATGACAATTTGTCATAATTATAATCTGTAAATAGCAAATAATATGCCAATGGCTATTTTCATAGTAGTATGATTTTGATATACTTTTGAAATCTGAAGTGTGTTAAGGAGTTAATAGATGGATGATCCTAAAAATATTTTAGAATTAACAGATTCAAATTATATTGCATTTATGGAAGAGACAGACTCAGTGGTATTTATAGATTTTTACAGTGACACATGTGCTCCTTGTCAAACGCTACTAACATACTTGCCAAATTTGGCCCTGCATTATAAAGAGAAGAATGTTGTTATTGCTAAAGTTAATTCGGCCATTAACCCAAAACTCTCAAATAAGTTTATGGTAAGAAGTGTTCCATTAACTGTTGTTATAGGAAAAGATAAAATGGTTAAACGAGCCGAAGCTGGTCTACTTGCAATGGCGAGCTACTTTAAGATGATTGATAAAGAATTAGGAACCTCAAAAGGTTTCTTTTCAAAGTTATTTTAATTTGAAAAGATGGAGAATACGTGATAATTTTAGACTTTGAAACTAACTCAGCAAATATACATGATGTTATAGAAGTTGCTGCTTTTCGTGTTGAACTAGTAAGTAATGAATATAAAGTTGTAGATACATTCCATCGATACTATTTTTCAGAGTATGAAGTAAACCCTCACGCACTAGCAGTGCATAAACTATCACCAAACAGACTTGAAAGATTAAGAAAAGATGTAGATTACGAAGAGTACTTTGAAGATGATACGGACTTTGTAGAGTTTTGTAAAAATTCTAAAACCTTAGTAGCTCACAACATATCTTTTGAACTTCGTCATATTGGAGAGTTACTTTCATTTGAAAATCACTTTTGTACTATGAAAGAGAATAAAAAAATTGTTAAAGCTACTAATGTTAGAGGTAATATAAAAAATCCAAAGCTTATTGAGACTTGTTTATACTACGATATTGAGTTTGATGATGAACAGTATCATAGTGCTATTTATGATGTAACTAAGACTTTAGAGATTTTGAATAAGATGGAATCTAAAACTATTTGAGTCATATTAAATGAATACCTTTGCTCATATAAAAATATATTGATAATGCTTGTACTATAGCTACAATACTAAATTTGATAACAAATAATGGTTTTTTAATTTTATGTATAAAAATAAGCATAGATATTATAGAGCCAATAGTTCCACCAATAAAAGCAGAAAACAGTAGCTTATTTTCAGATACTCTTTGTATGTTTTTTAGTGCTTGTATTTTATCGTAAGCGTACAGCGTAAATGAAATTATATTTATAGATATCAGATATATTTCAAAGTAGCTTAGTGTGAAGTTTATGTGTATCATCCAAAGTTCTTTTTTAATTTTCTTATTCCACAATTTTATCAAAACAATATTTAAGTAGTAATATTTTAAATCTGATTAAGAGATACAAATCATTACTTCATTTTTAATGGAACAAAAAATGTACATGTATATTCTATAATAGGAATTTATCATGAACAAACCACTACAGATTAATCCAATAAAACTATCACAACCCATGGGAGCACTTTTGTGCTTTTTAGGCGTAAAAAATTGTATGCCTTTGATGCATGGTGCTCAAGGGTGTGCCTCTTTTAGCAAAGTTTTTTTTACGCGCCATTTTAGCGATCCAATAGCTGTACAAACAACAGCAGTGAATGATATAACTGCTGTAATTGATGGAGGGGATTATTCTATCAGTGAAGCTGTAGAGAACATAACAAAAAAAGTTAAACCTGATTTGGTTGGCCTTTTTACAACCGGTATGACGGAGACTAAAGGTGACGATATCAAGGGTGCTACATTTTTGTTAAAAGAGACACAACTTATGTCGTATGTGCATACACCTGATTTTGAGGGTGGTTTAGAGAGCGGTTTTGCTAAATCAATAGAGGCAATTATAGAGCAACTTGTAGAGCCTAAAAATGAAATAGATATGCAAAAAGCTCTTTTAATCCCAAATGTAAACTTGACACCAATAGAAGTAGAGAAGATTAAAGATGAAATCTCCAGTTTTGGCTTAGAGACTTTTGCTTTGCCAGATTTAAGTGAATCGCTTGATGGTCATTTAGGAGTAAAACAAGGAGCGCTTAGCAGTGGCGGAATTAGTGTTGAAGAGATAAAAAATCTTGGAGACAGTGCTTTGGTTATAACTGTAGGTGACTCTGTAAACAAGGCTGGTGAAAAGTTTATAGAGAAAAATCCTAAATCTACACATCTTCATTTTAATACTTTGAGCGGACTTCTACATGTAGATAAGTTTTACAAGGCTTTGATGGATTTTAAACATATATCAAAACCAAAACCAAGTGTTGTCAGATGGAGAAAAAGACTTCAAGATGCTCTTTTAGATACTCATTTTGCACTAGGTGGTACAGATGTAGTTTTAGCACTTGAAGCAGACCAAGTTTTGTCTATAGCAACTACCATAAAAGAAGCTGGCGCGAATATAAAAGCTATTGTGATTCCGACAAAGACAACTGCTTTAGATGAACTAGGTTGTGAAAATATTATTGTTGGTGATTTTGAAGATGTTGAAAAAGAGTTACAAGAAGCAGATTTGTTAATAAGTAATTTTCACGGTGAAAGAATTGCACATAAACATAAAAAAGCCTTACTCCTTAGAGGATACCCAAACTACGAGACTGTTGGCAATCAACTTGTAAATGACACTCTTTATGAGGGGAGTTGTTACATGTTGTTTGAGGTAGCAAACACTATAAATTCTCTCTAGGGAACACTTTATGAATGTATATTTATAAAAGATACGGAGAGTAAAATGAATTCAACTATAAAAGTAACTTCAAATAGCGACAGCCTTGGTAGTATCAAAGTGGCTTTTGCTACAAATGACAATGAGCATATCGATGCACACTTTGGCAGTACGAAACAGTTTAATATATATGACATCAATAGTGATGGATTTGATATATCTACAATTATTAAAATAACAACCAAAGATACAGATGCAACTGTTGCTTTACTGAACGGATGTGACATAGTTTATTTTTTAAATATTGGTCCAACTGCGGCTGCTAAAGTAATCAGAAAAGGGATTTTTCCTATTAAGTACAAAGAGATTATCTCTATTGATGAAGAGCTAAATAAACTTGTAAATATGTTGAATGAAAACCCGCCTCCATTTATTAAAAAAATCATAGAAAAAAAGAGTAAATAATGAAAGAGTTATTTATAAGCACGCTTGTTGGTCAAGTAAGAGCACTTGACCAATTTGGTACATGGACTAATAGAACTGATGAGGATATTTTAAAAGAGAAGTATGTAAAAACTAAAGAGGATTTGAAAAATATCCCAGTTATTGCAGATATTGATGAGATGCAGATTCAAGATATTAGACTTATTTATCAGTCGATTGCATTAGCTTTTGAAACAAAGACAGGAATTATGTGTTCAGTTGTGATGGAGATGAGCCATGAGGGATTTGGTAGAGTAGTTGTTATTGCAGACAAGATAGTAATTGTAAACAAATTTTTTAAAGATGCACACAGACACTCATTTCGCACATATGAAAAGTTAGAAGAAGAGGGCGAAAAGATGCTCAAGAGTGTTATGGAAATTTATGAAGAATATAAAAAATAAGGAGGATTTATATGAGTAAAATTGGAATTTTTGTAGGTACAGCAGGTGGAACAAGTATGAAGGTTGCGAATGCTTTGATTGAAGCATTTGAAATTGAAGAAGATGATGTTATTAACATGGAGGAAGATTTTGATGATGTTGAGGAACAGCTACTTGCATATGATGTTTTATTTTTAGGAAGTTCAACTTGGGGACAGGGTGATTTGCACTTTAGTTGGGTTGATCCTATTTTAGAGATAGAAGATGAGAGTATAGACTTTAGCTCAAAGAGAGTTGCATTTTTTGGAGCAGGAGACTGCATAAAGCATGGAGAACATTTTTGTTCTGCCATAGGAAAGCTTCACAAAACATTTACAGGTGCTGGTGCAAAAGCAATTGGCTTTATGCCAAAAGATAGTTATAACTATGAGTTTTCACTTGCTGAGATGGATGACAAGTTATGTGGACTAGCAATTGATGAGCACAACGAGTCTGAGAAAACAACACAAAGGATTGAGCAATGGGTTGGTATCTTAAAATCGGAACTAGGAGATTAAAATGTATATGGTAACAGCAGTAATAAATCAAGATGACTTAAAAAGTGTACTTGAAGACTTGTTTTCCAATGATATAGAAGGGATCACTGTTAGTTATGTAATCGGTAAAGGTTCTTTTGGGCTAAAAGAAGCCGACAATATACCAACTGATTTACTCGCTAAAGTTAAGCTTGAGATTGTTATATCTGATACTAATCATAGGGAAATAGCCATGGAGTGTATCAGAAGTAACAGCCAAGATTTAGGTAGAGGTGCTGGAAAAATGTGGTGGGTTGAAGTTGGCGGTGTTGAGAGAATTCGTACTGGCGAAAAAGATGTAGATGCTCTAACTACTCAAGTAAATAAGAAAATTAAGAATGTGCAATGTGGTTTAACAACCAATATTGACACACCATGTAGTTAAAGGAATGATTTATGAATACTGATACAAAGTCATTAGATGAGTTTTATGAACTAACTGATGCGGAAGATTATTTTGATTTTTTTGATTTAGAATATGACTCAGGTCTTATAGACGTTAAGAGGTTTCATATACTAAAAGAGTATGGCACTTTAATTAAAACAGGGTTTTCAAATCTTGCCGAGCAAGAAGAACAACTGCTTGATTTTTTAAAGTATTCACTTATTAAGGTATATGGAAGATTTACAAACGGCTATGCTCCGAGTGCAGCTGATATTTGGGGTATGTTTAAAGATGGAAAACTAAGTGGATGTATGGCTTGTACACCACAACCAGGAAACAGTTGTGGTTGTTGATCCAAATGTCAAACTACACGATAGTGTAACAGCTAGTCGTTCTGGAAAAGATGCCGAGGAAGCTAAATACGCTATTGGACAAAAAGTAGAACTTTTAGAAGATATTGTAAATGATGGAACATACCCACATGCAAAGATAGGTAGCTTAATGATGCCAAAGGGCAGCATAGGTTACATAAAAGATATGGGTGAGTTTTTACAAGTAATAAGAGTTTATGAAGTGCATTTTTTTGGTACAGAAATGGAAGTAGATATTATTGGTTGTAGAGAGCATGAGCTAAAACTAATAGAAGATGGTTATGTTAGCGAAGACATACTAGAACAAGAAGCTATGAAAGCTCATAGAGAAAAAATGGCTAAATTAAATAAATAGCAATCTTAAAAAAAAGGATAAAAAGATGGCAAAAGTGATTTTTATAGGTTTTAGCAAAGATAAAGACGGTCTTTATCATGCACCTAAAGGTGAGCCGATTATAAGATTGGCTAAAGAGAATGGTATTGCAATTAACTTTGAGTGTCAAGATGGTGAGTGTGGAAATTGTTTAATCAAATATGAAAATATTGAGGATGAAGAGCCTACAAACTATATAGATGATTTGGAGCTTAATAAGTTAATCGAAATGGGTGTAATGAACTCTAAAGATGCTGAGTATTGCCAGCAGTTTACAATCAGTCCTAAGGTTAGACTAGCATGTCAAACATTAGTTAAGGGCGACGTAATTATTAAACCATTTCTATAATAAGAATTAAAAAGCACTAAGGTGCGTGGGCTTGACGCCGAGTCAAACCAAGCGTGAGCGAAATAAAATTAAGGAAAAAAGATGACAACAAGAGTAGAAATAGTAAATGATTTTTTAGCAATCAATGTAAAAGAGGGTAGTACTATCCAAGAAATCGTTGAGGCAAGTGGTTCTGCACTTCCTTTTGGGTGCCGTGACGGTGAGTGTGGTACATGTGTAGTTGAAGTTGTATCCGGAATGGAATTTTTATCTGATAAAACAGAAAAAGAAGTAAAAGTGCTCAAAGAGATTTGTTCTGGTACATGTACGCCAAACTCCAGACTTGCATGTCAAATGAAAATCGAAAAACCTAATGGTTTAGTTAGACTAAAATACTAATGAAACTGCATAATATATGCACAATTGAGCTGCTCAAGCCTCTTATGGTTTGAGTATAATATTCTTATGTCAAGTACATTTAATTTATTTACAACACAAAAACAATCACTACAACTGTCACTAAAACTTTGGTTGCCACTGTTGCAAGCACAGGTTCAAGATTTGGAAACAATCTTTAAAGAGCATAGCTTTGATAATCCATTTTTGGAATATAAATCATCTTTTGAATCAAATTACTCCAGTTTATCAACATTTGATAATAAAAGTAGTTTTATTGAGAATATGAGTTTATATAAAGAGTCTTTATACGATACTGTTTTAAATCAAATTGATGCTCCACTGTTTCCGACTCCTTCTTCACAAAAAGTGGCTCATGAAATACTTCAAAATATAAACAGTGATGGGTATTTCGAAGGTGATATAGAACAAATAGCTATTACATGTAACACAACAAATCAGTTTGTAGAGAGTGTCAGACAAAGGTTTTCTTATCTTGAACCAAGTGGGATAGGCTCTTTAGATATGATTGAATCATTTAAGTTTCAACTCTCACAGCTTTTTATAGATGATGAGTTAAATCTGTTTGTTCAAAAAATAATCCAAAATTTAAAACAAATAGATAAGTATCATAAACATCATAGGTTTTTAGAAGCTACAGAGATTGTAAAAAGGTTCAAATATCCTCCTGCGATTGACTTTCAAGAGGATTCTACATATATAGTTCCAGATTTTTTTGTTGATGTAGGGGATGATATATCAGTCAAAATAAATCAGAGTTATTATCCAGATATAATCATTAAAGACCCTTTTAAAACTAAAAACAGTGAGTTAAAAGATAAACTAAAAGAGGCTAGAGACTTGGTTAACCTGCTGGAGCTTCGAAAATCAACTCTTTACAAACTCGTGCTGATTATAGTGGAAAAACAGATGGGCTTTTTTGTCGGAAGCGAGCTTAAACCAATGACAATGGCTCAAGTTGCAGATGAGATAGGTTTTGAAGAGTCGACCATAAGCAGAGCAGTTTCAAACAAGTACATAAAGTGTGAGCGAGGAATGTTTTCACTCAAGTCATTTTTTACAAATGCAGTAAGCAAAAACTTATCATCAGCGGAGATTAAAAACTATCTACAAAACCTTATAGAAAATGAGAACCATGAAGAGCCACTAACTGACCAAGACTTAGTTGACATGGTTATGCAGAGATACAACATGCAGATGGTAAGACGCACCATAACAAAGTACAGAAAACTTCTAAATGTTCCATCTTCTAAAGAGAGAAAGAAGATTTATAAGGTTAGAGATTAGTTTATACATGTAGCAAAGTCTACCGAAGCAGCTCTCGAAGCGGAAAAGGCAAATCTTCAAAGACTATGATATGTTCCATAATCCCTTAAGATTTGTGGAACTTTGCAGTTTTTACTTTTTAAACACTTTATGGAACACGGAAAACTAATATGAGTGCTT
Source organism: Candidatus Sulfurimonas marisnigri (assembly GCF_015265475.1). Taxonomy (NCBI): domain Bacteria; kingdom Pseudomonadati; phylum Campylobacterota; class Epsilonproteobacteria; order Campylobacterales; family Sulfurimonadaceae; genus Sulfurimonas; species Candidatus Sulfurimonas marisnigri. The sequence continues at coordinate 1,558,958 of NZ_CP054493.1, read as the reverse complement.
CGTGTTCCAAATATAAGAGTTTATGAGGTATAAAAATTAGCAATATAAGCATCCATTTTTTAATTAAGTCAAAAATGTTAAAATGTTATATAAGATTATCATTCAAAATATAAAATCTAAATTAGTAACTCATTTAGGGGAAAAATTGTTAAATCAAAAATCAATACTTGAGGTCAGCCTCAAATTGTCATTAAGCAATGAATCCATACTAGTATTATCAATCGACGATACTATTGAAAGATTACTTGGTTACACAGTGCAAGATTATCTCACTGGACAAGTATCCTTAAAAGAGCAGTTTCATTTAGATGACCTTGAGATCGCCGAAATACTATTCTCTACCGAAGACTTGAGTGAAGGTGTGTTTAATATCCGCCTCCGACAAGCAAATGGACGTGTCCGTTGTATTAAGATGCTATATAATAAAGAAATCGCTACCGATACCGTAGTGCTAGATGTAACGCTACAAGACTCAAAAAGTTTGCAAAGAACAATGGCAGACTCCTCAGAGATGGTCAACTTTGCTGCAATAATGGAAAATACTGACGATTATATCTATTTCAAAGACCGTAATCATGTATTTACGGGAGCTAGTCAATCCCTCGTTTCACTTTGCGATCCAGCTGAACATTGGACTGATTTGCTTGGACAGACAGACTATGATGTCTTTCCTGAAGAATTAGCCGATATTTACTACAATCTTGAAAAACAAGTTTTTGCTGGTATTTCTATTGCTCATGAAATCCAAGAAACACTTTCAAAAGATGGAATACGTGGTTGGGTAGACAACCGAAAGTACCCCGTTAATGATAAGGACGGAACACTCATCGGTCTTTACGGAATAGCACGTGATGTTACCCAAAGTATACAGCAGAAAATCGAGCTTACAAATAGTCATACTATGTTAAGAAAACTAACTGAAAATATACCGGGAACCGTGTACCAATATAAACTTGACGCAGATGGGCATGCAAGCTTTCCTTATGCTAGCAGTGGAATAAAAGACATATATGAAGCTGAACCTAAAGACCTAGTCGAAGACGCACAGCCAGCATTTAATGTTTTACATCCAGATGATTTAGAGATGATAGTAAGCACAATTCAAGATTCCGCGCGGAGTATGAAAGATTGGAATCTAAAATATAGAGTAGATTTACCAAAAAAAGGCGTGCGTTGGCTTCAAGGATTCTCTAAACCTGAAAAACTTGAAGATGGTAGCACAATATGGCATGGGTATATTCACGATATTACAGATGCAAAAAAGAAAGATGACTTGATTCTTGTCCAATCCCGAAATGCTGCAATGGGTGAGATGATAAGTATGATAGCACACCAATGGAGACAGCCCATATCAACAATATCAATGCTGTCTAACAGTATCTTAGCTGATATTGACCTAGATAGCCTAAATGTAATTGAATTAAAAGAAATAGCAAATAAAATAAATACCAGCACCCAAGAATTATCTAAAACAATTGATGACTTCAGAGACTTTTTTAAGCCAGATAAGATTAAACAAAGAACCAAAATAAACACTGTTATACAAAGTGCCCTTTCAGTAATAGGCAAATCTTTAGAGTCCAATAATATAACTCTAAAAATGAAGAAACCAAAAGAAGATAAAGAGATAAATATATATCCAAGAGAGCTCATGCAAGTGTTTATTAATATAATCAATAATGCTAAAGATATTTTAGTGGAGAAAAAAACCATCGATGCTAGCATAGTAATCAGATGTGAGCAAAGCAATGATGAGAGTGCTATTATCACAGTTAGTGACAATGGTGGTGGTATACACGAAGATATAATTGATAAGATATTTGACCCATATTTTTCAACAAAAAATGAAAAAAATGGAACGGGCCTTGGATTATATATGAGTAAAATGATTATTGAAAAGCATCTTTTAGGAAAACTTAGCGTTTATAATAAAGATGATGGGGCATGTTTTAAAATTGAATTGCCTTATGATATTCAAAGTAATCATGAATGATTTAAAGGTTTATTATTCAGGAGCCCGTTTTTTTTCATTATGTCACAACCGCTTCTTTTTGGAACAAACGAACTCCACAGAAGCACATCTAAGTTAATATTTTTTGACATTCTTGCTTTATAATCTCAGGAGCATTTTTAGCATCATTTATGTAATTTTCAAAAGGCGCTACAATTTCTATCTCTTCTTCAAAAGTTTTTTTATCCAACTCTTCCAATGAAGTTTTTAACTCTTTCAAATCTAGTTCATTAATCAAGCCTCTCTCAAGCATATTTTGCAGGATGCCATCTTTTAACTTTATAGCTATGGCGATATCTATAATGTCTCTTGTAAGATTATCATTTCGTCTATAAACTATTTTCTTAGCAATAATATCTTCTATGCTCTCAACATATACATCACTGGTAAAAATGACTTTTGAATTGTCAAGTAAATAGTCAGATGAAGCATTTTGGGAGACCAATACGTCGATTTTTATATTATTCTTCTTCTCCAATACTCTTATGTGGTTTGATAGATCAATGTACTTGCTAGTATTAAATTTATTTGTTTCATCTATCCAGTGCTTTGGGCTAAGGTAGTTTAATATTTGTACATCAGTCACAAATAAGTCAATATCAAAACTAAGTCTGTGTTGAAAATAGTATATAGCTAATGCAGTTCCACCACCAAACCTGATTGTAGAGTAGTCTTTATTTGGTAAGGAACTGTAAGCATCTTCAATAAAACTGTTTAAAGCGTGTATCTGTTCACTGTAATGTTCTTTTATAAATTCAATATTTTTCATAATGAAGCCAATACTGTTTCAACTCTCTTAGGAGATATTCTATAGTAGTTTCTAAAATCAACTATCTCTTCTTCTAATGCTTCATTCTTTATAGTTTTAAGTGCATATTTATCATACACATCTAAAGGCTCTTTTTTATAAAACAGATTTTTTAAACCAGTAAGTGTAAAATGCTTTTTTTTATTTCCTATAGAACAATTCACCGTTGATAAAAGCATCACTGGCTTTGATTGAGAGTTTTGTTCCTTTGATAAGATATCTTTAACATCATCCATGCTCATATTTTTAAGCAGCTGAGCAAGGGTATACTTTTTGTTATCTTCTTTACTCCAGTCAGATAATGTAGATGGAGCAATACCAAATACATCAAATATATCTTTAGTTTTCATAAGTACCCTCCTTTTTTATAATTATACGATATTCGGATTAAAATAGCAAATAAGTACTAATTTACAAAATGTTATAGTTAATCTATTCATAATAAAGGAGTCAACTATGAATGTAGGTTATGCAAGAGTTTCAACTTCTAGCTGAACGAGATCTCATTAGTGAGCGTGTTAAGGAAGGGATTGAAGCTGCAAAGAAAAAAGGCGTTCAATTTGGAAGATTTATAGAGCTATTAAAGATGTAGCTAAAAAGAAGTAGTCAAATTGACTACTTCATAATGTTCCAAAATTCAACTTACTTTGGAGCAATCTTCCCGTTACTAAAAATTGTTCCAAATATAAGAGGTTATGAGGTTTAAGTTTAGTGTGGCTCCGGATACTGGAAATTATAAAACAACATAATAAAAACTACAAAAGACTGTAAACAAGGACTTTGTAACTCTATAAAAAATTTTCAACTTCTTTATAGTTAGTCATTCTTGGGCACATATGTATTCATTTTTAATAATAATACAGATATTTAAAATTGACAAAATATTATGGTATATTGTTGTTTATAATTAAAAAGGTTTATAATGAAACTTTACACAATATTAATACTATTTTACACTAGTCTCTTAGCTGTTAACGAGTTCACATTCACTAAAACAAATGATTACATAAATTCCCTTGATTACAACAATTCTGTTAAATATGAGATGCAGCAACTTTTATCAGCAACAAAAAAGGTAACATTTAATGCAGATGGACAAAATCTTATGGAGGGTCTGATAACGATAAGACTATCTGATTGTTTGGAAAAACACATTACAGGGAAGCATTTTAGAAAACTATATGAATTTATATTTGATGAGATCAAATCATCAGGTAATGAGGAAGATTACAAACATGGCATAAAAAATTCAATGGAATGGTGGCTAACAACAATAGCTATGAAAATGAAAGTTGATGGAAACAATACTAATGAACTTAAAGACTTTTTTTTATGTAACAGCACAACAAATATTTCTATACCCAATGATATTAGTAATGTAAGAAAGCCAAAAGCACCTATCTTGAAGAAGTACGATGATCCAATCATAAATTTTTATCTTAATGAGTATAAGAAATCTTATGAAAGTTTCATTAATGCTAAAAGTATGATTGATATATTTCGTTTTGATGTAGAAAAAGATATGAGTATGGATTGTATGCGTCGTAGTATAAAACTTAACGGTAATGATAAGTGGATTGAAGAAGGTAGCCAAATTCGCAAAGCAATTCGATATGAACTTACTCCAACTGCCACATTACGAAAATCTGTACGTAAAAATGAAGATCATATGGGGCGTAAATTTTATTTATATGATCTTAATATGGTAAATAATATTCAAGATGATATCACAGACCTATGGGGTGGTTTACATACTAATCCATGTTTAAAAAAACAGTCAAGTTCAGAGCTTTATACAAATTTTCTGCCTAAATATGTTAAAAAATACACTGAAGACTTGACGTCTTCAAGACAACGTCCAATGAAAGAACTGAAAAAACATTATATTAAACGTGAAGAGTGGTTGAAGCAAGTTACTGAATCATGTAATGAGTGTAAACCTTATCAGACTCATAAAGAACGTATGGTAAGTAAAAAGAAAGAAGCTGAAAAACGTCTGTTTAGAATGGCTAAAAAGCTAGAACCATTTAAGGGAATTAATCATCTAGCAGATATTAATACTATTGACTCCGAAGGAAAAACACCACTTTTTTATGCCATCAAATTAAATAATTTGTATTATCTAAACCTTTTTATAAAAGCTGGTGCAGATATTATGCATAAAGACAAGTATGGCAAAACTATTTTTGATTACTTTGATAATGATGTACCCTATAGAATTAGAAATGCTCTTTGGATGGAGAGAAAAAAACTTAAGAATCCAAATTTTAAAGTAGAAAAAGTTCTTACGCAATATGGAAAGAAAATTGTTTATACAGAGAAATCATATACTGATAAAGATAGTTGGACAGAGTTGATGCATGCAGTTTATAAAAATGATGAAAACAAAGTCGATTTACTATTGCAAAATAATATAAATGTTAATGACTACAATAACAATCGTACAACAGCTTTACATATGTCAATATCTTTAGATAATCTCAATATTATGAAAAAGTTACTTGATAAAGGTGCAAATGTAGAGGCAAAAAATAGGTATGGTGCAACGCCGTTATTTTTTGCTGTAAGTTATGAGAACAAAAAAGCTCTAAAATTACTTTTACAATATGGAGCGAATATTCATACAAAAAATAATTTTAAAGAAACTCCATTGTTATACGCTTACCATCAGAAGAAAGCATCTATGATTAATTATTTAATAAAAAATGGTTCAGATATTAATGAACGTAATTCAAATGGTGAAACCATTCTTTTTGAAGCATTTAAAAATGGCTCTTTTAAAGATGTTCAGTTTTTTCTAAAACTAGGGGCAGATATTAGTATACAAAATAATGAAAAAAAATATGTATACGACTATATTAATTATCGTACAGCAGAGAAAATCGTAAAAATTATGCAAATGGCTTACCTTAAAAAACATCTTGAAGAAAAGGCTCCAGTGAGCTTTGTAATAAAGTATAATAATAATAATAATAATAATAAAAATTCATCAAAGCCATCTCCACTAAAACACGCCATAGTACATAGTGATATAGAAAAATTAAAAATCTTATTAAAAATTGGAACAAATAAAGAAGTCTCACTTATAGAAAAAAACAGGTTGTTATTTACTGCTGTTAGTAAAAACAATATAGAAGCCATTAATCTTCTTCTTGATAATGGTGCGGATATTGAAGCAAAAAACAATAGTGAAAGGACACCCTTAATACATGCTTTGGCATATCGTTATTTTGATGTTACAAAACTCCTAGTTGAAAAAGGTGCAAATTTTAAAACTCCAATTTATAAAGGAATGACACCCACAAATATTGCTGCTAAATGGAATCTAGATAAAGAGCTTATGTTATTTATAAAAGATGGTGCATATGTTAATATTCAAGATACATTAACAGAAAGAACACCACTAATGCATACCGTTGCAAGATGTTCTCATCCCGAATCAATTCAAGTTGCTAAATATTTACTTGAGCATAATGCAGATATCAATATTCGTGATAAGAAAGGTTTGGATGCTATAGAAATAACTGAGAAAGAGTGTCATCTAAAAGCAAAACAAGAACTTTTAGTATTATTAAGAGAACATGTGCAAAGTCTAGAAGATAAGAGTAAATAACTAAGTTGTACTTTCATATCACTAGATTCTTACTCTGAAAGTAATAGATTTCATCACTTTACATAAAGCAATGTGAGTTATAAATAAACAGTTTTATGAATTAAATGTAATGGCTTCGGATACTGGAAACTGCCATATATATCCTAAAATACCAATTGCTTAATGGATAAGAAGTGGGTTTACACAATTTATTTTACGGTCTAGAAAGTTCCACAACCAGTAACATTTGGAACTATCTAAAATATGAGCTATTTATAATTGACAAGTAGCTCATATAATGATACGATTAGAAAACTAATCAGCTCATGAGGTAAAAATGAAAAAGAAACAACTATGGATTTGGCAACATCCCAATTATCCAAAATTTAATTATAACCTTCGTGAGCTTCTTCCTAAAATCACACAAATATCTCAGAGTATAGGTCAAGTAAAAGCATTAATCACGCTTCTTGATAAAGATACTCAAACCAACATTAAGATAGATCTTTTTACAAGCGAGATTGTTTCCACTTCTGCAATAGAGGGGGAACATCTTCAAAGAGAGAGTGTAAGATCTTCAATAAGAAAAAAACTAGATGCAACATTTGACAAAGTATATGACAAGTCTACCCATCACACTGACTCTCTCGCGGATATTTTAATGGATACCATACTCAACACAACGCCACTAGAATTAGAGCGTTTACATAAATGGCATATTTCACTTCTTTCCCAGACTCCAAGCCGTTTTACTAAAATCAAACTGGGAGTGTTTCGTGATTATGATGACATGCAAATTGTCTCAGGCGTAATTGGCAAAGAAAAAGTACATTTCGTAGGAGTGCCTGCTAAGAGAATAGATAATGATGTGGATGCTTTGTTGAAGTATATTAATACAAGCGATGACGATATCTATATTAAAAGCGCGATAGCACATTTATGGTTTGTAACTACTCACCCTTATGATGACGGCAATGGCAGAATGGCAAGAATCATAAGTGATTACATAATCTCAAAAGATTTTGGGATAGAATATAAATATTTTTCTATCTCTAGTGCAATAGCAAAAGATCGTAAAAATTATTATGACAAACTAGAGATGTCTCAAAACTTGATAGACAATCCAGATTTAGATTGTACAGCTTGGGTATTATGGTATTTAGATAGATTTAACGACTCACTTCAAGAGACACTTGATGCGATCAACAGAGTTATACAAAAAACAAAGTTTTGGGATAAGGTGCGTCAAATTACTTTAAATCAGCGCCAATTAAAAGTGCTGAGCAAGTTATTAGAGTATAACGAAGGAGAATTTCAAGGCGGGCTTACTACAAAAAAATATGTTGCAATGACCAAAACATCTTTGGCAACAGCAAAAAGAGATATACAAGAGCTTGTGAAATTGGGTTGTTTACATCAGATTGAAGGTACTCAAGGAAGAAATATCAGATATGATATTGTCTATTAAATAGGGGACATTCCACACAAAGGTAAATTTAGAAAACGAGCTGGTAATTATCGCATTATCTATTTAAAAGAAAACAACCTTTTAGTTATATCCGTAATTAGGATAGCTCACAGAAAATAAGTATATTAAGTTTATAATAAATCGTAGTACACCTTACTCTCCGTAACTTAGCTTTTTTACAACTTATGATTTTTTTATATGGAAGGTTCGAGCTTAATATCTACATGTACAAATGTCTACTCCCAAGGAGCAGCTTCTCCAACTATTTTAAAAACTGGGTTGTTTACAGCTGCACAAACATCTTTTGCCAAGTTTTCAAGTCCACCATACGCTCCGTAACTTAGTTTTTTCTCTTGGTTAACATCTACAAAGGCTACTTTTTTCTTTATGGCAGTGTATAGACTTCTTCCACCCGCTAGTAAAATATCTACATTATGCTCATCTATTAGTTTTGCCTGTTCGTTGGCTGGAACTTTCATAAGTATTTTTACATATTGCTTTGCTATTTCGATATCTTCAAGTGTCGATTTTCTAACACTTGTTGCAACAACTTCTATCCCTATATCTTGAAGCGCTGAAGCTATTGACCATGACTTGTTTCCGCCAGTGTTGAGTATGGCTTTTTTACCATTTAGGATTTTTCTATATGGAATCAGACGTTCTTCCAAAGCAGCTTCTTCTTCTTCAATAATGATTTTTGCTTTTCTTGTTAACTCTTCATCGCCAAAAGCATTTACGATTGACATAATTGCGTTTGATGTGTCTCTTTTTCCGTAAAACGATACAGAGATGTAAGGTATGCCATATCTCTCTTGCATTTTTCTAGTGAGTGTTACTAAAGATTTTGCACATACAATCACATTTAGTTTTGCCCTGTGAGCAGTTTGGATTTTCTCAACTCTTCCATCGCCGGCTAGAGTTGAGACTATTTTGATACCAATCTTCTCAAGTATAGGAGTGTATTGCCACATGTCGCCTGTCACGTTGTACTCACCAATGAGGTTAATTCCAAAGGGGTGAATCTCCTCAGGCTCACGTGTTCCAATAAGTTGATTTAAAACAGCTTCTCCGCCAAGACGAGAGCCTAAGTTTTTACTTCCGACAAACCCTGGAGCATGAACGACAACTATTTTAATATTGTGTTTGTTCTCTAAATTCTTACATGTAGTGTCTATATCATCACCAATCATAGCAGTTACACAAGTTTCATAAACAAAAATCGCCTTTGGTTTTTTATGCTCTATAAGATACTCAATGGATGTTATAAGTTTTTTATCACTTCCAAAGATAATGTCATTGGTTGTTACATCTGTATAGTAACCCGTTAGAGTGTTGTTTTCACCTTCATAGCTTGTTGGAGTCTCTCTTGTCTCCCAAGAAGCTCCTTGACATGTAGAAGGTCCATGAACAAGATGAACCGCATCAGCGTATGGAAATAGGGCAATTTGAGCACCTTCAAAAGCACATCCACCAGTTGTCGCACCTGGTTTTGGTTTATCACAACTACTCTTTTTTTTATCATTATGTGAACATGCAGACTCATTTAACAGTTCACGAATTAATTTTTTATTTACCATAATATTATCCTTATTGTTATTTATACATAAATTATTCCTTTGGAGTCTCAAGGGAACATAACTTGTATAGTAAAGGTTAATAGTATTAATTAAGGAGAGAATATGTTAGCTATACCTTTAGATAAGCAAGAGTCATCGACAATATCAGAACTTTATGGAAAAGCCCCATTTTTTGGGATACTAGACACTACGTGTGGTGACTTGGTAGTTATAAAAAATGAAGCAGAAGGTGAAGGTCCAAAGAGTGCGGGATTTTTAAAAGAAAATGGTGCTACATCAACAATCTTTTACCATATGGGTGAAGGAGTTTACAAATCATTTGCAAAAAATGAGATGAGTGTTTACAGCGTAGAACATACAAAGATGTCTATTGATGAAATATTAAAAGGTTTTTTAAACAAAAAACTTCAGATAGTTAATAAAAGCAACTATAAAGACAAACTTGATCCGGGTGGTGATGGTAGTACATGTAGATGTGGTTGTGAGAATGCATAATGGGCATGAGTTCAGAAAAGGATAGGTATATAACTTTTGACAATATTGATTGTTATGAAAATTCAGCACTAGTCATAGACGCTATGATTGAACTATTTAAGTTAAAACCAGAGTCAAAAAACAGACTTTGGAATAACTTTATGAATAAAATACCACAAAACTATAGAGAAGTTTTTGAAAAAGATGGTAATAAAGACACTCTCTACCTAGTCTGCGCAAATGTATTTTACATATCTGATCTTTTTGAAGAGTACGATTTCGAAGCAGGTATAGAAGTACTTGAACAGGTTGAGTTCGAGTGTTGCTAAAAAAGGATTAATTATGAGTCACAAAGAAGCATTACAAGCATATAGAGAAAAAGATTTTGATAAAGCCTACACTATTTGGGAAGAAGAATCTAGTAAAAAAAACGACCAAGCGATGACAAATATTGGTTTGATGTACCTAAAAGGTGATGGTGTTGATAAAGACTTCACAAGAGCTAGAGAGTGGTTTTTAAAAGCAAGTGAATATGACAATGACTCTGCAAACTATAATCTAGCATTAATCTATCAGACAAAACTCGGCGTTGAAGAAGATATGGAAAAAAGTATAGCTTACTTTAGAAAAGCAGTAGCAAAAAACCATCAAAATGCTAACTTTAGACTTGGTTACCTTCTTTTAAAAGATAGAACAAATGAAGAGTCTGTAAAAGAGGGTTTTGAGTGTATCTTAAGTGCTGCAAAATCTAACCATCCAATGGCTATATCAATGGTAGGTGGTTTAGACACTAAGCCAAATCTCTGGGCTAAGTTAAATATAACATATAGAACTAGCACTGATGAAAAACAGCTTGAAATTTTAAACGATGCAATTGAGAGATATATTAGACCCATACTTGTAAAAGACGGTGGAAATATTATGATTCTAGATTATGTAAATAAACCAGATATTGAGATTAGACTTGCTTACCAAGGTAATTGTGCCGGTTGTTCAATGGCCTCAACTAGTACTTATGGTTTAATTTATGATACTTTATCAAAAGTTATAGATGAAAATATTTTGGTATATGTAATATGATTAAGATAGCTTTTGCCTCAAAAGATGGCTTACATGTAAATGAGCACTTTGGCTGGTGTGAAAAATTTTATATATATGGTGTTAATGAAGAGAACTATGAACTTATAAATGAAGTTGACTCATCACTAAAGTATGAGCAAGAAGCTGATAAGCTAGAGTATAAAATCATGTGTGTTGATGGTAGTGATATAGTCTATGTAACTAAAATAGGCCCAAAAGCAGCAAGCATGGTGAAACTCTCAGGCTCTTTTCCTATGAAGTCATCAAAAGAAGATGAGAAAATAGAAGAAGTTTTGCAATCAATACAAAAACTAATGAAAGACAATCCTCCTTTGTGGTTGAAGAGGATACTTTTAAAATGACTACGGCATTTAAAACTAACAACAAAATACTAGAAGAGAAAGTAACGCAGTTTTTGCAGTCTTATGCAATTGATGAACATAGTAAAAATGAGGTTGCTCCATATCTCTCAAGAGTATCACTTATGATGAACCATCTCTATCAAGACTTGGGTTTTAAAAACAGATTTGAGATGGGAGTTTTTATGAAAAAACACTTTCCATCACTTTCAGAGATAAAACCTCAAGATAAGCTTTGGAAGAAGTTTATATATGACAGTATAGACGAAGTAGCTCCAGCTTGTGCTACATGTAAAGATCAGGTGAACTGTTTTACATGTAGAGTGTAAAATAAGAGTAATACCAATATAAAAAACATTTTTGTTATAGCAATTATTCAAAAATGTAAACTTCTTTTTCCCAAATTCACTTTCTAAAAATACACAAATTTCTTACTAAAATATCTTTAAAGCCCTTTAAATAGGGTTTTGTGCGAAATTTACAAATTTATAAACGAATATTTTTGTCTAAGGAACACTATATGTAATGTTATTAGCGAAACAAAATTAATAGACAAAAAGGAAACGATATGGCTGAACTAAGACAAATCGCATTTTACGGAAAAGGTGGGATTGGTAAATCTACTACATCTCAAAACACATTGGCAGCAATGTGTAGCTATTATGGTCAAAAGATACTAATCGTTGGTTGTGATCCAAAAGCGGATTCTACAAGACTTATTTTACATGAAAAAGCTCAAAATACAATTATGCAACTTGCTGCTGATGCTGGTTCGGTTGAAGATTTAGAATTAGAAGATGTTTGTAAATCAGGTGCAGGTGAATTTAATGAAGATAATACAGATATAACTGAGGGTTACATTATGTGTACAGAGTCTGGTGGTCCTGAGCCAGGAGTTGGTTGTGCTGGTCGTGGTGTTATTACAGCTATTAACTTTCTTGAAGAAGAGGGTGCTTATGATGATGAGCTAGATTTCGTTTCTTACGATGTTCTTGGTGATGTTGTTTGTGGTGGATTTGCTATGCCGATTCGTGAAGGTAAAGCACAAGAGATTTACATCGTTATGTCTGGTGAGATGATGGCTATGTACGCTGCTAACAATATCTCTAAAGGTATTTTAAAATATGCTAATACAGGTGGTGTTCGTCTTGCAGGTCTTATTTGTAATGCACGTATGACTGACCGTGAGTATGATTTAGCTAAACACTTAGCAATGCAAATTGGTACTCAAATGATTCACTTTGTTCCTCGTTCAAATCACGTTCAGCGTGCTGAGCTACGTCGTATGACAGTTGTTGAGTTTTCACCAAAATCTGATCAAGCATTAGAGTATAAAGAGTTAGCTAGAAAAATTATTGCTAATGATTTTAAAGTTATTCCAAATCCTCTAGAAATGGATGATCTTGAAGCACTTCTTATGGAGTTTGGTTTAGAAGAAGATGCTGATGATGCAGTAGTGGGACAAAAAGAAGCTCACTAAGTTTCTTTATAAAAAATAAAAATAAGAAAATTAAAAAGGAATTATTATGTTTATATGTGGTTATCATTTTCCAGCAAGTGAAGGAAACGATGTGTCTTTTGACAAGGTAATAGAAAAAGTAAATGAAGGTATTGATGCATCAGGTAAAACTGTTACATTGACAAGTGAGACTAGAGAAGGTGCTAAGTTAGAAGAGCTAACAGTTCCAGCGGGAACTTTTGCTCATACTGCATTTGTTGATTACTTTACAAATACTGAAGCTGAGGGTGAATTTAAGATGATTTATTACACTAATAAATATCAAATTAGTGAAATCTCTAAATCAGTAGATGGTGAAGTTACTAAAGAGTTATGTAAAAAACTAGATGATATGAATCTATATAGAGTTAAAGTAGCGTAAGCTACTTGACCCTCAAAGGAGAAATTATGAGTGAAATGTTAGAAGAACTACAGCTTGAAGCGATAAAAGAAGTACTAGAAGTTTATCCTGCGAAAGCTGCAAAAAGTAGAGCAAAACATTTAGGTGTTGATTCACCAGAAGGTGTTAAGGGTGCTTGTGACACTACAAGAAGTAATAAACAAACCGTACCAGGTGTAATGAGTCAACGTGGTTGTGCTTATGCTGGTTCTAAAGGTGTTGTTTGGGGACCGATTAAAGATATGATTCATATCTCTCATGGACCTATTGGCTGTGGTCAATATTCTCGTGGCGGTAGAAGAAATTACTATACAGGTACTACAGGTATAGATACATTTGGAACAATGAACTTTTCAACTGATTTTAGTGAAAAAGATATTGTATTTGGTGGAGATACAAGACTTAAAAAAGCTCTTAGTGAGATTGATGAATTATTTCCACTAAATAACGGTATATCTATTCAGTCAGAGTGTCCAATTGGTCTAATTGGAGATGATATCCAAGCAGTTGCTAAAAAGCATAAATCTGAGAGTTCAAAACCAACTATCGCTGTTTCATGTGAAGGTTTCCGTGGGGTTTCTCAGTCTCTTGGTCATCACCTTGCAAATGACGCTATACGTGATGAAGTTATGACTGATACAAGTGCAAGATCAGATTTTCAATCAACTCCATATGATGTTGCTATCATTGGTGATTATAATATTGGTGGAGATGCTTGGGCAACAAGAATCTTACTTGAAGAGATGGGTCTAAGAGTTATCGCTCAGTGGACTGGTGATGCTACTTATAAAGAGATGGCAATCGCTCCAAAGTCAAAACTAAACTTACTTCATTGTTACCGTTCTATGAACTATATCTCTCGTCACATGGAACAAGAGTTTGAGATTCCTTGGATGGAATACAACTTTTTTGGTCCAAGTAATACGACTGCAAGTTTAAGAAAAATTGCTGAGTTTTTTGGTGGTGAGATTGTAGCAAATACTGAAGCTGTAATCGCTAAGTATACAAAAATGACAGATGAAGTTATTGCTAAATATAAGTCAAAACTTGAAGGCAAAAAAGTAATGCTTTATATTGGTGGGTTAAGACCTCGTCACGTTATTGGCGCTTATGAAGACTTAGGTATGGAGATTATTGGTACTGGTTATGAGTTTGGTCATGGTGATGATTACAAAAGAACAAAAGAAGACTTAAGCAGAAGTACACTTATTTATGATGATGCAAATGAGTATGAGTTAGAGCAATTTGTTAAAAAATTAAGACCAGATTTAGTTGCTGCTGGTGTTAAAGAAAAGTATGTATTCCAAAAAATGGGATTACCATTTAGACAGATGCACTCTTGGGATTATTCAGGACCATACCATGGTTATGATGCATTCGCAATTTTTGCTAAAGACATGGATTTAGCTATGAATTCACCAGTTTGGTCTCATACTAAAGCACCATGGGACAAACAAGAAGTAGGAGCTTAATATGCAAGACGTAGAAAATATTGTAAACGGACAGAAACTATTTTTAAAAGAAGAGTATCAAGAAGTTTTTAAAAATAAACAAGAGTTTGAAAGTAACATGGGTTCAGTGAACCCTGCTAAAGTAGAAGAAATCGCTGAGTGGACAAAGTCTTGGGACTATAGAGAAAAGAACTTAAGTAGAGAAGCAATTACTGTTAACCCTGCTAAAGCTTGTCAACCTCTAGGTGCTGTAATGGCTGCTCTAGGTTTTGAGAACACTATGCCTTATGTTCATGGATCTCACGGTTGTGTCTCTTACTTTAGAACATATTTTACAAGACACTTTAAAGAGCCAACTCCATGTGTATCAGATAGTATGAGTGAATCATCAGCTGTTTTTGGTGGACTTGCAAATATGAAAGATGGCTTACGAAATTGTAACGCTATGTATAAACCTGAAATGATTGCTGTTAGTACTACATGTATGGCAGAAGTTATTGGTGATGACTTGAATGCTTTTGTTCAAGGTGCAATTGATGATGCTGAGGGTGAGCTAGATAATACTGCTGTAACTTATGCACATACTCCATCTTTTGTTGGTAGCCATATTACTGGTTATGACAACATGATTAAAGCGATTTTAGAGCAGTTAAATCCTCCAAAATCTGAAAAAGTACTTGATGAAGAGAGAATTAATATTATCCCTGGATTTGAACCATACCTTGGTTCATTAAAAGAAGTAAAAGAGATAGCTGCATCATTTAGCGATAAAATCGTTATGATTGGTGACCATGAAGATCAGTGGAATACTGGTGCTGGTGAGTATGAACTGTATGCTGGTGGTACAACTTTAGAAGAAGCAAGAACAGCTATCAATGCTAGTTCAACTATATCTTTACAGAAGTATTCAACTATACAAACTTCTAAGACTATTAAAAACAAATGGAAGCAAGGATATGAAACTTGTAATCCAATCGGTTTATCTGGAACTGATGCTTTTGTAGTGAAATTAGCAGAGTTAACTGGTAAAGAAGTTAGTGATGAGTTAAAGCTTCAACGTGCTCAACTTGTTGATGCAATGCAAGATTCTTACCCGTACATGCATGGTAAAAAGTTTGCAATCTATGGTGACCCTGACTTTTTACTAGGTCTTGTTTCATTTATAGTAGAAATGGGTGGTATTCCAACTCATATTCTTTGTAACAACGCTCCTAAAAAGGGTTGGGAAGCAGATATGCAAGCAATCGTTGACAAGTCTGACTGGGCTAATGAATGTCAAATTTGGCCAGGTAAAGATTTATGGCACTTAAGAAGTCTACTGTTTACTGAGCCGGTTGACTTTATGATTGGTAATGTTTATGGTAAAGAGCTTTATAGAGATACAAATACACCACTAATCCGTATTGGTTTCCCTATCTTTGATAGACATCACCTACATAGATATTCTATTAGCGGTTATAAGGGTGCGTTAAATCTATTAACTTGGATTACAAACTCTATTCTTGATCATCTTGATGAAGAGACTAAAGATACTGGAAAAACTGATTATTTCTTTGATTCTGTAAGATAGTTTTTTCCTTTCTTATTCCACCTTTGCTAGGTGGAATGAGTTGTTTTTTTAATCGTCATTTAGCATAATACGAAATGGCACCATCGTTGAACGACTGAACCCTTCTTTAATATAAAATTTATGAGCAATATTGTTATCTTCATCAGTTAATAATGTTAACCTTTTACAGCCACTTCCCTTAGCAAATTTTATTGCAAATTTTATAAGTTTTGAACCAACTCCTTGGTTACGATAATCTTGAGAAACAACCATATCTTCTAATATACCAACTCTCTCTCCAAGTGCTGTTGAGACAGTATATAAGATGTTCACCATAGCGATAATCTTGTTTGATTCTTTAGCAACTATTATATGACCAACCTCTGATTTGCAAAGTATAGTTGTAAGTCCTCTTATTTGTGCATTCTCATCTGGTAAAAATTCTGTTTCTTGTTGAAAAAGAGAATTTAACAATTGACATAACTGAGGAATATCTTCTAATGTTGCTTTTATGATTTCCATTTTTAACCTTGTGTTTTTCAGGATATATTTTAATTGAACTAATGTTTACTTCAGTTACGCGACATCGCTCAGCACTAGGCTTTATTAAACCTCTTGTATGCCAATTTCTTTCATGTATTCAAAAGTTTTATCATAAAACTCTGGCAATCTCGTTTTATCATCTTTTGCTCCATAAGGTATAAATAAGATCATACCCTGTCTAGCTCTTGTAAGTAATACTCTATAAGCATTTAATAAATAATTTTTTATAATGTCCTTATTAATATTTTGCCATTTTGTGCCCTTGAATTTTCTAAACATCCATGTGTTATTATTGAAATAAAAATCTCCATCCCAACACACACATGTCCAATCAAGTTCTAGTCCTTGAATATCAAACTCAGTAGCAACTTCTTCATTAAAATATGAAGATCTAATGTCATCTTTATTGTTTAAAAACCAAACGGGAGCATCAATCTGATTTTTTACATTTATTCCAAATGGTCTTAAGCGATATGCTCCTGACGAAGCAACTACACCAGTTCTTTCACTTCCAATTGATTTTGATTTTAACCACTCTTTTGCTTTCTCAAAATCTCTTGTAACGAATATAGGGTAAACATCTTTTAAAAAGTTTTTATATAAGTTTTTAGCCATTGAAGTATCAACATCTAAAACTGATTGAATAAAGTCTGACAGTTTTTCAGATCTATAGGACCTAACTGAAACAGATAAGTGTAAGTTTTCATCAATATTAGCATTGATTCGTAGCCACTCTTTTAAAGAATAGTCTCTTAAGTAGTTTTTATCTTCAACTATTGAATTAGAAAAATAAATATTCCAATTAGGAAAGTGGTTTTTTAGTGAGTTAATCCATTCTTCTAATCCAGCTTCACCAGTATTTATCTCTTGTCCACCACCAATTAAACAAATAACTGTACACCATCCTTCATGGCGATTCATTACATCAATTAAGAATCTTGGCTCTGATGATTCAAAATCATCCTGTCCTTTTTTTCTCTTCATAAAGGAGCTAGTTTGCTCTTGATTCCATGCTCTTTGTGCTTCATCAAATACAACAACTTTTTCAATTGGTGCTTTATCTGTCACTAATGAATCATCTCGAAAATGATGAATATTTTGAATAAAGGCATGTGTCTTAATTGCAGCTTCTTTTTTTGTAAGTTTATTTCCTAATTCTTTTGCGTTGTTAACTTCATCTCGTGTTAATGCTTCTCTTAAAACATCAACTAATGGACCATTTCCTGATAAAAAAACTGCGTGTTCGCCTTCATCAATATTCATTCTTTCATTTGCAATATTTAAGCCAGCAAGTGTTTTTCCTGCTCCCGGAACACCCGTAATAAAACAAATTGATTTTTTATTTGTTGATTTTGAACTATTAATTATTTTGTTGACTTTATCTGTTGTGATAGATAAATTTATAGCTCCAGAATCTGACCTGGAAATTTCTTGAACATTATGCCCCTTATACAATGCTTGGGCTGCTTCAATAATTGTTGGAGTTGGCTTATATATGGAGCTTTGCCACGATAAAGGACATATAACATGTTCTTTCCCTATACTTAAGCATTCTTCTATTACATTTAGAAAAGAATTTTTATTTGCAAAAAGAGGCTTGTATAAATTTTCATGTAGGCACTCGATGGTATTTTTAAAACTATTTGCTTCTGTTGAAATTAGTATAGGAAACAACTTTTGAGTATGACTACCTTCATGAAAATTTTTTAAATCTTGTGAGTAATCAATAACTTGCTCAATTGCGCTATTATCATATGTGATTGATCCAACTTTAAACTCAATAATGAATATTGAATCATTAATAATAATGATATTGTCTACACGTTTTCCCATTCTTGGAATTGCAAATTCAAAAAAGATATGGCCATGTTCATAGTTGCAAAATGCTTGTTTTAATATATCAATTTGTTTTATCCAAGCATTTTTTTGTAGATCTTCTAAAGCATGAGTATGATGTCTTGCAAGTTCTCCAAGTATTTTGTTTGTATCATCTTGAATAAATTTATTAAGACTATTTGAGTAGTAAGATCTTTGCAATTTAATTACCTTTCATGCTGGAAGATCATTTTCATTAATTAGTATCATACCTGTCATTATTTTTTTATTGACATAGGCTTGCCAACCTTGATCCCAAACTTTTTGATTTTCTTGAGTGTAGAATATTGCAACTTTATCATCGTTAATTAACATCTTTTCTACTTTATTAACAACTGCATGTATAACTCGATTATTGTCAGTTAAAATTCTTATTTTATCATTTAAATGTACTTTTCCATAAGCTTTATAACCTGCAACAACTCCTTTCATTCCATTCATAATTGTATTTTTATTAAGTGGATGACCACTATTTGCTTTAAGAACTAATATTTGCATTTTTTTCCTTTAAGTCTGAAGAATGATGTTACAATTTATTAATACCCATTATAGTGAGCTAAGACTTAATTCACATAGATATTACTAAATAAAAACAGACATCGGTAACCGGCATTTTCTACATGTAGCTAACGGAACACTTCTTGAATGTATAAAGTTATATTACATGAAAGATTATCTATGGAAAATTTTATACTACCAGCGTCAATTTTAATTTATATTATTTCAATAATTCTATACGCAAAAAAAATATCTAAAAAGAGTGCATAATGGGGTTTGCTACACTAAAAGACACAAATAACTTTGCTAAGAAGTTTTCAAACTATAAAGATTTTTATATAAAGCACAATGATTTAATATTTTCAAAATTAGGTCTTGGAACTTTTAATGCAGAGCCTTATAAAGAGGAAAACTATGTTTTTCACTATATTGAGGGTGTTAAAGAAGCTGTAAAAAATGGTATAAACTTAGTAGATACAGCAAGTAATTATAGATATGGGCAGAGTGAAAAAGAGATAGGTGAAGCATTAAAAGAGCTTTTTGAAGAGGGTATTAGCAAAAGAGAAGAGTTGATAATCTGTTCAAAAGGTGGCTTTATACAGCTTGATTATCCATTTCCTGAAAATCCTTACACTTGGATAGAAGAAAATATAATAGATAAAAATTTAGCAAAATCAGAAGACATAGAGTTAGATCAACATTGTATGACACCTGATTTTTTAGAGTATTCATGCAGGAGAAGTATAGAAAACTTAGGTGTTGATGCATTAGACATATATTATCTACATAATCCAGAGATGCAACTGCTAAAACTTGGTGAAAAAGAGTTTTACAAGATGGTTGAGAAAGTGTTTGCAAGGTTTGAAAAGCTTGCAGATGAGGGTTTGTTTAACTCTTATGGTGTATGCGTCTGGAATGGATTTACGGCTGAGAATCAAGAGCTAATAAGTTTAGAAAAGCTTTTAAAGATTGCTGTTAAAGTTGGTGGAGAAAACCATCGATTCAAATATATTCAACTGCCCTTTAATATGGCAAAGACAAATGCCTATACAACTCCAACACAAGTGGTGAATAAGGAAGAGTGTACAATCATTCAAGCCGCACACAGATTAAATATTGGGGTTATTAGCTCATCATCTTTGCTTCAAATGAAGCTATTTAAAAAATCATTCTCGGCAGAAACAGGTGCTGTTCTAGATGACACTATGACGCTAACTAGCGATATACAACTCGCACTCCAGTTTGTGCGTTCTACTCCTGGGATTATAAGTAGCTTATTTGCCTCAAAAGTGCCGGTACATGTAAAAGAAAATTGTTCGATATCAAAAGTAAAGTCAGTAGATAGAAAAAGATATGACTTACTTTACAGGTTGTAGTTTTGATATATGACATCATAGTTGTTGGCGGCGGTATAGCTGGACTAATGGCAGCAATTGAGGCAAAAAAATCTAACAATAAAGTAGCAGTTATTACAAAAGGAAACCTGTTTAAGTCAAACAGTTCTTTAGCAAGCGGTGGCATAAATGCTGTCCTAGATTCAAGTAACGAAGAAGAGATACAAAGTCATATAAAAGACACTATAAAAGCATGTTTTGGATTAGAAAATAAAAACGCAATTTCATACATGTGCAATAAAGCTCCAAATATCATAGAAAAGCTAGTTGAGTATGGTGTGGAGTTTGACAAAAACGAAGATGGCTCTATAGCTCAAAGAAGTTTTGGAGGTGGTAGTTCAAAAAGAACTTGTTACGTAGGTGACAAAACTGGTTCTGCGATAATGCAAGTGCTTATAAAAAAAGCAAAAACACTTGGTGTTACATTTTTAGTCAACAATTTTGTTATGAACCTTACTACCTTAAACAACAGAGTAAGTGGAGTAGTAGTTTTAAGAAAGTTTGATTCATCTGTTATGGTCTATCCTTCAAAGTCAGTTATCTTAGCTGGTGGCGGATATGCTGGATTATACAGAGGTTTTAGTACTAATGCACAGGATTACTCTGGTGACATGCAGGCTATAGCTCTTCGTGCAGGATTAAATCTAAAAGATATGGAGTTTGTACAGTTTCATCCAACTGGAATGATAAAAACAAATTATCTAGTAAGTGAGGCTGCGCGTGGCGAATGTGGCTATCTTGTCAATAATGAAAATGAGAGATTTGTAGATGAGTTAGATACTAGAAGTGTAGTTAGTTTAGCTATATCAAAACAGATAGAATCAGGCAGAAAAGTTTTTGTAGACTTAAGGCATCTTACTCTTGAGCACATAGAGGCAAAGCTGCCATCTCTATATAAAACAGCTTTTATGCAAGCAGGCATAGATATATCAAAAGAGTTGTTGCCCGTTAAGCCAGTCGCACACTACAGTATGGGCGGTATAGAGTCTGATATGACTAAAGCAAAGTTAAAAGGTCTTTTTGTCTGCGGAGAGTGTGCAGTAAGCGGAGTTCACGGAGCAAACAGACTCGGCGGTAATTCTTTACTTGATGGTGCAGTGTTTGGAGAGCTGGCTGGTATAAATGCCTTGAAATTTTCTAAAAGTAAAGAGTATCTGCCTATTGATTACAATATTGTTGCAAAAGATCAAAAAATGGTTGACTGGATATTTGATAAAGAGAGCTCAAAAAACTTTAACTCTATGCGAATTAGCATGGGCAAAACAATGTTTGATTTGGCTGGGATTCATAGAAGCGAAGAGAGCTTAACAAAGGCATTTGACTATTTAAAATATTTACGGCGAGAAACTGCAACCTTGCACTGCATAGACAAAAGCAGGCAAAACAATGTTGAACTTAGCTCTATTTTAGAGTTAAAAAATGCACTCGAAGTTTCAGAAACTGTGGTTTTAAGTGCGCTCAAAAGGCAAGAGAGTAGAGGAGCTCATAATCGTGATGATTTTGCTGATGAGAATTTGAAATTAAGAAAATCAATTTTAATCAATGAGCCAAAAAAGGGATATTTTAAAGTCTGGTATGAAGATAATAAGTTTATGTTAATACTACAGAAAATATTTACAAATTAATAAAAGGATATAAAAATGGCAAAAGTAATGTTAAGAGAGAGTGGAGATGCTATATATTTCTACATAGCTAAGAAAGATATGGAAGAGACTATAGAAAGCATAGAGTTTGATAGTGATGAGAAATGGGGTGGTGAGGTTGAACTTAGTAATGGTGAAACTTGGTGGATAAAACCAGAGCCTAAAAATCTACCACAAGAGACCGTTTGTAAAAAAATCGCAGACTGATTAATATATGAACACCATATTGTATATTTAATTTACACTTAAATATATAATATAGCATATTAAATAAAGAAGAGAGATATGAAAAAAAGTTGTGAGACATGCTTAACACATAAAGAACTATTAGTAATATATGATATCGCATCTTTGATTTCAGATTCAAGAGATATACAAAAATCATTAGAGAAATCTCTAATGGCACTTAAGAACTCTTTGGACCTAGGTAACTGTGTAATATATAAACTTGAGGACGAGATGCTTCATATTTTCGCATCCATAGGTTTTAACAAACATCAAAAAGCTATATCTGAGTATAAACTAGGTGAAGGTGCTACAGGTCTTGCAGCAAAAAGTATGGAACCTGTTGTAATAGAGAATATTCATAATGATATTATTTTTTTAAATAAGTCAGGAAATAAAAACAGTGAGACAATTTCGTATATAGCAGTACCCTTAATAGCAGAAAACAATATTGTTGGTGTTATAGGCGCTAACTTAACAAAAAACACACGGATTGATTTTGATGCAACGGTAAGAGCTTTATCTATTGTAAGTTCGTTATTTGCTCAATATATTAGCTCAAATATGGCTGTTGAGTTAGAAAAAGAGAGACTCAAAGATTTAAAACAATATTATAAAATGGAGTGGGACTCTAAGGTACATAATTTTGGTGACATTATTGGCGACTCAAAAGAGATGCAAAATATGTATAAAGTTATAGACCGAATTGCCGGAAGTGATGTAACTATTTTAGTGCGAGGCGAAACAGGAACCGGTAAAGAGTTGGTAGCCTCAGCTATACATAAAAGAAGTAAAAGAGAAGAAGAACCATTTATAAAACTAAATTGTGCGGCTATTACAGATAGTCTTCTAGAGAGTGAACTATTCGGACATGAAAAGGGTGCATTTACTGATGCTAAAGAGACAAGAAAAGGTAGGTTTGAGTTAGCAGACGGCGGTACACTCTTTTTAGATGAGATTGGAGATATTAGTGCATCAGCGCAGGTAAAACTTTTACGTGTACTTCAAGAGAGAGAGTTTGAGAGAGTTGGTGGGTCTAAGACTATACATGTAAATGTAAGATTAGTGGCTGCGACCAACAGAGATTTGGAGCAGATGGTAAAAGACGGAGAGTTTAGAGAAGACTTATACTACAGACTAAATGTTATACCAATAGACCTTCCACCCCTTAGAAAAAGAGGTAATGACATAAAGCTTTTAGTTAATTTCTTTTTACAGCGTTCAATGCAAAATCATAAAAAAAATGTTGTAATAACTGATGAAGCAATGGCAAACCTTATGGCTTACCCTTGGCCAGGAAATGTTAGGGAACTAGAAAATACAATAGAGAGAATCGTACTTATGGGAAGCGAAGATGGAATTACAGCTTCAGAGATGAGCTTACTTTTACCAGCACTTGGCAATGATAGAGTGGTTACTTCTAGTGATTCATTTTCCTTAGATAATAAGACTCTTGATGAGGTAGAAGAAGAGGCTTTGATAAGTGCTTTAAAAAAGACTGAATACAATCAAGCTGAAGCTGCAAAAGTTCTTGGTATTACACAAAGGCAAATAGGCTATAAGGTGAAAAAGTATGGAATCTAAAATAATATACAATGATGAGCTTATAGAGTTATGTGAAGATTTTATAGATGTTGGTTATATGGCTGAGAATATAGAAGTTCAAGATATAAATGGCAAAAGAGTAGAGATAAAAAGAAGCCATCCGGACAAATCTATGACACTATTGGTCTCGTTTACACATGTAGATGATAGCTCTATTGATGAGATAATCAAGATAGATGAGTTTATAAGTGATATACAAGTTCCCATAAAGTGTTATATGATTTTTGATAAAGAGTATGAATCACAAAATATTTTAAAAAATAGACTCAAAAAATTTGAGGTAGTTTTAGATAGTGAAGATGAATTTGGAGATATGTACGGTACAAAACTAGTAAGTGGTAGCTTAAAAGACAAGCTTACCAAGTCTTTATTTCTCATTGGTAAAGACGGTTCAGTTTTTTACATTGATATGCCAAATGATTTAAGTAAAGAGTTGGATTTAGAACGTTTGAGAGTTGAGTTAAATAAAGCTTATCTTAGTTATACAGGAGTTGGATGTCATGGATAATTTAGTACAAAGCCTTAAAGATGGAAGTTTAGTACCATTTGTTGGTATGAGAGTGTTTGAAAATACAAAAGCAACAGATGGAAGCACGCTCCCGTATGATAGTGATAGTATGATTCTTTCACTAAACAGTGGTCGTGCAATGAGTTCAAGACTTATGTATGAGTACTCAAGAGCTGCTATGAGTTTAGAACATAGAAGAGGTCGTGACTTTATTGTGCAAATGACAAATCATATATATGCTTCAAAAGAGTATGAGTTGCCATTTACATATAACTATTTTAAGAGTATTCAACCGAAGTATATGATTGATTTAAATCTTGATGATAGTGGATGCAAAGTCTATGATGATGTAGAGCATTTTATGATTACAGGTATATCGAGAATAATGGCAGCAAATGATAGATTTGTAGTCTATAAGTATGACTTAGATAGCAAAAAATATAGTGAGATTGATAAAGAAGATTTAAATGATTCTTTACCAATTCTTTTTAAACCTATGGGCTGTATGCTCCCGGATAGGAATTTCATCATAAGCGATGCAGACTTTGTTGACTGGCTTACAGAAGCTATGGGTGGGTTTGCAATGCCGACATTTTTAAAAGAGTATAAAAAAGATAAAAGCTATCTATTTTTAGGTGTTGATTTCTCTCGTGATACTTACAGAATGGTTGCAAATGAACTTACTCTAAATTTAAAAGATGGTTATGTAGTATCAAACAAAGAAGAGTACTCAAAAAAAGAGAAAAATTTTATATCTGCACACAATTTACAACTCATACAAAATAGTACAGATGAGTTTTTAAAGGCTTTATAATGGAAAAATTTACATGTGATTTTTGTGGCAAAAACTCTGATGAGGTAGAGAAGATATTTAGTGCTGAAAAATCTCATATATGTAACGAGTGTGTAGAGACATGCTCGTTGGTTTTACATAAGTCACAACTACAAAAAGCTAAAAGTGAGTTTCAAAAAGGACTCTCTATACCAACAAAACTCAAAGAGCATCTTGATAACTATGTCATAGGTCAAAATGAGGCAAAAAAAGTTCTTAGTGTTGCTTTATATTCACACTATAAAAGAATAGATAAACCTGTACATAACAATATAGAAATTGAAAAAAGCAATATTTTACTAGTGGGCCCAACAGGTAGTGGAAAAACACTTCTCGCAAAAAGCTTAGCGAAGATTATGGATGTTCCTTTCGCAGTTGCAGATGCAACAGCACTCACCGAGGCAGGGTATGTTGGCGAAGATGTTGAGTCAATCTTGTCCCGTCTTTTGGCATCAGCTGATTTTGACCTTGAAAAAGCTCAAAAAGGTATAATCTACATAGATGAGATAGATAAAATCGCAAATAAAAGTGAGAGTGCTACAAGTGGCAGGGATGTAAGCGGTGAGGGTGTGCAACAGGGTCTTCTTAAAATCTTAGAGGGTGGAGATGTTTATGTTCCTCTCAAAGGCAGCAGAAAAAGTTCATCTGCAGAAACAGTTCTTTTTGACACTACGCATGTACTATTTATTTGTGGTGGTGCCTTTGTTGGACTGGTTGATGATGAAGATACTAAAAAGAAAAATAAAACTAAAGAGATGGGTTTTTTAACAAGCAAAGAAGTAGTTGCAAGTTCTAAAGAAATAGAGTCAAAAGATTTAATAAACTTTGGCCTTATACCTGAGTTTATAGGAAGAATACCTGTAATAACTACTCTTAATCCATTGACAATAGATGATTTGGTTAAGGTACTAACAGAACCTAAAAATGCAATTATAAAACAGTATCAAGCATTATTTGAACTAGATGGAGTTGATTTAGAGTTTAGTGATGATGCACTACAAAAGATTGCTGAGATGGCAGATGAAAAAGGTGTTGGAGCACGCGGACTTAGAGGAATCATAGAAAAAATCATGTTGCCACTTCAGTATGAACTACCCGCTAAAGAGAATGTCCAAGGGTGTAAAATAACTAAAGATTATATAGATGGAAACTCAGAAGTAGAGTTAATTTATCTACCTAAGGAGAAAAACTAATGGATGATCAAGCTACAGTATATGAGTGGGCAAAAACAAATAAGTTTAGTGACGAGCAGATTCAATACGCTACTATTTTAGCACTTAAAATTTTAGATGATGAATGCAAGATGGATTACGATAACTACAACCTTTTTATGTCTGTATATGATGGCATAAATGATCAAGTTCCTTCACCGTTTAACCTTAGTGTTCATAGCATTATAAACCTAGCAAGAGCAGACGACCCCATAAAAGCGAGTCCTGTATACAAAGATATGATAGGTGAACTAAGAATAACAATGATGAAAGATATGCAAAAGCCTATAATGAAAGCGTTTAAAAACTTAGTCTGGAGTGTTTCTTCTTAAACATCACAAAACTCCAAACTTAGCAAATCTGGTTTCTCTAAATCTTGGTTGTCGTCAATATAAAGATTTTTTAGTTTAGTTAGTTCATAAAAAGATTCTGGAAACTCTTTTATCTCATTTTCATCAATATCAAGTTCAAGTAAGTTTTTTAACTCTCCTATGCAAGATGGTAACTCTTTGAGTTTGTTCGCACTTACACTTAAGTAGTTTAGTTTTTTCAGTTTACATATAGAATCTGGCAGATATTCTAGATTGTTGTTATCAAGACTTAGCAGTTGCAAATCTTCTAGTTTACTTATGTCAAAATCTATTTTGCTTAGGTTGTTGTCATTTAGATTTAGTTTAATCAGCATATCGTGAGACTCAAGAGATGGTAAGTCACTAATGTTGTTTCCCTCAAGTAAAAGTGTCTCCAATTCTTTAATGCTTCCTATGGACTCTGGAAGTTTAGTAAAGTGATTGTAAGAAAGGTCTAAATAGTATAGCGAGGACATAGATTTAAAGGCATCTGGCAACTCTTTTAAGCTGTTTGTATCAAGTGAAAAATATAGTAAATTTTTCAGATTTTTCAATTTTGGCGAAACAACATGTAGAGAATTTGCTGCGATTGTTAGTCTTGTCAATTTTGTTAGATTAAACAGCTCATCTACAATACATGTAAGTCTATTTCCATTAAGATTTAAAATAACAAGTGATTCAAGTTCACCTATACTTTTAGGAAGTTCTTCTAAAAGATTATTTTCACACTGCAGATTTCTAAGTTTTTTAAGTTTACCAATCTCTTTAGGAAGTTGAGTTAATCTATTTCCAGAGAGTTTTAATACTGTTAAGTTTTCAAGATTGCTGATGCTCTCAGGAAGTTCTATTAGTTTACATTTTGTTAAATCTAAAACAGATAAACTCTCTAGTTTTTCTATATCAGAAGGTATTTTTGAACCAAGTCCTTTGCTATTCATCCATCTTGAAAAATCTTTTAGTTTAGTGTTCATTATCTACCTTTACCTATCGTTTCTTTGATCAATCAAGAAATCTATCTCTTCATAGTCAATCTCGCCAAATTGAACCATGTTGTAAAGAACCATCAATGGCCTTCTGCAGCAAGTTTTATTGCACTCTGTAACAAGTTTTTTAGCCTTTTTATATGGAAGAGTCGTCTCTTTGAAAATTTCAACTGCTTGCGAGATTGTTTTTAAACCGCAATCACAAATAATTTTTTCTTCAAAAGGCATAAACCATATCCAAATCTATTGATGGTTTTGAATTTAAATACATTAGTGAATATTCATTGCTCAAGTCAAATTTGTAAGACTCATACAAATTTGTTATCTCCTCTACATCGCTTGGAATAAAAGCAAAAATCTTTTTAAGTCCTCTATGGTAGATAATGCCTCTTAATATTTTTTCAGCATCGCTAAATGCGCCACTTTGCATAACCCATGGTGAAATTTTTATGTAAGACTTATTTATTGCATATGAATGTTGATATCCAAATTCTGTTGACAAAATAAGTGAAGATTGTTTTAGTAGATTATTTTTTATATATTCAACTCTGTTTTCATTAAATGCTTTATGATCAATAGAAGTCAAAATTGGTATAAAGTTTTCGTTACTGATGCTTTTTGCAGTAGCATTTGAGAAGTTAAATACAGCTCCACCGGTATACATTGCTTTTTTAAATTTTGCATATTCATTAAAGTCAAACTCTATTAGTATCTCTTTTTCATCTTTTGTTGACATAACAAGAATAGGTTTTATTGCTGTATCAAGATTGTTTAGAAGTAGTTTAATTATTCTCTTTTTTATATCATCATCTATTTCATTTGTGTAGTAAAAATTGTTGATTAGTATAGTTTGCTCAAGTTCAGTAGCGGATATAAAAGCAACTAACTTGTTTTGCTCATACGCTCCAAAACATAAAGAGTTGTTTTGTTCAAACGTTTTTGTAACTAATGTCTTATCTATAAATACATGTGAGCTAAACTCCTCTAAGTCTATAGAAAAACTATTTTTTCTAATCCAACCTATGAACATAGGTATAACTCTTTAAGTTCTTGGGGATTTAAAACTTTTTTTCTATTTGTAACCATCTCTCTTACTAAGGGAAGCATATTTTGAACTTTAGCAGTTATTGGTTTTATGCCACTTTGTTTTAGATGGTAGAGCAGGGTTGATGTCCCAGAGTGTTTACCAATTGGAAAGAATCTATGAAGGCCAACAAGCTCTGGTTGAAATGCTTCGTAAGCACTTTTGTTTTTCAACATACCATTTACATGTATGCCAGATTCATGAGAAAATATATTTTCTCCAACAATGGGACGAGAACTACCAATTGGTTTATTTGCAGCAACAGAGACACATTGAACCAACTCTTGAAGTTTGGAAGCATTTATGTTTCTATCTTCATTAAATTGATGTTTTAAACTCATCAATACTTGCTCAAACGAAGCATTTCCAGCTCTCTCACCAAGTCCAATGACAGTTGTGTTTGCACTAACTGCTCCGGCTTCTATACCAGCTATAGAGTTTGCAGTAGCCATACCAAAGTCATTATGAGTATGCATCTCTATATCTATTAGATTCAACGATGATAAATATGAAATATTTTCATAAGTTTTCATAGGAGTTAGTATGCCAATTGTATCACAGTACCTAAATCTATCAGCCCCTAAAGATTTGCCAATGCTTAAAACCTCTTTTAAAAACTCACTATCAGCGCGACTAGAATCTTCCCCTCCGATACAAACAAAAAGACCCTCATCTTTCGCTAGTTTTATGACATCTTCTAGGTTTTTAAAAAGCTTATCTTTATTACCATTGAACTTAACATCTATTAGTGTTTGTGAAACAGGTATTGATAAATCAACAGCTTTAGCTCCACACTCTAAAGAACTTTCCAAGTCACTCATAGTAGCACGGTTCCAAGTCATAATCGGTATTGGAAGGTTAAGAGCAAGTATCTCTTTAATGTCATTTTGCTCTTTTTTACCCATTGCAGGTATACCAACTTCAAGTTCATCTGCTCCAGATTCATAAAGAAGCTGGGCAATTTTTAGCTTTTCTTGTGTATTGAATGCTACAAAAGGAGCTTGTTCACCATCTCTTAGAGTGGTGTCATTTATGATAGACATTTTTAACCAATCTCTTTTGTCTTTTGGTAAAAATGCTTTTGTACGGAGTCAAAGACTGATTTTTCTATTGGCTCATTTGCATAATTTTCATCACATATAAGCCCTATCTCATTTAAGTCACTCATAGGGCATTCACCAATTTTTTCAGTAAGAAGAATATCACAATCTTTTAGAGAGTTTTTTATCTCTTCAATAGGGTCATAGTCTACACCATAATCAGCACCTGAGTATGAACTCTCAATTTTTCTATGCATTACAAATTTGATAGCTTTATTTCCAGCTTCGTAGATTAAAAATTCTTGTGCTGAACCAAAGTGCATGTTTATCATGCCTTCTCCAGCAGTTGTTACAGCTACAAGTTTGGTTTTTCCATTTGAACTCAGTTCTTTTTTACTGGCCTTCTCAAGTTTTATCCTATTGTTAGCTAGTTCTAAATGCTTTCTCCAGTTTTCAATAGTTTTATGTTTTTGTTTCCTTCCCTCCAAGTCATAGCTTACCTCTAGCTCTTCAAAACTCATATCTATGAAACTGTCTTTTAAAAACTCATCTCCTCTATCTTCTCCGATAAGCCCAACTGCATCAGCACGACACTGGCGACAATGGCTCATAAGTTTCATATCAACTCCACATGCTTTTTGTGCTTCCATAACCTCTTGATCAGTTGTTGTTGGTACACCATCAAGACCAAATTTAGTTCCAAATTCTGGACTTGATAGTAAAGGCATAATATTATGAATAAACACATTTAACTCTTTTAACTTTTTAGCAACATTTGGAAGATCCTTGCCATTTATGTCTTGAATCAATACAGAGTTCGCTTTTACTAAAATACCTCTGTCTGTAAGCATTTTAATGCCTTCTAGTTGCTTTTGTAAAAGAAGTCTTGCTCCCTCTTTGCCCCAAACTTTTTTATGATTGTAATGAACCCAAGGATAGATTTTACTACCAATTTCACCACTCTCATCAATAGTATTTATAGTTACAGTTACGTGGTCTATATTGTATTTAACTATTTCATCTATATAATCAGCGATTCTTAAACCGTTTGTTGAGAGACAAAGTTTCAAGTCAGGTGTTTTTTCTTGTAATAGTCTAAATGTTTCAAAAGTTTTTTTAGGATTTGCAAGTGCATCACCTGGACCGGCAATACCAACAACTGAGAGTTGCGAGATATCAGATCCAACATAAAGAACTTTTTTTACTGCATCCTCAACAGATAGTTTAGCACTTGTAACACCAGGGCGTGATTCATTTGAACAATCATATTTTCTATTACAATAGTTACATTGAATATTACACGCTGGAGCAACTGCTAGATGAATTCTGGCGTAGTGTTGATGAGCACCTTCACTATAGCAAGGGTGTGCATTTATTTTATCTATAATTTCTTTACTTAGATTAGTTGAATCATGTGATGAGGAACAGCTCATTTGTTTATCCTTAACTTCTATATTTCTTATAGATAGTTATTCATAAAGTGTTCCTTGGAGGATTATATTTCTACAACCATTTTGTTTTGTCTTTGTTCTATTGAGATAGTTTCTCTAAAAGGGCGGGGTTGATTTAATGGAGAGAAAACACCATTTTTCTTGTGTACACGAATTTTGTATTTTCCATCAGCATCACCATACATAAAATAATCGTTAAATTCTTCTATGTATGGCATATCCCAAATTATTGCGCCCTCACTAGGGCATACATAAGCACACTTGGGAACAGTACAATCAACACACTCTATGCACTTTTCAGGTTTAACGTAAGTGTACTCAGTATCTACTGGAGCATCATCCACACTAACAATAGCAGTAGCTGGACACTCATCTACACAAGCGTCACAATTTATACATGAGTCTGTAATGATTACTGACATGTTGTTATTACCAACGAGCAATATTTGCTTTAGATTCACGCTCACCCATAGATATCTCTGAAATAAAGGGCTGCTCTTTTTGATCTGGTAGCATTAAGCCTTTTTTCTTGTGAACACGAATGTTGTATTCTCCAGCATCATGTCCACTATTGAAGTAATCATTGAATTCTACTGTGTATGGCATATCCCATACAATTGCACCTTCTGTTGGACAAGCTTCAACACATCTAGGCTCATCAGCATGACCGACACACTCTACACAACTCTCAGGTTTAACATAAAAAAAACCATCTTGTGGATTTTTTTCATTACCCTCATCTAAAATTGCTGAAACTGGACACTCTGGCGTACAAGCTTCGCAAGATATACATTCATCTGTGATTTTAACTGCCATATCAAACTCCTTTAATTAACTTAAAAGTTTGATATACATATAGTGTTCCTTTTGATTTAGTAGATATTGATATATAAGCTTCATAAAATTAGATTTTTATTTAATTAATAAGTGTCTATTACGGTTGTGTAATTACAATAACATTGTATAATCCGTTTATAGAAATAAAAAGGTTTTATAATAATATGAAAATGATCTTAGGTCTCGCAATAATTGCTTTAGGTGTTTTTCTTGAATTTTTGTGGTTGGGGTTTTGTTTTGGAAGTATTATAATAGGTATACTATTACTTATATTTGCACCAAGAATACTTTTTTTCCCATTCACATTTTTTCTTATACTTGGTCTTTCAATAATAAATCCAAATAAGTATAGTCGCTCTTCTAAGTTTCAGTATCAGAGATATTCTCAAGGCCAAACAAACTATACTCAGCCACAAAGCAATCTAGATAAATATTATAAAATTTTAGAATCTCAAAAAACAGATAGTTTCGATGTAATAAAAGCAAACTATAGAAGATTAATGAAAGAATATCATTATGATTCTCTCGTAAGCAAAGATCTTTCAAAAGATATGCTAAAGTTTGCAGAAGAAAAAACACAAAGTATCAATGAAGCATATGCTGCTATAAAAGATGCTAGAGGGTAAGCTGTTATGGATGATGAAATAATCTACTCTATTGTTGGCATCATAACGTTAATATTTGTAATTATGGGAGCACTCCGTGGTAAAAGCAGTCAAGAACCAAAAACGAAAGAACAAAAAAGAGCTGAGATAGTGGCTGCGTATAAATTAGAACTTCAAGAATCTCTTGATCCTCTTAGCAGCAACAAAGATGCAAAAATAGCTAAAAAGACTTCTCTACTTAAAAAGTTCAGTGATGAATTATCAAGAAATATCTTTTTTGATAAAAATGAAATCAGGGATATTATTTTAGAATTGGCAAGATAATTTGCAATCATTAAAACTTCAAGATTTCCACACCGTACAAATTATTTATTCCACTTGTCTCTTATTCTTATCATAAGTTGAGTTTTTCTTTCTCCAAAGTATTCCATATCAAACAAGTCCAACGCCTTGATAAGGTCGCCCATCTTTTTAAACCCATAGTTAATTTGTGAGAAAGAAGAGTTTTTTCTTATATACATAGAGATGTCTTTAACATCTGCCCACCCCTGTTCATCTGCTGTTATTTCAACACCTTGTTTAATTAAATTAATGAGCTTATAGTCTTTTCGTATATCATAGTTGCTTCCAACATAGTTAGTAATATTGTTATCATTGTGATTTTTAGCACTATCATATACTGTTTTATCATTCTGTAAACCACTTAATTTTTCTACATAAATGAATTGAGAACATGCATTTACAAAAGGCATTGGAGTTTTTGACTCTCCATATCCATAAACTGTTAATCCATCAGATAATATTCTTGTAACAATAGGAGTAAAATCACTGTCACTTGTTATTAAAACGATAGCTTCGAGGTCTTTAGAGTATAAGATATCCATAATATCAATTATCATAGCTATATCTGTTGCGTTCTTCCCTTTTGTGTAAGCAAATTGCTGAATAGGTTTAATATTGTAATCTTGTAAAACATTTTCCCACCCAAAAAGTTTTTTGTCTTTCCAGTCTCCGTAGGCTCTTCTAATATTTACGGTTCCGTACTGTGATAAATCTTCAAATATACTTTCTATATACTTTGAACTCACATTATCACAATCTATAAACATTGCGATGTTGTGGTTGTGCTGTTTTTTCATCTTAATTCCTAGTTTAACTAATTTTTAGATATTACTACTCAGATAATAGAACATCTTCTTTTAAATTATTATGTTTAGGCGCTATTGTACACAAAATATTACTTAATTAAATTATTGTTAATTACCTGAGTATAGAATAAATTTTAACAAATAAAAAAAATGGATAATTTACCCTATGGGCTAAATATACTCTACTGCAAGGTGATGACATCACAATCATCTTTGACTTCTATGCAGAGCTCTCTTGCAGTGTACCAGTCAGCTATGCCTTTATCGTTATATTGATACTCTCTTTGCTTAAGTGGTATAACGCTGTTTCTGAGTTTAGCTCTAATAATTCCTATGACTATATAACTAAGAATTAGTACAAAAAAAGCTATAAAATAATCATATATATACCAAGCAGTTAAAGTTGTGATATATGTGGAGAATTGCAAAAATATCCAAAGTAAAAATGAGACTACTTTGCACTTCTTAGAGTTTATTTTTGGGGTAGGCTCTATCATCTCTATAAAATTGTTAGACATATTTATTATCCTTATTTATGGTAAAAATTATATCAAAACATAACTTAAACAATTTTTGACTAAATAAACTTTAGTCATTATAGCTAAGCTTAGTTGATAGCATATTGAGTCATTAACCTTTTTTAGATATAATTTCAAAAATTATTTCAAGGAAATTTAAAAATGGCAAAACATCAATTTCAAACAGAAGCAAATCAAATATTAAACTTAATGATTCACTCACTCTATTCAAATAAAGAAATTTTTATACGTGAGCTTGTTTCAAATGCTTCGGATGCACTTGACAAATTAAATATGTTAGTTTTAACAGATGAAAAATATAAGGAAGTTACTTTTTCACCTCGTATTG
Source organism: Candidatus Sulfurimonas marisnigri (assembly GCF_015265475.1). Taxonomy (NCBI): domain Bacteria; kingdom Pseudomonadati; phylum Campylobacterota; class Epsilonproteobacteria; order Campylobacterales; family Sulfurimonadaceae; genus Sulfurimonas; species Candidatus Sulfurimonas marisnigri. The sequence goes on along the minus strand of NZ_CP054493.1, from coordinate 1,523,992 downwards.
ATATAGTTGCAAATAAAGAAGCTAAAACTTTAACTATTAAAGATTCTGGTATTGGTATGAACGAAGAGGACTTAATGAGTCATCTTGGAACTATTGCAAAGTCTGGTACTAAAGCATTTTTAGAAAATCTTACAGGTGATCAAAAAGCGGACTCTAACCTTATTGGTCAGTTTGGTGTTGGTTTTTACGCTTGTTTTATGGTTGCTGATAAAGTAGAAGTTACAACAAAAAAAGCTGGTGAGACACAAGCATTTTTATGGAGAAGTGCAGGAGATGGTGAATTTGATATAGAAAATACAACTATGGATGGTCATGGTACTACAATAGTAATGCACCTTAAGGATGATGAGGATGAGTTTTTAGAGTCACATAGAATTGAAACAATTATCAAAAAATATTCTAATCACATTCCATTTGCAATTTTTATGGACAAAGAGAAATTTATACCTGCAGTTAAAGATGATGATGATAAAGAGATTGAACCTTCAAGAACAGATATTGAAAATGTTCAAATCAACCGTGCTAATGCACTTTGGACTATCTCTAAATCTGAGATTAAAGATGATGAATATAAAGATTTTTATAGCTCAATTGCTCATTCATCAGAAGAGCCACTTACATGGATGCACAACAAAGCTGAAGGTGCTATAGAGTACACGACACTTTTTTATATCCCTTCTAAAGCACCAATGGATATGTATAGAGTTGATTATCAAACAGGGATAAAACTCTATATTAACCGTGTATTTATTACAGATGATGAAAAAGAGTTAATGCCAACTTATTTAAGATTCTTACGTGGTGTAATTGACTCTAAGGATTTACCACTTAATGTATCTCGAGAGATTTTACAATCAAATGCTGTGATGGCAAAAATTAAAAATTCATCTGTTAAAAAAGTACTTTCAGAACTTGCTAAAATGTCTAAAAAAGATGCACAGAAGTATGAAGCATTCTATGCTGAGTTTGGTAATGTTTTAAAAGAGGGTCTTTACAGTGATATGGGTAACCGAGAGAAGATTCTAGAGCTTATGAAGTTTAACACTATAAATTCTGAAGAAACTGTGATGATAGAGGATTTCATTAAAAACGTAGATGAAACAAAAAAAGAGATTTACTATATTACTGGTAAAACTTCTTTGTCTATGTTGAAAAATTCTCCAGCTTTAGAGAGATTTAAGTCTCGTAATATTGATGTTCTAGTGTTAAATGAAGAGGTTGATACTATTATTTTCCCAATGGTAACTGATTATAAAGAGTATAAACTTGTTCCTGTTTCAGATGCAAAATTTGAAGAGAGTGAAGAGGAGAAAAAAGAAGAAGAAGAAGTAGCAAAAACTTATGAAGGTTTAGCTAAAGAGTTTAAAGATGCACTAGGCGATATGGTAAAATCAGTTGAGACTACTTCTGATTTGACTGACTCACCTGTTGCAATAAAAATAGATAAAGAAGACCCATCTTATATGATGGCTCAAATGATGAAACAGATGGGTCAAGGCGGTGATGTACCAGCTCCTGCTCCTATTTTACTTATAAATCCCAAGCATGAGCTTTTAATAAAATTAAAAGATTCTGCAGATCAAAACTTAATTAATGATGCTGCTCATGTACTACTAGATCAAGCAAAACTTTTTGATGGTCAAGAGCTGTCTGATACAGCTGATTTTATCTCAAGACTAAATAGAATTATCGCCAAAGCAATATAGAAATTTAAATGAGTGCATTTGTAGCACTCATTTACACAATATTGTTTGATAATCATTTTTAATGCTAAATATTATTTAGTTATGATATTTTATTCTAATGAAGAAAGCAGTTATGGAAAAAAGACTAAATCAAAATATAGAGCTTCGTCGTTCAATACAAAAGCTTATTTCAGATGGCAGTCTGTTTTTAGAAAAATACTTTAAAGAATTTGATATATCAAATTATAATTATTCAGTAAATGAAGCAGTTATTGAATTGGGTTTAGACGAAGAGACAGTTGATATTCTGATAGAAGACTACATATTACAAATATTAAAATCAAAAATAACATTTTATAAATATATACAAGAACTTAAAAAAGATGGTTTTGAGAATAAAACTTTAGACTATACAAACCTTAGAAACTTAGCTCATAAAAATTTTGGTGTAGCCAGAAATCTTCGTATAAAAGATTCTGCAAAAATATTAGAAGATCTAATGGTTAAAGATGATTTGGATTATTTGAGAACATGTGTTAAAGCCTTAGAAATTACTGCAGTAAAATTAAACCCGTTATGTGCCTATGAGGCTCTAAAACTAATCGAAGTTAAGAACACTTTATAAATCTACTCTTTAATTGATTGTGAAACGGCTTGCAGGAGACCTTTTGGTTTAGTATTAAATGTTTTTTCACTAGTCGTTGGAAGAACAAGAGCTAGTAGTATAAAAATAAATGAAAATATTATACTACTTAGTATTGTAAGTATGAGTTTTAATTTAAAGTTATTCATTTTAAACTACTTAAGCATTCTTTGTTGTCATATAGACCCAAAATTCTTTGTGCGAATAGCCTTTATTTAAAAAGTATAGTTGCAAAATTGTAACTCTATAAAGAGTGATAATCATCTTGGCAAATGGTATAAAAAGACTGAAACTTACTAAAAGTGATTGTTCTTTATCCCCCTTTGATTGTATCATCTCCTGCATACCTATGTTTTTGCTAAGGTAGATACCAAAAAATATTGAAAAGGCAAAGTTCAAAGTGAGTCCAAAAATTATATATGCTATAAAATCTTGTTCATACATTCCAGCTATCATAAAAATAAAATCCTTGTAGTTAATAGAAAAACAATTTTATCCAAATTAAACTTCTTTATTCATAAGTTTTAATTTTACTCTTTGTTAAAAATGTTCCAAATGGTATGAGTGAAGCTATAAAGAATATAACACTGTTCATAAAAGGCCATTGTGCTTCTTTTGCTGCTTTTAAAAGAAATATACAAAATATTATAAATAGAATTCCGTGAGTCATTCCAGCTACTTTCACGGCCACAGGAAGCCCAAGTAGATATTTCATAGGCATTGCAATGAAAACTAAGATAATATATGAGTAGCCCTCTATGATATTAATTAATCCAAATCTTTTAACATTTTCTTTTATCATGATTGTTTAACCTTATTAATTTTACGAATTATATAACCTAAAAGTAACAATTTGGCCATTCGTGAAGATATATCAAATGGGCACAAAGGTTTTGTAAACATATTTATAATATAATACGCACAAATTATTAATATAAAGGTGTATTTATGGAGACCAACCTCGTAATAGAAGGCTTTAAATTTATGGGACTTGGAATGGGAACTGTCTTTTCGTTTCTGATTATTATGATATTTGCGATGAATTTAATGGCTAAAATTGTAACAAGATTTTTCCCTGAAATTCAAGTAAGTGATAAAGTAGCAGCAGCGACTGCAGTAAATGCTCAAAATAAAACTAAAAAAATTGCTGCAGCGATAACAGCAGCGATTAAACATCATAGAGGTTAAGGATTAATATGGCTAAAAAATTTATAGATGTAATGGATACAACCTTTAGAGATGGATTCCAATCAGTTTTTGGCGGTCGTGTACTTATGGAAGATTTTTTTCCAGCAGTAGCAGCGGCAAAAACAGCTGGAATAAACCACTTTGAATTTGGTGGTGGTGCTAGATTTCAATCTCTATATTTTTACTTAAGAGAAGATGCGTTTGAAATGATGGACAAATTTCGTGAAATAGTTGGTCCTGATGCAAATCTTCAGACGCTTGCTCGTGGTGTAAATACAGTTATGCTTGATACTGGCTCTAAAGAACTTATTGATTTACACGCAAAGCTGTTTAAAAAACATGGAACAACAACAATCCGCAACTTTGATGCACTTAATGATGTTGAAAACCTTAAATACTCAGGTGAAAGAATTACTCATCATGGATTAAAGCATGAAATAGTAGTTACTATGATGGACTTACCTCCAGGATGTCATGGAGCACATACTACTGAATTTTATGAAAAAACTCTTCGTGAAATACTAGACAGTGGTATTCCATATAGTAGTATATGTTTTAAAGATGCATCTGGAACTTCTAATCCACAAAAAGTTTTTGACACGATTAAAATGGCTAGAGGTTTAGTTCCTGAAGGTACTCATCTTCGTCTTCATACACATGAGACTGCTGGTGTTTCTGTTTCCGCTTATATGGCTGCTTTAGAAGCTGGAGTAGATGGTATTGATATGGCCGCAGCACCTGTAAGTGGCGGAACAAGTCAACCTGATATATTAACTATGCTTCATGCTACTAAAGGTATGGACTATGATCTTGGTGGCTTAGAGATTGATAAAATTCTTACTTATGAAAAAGAGCTTCAGCACTGTTTATCAGATTATTTTATGCCACCTGAAGCTACAATGGTTTCTCCGATGATACCATTTTCTCCAATGCCGGGTGGTGCACTTACTGCAAATACTCAAATGATGCGTGATAATGGCATTTTGGATAAATTCCCTGAAGTTATCGCTGCAATGACAGAAGTTGTAGAAAAGGGAGGCTATGGAACATCCGTAACACCAGTTTCTCAGTTTTACTTTCAACAAGCACTAAACAATGTAATGCAAGGTCCATGGAATGCAATAGCTCCAGGTTATGGGAGAATGGTTCTTGGATATTTTGGTAAAACTCCAGTTGCTCCAGATCCAGAAATTGTAAGAATTGCTTCAGAAAAATTAGGTCTTGAGCCAACAACAGAGAAAGCTTTAGATTTGGCAAATGCTGATGAAACTAAATCATTAGCTAACTGGATAAACAAGTTAAAAGAAGAAAACCTTGAGATAACTGAAGAGAATATATTTATCGCAGCAGCTTGTCAAGAGAAAGGTATCGCATTCTTAAAAGGCGAAGGTGAACTTAATGTTCGTAAAGTATCAAATATGAAAAAAGAAAAAGGAAGTACAGATATGGGTAACGGTAATTATACAGTAGTAGTTGATGGTCAAAAGTTTAGTGTTCAAGTTGCAGAGGGTGATGCAGATATTCAAGTAACAGCAGTAAATGGCGAAAGTTCTGCTCAAGCAAAATCAGTACCAGTAAGCTTAGGTGATGGAGAAGATGTAAAAGCACTTCTTCCAGGTAACGTTTGGAAAATTGTTTCTAATCCGGGCGATACTGTAACTAAAGACAGTGTTATTATGATACTAGAGTCTATGAAAATGGAAATAGATGTAATTGCTCCTTGTGATGGAGTTGTAAAAACTATTAATGTTAATACAAATGACAAAGTAGTTGAAGGTCAACTATTAGCGGTAGTAGGATAGTAATATGAAGTTTTTTGTGTTAAAACTACTTACACTATTAATGCTTTTGGGCTTTAGTAATGCTTATGCTAGTTCTCAAGCTCCATCTGATGGAGCATCTTCAATGCATAAAGATGAGAATTATGAATCAAAGCCTTTTTCAGAGATGGTTGGAGGTTTTTTAATGTCAACAGGTATTGTTGCACTTGTTAATCCTGATCCTAATGAATTAAACTCAAATGGTGAAAAAATGAGTGATTTTCATAAGTCATGGGGTCGTGTTATAATGATTTTTGTAACATTTTTACTCTTTTATTTGGCAATTAAAAAAGGTTTTGAACCTCTTTTACTACTTCCAATTGCATTTGGTGGACTGCTAGCCAATATACCTGTTGCAAATATAGCAGGTGCTCACGGTTTCTTGGGCGTTATCTATAATATGGGATTAGCCAATGAGATGTTCCCAATACTTATATTTATGGGTGTTGGAGCAATGACAGACTTTGGTCCATTGTTATCAAACCCTAAAACAGCACTTTTAGGTGGAGCTGCACAATTTGGTATTTTTGGAACACTGGTTGGAGCAGTTGCACTGTCTCAAGCCGGTTTCGTTGACTTTACACTTCAGCAAGCTTCTGCAATATCTATTATTGGTGGGGCAGATGGTCCAACATCAATCTTTATTGCAACAAAACTTGCACCAGAGCTTCTTGGAGCTATTGCAGTTGCATCATATTCATATATGGCAATGGTACCAATTATTCAGCCTCCAATTATGAAAGCCTTAACAAATGATGCTGAAAGAAGAATCAAGATGACTACACTTCGTCATGTATCACGCTTAGAAAAATTGGTTTTTCCAGTAATGGTGCTAGTTTTAGCAATCTTAGTTCTTCCAGAATCAACACCACTTATTGGTGCATTTATGTTTGGTAACTTCTTAAAAGAATCAGGTGTTGTTGAGCGTCTTAACGATACTCTTCAAAACTCACTTATAAATACTGTAACTATTTTCTTAGGTCTTGGTGTTGGTTCTAAACTAGCAGCTGACCAGTTCTTAGTTCCAGATACTATGTTTATTATGGCTCTTGGTATTATTGCATTCTCTGTAGGTACTGCTTCTGGTGTAATTATGGCTAAAATTATGAACCTTTTCCCTGGACATAAGATTAACCCTCTTATTGGTTCAGCTGGGGTATCTGCTGTTCCTATGGCTGCTCGTGTATCAAATAAAGTTGGTATGGAGTATGACCGCTCAAACATGTTGTTAATGCATGCAATGGGTCCAAATGTTGCAGGTGTTATCGGTTCAGCTGTTGCAGCTGGTGTTCTTATCTCACTCTTTCAGTAAGTTATTTACTGAAAGTCTTACTTTCATATACTTTTACATGTAGAAAATTATCTACATGTAAAGAAATTATATCTATATATTTCCACTTGCAATCATAGATTCTATTATTATTGGTATAACATTATGACTCTTTGTTTTGTCAATAAAGCCATCAGCACCTAGTACTTCTGCTTCTCTTTTATTATTTTGTCCAGTCATAGAGCTATTTACTATTACAGTAATATTTTTTGTCAGTTTATTACTTTTTAAAAGCTTAACAACTGTAAATCCAGACATTTCAGGCATCTCTATATCTGTTATTATTGCTGGAATTTTTGAAACATCTTCTTCTTCGAGCGAGTCTATATAGTCTATAAGCAGTTTTCCATTATTAAATAATTTTATATCTATATTTGCATTATTAAATATTTGAGATAGATGTTTTTGTGCAGTTTTAGAGTCTTCAGCAATTAATACAGTTCCATTTAGAAGTTTAGCAGGTATATCTAAATCTTGAAGATTAGTAGGTGACTCTAAAACATTAACCATGGCTTGTGGCACAACATCAGCTAATAGTTTTTCATAGTCTAATACAAGACATAGACTACCGTCTTCTAGTCTGGTATCATTAATAACTACATTGTCTTCACCAACTCTATAGCTGTCTGGTGCATGCATTTCATTCCAGTTTTTCTTAATAACTCTAAATGCAGACATTATTCTAAGTCCAATTACTATCCCATTAAAGTCACAAATAAGAATATTTGATTTTTGTATTTCTTCTTTTGTGAGATTTATATTGAGCCATAAAGGAAGATTTAATATAGGTATTTGAAGTCCGCGAAGAACAATTGTTCCCTCTAATAAATGATGTGCAGATGGAATTTGAGTCATAAAATGATTTTTTGATTCTACTACTTCACGTGTTTTAAAAACATTAATTGCATAAAACGCTGAGTCTATACTACCACTCACTCTAAATACTAAAAGCTGAACCTCATTGTTTTTTGCTAAATTCGTAACCGCATCAACTTTATCCAATACAGACATAAACACCCTTTTAATTATAGTACGTAAATAGTACCCTAAATTAAATGAAATATGCTTGAATGTTAATAATGAAATGGTAGAATGATAGTAATAAATTAGATAAGTTAGTTAAAGGCAATATAAGTGAAAATTTTAATAATTATGTTTCTAGTGTTTGATATTTTGTTTGCTAAAGTTTATTATGCAAAGGTTGAACCATTTGAGATAAGAAATATATCATCTAATGTATCTGGGCTTGTCTTGTATGCTAATGAAGCTCTTGTAGGCTCTAAATTGTCATCAAAGCCATATATAGTTATAGATGATGAACTAAATGTTAAAGAGTTGAATTATCTTGAAGATAAACTATGGTCTTTGAGAGAGATTATAAAAGTTAATGAAAGTATATTAAATAATCTTATTAAAATTTCAGATAAAAAAAGAGAAAATTATAACAAAGTTATATCTTTAAAATTTAAATCATCAGTTGATAAAGACAGAGAATTTTATGACTTAACAGCAAGTGAGAATCTTAATTTAAATACTCAAAAAGAGATAAACAATCTAAAAGTTCAAATAACAGATATTAAACTAAGAAAGGCTCAGCTTGAAAGAAGCATAAAAGATAAAAATTTAGGTGCTGATGGTTTTATTCTTTATGAGATGCTTGTTAAACCTGGTCAGGTTGTAGGCATTTCAACTCCTCTTGCAAAAGTAGCAGATACTTCAAAGGCAATACTTACTATATATCTTGATGAGCCAGATATTTTAAATGCAAAAGAAAAAATACTTTATATGGATGGTGAAAAAACTTCATACAAAATATCGAGACTTTTAAATATTGCAGACAGTAAAAATATATCAAAATATATGGCTCAAATTGTAATTAAACCTCCAGAACTATTCTCTAAGCTTGTTAAGGTTGAACTAAAAAGTGAGTAATATTACAGCATGTCCACTAGACTGCTATGATGCGTGTGAAGTTGAGTATAAAAATGAAAAGTTGAGTGGACTTAAAGATAGGCATACACATGGTTTTTTATGCTCACATCTAAACCACTATGGTAAATATGAAACTATTGTAACGCCTAGATATAAAGGCAAAGAGATAACTATTAATGAGGCACTATCTAAATTAAAAGAGATAATAGGTGCTTATCAAAAAGATGAAATTTTGCACTATCGGGGTAGTGGAAGTTTTGCTTTGATGCAAGAGGTTACAGACCACTTTTTCGCCTCTTTTGGGGCTATCTTAACAGATGGCAGTCTCTGTGATGGAGCTGGCGAAGCTGGTATAATTGAGGGTCGTGGAAGTAATAAGAATATGCCACTCTCAGAGATAGCTAAGTCAGATGTAGTTATTTTTTGGGGTAGAAATCCACATGTAACCTCTTCTCATCTCTTGCCACTTATAAAAGATAAAACTATTATTGTTATTGACCCTATAAAAACTAAAATAGCAAAAGTTGCTGACTTACATGTACAGATAAAGCCACATAGTGATTTATACTTAGCAATTCTCCTTAGCCGTTTTTTACATATTGAAGGTGGTTGTGATACTGAGTTTTTAGAAGAATTTGCAAGTGAATATGAAGATTACTATGAGTTGACACAAACTATAAGAATAAAAGCTACATTAGATAAAATTGATGTAACTCTTGGACAAATAGGCAAGATTTTAGAGCTTGTAAGGAAAAAAAAAGTTGCTATAGTTTGTGGAGTAGGTGTTCAAAAGTATAGTGATGGTGCAGATATTATGAGGGCTATAGACGCATTTGCAGTTATGCTTGGACTATTTGGCAAAGATGGATGCGGTGTTTCTTACCTAGGTAATTCAAAAGAGTGCATAACTTCACCATTTAACTCTAAAAGTAAAAAGGTCTCAAAAGTAAATACTGAGTTTAGCAATTTTAAAACTGTTTTTATCCAAGGAGCAAATCCTCTATCTCAAATGCCTGACTCACTGAGAGTAAAAGAGTCTATCGGAAAAGTGGAAAATATTGTTTATTTTGGGCTTTATGAAAATGAGACAAGCGAAGTTGCAGACTTAGTTATACCTGCTAAGAGTTTTTTACATAAGAGTGATATTAGAACATCATACTCGCACAATGTAATGAGTCTAATGCCTAAGGTTATAGATAGTGAAATCGGAATAAGTGAATATGATTTGAGTGCCTATCTTTGTGAAGAGTTTGACATAGAGATACAAGCAGAAGAGTTTTATATCAAACATTTTAAAAGTTTTGCTACTAAGAACTTAGATGGCTCTTTACATGTAGAAAATAGAGAAGAAATTCCATATAAAGATGGTTTTAACACTGATGATAGTGAGTTTGCATTTTTAGAAGAGTATGAAGCTAAAACAGCAGATGATAATAAATTCTATCTTATTACTCCAAAAAGCACAACAAGTCTTAACTCTCAGTTTAAGCGTGAAAAGAGTATCTACATCCACAGCTCATTAGGCTTTTATGAAGATGAAATAATTTCAGTAACTTCTACATGTGGAAGTCTTAAACTAAAAGTTAAATATAATAACGACCTTCGTACCGATTGTGTGCTTATTTATAGTGGAACTAAAGGGGTTAATAATCTTACAAGTTCACAACACTCCTTTGATGGCAAGTGTGCAATTTATCAAGAAAACATGGTAGAATTGGGTGGATATTAGAATTAATTTAATAATGGAAAAAAGTATATGGGAATTAAGAGTGCTGTTTTAGAAGGTTTTTTAAATACGATAAAGTCTGATAAAAGAAGTATGTATTATATACTTTATTATAGTTTATTGGAGAGTATATTAGCACTCTCCCTTCCATTGACATCGTCATTTATAATTAACAGTCTTATAGCACATGCCTCAATATCTGTAGTTGTTTTAGGTTCGATTATTTTATTTATTTTCATGTCTATAACTTTCTTGAAACTTATGCAAGAATATATAATAGAAAAGTTTGAGCAAAGGGTATTTGTTGATAAAGGCTTTGAGGTCGCTCAAAAAGCGTATGCTTTAAAAGAGAAAAATATTAGTACAAAATATCCTATAGACAAACTGATGAACTATTTTTTTGATATAACAACAATTCAAAAAATATTTCCTGTTTTTATCCTTAACGGAGCAGGGTTGATTATGCAAATTTTAGTAAGTTTAATACTACTTTTTATCTTTAGTGCCTTTTTGTTTTATGGCGCACTCGCGATTTTAGTTATTTACTTTACAATGCTTATTCTTCTAGGAAATAACGGGATTGATTACGCTATAAAACGTTCAGATATGAAGCATAATGCCATCTATTTTTTGCAAAAAATACCTACTACAACAGATTCAAAAGAAAAAACATTAGAAAAAGTTGATGAGATTATGGGTGGTTATGTAAATGCTAGAAAAAATCACTTTAAAGTTGTGTTCAAGCAATTGGCACTAAGTTACATTGTTCAGGGTGTAATCATAAGTAGCTTTTTCATTTTCGGAGGTTATTTGGTGATTAATGGAGAGTTGCCAGTTGGAGAATTTATTGCAGCAGAGATTCTTATTGTATCTTTGATTTATGCTTTGAATGGATTCATAAAACAGCTGGACTATATATATGATGGTATTGAAGGGTATTATAAAATAGGTAAATTATCTGCTTCTTTGGACATAGAGGAGAAAAATAGTGAAGTTTAAAGCATTTAAACAGACAGAACTGTCCCCTTTTGTTAGACAAGCTAGAATAACTACAACAGGCATTATTATAATCTTAATAGCTTTTCTTTTTCTTCCATGGCAACAAACTACAAAAGGAACAGGTACTCTTATTGCATACGAGCCATCACAACGAGAATATAATGTTTTGGCTCCGATATCTGGATTTATAAAAAAATATTATATAGAAGAGAACAAGTTTGTAATAAAAGGAGATTCTCTTTTTGATATGATAGATTTAGATGCACAATATTTAGAAAAAGTAAAATCTATTATTGATGATATTAAAGTTCAGCATAAAAATGTTCAAAGCAGTCTGGAAATTTCTCACGGGCGTAAACAAAATCTCTTTTCAAATTTAAAGACTAGTTTGGAAATATATAATAAAGAAATTATGCAAATTGAAGAGTTATTAAAAAGCTTAAATGGCAAAAAAATTTCACAAAAAAATAATTTTGAAATTGCAACTTCAAATTATGAGAGAGTGAAGCTTTTGCATTTAGAAGGTATTGAATCTAAAAGAACTTACGAAGTTGTAAAAAATGAGTATATAAAAGAGGGTGTTATATTTGATAATATTACAATAGATATAGAAATAAAAACTAAAAGTCTTGAGATTAGAAAAAAAAAGAAAGAGCGTTTTATTAAAGAGCAAGAGAATGATATCAAGCTTTTAGAAAACAGTATAATTTCTTCTGAAAATAAATTAAAATATTTTGAGCAAGAGATTAAAAAAATATCAATTGACCTTTCACGAAACAATACCTCTAAGGTAGTCGCATCGAAAGATGGCTACCCTTTGAGAATATTGAAAAATGATACTAATCTTTATGTGAAAAAAGGGGAGCCTGTTGTTCATTTTGCACCTCAAGCTAATAAAAGAGCTCTGCTTCTTAAAGTAAGACTGCTTGACATGCCATTAATCAAGAAAGGTTTACAGGTAAGAGTGCAGTTTCACGGTTGGCCATCTCTGCAGGTCTCTGGTTGGCCAAAAATTAAGTTTGGTACTTTTGGTGGAGTTGTAGATAAAATCGATTATATTGCACATGAAAAAGGTGTTTTTTATGCTTATATTGTAGAAGATCCATTAGAGCCATGGCCAAGTTCTGAAGTATTAAAAATAGGAACAGAGGCAACCGGATGGGTAAGATTGTCTACTGTTTCTATAGGTTATGAGATGTGGAGAATGCATAATGCACAACCTCCAATTATGATTAATAATGGCGAGAATTATAAGTAATGTTTCGTATAATTTTCATATTTACATGTATTGGATTTAAATCTGTTTTTTCACAAGAGTTATTTGAGGTAGATTCAATTGGGCAATATTTGACAAAGGATAACCCGTACGTATATGTTTCTTTGGGAAAAAAGTATGTATATGAAGAAAAATTAAACTATGCTTTAGGAGATTATGATACTAAGGCTGTTGCAAAATATGAGGAGAAAGAGTATCCTGTAACTTATGGTAAATACTACACTCTTGGCTTAGAAAAACCATTGGAAAATGGGGTTGACATGAGTGTTTCATATAGGTATGCTGAAGGAACGCAGGAGTATAACAATATAAAAACATCCGAGGATGGAGAAGTTCTTTTAGGTGTAAAAGTTCCTGTTATAAGTGTTTTAAATCAGATAGATAAACGTAGATTAGATGTTGGACTAGCATCTATTGATGTGTCAAAAACAGATTTTCAATACAAAGAGAGTATGAGAAATCTTTATTATGAAATTATGACAAATTACTATAGACTCCTCTATACAAAGAGTTTGCTTGATGTATCAAAAGAGCTGCTTTTAAAAGTGGAAAAAAGATATACTTTTTTAGAGCAAAGGGTTAAAAAAGGTCTTCTCTCTGAAATGCAATTGATTGAAGTAAAGCAACAGGTAATAAACAGAGAACAGATAGTACTGTCGGCATGTGTAAAATATGATAATCAGTTTTTGAATTTTTTAAAATTTTTAAATATATCAAAAGAAGATTTTGATGAAAAATATATGTTGCCTGATTTGCCAATATTAGAAACAACTAACATTAATTTTACAGAAGCTATGAAGATAGCTATGGAAAATAGATATGATTTTAAGATGTTTAACAATGAAATTAAGAAACTTGTTTTAAGTAAAAAATATATAGAGCTTTTAAAATATCCAGATTTAAATGTAGGTTTATACGGTGTTTATGACCTTAAAAATGATTCAGATTCTTATGATCAAATGGGTTATAAAGTGAGCGTTAACATGACTTTCCCAATTGAACAGAGAAAGTACAGTGCAAATAAACTGAAAAATAAGCATAATGCTGCTCTTTTGTATGCTAACAAAAATAAGCTATTGCTTGTTTTAAGTACTAATTTAAAAAATATTATTACCTCTTTGTATGCTTTGGAAAAAAATATATTAAACTCTATCAACGAGGTAGAGCTTATAAAGAAACTTGAAAATTTAGAGAGAAGAAAATATGAGTTAGGTTCGAGCACTCTATTTATACTCAATCAAAGAGAGATACAGACAATTGAGACACAAAATAAACTATTAAAATATAAACTTGATTATTTACTGCTTCATCAACAATATACAAAAGAGGTTAACTTATATCCTATAGGTAGTTAAATACAAAATAATTAATTATAAAAAAGAAGTTAAAATGCATATAGACCTATCTCAAGGTGTTATTAAACAACATATTTTGAAACTTGCACTACCGGCTGTTGTAGGATATCTTTTCCACACAATATTTAATGTTACAGATACATTTTTTGCTGGAATAATTTCCACACAAGCTCTTGCAGCACTCTCTTTATCGGCTTCTGTATTCTTCATGGTGTTAGCAATAGCTATCGGCATGAGTGAAGCGGTTACTTCATTGGTTGGAAATGCTTTAGGAGAGAAAGATATGCCTAAAGCACAAAATATTGCGCTTAACTCTATAGCTTTTGCGCTGTTGCTATCTATACTTTTGAGTTTATTGGGTGTACTCAGTGTTCCGTATTTTGTTGAGGCTTTGAGTGACCCATCATATTATGTAGAAACAATTGAGTATATAAATCTTATTTTGTATGGAGCTCTTTTTTTTATAGGAGCTTTCTTTTTTAATTCGATTCTAAATGCTACCGGTGATACAAAGTCATTTAGAAATATACTAATTGTAACCGCTTTTTTAAATATATTATTAAACTATATATTCATAAAACACTTTAATATGGGAGTTGCTGGCATAGCATTAGCAACAGTCATTTCTGAAGCAATTACTATGTTTTATCTGTTTTATATGGTAAGAAAAACTACTCTATGGTGTGGATTTAAAGCTTTTAGATATGATAAAATAATAATGATTGAGCTTATTAAGCAGGGTTTTCCACCAAGTGTGAACATGTTTATGATGGCATTTGGCATGTATGTTATCACTTATTTTGTAGCGCCATTTGGCAAGGAAGCAGTTGCCGCATTTGGTATTGGAATGAGAATAGAGCAAATTTTTCTTATGCCAGTAATAGGACTCAATATTGCCACACTTGCAATTATCTCTCAAAACAACGGTGCTAGAACTTATGAACGAATATCTCCAACTGTAAAGATAGCTGTAAGCTATGGATGGGTTATGAGTACAGTAGGTGTTGTCTCTTTTTTACTTTTTGCAGAGTATTTTGCTTCACTTCTTACATCAGATTATGAAGTTATAAAACAGACAGCACTATATCTACGTATTTCTGGACTTGCTTCTTATGGCTTTGTAGTTATATTTATTTATATAGCAATGCTTCAAGGGATATCAAAACCATATGCTATTTTTCCTGTTAGCGTCTTTAGACAGGTTATTGCACCTATAATTGTATTTACAATTTTATCATCTTTAGGACTTGGTATATTTGCCATGTGGGTAGGACTAGATATAATTATTTTCTCATCAGCACTATTTTTATGGTGGTATGGAGAAAAAAAATTGAAGAATTTACTTACTTGACATTGTGCTTTTCTTCTTATTTAAACTGGCAGAAGTTTATATAATTGTGCTATTATATTGTTATAAATTAAATAATAAAAATATGTGTATATTTAAGAATATAGAGGTGAGAAGATGGATACAGTTGAGTTAGATAAAAAATATGTTTTACCTACATATGCAAGGGCTGATGTAGAGTTTGTAAGTGGAAAAAATGCAAGATTAGTTGACTCTAACGGCAAAAAATATATTGATTTTACTTCAGGCATTGGAGTTGTGAGTGTTGGGCATGCGAACGAGAGAGTTAACAGTGCTATATGTAAGCAACTTTCAAATATTACACACATGTCAAATCTATATTATACAGCACCTCAAGCTCTTGCAGCACAAAAGATAGTTGAAGCAAGTGGCTACGATATGATGTGTTTTTTTGGAAATAGTGGTGCTGAGGCAAACGAGGGTGCTATTAAAATAGCTAGAAAGTTTGGTGAGAGAGACGGGGAGATAAAAAGATATAAAATAATTACTCTTCAACACTCATTTCACGGTCGAACTATTACAACAGTAAAAGCAACAGGTCAAGAGTCAATGCACAACTATTTTGGGCCATTTCCTGATGGTTTTGTTTATGCTGACAATATAGCTCAGGTTGAGAGTTTACTTGATGACCATACATGTGCTGTAATGATAGAACTTGTTCAAGGCGAGGGTGGAGTTCAACCACAAAATAAAGAGGAAGTTCAGTCCTTGGAAAAACTTCTGAAGTCTAAAAATATTTTACTTATCGTTGATGAAGTACAGACGGGGGCATATAGAACTGGTGAGTTCTTAGCTTCAAATGTTTATGAAATCACACCAGACATTGTGACTTTAGCAAAAGGTGTTGGCGGTGGAGTTCCAATAGGTGTTGTCATGACAGGTTTAAAAGAAGTTTTTACATATGGAGACCATGGCTCTACTTTTGGTGGAAACTTTTTAAGCGCAACTGCTGCATGCGAAGTTATTGATATCTTAAGTGAGTATAAAAAAAGCGGGGATTTAGAGATTACTTCTATATTCTTTAATCAAGCACTTGAAAAATTTTACTCCGAAAATAAAAATTTGTTTACTTCAAAAGTCGGAATAGGGATGATGTGTGGTCTTCGGGTAAAAGATGCTGATACATTAGGTAAGATAATACAAAGTGCAAAAGAAAATGGTGTTATGGTTTTAAAAGCCGGAAAAAATACTTTAAGATTTTTACCACCGCTAACAATTACAAAAGAGGAAATTGATGAAGGTTTTAAATCTCTTAATCGCGCTATCAGTTCTATGTAACAGTTCTCTTTTAGCGGACGAGAAGAAGCTAGAAGAGTATATATCTGATAATAAAAAAGTGCAGTTTGATTATGATTATAAGAAAAATGAGGTACAAAGCTCTAAACTTCGTGACTCTTGGATAGCTCCTTTAAATCTAAACTATAGCTATTCTAAAAGTAATCCTTATGATAACGAGCAAACACAAGAAAAAGCTGGACTTTCGATGGATCAGGCAATTTTTCAAAGTGGTGGAATTTACTATGGAATTAAGTTTGCAGAGGCATCTAGAATATATTCAAATTACTCTATTGATGTTGCAAAAAGAAAATTAGCCAAAGATGCAGTATCACTTTTAATGCAGATTCAGCAGATTGATTTAAAAGAGAGTAAGCAAAATATTGTAATAAAAAATTCTGAAATAAATCTTGCACAAAAAAAAGAGGACTATCTAAATGGACAACTTGATTCTGGATTTTTAGATAATGCTATTATTGAGAGAAATATTGCTATACAGTCACTTTATGATATACAAACCAACAAAGAGAGAATTATTTCAAAATTTAATGCTATTAGTGATATGAACTATTTGGATGCATATATTCCAGACTTAAAACTTTTAAGTTTAGAGCAGTTTTTAGAGTACAACATAATTTTAAATATGTCCAATAGTGAGATAGAAAAAAATAGATATTCTAAAAATGTAACAGTAGCAAAATATCTTCCTAAAGTTAGTTTGACAGCAGGCTATACTTGGCAATCAAGTTCAGTCTTTGGGACAAATACTACAACTCCTGCAACAGACTATTATAACTATGGAGTTAAAGCGTATATGCCATTGGATATTAACACTTTTAAAGATATAGAAGCCGCAAGAGTTGATTACTTAAAGTCTAAAGTTGTTATTGAAGATAGAAGAAGAGAATTGAAAGCGATTTTTGAACAAGTTATGCAAAACATAGAAAATTTTGAGAAGAAAAAACAACTTAGTTTAGAGAATAAAGATATTTACATTAGATTGCTCTCACAAACTAATGAGCTACATGTAGCAGGATATAAGACATTGTATGATGTAGAACTTTTACAAAACTCTGTAAATATTCAAGAAACTGACATTAAAATATTTGAACTAGATAAACAGCTTGAGCTTTTAACACTTTATGAGATGTATAAAAATGAAATTTAGTGAGTATATGGCCGAGTGGCTTTATGGAGAATATGGTTATTACACAACTTATAAAAATATAGGCAAAAGTGGTGATTTTTATACGGCAGTAAGTACAAGTAAATTTTTTGGTGGAACCATAGCTAAACACATCATTTCATTGGTTGATGAGGGCTTCTTATCTGAGAATGGCACAGTTTGTGAGATAGGGGCTCATCATGGCTACTTTTTAGCTGATGTAATAGAGTTTATTTATACTCTCAGACCAAAACTATTATCTACATTGAAATTTGTTATTATCGAGCGTTTTGATGACCTGCAGGAGTTTCAAAAGAGTTACTTTGAAGAGTCATTCGGAGATGTTGTTTCACTTACTCACTATAAATCTTTAAGTGAATTAGAGTGTGAAAATGCTTTTTTTATTGCAAATGAGATATTTGATGCTTTCCCTTGTGAGCTTTACTATAAAGGCAAAACTGCTAGAGTAGATGGACATAATATAGAGTTTGATGAAGGTAATGAGTGGGTAAAGTCTAAGGCTGAAAAATATCATAAAGACAGAGGTGAAATAGCAGTTGGTTATGAGGAGTTCGCTAAAGAGATGGCTTCTACATGTAACAAATTTGAATTTATGACATTTGACTATGGAGAGATGTCCGCACGACCAGATTTTTCACTTAGAGTTTACGCTAAACATGAAGTTATTCCATTTTTTAATGAAAATATAAAAAGAGATGAACTATTTGCAAAGTCAGATATAACTTATGATGTTACATTCGCACATGTTAAAGATGCTTACGAAGATGCTGGTGTAGAATTTGTAGAAATAAAAGCTCAAATGGTAGCACTAGTAGATATGGGTATTTTAGAGCTTCTAGAGATGTTAGAGGCAAACGTGGAAGAAAAAATATACAGACAAGAGTTGGAAAAAGCAAAAATGCTTATATTACCAAACTTTTTAGGCGAGCGTTTTAAAATGGTAAGGTTTAGAAAAAACTAAAACTTCTTAAAATGCCTTACTACTTCTTGTTTAATGGCTTAAAGGCATTTTATAATCTTAACAATGCTACATAAATTATAAATCTTGTTAAAATATGTCTTAATTCAGGCCATCATAACCTTCGTTTATCTTCTAAGTACCGTAATATTAAAAAAAAGATGTAATGTTAGAGCTTCAAATAAGTAGATGTTAATTGAATAAATAATCAGAATCATTCCATAGGTTTATTCCCATTATTACGTATTCTATAAATAGTTTTTGGTGCCCATTTCCTTCATTATATTTCCAAGTATAATTGAGTAGATTATAATATTATTAAATCTAATATATAAAATCTAATGATTTCTACTTTATTTTGCTGTTACCCAGAAATTATATATAAATTATGAAAATAATTTCAGCCTTATATGGTAAAATATTATGATAAGCCATTCGGAGGAATTCATTTATTGATTACCGTTTGAGTGAAATATATATTCAGGAGAAAATATGTCTAAAAAGATATTGGCAGTAGCTACAATAAGATTACCGAATACGAAAAGTGGAGAGATAAGTGTCGCGCATATTGAAAAGCCATACGGTGAGTTTAGCAGTCCGGTAGTAAGTTTAGGAATCTCAAGGGAAGGGGATGAGGATGTCGACTGGAAGGTTCATTTACCTTACGATAAACTTGATGAAGTCATTAAGGCCCTTCAGGAGGCACGTAATATGAGTGAAACAATACCTCGTAATGATAAACATTACCTTGACCTTGACGCTGATACAGGTGGCGGAGCTTGAGTCAGTCTTAAGCAATTTTTTATATAAACGAATAAGCTATTGTTATTAGTTTCTAATAATAATAGCAATATAGCACTTAGGAGTTGGAATATAACAGAGAGTATCTTGAAAAGTATATTCTGTTGTCGTATCAAAATGATATTGTCTAGCGGTAAGGCTTAGAAAAAATTAAACTCTACATGTTATATAATTTATAAATTTTCTATTATTTTACTAAGCTCTTCAGGTCTGTTAGAACTTGCCATAGCAGTCTCTTTTGATATAAGTCGTTTTTGCAAATAATCCACAAGTTGATCAGACTGAGTAGTCATTTTGGTCTCATTCTGATTTAGTTGCATTTGAGAGTATAGTTGGTGAACTTTGTCTTCTCGTATTAAATTTTGAATAGCTGGATTCGTTATAAGAACTTCCTGTGTAGCTATTACGCCTCCGCCAGTTCTCGGCATAAGAGACTGAGAAACTACAGCAATTAGTGAAGATGATAGCTGTGCTCTTATCTGTGCCTGCTCCGCTGCATCAAATACATCAATAATACGGTTAACTGTTGCTGGTGCAGAGTTTGTATGAAGCGTCCCAAATACTATGTGACCCGTTTCAGCTGCTGTTAGTGCAGCTCCAATAGTCTCTTTATCTCTCATCTCTCCGATTAATATTACATCCGGATCTTGTCTTAGTGCATATTTCAGAGCAGTTGCAAATGATTTTGTGTTTTCACCAACCTCTCTTTGAGAAAATAGTGATTTTATGTTTTTATGAACAAACTCAACTGGGTCTTCTATGGTTATAATGTGCTTGTTTGATGTTATATTTATCTCATGCAACATTGAAGCTAATGTAGTTGATTTACCGCTACCTGTTGGCCCTGTTACTAAAATAAGGCCTTTTTCTTTTTTTATCAACTCTTTAAATATTGGGTTATTATTAAACTTTTCAAGTGGTGGTATTTCTATTGGAATCATACGAAAGGCACAGGCAATACCTTCAATAGTACGGTAATAATTTACACGAAAACGACCAATCTCATCAAGCTCAAAAGAGAAGTCAAGTTCATTATTTTCTTCGAACTCTTTCTTTTGCTTATCTTCAATAAGAGAGTATGCCATCTCTTCCACTTGTTTTGCAGTTAAAATTGGAAGATTCAGCGGTTTTAATGCCTTGTCTATTCTAATTTGAGGCTCACTTCCTGGAACGAGGTGTAAATCTGAAGAATTAAAGTGTAAAACACTTTTTAGTAGTTTCTTTATGTCTATAGTTTTTTCTTCACTCATAACAATTCCTTTATATATTCAGTTTCATTATATCCAACTAGAACTTTGTTATTAAACTCTATAACAGGTCGTTTTATTAGAAGGTTTTCTTTGCAGAGTAACTCTGTTTTTGCGTTATCATCTGGATCTAATTCTTTTAAATTAAGTGTTCTATACGTTGTACTTCTTGAATTAAACAGTGTTTTCATTTCTACATGTAAGAGCCAATCAGATATCTTTTCATATCCAACCTTGTCTGTTTTAAAATCTTGCAGTTCATATTTTAAATTATGTTTTTTAAAAAATGAGAGTGCTTTTTTTACACTATCACAGTTTTTAATCCCATAAATTTTTATCATAACTACTCTATTATTTTAGGAACAATAAAAAAATGATCCCCACTTAAAGGTGCGTTTTTAAGTATATCATCATTTATCTTGTTGTTACAATATGGAGAATCTTCTCTAAGCATTGTTGCTTCGTCATTCATGGCAAATTTAGAATCAACACCATCAGTATTTAATTCACTTAGGTTGTCAACAAAACTTACGATTTCAGATAGTTGACTTATAATCTCATCTCTTTTATCGTCTGAAACTTTTAAAAAAGACAGTTTTTCCAATTTTGTTAATAGTGCGTCATCTACTTGCATGTAAATCCTATATATTAATTTACATGATTGTAACAAAAAAAATCTATCTATTTGATGAAACTTTAACAAACTATGCGATATTATTTTGAACTTTTTAAAATTATATGAAATAAAGGAACATTTTTGAGCTTAAAAGAGAATATTAATATGGTAAAAGAGGAGCTAAATTCAGAAGAGAAGTTTTTTGAAAAAGCTGTTATAACTGAAAGATTTGTTAAAAAATATAAAAACCTTATGATAACAACAGTAGTTGCTGTTATTGCAGTTGTTGGCGCAAATATAGCTTATAATGCAAATGAGCAGAGTAAAATAACAGCTGCGAATGTTGCGCTAATTAAGCTTCAAGAAGATGCTGGTAACTCGGACGCTCTTAATGAATTAAAGTCTTTAAGCCCTAACTTGTATGATGTTTGGATATTTTCAAAAGCAGTAGTAGATAAAGATTTAGAAGCAATTAAAAAACTTAAAAATTCAAAAGCTTTAATAATAAGTGATTTAGTGAAGTATGAATTAGCTAATGATGCTGACTCATTAAATGAATATGCTTCAAAACAAGATGCAATTTTTAGAGATTTAGCACTTCTTCAAAGTGCTGTTATCCTTCTAAATACAAATAAAATAGAAGAAGCTCATAATAAACTCTTGAAAATATCACAAGAGTCTTCATTGAGTAATTTGGCAAAAGCCCTTCTACACTACGGGGTAAAGTAATATTTTGAAACTTTTATTATTCTTTTTAATATCATCAGTAGCTATTTTCTTTAGTGCATGCAGCTCTAAAGAAGTATATGAACCTGAAATTGTTGTAGATAGCTGGGCCAAGGCTGGGAGTAGTGACGTAACGATAGAAAATATTGCGCCCGATGCTGCGCTTGTTCAAGATAGAAAAGTATTAGTTGATGGCAAAGTATTAAATATAACAATTTCTGAAAATTATAAATTACTTGGATACAGTGATGGTTGGGTTATAAGTTCAAATATTGATGGAAATTTAACACTGCAGTCAATTGAAAACAGTGCTACAATTGAAAACTTTGATCTTAAAAAAACTATTGCTACTGCAAGTATTAAAGATGATATATTGGCAGTTTTATTTATAGATAATGAGATTGCTCTTTACTCTATATCTAAAAAATCTATACTTTTAAAAGAACAAGGTGACTCTGCTGTAGTTGTAAACTCTAAAATTGTTAAACCATATTTTCAAGATGATTTAATTCTATTTTCAACTCTTGATGGAAAAGTTGTAATTATAAATTCAAAACTCAAAAAGAAACTAAGAACTATAATTGTAAGTAGTGAAAATTATTTTAATAATATTATCTATTTTAACTTAGTTGAAAACAAAATTATAGCTGCTACCGGACATAAAATACTCTCTTTTTCAAATAAAGAGATTAGATCAAAATATGATATCAGAAGTGTTGTAGATGATGGTGAAACTATTTTTTTAAATACAAAGCAGGGTGAAGTGGTTGCTTTAACGCCTGATCTTAAAGAAAATGCAAAGGTTAAATTTCCTTTTGCCCATTTTCTTGGGATGATTACTACCTCTGAAAAGTTATATGTATTAGAAAAAGCTGGGTATATTATTGAGATGAGTAAAGATTTATTGGAATATAAAGTCTATGATGTAGATGTAGATGACGGATATATATTTATTAATGATAAGATATTTTATATTGTTGATGAGTATATTTCTGTAGAGTAGTTATAGCCTTATGCTGCTATCTGCAATGTCAAACGAGTTAGAGGCATTTGTAGAGTACATAAGTGTTACAAGAGCCCTTAGTAAAAGAAGTGTAGAAGCTTACAGAGGTGATTTAAACACTCTTGAAGACACTCTTGGTAAACCTTTGATAAGTATAGATTCTAAAACTCTTTTTTCTGCATTAAGTATATATAAAAACAAGAGAACACTAAATAGAAAACTATCTTCTGTAAACGCTTTTTTTGACTTCTGTTACAAGAGTCAGTTTAAAGATGAAAAAACAAAACTTAAGCTCTCAAAAATTCCAAAACTACTTCCAAAATTTATTTCATACAAAGAGATACAAAGCTCATTAGATTTAATAGATAGAAGTTCATGGATAGGTCTTCGAGATTATGCTCTTATAATCTATTTATATGCAACTGGGGCAAGGATAAGTGAGTGTTTGTCTCTAAAATCAGATGATATAGATGGTGAGTGGCTTCGTATTCGACATGCTAAGGGTGAAAAAGAGAGAATAGTTCCTATCGCAAAAGTAGCAGTTGAGGCTGTTAAAAGCTACTTGAATGAGTTTAAATATGAAAATGAGTTTATTTGGTGTAATTATAGGGGTGAGAATTTAAGTAGAATCTCTGCATATAAAATTACTCAAAAGTATTTAGGAGTATCTCCACATGTACTTCGCCACTCTTATGCTACAGCACTTATAACTGGCGGTGCTGATTTAAGAGTAGTGCAAGAGCTTTTAGGCCACTCTTCACTTTTAACTACGCAGATTTATACACATATTCAAAAACAAAATTTAAAAGAAACAGTCGATGTTTGTCACCCGATGGCAAAGGAAAATATATGAACAAAGTTAATAATAACGTTTTGTCAGTACCATTTTTAAAATCTCTTTTTTTTACTCAAAATAATTGGCATCAACATGGAGTATTAGTTCACACACTTCGAGTGACATATTATACGTTAAAAGCTGGAGAGTGGAAGTTTTTTGCAGCAGCAATATTACATGATATTGGCAAGCCATCTACTGCGTATAAAAAAGACAAAGAGGACATTGATTATAATGAGTACAGTTTTACAGACCATGAAGAGAGAAGTTACCAAATAATTAAGAACTGGCCTTTTATAAATAAGTATACAAAAGAAATAGTAAGGTATCACTACCTGATACGTGATATTCAAAAAAGTGAAAAAGAGGACTTGTCCAGGTTTTATGAAAAAAAAGAAATATGGGAAGCGCTTGATGAGGATATAAAAGCAGATTTAGAGAGGTTTATGATTTATGATGACTTGGGTAAAGGCAAGAAAAGAAGATAAAATATTTAGTTTATCAAATTTTACTATTATTATGTTTGATTTTCCAAATAATTAGGAGTTTATTCAGATGATAAAAAATATGATGCCATTTTTGGTAATAGTAGTTTTAGTTTTAATGATAGTTACACTGTTTTTATCTCTTGCTTCAACAAATAAGATGATAGTTATAAAAGAAGGAAATACAAATCAAGCACCAATTGAGATGAAAGTAGGTGTCTTTCAAGATAGTGACTGTGGAATGGTAATCAATGATTTAAGAGATGCATCGCAAGTGGTATCAAAAAGTGCAAAGAGTTGGTTTTTTCATGACCACGGCGGCATGATAAAATGGATAGAAGATAAAGAGTTTAAATCTGATGCAAAGATTTGGGTTATGAGTAGAGATACTAAAGAGTGGATAGATGCAAGAAGTGCTTTTTATTCACTTACAGATGATACACCTATGGGTTACGGATTTGGTGCTTATGAGTTTAAAAAAGATTTACATGTAGATTTTGCTACAATGCGTTTAAGAATGCTAAGAGGGGAGACTCTTAAAAATCCGCGTATAAAAAAACATCTTTTAGGGAACTAACTACTTATATGGAAACAGTAAATATTATATCTATTATCAGTATTGCTTTTTTAGGCTCTTTTGGTCACTGCATTGGGATGTGTGGCGGTATTGTATTGGCTTATTCAACAATAAAAATACAACCGCAAAGCTCAAAAGTTTCTAAAACTAAAGCGCATCTTCTTTACTCATTTGGGAGAGTCTTTACATACTCTATTCTCGGTGCTATATTTGGAGGGCTTGGAGGTGTTGTTACCTTTAACAATACAGCAAATGGAACACTTCTTATAGTAGCCGGAATTGCAATGGTTTTAGCTGGACTTTCACTTATGGGAAAGATAAAATTTTTAACTCTTATTGAACACTCTATCTCATCCTCACCTTTTTATAAAAATGCGTTTAAGCAAGTGCTAAACTCAAAATCAAATATTAGTTTTTTTATTTTGGGAATGCTCAACGGTCTTTTACCATGCGGGTTTGTTTACTTTTTTGCAATTACTGCTGCAAGTACTGCTAGCCCTTTATATGGTGCTTTTGTCATGGCTATATTTGGATTAAGTACAATACCTGCAATGTTCTCTCTTGGCTTTTTAACATCTTTGTCTAATTCAACAAGCTTTAGAAATATGATGATGAGTCTCTCCTCGTTTGCTGTGATTCTTTATGGTATTCATACTCTCTACAACGGATATGATTATATTAATAGAGCTGATAAAACACTAACAGAGTGCCATACTAAATAAAATTTATATTTACATGATATAATATCCCTAAAAAAGGTTCTTGTTTTGAAAAGCTCAATTATTGATAGCATTAAAGCACTCCCTCCGCTCTCAACAACAATAGTGGAAATCAATAGAATACATGCTGATGAAAACTCTACTATAAATGATCTGTCAAAGGTGATAGAACACGACCCTATGATAATTGCGAATCTTCTTAAAGCTGCAAACTCCCCGCTGTATGGGTTCGCACGACAGATAAAAAGTGCTTCTCAGGCTGTAAGCCTTTTTGGTATGGGAATGACTCGCTCTATAGCTATAGGAAACTCAATCAGAAAGCTTCTGAATGTTGATATGAAGCCATATGGGATTACATCAGAAAAATTTGCAGATATTTCATTGCTTCAAGCTACTTTAATACTCAATTGGTATAAAAAAGTAGACAAAAAGAAGGCTGAAACACTATATTTGGCAGCATTTTTACAAGAGACTGGGAAGATTTTAATAGCAAGTGATGTAATTCAAAGTGATGAAGCAATTAGTTTTGCAAGTGAAGTGGAGACATCAAATAATTTAGCAATGGTTGAAAAATCTTACTCAGATGTTACATGTGGTGAAGTTACAGCATTAGTGTTTGAGCATTGGGGATTTGATAAAGAATTTGTAGAGATGATTAGATATTCAGATAACCCATCAGCTGCTCCTGAAAAAATTAGAGAGTACTCAACAGCTTTAAATATAGTAAAAACAATCATACCTGTCAACAAACCTTTAAGTGAGATGGGGATAAACTTTGGACTTAAAAAAGCACTTGATGCAGGTTATAACCATGAGCTATTAGAAGATTCAGTAGATGATATTATTGACACTTTAGAACCAGTTACATGAGTAATAAATATCATTATAAAGCGTACAAAGAAGGATTGCTTCAAAGAATGGCAATTCAGGGCTTAAGAGAAAAAATAGACCCTTCGGATGAAAATTATGCAGAGTATGAAAAAGTAATTAAAAAAGAGATATCTACTCTTGAAAAAATCAAATTTGATGGATACATGTTACTTTTAGCAGATGTTGTTTTAGTATCAAGAGAGATATCTGGTTTTGTCTCTTGTTTTGGAAGCATTCAAAATTCTTTAACAGCATTTGTTTTAGATATTGTTGATGTTTATGAGTTTGATAAGAATAATTTTAAAAATTTTACACCATTTGCTAAAAAGCCGGTAGTGAATATTTTAATTTCCAGTTATGCCAATGGTGGCTGTGTTGGATACATAAAGCATAAGTATCCTGATTTAATAAAAAAAGTAAAAAAAAGAACTATTATTTTTAATGATGACTTGATAATAAAGTTTATCGATTTAGGAATTGAGATAAAAGTTAAAGAAACACAAGAGTAATAGGACATATATGAGCAAAACAGTTACAGTAATAGACACATTTGGATTTTTCTTTCGTAGTTTTTATGCACTCCCCTCCCACCTTAAAAACAAAGACGGCTTCCCTACAGGACTTTTAACAGGTTTTACAAACTTTATATCAACGCTTCAAAAACAGCACGACAGTGACTATATAATATTTGCAATTGATACAAAGGGAAATACTTTTAGAAATGAGATTGACCCAAACTACAAAGCAAATCGTAAAGCACCACCTGAAGAACTTACAATGCAACTCCCAATTGCAATAGAGTGGATAGACAAAATGGGGTACAAAACTCTTGGTAAAGTTGGGTTTGAAGCTGATGATATCATAGCTACTGTTACGCATTTTGCAAGAGAGAAGAACTATGATGTTAGAGTCGTATCACATGATAAAGATCTTTACCAACTTATAGATGATGGGAAGGTTGTAGTAGTAGATGCTATTAAGAGAAAGAGCATGGATGAAGATGCCTGTTTTGATAAATACGGTGTAACACCAAAACAGTTTATAGATTACCAGTCTATATTAGGTGATTCGGCCGATAATGTACCTGGTGTTAAAGGGATAGGTAAAGTAGGGGCTGAGAAACTTTTAGTTGAGTACGGAACTTTAGATAATATATATGCAAATATTGATGAAATAAAGCCGCCAGGTGTTAAAAATAAGCTTATAGAGTCAAAAGAGGGTGCTTACATGTCAAAAGAGCTTGTAACACTAAGAGATGATGTGCTTGACGAGTTTGATTTTGAAGAGTACAAAATGGATATTGAACACCCATTTTTAAATATTTATGATGAGCTTGTAAAGTATGAGCAAAATGCTATTTTAAGAATTCTTCATGCTAAAAATATGGTTAGCAACCTTACACATCAAGAGGCTGTTAAAAAAGTAGAAGTTGAGATACAAGAGACTAGAAAATTGAACTTTAAAGCCACTTTGATAACTGACGAGAAAGAGTTAGATAGAGTATTAAGCACCTTGGATAGAGATACAATAGTAGCTTTTGACACAGAAACCACAGGTCTTGATTATGAAAAAGACAATCTAGTTGGCTTTAGTTTTAGTTTTAATGATACAGAAGCCTATTATGTTCCCTTTGCTCACTTTTATCTAGGTGTACCAGAACAAATCAGTTTAGACGATGCTAAGGTAGCAATTAAAAAAATATTTAACTCTAAAGTAGTTGGGCACAATGTCAAGTTTGATTTGCATTTTGTCACTAGATTTTTAGGAGATGATAGTTTAGATATCTATGCCGATTCTATGATACTAGCATGGCTTATTAATCCAGAGAGTGCTCTGTCTCTTGATAAATTAGCAGATAAACTTTTAAACCACACCATGGTGGCTTTTAAAGATACAGTGAAAAAAGGGGAGACTTTTGCTGGTGTTGAAGTTGAAGATGCTTGTAAATATGCTGCTGAAGATGCCTTTATAACTTTAAAACTTTATAATCTTTTTTTAGAAAAGCTAGAGCTTCAAGGGGCAGATTATTTAATAGAGGAGTCTCTACATGTAGAAGTGCCTTTTATTAAAACTCTTTTGAAGATGGAAAAAGAGGGGATAGAGGTAAATAGTGCATTTTTAGAGAAGTTTTTGGTTGATGTAAAAGAGACTTTGGGTGAATTGACAAAAAGTATATATGCATTAGCCGGCAGTGAGTTTAATATTAACTCTACTCAACAGTTAGGAGTTATACTTTTTGAACATCTAGGACTTCCTGTTGGCAAGAAAACAAAGACTGGCTACTCAACAAACGAACAAGTTTTAAGCTCACTAGAAGACAAACATGAGATTATCCCTAAATTATTAGAGTATAGAGAAGTTTATAAGCTTTATTCAACATATATTGAACCTCTTTTGAAGTTAAGTAGGGAAGATAAAGATAGCCGTATTCATACCTCTTTTGTTCAAACAGGAACTGCAACAGGACGACTTAGCTCTAAAAATCCCAATCTACAAAATATCCCTACTAGAACAAGACTCGGTAGCAAAATTAGAGAAGCTTTTGTAGCTGGTAACGGCAAAAAACTTATAGGTATAGATTATTCACAAATCGAGCTTAGACTTCTTGCACACTTCTCTCAAGATAGAGTATTGGTTGATGCTTTTACTCAAGATAAAGATATTCATATGCAGACTGCTATTGCACTTTTTGGTGAGGATGAAGCAGCTTCTAAAAGAAATGTTGCAAAAACAGTAAATTTTGGCCTTCTTTATGGGATGGGACAGAAAAAACTCTCAGAGACTTTAGGTATTACAACTAAAGAGGCTAAAGAAATTATAGAGAAGTATTTTGATTCATTCCCAACAGTTAGAAAATATTTTCGCTCTATTGTAGACAACTCTAAGGAGTTTGGGTATGTGGAAACTTTACTAAAACGCCGTAGATATTTTGATTATGAAAATGCTACACCTATGTTTAGAGCGGCATACGAGAGAGAGTCTGTAAATAGCCTATTTCAGGGGAGTGCATCTGACCTAATAAAGTTATCTATGAATAAAATACATAAAGTGATAGAAGATGAAAGATTAAATGCAAAGATGCTTCTTCAAATTCACGATGAACTTATATTTGAAGTATATGAAGATGAAGCAGAGATCTTAGGTTATAGATTCAAAGAGATAATGGAGAATATTAAAGAGCTACATATACCTCTAAAAGCCAGTATAAACATTGGAAACAACTGGAGTGAATTAAAATAAGTTTTATTGTTAATAAAATTTTTATAGTAGTTGTACTATTATATTAAAAAATATTATAAAGAGTTTGTATGAGTTTAAATAAATATCAAATAGTCACCGTAGAAGCTGTGAAGCGAGTATATCTTAACTCTCAAATTGGTATATTTGGTCACTTTGCAGTCGTAATATTGATGGCTTTGATATTTATGAACAAAATACCGCAGTCTGTTATCTTTTTTGGAGTAGCAGTTCATATGATAATTTTAACTAGACGAATTATGTTAACATTTAAATTTAATAAAATAAAAGATGAGCCTTTTAGCTATATAGATATTAAAAAATGGATGTTTATATATACTAGATGTATGTTTTTTAGCGGTGCGGCATTTGGACTAACGCTATTTTTTTTAGAAAACTTGGAAGTTGAGTATCATTTTTTTATTTTATCTATGCTTGTTGCGTTGGCTGCAGGAGCTATTCTTACAATTGGTGAAGTATTCACTATTTATATCTCATACCTTGCAGGAATGCTTGTTGTAACATTTATTTGGATGTTATTGCATGCTGAGCATATTTATAACATGGGTGCCTTGTTGATTTTTGGAGTTTTCTTTTATTTAGTATCAACTTCTCGTCGTTATGCCGATAACTTTAGAGAAATAGTGTTAGAAAAAAATAGAGCAAAAGAGCATATTTGTGAGCAAGAAAAAGCTCAAGAGGAGATAATTGAGCAAAAATGCATTCTCGATTATCAAGCCAAACATGATTCACTGACTGATCTGCCAAATAGAGCTCTGTTCAACGACAGACTTAAATTGGGAATTCAAAAAGCAAAAAGAAATGGAACTATTTTAGCTCTATATTTTATAGATTTAGATAATTTTAAAATTGTTAATGATTCTCTAGGTCACGAGATGGGAGATAAAGTCTTAAAAGAAGTAACCTTAAAACTAAAAAGTATTATGCGTATAAATGACACACTCGCCCGTTGGGGCGGAGATGAATTCACTGTCATTTTAGAAGATTTAAAGAATTCTGCTGCGGCATCTACTCTAGCTCAAAAAATCATTAAAGTTTTAACAGAACCATTGGTAATAAGTGGACATACACTTTATGTCACATGCAGTATCGGTATAAGCTTATATCCTCAAGATGGTAAAAATTCTGAGGACCTTATTAAGTATGCAGATAGTGCAATGTATAAAGCTAAAAATGAGGGAAAAAATAATATTCAGTTTTATTCAGATGATATGACTAAGTTAGCGTTGGAGAGAGTTGTTATGGAGTCCAGTTTAAGATCAGCAATTAACAATGAGGAGTTTGTAGTTTATTATCAGCCTCAAATAGATGCAACTAATGATAAACTTACTGGTATGGAAGCTTTGGTTAGATGGAATCACCCGATTAATGGTCTAGTTTCACCTTTTAAATTTATACCATTAGCAGAAGAGACAGGTATGATTGTTGAAATTGATAATATAGTTATGAATATTGCTATGAAACAGTTTCGTATTTGGAAAGATGAAGGCTATAATCCAGGGCTACTCTCTCTTAATTTATCAATGAAACACTTAGAACAACAAAATTATATTAAACATTTAAAAGCCAGCATGCAGATGTATTCTATTGACGCACAAGAGTTAGAGTTAGAACTTACAGAGAGTGATATTATGAAGAGACCAGAAGAGGCGATAGTTAAATTAAAGGAGATAAGTGACTTAGGTGTAAGAATAGCAATTGATGATTTTGGTACAGGCTATTCATCTCTCTCTTACCTTAAAAAACTTCCTATTAATAAACTAAAGATTGATAAGTCATTTGTTGATGATATTCCAGATGATGAAGATGGTAAAGCTATTGTTAGAGCGGTTATAGCATTAACACATAGTTTAAACCTTGAATTAATTGCAGAGGGAGTAGAAGAAGAGTCTCAAAAAGATTTCTTACTTGAGAATGGTTGTAATAATATTCAGGGTTATTACTACTCTAAACCTATATCTTTTGTTAATATACAAGAGTACATGAAAGACAAAATGAGATAATGATAAAGCAATATAAAGAAGCAATAGAAAAAAGCAATATAATTTCAAAAACTGATATTGATGGGATTATTACTTTTGTAAATGAGGAATTTTGTAAAATTAGTGGCTATTCAAAAGATGAACTTATTGGAAAAAATCATAATATTATCAGGCATCCTGATGCTGACGCTTCAAAGTTTAAAATTTTATGGGAGACGATAAAAGCTAAGGGTATATATAAAGATACTGTTAAAAATTTAGCAAAAGATGGCTCCATATTTTATGTAAATACAACGATAGTTCCAATACTCGAAGAGAATGGGAATATAGATGAATTTATTGCTATTAGATATGATGTAACCAGAGAGGTTATTTTAAAAGATGAACTTTTAAAAAAAGAGATAGAGTATGAAGAGTTAAATAAAACTCTTGAAAAAAGAGTACAAGAGCAAACAAAAGAGCTTCAAGAGTTAAATAAAACATTGGAACTGATAGTGAAAGAAGAGATAGCTAAAAATGAAGAGAAACAGCGTGTAATGTTTTGGCAGTCTAGACATGCAAGTCTTGGTCAGATGTTGGCAAATATCGCTCATCAGTGGAGACAGCCACTTACTGAATTGAATTTAGCTATATTTAGCATAAAAAAAGCCGCAATAAATGAGAATAGCGATGATCTGACAAAATTTTATAAAGAGAGTAAAAAAATAATAAAAAATATGTCAGAAACTATAGATGACTTTACTAATTTTTTTAAACCAAAAAAAGAGAAACACTATTTTAATATCAGCGACAGCATAAGAGAATCTATAGCTCTTTTAGAGAACTCTATTAAGGATGATTTGATAAGCGTAAAAACTGACTTTACTGACATAAAAGTTCTTGGAGTAGAAAATGAACTTACACAGGTAATAATAAACTTAATAAACAATGCCAAAGATGCTTTTATAAATAATGCTATATTAATAAGAGAGATAAGCATTAGCACTAAAAAAGATGATGGTTTTGCGGTAATAGAAGTTAAAGATAATGCTGGTGGTATATCTAAAGAGAATTTAGAGAAAATTTTTGAGCCATACTTTACAACTAAGCATAAAAGTCAAGGTACTGGACTGGGACTTTTTATGTCAAGAATGATTTGCGAACAGGGATTAAACGGTTTTATGGATGTGAGTAGCAAAAAAGGTATAACAAATTTTATTATAAAAATACCATTGGATAAAAATGAAAAATAGAGTATTAAAACAGATAAAAGTTCTACTTGTTGAAGATGAAGAAAATATTGCAAGACTTTTAAAAGATGCTATTGGAGATAATTTTTTAAGTTTTATTATTGCGAAAGATGGTGAAGATGGCTTAGATATGTTTATAAAATACTCTCCAGATATTGTCATAACAGATATTAATATGCCTAGTCTTAATGGTCTTGATATGTCAAAAAAACTAAAAGATATTAACCCTACTATCCCTATAATCATATTAAGTGCATTTAGTGAAAAAGAGAAGCTATTTAGTGCCATAGATATTGGCGTAACAAAGTATTTTTTAAAACCCTTTGACCCTGAAGAGTTGTTAGATTATATAGATAGCATATCTGAAAGTATAGCCTCGAAAATGGTGACATTAAGTGAAGGGTTTGTCTTTAATAAAGGTACTAATAGTCTTTATAAAAATGATAGATTTGTCTCATTATCAAAAAAAGAGAGTGCTTTTTTTGCACTTTTACTCGAAAATAAGAATAGCGTTATAAATGATGAAAACATAAAAATTTCTCTTTGGCCGAGAGAAGATGTAAGCGATGAAAGACTTAGAACATTCATAAGAAGAGTCAGGGCAAAAACTTCAAAAAAGTTGATAAATAATGTAAAAGGAATAGGATATCAAATTTATTTTACAAATGTAAATTCAATATATAATTTTTAATATATACTCTTCTGTATTCTTATTATTGCTACAATAGCAACTCTTACATGTAAAGGAAAACACAATGAAAAAATTGCTATTACTTACAACAATTATGTTATCTACTATTTACGCACATGAATGTAAATATACGCTTGAGATTGATTTAGATATTGAGAAAGGGTTACTTAAAGGTCATGCTATTATAGAAAGTGACCACCCATCTATGAAGTTGCTCGATACAAAAGCAAATATTATGAGTGTTAAAAATGCAAAACTAACTGTAAATGAAAATGTCCCTTACCTTATAAAAGAAGATGTTAATAGAGCTTTAGAGATGACGTTTACGCATAATTTTCAACCAATCAGTTCAGATGCAATACTTCTTGAGTCTTGGTATCCTAAAATTGATATTATGTGTAAATATGAAACCATAGTTTCTAATTCTGAAATCACAACTGTTATAGAAGCAACTAAAGTAACTCATGATGGCACTTCAAAACACTATATATTTGAAAATCCACTGGAATCTCTTCATTTAATTGCATCAAAAAATTATGTAGTTAGCTCTAAAACAACTAAAGATGGACTGACTCTTTCTACATCCCTTTATCCTTATGACGTACATT
This sequence comes from Candidatus Sulfurimonas marisnigri, assembly GCF_015265475.1. NCBI lineage: Bacteria > Pseudomonadati > Campylobacterota > Epsilonproteobacteria > Campylobacterales > Sulfurimonadaceae > Sulfurimonas > Candidatus Sulfurimonas marisnigri. The sequence goes on along the minus strand of NZ_CP054493.1, from coordinate 1,489,603 downwards.
TATCAAATATATATCTTCAAAGAAGTGAAAAATATTTTAATCTTTATAATAATATATTTGGTTTTCTACCTTTTAAAAATTTCTCAGTAGTAGAAACACCTTTTCCTGCAGGGTATTCTATGCCAACATATACTCTTATAGGAAAACAAATTATTAGTAAAGATTTTGTTTTAGATAGTTCGTTAGGACATGAGATAGCACATCAATGGTTTGGTGGCTATGTATATTCACCAGATCAGGGAAACTGGGTAGAGGGGATAACTACTTTTTACTCTGATTACCTTTATGCAAAACAAAAATCAAAAGCGTCTGACTATAGAAAAGATATATTAATGAAGTATAACTCATTCGTAAATCAAAACAATGAAACCGCACTTATTGAGTTTACTCATAAAAATAAAGAGAGTAACAATGCTATTGGATATGGAAAAGCTACTTTCTTTTTTTACATGTTGGAGAAAAAAATAGGTGAAGATGCATTTAACAGAGGGGTTAAAAAACTATTTCAAATGTACCCTTATAAGACAGCATCATACAAGAACCTTAGAGAAATATTTGAAGAGGTTTCAGGTTTAAAACTTTTGGATTTTTTTATAACTTGGGTTTATAACAAAGGGGCATTGGATATTAAAATTGATAATATTAATTTGATATTTTTAAAAGATAAATATATTCTTGAATTTGATACAGTGGCTAACATGCAGCTTACTTCTGTGCCAATATCAGTCTGTTCAAATGAAGAGTGCTTATATACGACAATAGATATTACTAAAAAAAGACAACGTTTAGAATTAGATATTGAGCCTACAAAGATTGTTATTGATGAGACTTATGAAGTTTTTAGAAAGTTGGATGAAAGAGAAGTTCCTCCTGTTATTTCAAAAATTATTCAGGATAATACTCTTGTTGTGATTGATAAAGATGATGAGAAAAAATTCTCTAAAATCATATTTGCCTATAAAAGTTTTAAGTATGCTGATGAAATAACATTTGAAGAGATAAAAAACAATAATATTTTAATATTTGGTGCTAAAAACTCACTCCTAGAGAAGTTTGCTATTAATTTTAAAATGGAAGGTGAAGGGAAAATTGAAGTGTTTAAAAATCCTTTAAACACTTCAAATGTTATCGCAGTGTTTGATGTAGAGCAAATTTCTAATACTTTTTTATATAAACTGAAACATCTAGGAAAATACTCAACAGTAGTTATTAAAGGTGGAGTAATTGTTGAAAAAACGACTAAGGAATCATTAAATGGAATCATATACACAATTAATAGCGGCTCATTTGCACAAAAACCAAATAAACAAAAGCTTGGCGATACTTTTAAAGATATAGTTGATAAAAAGGTTGTGTTTATAGGGGAAATGCATACTGAATTCTCAAGTCATCTCAATCAACTAAAGATAATTAAGGCTATGTATAAAAACAATCCAAAACTCTCTATCGGCATGGAAATGTTTCAAAAACCATTTCAAAAATTTCTAGATGCATTTATTGCAGGAACAATAAGTGAAAAAGAGATGCTTAAAAAGACCGAGTACTTTAAGAGATGGAAATATGACTATGAGCTGTATAGACCAATTGTGCTTTTTGCTAAAGATAAGCATATACCAATTATTGCACTTAATATAGACAGGGCTATAACAAAAATAGTAGTAAGTGAGGGGTTGGATGCACTAAGTGATGAGCAGCGTTCTGAAGTGCCTACTTCAATAGATTTTTCCAATGAGAAATACAAGCAACAGTTAAAATCAATATACTCTATGCATCAATCCCAAAATTTTAAAAGTTTTGAGGAATTTTATCATGCACAACTTCTATGGGATGAGTCAATGGCTATGAATATTGTTAAATATATGAAAAAAAACAAAGATTATAATATGGCTGTCTTAGCTGGAAATGGTCATGTTATGTATGGATATGGTATTCCAAGTAGGATGAAGCGACGAGGTATTGTAGATTATGCAATTACTCTAAATATGAGAAGCCATGAGCCTGGAATTGCTGATTATATACTCTCAGCATCACCTGTTGGTACACAAAAAGCAAAAAAACTCGGCGTATATCTTGAGTCAAATGAAACATTAAATGTAATTAAGATTGTTGAAAACTCTTTTGCCGCTAAAGCTGATATAAAAGCAGGGGATACAATCATCTCTTTTAATGGTGTTTTACTTAAAGATAAGTTTGATCTTCAAAGAGAACTTGCATTTTTAAAAGGAAGTGGAGATATTCTACTTCTAAGGGATTCAAAAGAGATTAATGTAACAATTGAGTTTTCTAATTAGAGTGGTTGTTTTAGTTTTAGTATAATATAATATGTTTAATAATATTTAAAGGAGTTGTTGTGAGAAAGAATGAGTCGTACAGATGTAATAAATGTGGAAATGTGGTAGAGTTACAAAATGTGGGTGGAGGTGAGTTGCATTGTTGTGGACAAGCTATGGAGATGGTTACTCAAAGCTTAACTTCTGTAAATTTAATGAAAGCTTTTGCCGGTGAATCACAAGCTAGAAACAAATATGAATATTTTGCTAAGGTAGCACAAAAAGAGGGTTATAGAGATATAGCAGAGCACTTTCAAAGAGCAGCTAATAATGAAAAACATCATGCGAAGATGGAACTTGCACTAAACAATAGAATGACTAATAGTAGTGATAATAGTTTTGGAAATACAAAAGATAATCTTCAATCCGCAATTGATGGTGAATCTTATGAAAACTTAAAAATGTATCCTGATTTTGCCAAAATAGCAAAAGAAGAGGGATTCAGTGAAGCTGCTAAACTATTTTCTGGAATAGGTAAGATTGAAGTTGAACATGAGAATATGTTTAAAATGCTTTTGCAGAGACTTGAAATAGATGCTGAATTTATTAGTGAAGATAAAGAAGAAGCTTGGATCTGTGAAGTTTGTGGACATGTCCATTATGGTAAAAAAGCGTTAAAAAACTGTCCTGTTTGTGATCATCCGCAGGAGTATCAATCAAGATTAAATTCTAAAAAGTAACAGTAGGTTTTGAAGTAAACCACTAATGGTTTACTTTTCTATTTAAAACTTTTTCAACCGAAGCAATCTTTGTCTTAAGCCTGTTCTTCGTGTTCTTTCTAATATCGAATTTCAGAGATGAATAGACTCTGTCACACCCATTGATTTGCTCATAAGCAAGCTCTATAATAGCTAATGCTTCTTTCATTGTATCTGTCTCAATCACTGTCCCCATTGGGGTAAGTTGATATGCAACTCCAGATTTGTCTATAACATCTACTATCTTGCTGACCTGTGCTGAAACCGAATCTCCATCTCTGCAATTACTCGATGTTGGGAACATGCTAAACTCTAATAATACACTCATGTAATAACCTTTCTTATTTAATAAACTCTATTGCTTCATAAGCTTTTACCCCATTTATACTAAAAACTTTATTAGAATTATCAATTACATACTCAATTGAAAATCCATATTTGAATTTTTGCTCTAATGAATTAATTATAAAAGATCTTCTAAATGGAAGATAAATACTTTTGTCTTTATTTGGATAAATAAATAACGAACTAAGAGGATATTCCTCATCTCCATAATGCTCTATTATAGAGATGATTTTTATTGACTTAGTTGTTTTATTACTTATATTTAGATTTGAGTCAGTAATTTGAATCTTTATACTTTTATCTGAGATTAAATAATTTTTTGGTTTATTTCTAGAATAGATTTTTTTATAAACTAATAGTTGAACTTCAGTATCTGGATTATTTATATATGTAATTAGTCCTGAATCTTCTTTAACAGCAATAAATTGAACTTCTTTATATGGATTTTCTATATACTCAATAAGTTCAGGTCTGTGCTTAACAGCAATAAGTTGAACTTCTTTATCTGGATATTTTATATATTTAATAAGTTCTGGGTTTTGTTTAATTGCAGTAAGTTGGACTTCTTTATCTGGATTTTCTATGTATTCAATTAGATTTGCATTGTGCCTAATTGCATAAATCTGAACCTCTTTATCTTTATTTTTAATATATTTAACAAGACTAGGATTTTTCTTAATGGCAATAAGTTGAATTTCTTTGTCTGGGTTCTTTATATACTCAATAAGCTCAGGATTTTCATTTATTGCAATAAGCTGAACTGTTCTATGTTGATTTTGAATGTCTTTAATAAGGTTTACGTTATGTTTGACAGCAATAAGTTGAATTTCTTTGTCTGGGTTCTTTATATACTCAATTAGCTCAGGATTTTGCTTTATTGCAACAAGTTGAACTTCTTTGTCTGGGTTTTTAATATACTTAATGAGGTCGAAATTTTGTTTAATAGCAGTAAGCTGGACTTCTTTATCAGGATTATTGATGTATATAATTACTGAAGGGTCTTTATTTACAGATATAAGTTGTATCTCTTTATCAGGGTTTTGTATGTATCTAATATAGTCAGTGTTGTGTTTTATTGCAATTAGCTGAACCTCTTTATCCGGACTTTTGATGTACATTATCGTGGAAGGGTCCTCTTTCATTGCAATTAATTGAACCTCTTTCGCTGGGTTAATAATGTACTTAATAAGTTCACTATTTTGTTTTACAGCGATTAGTTGAACTTCAGTACAAGGGTTGTCTATGCTTTCAATACATGCTGGGTATTTATTGACGGCTGTTATTTGGCTTTGCAATGAAGCAAGGTTTAGATTGTTTTTACTGCTGCTACTAATAGTAGTAGGGGTAGATGCACAGCCAGTGATATAGTTTCCAATAATAAATACAATAAGTAATTCAATTATAATAATGATTTTCATTTTTATGCCTTTAATTAATTATATACAAATTTTTTGTATAATCAAAATAAATACACTTTTCTTTATTTAATTACTATATATCTATTGAAAACTAGTTAATTGTCTAAATTACTAAATAGACTAAATTATGATATTATTTTACGTATAAAAACAAAGGAATATTATGGCAAACCTGGACTCAATTATTGAACTATACTCAGATCTTGCAGACAATCCATCAAAAGATTTCGGATGGGAAAAAGGGCTTAGTAATGCTAAAGCTCAAAGATATAGGGATGAGTGGTTTGAAGTTTTGCCTAAAGATATATGGAAATATTGTGCAGCTGTTGGAAATCCATTTTTAAATGCAGAAATAAATAGCGGAGATGTTGTTGTTGACTTAGGCTGCGGTGCTGGTGTTGATCTACTTATTAGCGGATTACTTGTAGGAAAAGATGGACGAGCTATTGGCGTTGATATAACACCAAAGATGGTTAAAAAAGCAAAAGAACATGCCAATATGTCAGGCTTCTTACATGTAGATGCTATAGAGAGTAGTTTTGAGAATATACCACTAGAAGATGAGAGTGTTGATGTAGTGATTTCTAACGGTGCAATTAATTTAACAAGCTGTAAAGAGAGTGTGTTTGCTGAGATATTTCGTATATTAAAACCAGATGGAAAACTATTTTTTGCAGACATTATTGATATATCAAAAAATGATGAATTATCTACATGTTGTTCAGTAGAAGTAGCAAAAGAAGAGAGTTGCTGTGCAAGTAGTGAAGAAGAGAATTCTTGGGCAAATTGTGTAGCTGGAACGTTAAAACAAGAGAAGCTTATAGATATTATGTATAAAGCTGGCTTTACAGATATTGAGTGCACAGGTTTGACTGATTACACTACATCAGAGACTACAAGAGGAGCTACTTTTAGGGCTGTAAAAAATATATTAAAGCAGAGTAGACAAAAGCATTGGAATGATGTTTTTATTGAAAAAGATTATACTCAGGTTTTGTGGCACGAAAACTCGCCTGAGTTCTCTTTAGAGCTTATACATAAGTATGGTATTTCACATTATGATGCAATTATAGATGTAGGCTGCGGAGCTTCTTTATTGGTTGATAAACTTATTGAGAAGGGTTATAAAAATATTACCCTTCTTGATATTGCTGAATCTTCTTTGGATGTTGTAAAAGAGAGACTTGGAGAGTTGGGCTCAGCTGTTAGATATATATGTTGTGATGTAACACAGTTTGAAGCAACAAACAGTTTTTCTCTTTGGCATGATAGAGCTGTTTTTCATTTTTTATTAGATTCTAATGATAGAAAAAACTATTTTAAGAGTATGTATCAGGCATTAAAGTCTGGAGGAATAGCAATTATAAATACTTTTGCAATTGATGGACCTAAACAATGTTGTGGACTGGATATTATCCAGTATGATGCTCAAAAGATGAAAGAAGAGCTGATAGATGGATTAGAGCTTATAGAGAGTATTGAGATGCAGCATTTGACACCAACTAATAGCTATCAATCATATAGCTGTTTTATTATCAAAGCTACTAAATCTATTTAGTAGCTTTATCTACCGTAATTTATATCTCACCCTCTGATTTAATCACAGGTTTTTCATCCTCAGAAAAAGGATATCCAGCTCTCGCCCAGCCCTTTACACCTGCAGTTAGATTATAAACATTCTTATAACCCAAATGTTTCATTGCTTGTGCTGCTAATAGGCTTCTAGCTCCTAAACGGCTGTAGACTACAACTACAGTGTTTTTGTTATCAATAGTTCCTAAAACTTTAAATTCTAAATCACATCTAGATATTGCATAACTTTCATCATCTGTATATATCTCTGCTTTTGTTCTTTTTGATGAGCCTCTAACATCAAGAAGAGTAACATCCTCTCCGTTATCAAGCATTTTCTTTAAAACAGCAGGACTCATCTCCTCTACTTCAGTTCTTGCGTCAGCAAGCATTGCATCAAGCTCTTTATTACCAGTTCCAGTGCAAGCCTGTTGGTTGCAGGCTGTAGGATTTGCTTTTTCATTACTCATGTATTTTAAAACGGGTAAGTTATTTACCGGTTTTTTAACTTCATTCCCAACTGTACAGCTATTACACTCTGCCTCAGTGTTGAAATATTTATACCCCCATAGAGGAAATGAAAGCATAATAATTGAAAATAGAGTAACTATTGCTAAAAACTTCTTACTAGAGAAAAATCCAATCTTGCTTTCAACATCACAAGCACAATTAATATCATCTTTTTTTGTTTTTAGCTTATCCCACCAGGCATAAAGTAACACTAAAATAGTTACTCCAACTAGGTAGTTATGGTATGGTTGCATCCAAGAAAAAGACGAAGCTAAACTGCTTGATCCTACCAGTACTGCCAATACAGGTGTGATACAGCAAAGAGATGCTGCCACTGCTGCCACTATAGTAGCCATTATTTTCTTATCTGCCATTTTGTATTCCTGTCTTGTAATGTACATTTAAAGAGAATGATACAGTGATATCACTTAAATATAGTTAATTGTCTAAATTGCTAAATAGTTTTGTGAGTCGAGATTGATTGGAGTAGTGACATCTTTGTCACCCTGAACTTGATCCAGAGTCTAGTTGAGTAATTATTCAGAGATTTTAAGTTAAATACTCATACATATTAGTTCGTTCAAATTTTTGAGCAAGCATAGGAGCAGTCGCACCTCTAGCGTTGGCAATTGACTTGTCTGCACCTTTTTCAACTAGAAGTTTGCATATAGATGGAACATTGTCCATAATAGACTCCATTAATGGAGTCCAGCCCACACCATCTATTTTGTTGATATCTGCTCCCTTTTCCAAAAGTAGCTCAACCATCTCAGTTCTTTCACGTCTGATTGTTACATGTAGAAGTGTCCATCCATATTTATTTTGGATGTTTATATCTTCGAGCTCATTAACAATTGCGCTGAAAAGCGCTAAGTCATCTTTATAAACCGCCTTCTCAAGTAGCTCAAAAATATCTTCAAATTTTTCATTGTAATTTTTTACTTTGTCTTGTATATCTTGTGATAGTGTATTGATATTCTGCATTTGTAACCCTTTTTAAAGTTTAGCTATTTATTGAAAAGAAGTTCCACCGTCAATTACTATAGTCTGACCAGTTAACCATGAAGATTCACTACCGCATAAGAATAGACATGCTCCAGTTAAGTCTGTAGCTTCACCCATACGGCTAAGCGGAGAGCGTTTAACAACTTCACCTTTCACCTCTTCGTAGTTAGGGAATGCTTTTAATGCATCTGTGTCAATAGGACCGCCACTTACAGCATTTACACGGATATTTTTCTCACCAAGCTCAGCAGCAGCATATTTAACCATAGTCTCAATAGCTGCCTTATTTGTTCCATGACCTGAATAGTTTGGAGTGTATACAAGGTTACCAGTTGAGCTCATAGAGATAATAGAACCACCACCAATCTTATCCATTCTTTTTGCGGCTTCTTGTGCTCCAACAACGAATGCAGATACTGTTGCAGTATATATATTTGTTAAACCTTTTGGTTTAAGTCTCATAAATGGAGCAAATCCACCAACTACAGCACGACCAGAGATAATTGCATTTGATATAAAGAAGTCAAGTCTATCAAAATCTTCATCAAAAAGTTTATATACATCTTGATATGTTAAAGGTTCTAAAATGTCTAATTTGTAAGCTCTGCACTTAACACTATAGTTTGTTTCTATATCTGCTATGATTTCGTTCGCTGTATCTGCACTTGAAGCATATGTAAATGCTACATTGCAGCCTTTTGAAGCAAAAGCGTAAACTATAGCTTTACCAATTCCACGAGTTCCACCACTTATAAATAGTGTTTTTCCTTCTATGCTGTTTTGGGTCAATTTATAGTCCTTTGATTTCATAGTTTTTCATAACTTCTTCGATTTTCTTCATACTTTCTAGGCTTGGAGCTGTAAGAGGAAGACGGTATTCTAAAGTTTCAATAAGACCAGCAATATACATAGCCGCTTTTATCGGCATCGGATTAGCTTCGCAAAACATAACTGAATTTAGAGGATATAGTTTGTCATTTATAGCTTTTGCTCCAGCAAAGTCACCAGCAAGTGCAAGTTTTACTAATTCACTTTTTAAATCAGGCATTAAGTTTGAAGTAACAGATGTGATTCCAGCTCCACCATTTGCTAAAATAGGATAATCAATAGCATCATCACCAGAAAATACTTTAAGCTCAGGACGACGAGAAAGAAGTTCTACTGTGCGTTCTAAACTTCCTGTAGCCTCTTTGATACCATAGATATTTGTTACTTCATCAAATAGTCTAATAACGGTATCAGCAGATATATCAACAACAGTACGACCTGGGACATTATAAAGCATAAAAGGAAGCTCAGGTACAGAATCAGCTATTGCTTTATAGTGTTGGTAAAGTCCCTCTTGAGAAGGTTTTACATAGTATGGAGCTACTGAAAATATAGCATCAACACCACACTCTTGTGCATTTTTTGCAGCTAGTATTGCTTCTGATGTTGAGTTACTACCGGCACCAGCAAGAACCTTAGTATTAGTTCCTTTACAAACCTCTACAGCTATTTCCATACATCTTCTGTCTTCATCAGATGATAAAGTTGCACTTTCACCAGTTGTTCCAACTGGACAAACAGCATTTATACCATTGTTTATTTGTCTTTTTATCAGGTCTGCATAAGCCTGCTCATCTAATTTTCCATTTTTAAATGGAGTAATCAGTGCAGTGGTTGAACCAGTTACGATATTCATCTATTTAGCCTTACTTAAATTAATGTGCAATTATATCGAAATAGATTTAATATCAGTAAGTTCAACATCTTATTTGATATAATTATTAATATGAAAAAAATTATTATAAATAAAAAATTTTATGGAAATATTGAACTTCCTAAAACAAGAAGTGCATATAAGCATTTTGTATCAATAGTACGTGCTTTTTCTTCTAATGAAGAGATAACTCTGAAAACTATGTATTCACCCAATAAACTAAAGAGTTTTAACAGCTATCAAAGAGGAGGGTGCTCTGACGAACTTTTAGAACTTGATATGTTTATAGAGCTATCATCCCTTTTAAGATTTAGTGCCGAAACCGCAGTAAAACTTAAAAATCAAATAGAATTTATAAATGACAATGCTTATGTAAATTTAAATATTTCCAATAGCTTGATACTTTTTAATAAAAAAGTTCCTGTAAAAACAAGGAAAGCTTATCTTTTTTGGGACATAGAAAATTTTTCAAATATTTCCCCTATGTTTTCTCATATTGTTGAGCCTTTTGAAATAGAAGATAAAAATATATACATATCATGTAATCCAGACTCTTTGTATCTGTTTAAGGCTGAGTGGGAGGCGGATTTATACGATTTTGGTAAAACTCTAAACTCTTTTAATTTTACAAAGTGTGACCATGGTAAAAATGTAGCAGATGGAATCTTGCTTAAAAATTTTGAAGATTTAAAAGCAGTTAATGCAGATATTTATATTATTACTTATGATATAGAATTAAAAGAGAGGTTCAGGGAGTCTTGTAGCAAGAGTAATAATCTATACGTCCTACAAAGAAAGATTTTAAATTAGATTTCGCGGACACACAAGTTTCCGTGCGCCTCGCTTAAATTAAATAATTTTATTATTTAGGTTATTAGCGGTTTCGACCGCCGCCCATTCCGCCGCCTTGTCCCATTCCATTACCAGGCCCCATTCCATTTCCCATTGAAGCTGGCTCATCTGGAATTGTTACACCACGTTTCTTTGCCCGAACTTTCATTCGTTCATGGTTTTCATTACGAATCTGTTCTCTCTCCTGGGCATTTTTTGCATTACGCATTTTGTTGCGCATTTCAGCTCTCTCTTGCTCGGTCATCAACTGACTACCATACATTTGTGTTTGATCACGCGTCTGAAGTTGATCGCGGGTTTGAAGCTGATCTTCAGCAGACAGAGAGAAGCCTGGAGATAAACATAGCGCAGCTGCCAATATAGATAGTATTAGTGGTTTCTTAAACATAATAAACTCCTTATAAATAGGGCTGTTAAATTTGACGCATCCCATTCCAGCCTAGTCCATGAGTACGTCTAACAAATCGTTAGAAGGTATTATATAATTTATAACCTTAAATAACTAAAATAGTTTTATTATGATTTTGAAGATGCTATTGTTTCTAAGTTAGGTAAGTAAATAGTATGGTTAAGTATTTTTTGGTTTGTGAAGCCACTCTGTATCACCTACAGAAAAAGGGTGCTGGTTTCCAAATTCTTCTTTTGTAAATCTAAATTTAAAACTATCCACATACTTGCTCAAAATCTTATATGCTTCATTTATTTCTTGAAACTTTTCAGTAGAACCATTATTCATGTCTGGATGATATTCACGAGATAGTTTTAAATATCTTTTTTTTATATCATCTTTTGTTTCAACACCAATAAGTCCTAATATTTCTACGGCTTGATTAAATTCTGAAAAAGTTACACAGAACAATTACTTACCTTTTTTCAAAATCAGTGTTGTGGATTTGTCAAAATTAAAATATTTTTTTGCAATATTTTGAACATTTTTAACAGTTATTTTTTCTATATTTTCTTCATATGTTAGCAGTGGTGTTAAGTCTCCACGAACTAAGTAGCTTCCAAAAAGGTTTGCCACAGAAGTTGAACTTTCAAGTGAGTAGATAAAATCAGCTTTTGAATTAATTTTAACTTTCTCTATCTCTTTTTTTTGTACTTTTTCATTTTTAATAAGCTCAATCTGCTCTATAAGCTCTTTTTCTACATCTTCAGCTTTTACTCCAGGGTTGCAAGATGTTAAAAATATAAAAAGACCTGGATCAATATTTTCCATATTGTAGGCATATATACTGTTTACAAGGCGTTTTTTATCTATTAACTCTTTATATAGTCTTGAGCTTTTACCTGAAAATAGAATCTCTGAAATAACACTCAGAGTAACTTGGTCTTCACTTTTAAAGTCAGGGATATGAAAAGTTATAGCTAACATCTCCACTTCGCTGTCTCTATGTATAGTGATTCTTTTTGGACCGTCTTGTTCGGGCTCTACAAATTTGAATTCAGGAATTTTTGCTTTATTCTTGATGTCTCCAAACTCTTTCTTTGCACGTTTGAATACTTCTTTTGCATCTACATCACCAGTTACCATTAAAATTGCATTGTTTGGTTGGTAGTAAGTTTTATGAAAATCTTTTATATCATTAATCGTCCAAGTTTGTATGTCATTCATAAAACCAATTGGTGTCCAGTGGTATGGGTGGTAAGTGTAGGCGTTATTAAACATTGCAAAATATAAATACCCAAGAGGAGAATTCTCTGTTCTCCATCGTCTCTCTTCTGCTACAACATCACGCTCAGGTTGGAACTCACTATCTTTTAGGTTAAGGTTTTGCATTAGTTCTGCATAAAGCTCTAAAGATTTGCCTAAATTGTCTGTACTTGATTTTATATAGTAGTGAGTGTAGTCAAAACTAGTTGATGCATTATTTACACCACCTACACCTTTTACCTCTTTGTCAAATTGACCAGCTGGAAGGTTTTTTGTAGATTTAAAGTTCATATGCTCTAGCATATGAGCAATACCAGTCTTACCCATAACTTCATTTCTGCTTCCAACTTTGTAGAAGATATCAGTGCTTATAACATTAGTTGAATTTTCTAATGGAATAACAACAATTTGCAACCCGTTTTTTAGAGTTTTCGTTTCGTACTTAGGTAGTGATGATGCCATAATAGTTCCTAAAATTAGTGTGAGTGCTAAGAAAAGTTTCATTTTCTATCTGCACCTATTGCTTCAGTGATATTAGAATATCCATCAGCTTTTATTAGCTCAGTAAGCTCAATGTTTATATTTTTTATCATGTCCGGACCGTGAAACACAAGACCGCTTAGTATTTGAACAAGAGAAGCTCCGGCTTTTATACGTTTATATGCTTCTTTTGCGGAGTCAATCCCACCGACGGAGATAAGTACCGTTTTTCCATAAAGCTCTTTTGCAATAGCTTCAAATATTTCAAAACTTTTTTTCTTTAAAACTGCTCCACTAAGCCCACCTTTATCATAAGGAGATTTTACAAGCGAGTAGTCGATTGTAGTGTTGGTAGCAATTATGCCATCAGCACCTTTTTCTACTGCCATTTTTGTAAGTGCAACTGCATCTTCAACTGACATATCGGGTGCAATTTTTAGCAAAATTGGCTTATCTGTAATAGCTTTTGCCTCAGAGAAAAGTTTTGTAATAAACTCTTCATTTTGCAAGTCACGAAGACCTGGGGTGTTGGGTGAAGAGATATTGATTACTAAATAATCTCCTAGCTCATGAAGTGCTTTAATAAGAGTTGTATAGTCATTTATAGCTTCGCTCTCAGATGTGAGTTTATTTTTACCAATGTTAACACCTATTGGAGTTGTAAAAGGAAAACGCTCTTTTAGTCTTTTTTGAGCTTTTAGCAGACCTTCGTTGTTGAAACCCATAGCATTTTGGATAGTTTCTTCTTCTATGTGTCTCCACATTCTGGGCTTAGGATTTCCCTCTTGCGGCTTTGGAGTAAGAGTTCCAATTTCTGTGAAACCAAAACCTAATATCTGCATACCACGAATCATAGTTGCATTTTTATCAAATCCCGCACCGAGTCCGACAGGGTTTAAAAAAGTACGTCCAAAAAGTTCTTGAGACAAAACATCATTGGTAATGAAATGTGATTCCAAAAAGGAGTTAAAAGGAATTTGGCAAAGATTAGGGAGCCTAAGCACTGTCTCTGCTATGTGGTGGGCATTCTCAGGTTGAAGTTTAAATAGCCAAGGTTTTATGCTTTGATAGTTTATCATTTAAGTTTTTCTCTACCTTTTTTAAGTTGATTGATTATACTAAAAAAAGGTTAAGAATTTGATTAGCTTCCATATTTAATGATAACCTAAAAGATATTAGTACAAAATAGCCTTGTCAGCAAGAGCGAGCATCTGCGTGTCTCCAGAACTGTCACCATAAGCATAGACAGTCTCATAATCTTCTACATGTAGAAGTTCTCTAATACGGTTTTCTTTCTCTATTCCATGGCAGTTTTTAGTTAAAAACCTGCCTGTGAATTTTTTGTTTTTAAACTCAAGCTGTGTTGAGAGAAGTTCGATGTTGTTTTTATCGCACCAAGGTTGTATCCAGCACTGGACTGAAGCTGATACAATTACAACTCTGTCTCCATTAGCCTGATGGTTTTTAAGTATTTCTAGTCTCTCTTTTCTAATAATAGTATCTATTTTTTTAAGTGAGAATTTTGTGGCTAGCTCTTTGAAAACTTCTTCATCTATTTCATCGTAAAACAGTTTAAAAAGCTTCTGTTTTGCTATGTCATTTCTCATAAGTTTTAGTTGCCAAAGAATAAAGTATGGTGTAAATTTGAGCATGTTAATGATGTACTTCTCTCGTGATACACTATATTTTAAAAACTCTCCAAGTGAGTCTTTTGAAGTTAGCGTTCCGTCAAAATCAAATAGTGCCAGTGTCATTTACATACTCTCATCATTTTTAAAATATCTATCTTTAAAGTAGCACTCTCCAATAGGGAGCCAATCCGGAATATTATAAAATCTTTCATTTTGAAAATCTAAGTAGTTTGCCTTGTACTCTTCATAGTTAAACTCTCTGCATGTAGCCATATAAAAGTTTGCATTTTTAATCTCTTTTTTCTCGATAGTGTAAGATTTACAAACTTGTTTTAGCTGATTTTCATCAATTGGTTTTTTCTTAAAAAGAGTTATATCTTTGTTTGACAAAGTTCTTACATCCAGTAGTTTATCATCAAAACGTCCATATTTTGATCCGCTAAATAGTACCGTAACATCTTTTTCACAGGAGTAGGAGAGAACTGATGCAGTTGAGTAGCTGTATGTGAAAATTTGCCCATCACTTAGTTTGTCAATCTCTATACAAATCTCTTCAGGCTGTGTATACATAAGTATATCTGAGTATTTTTTATGATTTTCTAGCATTGAAGTTGGAATTAGTAAAACAGTTGTAAATACTGCTACATGTATAAATGTAAAAACAGCATTATATTTGAATAGTTTATTAAGGTGTTTGTCATCTAAAAAAGTAAACAGCAAAAATATATATGGTACAAAAATCAAGAACCAGTGTAGTCCTATTTCATTTTTTAATGAGACTACGAAGAATACAAAAAAGCCAAGGGTTAATATGATAACTAGTAGTTTTAACAGTTTTGTATTTTCAAATTTTGCTTTAAATAAAAAGTATAATCCCCATGGGGAGAGAACGTACAAAATTAGTGCAAAATAGCCAATTACTGTACCTATATTATAACTATTCTCTTGTGTTCTGGCAAAGAAGTTAAATATTATATTGTTCCAGCAACTATTGTAGTTAAAGTACAGATTCTCAGCAATAAATAGCAAAATAACAAAAGTAACTACCAACACATTTTTAATGGCTTTTGATTTGTACACGTAGAGTGAAAAAACAAGTAAAGAGAGCATTAAAAATACAGCAAAATATTTACTCAAAAATGAAGAACCCAAAAATATACCAGCAAGAAGAGCATACCTAAACCACTCTTTTCTCTCTAAAGAATATAGCAAAAAGAGAGTTCCAAGTGAGCTGAAAAAGAGCAGGGTAATATCGTTTGTCATTAGTGCTAGTAGCAAGTCTATTGGTGATGCCAAAAAGATAAGAGCAACCAAAAGGGCCTTCGCATTGTTAACTCTATAGAGTAGGGCTATTTTATAGATAACGAAAGCTGCTATAAAGGTGGTGACAACTGCAAAAAGTCTAAAAAATACATAGCTATCATTAACAAAACTCATTAGGTATATAATCCAGCCAACCATAGGAGGATGGTCATAATAACCCATGCTTAGGTTTTGTCCCCATTTGATAAAGTATGCTTCATCACCAGTAAGTGGCAAAAATGATAGGATTAAAATCTTAAAGAAAAAGATTGCATAGAGGGTCTTAAGCTCTTTGTTATAGTACTCTCTCATATGCTCATTTTCTTAAACATGAACTCTGGAATATGTTTAATAATCAGCATTACAAGTACCCATATAGATTTGGTATATAGTACATTTCTACCTTTTTGCTGAGCATTGTAGATATCATTTGCTACATCTTGTGGTTCAGCAGTTAGTTTTTCTGGAAGGTCTAGGTTCTCAGTCATTTTAGTGTTTACAAAACCTGGTTTAACCGTAAGTACATTCACACCGCTCTCGTAAAGTCTGTTTCTTAAACCGCCTAAATAAGTTGTAAAAGCAGCTTTAGAACTTCCGTAAATGTAGTTGGCTTTTCTACCTCTGTCACCTGCAACAGAACTAACACCAACTATAAAACCTCTGCGTTCACGTTCAAAATCATTAGCGATGATATTTAAAATACTGACTGCTCCTGTATAATTAACATTTATAGTTTGCAGAGATTCATTCCAATCTTTTTGAGCAAGTTTTTGTTCAACCATATAACCAGAGACTACTATAGCTCCAAGAGGTTTTTCTCCAAGTTCTGAGTAGAAGTTTTCATGAGTTTCATAAGCTGTTATGTCAAACTCTTTTAGTTCTACATGTACGCCTGAACGAACCTCGATATCTTGTTTTAAGTCTTCAAGTGAAGAGCTCTCTCTTGCTGCTAAGTAAAGGTTGTAGCCATTTTTTGCATAAGTCCTAGCAACCTCTTTTGCAATGTCACTTTTTGCGCCAATTATTAAAACATAACTCATATTTCTACCCTTTTTGATTGTAATGAATTGAATTTACTATCCATATTGTTCTCTTTTCTAAACTCTCTAAACTTGTCTATTTGAGGGTAACCCTGTTCAAAAGTCTCTTTGCTTACTCTTACGTCTTTTGTCAGGTAGATTCTACCGCTGTACTTAACTACAATCTCATCAAGTTTGTCCAATAACTCAAAAAGACCATCTTCAATCTTAAAATCAAGTGCCAATGAATAGCCTTCTATTGGGAAAGAGAGGTAGTTTTTGTTCTCTTTTCCATACAGTTTTAAAACTGCTAAAAAAGAGCCTTTGCCAGAGGCAGAAATCTCGCCAAGAATCTCTTGAAGTCCTTCAAAACTGTTCTCTTTTGGCAGGATAAACTGATACTGGGTAAAACCATTCTTTCCGTAAATTCTATTCCAGTTTCCTATAGCATCTAAAGGATAAAAAAATGTATCTATATCAACTTTTTGTTTTGAGATTCCATCTGGTGCTTTTGCGTAGTAGAGCCAGTTAAAAGCTTTTACGCTTAGAGTATTTAGAGCAAATGATGGGAAGTTAAAAGGTATGCTTAACTTCTTTTTGCTTTTATATTCTAAGTTGCCATCATCTGCAAAGTCTCCAACCATCAGTAGACATTTACCAATGTTTTCATCTTTAGCTAAGCAGTCTATCCAGGCTACAGAATAAGGAAGTTGTTTATTGTTCTCAAAAGCTTCAAATGTCTCTTTTAAATTTTTAGTTTTTATGGTTGTCTGGTTTATGAACTTGGAGTTGATTTTTTTTAGAGATACTTTTGCTTCTAGTATTACACCAGTTAGTCCCATACCGCCACATGTAGCTAGAAAAAGCCCATCACCTTTTTTTACCGCTTTGATAGTCCCGTCTTCAAGCATGATGCTAAACTCTTCAACACACTCACTAAAACAGCCCTCTATATGATGGTTTTTTCCGTGAACATCACTGGCAATAGCTCCGCCAACTGTTATAAGTTTAGTCCCTGGTGTTACTTTTAAAAACCAGCCACGAGGGACGAAAGAGTCAAGTATTTCACTAAGAAGTACTCCAGCTTGACATGTAAGAATACCGGTATTTTCATCAAAGTTTAAAAAATTGTTATACGGCTTTACATAAACTATATGTTCATTTATAGCACTGTCGCCATAGCTTCTGCCATTTCCAAATGGTATACACTCATTTGTATTTGACATGTACTCAGATAGAGATGCTCTGTCTCTTAGAGAAAATTTTTGATTTTTGATTTTTGGGTACATTCCCCAACTTATTAAACTCACAACTTACCCCTTAAACACAAATTTTTTATCTAAAAAATATTTCACAACATACCCTATACTAAGACCAATTACTGCACCAATATATTTGGCGTTTTGGCTTTCATACATGTAGTCAAACCCAATCTCAAAACCCCAGAAGATAAAGGTTGTAAAAACTCCCATAAGAGAGTATAAAAGAAATTTTCTACCATCATCCTTTTTACTCTTGGGCGTATGAAAAAATATGTATTTTTTGTCCAATATATATTTTAAAATAAGACCTGCTAAAGTACCAAAAAACATAGCTACATAGAGTGATAAAAAACCATCGTAGATAATAAAACTAAAATACTGAAACAGTATATTCACTACGGTTGATACTAGAGCAAACAGAACATATCTAATAATAATCATATAAGTTTAGTAATACCTATAAAGCTCAGTAGCCAAAATATAATTGTAAGTTTTAAAAATCTATCTCTTATGACTACTTTTGTTGGACTTCCGCTATCTTGTTCAACAAAGGTTATCTGCATATATCTCAAAACTCCCAGTATTACAAAAAATGAAGTTATATAAAGATAGTTTGTGTCGAGTCTTAGTATAACCTCTGGCGATATTGTGTACTGTATATAACTAACTACGACAACTCCTGCCATTAGTACCATTGCAGCGTTTACAAACTCTAAATTGTATCCATCTATGTTTTTTCTTGTCTCTTGCCCTAGAAGTGAGAGAAGTACATCATCTCTTCTTTTTGCCAAGGCTAAAAATATTGCCAGCAGGAATGTCATAATTATTATCCACATAGAGAGCTCAATACCTGTAACTGCTGAACCTGCAAAAAGCCTTAAAACAAAACCTGTTGCGATAATGAATATATCTAAAATTGCAATATGTTTTAGTTTTATAGAATAGAGAATATTTAGAATAAAATAGACGAGCAGTACGATGAATAGTTGGGTATAAAAAACAAATGATATTGTGAGTGAAAATATAGACAATAGTAAAATAAGTAATTTACCTGTTCTTACAGAGACTTTGCCAGATGCCAAAGGACGATTTTTTTTAATCGGATGACCCCTGTCTTCTTCTACGTCCATAAGGTCGTTAAAGATGTAGATACTGCTCGCAAGTATAGAAAACAGAATAAATGCCACAAAAGTGTTTAAATTATTATCAGCATTTAAATATGAAAAAGAGAAAAGTAAAGGCATAAAGATAAATAAATTTTTTATATATTGATGGACTCTAAATAGTGTAAATATATCACTCAAAAACGAAATCCTTGAACTAATTTAAAGTAGATTATAACATTAAAAGTATAGAATTTGTATAAATGAACATATATGGAGATATTATGATAAAAGTTTTGGTGCCATTAGCTAGAGGATTTGAAGAGATAGAAGCAGTCAGTATTATTGATGTTTTGAGACGAGCAGAAATAGAGGTATTAGTGGCTTCTTTAAATGATGATAATGCAGTAAAAGGTGCAAATGGCATCTCAATTATAAGTGATATAAATATAAATGATGTAGTTGTAGATGAACTTGAAATGATAGTTTTACCAGGTGGAGTTGAGGGAACTTTTGCTCTAGCAGAGGATGAAAATGTACAAAGAATATTAAAAGAGATGGATTCTAAAGGTAAAAATATTGGAGCAATTTGTGCAGCGCCTTTTGCTCTTAGTGAAGCTGGAGTATTGAAAGACAAATACACATGTTACCCATCTTTTGAGAATCATATAAAGCAGGGTGAATATTTAGGAGATAAAATGATGGTTGTAGAGTGTGAAAATGTTATTACTTCTCGTGGACCCGCTACTGCCATATGTTTTGCACTTGAAATAGTTAAAAAGTTAAAAGGCGAAAAGACATATTCTCTGATAAAGAGTGGACTTTTAGCCGACTTTTGTAAATAATAAAAAATATTAGTAAGATTAAGAAAATATAAATAAATAAAGTGATAAAATCGTCACAAGAAAAATTAAGTTTAAATAATAAGGATGAACTATATGAAAAAAGGTATTAGCGGTATTGCATTAGGTTTACTAATTGCTTTAGCACCAAATATGTTAAGTGCGGCAGGTCCACATGATGGGATAACTTGTTTAGGTTGTCATAGTACTCACTTTGCTGTAGATGATAAGTTATTTGCTGTAAAAAATACAAAAATGAAAAACCCTCTAAATAGAGAGAGTTTTGATAAGTTAACTGCGAAAAACTGTCTAGGTTGTCATGAGCTAACTCAATTTGGTGGAGCGGGAATTAGACCAGTTCACATGCATACTACTCACCCTATCGGTATGGTTCCAAATCCAAAAATCGCAAGTGTGCCAAAAAACTTGCTTAAAAATGGAATGCTTGACTGTATCAGTTGTCATGAAGCACATCCATCAAACAAAAACTTTATGTACTTAAGAGTAAACACTAATGCTGATGGAGGCAATATTCAAAAGCTTTGTGCTGTTTGTCATGATGCTAAAGTAGATTATGATTCTGCTGGTATTAAAAAACTTAGCGATATAAGAATATTTAGTGCTATGGATCAAGAAAAGGGTTCTGGATTCTTCTTAAGAGATGATGTTGTTATTCAAAATCCAACAAAAAGCTATATCAAGCCTTTAGGTAAACTACAAGAAAATGATATTATGCCAAATTACCAAAATCAACCTGATTGGGTTTATGCTCCAACAGTTAATCCTTTAGATGATTTTAAAGATACAGCAAAACCAAAGAAAAAATAGTACTACATGTAAAGAAAAGTAGATATTATCTACTTTTCTTTAGCTTCTTCAAAACTTCATATAAATTACTTTAAAAACAATAAACTTCATTATCTATTGTGACAGCTAAGGCAAAGTGCACTGCCTTTGTTCTTGTGTCTAAGGTATTTATCTGGGTTTTGCTTGTGAGTATTGTGACAACTTATACACTGGATTGTTCCATCTACTAAAAGGTCTTCAATGGTGTCGGCATTATCCCAGCCGTAAATTTTTGTATTTATATTTTTTAATACTGCAACACCTTCAATATATTTTACTGCAACAGGATGACCATTAACTAAACTTCTGTTTTGGGAGAGATTGTCTAGATTTAGTTCTGTTATATCAATTTCTTCATCATTTATGTTTTTAGTATAGCTACTTGTTGGATAATACCCACCTGATCCAGGTAAGTTGATTGGCCTACTTGCGGCATTAACCCCATCGTGGCAGCTTAGACACTTTAGTGACACTTTATTTGGTGGAGTTGACTTTGAGATAGTATCTGTTTTAATGAATGTTTTAGTTAGTGTATCGTATGCAGCACCATATATTGAAAAATGAGTATCTATCGGATGTTCGCACCAGGGAGTCTTTATCTCATCACTGTCAGCATAAAGCAAATTAGGATAACTGATTAAAGATAAAAGTGATGTTGATGCAATTAAGAGTAAAGAAAAACTTTTCATAAACATTCCTTAACATTTTAAGTTGTTATTTGTTTATAAAACTATAGCTTGTTTTTTATAAAACTTCTCTTATGAAAACTAAATTTTTTAAAGACCTATCCTCATTATCACTTGCAAACTCTTTTACATTTTCAAGCCGCTCTACAAATTTAAAACATGGAGAAAGCTCTTTTATAAGCTCTATAATAAAATTTTCGTCTAAGTCAGGGGAGTTAAGACAAGCTAAAAGGGTACAGTTGTCTGATGCTATCTGTGGTAGTTTTTTGATAATCTTCTCATAATCTTTTGTAGCCTCAAAGCTCCCTTTTTGAAAGGTTGGCGGGTCTATAATAATCAAATCATAAGGACCTTTTTTCTTGATTCGTGAGAAAGATTTTAAGATGTTATATGGCAAAAAAGCAACACCTTTGGTATCTAGCTCATTTAGGTGATGATTTTCTCGCCCTGTGGTTAATGCACTTTTGCTCATGTCAATGTTTGAAACACTTCTAGCACCGCCGAGTTTTGCCGCAACACTAAAAGCACATGTGTATGAGAAGAGGTTTAAGACACTTTTATCTTTTGCATTTACTCTTACAAACTCTCTACCGTTTTTCATATCAGCAAAATATCCGCTGTTTTGGTTTGAGAGAAGATTTAGTTTTATCTTCATCCCGTTTTCTACTACATGTAGATTATCTTGAAGCTCTCCCACCACAACTTCACTAGGACTTCCTTTTATGTATCTTCGCTGAATAACCAAAGTTTTGTGTCTACATGTAGATATAAAATCTTTGAACATCTCAACCAATTCAGCCTCTAATTCAGGCTCCATTTCAAAGTAAAGAGCAACACTCAAAATCTCATCTATTGAGTCAACAGTTAAGTGCTTCCAACCCTCATAAAGTTCGCCACGACCATGAAAAAGCCTTTTAAATTCAGTTGATAAATCTTTTGAGTTTTCTTTCAGAAGTGCTTGTATATCGTTTATATTCAAAATTATTCTCTATCTTATATATTTATTTAAAATAATATCAAATATTACATCAAGTTAAACTTTTTATAAGATAATTAAGATAAATTTGCGTTGGAATATTAATTGCTTAAATTAAACAAAGGATAACAAAATGAAAAACTTCTCTGAATATACAATATTTGAAAATATTGAAATGCAAACAAAAAAAGCGTTGATGGAAACTATAAATGGTTTGAGTGATAATTTAGTTATTTCTCATATTATGGGTACATATAAGTCTTACACTGGTAAACCTATAACATTTCAAGATATATTGAATCAAGTTGATGATATATTATATGGTGATAATGGTGGGGAAGCATCTCTAGCAACACTTCAATGTGCTGAAAATTTTAAAAGAAATTTTTCAAGTGCCTATTTAGATATTCAAAAAAATAATATAGAATACTCAGCAGGTTTATTGGAGCAAAACAAATCAGTAACTGATGTTGCTTTTTTGGCATAAAGTAGACTAAAGCAAGTCTACTTTATATAATTATACTTTTTCGCAAAAAGTACCATTTGGTGTATCCATAATGCTTACACCTAAGGCTAAAATCTAATCACGAAGTTTGTTAGAACTCTCAAAGTCTTTTTCTTTTTTAGCTTCATCCCGTTTTCTACTACATGTAGATTATCTTGAAGCTCTCCAACTACAACTTCGCTTGGACTCCCTTTAATATATCTTCGCTGAATAACCAAAGTTTTGTGTCTACATGTAGATATGAAATCTTCCAACCCTCATAAAGTTCGCCACGACCATGAAAAAGCCTTTTTAAATCCAATGCTAATATGTGTTTTATATATGTGCAGTTATATTAGAATAATTTCTAAGAGCAACTCGAGAAGCTTTGTCAACAAGGGTAAAGATATTGTCTATACTGTTTTTTACACTACTTTTTTTATGCCCTTTTACTTTAACAAATTCACATCTCAATAAATCAGTAAACTTATAAAACTCAATATAGAGCTCACGGTTTTTTATCTGCTTGTTATTCTTTGATATGTAGTTGTTCTTTTCAAAACGCTCTCGTCTATTTTTTAGACCTATAATATTCTGACAATCTGTATATATTGTAATCTCATGAAGCTCCGGAGTTATTTCGCTTAGTGCCCAGAGTAAAGTTTCTAGCTCTAGTTTAGTTGAAGAGGTATTTTCAAATTTTTTAGTTTTGACACCTCTGTTATGCAAATCTGATAATAATTCATCCTCTTGCAGAAGTAAATATGCCCCAAATCCAACATTTGTTTGTGGGTTTACGCTTGCATCTGTAAAAAGAAAAATTTTACTTTTAGTATGAGTGCTTATGGGGTTACACCTTTTCCCAAAAAGTCCCTTGTGGTGTATCCATTATAGTTACACCAAAGGCTAAAATCTCATCACGAAGTTTGTCGGAAGTTGCGAAATCTTTAATTTTTTTAGCCTCATCTCTTGATGCAATCAACACATCGATTTTTGCTTTTGTCTCTTCATCGACTCCAAACTGAAAGTACTCAAAAGGATTTTTAACACCAAAGCCTAAAATAGTTTCAATGTAGGCTAGATTAGAGATTGTCTCACGCTTAAGCTCTTTATGTTTACCGGCAGTGTCTAAAGTCTCGTTTGCATTTGAAATCATCTCATCAATAAGAGCCAAGGCACTCGATACATTCATATCATCGCTCAGTACATGTAAGAGTTCATTTTGAAAAGGTGTCTTATCACTATTTTCTGCCAAGCCGAAAAGGCGTTTTTTAAGTCTGTAAATCTTATCTAGTCTCTTTTTAGAAGATGCTAAATCTTCGGTGTTAAAGTTGAAGTTGCTTCTATAGTGAGTGCTTAAAAGATAAAATCTTAAAACTTCTCCGTCATAAATTTTTAGAGCATCTTTTAAAAAGAAGCTGTTTCCCAAAGACTTAGACATTTTTTCACCATCTATATTTACAAAACCGTTATGCATCCAGTAGTTTGCAAGTGCATGGTTAGTCCCGCATCTAGTTTGTGCCGCTTCATTCTCATGATGTGGAAAAAGGAGGTCAGCCCCTCCACCGTGAATATCTACGGCAAACTCACTGTTTGGACGTGCAAGATATTTTTCTATCATAGCTGAACACTCCAAGTGCCAACCTGGGCGACCTGCACCAAAAGGGGAAGGAAAGGTAATAGTGTTGTCTTTTACGCTTTTCCATAAAGCAAAATCAGCAGGATTTTTTTTGGCAGATGAACTCTCAACCCTTTGTTGCTTTTCATCTTCTTCTTGAACTCTTGAAGAGAGTTTGAGATACTCGCTGTCACTAGCAGTATCAAAGTAAACATCACCTTCGGCAGTTGTGTATGCGTGGTTTTTCTCTATGAGCTTTTGTATAAGCTCTATCATAACCTCTAATGACTCTGTAGCTTTTGGTTCAATCGTTGGACGTGATACACCGATAGCTTCCATCTCTTTATGAAAAGCATCTGTATAAAAGTCTGTAATCTCTTTTATATCTTTGTTTTGCTCTGCTGCTTTTTTAATTATCTTGTCATCTATATCAGTGATATTTCTCGCGTAAGTCACATCGTAACCATTGGCACTCAGCACACGTGTTAACAGGTCAAAAACCAAAGCAGATTTTGCATGTCCTAGGTGAGCATCGTCGTAAACAGTCGGTCCACAAACATAAAGTGAGACCTTTGCATCCTCTAGCGGAGTAAACTCTCGTTTTGTTTTTTGAACTGAATCGTAAATATACATGTAGGTATTTTCCTTTTTAAAAACTTCTTATTTTGTTTCTTAAAGCACTATGTTTGGCAACTTATTCTTTGCAACTTTTATAAAAGTTTTATTTTAAGATTTCAAGTTTTTTATCTATTTTTTCTTTGGTAAGCAAATCGGAATGTATACCGAGATTTGTCGCTTTTTGCTTTGTATAAGGATTGTGTAGTGCTGTCATTTGTATCTTTTGTGTGTATAAAATATGTGCATTATTATAGCACACTAGATAGCAATTACTATTAAGCTAGGGTGAATATTTTTTTCTTTAAACAGTAAAAGTGGAGATTCATTCTCAGGGGTGTAGTTTAAACAATAAAAATAAAACTCAAAAAACATTATAGATATTGATAATAATATTAAAAAAAATAATGTATTTTTCATATTTTTCCCTGTTTTATTTTATACATAACGTTTGTCGTGAGCGAATAGTTGTCCCTCAGGGTAAACTATTCGCTCCTCGTGCTTGTTAGGAGTTTTCTAGCTCAACTAATTTTTGTGCAATATCAAAAACTTCAGTATCTAAAGCAAAAGTTTCACGCATTCCATCAGCTGTCATGGAACTCCATATTATTTCTCTCTGAATTAAAGTTTCAACTGCTGGTGCTGATATGCCTAAACTATTTATATGTGAATAAGTAAGTGAGGTTCCACCAGCAGTTACAAAAGCTTGAATTACTTCTTTTTCACCATTACTTAATCTATGATAAGCATCTTCAACTGATTTCATATGCTTTTTTTGCATTGAAGAAAAATTGATTTTTTCATTAAGACTTGTAGAAATTATTCTAACAATTGGAAAAGTTATAATTGATGAAAAAGCAGCAATAACCCAATCGTTAATTATTAAATAAATTACTAAACCTATTATTCCAGATACTGAAGTAGCAATACTTCTACCAAAATCAGTTTCAGAATAGACTCTATCAGCCCATTTGTCAATTTTGTTATACATTTACTAAACTATCCATGCATATGTATTAATCACGATTGCTATTAAGCCTGTTACAGGCAAGGCTTTATAGAAAAATGTCATTGTTGAATGATTTATTAATATACCGGCAATTAATGAAATACCTATAAAACCTACGATTGGTATCCACCATGAAAGATTTAGAAACCCAAAAACAACAATTGCAAAAGTTGAAATCATTGAACCAAAATTTATTATAACTACAAATGGATTTGTAGGTTGAATACCACTTCTTGCGAATACTGTTCCCGCACGAGCTGCTAACATTCCAAAAAATAATGCTGATAAAAATAAAACTAAACTCATTATATTAATTCCTTTGTATAACGTTTGACTTCAGTGACGCACTGCGTTCACTGCTAGGCTTTGTTAGACATTTTGTATCTTAATTTCAATTAAACTAAAAATCTTTTCTATGTTTTTATCAAAATCAGTTTTGATTGGTGGGACTGTTTTTGGATATAAAACTTTAAATTTATTTCTATAATACTGTTTTATCTTGTCTAAAAATCCATAGTTATTTGCTATTTTAATAAGTTCTTTTTCTTCATCTATTAAGTTTGAAACATCATGCTTTTTCATAAAATCTAGTAATCCATCTACATAGTTTTCATTTAAAACATATTTATATTTTTTCATATGTAAATCAATAATTAGACCTCTATAGGTGTCACGTTTTAATGTTCCTGCTAATAGTGCTATAGAGTTACTAATAAAAACTTTGTTGTATTTCATAGTATCGAACAACATATCAAAAACATTATTTTCGGATATTATTTGATAATTATGATTAATACAATATGCTAAAGCTTTGTATTCTTGACCACCGATATGTGGTGCTAACATAGAATAAGTTTTTTTGATTGGTAAATTTTCAGAAGTATCATCAATAATTTCACATACTAAAATTGCATTTATTATTTTAAATATTGAAGCTTTAAATGTTTCAGCTTGTTTAATGCTATCATCAGTAACAGGAATAAATTTATGACTTTCTTCATCCAAATATGTAAAATCTTGTGGCATATTTGTATAGTCAACTTTTTGTGAATAATCCTTTAACCAATTAACTAAAGTTTGCTGTATCACGATGTCTTCTCTTTTTAATACAACTTCTAATTGATTTATTTCATTTAAAAAAATAATTGATGATAGTGTTAATATTTTCTTTCTCTCTTTTGGTAAATAATTTATATGTAAGCTATTAAGATTTATAGTTTTGTTATTTAAAATATATGGTATTAAAGTAAAATAATTTTTATAATCATGTGCTAAAGCATATAAACCAATATGTATTTCATCACTATATCTTTGAAATAAATCTTTTGTATAATTAGTTCGTTGATTCATAAAATCAAAAAGTTCATGTAACGGGTCTTCACTATCTTTATCAAGTTTCATTTCAATCATATTTGGATTCTCACATCTAAAGGCAAAAGGTCCAACCAGCCTATGAAAAAGTGATTCTTTTTTACATGTATTATCTTGTATTTTTAAAAAATAGTCATTATCATCAACTAGATGTAGTCCAAAATTATTTTTATTTTCTTCTAAAATTGTGAAATTATTTTGAAAATATGTTTTACTGTCTTGTACTAGGCACAAATTTGCATCGTATAAAAACATATCATTGTAGTTAGATAATACTCCAAATGATGTTTGTGTGAATATATTTGATAGCATTACCTGTATGGAATTATCTAGATTTTTTATATCTAGATTTAATAATTCCTGATTTAGTATGGGTAAAATTTGCCTTGTATCTTTTAAAATATGAATAGCATACATCAATAAAAAGATTAAATCTTCAAGTTTCAAATGTTCTCTTTTTGCAATCAGCAAATTAAATATTTCTATTTGTTTAGAGTTTTCAATGATTTTGTGAGACATATTAAAATGATCCCATATAACTTTTAATAAAGCAAACATGGCTTCTTGATTATCATTTTTTTTGCTTTCTAAATAGTAATAATTAAATGCTTTATCAGGTTTGTCATGTTTTAAATAAATATTTCCAATTATTGCACTGTAATAATCTTGATTTTGAATATTACTTATGAAATATTCAAAATCTTTGAAGTATAAGTTTTCATCTTTTTCACATATTTTTAAAGTTTCAAAAATGATACTACTAAATATGTCTTGTTTATTTAATGCTAAATCTAGATATTCTCTTCTTCTATCAAGTTTTTTTAATAATTTTATTACATCTAAAATTCTAGCTTGAAAAGTATTATCATTTAAGCTAAATTCTATAAGCTTATCAATATCTTTATTTGATATTTCAGCATGAGTATAGTGAGCTGTTTCGATAAAAGCTAATAGAGTATCTATATCGTTGTATTTATGCTCTTCTAAATATTTTATGAGATCAGTTGCAATTTCATTATGTAATAAGATTTGCCCCTTTACATAAGCATAGGGGATAAAAGTATGTTTAAATAAATACTCCGTCTTGGTTTGAAGAAATTTTGTAATTTCTTCAATATTATTATCTGAACTATTTAAAATCAAAGAAGAATAAACTAATAAATCATTAAGTTCTTGCTTCTTTAAAATATATTCTTGAATTTTATTATGTTCATATTCAACTTCATTAACACCAGAATATTGGATATAGTGTTTTATAGATAAAAAGTTTTCATATTTTTTATAAAATTCATTATATTCATCTTTGAAACCAAGATATACAAGTATATGAATATAATTTTCTATTACTATTTTCATATAATCAACATTAAAATATTTTTCATTTTCCAAAACAATATCTAAAGATTTTTTGTAGTCTTCAACACTAAACAGTAGCTCCCTATTTGGTATTTTATTTTGTATATTACTATTTAATAAATAAGTGGCATAAAATCCTTTGATTTGTAATTTGTCAAGAAAACTCAATTCTTTTGTTTCTAATGCTTCTCTGTAGTATTTATCTGCATTGTTAAAAATATTTATGTCATTGTTATTATATTCATACAAATTAGAATATATGTGTCCACCAATTAACAATAATTTATCTCGATATTGTGTATTTATTATCTCTTTCTCAAATACTTCTTTCGCTCTTGGAACATCTCCGCTATTCAAATAAAATACAATATCAAAATGTCCTTGCGGTTTGCTGTTTGGAGTTTCGAGTCTTAATTGTTTTGAAAATTCAAAAAACTCTTTATTTTTATTAAATGCCATTAAAGTTAATTTAAATTCTTTGAACTTAATTTCAATAAAATCTTTATATTTTGTTTCAATGAGTTCAATAACTTCTCTAAACTCATCAATCTTTCTAAATTGCATTAAATAACTTGCTTTTAAAACTAGCAGTTGATATTTCACTGATTTTAAAGACTCATTGCTATTATCAGTAATTAATGAGTCTAAATCATCTATTGCTTGTTTAAAGTTACCATCAAAAAAATCTTTTTCTATCCTTCTAATTGATACATCAATTTTTGGATTAATTGAAATATTATTAGTTTGAGTGTTATTGCCAAATTGAATAAGATTTTTTATACTATTAAACATTTGAATCATTGGCTACTGTTATTGTCTTGCTTTGTATCACCAAATGTAAAAAATGACCAAAATTTATTTTTTTGATTATTATTTTTTGTAGTAATTTTACAAATTCCAAAACCAGCAATAAAACTAAATATTAATCCAACTATACTAGCCCAACTTCCTAAATCTGATAATGGCACTTTACTTCTCCTTTGTATGTTTAACGTTTGTCGTGAGCAATAGTTTCGCCGTAGGGGAAACTATTGCGCTCCTCGTACTTGTTATATGTTACTGGTACTTCTTACCATTATATTCTAGCCAACCGGCAGTGTGACGTTTTTGTGGATCATGATGTGTCCAATGTACAACACCACCTTTTGAATTATTTTCATATTCACCACAAAACTTTATGAGCCCACCTTTTTGAAGTGAATATATTTTTGGTGCTAAGTCAATATTATGTGCAATTAACAATGTTCTTCCAGATGGCTCTTTTATTATAAATCTTTGATGGCGACTACCTTTATTATCATCACTGAGTAATCTAATCACTGTTCCTGAACCACACATTTGTGTGCCAGCAAATATCTCAATACTAATAAGTAGTAATAACAGTAATTTTTTCATTTAAACTCCAATTCTATTTTCATATAACTATTTATTCAATGAACATATTATCATAAAAACATCCAATCAGATAAATAACTAACACTATATATGTGTGTTAATAAATTAAATATAGTTAAAAATATGACAATTTGTCATAATGTTGCTCTAAAAGATAAAAAACACATATAATCCTTAAACAATAGATGATCTATTAATGCTTTAAAAGCAAATAACAGAACATTTTGTATGTTATTTAGAAAATAACCCATTAAAAGAACATAATGTTACTTAAGTGAAAGGATTGATAATGAGTTTGAAAAAGAAACTTCTTGATATTGTTCGTGACAAAATTAGGTTTAAACATTACAGTATTTCAACGGAAAGAACCTATGTATATTGGATAAAGTGTTATATATTTTTTCATAACAAAAAGCATCCTATAGAGATGGGTAAGTTTGAGATTGAGCAATACCTTACAAGTCTAGCAGTTAAAAATAAAGTTTCGCCTACAACTCAAAATCAAGCTTTTTCTGCATTACTATTTTTATATAAAGAAGTATTAGGTGTAGATATGAGTGAGTGGAACATACAAGCATTAAGAGCACAAGAGAGAAAACATATACCAGTAGTTTTGACCCGTGAAGAGGTTGATAAGGTTATTGGAAATATAAATGGCATATATAACCTTTTAGTCTCCTTGATGTATGGATGCGGTCTACGAATGAGTGAAGTTTTAAATTTAAGACTAAAAGATATAGATTTTGGATTTGATAAAATTTATGTTTGGGATTCTAAAAGCCTGAAAGATAGGTCTGTTCCATTACCAAATAAATTAAAACAAAAGCTGATTATGCAAGTTGAACTAGCTACAGATATACATAAAAAAGATTTAGCAGATGGATATGGAAGTGTGTACATGCCATTTGCTTTAGAAAAGAAAGCTCCAAGTGCTAAGTATGAAACAAAATGGCAGTTTCTATTTCCCATGAACAAACTTTCAAAAGATCCAAGAAGTGAAACTATTAGAAGGCATCATATTCATCCTGCTACCTTAGGTAGAAATATAAAACAAGCTTCAAATAAGGCAAACATAAATAAAAGAGTAACTTCTCATATATTTAGACACTCTTACGCAACGCATCTTTTGCAAGCAGGGATAGACTTAAGAAGTATACAGGAACTTTTAGGACACAAGAGTGTTGAAACTACCATGATATACACACATGTAGTTTCTGAAATGAATAAAGCTAAGGTAATTAGCCCTTTAGATTTTTAAATATTCCTACATGTAGATTTGAATAAAGTCTTTAAAAAGTAAAAGTAATGAAGTGAAAATCACAGAACCAACCACAAGATAGATGGCATTTTTACTGCGAAGTATGTCAAAAAAGTTTTTTATACCAAATGCTTTTATAGTAAGTATAAAACCTACAAACCCGCTAATAGTTCCTGCAAGAGCTAAACCACTTGCTCCCATTGGAGATATAAGTGTCAGAGCAAATAGTATATATGAAGCAAGGGAGAATGTTGCTATTTTAGCAGCACGCATCTGTTGCTGTTTTGCGTATAACCATAATAAGAATAGTTTTTGAAGACCATAAGGTACAAGACCTATCATATACATCTTAAGTACGGTTGTAGTACTTGCTGTGTCCAGTGCGCTGAATGAACCTCTCTCAAAAAGAAGCCAAGTTATTTCGTGAGAGAGTACAATCCCTCCAATAGTACTGGCGGTTAGAAGAAATGTTAAAAACCAAAAAGCTTTTTGCAAAAACTCTAAAGCTTTGGTCTCATCTTTATTTTTAATATATCTAGCAACTCTTGGAAAAAGAGCTATAGAAGTTGCAATAGCAAAGAGAGCTAGTGGGAGTTGAAAGATGCGGTTTGCATAGTAGAGATAACTAATTGAACCAGTCATTAAAAATGAGGCTAAAAAGGTATCTAAAAATGCACTGACTTGAGGAGTTGAATTTCCCCAAATCGCAGGAAAAAACTGTTTTTTAAATTTTCTAGTCTCATTTTTGATTTTTATTGACTTAGTTTTTAAATATTTAAAGCCGCCAAATGTAAGTTTGTAAAGTCCCAACCTTTGTATTGCAATCATATGTACAAGCAGCTGTAAAATTCCGCCAATAACAACACCAAAACTAAGGTAGTAAACTATCTCTGCTTGACTTTTATCTTGTGAAAAATATAGAGCTAAAATGAGTGAAATATTAAGTAGTGCTGTAGAGAAAGCCGTGGTTGCAAAGTGGTGCTTATATTGAAGCAGAGTACTTAAAAAAGTAACTGAAAATATAAGCGGTAGATACCAAAAATTTATAGCAACATACGGAGATGCTATCTCTACTGTTTTATCATCAAAACCAATGGCTATTGCTTGTGTTGCAAGACTTGGAAGAAGATTTACAAGTAGAGTAATAACTAATATAATTGATAAGAAAATTACAAATATATTTGCTACGAAAACAGACTTGTGTTTAGAACGGGCATAGGCTGGAATAAAGACTTGTGTAAATGCACCCTCTGCAAAAATTCGTCGAAAAAGATTGGGTAGTTTAAAGGCTATAAAAAATATATCGCTGTAAACATTTGCACCAAGAGTTGATGCCGTAAGTAAATCTCTAAAAAATCCTAAAATTCTTGAGATTAATATTCCAAAACTATTGGTGAAAATTGCTTTAAACATGGGCTTCTTTAGAGATTAATTATAACTTTTACGAAAGTTTAACAAATATTTGATTAAAATGTAGAGTTTAATTTTTAAAAATTTAATTTTGGATAATGAAAATATGGGATTATTTGGATCAAGCAAAGAAGAATCTACAATATCAAAAAAAATTCGTCCAACAGTTATAAGAACAGAAAATGTTGCTAAAGAGTTGGTTGAGTTAGCAACTAAAAATAATATAAATACTTCTAGTTTAGATTTTACTATATTGGAAGTTCAAACATATAAAAGAACTTGTAAAGCTGAACAGGCTAAAGAAGAAGTTGAGTGGGAAGAGATTTATAAAGATGAAATATATAAATTAGACGATGTTACTTCAATATTAAATCCTGAATTTCAAATAAAACAAGTGTATGAAATAGAGATATTTTCAAAAGATAGCGATAACGACATGTTTAGAGATTTTCACGCAGCAGTGGGTGCAAATGCTACAAAATGTAAAGTGTTTTTAAGTATAAAAGAGGGTTCAAAAGTTAATTCAAGCCCTGAATTCGAAGAGGATTTTTTAAACTATATAAATAAAAGTAAAGTTCGTGCCGGAATACTTATAAATATTTTTGATGAGATGCTTGATGAAGTAGTATCAAAAATATCTGCTTTGGCAAAAGTAGACGAAAGTTTAAATTATGAAAAAAATGAAAATATTCTTATTTCTGAAGCATATGAGCCAATGCAGACAATAGATGATGATTTAATACTCCATTTTGAGCATAAGAAAGAAGCTGGAGAGAACGACCGTGTTGATCACTCTAGCAGAGGTTTTATTAAAAGTGTTCTAAAAGATGACATTTTAATTGAGTATATTAAAGCAAAAAAAGGAAAGGCCGGTCGGAATTGCCGTGGTGAGTTTATGGAGCCAAGAGAGCCAGAAATCACTCAAGAACCGACATTTACTGTTGATGAAACAATAAAAATGGTAGACAAACCTGATAATATTCAATATATAGCTAAAGAGAATGGATATATCTCCTTAGATGGGACAGTGTATACAATAAAATCAGAGATGGATGTAGAGTCTATTGATTTTAAAACAACTGGTTCAATTACATCTGGCTTGGATTCTGATGTTACTTTGAGTGTAAAAGAGAATGATGCTCAAAAAGATGCTATTGGAAATGGTATGAGTGTTGAAGTTAGTGAGATAGATATAAATGGTAATGTTGGGCCAAATGCTAAAGTTCATGCCAGAAGAGCCACTGTGCAAGGGCAAACGCACGGTAGTTCAGAGATAAGAGCAGATGATTTAACTATAAATGTGCACAAGGGTTTGGCTATTGGTGATAAAATTAAAATAACACGACTCGAACATGGGACAGCAATAGGAAAAGAAATTGAAGTAGAACAGGCTATGGGAGGAGATATCAGGGCTAAAGATATAAAAATAGGTCTCTGCACCTCTCATGTAGAAGCTACAGCTTCGCGACTTATAGAAATTAGTAAACTTCAAGGTAGTGAGAATATTTTTACTATTGATCCTCTTTTGCAAAAAGAAAAGAGATCTGGACTAAATGAAAATCAGGTTGAAATTTCCGAACTTCAAATAAGTATTAGAGATATAACTAAAGAGGTAGATAAATATAAAAAACTTATTAAGGATAATACGGTTGCGTATAATGATGTTAAAAAAAAGTTAATACACTATAAAAAGAATGGTATAAAAATGCCGGCAGCATTTATAAATAAATACAAACAGTTTCAAAAAATGCAAGAACATTTGGAATCAATAAAAGAAGAGAAAAATGTTAAAGACAGTAAATTATCTCTTTTATCAACACAAACTGCAACTTTTCAGGATAATATTCTTGATGCAAGGATTATAAACCGTGATAGATGGGTTGGACATAATGAGTTGGTTTTTAAACTTGTTGATCCACCTATAGAGCTTAGATTTAACCCACTAGAGGGCTCTGATAGTGAAGTGTTTGCTTTAGTGGAAAACTCAGATGGACAGTATGAAATAAGGGCAATTATAGAGTGAAAATTAAATTTATATGCAAGTTGAAATAATATGATAGTAGGATTAAACGGAACTGTTGAGTACAAAGAACCAACATTCGTACATATAGAAGTTAGTGGAGTCATTTATGAGGTTTTTATATCACTTCAGAGTTTCTCAGCAATAAGCAGCAGTAAAGTGAAGCTATTTACATCACATATAATTCGTGAGGAT
This sequence comes from Candidatus Sulfurimonas marisnigri, assembly GCF_015265475.1. Taxonomy (NCBI): domain Bacteria; kingdom Pseudomonadati; phylum Campylobacterota; class Epsilonproteobacteria; order Campylobacterales; family Sulfurimonadaceae; genus Sulfurimonas; species Candidatus Sulfurimonas marisnigri. The sequence continues at coordinate 1,454,639 of NZ_CP054493.1, read as the reverse complement.
GCTCAACTGCTGTTTGGTTTTTTAGATATGAGCGAGAAGAAACTTTTTGAGAGGTTAATTAAAATTAGCGGAGTGGGTCCAAAGGTGGCTATTGCAATCTGTTCTACTTACTCTGCAAATACGTTTGCAACTATTATAAATAATAAAGATATAAAGGCAGTTCAAAAGGTCCCTGGAATAGGTCCAAAGAGTGCAGGCCGTATTTTAGTTGAGCTAAATGGCTTTGATGTTGATTTGCTTTCATCAAGTGATGAGCCAAAAAATAAGGCTTTTAGTGAAGCTAGTGAAGCTTTGGAGTCATTAGGATTTAAAAAAGATAAAGTATCTAAAGCTTTAAGTACATGTAGCGGAAGTGACACTGCTTCATTAGTAAAAGAGGCTCTAAGGCTTCTTCAAACAATTTAATTAAGGAAATATATATTGAAATTAACTATTTTATTCGGTGGAGCCAGTTTCGAACATGAAATTAGTATAGTAAGTGCAATAACACTTAAGGGGAAACTTTCTGGATTTGATTTAAGTTTTATTTTTTGTGATCAAGATCATACATTTTATTTAATAGAACTAGCAAAAATGAAAGCAACCACTTTTAGTAAAGGTGAATATAAAAAAATGCACAAGCTGTCTATCTCAAAAGGTGGCTTCACTGAAAAAAGTATGTTTAGTTCTAAAGAGCATACTGGTGTATTTTTAAATCTAATTCATGGAGCAGACGGCGAAGATGGTTCAATTGCTGCTCTGTTTGATTTTTATGCAATTAAATATATCGGACCAAGAATAGATGCAAGTGTCTTTTCGTATGATAAAAGATATACAAAATGGTTGTGTAATGCAAGAGGAATAAAAAGTCTAAAACATGAAGAGTTAAGCTCAATAGAACACGATAATATTAAAATCCCATATCCTGTTATTATAAAGCCCGCCCGCCTTGGAAGTTCTATTGGGGTAAGTATTGTAAAAGAAGAGGGTGAACTTGACTACGGCTTAGATAGCGCATTTGAATTTGACAGTAGTGTAATAGTTGAGCCTTTCTTAGAAGGTGTAAAAGAGTATAACCTAGCTGGATTTATGGCAAATGGAGAAATTCATTTTTCTATAGTTGAAGAGCCTCATAAAGAGGAGTTTTTAGACTTTGAAAAAAAATATATGGACTTTTCTAGAAGTGAGAGAGCTTTAAAAGCAGATATAAGTGATGAGTTAGAATCAAAATTAAAGAAAAATTTTGTAAAAGTTTATAAAAATCTTTTTGAGGGCGCACTTATTAGATGTGACTTTTTTGTTGTAGATGGTGAAGTTTACTTAAATGAGATAAATCCAATTCCTGGTTCTATGGCAAATTATCTTTTTGAAGATTTTAAAGTCTCAATTGAGCTTTTAGCAAACTCTCTGCCACATACAAAAAGGGCAAAGGTAAATTACGACTACATTCACTCAATTTCAAAAGCAAAAGGTAAATAATGGCTATTAAGTCTATCCAGTTTAATCAACATACTTTGGATGTAAGTTATGAAATATTAAACCCTAAAGCAAAAATAGATTTAATAATTTTGCATGGTTGGGGCAGTAATAAGGGTTTAATGAAAAACTCATTTGCACCTTATATGGATGGATTTCGTCATATTTATATAGATTTACCTGGTTTTGGTAATTCTACATGTAACTTAACTCTTAGAACAAAAGATTATGCAAGAGTAGTTGAACTTTTAATGATTCACTTAAATGCTTCTAAAGATATAATTGCAGGACACTCTTTTGGTGGTAAGGTTGCACTCTTGCTTGAGCCAAAAGTACTTGTTTTACTCTCTAGTGCCGGTATCTATGTGAAAAAATCATTTAAAGTAAGTGCTAAAATTGCTCTGTTTAAAGTGCTTAAAATATTTGGTTTAGCTAAGCTTAGAAATCTATTTGTGGCAGATGATGCAAAATCTTTAAGTGAGCCAATGTACCAAACTTTTAAAAATGTAGTAAATGAAGATTTTTCATATGAGTTTTCTAAGTTTGGGGGTAAAGCACTTCTTTGTTGGGGTAAAGAAGATACAGCCACACCGCTAAGCAGTGCTCAAAAGATAGATAAACTTATACCTGACTCACACCTAGTAGTCTACGAAGGTGGACATTTCTTTTTTATGGATCATGCGAAAGATATTTCTGAACATATAAAAAATACATTTTTAAAAACTCTAGGGAATAAATAATGGAAAATTTAGAAATATTATCGGCTTTTGTAACAAATGTACTTTTGGTAACTGTTTTAGGATGGTACCTAATTACAAATCTGCAGTGGTATGATTACAAACTCTCTCGTGTAATTTTAAAACATCATAAGCCACAGTGGCATATTATTTACTTCTTTATACCCTTTATTGCCTATTATACAACAGGAAAGTTTTTTATAATTTTCTTTTTATTCGCAGTTTTACCAGCTATGTTTGTTTGGCATAAAAGTTTAGATAAAAAACTTGTTTTGACATGGAGAGTAAAACGGTTTTTAATTCTTATAATCTCATTAGTCCTTTTCCAGGATGTTCTTTGTACTCTGAAGTCTGCATGTCAAACGTATGGTGTATTTATGCCCTTGGCTGTTGCTTATGTAGGGAGTATCATTATAGAGAAGTTTCTTTTTGCCGCATTTGAAAAAGAGGCGAAGAAAAAACTCAAAAGTATGAAAAACTTAAAAATAGTTTGTATAACAGGAAGTTACGGAAAAACAAGCATAAAAAATTTTGTTAGTGAAATTTTGGCTAGGAAATACAGAGTATATGCAACTCCAAGAAGTGTAAATACACTTGGCGGGATTATTAAAGATGTAAATGAATCTTTGCCCGATGATACAGAGATTTATGTTTGTGAAGCTGGAGCAAGAGAGAGTGGCGATATATATAATATTACAACATTTTTAGAGCCTCAAACGGTTGTAGTAGGAAAAGTTGGACTGGCACATATAGAGTACTTCAAAACTCTTAAAAATATAATTGCAACTAAATTGGAGATTATGAAATCCCCTAGACTTGAAACTGCTTTTATTCACACTTCAGTTACTGATGAACCACATGATAGAGTCACTTTTTTTGGTGATGAGATTAAAAATATGCAAGCCACTCTAGAGGGAACTGATTTTGACTTAGAGTGCGAAGGTGAAATCTTATCTCTTCATACAGACATACTAGGCTCATTTCAGTCTATGAACATTGCGGTTGCAGTAAAAATCGCAAAATCATTTGGTATGAGCAGTGATGAGATAAAAAAAGCTGTTTCAAAACTAAAACCGGTAGAGCATAGACTTCAAAAGATCCTTGCAGGTGGCAAAATAATTTTAGATGATGGCTATAATGGTAACATAGATGGAATGCTTGAGGGTATAAGACTTTGCTCACTGCATAATGGCAGGAAGGTGATAGTAACTCCAGGACTTGTTGAGAGTAGTAATGAGCTGAATCTTAAACTAATAGAAGCCATCAATGATGTTTTTGATATTGTTATTGTGACAGGTGCACTCAATGCAGAGCTATTTGATAAAAATTTAACAGTTAAAAATAAAACAGTGCTACATGATAAGTCCAAAATTCAAGATGTTTTAGCCCATCAGACAAAAGCTGGAGATATAATCCTTTTTGCAAATGATGCACCAAATTTTATATAAGATGGCTTTGTAAGATGATAGATAAAGGTATAAAGTATTTAGGATATTTAACAGCTTTTATCTTGGGCTTACTGGTTTTGCTTGTTGTTTATGATGCAACTGTTAGATACTTGTTTTCAGGAGGCTCCATTGCCCTTCAAGAGCTAGAGTGGCACTTTTTTGATCTCGTTATTCTTTTTGGTATTGCTTATACTTTAAGAGAAGATGCACATGTAAGAGTAGATATATTTTACGCCTCTTTTAGTGACAAAACAAAAGCACTTATAAACACTATCTCTTCACTCTTTTTTATCTTGCCTTTCTCAATTTTGATTATCTATATCGGTCTAGATTTTGTTTCCCAAAGTTTCATTCAAGATGAGTGTTCATCAAATCCAGGCGGTTTAGATTACCGTTTTTTAGTCAAATCACTTATGCCGTTATCATTTATATTTTTGGCTCTTCAAGCTATGGTTGATGCAAAAACTAACTTCTACATGTGGAAATCATTATGATAGCACTATTTATGTTTGTAGTGGTTTTAGCACTTCTTATGGTTGGAATTCCAGTTGCCTTTGTTTTTGGAACTGTAGCAATAGCTTTCGCATTTCTTATCCCTGAACTTGGTTTTGATGTTTTTTCAGTTTTACCTTTTAGAATATATGGAATTATGTCAAACACAACTCTTATGGCAGTACCTATGTTTATTACAATGGGGTTAGTGTTAGAAAAGTCTAAAATGGCAGAGAAGCTTTTGGTCTCTATGAGCTCTCTTTTTCGTGATGTAAGGGGAGGATTGGCTGTTAGTGTTGTTTTAGTTGGTGCAATGCTAGCTGCATCAACTGGTATAGTCTCAGCTTCTGTTGTTATGATGAGTGTAATTGCTCTTCCTCTTATGATAAAAGCAGGTTATGACAAAGGTTTGGCTTCTGGAACTGTTGCGGCTTCAGGAACTCTAGGGCAGATTATACCGCCATCTATCATCTTAATCATTTTGGGTGATGTTATGAGTGTTAGTGTTGGTGACCTTTTTGTAGCAGCCGTACTTCCTGGGCTGCTACTTGTTGGTTTATATATATCTTATATTTTAATTCGCTCTTACTTTTCCCCAGAGATTGCACCAATACCTAAAAATATTAAAAGTGTTAGTGTCAAAGAGGCTATAGTCTCTATCGTTCCACCACTTCTTTTAATGGTCTCTGTTTTAGGAAGTATATTCGCAGGAGTTGCTTCACCTACAGAGTCGGCAGCATTTGGTGTTATCGGTGCGCTTGTGCTTAGTGGGTTGAACAGGTCATTAAACTTTGAGATGTTAAAGTATGCTTCATTAGAGAGTGTTAAACTAACAGGTATGATTTTTATGATTCTCATAGGAGCTACTGCATTTTCTCTTGTATTCAATGAACTTGGAGGTTCAGACCTTATACTTGAGTTTTTTAGCCAAGATATAGGTGATGTATGGGTTTTTATAGCCGTTGCAATGATTAGTATATTTATACTCGGCTTCTTTATAGATTTTATAGAAATTTCTTTTATAATTGTACCTATCTTAGTTCCAGTAATGGAGGCTTTTGGTATAGACCCTATTTGGTTTGCAGTTTTAATTGCTCTAAACCTACAAGCCTCATTTTTAACACCTCCTTTTGGACTCTCTTTATTCTTCTTAAAGGGAGCTGCGGGAGATACAATTAAAACAATAGATATATATAAAGGGATAGTACCATTTATACTTTTACAACTTTTGGGGTTAGGATTAGTTATACTATTTCCAGATTTAGTATTTGCCTTCATTTGATTTTAACGCAAAAGAAACAAAGTCCCTTTTGCTTCGCTGAGGCCACTAAAGCTTGCCTATTTCAAGGCAGATATCGTCATTCCAAACTTGATTTGGAATCTAATATATTTTTTAAAGGATTAAACGTGGAAGATATTCTATATGCGCCTTGGCGAGAAGAGTATATTAGTAATAAAAAAATAGAGGGTTGTATATTTTGTCATATTAGTTCACACTCACAAGATGACGAAGAGCTACATGTACTATATAGAGATGAACACTGTTTCCTTGTTATGAATAAATATCCGTATACACCAGGGCATTTTATGATTATCCCACATGCACATACAGATAAACTTGAAGAGTTAGATAGCGAAGTGTGGTTGCATATGAGTGCTTTGGCTCAAAAAGGAGTTAGACTTTTAAAAGATGGGTATGGTGCACAAGGTGTAAATATTGGTATGAATCTAGGTATTGCTGGTGGGGCAGGGATTGCTGAACATATTCATATGCATCTTGTTCCTAGATGGTCACGTGATACTAACTTTATAACTTCAATAGCAGATACCAGAGTCTATTCAAGTGATTTTGAAAAAATATATAGAAGAATTAAAAAATTATTACCAAAATATATTTAGTTTTTTTTAGATTTAAGTATGAAGAAAAATAGTGCCGCAACTGCAACAAATACAAGAGTTCTGATTACTAGTGTAAGTCCATCTGTTTCAGCCATAGTATGTCTTTTAATATATGATTTGGTAGAGTGGATGGGGATACAGGATTCGAACCTGTGAATGCTAGCACCAAAAGCTAGTGCCTTACCACTTGGCGAATCCCCATTATTTGTTATATATGATATAACGGGTGAAATTATAAAGAGAGAGTACTTATAATTTCCTTAATTTATTGTCTTTTAGTTATAAAATAGTATCCTTATTTATTATCCTATCTCTTATTTAGATGTGAAAACAGTTTTTAATTAAGATAGAAACATTTAATTAAACTATTTATCTTGTTTTATGTTATAGTAGTATTCATATTTATTTAGGGGTGAGAAATGAAATTATTTTTATTTATGTTGCTTAGTATTTATGTTTTGTGTGCTGCAACAATAGATACAAAACTCTATGAAAACGTAGAGAGTGAGATATATTATAAAGAGATACAAAAGCAGATTGAAGCTGATGAAAAGAGTAAATTAAAACCAATAGAGATATCTGGAGAGGAAAAACTGCATTTATCAAGGGTGCGAAGTGCATCATCACAAAAAATTCAAATTGATTTATACGATTTAAACCCTTTATCAAAAAAACCAATAAGTTTTAAGAGTTATTATTATGCTATCAATGCTGTTGCTTCAATGCATGTTAAACAAAATTTAAACCGTAATATGCTCCGTGAAGTTAATGCAAAATCAATCTATTCAAAACAAGCAATAGAGAACATTATTGAAGATGAAAAACCGAAGCTTCTCTCGTACCAGTTGCAATATGCATATTATAAACTTCAGGAAAAAAATATTGAAGTAAAACTGAAGCTACTTGATGCTCATGTGGAAGAAATAAGATCAACCCTTTTTAATACTTTTTCCTTACTAGAATGTGATTTAGATGCAGATATTGATGTGAAAATGAAGCTAACCGACAAAGAGATTGAAAAAATATCTTTACAAAAAATTGCTTTAGAAATTGATTTGGAAAAAGCACTGATTGAGGACAGTGCCAAAATTGAACGTATTAAAAACAAAATTCAATCTATTGATACACAATACCAAGAACAGCTAAATAAAAAGATTATGTTACAGATTGAACAATCTCTTTGCATGCTAAAGAATAAAAAAAGCAAAGTTTTTTTTAAGTTAATTGACGGAATTGAAATTAATATAAAAGAGGTTTCAACAGAATTTCTTCCAGTTTATATAGAAGAACTTAAAGTACTTAGAGAGATTGCCAAAGAAGTTCTAGGTTCTACAAAACTTTTTTTTAGTTCAACACTTTATGAGAGCAGGGAGATGTTGTCGCAGATAAAAGGTTACTTTACATCTCCAATATTTGTATTTAATGAGCAGCCTATAAGTTTACTAAGTCTGATAAAAGCTATTGCGCTTATTACTTTTGGTTTTTTAATAGGGATGTTTTATAAAAGATGGATAGCTCGTATTTCACGTAAATGGCCAGATATGAGTCAAATGTCAATAAGGTTAGCTTCAAATATAGGATATTATCTGATTATTACTATTTCGTTTATTATTGCGATAGGGAGTCTGGGTATAGACATGACATCTATCTCCTTAATTGCTGGGGCTTTATCAATAGGTATCGGTTTTGGTCTTCAAACTGTTGTCTCAAATCTGATTGCTGGAATAATACTGATGTTTGAACGTACTATTCGCATAGGGGATACAATTGAGATAAGTGATGCACTGCGTGGAAGAGTGACGGATATGCGTATACGCTCCACTACTATAAAAACATTTGACAATATAGATATAGTTATTCCAAACTCATCATTTATTCAAAACAACGTTATAAACTGGACTTTAGATGATATTTCACGAAGAGTGCATGTTCCTTTTGGGGTGGCATATGGTACAGATGTGGACAGTGTTAAAAAAGTTATATTGGATGAACTAGATCAAAGTGCTTTAAAGTATATTAAAAATGATATGAACAAAAAGCCTGAAGTATGGATGATGGCAATGAATAGTAGTAGTGTTGATTTTGAACTTTTAGTTTGGGTTGATTGGGATAATAAGTTCCGTCCAAATTCATTAAAATCAGATTTTCTTATTTTAATCTACAATACGCTTAACAAACACGGTATACAGATTCCATTTCCTCAGTTAGACCTACATGTAAAACATATGCCATCTGATATGTAAAATCTTATATTTGTAAATAAATAAAAAATAAATAAATTTGGAGAGAGACATGAAAAAAATAGAAGAATTAATTGACACCCTTCACCTGGAAGATTTACGAAACGAATTGCATCCATCTTTTTTTGATGAAAATGATGGTTATGATATGCTTATTGTTAGACTTCCAATTATAAAAGAAGATTTGGAAGTAAAATCAATAGGGTTTATAACTACACAAGATAAAAGTTATATATACAACAAAGGTAAAAAGATTTTTGAAGATATTGGCGATAAATTTGAAGGTCCATATAAAATTATAGACAAAACATTGGATGATTTTTTAAAATCTTTTACTGGCTATCAAGATAAAGTAGTAGATATGGAAGAACTTTTATATGAGGATAAAATAACAGATGATTTTATGAAAAATTGGCTCGACCTTAAGCGTGACATACTTAGAATAGAGAGGGTTTTACTCCGTGCCTCACTAACTATGAATGAGGTAATTAAATTTAACAATAAAGATGAAAACTTTCCTATAAATAGCTATATTGATTTACATGAGCATATGGACAGAACAATGCGTTCTGCAGAGCTTCAGTTATCAAAATTGGATTATATATATAATTTTTACACTGCTCGAATAAATGAAAAGATGAATAAGATGATTTATATACTTACTCTTATATCAGCTGTATTTCTTCCCCTGAATCTTCTGGTTGGTTTTTTTGGTATGAATACAAGCGGTCTTCCTTTTGCAGATGGTAAGGGTGGAACTTTGAGTGCCGTTTTACTTATGCTTTCTCTTCTTGCTATTACATCAGGAGTACTCTATTTTTACAAAGGCAGAGCAGGTAGGTAATAGTGTAAATATAATTTTCATATTTACACTGCACCTTCACTATTAAAGTTGTATAATCCATTTAAAAATATGTTCTTAGTATTACTTTTAATATATATAATTAAGGCAAATAATGGAACAAGTAAGACTTACAGAGTATAGTCATGGAGCAGGGTGTGGATGTAAGATTTCACCAATGCTTTTAGATGAGATGTTACAAAGTAAACGAGCAAATATCCAATATCCTCAACTTCTTGTAGGAAATGAGGATAAAGATGATGCAGCAGCATTTGACCTAGGAAACGGTACGTCAGTTCTCTCTACAACAGATTTTTTCATGCCAATTGTGGATGATGCTTTTACGTTTGGTCGTATTGCAGCCACAAATGCACTGAGTGATATTTATGCAATGGGTGGACGTCCTCTGATGGCAATATCTATCTTTGGATGGCCTGTAGACAAACTCTCTGCAAATGTAGCCAGAGAAGTTATTGATGGTGGACGCTCTGTATGTGAAGATGCAGGTATCCCCCTTGCTGGTGGTCATTCAATAGACTCTCCTGAGCCAATTTTTGGACTTGCTGTGACAGGGATAGTAGAAAATAAAAATCTTATGCGCAACACAACTGCGGAGGAAGATTGTCTTATTTTTCTTACAAAAGCTTTGGGCATAGGTATTTTAACGACTGCACAAAAGCAAAAGAAAATAGAACCTGGCCACTTGGAACCTGCGATAGAAGCAATGACTACACTCAACAAAATTGGTGCAGAACTATCACTTCTTGAGGGTGTTGTTACAATGACAGATGTCACAGGTTTTGGGCTACTAGGGCATTTGGGTGAAATATGTACAGGGAGCAAAATTGGGGCAACTATATGGTTTGATAAAGTTCCATTGTTACCAAATGTAGAAAAATACAGAGAACTTGGCTGCATACCTGGCGGATCTAGAAAAAACTTTATGAGTTATGGAAGTAAAATAAGCGAGATGACACAGCTTCAACGAGAAATATTGTGTGATGCTCAAACCTCCGGAGGTCTACTGGTCATAGTTAAAAAAAATCTAAAAGAGAGATTCTTAGAAATAACAAAAAAGTCTGGTCTTGAGCTTGAAGCTATTGGTGAAACCACTAAAAAAGGTAAACACCTGATTGAGGTTATTTAATGTCAGATATGTATCTATGTAGTGATTTTAAGTCAATAGTATTAAACAATACACCATTGATTGATGTTCGTGCTCCAGTAGAGTTTGAAAAAGGTGCATTTAATAATGCTACAAACCTTCTACTTATGAATGATGAAGAGAGACATCTTGTCGGCATTCACTACAAAGAAAAGGGAAATACTAAGGCAATAAAACTTGGTCATGAATTGGTTTCAGGGACAAAAAAAGAGACTAGAATTAAGTCATGGTTGGATTTTATAGATGCAAACCCAAACGCTATTCTTTATTGCTTTAGAGGGGGGCAGCGTTCTAAAATATCTCAAGAATGGATTTATGAAGCAGGATATAATATTACACGATTTAAAGGTGGTTATAAAGCATTTAGAAACTACTTATTGACACAACTTGAAGAGTCACCTAAACACTTTAATCCAATTGTCCTCGGAGGGCGTACCGGCTCTGGAAAAACTATACTGCTCAAAAAAATAGAAAATTCCATTGACCTTGAGTGCTTGGCAAATCATAGAGGGTCATCATTTGGCAGAAAACTAACGCCTCAGCCAAGTCAAATTAATTTTGAAAATAATCTAGCCTATGATATTATAAAAAAACTAGACACTGGATTTAAGTATCTGGTATTTGAGGATGAAGGGAAAAACATAGGAAGTACATATATGCCAAAGAGCTTGGCAAACTATCTTTTAACAGCTGCTCTTGTTATTCTCGAGACGCCAATTAATGAGAGAATAGACACTACATTTAATGAATATGTAACAGAGGCGCAAAAAATGTATAAAGATGGAGGATTTATTGATGCACTAGCAGAGTGGAGAGATGATATCCTCAGTGCAATGAGTAGAATAAAGAGAAGAATTGGTGGTGAGAGATATATACATGTAACAACTATTTTTGAAAATGCATATAATGAACAGATTAGAAGCGGGGCACTTGATGCTTATAAAGAGTGGGTTGAATATCTTTTAGTTGAATACTATGACCCCATGTATGACTATCAGATACTAAATCGCTCAGAAAATGTGAAGTTTAGAGGTTCCAGTGAAGAGGTACTTGCATACTTGGCACTCTTTTAGTAATTAGTGTAAAATATTACTATTTTGATTGGAGCAAATAAAAATGTTCCTACTTCTAAAGTGTTTTATTTAAGAAAACTCTTCTATTGTTTACTTTTTTTATTTGAGAAAAATTATCTAGATAATCTAAATAGGTTACAAGATATTTTCTGCTAAGTTGATATTTTTCTTTAAAGTTTGATATATCAATATAGCCATCTTCTTTTATTATATTCTTCATCTCCAAGACAATATTGCTTAAACTTGTAGAGTGAATGAAAAGGTTATGTTGCAGTCTTACTACCTGTTTTTTTACACATAATAACTTTAGTATTTCATCTCCTACTTTTCTATCTAAGTCTAAATCATCATAGATATTATAAGGAGCTGTCGGAGATGTACCTTCTTCTTCCAACCTTTTTAACACGATTTGCTCAAGAGAACTTTTAAAATCTTCTGTGATATCTGCACTTTTAAATAAATTCCCGTCTTTAACTAAAAATTCTTCTTCTATAAGCTCATTTAATACAAGGTAAATAAAACCTTCACTTGCCCATGTTAATCTTAGTTTTATAGATGTATTTGAGAGTAGGGCATACTTATTTTTAGTGTATATATTTTTTATATTATCTCTTATAATCTCTTTTGTAGATATTGGGTAGATAATCAATTCTTTCTCATCAACGAAACAGTTCTCCAGTTTTTTGGCATAGCAAAGTGCTTCTATATGTGAAAGCGCAAATCTTTGCGCTGATGAGATTAGTCCAAGACCTTTTTTATGTGCATTTATTAATATACCATAAGCCTCAAAAATCTCTTTTTTCTCTAAAGCCCTCAAAAGCTTGAACTTTTGACTCTTTTTCATAGGGTCAGAAACAGGGTTTAATATAATTCCCCCTGCAACCGTGAAATTTCCATCTCTAATAATTAATTTTTCATTGTAGATGCTAAAAATCTCTTCATTGCTTTTTATTGTTGCAAAACCTTTATCTAATGATTCTTCAGAATTAAAAAGTAGTATTTTTGCATCAATCTTTCGTGAACCTATATAAATTGAATATTGTCTATCATGATAAAGATATTTGTCTTTTAAAGTTTTAAAGGATATATCAACAGTGTTAAAGCCTCTTAAATACCCTTTTTTAGAGATTAGAAAACCTCTTTTAATAGTTTTTGAATCAATGCCGCTTAAATTAATAGCAGTTCTATTTGAAATGTTTGCTTCAATAGCATTATCACCATGAACTTGAATGTTTTTAATTTTTATCTCTTTTTTTAAATCGCAAATGAATATTTTTTCATTAAGTTTTATAGGTTTGCCTAAGACAGTTCCAGTTACAATTGTCCCAGCTCCCTTTGCACTAAAAACTCTGTCTATGTAGTATCTAAAGAAATTTTCTTCTATCTTTGTATCTGCATCCAACTCAAAAAGTTTCTCTTTTAAAATCTCGATTGAGCTGTCATCAAAAATAGAAACAGCATGGACAAACTTTAAGTCAAAATCATACTTTGAGATAAATTCCTGAATCAGAGATGTATTTATGTCAAGCTCTTTCTCATTTAGCAAATCTTTTTTAGTGATTACTAATACAGCATTTTTAACGCCAAGAGAATTTAATATCTCCAGATGTTCAACAGTTTGTGGTTTTATACCCTCAGCAGCACTTACAACTATCATAACACAGTCAAATGAGAAAGCACCAGCTATCATATTTTTAACTAACTTCTCATGCCCAGGCACATCTATGATAGCTATGTTTTGTTGTGCTTTTTTTAGATTTGAAAAACTTAAATCTATTGTAATACCACGCTGTTGTTCCTCTTTTGTAGTGTCGCCTTCAAAGCCATTGAGTGCTTTGACTAGAGCAGTTTTACCATGATCAATGTGACCGCAAGTACCTATAATAAAATTAGACATCAGCTATATCTTTAACTATTTGTTCTATGCGCGGTATTTCATCTATGTTTATTGTTCTAAAATCAAGTAAAAATTTGTCATCTTCTATTCGACCAATAACTTTTTTCTCTCTAAAGAGTTTCTCCATCTTTGCTGGCTTATACTCTTTTATCTTTATGACAAGGGCAACCGTAGGAATTGTTCTATTTGGAGTAGTCCCACCACCGATTACTGTTTTTGTTTCTAGGATATTACATGTACAAATATTATAGATACTGCGCTTTAATATATTTGCATTCTCTTTTAGCTTATCTACTTCTGTAAAAAGCATCTTAAGAGTAGGGATATCATCTATATTTCCAAGCAGAGTTGATTTTATATTTTCCTCTAGTATCGCTAGGGTAAGCTTATCTACTCTTAGCATTCTAAGGAGCTGATTCTTTTTTAACTTTGCAATATACTCTTTCTTACCAACTATTATTCCAGCTTGCACGCTTCCAAGAAGTTTATCACCAGAAAAACTTAATAGAGATGGCTCTTCTTTCATATACTTTAAAACCGATGGTTCGTAGATGTCAAGTCCATAAGGCAAATCAACCAAATGACCGCTTCCCATATCGTAGTAGTCAATCAAGCTGTTCTCCTTTGACAGCTTTATCAACTCTTTAAACTCCACTTCACTGCTGAAGCCCTCGATAGAGTAGTTAGATTTATGTACTTTCATAAGCATAGATGTTTTTTCATTTATAGCATCTTCGTAATCACTAAAATGTGTTTTATTTGTAGCTCCTACCTCTACAAGTTTTGCACCGCTATGTTTCATTACATCAGGAACTCTAAAGCTGCCGCCAATCTCAACAAGCTCACCGCGACTAACTATTACCTCTTTTTTCTTTGCAAAGGTATTTAGTATCAAAAAGACAGCGCTTGCATTATTGTTTACTATTAAAACATCTTCGCATCCAAGAAGCCTACATATTAGTTTAGAGATATGAGAATATCGCTCTCCTCTTTTTCCTTTTTCTAAATCGTATTCTAAGTTATTGTAACTAGTAACTATCTCTTTTACTTTATCAAATGTTTTTGTATCTATTAGGCTTCGTCCTAAGTTTGTATGCACAATTACGCCCGTTGCATTTATAAGCTTTTGCAGAGATGGTTTTGTAAGTTCGTTATACTTTTGTACAACTGTTTGAACTAGTTCATCTTCACTGAAAGATTCTACCTTGTTTTTTAAAATGTTTTCTCTTAAACTTTGAAGAACTTCTTGAGTAATACTAACCACAAGAGAGGTGGCCAAACCATTAAACTGCTCATTCTCAATAAACTTGTCTACCTTAGGAATAGATTTTAGTAAAAACATTTTTACCCTTTTATATGTATTTTATTTTTAATACAGTAGAATATAATCGTACAACATTTGGGGGGCATGTGACCCTGGTGGGCACCACAGGTTTCAAACCTGATTGGAGGTTTTTGTGTAAACGCCTCGGGGGGTTCGATTCCTTCGCCTTCTCACCAAACTTAGTACACGATTATCGGTCTATCTCCCCTTGGGATTATAGAACCAATTATGCACGCATAACCATAAGTCAAATCTTCAACTCTTTTTACATACTCTAAAGCATCTTTTTCATTCATAGATATTAAAAGTCCTCCTGATGTTTGTGCATCACAAAACATTAGTTTATACTTTATAGCATCTCCCACAAATGTAACCTTATCTTCTAAATACTTCATATTTCTCTTTGTTCCACCAGGAACTACATCTCTGTCTGCTAAATCAAATGCATCTGCCATAACAGGGACACTTTTAGCATCTATACTAAGGCTCACAGCATCATTTGTAGACTCAAAAGCATGACCGAGCAGACCAAAGCCAGTGATATCTGTACAAGCACTCACATCATACACACTAAGAAGTTTTGATGGCAAGTAGCTGAGAGTTTCCATAACCTTCACTGCCTCAAGAGTAGTCTCAATTTTAAGCAAGTCTCTCTTTATAGCAGTTGTTAAGATACCCATACCAATAGGTTTAGTCAACACTAAAACATGTCCTATTTTAGGAGTATTGTTTCTTAGAATTTTACTAGGGTGTATCATCCCCGTAACACTAAGTCCATAGTACATTTCAGGTGACTCTATAGTATGACCGCCGATTAAAACACCACCGCACTCTTTTATCTTTTCATTTCCGCCTCTAAGTATTTCGCTAAGAACTTCATAGCCATGGTTAGTTTTATCAAAGCCTACAATGTTTAGAGCAGTTTTTACCTCTGCTCCCATTGCAAATATATCTGATAAAGAGTTTGCTGCTGCGATTTTTCCATACACGAACGGGTCATCAACAACTGGTGTAATAAAATCAACAGTTTGGACTAATGCTTCATTTTTATTTATCTTAAAAACAGAAGCGTCCTCACTATTTTCAAATCCTACAAGCACATTTTCATTATCTGGAATAAGTGAGCGAATTGTATGTTTTAGATCTCCCGGACCCATCTTCGCTGCTCAACCAGCTGCTTGAACGAATTTAGTTAATTTAGATTCGTTATTCATTATTAGCCTTAAAAGTATTTTATGAAGTAAGTGTAAGAAGTGTAGTAAAGAAGTTTATTACATTTATGTACACCTAATCCATAGGTTAATGCTTATTGTATTTTACTGGTTCTAACGTTAAAGCAATATTAAAATAGTAAAATATTTTTTACCATTTTATAAAAAATTAAGAATTCTTTCAATACAATTATTTTTAGATTTGTGGTACAAATAGACATTTGATTTTTCTTTCTTTTTTAATTTCATTCTTGTCACCTTAGAGTTTTTTACAAAAAATTTACTTATTGGAGAGAAAATGAACTTTATGGAAGAGTTGAAGAAATATCTAGTTTCTTTTTGGCAACCGGTCCCAGCAGTTATTGCACTTGGGGTTTTATCTGTTTACTATTTTGGTATTACAGGAACATATTGGGCTGTAACAGGCGAATTTACAAGATGGGGTGGTCACGCCTTAGAATTTGTCGGTGTTGATATTAGTAATTGGGGCTATTTTAAAATCATGCATATGGAGGGTAATATTTTTACTCGCGTGGATGGTGTTATGATTATTGGTATGTTTGCAGGAGTTATCGCAGCGGCCTTTTGGGGAAACAATGTAAAATGGAGAATGCCAGCAAGTCGGATAAGAATTTATCAAGCACTTATAGGCGGAATTATCGCAGGATTTGGAGCAAGACTTGGTATGGGCTGTAACTTGGCTAGTTTATTTACAGGTATACCTCAGTTTACGGCTCACGCTTGGTTTTTCACTTTTGCTATGATTGCTGGCGTATACTTGGGAGTAAAGGTAACACAACTTCCATTTTTCCAATCAAAAGTTAAATTACAAAAATTATCTTGCAGTATTCCTATTCAATCAAATGAGGGTAGCGATGCAGACAAAGTAAAACAATTTTTTACTATTGGAACTTTTGTATTTTAGGCATGATGGTTTGGGCAATATATCTTATCTTTTCAGGACATGAAAAACTTGGTCTTGCTATGCTTTTTGGAGGTGCTTTTGGACTTATTATCGCAAAAGCACAAGTTTGTTTTACATCAGCATTTAGAGATATTTTCACAACTGGTAGAAGCCAAATGACAAGAGCTATTGTTCTTGGAATGTTAGTTTCTAGCATCGGTATTTTTAGTTACATCATGATAGGAGTTCCGCCAAAAATTATGTGGGCTGGACCAAATGCTATTATTGGTGGAGCTTTATTTGGTTTTGGTATCGTTGTAGCTGGTGCTTGTGAGTGTGGTTGGATGTATAGAGCAGTAGAAGGTCAAATTCATTTTTGGATAGTTGGAGTTGGGAATGTTATAGGGGCGACTCTGCTTGCTTTTGTATGGGATGATATCTCTGGGCCACTTGCAACATCTTGGCCAAAGATAAATTTACTAGAGTCATTTGGTAATTACGGTGGGCTTCTTATGAACTATGCTCTACTTGCTTTATTATTTTTACTAGTGTTAAAACTAGAAAAGAATTATCTTAAAAAACTAAAAGGAAATGCAAACAATGAAAAATAATACTAAAGCTCCTAGACCAACTTATCGTTTGGATATGCATGGTGAGCCATGTCCTTATCCTGCCATAAAAACACTAGAAGCACTAAGAAGTCTTGAGGATGATGATATACTTGAAATTATCAGCGATTGCCCGCAAAGCATCAACAATATACCAATAGATGTGAGAAACCACGGATTTCAAGTCTTACATGTAGATACAAGTACTCCATCGGTAAGATATTTCGTAAAAAGATGACAATTAATTATATTTTTACCTAAATTAATTCTAATGATTTATCATTAAATCTATAAGTTTTATGTGCAACTTTTACTAAAATCTTTTTCTCTGAGAGTTCTTTAAAAAGTTTTATAAGAGTTGGTTTAGATATGGAGATCTGTTGCATTATGTCACTGTATGAAGCGATAAGTTCATTCTTTTCATTTAAGTTATCAAATAAAAATTTAACAACCTCAACTTGTTTAGAATCAGTTATGGCAGATATTGTTCTTATTATATTTGAATTTTTATGAATTTCTCTTTCTTGTATAAGAGGCAAAAGTATGTCGTGAAGAGTATTTAGTAACTCTTTTAAGTTTATTGGTTTAACGATGTAATTTTCTACTTTTAGTTTTATTGCATCGAGCAAATATTTTGTATCTGTATGGGCAGTTGTTAAAATTGCCGGTATATTTATATCTTCTTCTTTTAACTCTCTTAAGAAATCTATTCCATTTTCATTTTCAAGTAGGATATCTGAGATTATAACATCGACTTTTTTCTGCTTAATCACCTGCTTTGCTTCCGCTGAAGTTTTTACAGCATATACATTTTTTAAAAAGTCACTTAACATGTCTCTTGTTTGTTTTAGTAAAGAGTCATCATCTTCTAGATATAGTACATTAAATTCATTTAGTATTTTTAAATTTCTAGTCATTATTTTTATCGCCTTTATTAGCAGGAATTGTAATTGTAAAGAGAGTACAGTTCTCAAAATTTTGATTTGCTATTTTATAATAAACATTCTTACAATCAATTGTTCCTAACATATGTTTTTCTATAATTTGCTTTGACATGTAAAGACCTATTCCTGTCCCAGCACTTTTGTATTTAGTAGTGTAGTATGGCTCAAAAATATGTGGAAGCACCTTTGCGTTTATTCCACCGCCATTATCTACTATATTTATTCTTATATTATTTCTTGATTTTTTAACTGTTATCTCTATAAGTCTTTTATGTTCTTTTGAGATAAGAGCATCTTTAGAGTTTGAGATAATATTTAAAAATACATGTGAGAGCTCATTGTAAAAGCCATGTATTTTTACATCATGGAGTATCTTTAAGTGAAGTTCTATCTTCTCTTTATCTAAAACATATTTTGAGAGCTCAAATGAGTTTTTAATACAATCTTTTAAAGAGAACTCTTCCTCATCTCTATTGGGCTTGAAAAAACTTTTAAAATCCTCAAGAGTATTGGACATATTATCCGCTAACAAAATAGCATCGTTTACTTTTTCTTCAACAATTTCTGGAGTCAACTTTCCTAGCTCCATCTTAGTTTGAATCCCTTGAACAATCATCATAAGCGAACCTAATGGTTGTCTCCACTGATGAGCTATGTTTGCAATCATCTCACCTAAACTAGCAAGTCTTGACTGTTGAAACATTATAAAATCTTTTTTTCGTGAGTCTGCTACTTCATTTTGGATTCTTTTTTCTAGTGAATCATTTAAAGCTTGCAACTCTTTTGTTTTTTCATTTACAGCTTCTTCTAAACCAAAATGAAGTTTTTTAAAATGTATGATTATTACTATTGAAAGTATTATTGAAAATAAAAATACCCATACGATAGAAATATTTAAAATCATAGCCAGAGTATTAAAAACCGTTTGAGTATCTTTTCTCTCGCTTATAGCCATCTTTAAATCATAATTAGTCAAATTTGTAATATATATGGAGATTGTATTTATTTCAATATTAACATGTTCTATTAGAGATGATGCAGCATCATAATTTTTATTTGATAACTCTAAAATTATCTCATTAACAATCACTTCTATGTTCTTGTTTTTGTCATTGATATTTGAAATAATACTATTTTGTAATATTTTATTTTTATCTGGGTTGCCTATAATAAAAAACTTTTTGATTATTTTTGTCACCAAGGACGTTTCATACTTTTTGGAAAAAGTGATTTCCAAATATTTATTCCAGTTTTTTTCAATAAGCTGCTTACCTAAATTTAAAACATCATAGGATTGCTCTAAAGTTATGTTTTTATGATAAACATCATATAGTGTGTCATGTATATTAACCACATATGCATCTTTTATAGCCTCAAGCTTTATAATTGGTTTTGTCCTTTTTTCAAACAAAATATCAAAATCGTGTTTTACAGTATATATAGATATTTGAGATAATATTATTATCAATATCATCCCTCCTATAATTATAAAAAGTAATATAGATGTCTTGTATGTAAAAGATATTTTATCAATGAATGAGAATATATTTTTAATTTTCATTGTAAACTTCTATGAATTTAGAATTTTCATACTTGAAAAGATAAACTCTATTGTGCAGTTGAGTGTTTTTTTGTATATTTTTAATCTCTTTTAGGAACTTTTCTCTTGTAATAGAGCCATCTATGTTCTTTAGTGCTTCAACAACTGATTTAGCTGCTAAGAATGCTTCTAAAGATATAAAACCCAATGGCTGATTTGGAAAATACCTTTTCATTGCATCTTTGTACTCTAAAATTACAGGTTTAACACTATCTTTATAGCTTGGAACAACTTGAGAAAAAAGTAAATTTTTTGTATTGTAATCTAACTCTCTTATCATCTCATCTGCATCTCCAAAAGAGATATTACAAAAAAGAGTATCTTTGAAGATAGGATCTTTCTTGGCTGTTTTAATAAACAAAGCATTTGCTTTATATGCTCCAATCATAAAAACTGCTTCTGGTTTTGAACTTTTTATTTCATAAAAAGCATGTCTTATAGAAAGAGTATTTCTTTTATATGTCCCTTCTCCTGCTAAAGTCAAGCCTCTCTCATTTAGTGAGTAAAGAAGTGAGACAAAGCCTTCTTCTCCATAATCATCATTTTGGTAAAAAACAGCGAATCTTGAGATGTCTCTTTTATTTCGTAAATACTCAACTATATAATCAATCTCTTCTTTATAAGAACTTCTAAAATTAACAACATCAATACCTTCATTATTTCTTAAAAAAGAAGCTCCAGTAAATGGAGCTATTAAAGGTATATCTGTACTTCTGATAGTTTGTAATATATTTTTTACCGTTGGTGTTCCAACTAAACCAAAAAAAGCAAAAACATCTTTGTCAATAAGTTTTTTAATATTTTCTAAAGTCAGGTCTGGCTCATATTTGTCATCATAAACAATAAGTTCAACTTTTACATTTTTTAGTTCTTTGTTTTGATTGGCATGTAGAAAATATGCGTTTGCTCCGCTATATACAGCATCACCGACAGCGTGCATGATTCCAGTTCTTGGTATGGATAAACCTAGTTTTATTGATTTGCCATCAAACTCATCACTTTTAAAATTGAAGAATATTAGTACAAAAGTAATCAAGGTAGCTACTATATATTTAAGCACTAAAATCCTTTTTTATTGATTATAACATAAATCATTGTATAAAAAAACAGTTTAAATATTGGTAAAAAATTATTTACATTTTAAGGATACAATAAGTTTTATATAGCTAAAATTGGTAATATATATTTTACCAAAAGGGGTTTAGATGAAAGAATTTGTCTATTTTAGCGATAGAGGGCTTGACTTCCCGCTTTCTGAAAATATACTTGTTACCTCTACACTCTCAACTGCTTCAAATAATAACTTTATTGTATCAAATTCAAAAAATGTTTATGGTGAGATAATTGCAGATGAAATTGATTTTTATATTAGCAATTCAAAAGACACAATTGCAAACAAGATTAAGAATGTAGAGAAATTATATGAGATAAACTCTATCAGATTTGATATGGCTCAGGACATAAAATATACCCAAAAAATATCAACAGATGTTTTACTTGTATCTACTAAAGAACAAAAAGAAGAGTTTTTAAAATCTATGATTCCTAATGAGTTTAATCTCTTACATGTAACACCTGATGTTGTAAAATCTATATCTGGACATATTGGAAATTTAACGGTAATTGCAAATGATAACTTCAAAGATGCAACGCTTCATGTTTCTCAAATAGTATGGTATGACCAAGAAGAAATTGCAACTAAACAAAGTGGAACTTTTGATCCTACTGAGAGCTCACTTGATGATGTTCTTGCAACTTTGCGTACAAATATAAGTAATTATGAATATAAAAAAGCTATTGTTTACAACCAAAACATTTGTCAGTATCACGGAAGAAGAGATGTTACATGTGGCAAGTGTGCAGAGGTATGTCCAACAGTCGCAATACAAAGAGATGATAGTGTAAAACATCTTCAATTTTCTCAAATAGATTGTCATGGTTGTGGCGGATGTATATCTGTATGCCCATCTGGAGCACTTGATTATGCCTCTTTAAATAGAGAAAGTATTTATGATATATCAAGATTGTTTAGTGGGCATATTCCTTTAGTTATACCTCAAAAAATGAATATTAAAAACTTGGATGTAGAACTAAAAGAAAATGTTTTGCCTTTTGCTATTGAAGGTGAAAAGTTTTTACATGAAGGAACACTACTAACTATTGCACAAGAGTCAGGTTCACAAGTAATCTTTTACTCTGATTTCCTTTCAAAGGGGACAAAAGATGCAATTAGAATCTTAAATGACATATATCAAAAGAAACACAACCTTGATGCAATTATTGTTGCAATGGATAAAGATGAACTTGTAGATGCTCTAAATAAAGTTAGTTTAGTGAAAAATTCAAGACATACTATAAATGAGTTGAATACAAAAAAAAGAGAAATTTTCGCAACAAGACTAAAAAATATTGTAGGTGAATATGACTTAGGTGAAGTGCAAACTGGTGAGCACATTCATTATGCGAAAGTGAACGTAAATGAAGAGAACTGTACTTTATGTTTATCATGTGTAGGTGCTTGTAATGTAGATGCACTAGTTGCAAACATAGATGATAATTCTTTAAGAATAAACCCTAGTATCTGTACAGCATGTGGCTTTTGTGAAGTTTCGTGTCCAGAAAAAGATTGTTTAACTATTGAACAAGATGTAATAAAACTAAATCCCATTTGGTTTAAAGAACAAATACTGGCTAAAGACACTCTGTTTCCATGTATAGAATGTGGTAAAGAATTCGCTACAACAAAAGCAATAGAAAAAATCGCTTCGATTATGTCTCCTATCTTTGCTGGGGATTCAATCAAAGAAAGAACTCTATATTGTTGTGAGAGTTGTAAGCCAAAGGTTATGATGACTAGCTATATGCAAAACAAAAATCAGTACAAAACACCAGGAGACACACTATGAATGACAAAAATATGAATGAAGAAAAAATGAACAAAGCGAGAGCTTTATACTATGCGATGTTTTCAAGATTTTTTGTTTTTACAATTGACAATAAAAGATATTTTGAGCTGATTGATTTTATAGATATTTTGAGAGAAAGCCCATTAGATAAAAGCTCGGCTTTAGCCTTTGAAAATATAAGAGCCGTTGTTAAATCTGAATCTAATATTGCATTTATGAAAGAGTTTGATGACATCTTTCACTCGCCTGAGACTCAAACTGTAAGAACTACTGCTTCATATTATGATGAAGATATAGAAAGTGGAAAAAAAAGAATTGAGATGCAAAACTTTCTAGCAAAAACAAAAATCAGAAGAGATGAAAAAGCTTACTCTGATTATGAGGACCACATAGGTTTTATTTTTTCTGTAATGAACGAATTATGTGAATTGATTTCAGAGGGAGAAGAACAGTATAAAAGTACAGCACATTGTATATTTGAACAAATATTAAATGAATTTGTAGATAAGTTTTCTAAAGAATTATATGAACATGAAAATGCAGATATTTTTAAAAATGTAGTTGTTCTACTTAAATCTTTTATAGAGTTTGAGAGAGTTTATTTAGAAGTACAAACACCTTTAACTGAAAAAAGTAAACCAGAGTCTAAAGTTAAGTCTGATTCTCTTTCAGATGAAGAAATTGCAAGAAGAGAAAGAAACAGACTTTTAAGACAAAAAGGACCAAAAGAAGAGCAAAGTGCTTGTCCTCTTGATATAGCTTATGATGTGGAGGATGATATTTAGTCATCTTCATCATGGGGTTTAAATAAGCTAAAAAATTTGGTTTATTTAAGCCTCATGAGTTATGGGGCTAATCACAAACAAAAGGAGACAACGATGCAAGAAAGTAGAAGAAACTTCCTCAAAAAAAGTGCATTAGTTGTTGGAACTGCTGCTGTCAGTGCCACGGCGTTAGCTGCTAATAAGGAAGAAGCCATAGAAGCTGATTCAAACGGAGTTGTTGTAGGGACATCTACTAAAAAAGAGATTCTTTACAAAAAAAGTCAAGCTTGGGACGATTTTTACAAACAAGCTTTATAGTAAATAAGGGAGAAAGAGTATGTTAGTTGACACATATGAAACACTCAACGCCCAAATCGGTAGAAGGTCATTTATGAAAATGGCAGCTGTCGCTACGGCTACTGGTGTTACTAGTGCATTTGCTAATGATGGTGTAACAAGAGCTGCTACACAAGAGGAAGTTAAAAATCCTTTTCCTGGCTCTAAAAATGTTAAAACTATCTGTACTGCATGTTCAGTTGGATGTGGTATTATCGCAGAAGTACAAAACGGCGTTTGGGTAAGACAAGAGGTTGCACAAGACCATCCTATATCTTTAGGTGGACATTGTTGTAAAGGTGCTGATATGATTGATATGGTTAGGTCTGAGGTTAGACTTAAGCATCCAATGGTAAAAGAAGCTGGAAAGTGGAAAAGATTAAGTTGGGACGATGCTTTAGACAGAATCGCAACAAAATTAAAAGCTTCTCATGAAACAGCAGGACCAGATTCAGCAATGTTTTTAGGATCTGCAAAAATGAGTACTGAACAGGCATATTATTTTAGAAAATTTGCCGCAATGTATGGAACGAATAATATAGATCACCAAGCTAGAATTTGACATAGTGCAACAGTCGCCGGTGTGGCGAATACATGGGGTTATGGCGCTATGACCAATTCACTTGGAGATATTCAAAATTCTAAAGCTATTATTATCTTTGGAGCTAATCCTGCGGTTAATCACCCAGTTGGATTTCAACATTTCCTAAAAGCTAAGGAAAATAACAATGCTAAAATAATTGTTGTAGATCCTGTATTTACTAAAACTGCTGCAAAAGCAGACCATTATTGTCGTATAAGACCAGGGACAGATATACCATTTATGTATGGAATGTTACACCTAATCTTTAAAAATGGTTGGCATGATGAGAAGTTCATCAAAGACAGAGTATATGGTATGGAAGATGTAATGGAAGAAGCTAAAAAGTGGAATCCGAAAAAAGTTGAAGATGTAACAGGTGTACCTGCTGATCAACTTATTCAAGTTACAACATTATATGCTAGAGCTAATCCTGGTACATTAATCTGGGCTATGGGTTTAACTCAACATACAGTGGGAAGTTCTAATACTAGACTTGCTCCTATCTTACAATTGTCTCTTGGAAACATGGGTGTTGAAGGTGGTGGAACTAATATTCTTAGAGGTCATGATAATGTTCAAGGTGCTACAGACATGTGTTGTTTATCACACACATTACCTGGTTACTATGGATTAAGTGATGGTTCATGGAAATACTTTGCAAAATCTTGGGATGTTGACTATGAATGGTTAGCTGGAAGATTTAAGTCTAAAGAATGGATGGGTAAAAAAGGGTTTACACTTTCTCGTTGGTGGGCTGGTGTACTAGATGGTAAAAACGGTAATGATAAAATTCATAACGCTGGAACTAATCTTAAAAATCTTTTTGTAATGGGTAACGGTATTACATCAATTGCTCAGCAAGCTAAGGTAAAAGAAGGTCTAGATAATTTAGACATGATTGTACTTTGTGATCCTTTTGTTAATGAAGCAGCAATTTTAACTGATAAGCAAGATGATGTATTTATTTTACCAGCCGCTACTCAGTTTGAAACATCTGGAACTGTAACTGCAACTAATAGGTCAGTTCAGTGGAGATCAAAAGTAGTTGAACCAATGTATGAGTCAAAAACTGACCACGACATTATGTTTGAACTGGCAAAAAGACTCGGTTTTTATGATGAGTATACAGCCGGTATGAAAGTTAAAGAGAATAAAAAAGATTTTACATGGCCTGAAGATGCTACTGATGAAATTGCAAGAATTATTAAAACAATTGGTTTAACTGGTTGGACTGCTGCGAGAATCAAGAATCATACTGAAAATTGGCATATGTTTGATCAAATCTCTGGACGAGGTTATGGCAAGATGAAGGGTGAATATTATGGTTTACCTTGGCCAGTATGGACAGAGACTCATGGTGGTAGCCCATTATTATACAATATCAACAGAAGTGTTGCTGAAGGTGGTATGGGATTTAGAAATAGATTTGGCTTAGAGCATGATGGACAAGATTTACTTGCAGGTAAAGGAAGTGCTCCAAAAGACTCTGCAAATAAAGATGGATATCCTGAGATAACTGCTGCTAATATTGAGCAGGTTCTTGGTATTAAGTTAACTGCTGACGAGAAAAAGAGAATTGGTAAAAACTGGAAAGTTGATACTTCAAATATTATTGCCCAAAAATGTATGGAACAAGGTATGGCTCCTTATGGAAATGCTAAAGCGAGAGCTAAAGTATGGACATTCCCTGACCAGATTCCAATGCATAGAGAGCCTTTACACTCTCCAAGAAAAGATTTGGCTGATAAGTATCCATCGTATGCGGATAAAAAAGACCATTACAGAGTTGATACTAAATATGTTTCTAAGCAAACTGAACAAGATTGGTCTAAAGACTTCCCTATCAATCTAGTAACAGGAAGACTTGTAAATATGAATGGTGCGGGTATGGAAAATAGAGCTTCTAAATATTTAGCTGCCCTAAGTCCTGAGATGTTCTGTCAAATCAATCCTGATTTAGCAGGTAGATATGGAATTAAAGATGGTTCAATGATGTGGATTCACTCGCCAGAAGGTACTAAAATAAAAGTTAAAGCTAAGTACACTCATGCAGTTAGTGAAGATAGGATTTGGATTCCATTCCATTTTGCTGGGCATTTTCAAGGTGAAGATTTATCTCATAAGTATCCAAATGGTACAAAACCTTATGCTGTGGGCGAGAGTGCTAATACTGTTACTAACTATGGTTATGACATTATTACTCAAATCCCTGAAACTAAAGGCGGGTTATGCCGCATAGAATACGCGTAAGGAGTTGGTTATGAGTGAAAATGCAAGATTAAAGTTTTTTTGTGATGAGCATAGATGTATTTCTTGTGATGGTTGTTCTGTAGCTTGTGCGGAAGCGCACGAGTTACCAGCAGGTATCAATAGAAGAAAAGTAATTGCTATGAATGAAGGTATTGCTGGATTAGAATACTCTTTATCTATTGCTTGTATGCACTGTACAGATGCTCCTTGTGAGCAAGTTTGTCCTACTGATTGTTTTTATATCAGAGAAGACGGTATCGTTTTACACGACAAAGAAAAATGTATTGGCTGTGCTTACTGTCTATATGCTTGTCCTTTTGGTGCTCCTCAATTCCCAGAGGATGGTGCTTTTGGAGTAAAAGGCGTAATGGATAAATGTACTATGTGTGCTGGTGGTCCCCAAGAGACTAACTCACATAAAGAAAGAGAGCTTTATGGACAAAATAGAATTGCAGAGGGTAAAGTTCCTGTTTGTGCTTCTATGTGTGCTACTAAAGCATTACTTGTTGGTGATTCAGAAGCAATCTCTGCTATCTATAGAGAAAGAGTATTGTCAGTTGGTCATGGCGTAAAAACACAACCTTATGGATGGTCAACAGCATATGGTTCTAAGATATAGGACATTATTATGAAAATTAAATATATCATAATCGCTCTTATCGCACTCTCTTCACTAGCATTTGGTGCTAGTGAAAGTGTAGTATGGAGTGATAATCTAATTGATAATATCCTAGGTTACGATAAAAAAGGTTCATTACATTTAGGGCAATATTTTACTATTTTACAAAGTACATATTTTAAACCACTTTTTTTGGGTGTTTTATTTGGAGTACCAGCTGTATTCGTTGTACATTATCTGGTAATTGGTCCAATGATTTTCTCTCACGATAGAAAGAAAATTTATGTATTTACTCTGTTTCATAGAGTTATTCATACTATCGCAGGTATATCATTTATCTTACTTATTCCTACTGGTCTAATTATGATGTTTGGTAGTACTTTTGGTGGTGGAGAATTTGTAAGAGTAAATAAAGAGATTCATGCAATCTCAACACTTCTTTTTATAGTAAGTATTGTACCTATGTTTTTTATGTGGCTGAGATGGATGTTCCTTCATTGGGATGACATTAAGTGGCTAATGATAGTAGGCGGTTATTTGAATAAAGACAAAAAGCCGGTTCCTGCAGGTAGATTTAATGCTGGGCAGAAAACTTGGTATTGGTTAGCTACTCTTGGTGGCTTTTTAATGATAGTTACGGGTGTGGCTATGTATTTTCAAGACTTTAGATTTGAAATACTAAATACATACCATATCTCTCAAATTGACTTTTTAAGAGCAAGTGCTATTGTTCATAATGTTTTAGGATTAGCTATTTTAGCTCTTTTCTTTGTACATATCTACATGGCAGTATTTGCGATTAAGGGTGCTATCCACAGTATGATAAGCGGTTATAAAGAAGAAGAAGAAGTTGAAGTTCTTCATAGTTCTTATTATAGAGAGCTAAAAGAAAAAGGTGAAGTTTAAGATATTAATTAGTTCATTCCTCCATTTTGGTGGAGTGTTCTTTTTAAAGACTTTAAATATGCAAAATTTGCATAGTTAAGAGAGGGGACAAAATGTCAAATAGTAAATATTTAAAAACAATCATCATTGACAGAGTAAATGGTGATGAGATAACAGAAGTAGAAGATGTAACTATTGAAGAAGCAAGACTAAATGTTTACCTAAATGGTGAAAAGATCATATCTATGATGTGTATACCCAAAGATCAAAAGGCTCATGCAATTGGCTTTTTAATGAGTGAAAATGTAATCACTCAAATCAGTGATGTAGAATTCATAGAGGTAAGTGAAGATGGTTTAAGAGTTGATATCAAAGCAGCAGTTGATACAGACTCACTACAAAACCTATATAAAGAAAAAACACTAGTAAGCGGTTGCGGTGGAGGAATTACCGGTAATGTTGCCGGAAGTCTGGAAATTCCATTTAATCAAACTAGTTTTGTGATTAGCCCTGAGACTATTAGCGATGAAGTAAAAAAATTCTATGCTGATAGTGAACTGTATACACTGACAGGTTGTGTTCATAAAGCAACGCTGTTTTTAGAAGATACAAGTGTTGTAACTGCCGAAGACATAGGTAGACACAACGCAATAGATAAAGTTGTTGGTAAGTGCAAAATAGATGGACTTGACACAACAAAATCAGTTTTATTTGTTAGTGGAAGACTAAGTTCTGAGATGGTTGTAAAAGCAGTTATGCATAGAATCCCCATAGTGGTATCTAGAACTGCTCCGACATACCTTGGAGTACAAACAGCCAATAAACACGGAATAACCCTTATAGGCTTTGCTAGAGGAAGAAAAATGAACATATATACACACAGTGGAAGAGTTCATGGATAACATAGAGCAAATTTTAAAGCAATATCTAAATAATGATGGAAAGATTAATTGTTTAGATGCTTTTAAATTGGCTAGAGAGCTACATGTAGAACCAAAAGAGATAGCTGAGCTTACTAAAAAACATGGTATCAGAATTGACAACTGCGAACTTGGTGTTTTTGGCAGTAAAGATTTTGGCGATGCAAGAGATGATATATATGAAAAATTATCTGCAAAAGCTAATGCCCAAAAAAAACTAGATTGTAGTGCTGCCTGGGAGGTAGCTCAAGAGTTTTCTTTAAATAAAGTTGGTTCAACTACTAAAAAAAGTGACATTGAAGTTATATATTGTCAACTTGGATGTTTTAGAACAAGGATTCACCATGGTAGTAAAAGTTAAGACCTGGATAGAAGATGACAATGAGCATCTAGTCTTTGGTGGTGGTAAAACTCAAATCTTAGAACTAATCGATGAAACAGGTTCTATCTCAGAAGCTTCCAAGAGAGTTGGGATGAACTATAAAAAAGCTTGGTCTCACATAAAGATACTTCAAGAGTATATTGAAGATGACTTAGTGGTGGTTAAAAAAGGAAGAGATTCCGGCGGAACTGCACTAACACCCAAAGCAAAAGAACTTATACTCAAGTATAAACTCTTAGAAAAAGAAGTTAGAGATTTTTCAACTAAAAGATTTGAAGAGATTTTTATGGCAGATGGAGAGACTATAAATTGCACAAAGGAGAGCCAAAGTGTATAAATTAAACTGTTTGAATTATCCTCAGGCAAATGATGTATCAGTATCAAAAACGCTGAGTATTGAGCCTTTAAATTCTAATGTGAAATTTGAAGAGATGAGTAAAGATTTAACATCAAGGTTTAACTTTTCATCTTTACATAGTTTCTCTTTTTCAAAAGAAGGTTTCTTAGGTTTAATGCTGGAGTTCAAATCAAACATTGCCGTAAGCCTTGGTGAGAGTGAAGCCGTAGTTCAAGCAGCCGAGCTTTATGAGTCATTAGGTTTTAGTGTTACGTACGTAAACCTTATGCCTGATGGAACAATTGACTACAAGGCGATTAGCTCTATAAAAGAGGAGTATCTGTTTGTCTCACCATACATAATCGATACTTTTGTAAAGGTTGATTTACAAAAGGTCAAAGAAGTTTTTAGTGGAACTGTTATCTCTAATATATCAGCAACATTAGATGCTAATCACTGTGACGTGGCTTATTTTGATGCATATAAACTTAGCGGTTATTTCACACACTCAATATTACTTCATAATAACCTATTTAAAGAGCAAAATTTAGCGAGCATTGATACTGTAGGACTAAAGCTTATCACAGATGCCATAAACAAAGACAAGGAAGCAGTTACATGTAAAGAAGAGTTTATCAATGCTTTAAAAGAGAGTTTAGGAGATGACATTATCTTCTTTGTCGATTCAGACTTAACACTAAATAATGTTGTTCACTTTGGACTTAAAGGGATTAAAGCGAGAGAAGTAATAAGAAACTTAAGTCTTTCAAGTATTTTTGTAACAAATGGGGAAGGGTGCTCTTTAGGTCTCTCTCGTCCTTCTAGAATTATTCAAGCAATGGGTTATACAGAGTTACAAAGCAGACAAGCTATATCTTTGTCTTTTTGCAAAAATTTAAACAGTGAAGAGATTCTACATGTAGCTTCAAAAATAGGTAAATCTTACAGACAGATAAAGGCTTTACATGGATAAGTATTTAGATTTTAAAGATGCTGTTTCTTTGTCACTAGAAATAGCAGAGATTACTGGCATAGAGGAGATAGTTCATATACAAGATTCTATTGGAAGAATTTTAGCACAAGATATTTCCTGTATAAAGAATCTACCATCTTTTAATAACTCTGCCATGGATGGTTTTGCCATAAAAGCAACAGATGCAGGTAAAAAACTTAAAGTTGTCAAAACAATTTTAGCTGGTGAAGACACAGTAGAGTGTTTAAATGAAAATGAGTGTTATAAAATCATGACAGGTGCAAAAGTACCAAATGATGCAGATACTATCATCCCTATAGAAGATGTTGTAGAGTACAAAAATGATGAGGTTACAATTAAAGAAAAAGTTGTAAAAAATTCATGTTTAAGATTTAAAGGTGAAGAAAAAGCTTTAGAAGATGCATTATTTAATAAAGGTGAAGTTTTTACATCGGCTATGGTTGCAATATTAGCCTCTCAAGGTATAACAATGCTCAGTGTATATAAAAAGTTAAAGATAGCTGTCGTATCTACTGGAAACGAGCTAAAAGAACCATGGGAAGATGCAAGCGAGAGTGAGATTTACAACTGTAATTCTTATGCAATTATCTCACTTTTAAAAGAGAAAGGTTTTGATGCTACATATACAAACGTTGTGCCTGATTCTTTGGAAAAATCTATCTCTTTTTTAGACACTCTTAAAAACTATGATGTAATCATCACAACTGGCGGTATCTCTATGGGAGATGCAGATTTTATGGCAGAGGCCTTCGAGAGAAATGGTTTAGATATAGCATTTCACGGAGTAAATATAAAACCGGGTCGTCCTATTATGATGGGGAAAATGAAAAAAACTTTCGTTATGTGCTTACCGGGAAATCCTCTAACTGCAATGGTAAACATGCATCTATTTGCACTTCCCGTTTTAAATAAAATGCAAGGCTCTTTGAGCGTTTTTCATGACATTGATATTGCAAAAAATATCAAAAGTTTTAAAACAAAAGCTGGCCGAGTAAATGTTGTACTTGGCTTTTATAAAAATGGAGAGTATAGAGTTACCCAAGATAATAAATATGGCTCAGGGATGATTACAGTCTTACATGTAAGCAATTGTATTCTTGTGACAGATGAGTCAACAGCTTCAATCTCAGAACAAGAGAGCGTAAAGATAATTAAATTTAATTGCCTATATACAAAAGATAAAACAGATTTATTTAATTTAGGAAAATAAGATGAATAAAAAAATATTACTAACATTAGTATTAAGTGCTTTATTGGCATCAAACGTTTTAGCAAAAGAGAAAATAACTGTATTTCATGCTGGTAGTTTAGCTGTTCCATTTGCAGAAATAGAAAAAGTATTTGAAGCAAAATATCCACAGTACGATGTACAAAGAGAAGCTAGTGGAAGTAGGGCAGCTGCTAGAAAAATCTCTGAAATCGGTAAAGCTGCTGATGTAATGGCTAGTGCTGATTACAATGTAATAAACAACTTGCTTATTCCAAACCATGCGAAATTTAACGCACAATTTGCGACTAATGAGATGGCAATAGCTTATACCTCAAAAGCTAAATACGCTGATGAGATAAATGCACAAAACTGGCCAGAAATCTTTCTAAGAGAGGGTGTAAAAGTTGGACACTCAAATCCAAACATGGATCCATGTGGATATAGGTCAATATTAGTAACAATACTTGCAGAAAAGCATTATAAAACTCCAGGTTTTTTTGATAAATTGTTTGGATATGGTGATTCATATGAAGTTGGTGAAGAAGATAGAAACAAAGTTATAGTTAGACCAAAAGAGACAGATTTATTAGGACTAATCGAAGCTAATGCTTATGATTATCTTTTCATATACAAGTCAGTTGCCGAGCAACATGGATTAAAGTATATTACTCTGCCAAAGCAAGTCTCTTTAAAAGACAATGAGTTTAAAGAGTTCTATGAAACTGCTTCGTTTGACATAAGTGGAAAAAAACCAGGTCAGTTCATCACTAAAAAAGGTGGAGCAATGATTTACGGCATTACAGTTGCACAAAATAAAAAGTCACCAGCAAACAAAGAAGGTGCAATCAAGTTTGTAAACTTTGTACTTTCAGAGCAAGGTCAAGAGATTATGATTAAAAATGGTCAGGGAGTTGTATCTCCAGCAATTATTACCGGAGATGCTTCCATAATTGGAAAGTAATAAAAAATGGATAATTTAAAAATACAAAATCTATCAAGCAATAGAGGTGACTTTTCACTTAAAGACATAAACCTAGATATACAAAATAATGAGTATTTTGTTCTTCTTGGTCAAAGCGGAAGTGGAAAGACTATGTTACTAGAGACCATTGCCGGATTAAATACATGTAGTGGAAATATAATTTATAAAGGTAAAGAGATCTCTTTGGTAGCAACAGAAAAGAGAGATATCGGTTTTGTATATCAGGACTTTGCACTATTTCCAAATCTGAATGTTCAAGAGAATATTAGGTTCTCATCTAGATATAAAAAGATAGAAAAATCAGATGAACTGTTTAAAGATATAGTTGAATTTTTAAAATTAGAAACTTTGCTTGAGCGTGATACTCAAGACTTAAGTGGTGGGGAGAAGCAACGTGTAGCGATAGCAAGAGCTATATTTTCAAGACCTAAAATTTTACTTTTGGACGAGCCATTAAGTGCAATTGACCCAACATTTAGAAATGCGATTATGAAGAGTTTAAAAGACATTCATAGAAGATATAACGTTATTACTATACATGTAACGCATAACTTTAGAGAGGCTTCTTACTTGGCTGATAAAATAGCAATTATTATGGATGGAGAGATTAAACAAGTGGGTGCTGCAAAAGATGTTTTAAATCACCCTGCAAATATAGAAGTAGCAAAATTTTTAGGTTTTAAAAATATTTTTCCGGCAACAATGCTTGGATATGAATCTTCTACAAAGGTTTATTCTGTGGATCCAAATGTTATTAAAGTATCTAAAGATGATGATATTCAAGCTGATTATATTTTTGAGGGAGTAGTTGATGAATGTATGGGGATAGTTGACCATTACAAACTTTTTGTAAAAGTTAAGCAACATCAGTTTTTTATAAAAATTTTAAAAAGAGACTATGAAGGGTGTTATACAGATAGAACAAAGACAATCCAAATAGGGTTTGATAAAAAAGATATTAGTTTTATATAGATTATTAAAAAAGGAAGTACAGTGAAAGCAATAAACAAAAGCAATTTATTTAACATTACATTAATAGTCTTAGCGCTTATTATAGTGTTTTTTCTAAGCATTCCTATCATTAAAATATTTATTGGTGTGGGAAGTGAAAAGCTACTAGAGACTATAAAAGATGGTGAAGCAATTGATTCTATTATCCTTACTATGAAAGTATCTGCGTGGGCAATGGTTTTTGTACTTTTTACAGGTTTGCCACTTGCTTATGTAATAGCAAGATATGATTTTTTTGGAAAAAGTTTAGTTGAGTCATTAATAGATATTCCAGTTATGATACCTCACACTGCTGCAGGTATAGCTCTTCTTACAACTTTTGGAGATACTGAAATAGGTGAGTTTTTTAAATTTTTTGGAATAGAGTTTATAGGCACTGAGTACGGAATTATGATAGCTATGATGTTCTTATCGGCTCCATTTTTAATAAATAGCGCAAAAGATGGATTTAGAAAAGTAGATGTCAAACTTGAAAAAACAGCAAGAACATTAGGGGCTTCTCCTATTAATGTATTTTTTAGAATTACAATACCTAATGCAAAAAAAGACATAATAAATGGTGCTTTAATGATGTGGAGTAGAGGCCTTGGAGAGTTTGGTGCAATAGTTATCTTAGTTTATCATCCAATGACAACACCAGTGCTTATATTTGACAGGTTCAATAGTTATGGGCTTAGTTACAGTGCACCATTGGCAGCAGTTATTATAGGATTTAGCATGTTAGTATTTTTAGTAGTAAGATTCATTACAAATCGTTTGAGTTAGATCTTAATATATAAAATTACTTGTTCGTGGGATTTAAAGTGTGTTTGATTGGTTGCGGAAACAGGATTTGAACCTGTGACCTTCGGGTTATGAGCCCGACGAGCTACCGAACTGCTCTATTCCGCGACATTGAAAGTTGTGGATGGGGATACAGGATTCGAACCTGTGAATGCTAGCACCAAAAGCTAGTGCCTTACCACTTGGCGAATCCCCATCATTTGTATTATAAAATTGGTTGCGGAAGCAAGATTTGAACTTGCGACCTTCGGGTTATGAGCCCGACGAGCTACCGAACTGCTCTATTCCGCGACACGTATTAAAAGCAACTAGTGCGTTTAATGGAGCGGAATTATAGGTTTTTTACTTCTATTTGTCAAGTGTTATAGGCTTAAATTTGAATATTCCCAATAAAGTAAGTTTCATAGTTGCAGTTGAACTCTTTTTAAATAAGTTTTATATATAATAAAAAAATTATTTAATTCACACAAAGAGAAAATATATGACACCTATACAAAGAGTACTAGAAGCAATTGACGAGATTAAAAAGGGTAAAATGGTCATCATGTGTGATGATGAAGATAGAGAGAATGAGGGTGATTTAGTTTATGCCTCGGCTTTTTCAACCCCTGCACATGTAAACTTTATGGCAACACATGCGAGAGGACTTATATGCGTTGCTCTTAGTAAGACTATTGCTACTAGACTTGAGCTTAATCCAATGATAAGTTCAAATACATCTTCATATGAGACAGCTTTTACTGTGTCAGTTGATGCAAAAAATGCTTTAACCGGTATATCTGCTTCTGAGAGAGATGATACTATTAAGATTTTAGCAAATCCAATTAGTCATGCTGATGATTTAGTTAAGCCCGGTCATATTTTCCCTCTTATCGCCAAAGATGGTGGTACACTAGTAAGAACAGGTCATACAGAGGGTTCTGTAGATTTATGCCGTTTAGCGGGACTTAGTGAGTCTTCTGTTATATGTGAAATCATTAAAGAAGATGGAACGATGGCTAGACGTGATGATTTGGATATCTTTGGTGAAAAGCATAATCTTAAAACTGTTTTCATATCTGATATTGTTGAATATCGCTTAGCAAATGAGAGACTTGTTAATGAGACTAATGTTCAAGAAATGGAATTTTTTGGCACTAAAGTTAAGCAACATACTTTTACAGACCACGATAAAGTAGAACATACTGCTATTGTATTTCACAATGCCGGAGCTGTTGCAAATGTTAGAGTTCACAATGTTGTACCAGATATAGAACTTCTTTTGAATCAAAAAAAATATAATAATCTTGTGTCTTCTATAGAGTATTTAAAACTAAACAGTGGAGTTCTAGTATTTATAAATAAAACAAATCATCAAGATAATGCTGCTATGAAAGAGATAGGAACTGGTGCTCAGATTTTAAAATCTTTAGGGATTTCTAAAATGAACTTGCTTACATCTCTAAAACAGGCAGAGTTTGTAGGTTTGGGCGGTTTTGGATTAGAGGTAAATGAGGTAATTGATATATAGCTTATGTCTAAAATAGTTTTACTTTTCTTTGTTTTAGTGCTCTCTTTAGAGGCTAAAACAATCTCTCGCACTCAAATAATTATGTCAACATTTGTAACTGTCTCAGTAGAAGAAGAAAATAAAAACTACATTGAAGATGCCTTTAATATCATAAAAGATGTTGACAATTCTATATCTTCATATAATCCAAATTCTATAATTTATCAACTTAATAAAAATTTATTCAAAATAGGTTTAGATAAGTATAGCTACGAAGCACTCACACTAAGCCAAAGATATTATAAACGGACAGATGGCTATTTTGATATTACAATTGGTTCAGTTACTAAAAAACTTTACAAATTTGGAGAAGAACAAAGAGTGCCGACAAGCAAAGAGTTAAGTGGTGCAATAGTTAAAATACAAGGGCTACATGTAGAAAAAGAAAAAGCCTGTATGGAATATGGTATGCAGGTTGATTTGGGTGGAATGGGCAAAGGTTTTGCTGTTGATAAAGTGGCAGAGTATTTTAGAAATAAGGACGTTGTAAATGCAACTATTCGCGCTAGCGGAGATATAAGATGTCTCTCTACATGTATGCTACATGTGCAAGACCCATTTAGCGAAGGTCATTTGCTATCATTTGAGACAAGTAAAAATGATTTGGGGATAACAACAAGCGGAAACTATAACAGATATGTTGGAACTACTAAGAATAATCACCTAATAAATCCAAAGCTAAAAGCACCACAAACTAAGTTTATATCTATAACATTGATTGGAAGTATGCCTAGTGCTGATTTAGACGCTTATGCTACAGCTGCTAGCGTAATGCCGACTAAGAAAGGGTATGAGTTTTTAAACTCTCTTGGTGTAGGTTATATAGTTATGCAGTGTGATAAGAAGATTATAATAAGTGAAAATATATCTAAGTTTACAAAAAATCTACTCGTAAACAATGCTGTGAAAAATTAGCCAAGATATATATAGAATAAGCGCTAAGAAAAGAAAAAAAGATAGTATCTTTACGTAAGCAAAAAACTCAAACCCGTTAACTATTAAAAATGGAGTAGCCATCTCTAAAAAAGAAGTTATAAAAGTTAGATAAATTAGAATTAATGTACTCTTTTTGTAGCGAAGTCTTGTAAAAACTAAAAAGTGTGTAAGAACCATAGTAATCAGTCCAAATACAAAGATATGCGGCAATATTGTTTTTAAAATTGCACCACTGTTTTTAGCAGGAATAAACTTATCTTCATTGCCAAGGTAATAATCTAAAACATTGTTAAAACTAAAACCTATTTTTTGCTCGAACAACATAACAGAACTTGCAATAAGAAGCAGTGAAAAGAGTAGATAGTAAAGTATGGAGAGTTTATATACTTTTTGCATTTAGTTTCCAAAATGAGTAGAAAATCATATAAACAGCTACTGCGTGCCAAGTTGAAAAAGTGAATAAATATATATTTACAAATATATTTGACATGTAAAAAGCTAGAGCTAATGAGATTAGAGAGCTTATTGCGCTAATCATAAGCATATTCGTTAAAATAACTCTACTTCTTTTTGCAACTCTAATAAATATAGCGTTAAGTGTCAGTAAAACCATCATTATAAAAAATATTTGTGTATGCCAAAACTCTAAAAAAGCAGACTCTGTTAAGGGGTCTGCGTATGTTTCTTCGTTACCAAAAAGTGTTGTATTAATTGTTTCAATAGATATGCCAAAACTTGATTTCATAACTAAAACATCTGCTATTAAATATAAAAATATAAAAATCAAAAAGCCTTTTAATATAAGACTCATAGCACTATCTTTTTCTATATTGTTGATAAGTGTAAATTTCATTATTTACCTTTTATAATCTCTTCATAAAAAGCAAAGGCGACTCTTGAACCATCCACTAAACCTCTAGCAGTCAGTGTAGCACCAGTAATGGTAGGGATATCTTTAGAGACTCTAAGTCTTTTATCAGTAGATAGATTTTCAAACTGCTCAAGCCAAGTTTTTGAAGGAAGATA
The DNA here is from genome assembly GCF_015265475.1 of Candidatus Sulfurimonas marisnigri. Taxonomy (NCBI): domain Bacteria; kingdom Pseudomonadati; phylum Campylobacterota; class Epsilonproteobacteria; order Campylobacterales; family Sulfurimonadaceae; genus Sulfurimonas; species Candidatus Sulfurimonas marisnigri. Next base: position 1,416,328 of record NZ_CP054493.1, on the reverse strand, counting down.
CTCCATTGGTTCATTAAAAGCGATTATTTCACTACTTTTTAAAACAGAATCTTTAGTGATTATATATAAAACTACTACGGTTTTTGTTCTCATAGTTCTGCTTATTAAGATGCCATGTCCTAGTAGCTCATTCTCTTTTTTAGCTGTAAAAACTCTAGTGATTTTGCTATAAAGTTTAACTTTTGCATCTTGAGAGATTTTTTTAGCTTGAGTGTTTTTTAATACAATGTTTTTTTTACTTATTTCACTTGTTTCACCATAAGCAGCTTTCATTGCATCATAAGGCGAAATAAGCATTTGAGCACTTAGTTGTATTGATAAAAGTAGAAAAGCTAATATAATAATTTTTTTCATAGGTGGGTCTCTTTAATTTTTTGCTGATTGTATAGAATAATAGTTTTTTTGTCAATAATTTTAGTAAAGATTTGTATAGCGCTCCAAAACAGGAGAGAAAAGGAGCGCCACAAAAGGATAATAAAACTTTTTAGAAAATGAAACCCATAGAAAGACTAAAGACATCTTTATCCGATGATCCATTTTGTGTTTGCATCGCATAATCAGCTTTAAGTACAACTTGTTCATGTGGAAAGTAATTAATGCCTACTGTTGTTGTATTCATAGTTTCAGTTGAATCAGAAGATGTTGCAGGAAGAACTACTTCATCTTGAGCATCTACACTCTCATACTGAATAAAAACAGGCATTTTATTTTTAGATGTAGTAAATGACAGTAAATCATAACCAACATTTAAAAAGCCACCTTTTGCTTTTTTAGGCTCACCAATTGGAGTACTAGAACGGCTTGTTTGAGTTAAAACACCATAAATTCGAAGAGCATCAAGATTATAATCAACATGTGTATCAATCATTGTTAAATCTGAATCCATATATGTTGATGCACCTATTAAAAGACCGTTAATTCCAGTATAGTCTATTCTTGCAACACCAGCCAATCCTAATCTATTTTGATTTCTATATGAGCCAATACGACTTTTTCTCATCCAGTCATCACCTTCTCCTGCTCCAGAAGTTAAATCTAGAGCTGAAAATGCACCAACTTTATATGACAAACTATCAGTTATATTTCCATAAGCCATAACACCATTTTCATGCCATGTAGATGGAATTAGCCTCTTAGATGTGTTCGGTCTTTGAACAGTAGTAAATAATGTTGGTTCATGTCTCTCATTGATTAGACCCATTGGCATTAACATATTACCAACTCTTGCGTTTATGTTTTCGTTGAAAAGAAAATCAAGGTACATAAACTCAACAATAACATAACCATCCCCAGATGCATTGTCTCCGCCACCACCATGTTCGAATTCTAACTCGACATTTAAGATGATGTTGTCACTAAATTTATAACCAATATATGGAATAAATCTATAAACATCAATAACATCGGAATTAGTAGCACCTTCATTTGAAGTATGAGCGTAATACATTTCACCATAACCACCTATACTTAGTGGAGATTTAGAGTAGTATACTTTAGAAGCTGCTGCACCCATACCGCTGTATGATTTAGTAGAATCTACTTTAGTATAGTTAAAACCAGTTTTAAGATCACTTGTCTCATCAACCAAAGTTCTTGAAAGCTCTTTAAGATCTGCTATCTCTTTTCTAAGTTCTGCTATATCTGAAGCTGTATCTGCAAATGCCGAAGTTGATAGTAAAAGTGTTGTTGCTACACTTAATCCTAGTTTGTTATTTAATAATTTCATAATTTTCCTTTTTAATGATTAAAACAAATGTTGTCTTAATTTATTGTTGTAGAAGAATTATATATTAAATATTCTTAAATGAATATTAAAATGATAATTGTTATCGATAAGAGTTAATTCTATATTTTATGTCTAAGTTTGTTATAATAAATAAAAAATAAATGAAGTGAAATATGAGAGAAACATTTAGTAGATTAGAAGATAATGAAGTTGTTCATATAGAAGTATATTTGGATGCCAAAGAGCATAAAGAGGATTGTCCTTGGATATTTAGTGTTTTTATAAAGTTTGACGCAATTAATGATGAACTTGATTCATTTTTTGAGACTAAAGAGTCTCTTATTATTGCATTGGAGCTTGAAAACAGAGCATATTATGTTGGAAACAGAATAGTTGGTGAGTGGAGTGAGGTCTATTTTTATGCATCTGATTCAAAGAAATTGGATTCTGTCGTGACAGAAATATTAAAACCGACAGGCTACATATATGAGAGTAATGCTGCACGAGATAAAGATTGGCAGTTCTTTGATTTTAATATTTTTCCAACTGATTTAGAATTATGTTTAATGCAGAGTCAGCATATAATCTCTCTTATGCAAGAGGAGGGTGATGATAAATCTATCTCCAGAGAGGTAGAACATTATGCTTCATTTGATACTTTTACACAAAAAGAGAGATTTATTAAAAAAGCTTTGACATGCGGATTTACTTTTAAAGATGATATTAGCAGTGATGAACTTGAGTATGGAGTGGCATTAACAAAAGAGCATACTCTAAATGAAGATGACCTAAGAGAGGTGATAGCTCCATTATTGGAGTTTATAAAAGAAGAACATGGAGAGTACGAACTTTGGAGTACAACCTTAGTTGAGACTCAAAGCTAGATAGAATGAGAGATATGTTTAGAATTGCAGGTGTTGTAAACTATCTTTTAGTTATATTTTTAAATGCTTTTACAGATTTAGGACATAAAATAATAGTTCAAAATACTGTCTTTAAAGTTTATGACGGAAGCACTCAGATAGTCTTAACAGCAATAGTAAATTCACTTATGCTCCTTCCTTTTATCTTAATGTTTTCACCAGCAGGTTTTTTGGCAGATAAGTTTCCTAAAAATTTAATCATGAAATACGCTTCAATCTCTGCCGTTTTTATAACACTTTTGATTACCTACTCGTACTACCAAGGGTGGTTTTTAGCTGCATTCGCTTTGACTTTTTTATTGGCTCTACAAAGTGCAATATATGGACCTGCCAAATATGGGTATATAAAAGAGCTGGTCGGCCTAAAGTTTATAAGTGCTGGAAATGGGGCGGTTCAAGCCATAACTACATCAGCAATACTGATAGGCATTATTTTTTACACCGCACTCTTTGAAGGTATGATTGGCGATGTTGCTTACACAAAAGAGGAGATTTTAAAAGTAATAGCACCTCTAGGGTGGCTCTTAGTTTTGGGTTCAGTTATTGAATGGTATTTAGCTTCTAAACTGCCAAATAAAATGGCAGAAAAAAGTTTAAGAGCGTTTAGATTTAAGAGATATATATTTGGTGCATATTTAAAGAAAAATATAATGATGATAAAAAGAAAAAAAGAGATATTTGACAACATTATAGCTCTTGGTCTCTTTTGGTCTATCTCTCAAGTTATCTTAGCAATTTTCGGTGAGTACGCAAAGAGTGCGCTTGGCATCACTAATGCGTTGGTTGTTCAAGGCATTATGTCATTGGCAGTGTTTGGGATAGTGTTTGGTTCAATACTGGCCGCAAACTTTTCAAAATATTATATAAATACAGGGCTGTCGGCTCTTAGTGCTGTTGGAGTCACAATTGTGGTACTGTCAATTCCATTTACAACTTCGGTTATATTTTTAGCGATTGAGTTTATGCTTTTTGGTCTTTTTTCTGGACTCTTGATGGTTCCTCTCAATGCAAAAATTCAGTATTTATCACCTAATGTACATCTGGGCACTATACTCGCCGGAAATAATTTTATACAAACTATTTTTATGTTTATATTTTTAATAATTACAACACTATTTGCATACTTTGGTGCTAATGCAAAGATACTTTTTTATATTATGGCTATTGTTGGTCTTTTTCTGAGTGTAATGCTTTTTAGACGATATTTTGTAATGCTGTTTTGGGTTGTTTTTGAACTAATGTTAAAGAGTCGTCACAGTTATAAATATGTAGGATTGGAAAATATTCCAAAAGATAAAGGTGTGCTTCTTTTGGGAAATCATGTAAGCTGGGTAGATTGGTTTATTGTTCAACTTCCAATAGAGCGAAGAATAAATTATATGATAGATAAAGATATTTATAACTGGAACTATTTTAACGCTATATTTAAAAAAGCCGACTTAATACCACTTTCATCAAAAGCATCTAAAAATTCTTTTTTTGAGGCTTCAAATAGACTAAAAAATGGTAAAATAATAGCAATATTTCCAGAAGGTGAAATATCTAGGAATTCTGATGTTTCAAAATTTTACAGAGGCTATGAATTTATTGAGAGAGATGGTGCAGATATAGTGCCTTTTTATATAGACGGTGTTTTTGGAAGTATATTTTCAAGACACAAGGGCAAAACAAAAAAAAGTTTTTTCAAAAAAAGAGAAATAACTGTTCACTTTGGAAAGCCTATCTCAGATGAAATTAAAGCAGATGAGCTTAGAAATAAAATTATTAAGTTAAAGGGATATAAGTAATGAAAACAACACTTATTGTTGGAGCAGGCGGAGTTAGCCGTGTAGTTGTGCACAAATGTGTACAAAACAGTGATGTATTTGGCAAAATTGTACTTGCTAGCAGAACTCTTTCTAAATGTGAAGATATAAAAAATGAACTACCAGATGCAAATATTGAAGTTGCTCAAGTTGATGCAGACAGTGTTGAAGAGTTAGTAAAACTTATCTCTACATGTAGAGCTGATATTGTTATAAATGTAGCTCTTCCGTACCAAGATTTAACCATTATGGATGCATGTATTGCTACTAAGACACCTTATTTGGATACAGCAAACTATGAACACCCTGATGAGGCAAAGTTTGAGTATAAACTTCAGTGGGAAAGAGACGAAAAATTTAAAGAGGCCGGTATTATGGGCTTGCTTGGAAGCGGATTTGACCCAGGTGCTACAAATATGTTTTGTGCCTATGCTCAAAAACACTACTTCGATGAGATCCATACTATAGATATTTTAGACTGTAACGCTGGTGATCACGGCTATGCATTTGCTACAAACTTCAACCCGGAGATAAATCTTAGAGAAGTTAGCTCAAAAGGTCGTTATTGGGAAAATGGGGAGTGGATAGAGACAGAACCTATGGAGATTAAAATGGTTTGGGACTATCCGGAAGTTGGACCAAAAGATTCATATCTACTTTATCATGAAGAGTTGGAGTCACTTGTTAAACACATTAAGGGTCTTAAGAGAATACGATTTTTTATGACTTTTGGTCAAAGTTATTTAACACATATGAAGTGTTTAGAAAATGTCGGAATGTTGGGCATTAAAGAGGTTGAACATAAGGGACAGAAGATAGTTCCTATGGAATTTTTAAAGACTCTTTTGCCAGACCCTGCATCTTTGGGACCAAGAACTAAAGGTAAGACAAATATAGGTATCGTCGCTGAGGGCATAAAAGATGGAGTTAAGAAAAAAATCTATATCTATCAAGTAAAAGACCATGAAGAGTGCTACAAAGAGACAAACTCCCAAGGTGTTTCATATACAACAGGTGTTCCTGCTATGATAGGGGCTAAACTTATGTTAAAAGGCATATGGAGTGGACAAGGAGTGTTTAATATTGAACAATTAGACCCAGATCCATTTATGGTTGAGATGAATACTCAAGGTCTTCCTTGGAAAGTTGAAGAGTTAGAAGCTTAGTATGACATTTAAGAATTTAGTAGCTAGCATCGAATCACTTCCACCGCTTTCTGATGTTGCTATTTCAATTCAAAGGCTGTTTGCAAATGGTGCATATAATGTAAATACGAGAGAGCTTGTAAAAACTATAGAATCAGACGCTATTTTAACAGCAAATATATTAAAGATGATAAATGTCCCACATTATGGATTATCTTACAAAATATCTTCTATTTCACAGGCTGTAGCACTGTTTGGAATAAATACTATTTACGGGGTAGTTCTTAAGTATGCAATTAATGAACATCTAAGGTCAGATACTGGAATTTATGGTTTATCAGGTTCTTCTTTTAATGAAATGTGTCATTTACAGAGAAATTTAATACTTAGATGGTACTCTAGAATAAATATACGAGATGCTCAATTTTTGGCTCCATTGGTCTTAATGATGGAAACAGGAAAATTAATCTTAGAACAAGAAATTAAATACAGTGATTATCTGCAGGAGTATTTAAGTGGCCTATATCAGTGTGAAGATATTGAAGAGTATGAGAAAGAACTGTTTGAAACTACATCCTTTTATGTAAGTGCTTTACTATTTGAACATTGGAACTTAGAACCTTTATATATAGATATTTTAAAAGGAATAGATTTTGAACAAGATGGTGATTTTAAAATGAAAGAGTATGAAAATGTACTAAAAGTTATTAAAACTGCCATAAATGTGAAAGAAATCTTATCAGATAAGTCTATTAAAAAAGCTTCAGAAATCGTAAAAAAGATGGGAATGGATGTCTCCGACTTTGAAGAAATAGCGTATAGAGTAAAAGAGTCATATGTTGCTGCAAAAGAGTTGGAAGTTTAGTTAGAACATAGAGCTAATGTATTAAAGGATGTAAATATGTATAATGATAATATGCGTGAAATTATTGAAAAATCTATGGACTATGAGGTTAAAAATATACATACCTATAAAGGTTATGAAGGTGCAGATATATTAAAGTTAACATTTCATGACAATCAAGAGTTGCTTGTAGTTAGAGATTATTGCAGAAGTAAAGGTATACAGACATCAGTTAAACTTAATAAAGAACTAGAGTTGTACTGTATATATGAAATTGAGAAAAATAATGAAATATATCCACTAAAATTATAAATGAGATAGATATGATATTTTACGACTCATCCATAAAAACACCATGTTATATATGTGAAGAAAAACTTTTAAGAAATAACCTTGAATTACTTGATTATGTACAAAAACAAAGCGGTGCTAAAATTATTTTAGCACTTAAGGGTTTTGCTATGTGGAGTACATTCCCTTTGGTAAAACAATACCTTAAAGGCTGTACAGCAAGCGGACTTCATGAAGCACTTCTAGCCAGAGAAGAGTTTGCCAAAGATGACAAAACGAAAGAAGTTCATACATACTCTCCAGCCTTTAAAGATGAGGATATAGATGAGATTGCAAGAATTTCAGACCATATTGTTTTTAACTCACCAAAACAACTGTTTAGATATTGCAATAGAGTTAAAAATATAAATCCATATGTGAGTATATCTCTTAGAATAAATCCGGAAGTATCATCATCTCCAAAAGATATTTACAATCCATGCGGAACTTATAGCCGTTTAGGGACAACTCTAGCAAACTTTGATGAGGGTGTTTTAGAGTATATAGATGGCTTAAATTTTCATGCACTATGTGAGCAAAATGTTGATGCTCTAGAAGAGGTTTTAGTAGCTTTTAAAGAAAACTTTTCAAAATATTTTAAAGGTTTAAAATATATAAATTTTGGCGGTGGACACCATATAACCAAAAAAGGTTATGATATTGAGAAATTAATTAGAATTATAAAAGAGTTTAAAGCAAAGTATGATGTAGAAGTGTATTTAGAACCGGGCGAAGCTGTTGGATGGGAGACAGGAGTATTGGTCAGTACAGTTTTAGATATAGTCCACAATGGTATAGATATAGCGATACTTGATACTTCAGCAGAAGCACATATGCCTGACACATTAGCTATGCCTTATCGTGCAGATGTAAGAGGAAGCGGTGAAGCCGGTGAAAAAAAATATAATTATAGACTTGGTGGCAACACTTGCTTAGCTGGTGATATTATGGGTGATTACTCTTTTGATGAACCATTAAAAGTTGGAGATAAAATAATATTTGAAGACCAAATCCACTATACCTTTGTAAAAAACACTACTTTTAATGGAATAAAACTTCCATCATTGGTAATATTGAAAGAAGATAATACCCTACATGTAACAAAAGAGTTTGGTTATGAAGAATATAAAAATAGACTTTCATAAATAGATATTGTCACAAAATTATTTTGATATAATCCAACTATGATTTTTAAAAAAAATGTATGGATAATATTTTACTTTATATTTATTGTTGCCTTTTCCTTTTACTCGTTACTCTTATATTTCAGATATTATGAAATTGAGGATAGACGCCTACTATCGTATAAATACTATACAGAAATTATAGCTCAAGCTACAAACTCAATTTTCACTCAAGAAGAGATGCTGTTAAATACTTTAGGCAATCAACTTCTGAAAAATAGTGCTTATAAAAATGTAGAAGATAGTAAAAAGATATTAGATAGTTTATTGATAAAAGACTCACTATTACTAGGATTTGGATTAGCGGATATTGAAGGTAATATTCTTTTGACAAGTACAAATATTAAGTTGCCAAAAAATGCAAATTTATTAAAAAATGAAACAACAAAAGATTCTTTTAAAGAAGTACTGTATAGTGATAGTATAGTAGTTGGCAGAGCTATGTTTATGAAATCTCTTAGTAAGTGGGTTATTCCATTAAGAAAAGCGATAAGAGATACAAATGGAAATATTATAGGTGTGATAAACGCTGCGATGGATCATAACAGTGAATACAATTTTTTAAGTAATTTAACATCAGCAAAAAATAAATCTGTAATGATTATCAAAGATTCTGTTGATACAAAAGGTTTTTATAAGCTGTATGACAGCAGTAAAAACACTGTAGATGATGAGTTTCTATATAGTAGAGTTATTTCAAAAAAAATCATTAACTCATCAATTAAAAGCATTGAAAAAAAGTATAATCTTTCAATAGATGACTTGAGAAATACAAACCAAATAATTGTTTTCAAAATAAAAGATATGATGGAAAAGGAAGCTATTATTGGTTTGACATATAACAAAAAATATAGATTGTGGTGTTTAGTAAAAAATAGATCTAATGAAATATATAGTGAATTCTTGTCGGTTTTAATAGTCTATTCACTAATTTTTATTTTTAGCTTTATTGTGTTTTATTTACTTTTTAAGAACATTGCTACATCAGAAAAAAGAAAAAATGATGCATTGGTTTTTCAGACACTACATGATACATTGACTCTATTGCCAAACAGAAGTTACATGTATAAAAATATTAATAGATGGAGCCGTTATACTACAAATGGATATTATGTGCTATTTATTGATTTGGATAATTTTAAAAATATAAATGATAAGTTGGGTCATATGATTGGCGATGATATTTTAGTAGAAGTGGCAAATAGACTTCGATCTTATTTTACTGAAGGTGAGATGATTGTACGTCAAGGCGGGGATGAGTTTATTATTTTAAAAAAGTGTAAAAATGAAAAAATATTAGATAGCAAATTTTTAGAATTAATCAATGAAATATCTAAAACATATCATATTGACAATAAAGAATTTAGAGTAGGTCTTAGTATTGGAATTTCTGTATATCCTAAAGATGCACAAACTATTGAAGAGTTATTGAGTTTGGCTGACACAGCAATGTATGAGGCTAAAAAAAGAAAAAATTCATACTGCTTTTTCTCAGAAAAAATGCGTCATAATAATATTTTAAAAGCTGATATTGAACAAGAGCTTCGTTCGGCAATAGAAAAAAATGAACTTTGGATGGCTTATCAGCCACAAATAAATGTAGATGGTTCCATTCATGGAGTAGAAGCATTGGCAAGATGGGAAAATGAAAAGCTTGGTTTTGTCGGGCCTGATAAATTTATTGTGGTTGCTGAAGAGACAGGACTTATGAGAGGGCTTGGAGAGTTTATTATAACTACTTCATTAAGAGATATCAAAAAAATTCAATCTGAATTAAATATAATGTTTAATTTGTCAATAAATATCTCTGTAGTTCAACTTATGGAAGCTGATTTTTTAGAACATATTCTACAGTTGATAGAAAATGAAAAATTTGATAAATCTATGTTGACTTTAGAGATTACAGAGAGCCTGTCTATAGAGGATTTAGATGAAGTTTTACCACTTTTACTTGCTATAAGGGAGAATGGAATAGAAATATCATTAGATGATTTTGGTACAGGATATTCATCGCTTAGTATTTTGAAAAAATTACCAATAAATGAACTTAAAATAGACAAAAGTTTTATTGATGAAATATTATATGATACAGGACAAAAAGCTTTGGTTCAAAGTATTATTAACATAGGAAAAAATTTCAATATGAAAACTCTTGCGGAGGGAGTTGAAACAGAGGAACAGGTAGCGGTGTTGAAAAATCACATGTGTGATATTTTTCAAGGTTATTACTTCTCAAAACCACTTTCTAATAATAATCTGCTACAATATTTAAAACATAACAAATAAAAGGCCTCACATGTTAGAAGATAAAAAAAGATGGAATGATAGATATTTAGAAAACCCTATGCCTCAAGCAGTTTCTCCTTTACTTGAAAAATATATAGAACATGTAAAGATTGGGGAAGCTCTTGATGTGGCATGCGGCACAGGTAGAAACACTCATTATTTAGCTGATTTGGGTTTTTATGTTGATGCTATTGATATTTCAGACTATGCGCTGGATCGTGTTAAAAACAGCTCTACAATAAACAAGCTTGACACTGATTTAGATAAATATAACATAACACCAAATAAGTATGATTTAATTGTCAATATAAACTATTTAAATCGTCGCTTAGTCTCTCAAATGAAAGATGCATTAAAGACAGGAGGAGTGGTTGTATTTGAGACATTTATAGTGGCTCACGGTGACTTTAATTTACCAACTACAAACTTAGACTATCTTTTGAGAAAAAATGAACTTTTACACTCTTTTATTGGGATGGATATAATCTACTATGAAGAGAGAATTGACACAAACTTAAAGGGTGAAAGAGTTAAGATTGCTTCTTTGGTTGCTAAAAAGTCCTAGTTCAAAACATTTTTATATTTAAAATAAAAGGTACAATCTAATGAAAAAAGTCACAGTATTACTACTAATTCTAGCAACTACACTTTTAATTGCTTCTAGCGTAGTCGTTAAAAGTGAAGGAAAGCTATTAAAGTTTAAAGGAAACTTTCCAGTAATTGGTCAAGATGCACCAATAGCACGTGTTGTAAAGACGGATATGTCTATTAAAACGATAGGCGGTAAAAGTGGCAGAGTACAAGTGATAGCAACAGTTCCATCAATCGATACACCTGTATGCTCTTTGGAATCAAAGAGGTTTGATGATGAGATTAAGAATTATCCAAATGTTGATATGACTGTTGTTTCGATGGACCTTCCTTTTGCAGATGACCGTTTTTGTGAAGGACGTGGCATAAAAAATATTGATGTTTCTTCAGATTTTGCTCATAGAGAAGTTGGTGAAAAATATGGTGTTGTTATTACAGACGGTGAGTTAAAAGGCTTGTTGATTCGTGCAATTTTTGTAATAGATAAAGATGGCAAGATTATGTATCAAGAAATTGTGCCAGATATTGGAATGCATCCTAATTATAATAAAGTGATGAATGCTATTGATACTGCTGAATTGTTATAAATATCTAAAGTCCTTCAAGTAAAACATGCCAAAGTCTATTTACTTCTTTATCGTTTAGAAATAGAGTAGACTTGTTTTGAAACAACTCATTGAATGCTGCTTCTTTTATGCTTAAGGTATGAGAGCAACCTTTGTGAGTTGGTAGAAATGCACGTATAAGCGATATATCATCTTTTATAGGTAGCGAACACAAAAAGCACTCAAGCTCTACATGTAGTCTTCCCTCATACTCTAGCATTTTTATATAAGATTCTATTGCTACCCTTTTTGGGTTTTGTTTATTCCAATTTTGTGAAGCATTCTCTATCAAATTAAAATAAAATTCATCAATATCTTCTGCATCTTTTAGGTGTTTGTAAAAAAGTGCCAAAAAATCTTGCCAAACTCTTAATAATTTATAATCATTTAACCATTTAAAACCTATATGGATCACATCTTTCAATCTTGAAATAGTTGATTTTGCAGAGCTGTCTTTTTCGTAGTCAATTTTAAAACCAAGATTTATAACTCCATGTCTTGCTCCATAGAATCTATAAAGAGTATCTAAGCTATCTCTTGATAGTATTGTAACTATCAAATCTTCATCTTTAACTTTATTAAGATTTAAAATGAAACCTTGCATATTTGCTTCTTTTCCCTACATAATTGAAATTTATTAAAAAAATATTACTGATATTATACTTTCTTAAACCTTTAAATAGTACAATACAAGACCTATCTCTAAATAGACTAAGTTATATTAAAAAGAGATTAAAATTTGAAAAAATTTGCATAAATTGTAAAATTTAGGAGTGAATATGGTTGAATATCATGATTTGTTAAGATCATTCAAAGATAATTGTGGTTTTGGGCTTGTAGCCAACATTAAGAATAAAGCTTCTCATAAAGTTTTAAACGACGCTGTAACAGCGTTGGAGAGAATGATGCATCGTGGTGCAGTTGCAGCTGATGGGAAAACAGGTGACGGTAGTGGATTACTTCTCTCTTTACCAGAAGATTTTCTTCGTAATGAGGCATCTATAAATGGTATTGAATTGCCAAAGCAATTCGCAGTAGCATCTGTTTTTACAAAAGAGTTGGCTCATCTAGACATAATCGAATCAATTTGTATTAACAATGATTTAAAAGTTGTATTTAGACGTGAGGTACCTGTTGACACAAATGCACTAGGTAAACAAGCTTTAGAATCATTACCAAATATCATTCAACTATTTATTACTCCAAATTCTATTATGGCAACAAATAGATTTGATGCACTTTTATATCTTTCTCGTAAAGAGTGTGAACATAAATTAGTAGATGATAGAAATTTTTACATAGCATCGATGAGTTCAACAGTTCTTTCATATAAAGGGCTAGTTATGCCTACTCATATTAAAGAATTTTACAAAGATTTACAAAATGAGAACTTTAAAATATCTTTTTCTCTCTTCCACCAAAGGTTTTCAACAAATACACTTCCTGAATGGAGACTTGCGCAACCATTTCGTGCTGTTGCTCACAATGGAGAGATTAACTCTGTGGAGGGAAATCGTATAAATGTTGAGATAAAATCAGAATCAATTAAAAGTGAAGTTTTTACAGATGAAGAGATAAAAAGAATTTTACCAATTCTTCAGTTGAACTCTTCAGATAGCGCAAGTGCTGATAATTTCTTTGAATTTTTAATCGTAAACGGTATGGACTTTTTTAAAGCAGTTCGCGCAGTTATTCCAAGTGCTTGGCAAAATTCACCACATATGGATCCAGAGCTTCGTGCATTCTATGAATATCACTCAACAGTATTTGAAGCGTGGGATGGTCCTGCAGCATTTTCGGTAACTGATGGTCGCTACATTGGATGTGTTTTAGATAGAAATGGTCTTCGCCCATCAAAGTATATAGTTACAAAAGATGATAATCTTCTTATTGCTAGTGAATATGGTGTAGTTGATATTGCAGAGGATGAGATTAAAGAGCGCGGCAGATTACAATCTGGTGAGATGCTAGGACTTGATTTAAAGTTTGGAAAAATTCTTAAAAGTGATGAAATTGACAATTATTTAAAAAGCTCAAATCCGTACATGAAGTGGTTAAATGAGCATATGATTTATCTGCAAGAACATGTTGAAGAGCAGTATATGTCTCAGTGTGATTTTGAAGACGAGGATCTAATAAATAGACAAAGATATTTTAATATTACTCAAGAAGTAATAGAACAAATTGTTGAACCAATGATTAGTGAAGCTAAAGAGCCAGTAGGATCTATGGGCGATGACACTCCTTTAGCAGCTTTTTCGAATAAGCAGAGAAATTTTACAGACTATTTTAAACAAAAATTCGCTCAAGTAACAAACCCGCCTATTGACCCTATTCGTGAAAAAGTTGTTATGAGTTTAAACACTGGTTTTGGTGAAGTTCATAATATTTTAGATGAGATTCCAACTCATGCACATAGACTCAAAGCTATCTCCCCAATTATTACTAGTGAAAAATTAGATGTATTAAAATCATTTGGAGATAAAAAATCACCTAGTTACCAAGCTTTTTATCACAACAAAACATTCTCAACAGCTTATAGTAGTGAATTGAAAGCAGCACTGGACTTATTGGTTATAAATGTAGTTGAATCAGTTAAAAATGATGGTTCTAGAATAATTATTTTAGATGATCATGATTTTAATAAGTCAAATAAAATTATTCCTATGGCTATGGTCATAGGTCGTCTTAATTTGGCACTGCTAAAAGCTGGTGTTCGTTATCTTGTCTCTATGATTGCAGTTACAGGAGAAGTAATTGATTCTCATGGTGCAGCAGTGCTTATTGGCTATGGAGCTAGTGCTATATATCCAAATCTTCTATTTTCAACGACAGCAGCGCATGTGAAAAAATCTAATGTTGTTAAAATAGAGTGTTGTGAAGCTCTAAAATCAGTTCACAGTGCTCTTAATGGTGGACTTCTTAAAATTATGTCAAAAATGGGTATAGCAACTATTGCATCTTACCGTAATGCTGGACTATTTGATGTTATTGGACTTAGTAGAGAGATTGTTGGAGAGTGTTTTGAGAGTTCAAATTCAGTACTACATGGCTTAAGTTATAGTGATATAGATGAAAGACTTACAAAGTACCATAAAGATGCTTTTGAAGAGAGTGGTTTCAATAAGATTTTCCCGCTTAATATTGGTGGATTTTATAAGTTTTATAATGGACAAGAGCACCACGACTTTGGTCCTGCTGTTATTCATGCTATACATGCAGTTGCCCAGAGTGGCAAGAAGAAAGATTATGATAAATTAAGAGATTTAGTAAACAAACGCGGTCTGAAGTTTATACGTGATTTCTTTGAGCTGAAATCTGATAGAAAATCTATTGATATATCTGAAGTTGAACCTAAAGAAGAAATATTTAAAAGATTTGCATCAGCAGCTATGAGCCTTGGTTCTATCTCACCAGAAGCACATGAGACAATAGCTATAGCAATGAATAGACTAGGTGCTCAGTCAAACTCTGGTGAGGGCGGAGAAGATGTAGCTCGTTTTGGTACTGAGAGAAATTCTAAAATTAAACAAGTTGCATCTGGTAGATTTGGTGTAACGCCAGCTTATCTCCGTTCAGCTGAAGAGATACAAATTAAAGTTGCTCAGGGCGCAAAACCAGGTGAAGGTGGTCAACTCCCAGGTCACAAAGTCTCTGCGCTTATTGGTAAACTTCGTCATACAGTTCCAGGTGTTACACTCATTTCACCACCTCCACACCACGATATTTACTCTATTGAAGATTTAGCACAACTTATTTTTGATATTAAACAGGTTAATCCAAAAGCTAGAGTAGCTGTTAAGCTGGTTTCAACTATCGGTGTCGGTACAATTGCGGCTGGTGTTGCAAAAGCATACGCTGATAAAATTATTATTTCTGGTGGAGATGGCGGTACAGGTGCTGCCCCACTTACTTCTATTAAGTTTGCGGGTAACCCATGGGAATTAGGTCTATCAGAAGCACATAATGCTCTTAAAGCTAATAACCTTAGAGGATTAGTCGAAGTTCAAGCTGATGGTGGTTTAAAAACTGGATTGGACGTTGTAAAGGCTGCACTTTTAGGTGCTGAATCTTACGCATTTGGTACAGGAGTCCTTACTATTGTTGGTTGTAAGATGTTGAGAATTTGCCATGTAAATAAGTGTTCTGTTGGTATTGCAACACAAAATGAAAAGCTTAGAGAAGAATTTTTCAAAGGACACGTTGATCAAATTATAAACTATTTTACTCATATGGCTGAAGATATTAGATCTATTATGGCAACTTTAGGTTTTTCTACTATGGAGGAGATGGTTGGTCGTGTTGATTTACTAAAGGTTGTTAAAGACCCTTTTGCGCAAAAGTTTGACTTTAGTTCTGTTCTTCATCATGAAGATGGTGTTGATACTCATCAGCAAAAATTTAATCACCCCTTTGATGACAATGCTTTTGAAAAAGATGTTTTAAAAGAGGCTATGAGTGCTATTAAACATCCAGAACATCCTATTAGAATAAATAGAGACATTACTAATGTGCATAGAAGTTTTGGTGCACTCATCAGTGGTGAAATAGCTCAATATTATGGTGATACAGGACTTAAAACTGATACTATCGAAATTAATTTAAATGGTATTGCAGGACAAGCCTTGGGTGCATTTTTAATTCCAGGAGTATCTATTTACTTGAATGGTGTAGCAAATGACTATATTGGTAAAGGTATGCATGGTGGCAAGATTATTATTACCTCTAAGAACGAGGGTGAAAATTTTAGTGCTGGCGGTAATACTTGTCTATATGGTGCTACAGGCGGTAAACTTTATATATCTGGCTGTGTAGGTGAGAGGTTTGCTGTTCGTAACTCTGGTGCAATCTCTATAGTTGAAGGTACAGGTGACAATGCTTGTGAATATATGACAGGTGGTATAGTTGTTATTCTTGGCCGTACTGGAATAAATTTTGGTGCTGGTATGACTGGTGGTATTTCTTTTGTTTATGATGAAGGTCATAGCTTTGTTGAGAATGTAAACCGTGAGTTAGTTGAGTCTATTCGAATTGATACAGATGATGGCGATGAGGCTAGACACTACTTGAAAAAATTATTAAAAGACTACGTAGTAGAAACTGGTAGTAAAAAAGCAAAAGAGTTACTTGATAACTTTAGAATAGAGGTAAGAAATTTCTGGTTGGTAAAACCTAAAAATTTAACTAAATTACCTATGAATTTAGAGATCGGAGATTAATCATGAGAGAATTTTTAACAATTGATAGAATAGAAGCAAAAAAAGATTAGTCGTTGAGAGAACAAAAGATTTTAGTGAAATTTATGAAGTTTTCGAGCGTGGTGAAGCAGCAAGTCAGAGTGATAGATGTATTCAATGTGGAGACCCATTTTGTCTAAATAAATGTCCTTTGCATAATTATGTTCCTCAGTGGTTAAAGGCTATTAGTGAAAAAGATTTAGAGTTTGCATTTAAATTGTCAAATGAGCCATCTCCATTTCCAGAAGTAATGGGTAGAGTATGTCCACATGATAGACTCTGTGAAGGTGATTGTACGCTGAATGATGGGCATGGAGCTATCACAATTGGTTCAATTGAGACACATATAACAGAAGAGGGATTTAAACAAGGCTTTAAGCCAGAATTTCCAGGAATTACCTCGAATAAAAAAGTAGCTGTGATAGGAAGTGGTCCTGCTGGATTGTCTGCAGCAACTTATCTTTTACGTTCCGGAATTGCTGTTACTATGTATGAGAGAAGTGACAGAGCTGGTGGACTTTTAACATATGGTATTCCTAACTTTAAACTAGACAAAAAAATAGTTAATCGTCGCGTAAATTTTTTACAAGAAGCAGGTATGGAGCTTATTTTAAATTGTGAAGTTGGAAAAGATATTGCCTTTGAAGATATTGCAAATACCCATGATACAATATTTATCGGCGTTGGTTCAACAAAGGCTAAAAGTGCATCGTTAGCAGGTGAAAATGCTGTTAATGTTTATGGTGCTATGGATTATTTGACATCAATTCAAAAGAAGAATTTTAAAACACCATATGATAAAAAGTTTGATTTTAAAGATAAAGATGTTGTTGTTATTGGTGGTGGAGATACAGCTATGGACTGTCTTAGAACTGCAAAAAGAGAAGGTGCAAAATCTGTAACTTGTCTTTATCGTCGTGATGCACATAATATGCCTGGAAGTCAAAAAGAGTATAAAAATGCTATGGAAGAGGGTGTTAATTTTACTTTTTTAACATCCCCAAAAGAAATTATTTTAAATGAAGATGGCAAAGCTGTATCTGTTGAAGTTGTTAAAACCACTTTAGGAGTCAAAGATGATAGCGGTCGTCAAAAAATGGAAGAATTAAAAGGTAGTGAGTTTAGGGTTAATGCTGACATAGTAATTATGTCATTAGGTTTTGATCCAGAAGTTCCAGCCTTTTTAGCAGAAAACGGAATTGATACAAATAAGTGGGGTGAAATAATCGTAAATGAAGATACCCACGAAACTACAACTGCTGGCATCTATGCTGGTGGAGACTGCTATAGAGGTGCTGATTTAGTTGTTACAGCAGCATATGATGGTCGTGAAGCTGCAAGAAATATTATAAAATCTTTACTTAAATAATTACAATAGTTTTTCTACATGTGGATAGTCTACATGTAGAAAAACAGCTTACCTTTTTAATGTAAAATCACTATAAATTATATAAGTAAAGTCAAAATTAGATATAATCCCGATTATTTATAATATAAGGATACATTTTGAACCTCTTAAGCATTTTCTCTTTTAACTCAGAAAAAAAACAGCCAATAAAAAGTGAAGCACCATCTCATTGGGTGAAGTGTAAATCTTGTCACTCTCTAATGTTTTACAAAGAGGTTGAAAAACAAAAACATGTTTGTCCAAAGTGTGGCTATCATATACGAATAGGTGTGCAAGAGCGCATTGAACTTTTAGCAGACGAGGGCACATTTATAGAGTTTGATAGTAATTTAAAACCTGTTGATCCACTAAAATTTTCAGATAAAAAGTCTTATAAACAGAGAATTGAAGAGGCTACAAAAAAGACTGGTAAAACTTCATCAGTAGTTAGCGGTGAGTGCAAGATGAATGGCGTGCCTGTTCAGGTTGTTATATTTGATTTTGCTTTTATGGGCGGATCATTAGGCTCAGTTGAGGGTGAAAAAATTGTTCGAGCAATAGAGCGTGCTATTGATAAAAGACATGGTGTTGTAATTTTAAGTGCTAGTGGTGGAGCTAGAATGCAAGAGAGTACATTTTCACTTTTGCAAATGAGTAAAACATCTGCCGCTCTTGCAAAATTAGCAAAGCACAACTTACCATATATTTCTGTTTTAACTGACCCAACAATGGGTGGTGTAAGCGCATCTTTTGCAACACTTGGAGATATTATTATTGCAGAGCCTGGAGCACTTGTAGGTTTTGCAGGACAGAGAGTAATAGAACAAACAATCGGTTCAGCTCTTCCTGATGGATTTCAAAGAGCAGAGTTCTTACTTGAAAAAGGTTCTATTGATATGATAGTTAATAGAAATAATTTAAAAAACACACTTTCAGACCTTCTAGCACTATTTAAAGTTGCTTAATGCGACTTTATGCACTTTGCGATCAGGACCTTCTAGATAGAGAAGGCCTTTCATTAGAAAAATTTGTAGAACTTGCTAGAAATCAAAAAGCAGAGATTATTCAGTATAGAAATAAAAATGCAGATATTACATTTATAAAGCAACAGTTAATTAAAATAAGGAAAATTTATGACGGATTTTTAATTGTAAATGACTCTTATGAACTTATTGAGTTTTGCGATGGTGTACATGTAGGACAAGAAGATCTCAAAGCTATAGATGAGAATGTCTTTAAAGCTGTTAAAATTTTAAGAAGTGTTATAAAAGAAGATAAAATATTAGGTATATCTACCCATAATGAAGAAGAGGTTTTGCAAGCAAATAATATGGATCTAAACTATATAGGCTTAGGAGCTTTTAGGGAAACAAATACCAAAGAGGGTATCTCAACAGTTCTTGGGAGCAGACTTGATGAGATTGCTTCAAAATCAAAACATTTAGTTGGTGCTATTGGAGGCGTTACATCTGATGATGATTTTCTTCATGTCACTTATCATGTTATTGGAAGCGGACTTATAAAGTGAATATAGATATAGTCTCAATTGCAAAAAAAGAGCATTCAACTTATGACCCATTGTACAAAGAGCTTACTAAAATGATTTCTCGCTTTGCCAAAGTTAAAGATATTGAACTTTTCAACAAAGATGTAACAAAAGCACACACTATTTCATCAATGGCCTCAAAGCAGGCATATACAAAGCTTTTGAATCCACACATAAACAAAGGATTTAGTGTAAGTTTACATCCTGATGGAAAAATAATCGATAGTTATGAGTTTAGTAAGCTATTAGATGGTAAAATTGCGATTAAATTTTTTATAGGTGGTGCTTACGGCTTTGAGGATAGTTTTTTAAAACAAAGCGACGCTGTAATAAGTCTTGGAAATATGACTATGAGTCATAAAATAGCAAAAGTAGTTTTGCTTGAACAGATTTATAGAGGTTTTTCTATACTTAGTAACCATCCATATCATAAATAACATAAAAGGGAATATCAGTGCAAGAAAGCGAATTTAATTATTTCAAAGAGATTTTAGAGGGTAGAAAAGTACAAATAATGAAAAATATTTCAGGCTTTAATGATGAGCTTGACCAGCTTAATTCGCTAGAGTTAAATGATGAGGCAGATCATGCATCTGTAGGCAATAGCTCAATGGTAGAGAGCGCGATAGTAAGACAGCAAGAGCAAGAATTAAGAGAGATTAATGTAACATTAGGAAAAATATCAACTCGTGATTATGGAACATGTGAAATGTGTGAAGAACCTATAGGCTTTCAAAGACTGAAGGTTAAACCACACGCGATATACTGTATTGACTGTAGGGAAATAGTAGAAAAAACTAGATAATAGGAGTTTATTAATGTACATAAAAAGATACACAATATCAGCATTTATATTAATTGTTTTAGTGGGTTGGTATGTTTATGCTTTTATAACACAAGAGAGTGCCAATATTATCTTGTTTGGTGTTGAATTACCATCAATTTCTATAGCTATACTGGTTATTGTACCTTTAATTGTATTGTATATTGCAACTGTTGCACATATGTCATTTTATGCACTTTTAGGGAGTTTTAAACTTCGTAAGTATGATAAAGATTATGAAAAAATTGTAGACGCAATTGTAGATGCTTACCTTGGTAAAGAAAACCGTTCTCATAGCTTTAAAACAGAAAGATACAAGCTTCTGGGGGCACTTGTTGATAATGCAGCTATTCTTCCTAATGGCGGCCTAGATTCCAATATTGACAACAGTAAGGTTAGTGAAGTTCTTACTATTATCAATAAAATTAAATGTGGTGAATCGGTGGAACTTAAAAAATATTCACTTCCATCATTTAATAAGTTTGTAATTCAAAATACTAGAAATAAATATAAAAATGGTGAATTGACACACGAAGATATACTGAGTAATATGAGTAAACATGATGACTCTTTAGGTAGAGAAGTTTATGTTGATTTTGTAAAAGATGCACCATTGAATGCTATAGAAAAGTATAAAAGTTCATTAACTAAAGAGTCATTATTTGTAATTTTATCTAGAGTAAATGCTGATGAAAATACTTTAGAGATTTCTAATGATTCTTTGATTTCTCTCTTTAGTAATTTAGATTTAACTTCAGATGACTATATGAAAGTATCTCAAGTACTTTCAAAAACAATGGTTCCAGATCAAAGAATTATACTTTTTGAGACACTTAGTACTAAAGATGACAAGATTATGGAGGCATATCTCTATACCCTATTCGATTTAGAGATGTTGGCACCTGCACAAGAGATACTAGATAATTCTCAAGATAATGATTATACTTATTTCAAAGCGTATAGCTCATTAAGAGAGTGTGGTAAATATTTTGACATTAATCTATTCTTATAATACCAAAATGTTAAAATGTTAAAAAACTTATCCTTTGATAAACCAATATATGTGTTAGCTCCACTTGCTGGATTTACAGACCTACCTTTTAGGAGTGTTACTAAAAAATTTGGAGCTGACCTCACTGTTAGTGAAATGCTTAGTTCTAATGCTTTAGCTCATGGTTCTAAAAAAACTCTGCACATGTTAGAAAAATCCCCTATAGAAGATCCTTATTCTGTTCAAATTTCTGGTTCTGATGTCGATGTAGTTAAGCAGGCAGTAGAGATTTTAAATGAGTATGATGGAATTGATATCATTGATTTAAACTGCGGATGCCCTGTTCCAAAGGTGGTTGGGCATGGAAGTGGAAGTTCATTGCTTTTAAACTTGCCACTTATGGGTGATATAATAAAAACTATAAAAGAAACGTCAAATAAAAGCTTAACAAGTGTAAAAATTAGACTTGGCTTTGAAGAAAAAAATCATATAGAGATTGCGAAAATGGTTGAAGATAGTGGGGCTGACTTTTTAGCTGTTCATGGTAGAACAAGGGCTGGAAAATTTAAGTCTGCTGTTGATTATGATGCAATAGCGGAGATAAAAAGAGCTGTTAATATTCCAGTGATTGCAAATGGAGATATAGACTCATTCGACAAAGCAAAATGGGTTTTAGATCACACTGGAGTTGATGGAATTATGATTGGACGTGGTGCTGTTGGTGCTCCTTGGATTTTTCATCAACTTCGAACAGGAACTAAGGATATTGACAAAAATATTAAGCATGATATAATCATGGAGCACTTTGACAAAATGATAGAGTTTTATGATTCATATGGTGTTGCAATGTTTAGAAAGCATACCCATACTTACTCTAAAGGTTATAGAGGTGCATCAGCACTTAGAAACAGCGTAAATAGTATTAGCAATATAGAAGAATATCGCGCTGTAATAGATGACTTTTTTAAAAATAGTGAGTTGTTAACTTGATGATTAATATATGTTAGAGATAAGTAATTCAATAAAAGTATTAGACGATAGAGATATAGGTGATAATTTATTCCACTATGAGTACAATGTTAAGCATCTTCTTTCTCTTATAGAAAAAGGGATGGACAGAGAAGATCCACTATTCTTAAGCTCCTACCGCTCTTTTGAGGGCGAAGTATTTGAAAATTTTATATATGAAAAGCTATTAAGATATGCTCAAGAAAACCAATATATAGATAAGTTTATATTAAAAGGTTTTCATCAAAATAAATTTAAAGCATATGCAAATACCCTCTCTATAAGTGAAAAGCAACAGATTGTTTATAGAACAAAAAGCAGAGAGATTAGTGAATTTGATGCTATGCTTGTTACGAAAGACAAAGAGTTATATTTTGTAGAGATGACACTTGTGAAATCTGTGTTAAAATTAAGAAAAAGGCTTAGAAAGAAAAAAGCTCTTTTGGAAATAATATTCCCAGATTATGATATAAAAGCTCTAATCATTTTAAATGCTGGTGCTACTGGCATTAAGCAATTTCCTGATTATTGTAAAGTTTGGGTTACAGAGGAGTTCTCAGCTCAAAATGTACTTGACTATATTGTGGACAAGCATCCAAGAGAGCTATTACCAAAGCAAAAAGTAAATTCACTAAAGATGATAGAAGCTCATTCACTAAGGAACTATCAATTTAGATACTATAACACAATGTCCTGGATTACTAAAAGCATAAGAAGCCATGCTAAACATATAATTGATATGAACTTTTTAATGAGTGTAAATACTCAAAGATACCTCGATTTGTATAATAAGTTTTATGTAGGCTTTATTAATGCTATTGATGTTAGAGATGAATTAGGTTTAGATTCAAAGTATAGTGATACTCAAAGAGTAGTTGTAGCAATTGAGAAGAAACATACTAATGAGATAGTAGTTACATTTTATGTGCAACTTACTCGTAAAAACTTATATTTGTACTCTTTTGATGATAATAAAGTTGTTAAAGAAAAAAAAGACCCTTATGGGATAACAGTTACGGAAGTTTATCATATAGATAAAATGATGAATGATGAATATAAATTAAATAATTCAAATATTAAAACAATAAAAAAGCTTTTAAGAGAGCGATTTGAAAGAGATTCCTAAGCCTCGTAAGCTATAGAAGCTGCTCTCTCTTTATATGCTTGAAGCGGTTCTTTTGCTATTGCACTATTAGCTCCATCATTTGAATGCAGAAAATCATCAAGTTCTTTATGTCTGTTTTGTAAAATAGTATCAAAATCATCTTGAGTAACAGGTTTATTCTCTTTGAACTTATCAAGAAGTACATTGCTTTTACCCATTAGAACAAGGTAACTCTGTTCACCAAAATCAAGCATTACAACACTGTTTTCTTTATCTATTGAACTTTGAAACCTTATGCTAACATCATCTGAGTGCTGAGAAATCTCATTTTGAGATTCTAAATTCTCTTTAAACAACCAAGATGAAGTTTGTTTTTGCTTACTATTCTTTGGAGCAACTTTGTTTTTAATAAACAGTAGTATGATAATTCCAAGTATTAGTATTGCAGTAACAATAAAGTAACTTTTAGACATGCCAGTATCTTTTTTTGTTGGAAGTGAACCAAATGGTAAGTTTTCGGCTTTAGTTGTAGTTGAAGATTTTTTTATTACTTCTGCTTTAGTCGTAAATCTAAGTCTTAGTCCATAAGCATCAGATGTTTTTGAAGCTTTTATAATTACAGATGAAGGAACCGATGCAACTATTTTGGTATATCCTTCCATTGGTGTTATGCTTAAAGATCTTATATAGTCTGAAGATAGTTGTTTTAATTTTCTTGACTCTATCGTTGCGTCTTCAAGTTTAATAGTAATTGTTGATTTGCCAATACTTTGCTTTATTATTCCATCATATGGTGTATCAAACGTTATCATAACATCTACTCTGTCTGTTCTTTCATAAATATTGTAACTTAAAATTTTTGAGCTATATAAGGAGAGGGGAAGTAAAAAAATAAGAAAAAGTTTATTCATAGCTTCTCTTTTGACAGGTGATATAAAACAGCACTTGAATCTAAAATTTCATTTATACGAATAGCTAGGTTTTTTTCATAAACCATTACTTCACCTTTGCCTAAGATACGCCCATTGACATAAGATTCAACACTTTCACCTGCTGGTTTTTTTAAATCAATAAGAGAACCTTTTGTTAACTTTAGAACTTCTCCAACTGTTAGTTCTGTTTCACCTAAAATTGATACAAACTCCACTTCCATGTCTAAAAGACCGCCATAATTCATCCATGACAACTCTTCTTCTGGATTATATACTGCTGGTTTCTCTCCATATGGATTGCGATTTTTGTTTTTGCTCAATTTAGTTCCTTAATTGCAATGATCATCTCATCTTTTTGTATCTTAACGACTTTTGCATAATCATACTCAAAGTCAAATACATCAAGTTTTTCAAAATGAGGAACACTGATGTTGAATTGGTTTTTTCCTGATTCTTCAGCAAGGACTTTAGCACTGCCAACAATCAAATTTGCAGTTTCTAAAGTCATATCTATTAGAGTGTTCTCATCACTCTCATCTTCTTCTATCATAAGTGTAGATATTCTTTGAGCAAAACTAGGTGATATGGCTAGATAAACCCTATACATTACATTATTTGAAGCTTCTATGTCTATATAAGCAATAAGTGTTCTCGTTTTAATAATGTTGTTATGTATTTCATAAGGCTCCCTTACTTGATGGATACAAAAATTTTCCGAAGCTTGTATAATCGTTTTTAACATTTTATATAATCCCTTAATTGCAGTCATTATACTTTATTGAATCTCAAAATAAAATTAAACAATAGTGTATAATCTTACATAAAACTACTCTAAAGTGTATGTTGAGTATAATTCCCAAAAAGTTTTAATATATGATTGAATTAATTTTTTTAGGTATTGGTGTTGGTACTTTATCCGGCTTTTTTGGTATTGGTGGTGGAACTATTTTAGTTCCTCTGTTACTGCTATTAGGCTATAGTACCAAATCTGCGATAGGCATATCGGTTGTGCAGATGGTTTTTAGTTCTGTGTATGGTAGTTACTTAAACAATAAAAAAGGTACACTTGATGTGCCTATGGTTATTGTGATTGGGTCTGGCGGCTTTTTTGGAGCACTACTTAGTGGAAAAATAACTTCAAGTTTTGATGATAAAACTTTAGAAATTATTTTCTTGGCTTTTGCAATTTTTGCACTTCTCAGGCTATTTTTTAAAACAGTGCAAAATATGCCGCAAAAAGAATTAAACAGAGTTCTACTATTTATAATTGGCTTTGTATTGGGTGCTGTTAGTATGGCTATTGGTGTTGGCGGAAGTATTATGCTTGTTCCAATCTTGGTGGGATTTCTACATGTAGAATTAAAAAAAGCTATTTCAGCTGGGCTTTTTTTTGTTGTTTTCTCATCAGTAGCAGGATTGATTTCTCAATCGTTAAGTAAACATGTAGATTTTGAGAGTGGACTTATTGTTGGATTAGCATCACTATTTGGTGTATATGTAGGAATAGTTTTAAAAGATAGAGTAAATTCAGAGCTGCAAAAAAAACTTTTAGTTGGGTTTTACCTTTTTGTAGTGATATATTTAATAAATAGGATTTTTATAAATGGCTAAAAAAGATGTAATTACGATAACTGGTGCAAGAGAAAATAATTTAAAAAATATAAACTTAACAATCCCAAAAAATGAATTAGTTGTTTTTACAGGTCTAAGTGGAAGCGGTAAATCTACTTTAGCTTTTGACACTCTGTATGCAGAGGGACAAAGACGATATATGGAGTCACTCTCTTCTTATGCAAGACAGTTTCTTGACCGTGTTGGAAAACCGGATGTTGACAAAATAGAGGGCTTGACCCCTGCCATAGCAATTGATCAAAAAACTACTTCTAAAAATCCTCGTTCAACTGTTGGAACAATAACAGAAATTTATGATTACTTTAGACTTTTATATGCACGTGTTGGAGTTCAGCACTGTCATAAGTGTAAAAAAGTAATTTCACAAATGAGTGCATCAGATATAATTAGTGAAGTTGCAAAGCTCCCTGAGGGTGCAAAGTTGGTCCTTTTAGCTCCGCTTGTAAATGAGAAAAAAGGCTCTTATGCAGACATGTTGGAATCCCTTGTTCATAAAGGTTATGTAAGGGCAATGATAGATGGTGTTATGGTTAGGCTAGATGAAGATATAGAACTTAGTAAAACTAAAAAACATACCATTAAAGTTGTTATAGACAGAGTTGTAGTAAAGCCTGAAAACAAAGAGCGTATAGCAGCAGATGTTGAAAAAGCTTTAAAAGAGAGTTATGGTGAGTTAGAGATAGATATATTAAACCATAAAGAGTTAGGTATACAAGCGCAACAAATTCACTATAGTGAGCACAATGCTTGTTTTGATTGTAAGATAAGCTTTGAACCGCTAGAGCCTCTCTCTTTCTCGTTTAATTCACCTAAGGGCGCTTGCCCTGAATGTGATGGACTTGGACTTCGTTATGCACTTGACCATGAAAAAATTATAGATAGTGACTTATGTGTAGAAAAAGGTGCGGTTAAAATAGTATATGGCTTTAACAAAGGATACTATTTTACATTTTTAAAGGGATTTTGTGCGGCAAACAAGATAGATATTAAAATTGCTTACTCTGAATTACCAGAGCACCAGAAGAAAGCTATTTTACATGGTGGTATAGAAGAAGTTCCATTTCTTTGGAAAAATCATGAAGTGAAAAGAGTCTGGCCTGGAATTATTAGAATTGCATATGACATGTTTAAAGATGAGAAAGAATTAGCAGACTATATGAGCGAAAAAGT
Organism: Candidatus Sulfurimonas marisnigri; assembly: GCF_015265475.1. Lineage (NCBI taxonomy): Bacteria > Pseudomonadati > Campylobacterota > Epsilonproteobacteria > Campylobacterales > Sulfurimonadaceae > Sulfurimonas > Candidatus Sulfurimonas marisnigri. The sequence continues at coordinate 1,389,058 of NZ_CP054493.1, read as the reverse complement.
TTGTAATATTTGTGACTCACACAGACTTAAGAGAGAATCACTGGCTGTCAGAGTTGCAGATAAAGGGATAGCAGAGCTTTTGGATATGCCTATAGGAAAAACATACGAATGGTTTAATAACAAAGAGAACTTTACCCATATGAACACTCAAGATACGCAAGTAGCAGCACCTATTTTAAATGAGATAAGAGAGAGACTTTACTTTTTGTTTGATGTTGGACTCGCTTATATTACTCTAGGTCGGGATGCTAGAACTATTAGTGGCGGCGAGGCTCAAAGAATTCGTATAGCTTCACAAATCGGCAGTGGATTAACAGGTGTTTTATATGTTTTAGATGAACCAAGTATTGGTCTTCACGAGAGAGACACTCTAAAGCTAATTCGTACTCTCAGAAGTCTTCAAGAGAAAGGCAACAGCGTTATTGTAGTTGAGCATGACAAAGAGACTATTGAAAATGCCGACTTTATAGTTGACATAGGTAGTGGGGCAGGGAAGTTTGGTGGAGAGGTTGTGTTTAGCGGTACATTAGATAAGCTAAAAAAAGCTAAAACACTTACTGCTGATTATCTTTATGGTAGAAAAAAGATAGAGTACTTTTACAGACGCGAACAAGATAAATATATAGAGATAAAAAATGTCACTATCAATAATATTGAGAATTTAAGTGCAAAAATACCACTTAATAACTTTGTATGTATTACAGGTGTGAGTGGAAGTGGAAAAAGTTCACTTATGCTTCAAACACTTCTCCCTACTGCAAGAGAGCTTCTTAATCATGCACGAAAAGTAAAAAAAGTAGCAGGTGTAGAGATAACCGGACTTCAACATGTAGACAAGGTTATATATCTTGATCAAAGCCCAATAGGGAGGACTCCAAGAAGTAATCCGGCAACATATACTGGTGTAATGGATGAAATTAGAGATCTGTTTTCTAAAACAAAAGAGTCACAAATACGAGGATATACAACGTCAAGGTTTAGTTTTAATGTTAAGGGCGGAAGATGTGAGAAGTGTCAAGGTGAGGGTCAAATCAAAATAGAGATGCACTTTTTGCCAGACATCATGGTGAAGTGTGATACATGTCATGGTACAAGGTATAACCAACAGACTTTAGAAGTATTTTATAAAGGCAAGACTATATCTGATGTGTTAAATATGAGTGTGGATGAAGCTTTTGAGTTCTTTAAACCTATTCCTAAAATACACCAAAAAATGAAAACTCTTGTAGATGTTGGACTTGGTTATATCTCGCTTGGTCAAAATGCTGTTACACTCTCAGGTGGTGAAGCTCAAAGAATTAAACTAAGTAAAGAGTTGAGCCGTAAAGACACAGGACAGACTCTCTATATTTTGGATGAACCTACGACGGGACTTCACTTTGCAGATGTAGATAGACTTACAGATGTATTGCATCAGTTTGTTGAACTTGGAAACAGTGTACTAATAATTGAACATAATCTAGACATGATAAAAAATGCTGACTGGGTAATAGACATGGGACCTGAAGGTGGTTCTGGCGGAGGACTTATTATTGCGCAAGGCTCACCAGAAACACTAGCAGATGAGTATGAAAAAACAGGAAGCTATACAGGTGAGTATCTGAAAAAAGAGTTAGCTTTACATAATAACTAGTATCTATATGTTAGGTTATAAGTTTAAATAAAATTGCTGTTGTGAAAAATGATATAAGTATTCCGTATCCGACAATAGCGGAGCTTAGTCTTGGTGCTAGACCTGCCATAGAAGCTATGACACCCGCTGTTATCATTGGTCCCATACCTGACTCCATTATGGAGACTAATGAGGCTTGATTATCCCATGAAAATATATAACATACTAAGTATGCTATTAAAGGGGCAATAATAAGTTTTGTAATCAAAGCAACACTAAAAGGTTTTATATCTTCATATGGAAGTCTGAATCTAAGCTGTAAGCCAACCGCGACCAAGGCAATTGGAACAATAGTGACAGCTAGTGAGGATAAAACACTAGTTACTACCGGATGAAAAGTAGTTCCTATAAAAAAGAGTGCTATGACTAACGCAATAAATGCTGGAAAAGTTAATATTTTAATTAGAATAATTTTAATATTTAATTCGCTTGTTATTGAGTAGTAAGAGGCAATGAAAGTTCCATATGTTGATAAAATTATAAAAGAACCCAATTGATCATAGATTAAAACATAGGCAAGAGCAGATTCACCGAGGTAGGCATTAATTATAGGAATTCCAACAAATGATGTATTTCCTAATACAGCTACAAGCAGTAGTGCACCTGTGATCTCTTTTGAAAAGTTTAACATCTTAGATGTAAATAGTATAATTATGGCACTTACGCTAATAACTATCCAGGCTACAACAACTGGTATAATTACTTCTATTGAAAATGTTAGTTTAGGAATCTGGAGTAAAATCATTGCCGGCAATGAAATATACAAAACAAACTGATTTAATATAATAGGGGTCTCTTTAGGAAATATTTTTAATTTATTTATAAAATAACCAATAATAATTGACACAAGTATTAACGCAAAATTCTCCATTATTTGTTTAATCATCCCTATTGTTTAATTGAGTTTGTAAGTATATAATATTTTATTTATATTATAACTTCTATAACAATACTATGTTTATTAAAACCTTATGAAATTATAAACTATTACATGCACTTAAAATTTATAGCCAGCCTAAATATTACTTAGTTAGAATTAAGTAAAAAATAGGTAGAAATTATGAGTACTATTACAAAACAAGAGAGAATAAAAGGGGCTTTTTTTGCCTCAATAGTTGGGGATGCACTTTGTCTTGGAAGTCATTACGAATATGATGCAAAAAAGATTCATGAAGCATATGGAAGCCAGCCAATAGAAAAGTTTATGTCACCAGGAGAGATGATGGGTGGACAAACACATGGAATAGGATGGGGAGAGAGAAATTACCATCCAGGTAAAAAAGCTGGTGGAACTACTGACTATGGCGATTATAATATTTTAGTTTTAGAGCATTTGGCTACCATAAGTGATGAAGTACGCCCTTTTAGTGTTGCCAATATGATTCCTCACTGGATGAATAGACTGGAAAATGGGTGGGGGTCATGGATATGTACTATGACAAAAGAGACATACGCTCAGGTGAAAAAAGGGGTCCCGGTTGAGCGTCTTGGAGGTTTTTCAAATGCTATGGCAATTCGACATGTAGCTGCCCATGGATACTACGATACAGAAGAAGAAGTTGTTGATGTTGCAAGAAAGGCAATGTTTACACATATAAATGCTGAAGCTTTAGGTGGTGGAGAGTTTTTTGCCCGTGTTACCCACAGAGTTATTAATGGAGAAAAACCAATTGATGCAATAGAGAATGTCGGACTACAGATGGGTGGCTTTTATGACACTAAGGTTGCTCAAGCCATTGACAAGTATAAAGAAGAGGCTGACCCTGATTCATCTCTCTCAAGAGAAAAGTTTAGTGATGACTTGGCTATCACAAGCATGGCTAGACTTTGGGACGTAGGTCGTTCTGAGCCAATAAAAGTAGGAAAAGCCAGCCCAACGGAAGGGACACTTCCCGGGGCAGTTTACTTTATACTAAAATATGCAGACGAAGAAGATGGACTTAAGAGGGCTCTTCAAGCAAATGCTATGGTTGGTGGGGACAATGCTTCACGCGCTATTGCCATCGGTATGGTTCTTGGTGCTTATAAGGGTGTAGATGCAGTACCAAATGAATGGAAAAATACCCTTGATCAGTGGGAGTATTGTGAAAGTTTACTAAATCAGCTACCATTGCTAAAAAGTTAATATTTAGAAAAAAAGAGGGTAAATGTCAAAAAAGAGAATGCACAAAGTCTACATTGAACTCACATCTAAATGTGGATTGTCATGTGACTTTTGTCCATCTTCAAACAGGGTTATCTCAAATATGGATAAGAGACTGTTTGAAAAAGTAAATATTGAGGCAAAATTCTTTACTGACGATATAGCATACCATGTTGTCGGTGACCCGCTTTTAGTTGAAAATATAAAAGAGTATCTTGATATTAGCTATAAAGCGGGTCTTAATGTCCATATTACAACTGCTGGATACTATCTTAAACCTCTACATGTAGAAGTGTTAAATCATCCAGCCATAAAGCAGATTAACTTCTCTCTCAACAGTTACCGAGCAAATACACTCCCAATCTCTTTAGAAGTTTACCTTACTAAAATAGCTGAATTTACACTTGCTTTTCGTGCTCTCAATAATAAATCTTTTATTAATTACAGACTGTGGAATGAAGATAGTGACAACTCTCATAAAGATTATAACAATGAAGTAATATCTATAATATTTAATAAACTTGGTTCCAAATTGCTGTCTACAGGAGATATGACTAAAAAAATGCGTGTAATTTCTAAAGTTTTATTTAATTTTGATTCTCTTTTTTCTTGGCCATCACTAGAGGCCCAATTTGTTAGTGAAAAAGGTTATTGTCATGGGTTAAGTTCTCAAATGGCAATTTTAAGCAGTGGAGAAGTTGTGCCATGTTGTTTTGACTATGAAGCAAAAATAAATTTGGGCAATGTTAAAGATGAATCTATTTCTGACATTATAAATAAAGAACGTTCTAAAGCTATTACTAATGGATTTAAAAATGGTGATGTAGTTGAAGATTTATGTCGTCACTGTTTGTACCGTACAAAATTTAACTAATATTAAAATGTTAATAACAAAATACTACTATTCTATTATGCTAAATATGTGAACAATAGTAACATATTTGCAATAATATTGTTATTTGTTTAACATATTAGAACAATAATCTATTTTAACTTGCCCTTTAATAATTAATTAGTTATTATATGTTAATTTAAATTAAGGAATGTAGATATGAATTTTGCAAAGAACTTTAGTATTAAACAAATTTTAACAACAGTGGGGATTGTTGTCTTTATTTCAATGTCTGTAACGGCTTTCTTAAATCATTCAAATATAGCGAGTGTTGAGAGAACGATAGAAAATTCTGCTGAGAAGGTTTTACCGCACGCATTTAATCTTACAAAATTACAAGTTAATGTTATACAAATTCAGCAGTGGCTTACGGACGCAGCTGCAACAAGGGCTAAAGATGGTCTTGATGAAGGTTATGTAGAGGCAAAAAAACATTTTAATGAAGCAAATAATAGATTAGATGAATTAATAGAATATCATAAGAGCGACAAACAATCGGATATGGTTAGTGATTTAAAAACATTTAGAATAGAGTTGAAAAACTATTATGATTTAACCCTTAAGATGACTGATGAATATGTAAATAATGGTACAGATGCAGGTAATATTTATATGCCTAAAGTTGATGTCAGCACACAAAAGCTATATGAAAAAATTGAAAATTGGGTATCTGAACATATAAATAATAACCTTTTAATTATGGAAGAGATGAATCATTCACTAAAGGTAGCAGATGCGGAGGTTGCTATTTCGTCTCTTATGTTAGTTATTATTGCAGGTATTGGCATGCTTTTTGTTGTTAATATTCTTTTGTCTGTAGATAAACTAAAAAATTATCTCTCCACACTTGCAGATAGTAATTTTGAAAGTGTTTGTAATATGAAAGGAAAAAATGAGATTGCTTCAATTGGTAGAGGTATTAATCAGTTGGTTGTTAGAGTAAAAGAGTCAATTGAAGAGAATAAACAAGCAACAGAGGCTGCAAAAGAAAAAACTATTGAAGTTGAACACTCTCTTTTAAGAAATAAATTTGTTGTAGAGTTGGGTAATGTTTTCTCTTCAGGAGCAAAAGATAGTATACAAAAAGTTCAATCAAGCACAGAGAGCAACCTAGCTGAAATAAAAGTTATGTCTGAACTTAATTCAAAAAGCTCTCAAGGTATTAGCGAACTTAGAGAAAATAACAGTGGATTGCATCAGGCACTTGAAAATATTGTGGAAGCATCTTCGGAGACTAAAAGAAGTTCAGATGAACTTAATGAAAACATAGCTTCAATATCAGCAGTAGTAGAGCTCATTAAGGAGATTGCAGACCAGACAAACCTTCTTGCACTTAATGCGGCTATTGAAGCAGCAAGAGCTGGTGAGCATGGTAGAGGATTTGCAGTAGTTGCTGATGAAGTAAGAAAACTAGCTGAGAGAACTCAAAAAGCTACAGGTGAGATAGAAGTAAGTATTGGTGTTGTAAATCAAAGCTCATCAACTATGCTTGAGCAGAGTGAAACTATGGAGAAAGTATCAAGTGAGGCAAAAGATAAAGTTGATGGTTTTCAAGATAGTTTTGTTGAGATGGCACAAACTGTAGAAGAATTAAACCATAGCAGTAGTTATATTGCAAATAAAGTATTTATTACGCTTGCTGAACTAGATCATGTTCTATTTAAAATAAATGGATACAGAACTGTGTTTAACAATGAAGATAAGCTTCTCTCAGATCACCATAGCTGCAGGTTTGGCAAATGGTATGAAGGTGAAGGAAAAGAGTTCTTTGGTAAGACTAAAGCTTACTTACAGATAAAAATACCTCATGCAACAGTTCATACAAATATAAACAATGCGATTGCTCTGAATGTAGCCAGAGATAGAGATAAAAATACAGATAACATGATAATAGATGATTTTATTAAAACAGAAAAAGTATCTATGGAGCTGTTTAGTATATTGGATGAAATGGTTGAAGAGGCTAATTAATCTTGTGCACTACCTTCTTTGGGGATATAACCCAAAGAAGAGATATGTTTTTTAAAACTATTTTTTCTTATAATCTTCTAAAACTTGTTCAATATCTTCTCTCTCTTCCTCTTTAAGGTGGTCACAATATATAGAAACTTTTTTTAAATAATCCATTGATGCACTCTCATGTTTTAGTTTTATTTTGTTATCTGTTGCATCTTTTGATAAGTCAGAATATTCATTATATTTATTAAGTGATTCTAAACACTCGTTAGCATAAATACTTCCGGTAAAGGTAAAAGTCATTATTATGGCAAATGTAATTTTTTTCATTAAAGAACCTTTTTTTTTAATGTATTATATCAACTAATAACAAGAATATAACTTTTTAAATGTAAAATTTTAGTATAATTGCGAAAAAAATTAAAGGTTATTAAATGTCAACGTATATTTTTGGTCATACTAATCCAGATAGTGACTCTATTGTAGGTGCTATATCTCTTTCATATCTTAAAAATCAGCTTGGTGAAGAGTGTGTACCTACTCGTCAAGGAGAGATATCTCCAGAAACAGAGTTTATTTTAAATAAGTTTGGCGGAACATTGCCAGAGCTAAAAACTTCTGTTGCAGGGGAAAAAGTTTATATAGTTGATTTTTCTGATAAAGCTCAAGCTCCAAAAGATATTATGGAAGCTACAATCTTAGGAATAGTTGATCATCATAAATTAGGTGATTTAACTACTGATACCCCTTTAGAGTGCTGGATTCGCCCTATAGGGTGTACAAACACAGTTATAAAAGAAATGTACGATTACCATGGAGTGGAGATCCCAAAAGATATTGCAGGGATGATGCTATGTGCAATTTTAAGTGATACTGTAATTTTCAAATCACCTACATGTACTAAAACAGATACTAAGGTCTGTAAAGAGCTTGCTAAAATTGCCGAAATAGAAGACTATAAAGCACTTGGTATGGAGATGTTTATAGTTAAATCTGCAGTGGTAGGTGCTACAGCCCGTGAATTGAATACTCGTGATTACAAAGAGTTTGATATGGGTGGTTCTAGACTGGGAATAGGGCAGCTTGAAGTAGTTGATTTAAGTGTATTTGATAATCTTAAATATGATTTATTTAAAGACATGAAAAAGCTAAAAGATGAGAGTGGTCTACAATCTGTTCTTATACTCTTAACAGACATAATGAAGGAAGGCTCACAACTTTTAGTTGTGAGTGATGATGAGAGTAAAGTAGAGTCTGCTTTTGAATGTAAACTTGAAAATTCAGAAGTTTGGCTTGATGGAGTTTTAAGCCGTAAAAAACAGGTTATACCTTTTCTTCAACGACAGTTTTAATTTTCTATTTATTGGAGTAGTGTGTAGCGCTTACAATATCTCCAATTATTGCTCGATGGTAGGTATATGGTTTTTTGATATTACTAATCACATATCTGCCACCACTGGTTGTTATTACCTCTAGCGTTCCAATATCAATAATGTTTTTTAAATAATTATTTATTGGTTTGATATAAATAGTTCTTATATCTTTTAGATTTATTGGAAATATTTCCCTTTTTTTATGCCCTTTTAAAATTATGAGTCGATTTTGTGTAAGTAAACACTGATATGATTTTTTCTCTTTAATCTCTTGTAGATGGACATAAAATGTTCGTATAATAAGTACAATACCTATTACTCCAATCTCATACTCATAGCCAATAAAAAGAAGCAGTGCACCAAGAGCATAAAGTGATACTATACCAGTGTAAAAAGTTTTTGATATTTCAGCTTTTACAAGCACAGACTCATTTTTATGCATTATTTTTTCTATATTGACCATATGTACCCTTTAGAGTTGGATTGTTTGATATAAAATATTTCAATCTCTAGCATTATATTTATTATTGAAGTATAAATGAATTAAAATAAACTTCTTCGATTTCACCACTTGATAAGTTCTTGTTTATATTCTCTTTTAAATCATTTCTCATTTTTTTACTATTGACAGTTGCATTATGGTTTCCAATCATGGTATTTATTATTGCATCTCTAAGCACTACACTTTTTTTAACAATCTCTTCTCCTGCGTTATTATCACTTTGAATCCAGTTTTCAGAAGTGTTATTTGATTTATACTTTAATGAAATATTTGCAATTAGTTTTCTATCTCCTGCAACATTAAATACAAAGTCACCAAGGTTTGCTAATGAGTTTTCATTATTTAAAGTAACTTTTGTAGTGTAATAATTTAAAGTTATTTTATTAGGATTATAGACTACTTCTCTGGGTGATTTATCATCACTATCATATTTTTTGATATTAGTGAAATCTGATTGTCTAACACCTATAATAATTAACAAAAGGATTATAAGAGAAATTACGGCAAATATTGTTTTTTTAACGAAATTACGTAGGGTTATTGCATTAATATTAATTTTCATAAATATATCTTTTTATTTTTTTAGTTGGTGTTTTTATAAAAGGATCTCTCTGCTCAATAAATTTAATTATCCTAGAAAAAGATGACACTTGAGAATTTACATCAATCCTCATCTCTTCTAAAAAATTTGCTATATCATCTGCTGCTTTAGTATCAGAAGTATTATAAGCTTTGAACTTCTTATCTAAGAACTCATAATTTAGATGTATCTTAGCTATAAGTTGAGATCTTTGTTCCATAACTAAAGAATCTAAAACCGCTTCGTTTTGATTTATGACAGCCTCTATCTGTTCTGGATAAATATTTTTTCCACCAGAACCAATGATTACGTTCTTACTTCTCCCACTTATAAATAAAAAGCCATCTTTATCAATGTAGCCTAAATCTCCAGTTAAAAGCCATCCATCCTCCATAATTTCTTTACTCTTCTCTTCATCTTTGTAATATCCCATCATAATGCTTGGAGATAATGCAAGAATTTCACCCTCGCCAGTATCAGAATTTTGATTTTTGATTTTTAACTCAACACCTGCCATTACAGTTCCAGTTGATTTTAGCTTAATTGTTTCTCCTAAAGCAGAAGCAGCAAGCATAGGGGAAGTTTCTGTTAAGCCATATCCAACTAAATAAGGAAATTCTGCCTCTATTAAAAATTTTTCTACTGACGGAGATAGAGCTGCTCCACCAATTGCAAACAGTCTGAGTTTTCCACCAAATTTTTTAATAAGCTTTTTACCAGCTATTTTATTTAGCTTTTTTCGTACAAAAGAAGCTTTATATAGATTTTTTACAATACATGAGTTTGTGAAGTTTGGCAAAATTTTGTTTTTATAAATCTTTTCAATTATTAATGGCACGCTTATTATAATAGTAGGTTTTACTATATCAAATGATTTTATAAGTACGCTTGGCGTTGGCGCTTTATCTATGTAGTAAACGCTACATCCGTGAAGAACAGGGACAATAAGTCCTACAGTGCACTCAAAAGTGTGTGCAAGTGGCAAAATTGATAAAAGCACATCACTTTTCAATATAGTAGCTTTTGTATGCATTGACATAGCGTTAGTTACCAAATTTTTATGTGAAAGCATTACTCCTTTAGAGTGCCCAGTAGTTCCGGAAGTGTATATGATGGCACATAAATCTTCTTCATTAGGTTTTGTAAGTTCGTTTGCAGATTTATAGATTTGTTGAGTAAGCTCTTTTGTTTTTTGCTTTATTTGTGAGAGATAATCTTTAGTAGTTAATTCATCAACTATCCTAAGATTATCAAGTTTTATGACAAACTCTACATCTGTATTCTCACACTCTTCCATTGTCGATATATGCTTATCTGATACAAAAACTGCTTTTGCTTCTGAATGTCTGATAATATGGTGAACTTCTGATGGGTGAAAATCGACAAGTACTGGAACAATTACACCACCGAAATATGTTACTGCAAAGTATGCAACACTCCAATTAGGCATATTTTCACTAAGTAATACTACTTTATCACCCTTTGAAATTCCATTTTTTCTAAGAAGCTCTATTGTTTTGTTTATTTTTTGCATAAACTCACTATAGCTCATGGCTTTTTCTCCAACCATGCCAAATGATGGCTCATATTCATAGAGTTTAATTGAGCGGTTTAGCAGGCTATGAAGTGTAAAGTTTTCTAAATTATTATAGGGGTAAGTCATACGTAATCTCTTATTTCAAATTGATTTAGTATGATTATACTCATAAAAGATAAATTATAATTTTTAAATGTACAAAAGGCTAGATTTTGAGTAGAAGAAGTAAGACAAAAGATATTAAAAGAGATACTATAATATTTACAAATAAAGACTTTCTTCCTACAACAAAAGAAGAGATGAATGCAAAAGGTTGGAGCCAGTGTGATATTATCTTAGTTAGTGGAGATGCCTACATAGATTCACCTTTTATTGGCGTTGCAATGGTTGGTCGTATGTTGGAGAGAAAGGGTTATAAAGTTGGAATGATTGGTCAGCCTGATATTAATAGTGATGTAGATATTAAAAGGCTTGGTGAACCTAGACTTTATTGGGGTGTTAGTGGAGGAAGCGTTGATAGTATGGTTAGTAATTATACAGCAACTAAAAAATTCAGAAACTCTGATGATTATACACCTGGTGGGAAAAATGACAAAAGACCAGACCGCGCACTGAGCGTCTACTGCAACTTAATTAGAAGATATTATAAAAGTACAGCCCCTATTGTTCTTGGAGGAATTGAAGCTAGTTTAAGAAGAGTAACTCATTATGACTATTGGTCAAATAAGCTTAAAAAGCCAATTCTTTTTGATTCAAAAGCAGATATTTTAATTTACGGAATGGGTGAAATAGCCCTTGAAGAGTTAACAAAAGCTTTGGATGATGGCAAAGATTATACAGATGTAAGAGGTCTCTGTTACATAGCAAAAGAGCCTAAGCATGAGTTTATACAGCTTCCATCACATCAGGAGTGTTTGGATGAGAAAGAAAAATATATAGATCTATTTGATGATTTTTATGATAATAATGACCCTGTTTCCGCTAATGGACTTTGTCAACCTGTAGATAGCCGTTTTCTAATTCAAAACCCTCCATGTCATTACTTGGATGAACCTGAAATGGATGCAAATTCAAATCTTCCTTTTACAAGAGAACTTCACCCATACTATGCAAAAATGGGTAAAGTGAAGTGTTTAGAGACTATAAAATTTTCTATTATGACACATCATGGATGCTGGGGAGAGTGTAACTTTTGTGCCATTGGTGTGCATCAAGGCAGAACAATTAGAACTAGAAGTGAAGGCAATATATTAGAAGAAGCAAAAGATTTCAACAAGTATAAAGATTATAAAGGAATTATCTCTGATGTAGGTGGACCAACTGCTAATATGTACGGATATGAGTGTGGTAAAAAGCTTAAAAAAGGTACATGTGATGATATACGTTGTGTTGATGCAGATAGACTCTGTAAGGTAATGCATGTAGATCATAGTAGAAATATAGATCTTCTTAGAAAAGTTAGAGAAGTTGATGGAGTAAGAAAAGCTTTTGTAGCTTCTGGCGTTAGATATGACTTGATTACTGCAGATAAGAAGCATGGGTACTCTTACCTAAAAGAGATGGTTAAACATCATATATCAGGGCAGATGAAGGTGGCTCCTGAGCATACACAGCAGCATGTACTTGAACTTATGGGAAAACCAGGTAAGCAAACACTTATAGATTTTAAAAAGATGTATGATAAATTAAATAGAGAAGAGGGTAAAAATCAGTTTTTAACTTATTATCTTATAGCAGCTCACCCTGGGTGTGAGGAGAAAGATATGCATGAATTAAAAAGATTTACAACTGATGAGTTGAAAATGAATCCAGAACAGGCGCAGGTATTTACCCCAACTCCAGGAACATACTCCGCAGTTATGTACTATACCGAGATGGACCCAAAAACTCGTAAAAAAATATTTGTTGAAAAAGACACAAAAAGAAAAGAGAAGCAAAAGGCCATCGTTGTTGAGAAAGATAGCTTTTCTAGTGGATTTGCTTCATAACGTTAAAAAAGTCTTTAATCAGTCTTTAATGAAATATTTAATAGTATTACGCAGTATTATATTTATAATTAGGTATTAATTTGAAAAAAAGAACAAGCTATACAAAAGTTATTGGCAGCGTTATTCTTGCGTCATTAACAATTACTCTTATATCAGTATTTTTTTATAGCACATATATGAAAAAACAAGCTATTCTAAGTCTCTCCAAAGATGATGCAAAAAAAACCAGTATGTTGATTTTTGAATCTCTTTACTCTGGCATGGCCAAAGGGTGGACGAAGGAAGATATTGACAATACGATCTCTAGGCTCAATGAGATTGATAAAAATATGAATATAAATGTTTTTAGGAGTAAAAAAGTTGCAGAAATTTTTGGAAAAAATGAAAATGAAAAAGAAAATACAAATTTAAATTCTCTTGCAAAAGCTTTCAAAGGCGAAGAAATTTTAGAAATTACAAAAGACGATATTATTCAGTTTCACTACCCAGTTATTGCAACACAAGAGTGTCTAAAATGCCATACAAATGCACAAAAACAAGATGTTTTAGGTGTTATTGAAATCTCATATCCAATTGTTGACGTAAAAGTATCTTTGGCGAAAATGACAAATTTCTTTGTTTTATTTATAGTATTTTTTACATTTTTTATATTTATTCTGCTCTTCTTTAAATTTAATCAATACCTAATTAAGCCTATTAAAAATTTTATATTAACAGTAGACTCAATATCTAATGATAGTGACATCAGTAAGCGATTAACACTGGAAAATAATATAACAGAGATCAACTCTATGCAAAATGTTTTTAACAATATGCTAGATAGTTTAGAAAATCAATTTTACAATGATGCACTTACAGGCTTACCAAACAGAAGAAGGTTATTGGACGTTTTAGAACGTAAAGAAGAAGCACTTCTTATGATTGTTAATATTGATGGCTTTCAGGAAATTAATAATCTATATGGTCATGATATAGGTGATACTGTTTTGAAGAAACTGGCTACTTCAATAAAAAGCATGATAGATGTAGAGAATCAATTTTATAAATTACATGCAGATGAATATGTGCTATATTGTGTTAAGAAGTTTGATTTAGAAGAGTTGGAAGGTATTGCCTTGCATATTGTAGACAGTATAACAAAAGAGTATTTTTCAATAGAAAAAGACAATGGTGTTTATATAAATGTAACCATAGGTATGTCTTATGGAGATTCGTATCTGTTGACACAAGCAGATATGGCCTTACGAGTTGCAAAAAAAGAGAAGAAAAAATACTTAATGTATGAATCAAATATGAAAAAGACACAAGAATATGAAAATAATTTAAAATGGACAAAAAAACTTAAATTTGCAGTTGAAAATGATATGGTAGTTCCATTTTATCAACAAATTGTTGATTGTAAAACTCAGGAAATTGTTAAATATGAGTCACTAATGAGAATAGAAGATGAAAATGGCGATTATATTCCTCCAATTTATTTTCTTGCATTATCTAAGAAAAATAGAATTTATCATGAATTGACAAAAATTATGATTAGAAAAACATTTGCCAAATTTGAAAAAAAGCCATACCATTTTTCTATAAATATCTCAGTAGAAGATATTTCACATGTTGAAGTAGTAGAATTAATTATTGAAAAGTTAGAATCAACTGGAATAGGGAAATATGTCTCTTTTGAAATACTAGAATCAGAGGGCATAGAAAATTTTGAAGCAGTAATTGAATTTATAGAGCAAGTAAAACATTATGGGTGTAGTATCTCTATTGATGACTTTGGCACTGGATACTCAAATTTTGAATACCTTATGAAACTAAAAGTTGATTATATAAAAATTGACGGTTCTATGATAAAGACTATTGATAGAGATGTTAACTCACAAATGGTAGTAGAAACTATTGCTGAGTTTGCTAAAAAAATGGGAATAAAAACTATAGCAGAATTCGTTCATTCCAAAAGTGTGTATGATAAGCTTGTTGAACTTAATATAGATTATGCTCAAGGGTATTACTTAGGTGCACCAACAAAAGAGATTATTTAAGAGTATAAAAATATTTTTTTTGATAATAGGCACTATATAATGCAAAAAATGTTCCAACTCTTACATCCCTTTCAGTTTTAATACTCTACAATATGAAAAAATATTATTTTAAGAGTATTAATCATGAGAATAGACAAATTTTTAAATTCAGTAAATATTACAAAAAGAAGATCGGTTGCACAAGATATGATAAGCAACAGTGTGGTCTTAATAAACAATGTAGTGGTTAAGGCTAGTAAAAATATTGATGTTGGGAATATTTTAACTATTAACTATCTTAATGAAACAAAAAAATATGAAGTAATAAAGATTCCTACCACTAAATCTACCCCAAAATCTCTACAAGCAGAGTATATCAAGGAGTTGTCGTGACTTATAATGAAACAAAAAAAGAGTTTACTTCACTTTTTAATCATGAGATGAGTGATGAAGCTATGATAGAGTTTTTGTTAAGTATGAAGTTAGACGACTACACCTCTGTTGAGTCAATAGCAGCAGCGGCAGAAGTAATGCGCTCTTTTTCTATGCCTCTTCCTATTTCAAATGAACTTAGCATGAAGGCTCTTGATGTTGTTGGGACCGGTGGAGACAAAATTGGAAGTTTCAACATATCTTCAACTGTTGCACTATTAGTTGCATCTTGTGGAAGTATTGTCGCAAAACACGGAAGTCGTTCTATAACTTCAAAATCTGGCAGTGCAGATATGTTTGAAGAGCTGGGTATTAGACTTAATTTAAGTATTAAAAACAGTGCTAGACTCTTGGAAGAGTCAGGTTTTACTTTTATGTTTGCACAGAATCATCATCCAGCAATGAGTTTCATAGTTCCAATCAGAAAGACGATACCTGATAAGACAATATTTAATATTCTAGGACCTCTTACAAACCCCGCAGGAGCAAAAAAATCCCTTCTTGGTGTATTTGATAAGAACTTCGTTTCAAAGATGGCAGAAGCACTTAAAATTAACGGTGCAACGTCTACTATGGTTGTTAGCTCACGGGAGGGGAT
This sequence comes from Candidatus Sulfurimonas marisnigri, assembly GCF_015265475.1. Taxonomy (NCBI): domain Bacteria; kingdom Pseudomonadati; phylum Campylobacterota; class Epsilonproteobacteria; order Campylobacterales; family Sulfurimonadaceae; genus Sulfurimonas; species Candidatus Sulfurimonas marisnigri. Next base: position 1,373,367 of record NZ_CP054493.1, on the reverse strand, counting down.
GGATGAGATTAGTATAAGCGATATAACTTATGCCTCTATACTTCGTGACGGTTTGGTTCACGAGTTTGAAATAGATCCCGAAGAATATGCAATTAAAAGAGTTCCTCTTAGAGCAATAATGGGTGGAGATGCAAAAGATAATGCCTTGATTTTACATAATATTTTTGATAACAAGGCTACGGATGCTCAAAGAGACATAGTGCTTATTAATGCTGCATCTGCCTTAGTGGTTGATGGATTAGCTAGAGATATTCAAGATGGTTTAGAAATTGCACAAAAAGCTCTTAAAACAGGAAAAGCCAAAGAAAAGCTGAAAAATATCATTGAAATATCAAATAAACTATGATTATTTATAAGCTTAAATTAGAAGAACTTAATACTTTAGTTGAAGATATTGGGAAAAAATTTAGTTCCGGTGTAATTATATTAAGAGGTGATCTTGCGGCTGGAAAAACTACTTTTGTAAAAGAGTTTGTTAAATTTTTAGGGCTAGCAGATGATGTAACCTCTCCTACATTCTCTTTGCAACAGTGTTACGGGGAGATGGTTTTTCACTATGACATGTATAACCACGGTTTAGATCATTTTATATCACTTGGAATGTTGGAGGAGCTGGACAAAGATGGCCTCCATTTTGTAGAGTGGGGTGATGATGAACTAGTTAGGATTTTAAACTCTGCAGGTATAAGTACATTAATTGTAGATATAGAAAAAGTCTCAGATGAAATTAGACAATATAAGGTAGATTATGCATACGCTTAGGGCAATTAATTTAAAGAAAAAAATAAAAGATTTAGAGATAGTAAAAGGTATGAGTCTAGAGGTTTCTAGCGGAGAGGTAGTTGGACTTCTTGGTCCGAATGGAGCTGGAAAAACAACTACCTTTTATATGATTTGCGGACTTGTAGAGGCAAGTGACGGAGAGGTCTATTATGATGAAGAAAATTTGTCTGGAATGCCACTACATCTAAGAGCCTTAAAAGGAATTGGTTATCTCCCCCAAGAGGCTTCTATCTTTAAAGATTTAACCGTTGAAGAGAACTTGATGATTGCCGCTCAAGTTGGTATAAAAGATAAAAAAGACCAAGAGGTTAGAATATTGGAACTTTTGGATATGTTTAATATTGAACCGATCCGTTTTCGCAAAGGTATTAGTTTAAGCGGTGGCGAGCGCCGTCGTGTTGAGATAGCAAGAGCACTTGTAAATGCGCCTAAATTTTTACTTCTTGATGAGCCTTTTGCCGGAGTTGATCCTATTGCTGTTTTGGATATACAAACTGTTATAAAACAGCTTGTATCTTACGGGATAGGAGTTCTTATTACAGACCATAATGTTCGTGAAACATTGGACGTATGTGACAGAGCATATGTAATCAAGTCCGGTGAGTTACTCGCCAGCGGAACAAGCGAAGAGATAGGGAAAAATAGCGATGTACGTAAGCACTATCTTGGTGAGGACTTTAAGCTTTAGAGCTTAAATTCAATGGATTGTAGATAAATGGCAGCATTAAGGCAAAATCAAAGCGTAGAGAATAAGCATAAGCTCTCAAATACACTTCGTAATTGGTTGCCTATTTTACACTCTAGCTTAAGCGACTTGGGTGAAGCCATGTCCCCTTTTATTGATGCAAATCCGGTTGTGGAAGTAAAGTCAGGATATGAAGAAAATTTTGAAAAAAAGATTCCTAGAAAAATAATTTCAGGTCAGGTAAGCAACTCTAGAACTGAGCAGATAGAAGCATTGACTATTCAAAAAAGATCTCTTTATGATGTCTTAGATGAGCAGTTAGAAGCGCCACTGTTTCCAACGCCTATATCGCAATCTATTGCCTCATTTGTAGTGGCTAATCTGGATGAAAATGGTTACTATGAAGGTGACAGTGAAGCGTTTTGTAAAATCAAAAATATTGATATCTCGGAGTTTGAAAAAGTTCGTTTGAGGTTCTCACATGTAGAGCCAATTGGTGTTGCTGCAAAAGATTTGGCAGAGTCATTTGTGTTTCAGCTGGAGAGTTCAGACATAAGTGAAGAGGCCTATCCTCTGTGTGTGGAAGTTATTAATAATATGGAGGATATTCACAGCTATTCAAGAAAAGAACACTTCAGTGAAGTTATGCGTGTTCTTGGAACATTTAAAAATCCTCCGGCAATAGAGTACCAAGAGGATTCAGCTCAGATTATTCCAGATTTGATGATATTTTTTAATGATGATGAAGCCATAGAGGTCAAGCTAAATGATGCCTATTATCCGACTATTCTTATAGACACAAGTTATGCGGTTGAGCATGAATTTATTTCGCAAAAAATTAAAGAGGCAAAGAGCCTTGTTGACGCACTTGACATGAGAAAAGCTACCTTGTATAAAGTGGGGCTTATGATAGTTGAGTATCAGTATGAGTTTTTTACAGGCGGTGCGATAATGCCTCTTACTCTGAAGACTTTGGCAGATGAGTTTGGACACAACCCCTCTACTATTTCAAGAGCAATCGCAAATAAGTATATAGCATGTAACAGAGGTGTTTTTGCAATGAAAGAGTTCTTTACAACTGCTATAGATGAAGATGTTTCAAATGCAGCAATAAAAGAGTTCTTGGTTACTATAGTTAAGAGAGAGAATCATAATAAACCACTCAGTGATATGAAACTACTAGATATGATTCAAGAAAAATTCAAAGTAACAATGGTTAGAAGGACAATTGCAAAGTATAGAAAACAGTTAAACATTGCAGGTTCAAGCGAGAGGAAAAAACTCTATTATTTACATTAAAAAAAGACTTGACTTAGAAGTTCTTAAAAGAAACAGCACAAGTGAGATATCTTATGATAAGCTAGATCCGATTTTAGTTGCACACCGCTACAAAGACCCCAATATCTCTTTGGTATGCGCTCTTTTTGCTTATGGAAATGTAAAGCAGATAGTTAAGTTTTTGGACTCACTTGACTTCTCTATTTTACAAAAAAGTGATGATGAGATAAAAGAGTCTTTAAAAAATCACTACTATAGATTTCAAAAAAGCGAAGATGTTATTGCCCTGTTTATTGCCCTTAAAAGATTAAATGAAAAAAGTACTCTAGAGGCTATATTTAAGAGTGGCTACACTAAGAATAACAGTGTAATTGATGGAATAAATGAACTTATAAAAACTCTACATGTGGAGTATCCGCATCAGTCACAAGGTTATAACTTTTTAATAGGAAAAATTACCAGTAAAACAAAAGGAGCAGGTGCACTTAAGAGGTGGATGATGTTTTTAAGATGGATGGTAAGAGATGATAATATCGATATGGGTTTATGGCATGGAATTGATAAAGCAGACTTAATTATGCCACTTGATACGCATACATTTAATGTCTCTCTAAAACTTGGACTTTTGCAAAGAAAAAGTTATGATCTTCAAGCGGCTATAGAGCTGACTCAAACTTTAAAATCTTTTGATAATAATGATCCGTTGAAATATGACTTTGCTTTATACAGGATAGGTCAAGAGAAAATTGATGTATAAATGGTTCTTTTTTGATATAATCACTCAAATATATTAAATAATAAGGAACTTTTATGGAGTGTGAATTCCCTTCTGTTAATTCAAATAAGCAAGAGATAAAAGATATTTTTAGCAGTGTAAAAACTATTGCAGTTTTAGGGCTTTCTCCTGATGCTTCAAAGGCAAGTCATAGAGTCGCTAAATATCTTCAAGAACAAGGGTTTAAAATAGTTCCGGTTTATCCAAAAGAGGATGAGATTTTGGGTGAAAAAGTTTATCGCTCACTTGAAGAGATACCTTTTGCAATAGATATGGTTGATATATTTAGAAAATCAAAAGAGCTGGATAATGTTGCTGATGCCTGCATAAAACGCAAAGATGTAAAAGTTTTTTGGGCTCAAAAAGAGATTGTTAATAATGATGCGGCACAAAGAGCAAAAAATGCTGGAATGATGGTTGTTCAAAATATGTGTAGTATGATAGAGCATAAAGCTCTGTAAGGAAAGTTTATTGTTAGATATAAAAAAGATATATGAGGCACAAGAGCGTATAAAAGATATTGTAGTTGATACACCTCTATCATATGCACCATATTTAAGCAAAATATCTGCATGTGAAGTTTACTTAAAAAAAGAGAATCTGCAAATAACCGGCGCATTTAAGATAAGAGGTGCTTACAATAAAATAGCATCATTAAATGATGAGCAAAGAGCTGGTGGTGTTGTTGCGGCAAGTGCTGGAAACCATGCACAGGGTGTTGCCTTCTCAGCACTAAAGTTTAATATTAAAGCTGTGATTATTATGCCTGAATCAACGCCTCTTACAAAAGTAAATGGTGTTAAATATTATGGTGCAGAAGTTATTCTCGCCGGAAGTAATTATGACGAAGCTTATGCATACGCAACAGAGTATGGAAAGAAAAACTCTTTAACATTTATTCACCCTTTTGAAGATGAAGAGGTTATCGCCGGACAGGGGACATTGGCTTTAGATATTCTGGATAAATGTGAAGATTTGGATGCTGTAATCATCCCAGTTGGCGGGGGAGGACTTATATCTGGAATGGCATGCGCTATAAAAAGTATAAATTCAAATATTGAAGTTATAGGTGTTAGTGCCACCGGTGCTCCAGCCCTTAAAAATTCATACGATCTTAAAAAAGTTGTTGATTCACTCAGTGTTAGGACGATAGCTGACGGGATAGCAGTTCGTGATACTTCACCTATCACGTTAGAATACATGCTTGGTAGCGTAGACAAGTTTATCAGCGTAGATGATGAAGAGATTGCCAGTGCAATTTTGTTTTTACTAGAGAAACAAAAACTTGTTGTTGAAGGTGCAGGTGCTGTTGGTGTAGCTGCTTTACTTCATAAAAAGTTAGAGTATTTAAAAGGTAAAAAAGTAGCAGTAGTTCTAAGCGGCGGAAATATGGATGTTACACTTCTTTCTGTTATTATTGAAAAAGGTCTTTTGAAGTCTGGAAGAAAGATGAAATTGACCGTTACTCTAATTGATAAACCTGGTTCTCTTATGCATTTTACACAGCTTCTTCAAGAATTAAATGCCAATATTGTTCATATTTCATATGATAGAACATCGATTTCACTTGACTATGGTGATGCAAATGTAACCGTACATGTAGAGACTAAAGGTGAGCAGCATCAAGCTGATATTCATAATGTTTTAAAACAAGAGGGCTACATAAGGGACTAATATATAATGTTACCTGTTAAAAGTAGTAGTTTTAGTGAAGCAGTCGTATATACTAAAGTTATAAATGAGAATAGTGTTTTAGTTGTTGACTCAGCCACTGCGATGCACTATTTAGACATAGGCACACTCAATGTGAAGAGTGTGCTTAAGTGCAATATAGTCCACTTTAGATACAGCTCTGATGTTTTTGGTTTTAGCTCTAATGCAAAATATTTTGTTGTTATAAGTTCTGATTGCAAAGAGTCTAGGCTTTATGACATAAAAACAAAAAAAATTATCTCTAAGATAGATAGGCATCACGGAGATGTCTCTTCTGTCGCACTTGACCCTCAAGACAGATATATGTTCTCTGGTGGCGATGATGGTAAAATTTTTGTATCCGATGTTGAAAGTGGACAGCTTGCATTTACCCTTACTAGTCATATTGATTGCGTAAACGACATATCATTTAGTGATAATGCACAATTGGTCGCAACTGCTAGTTATGATAAAAATATACATATATCTAGTTTGAATACAATGAAATTAATACATAAGTTAAGAGCTCACTCAGCTCCTGTTATGAAACTTAAGTTTTTAAGTAAAAACAGACTCTTTAGCATTGATAAAAACAACAGTGCAATAATATGGGACACAAATAACGGTAAAATAATCACAAGACTTGATGGGATTCATGACGACATTACGCAAGTTGCTGTTGGTGATGATAAATTTTTATTTTTAGCAAGTATACTTGGATATGTTTTAGTGTACGATTTACATAGTTATAAGTTGATATCAAGAAGATATATTAAACTTAATAATAAAATTACTTCAATAAACTTTGATGAAAACAACAAGCATCTTATCATTGGTTCAGATAGTGGAGAGTTGATTTTATATGAAATATATCTTGGTGAAAATAAATTAACTCAGTTTCTGCGAGAAAAAAATTACGTCCAGATATATGCAGAGATTGAAAAAAATCCACTTTTAAAATATACAGAGACTTACCTGATTTTAGATACTTTATGGAAAAAAACAGTACAAAGAGCAAAAGAATTATTTGGAAAAAGTGATAAAAAAAGAGCAGTTGGTATATTTGGAAATTTTGTAACAATTCCAAGTAAAAAACAGATAATGAATAATCTTATTAAAGAGTATGAAGAGTTTGATAAGTTTGTTCTGCTTGTAAAGCATGGCAAAATAACACAGGCTTATACGCTGGCAAAAAAACACCCACTATACGAAGAGACACCTGTTTATAAATCGCTGGAATTAAATTGGAAAAAATCATTTATGTTGGCGCAGAAGTATATACTTGAGCCAAAAGCTGCAGATAAAGTTAATGAAATTTTAGCTCCATATCGGGGGATAAGCGAAAAGTCAAAACATATCCAGGCTTTGTTAACTAATGCCCAAATTCATAGAAGGTTTAAAATTGCAATTGCTCAAAAAGATTTTAAACTTGTATATGAACTACTGAAAATACACCCATTTTTAAAAGAGTACTCTGAATATGATTCTTTAAGTAAATACGCCGACAATTTGTACATAAACTCACAAAAATTTATTGAAAAAAATGACACTCACTCTGCGGTAAAACTTCTTAGAATTTTACTTGATTTTGAAGATTTTAAAAATGAGGCGAAAGATATTATAATCGAAATAGAGAGTAGGCATAAATTTTTTAACGCTATAAGAGATAATGACATTACAGTAGCATATAATCTTTTAGAGAGTTATAATGATTTGCAAAACACTATAGAGGGTGAAAATCTTCAAAAATTATGGGATTATGATTTATATGCTGTAAGCGAATATGTATTTAGAGGCGATGCAATTAAAATTAAAAAAAATTTAGATAAATATATGAAAATTAATTCAAAAATTCTTCCAATCGCTAATGTTTTTGCACGTTGCTATATTGTTCAACTCGAAGCAAGTATAAGAGAGAGAAAAGAACAATTATATATTGAAAATGGCATTAAAAATTATATTTTATATTATGGGTTAGAGGATAAGATTTTTACTTTTTTTGAGAAATTTAAAAGAAACCATCCTAAAACAAAATTAAATTTAGAGTCTCAAACCGAAGGTTCTATAAATAAATGGAGACCCTCAATGATTGTTAAATCAATAATAGAATAGAAATATATTGACTTCTTTAAAGTAAAATATAGGGAAGGTAGGTATAATAAGCAAATTTTTTATTAGAGGAGACTTTCATGCAAATAAATGGCGCACAAATGGTCATTGAGGCTTTAATCGCAGAGGGCGTTGACACAGTGTTTGGCTACCCAGGCGGAGCTATCATGAATGTCTATGATGAGATTTATAAGCAAAATGACTTTAAACATATTTTGACAAGACACGAACAAGCTTCTGTACATGCTGCTGAGGGCTACTCAAAAGCTAGTGGTAAAGTTGGTGTTGCAATGATTACTAGTGGACCTGGTTTTACAAATGCTGTAACTGGTTTAGCTGATGCATATATGGACTCAATTCCATTAGTTGTAATTAGCGGACAGGTTCCGATGAGTCTTATTGGTACCGATGCATTTCAAGAGATTGATGCCGTTGGTATAAGTCGTTCATGTACTAAGCATAACTATCTTGTAACAGACGCTAAAGATTTAGGTCGTATACTCAAAGAAGCATTTCATATTGCATCAACTGGTCGTCCAGGTCCTGTGCACGTAGATATCCCAAAAGATGTTACTGCTCAGATAGCTGAATTTGATTATTCTTTAGAGCTTAATCTTGAGACTTACAAGCCTCATGTTAAAGGTAATCCTCGTCAAATTAAAAAAGCTATGGAAGCTATCTCAAAAGCTAAAAGACCACTATTTTATCTTGGAGGCGGTATTATAAATGCAGATGCTGCTTATGAAGTTAGAGATTTAGTTCACAAAACTGGAATTCCTGCTGTTGAGACTTTTATGGCTAGAGGTACTCTTAGTCACGATGATGATTTACTTATATCTATGCTTGGCATGCATGGTTCATACGCTGCTAATATGGCTATGAGTGAAACTGATTTAGTGATAGGACTTGGTGCTAGATTTGATGATCGTGTAACTGGTAAACTTTCTGAATTTGCTAAAAATGCTGGAGTTATACATGTAGATATAGACCCTGCATCTATTTCTAAACTTGTAAATGCTGATTATCCAATCGTTGGTGATGTTAAAAATGTTGTAAAAGAGATGTTAGAGTTATCATCTGAAATTAAATCTGAAAAGTATTCATCTTGGAGAGATACAATAAACCAATTTGATGAATTACATCCATTAGCATACCATGAAGATACAGATAGAATTAAACCTCAGTGGGTTATAGAACGTGTTGGTGAACTTCTTGGTGATAGTGCAAATATCTCTACTGATGTTGGGCAGCACCAGATGTGGTCTGCACAATTTTATCCGTTCACAAGACCTCGTCAGTGGATTAGTTCTGGTGGACTAGGTACTATGGGTTTTGGTTTTCCTGCGGCTATAGGTGTAAAATCAGCTTGTCCCGAAAAGATAAGTGTTAACTTTACAGGAGATGGCTCAATCCTTATGAATTGTCAAGAGTTGATGACTGCGGTTGAGCAAAAACTTCCGGTTATAAATATCATTCTTAACAATAATTTTCTTGGAATGGTTCGTCAGTGGCAAACAATGTTTTACGATAAAAGACATAGTGAGACTGATTTAAGTGTTCAGCCTGACTTTGTAAAGCTTTCTGAAGCATTTGGTGGAATCGGATACAGAGTTAAGACAAAAGATGAATTTGATGCAGCTTTAAAAGATGCTGTTGAGAAAAACATAGTTGCATTTATAGATGTTGTTGTTGAAAGAATGGAAAACGTTATGCCAATGGTTCCATCTGGTGGATCACTGTTTAACATGATGTTATTAGAGAAGAAGGAGAAATAATGGAAGCTAGTGAAAGAAGAGTTATCTCTGTTATTGTAGTAAACGAGGCTAGTGTTTTATCTCGTATTACGGATCTTTTCTCTGGTCGTGGGTACAACATTACATCTTTAACTGTTGCTCCAATACCTGATAGTAGATATTCTAGACTTACTATTGTTACATCAGGTTCTATAAGAGTAATAGAGCAGATTACGAAACAGCTGCATAAACTTATTCCTGTTCTTAGAGTGTACGAACATGCAGACTTGGTTGAAAAAGAGATGGCTTTGGTAAAGTTCCCTGTAACTGAAAATATTACTGATATAAGTACTCTTTGTGAAGCATATAATGGCAAAATAGTAAATGTTGGTGAGAATGTTATTATAGTTATGGTTGCTGATGAACCAAAAAGAGTTGATAATTTTTTACAAGTTATTAAAAGATATAATCCAAAAGAAATTGTTAGAAGCGGTGCAGTAGCACTTGAGAGATAGTAAATGGATTTAACTGAAGTAGCTTCTATAATTGGTGCTGAATTTAATGGCATTAGTTTTGAAATAACAGGTTTAAATACACTTAAAGAAGCAAGTTCAAACGAAGTCACTTTTGTTTCAAATTCTAAATATATAAAAGATATACAAAATACCAAAGCAGCTGCTGTTATAATAGACAAATCTTTAAAAAGCCATATACCGCAAGGGTGCGCGGCTTTAGTGGTTGACTCTCCTTATTGGTCGATGGCAGTGTTATCAAAATATTTTTCTCCTCCGATTGAGGACGATCAATTGCCATATGCAGAGATAGGCGAGGGGAGCAGAGTATCTCCTAAAGCTGAAATAGCAAATGGAGCAAAGATTGGCAAGAACTGCACGATTTTAGCACATGTATATATTGGCGCCCAAACAGTTGTTGGTGACAACACTATTATCTACCCCAATGTAACTGTTTACAGAGACTGCACCATTGGAAATGATTGTATTATTCACGCGAATACGACTATAGGGAGTGATGGCTTTGGATTTGCTACCAATAAACTTGGTGAGCATAAAAAGATTTATCAAAACGGCAATGTAGCTATCGAGGAGGATGTAGAGATTGGAAGTTCAACAACAATCGATAGAGCTGTGTTTGGTACGACCTTAATTAAAAAAGGCACCAGAATAGACAATCTGGTTCAGGTTGGACACAACTGCGAGATTGGCGAGTATTGTGTAATGGTTTCTCAATCTGGTCTTGCGGGCTCTACAAAACTTGGACGTAATGTTGTTATGGGTGGACAATCTGCGACAGCAGGTCACTTGGAAATTGCACCTTTCAATACATTTGCAGCAAGAAGTGGAATAACGAAGAGTATAAAAGAGAGCGGTAAGACATTTTCAGGATTTCCACTTATGGAACACAAAATGTGGCTTAGACTTCAGGTGAAAATTGCTAGACTACTTAAATAATTAGCATATTAGCCTTCTGGTTAAGAAACTATAAAATTAAGGAGTGTTAAATGTCAAAAACTATCGCATTAAATGGAACAAAAAAAGGTGTTATTTCTGTAACAAAAATAGATAAACCTTATGGTGAAAAAAGTACACCAGTTGCAAGTATTGGTATATCTTTAGCTGGAAATGCAAATGAACCTGAATGGAAAGTTCACATTCCACTTGAAAATCTTGATGAAGTAATAGAAGCACTTACATCACTAAAGTAGGTTTAACCTACTTTAAAATACTATACTCTAAGTTCTTTTACAAACTCTTCGATGCGCTTTATACCAGTTCTTATACTCTCAATATTTGTTGCAAAACTAAATCTGAAATAACCTTCACTTCCAAAACCAACGCCAGGAACTACAGCTATACCTTTTTTAGCTAGCAACTCTTTACAAAACTCCATTGAATCATTGCTTAATTCTTTTATATTTACAAAAAGGTAAAATGCACCATTAGGTTTGAAAACACTTAATCCATCGATTGCATTAATTAGTTTAACAGCCTCATCACGACGTTGCGCAAATGCTCTTCTCATCATTTCTATATCAGCATCTGCATCTCCGTTTAGAGCAACGATTGCAGCTTTTTGAGTAATAGAGTTGATATTTGAAGTACTTTGACTTTGTAGCTTTTTAGTAGCTTGTATCAGTTCAGTGTCATGAGCTGCCATATAACCAAATCTCCATCCAGTCATAGCAACTGATTTACTTAGACCATTTATGGTAACAGTTCTTTGATACATATCATCACTTACAGATGCAGCAGATGTGAACTCACCGTCATAGATAAGTTTCTCGTACATCTCATCACTTGCAACTATTACTTTTGTACCTTCTAGAACTTTTCCAAGTGCGATTAGTTCATCTCTTGTATAAATAGAACCAGTTGGATTTGACGGAGTTGTTAGCACTAGCATTTTAGTGTTTATTGTTATGGCATCTTTTAATTGCTCAGGAGTAATTTTAAACTCACTGGAGTCATGAGTTTCTATCTCAACTACAGTTCCACCATGATACAAAACTAACTCAGGGTATGTTACCCAGTATGGAGAGGGGATAATAACTTCATCACCCTTATCAATAGTTACAGCGAAAAGATTAAATAAAGAGTGTTTAGCACCATTGTTGGTTATTATTTGATTAGGAGCATAGGTTAATCCATTATCCCTCTTTAATTTATTAGCAATAGCATCTTTAAGAGCAGGGATTCCATCAACAGCAGTGTATTTAGTGAAGCCACTGTTAATAGCTTCTATAGCAGCATCTTTTATAATTTGAGGAGTATCAAAATCAGGTTCTCCAGCAGAAAAACTTATGACATCTTTACCCTGTGACTTTAGCTCTTGTGCGAGCGTTGAGATTGCGATTGTAATCGATTCAGATAGTGCGTTAATGCGACTTGTTAGCATTTGAAACCCTTAGGTGAAATAATGAATACATTATACTAAAATAATAATATATATGAGTTAAGGGGGAGTGGTTTTTTAATTTTTCATAGCTGTAATAAAAGATTCGTATATTTTTTCCAGTTCTAAGTCTTGTTCTAGTAGCTCTTTATTATCTTCAACCAATATATGTTCTAAAACTGCAACCCTTTTTAACATATATTCAAACATCTCTTTGTTTATATCTGGAAGCATATTATGCATAAGAGGATCTTTACATCTCCCTTTTTCTATTACATGTGCAGGAATGCCAATGGCAGTTGCATTATCTGGAACATCTTTAACTACTACGGAATTTGCTCCAATCTTTGCATATTCGCCGATTACTATATTTCCTAGAATCTTTGAACCAGCACCTAATACAGCACCGTTTCTAATAGTGGGATGTCTTTTACCATGCGTTAGAGATACGCCACCAAGAGTGACACCTTGGTATATTAACACATCGTCTTCTATTATTGTTGTTTCACCAATAACTACACCAGTTCCATGGTCTATGAAAACTCTTTTTCCAATTCTTGAAGCTGGATGAATATCTATATTTGTTAATATCTGAGTTAAACCCATGATTACTCTGGCAAAACTTTTAAAGTTTGCATTGTACAGTTTACTAGCCACTCTGTACCAAGCTATAGCCCAAACACCAGGGTAATTAAATAAAAAATCAAGCTTTGAATTGAGTGCAGGATCATTGTTATAAGCATTGGAAAAGTCTTCTTTTATTTCAGCATAAAGTCCCAAGGTTAAAGTCCTAAATAATTAATTTGTTGTTCTTAAATAACCATTTTGATCTAAATATAGTTCTAATTTGGCTAGTGTATCATTTTTTTCTTTTTCTGTAATAAACTTGGAAGCTAATAAATCATTTTTAAGTTTATCAGAGACTATATTTTTGTTATAGCCCAGTGATTCTAGAATATCCAATATACTTTTTGATTCAACTTTGTTGGTTATTTTATAATCTGTATCATTGATGTAAACTGTATATTCACTTGGATGAGTAAATAGATTATGATTCATTCCTAATGTTTCTTGATATGCACCAACATTGAAAAATCCTAAAAAGTAATCCTCTTCATCCAAGTTCACATCATGCAGGTATAGAGGTTTATCTGGATTAAAACCTATCTCTCCATCACTGTCACATGTAATGTCCCATAGAGATGCAGCTCTAAGTGGTTGTGTATTTAAGTGGTGTAATGGCATAACTGGAAAATGCTGATTAAGTCCCCAATAGTCAGGTAAACTTTGAAAAATAGAAGCATTTATAAGGTAGCGTTCTTGTAGTTTTACTTGTAATTGTTCAAGCTCATCTGTTGGATTTGCCGACTTTAAATATAAAGCTCTTTTTATAATATTATGAACTAAAATTTCGGCGTTTGAACGGTCTTGCAGGTCTATGTAACCTAAATCAAATAGTGTTAACAGTGATTCCATATGGTCAAGTGCATCATGCAGATATTCTATACAGTTTGTATTGTTTAAAAGTTTATTTAACTCTACAAGTTCTTCTATTAGAGGGGGATTAACTGTTTTAAAGTTAAGTAGTTTTTCTTGATAATCTTGTGTGAATAGTTCCAATACAGGGGTGATTAATACTGCATGTGAAGCTACTATAAATCTTCCAGATTCTGTAAATATATCTGGATGTTTAACATTTTTTGCATTCATAATCTCACCAAGTAAAAATACAACGCTGCTTGAAAACTCATCTATAGAGTAATTACGAGACTTTGAGTGAGTATGTTGGTCATATTCTACTGCTAAACCACCACCAATGTTGATGCTATTTAGTTTTGAAGCACCCATTTTTCTAAGTTCTGCGTAAATATTGCCGGCTTCTCTAAGCGCTTTTTTAAGAGGCGCAATATCTGACATTTGAGACCCTATATGAAAGTGTATCATACTCAAACAATCTAATAGTTTCGCCTCTTTAAGTTGATTAACAGCCTCTATGATTTCTGTTGAAGTTAGTCCAAATTTAGCATCCATACCACCACTTTTTGCCCAGATTCCACTTCCAGCACTATGTAGTCTTATTCTGATACCTATATTTGGTATTTTTAAATCACACTCTTTTGCTACTTCTATTATGGTTTCAAGTTCACCAAGTCCTTCAATTGTGAGTGTAATATTATGTCCACTTTGAGCCGCAATAAAACCAAGAGTAATCATTTCTTTGTCTTTAAATCCATTTACTGTTATATTGGCCCCATTTGGAGTTTTACTCATTGCTAAGATAAGTTCAGCTTTGCTTCCTGCTTCTAATCCATAGTTGTATGTAGCACCTTGTGATGTTATAGCTTCTACCGCATGAGGAAATTGGTTTACTTTGAGTGGGAATACAGCATTGAAACTACCTTGATAGTTGTTGTGTTGTATAGCTTTGTCAAAATACGAGTAAAGAGTTTTAATCTGTCTTTTTATTAGATGAGGAAACCTTAGCAAAATAGGCCCCTTTACATTATCAGAACGAATCTCTTCAACTATTTGTAATATTGATGGCATACATTTATAGTTTAATTTAATTTGCCCATCTTCAATTATAAAGTTATTGTTTGCCCAAATGTCAAGACCGAAATTATTCATTTATTTTCCTATACATGTAGTTTATGATGAAAATACTCTTCCACATCAAAAAATATTTCTTCATTTTGGTTTTTAAAAGTAAGCATACTTCGGTTTAATTTACTAATGTGTTTAATTCCCATAACTTCTAAAACTACTTTCATTCCTTTAATCAGATTAGTATGATAGTTACCTATCTCTTTACCTTCTTTTACAACTAGGTATGAAGCTCTTTTCTTTTCATCTTGAGTTGCCATTCCAACAGGGCAAACGTGTGAACCAAACCCTGAACACATTCTAGCGCGAATACATCCACCACTCATCATAAAACCTCTAGCAATGCCAACAGCATCAGCACCCATAGCTAAAGTAATTATAGCATCATCTGGAGTTAAAATTTTCCCACTTGAAATAATGCTAATATCTTCTCTGATTTCATATTTTTTCAGAAGAGTGTCAAGCACAAAAAGTGCATTGTTTGTTGTTAGACCAACTGACTCCATAAGTTCTAGTGGTGCTGTAGCACTTCCACCTTCTCCGCTATCAACTGTAATAAAGTCTGGAATATTTCTTCCAGCAGACTTTCTTGCAGAGATTTCCCTTACTATCTCTTCAACATCTTTGGCATCAGAGATAACTATTTTAAATCCAACAGGCTTTTTAGATAATTCTTGCAGTTTTTCTACGAAATCCAACAAATGAGAAGTGCTGTCTGCAAAAGGGAAACGGTTTGGTGAAAAAACATCTTTACCTTCAGGTACACCTCTGTAGTATGCAATATCAGCTGTAACTTTAGAGCCGGAAAGTTTTCCGCCAGTTTGCTTTGCCCCTTGTGCAATCTTAATCTCTGTCATACGACAAAATTTCATAACTTTTTGATATTTAACTTCATCAAATTTTCCATCATCATCACGAACACCATATAGTCCTGAACTCATTTGAAAAATTATGTTAGGTATATCAGATGGAACTTCTTTAGGAAAGGCTTCCAGAGGTGCTTTCCAGTTTACACGAAAGAGTACATGTGAAGTTGTGTCATATATATATGTATTTTGAGTTTTTTTGTTTAATAATACTGTTCTGTACCATTTCAAAGCTCTTGCATTATTAAACAGTGTGCTACCTATCTTAAATATAAATTCTGCATATGGACTGCTTTGAACTATTTCAAGATAGTCACAGTTTTTAAGGTCAGGTTTGTGTGTAAATAGGTGGTTTGAGGTTAGTGAGCCCTCTCCAGTATTAATAGTTAAATTTGAGTTTTCACCAGCGATAGAGAATGCACGAACAGCTTCAGGACTAAGTGATCCATCACTCATGGCAGAACGGATTATTGGAGTATGTGAAGTGAATGGAATCTCTCTATTTTTACCAAAAACAACAGATATGTCATCACTTACTTCATCATCATTTAGTACATTTGTTGCATGTTTAATAATAAATCTTGAACCTGAAAATGGTTGTGCAACTGAAAATGATTTATAATTTGGTTTATCTTTAGCTGCTGTATATACCCAGTCTACTTTGTCTTTTGAGTCATAAAATGTCTCTTCTGCAAAGTATTGACGCAGTGGTTCTCTTAATGCTTCAAATAGGTATCTAAAACGTCCTATTACTGGATAGTTAATTAGTAGTGCATGTCTTCTTTGTATGTATCTGTCATAAACAAATAGTATGACGATTAAAAAAATACCCGCCAATAAAAAAAACTCGATAAAGTCTATAAATATAGCCCATATTGCATGCAGTATTTCCAATTAAAATTCCTCCAAAAGTATTGTCTGTTCCGTTTTATTTTCTAAATCTTTGACCCATATAGTACCATCTGCAATTTCATTTGAGCCTATTACTGCACAATATTTAGCGTTTACTTTATCAGCACCTTTTAGATGGTTTTTAAGATTTTTTGTTTTGTACTCACATGTAGATCTGTCAGTAGCTCTTTTTTTCTGAGTTAAACTAACAACTAAATCAATAGCTTCATCATCCATAGCACCAAGATAGTAACCACTTCTTACACTCTCAGGCATAACTATAAGCTCCATAAGTCTCTCTATTCCCATTGCAAAACCAACAGCAGGAGTAGGGCGACCATCTAGAAACTCAACAAGTCTGTCATATCTTCCACCGCCAGCTATTGCGCTTTGGCTTCCTATGTTGTCACTTACAAATTCAAATGCAGTTTTAGAGTAGTAATCAAGTCCGCGAACTAAATTAGTGTCAATTTCGTAATCTATTCCATTGTTTTGTAAAATTTTCTTAAGAGTCTCAAAGTCATCGCTACATGTAGGGCAAAGATTTTGTATAAGCTTTGGAGCACTAACATATAACTCTTGGCATTTAGAGTTTTTACAATCAAGTACGCGAATAGGGTTAGTGTCTAATCTTCTTACACAATCTTCACAAATATCATCTTTGCACGCTTGCACAAATTTAACTAAGTTAGTGCGATAATCTGGCATACAATTGTTGTCACCAAGGGAATTAAGCTGAAGTCTATAGCCAATACCAAGCTTTATTAAAATATCGCTAACCATCATAATCATAGTTGCATCTTCGTAAACGCTATCTACCCCAAAACTCTCAACACCAAACTGGTGAAACTGTCTTAGTCTTCCTTTTTGAGGTCTCTCGTAACGAAACATCGAACCGTGATAGAAGTAACGCTGAATTCCACCTGCTTTATCAAGCTTTTTTTGTACAAATGCACGAACAACACCGGCTGTTCCCTCAGGTCTAAGACAAACATCGTTTTCACCCTTATCTATAAACTGATACATTTCCTTGCCAACTATATCACTAGATTCACCAACAGAGCGTTTAAATAGGGCAGTTTCTTCTAAAAGTGGAGTCTCTATAAAGTGAAAACCATACTTTTGAGCTATATCTGTGGCTGTGTTGATAAAGTAGGTAAATCTTTCATAATCCTCACTTAAAATATCATTCATTCCTCTTAGTGAATTAATCATTTTTATCCTTAGTAGTGTGCAATATTATTTAAGTTTAATTTAAATGAAAGGATACCATTTTTTGCTTATATCTGATTTACAAATAGCATTGATAGTTGAGTTATATATTGATTTATAATCATATCAAAGTATTTGAAAAACTATATTTTATATAGTACAATAGTGTAAAATTAAACAATGTTTAAATATAGTAAAAATTATTTACATAAACAGTGCTGTTAAGATTCTCAAAGAGGGTGGTAATGAATCAAAATAACTATTCGGAGCATATTAGAGAGCATCAGATAGAGGCGATTAAAAGACGCTTAGAAAACTTTAAAACACCTCAAAATATTTCTGATGCTGTTCTTGGGTCAATAGATGGATGTGTAACGACATTTGCAATAGTTTCAGGCGCTGTAGGTGCTGGCTTTCCATCCTCGGTTGCTCTTGTTTTAGGTTTTGCAAATCTATTCGCGGATGGTTTTAGTATGGCTGTTAGTAACTATGAATCAATAAATGCTCAGCAAGAATTTGCAGATGGGGTTAGAAGAACCGAAGATGAACATATAAATAAATATCCAATTGGAGAACGAGAAGAAATAAAGCAAATATTTTTAGAAAAAGGTTTTAAAGGAGAAGTCCTTGATGAAATAATAGATACCATCTGCAAGGATAAGGGTTTATGGGTAGAAACAATGATAACAGAGGAATACGGAATACAAAAAACTAAAGCAAATCCTTTGAAATCTGCTATTACTACATTCTTATCATTTATTTTTGCCGGAGGAATACCATTAATGCCATTTCTTATACCACAATTAGAAATGAAGGAGCAGTTTATGCTAAGTACATTTCTAGCTGGAATAATGTTCTTTACAGTTGGAATGCTAAAAAGCTTTCTCTTTTCTAAACCAATGTTTATTTCTGGCATGCGTACACTACTTACTGGTGGAACAGCCGCTGGTCTTGCATTTTTAACTGGTTATATATTGCAAGAAACTTTTGGTATTGGTGGAATGTAAAATAATAAATATTCAATACATTAGTCTATTATATTGTATAAGAAGTAACTCCACTTTTTATCACCTTTGATACCAGTGACTTAGAAAGGTTTAAATATAAAGCTATATTTGACTGCGTATATCCATCAAAATAAGCATTTATTATTGTAATGTTTCTATCTAGTTTTGTTTTTATTTAAGAAAACTAATTTTATTTTCTATAATCGGCTTATTTAAAAACTCACTCAGCGTTTTAATATCAAACTTATTAATCATAATATAATTGTTTGTGCAAGAATAATAGTTTTTTGAGTTAAATATTGCTGAACCAAAAAGTATATGGATATTCACTTACATGTAAAGAAATACCTGCCTCTAAATGATTGTATTCAATGTATCTAAGAAGAGTGTATAAGTAGTTTTCGGACGTTATATATTTAAATTTATAACGGTCTTGCCAAAGATACCCGCTTCTTTTATACTTTTTATTGAAGATATTACAACAATTAACTCCTCTGTTGATTGTGTGATGATACCCTGTAAAGACTATTTTTGGTTTAGTTGGCATAAAAATCATTTACTTGTAGATAGTATGTTGAACAGAGGCATTTTATTAGATTTATTTCTACATGTAGAAAAATATGATAGATTGACATGTTTGTTTTAAAAGTGGAGATTCAACCCTATTTGCCTTTTTTTTTATAAGTATCAAATCTTTAATACTTATAAAAAGTACTTAAACTATTTTTATGACTGGTTTTTGCAATAAAAGATTGTTTGGATACATTACAAGATTGTTTTCACTGTCTCTAAGCTCAATTTGAAAGAGTGCTATTTCTTTGATAATACCCTCAATACTATTATCTCCGTCAACAATTTTTATTTTATCCCCAACCCTTGCTGGAAATGTGAAAAAGATAATAATACTTGCTGTGATATTACTCAGTATAGACCATTGTGCAAACATAGCTACACCAATAATAGCAAAAATAGAAGAAGCAAATACTGAGACTCCTTTGATATCAACACTCCATATAAACGCAAAAATAATAAACGCAGTTATTATAAAAAGAAATTCAAAAACTTTTTCAATATAGTAGATTCTTTTTTCTGCAACATGCTTACTGTTTGCAACTCTTTTAATAGCGCGCTTAAAAAGGCGAATAGAAATATAAGTAATAAGAAGAGTTCCTAAGCTCCAAAAGATACTATTATCCATTTTTTGAAATCCTTTAGTTTTTTTATTTGTTGTTATTTTTCCAGTTTTGCAGGGCTATATTTCATTGCAAAAATTCTAAGAATAAATAAAACTGCAATAATACCTAATAAATATGCAATCTTCAGAATATCTAGCTTGTCATTAGCGATTAACATAATATCCCGTATAAAAAAGACAATAGTAGAATCTAGAACAAGTCTCAACTTAATACGATTTTCATCACTAAACAAAAACTCGACAAGCATACGAACTAATTCAAGGATGATAATAAATTCTAAAAGAGCCACGACCAGCTTGGAAAAGGAGTTGATTGAATGGATATCACTGACGAATATAAAAAGAAGTAAAGTGATAAAAAATTTAATAAATACAGGAGCTTTTTCAATTCTGAAATAGTCTCTCATTGCAACGTCCTTTTTTTTACGAAGTATACTCTTTTTTGATAAGTATTGTCCAAGATGGAGCTTCTCTATTTATAGTTTTGCACTTTGCGTAAGATTGCAGGTGAGCGCATGAAGCGTCATCCGTGCTGCAACTTCTTCATGTTCGTGTACAAAAAAGCGTATACGTTTATCGAACATAAGCTTTGATTTATCAACTCTACTTGATACAACAATATTTACTGTTGGTGAAAGATGAAAAACTGATTCAACTAAATTATTAGTATCTTCATCATTTTCAACTGTAATTAAGACAGCCATGGCATTTTTGACATTAGCATCACAGAGGATATGTTTCTGATTGGCATTTCCAAGAATAAATGGATCTGAATTTTCCTGACTTGTTTTTACAAGCTTGTGTTTATTATCAATAGCTATATATAAAAGTCCTTTTTCTTTGATAATTTTGCATATCTGTTGACCCAGACTTCCATAGCCTAAAACCACAATGTGTCCACTGATTCCTGTCGTAGAAAATGGTTCTGTAAGCTTTTCTTTGGAGCGTAAAATTTTTTCAACAATTGTTTGTAGATTTTTAACAATAAAAGGGGTGAGTATCATTGAAAATACAACTGCAATAATAAGTGTCTGGTTTATATCCTGGCTTGTTATACCGTTTATTCGTGCAAGTTCGAGAACTACAAATGAAAACTCTCCTACTTGAGAAAGAGCAAGGGCGCTTTTGAGAGCATTAGAGGCCACAGTGAAAAACTTTAATATAAAAAAAATCACAAATGCTTTTAGAAGCATTACTGTTGTCATTACAGCTAATATATCTGCAATGTTAGAGACAAGAAACTCCACACTGACCTGCATTCCTACAGAAACAAAAAATACGCCAAGTAAGAGATCTCGAAATGGGGTTAAATCTGCTTGAATTTGATGTTTGAATGGTGTTTCTGCTAGTAGCATCCCCCCTATAAAAGCACCAAGAGAATAAGAAAATCCAAAATGATAAGCGGTATAAGATGCTGCAGTAGCAATTAATAGTACAGAAGCAATAAAAAGTTCATGCGAATGTGAATTAAAAACAAATCTTAAAAAGGGGGTAACAAGATACTTTCCAGCAAAAAACAAAATAAGTAAGACCAATATGGCACTAATGAGTGTGTTGATTAGCATTATTTCAAGTGCAACACCACTAGTACTAAAGAAGGTAATCATTAAAAGAATAGGAATGACAGCAAGGTCTTGAAAAAGTAAGATGCCCAGAACCATGCGCCCATAATCTTTTTGAACATCACGATTTTCATTGATTATTTTCAAAACAATTGCTGTTGAAGAAAGGGCCAAAGCAAACCCAATTATAATAGATGATTGAGGACTTAAGTGGAATAGATAATTGGATATTATAGTAAAAAGCAGGCCACTTAGAACTACCTGAAATGTTCCAAAAATAAAAACTTCTTTTTTTAACTTTTTAAAGTTCGTAACTGAAAATTCCAGACCGATTGTAAACATTAAAAAAGCAATTCCAAACTCAGAAATTTCATGAAGGATATGCAGGCTAGTATCCCTTAAAGAAAATACGTATGTAACAAAAGCACCTGCTATAATATAACCGATTATCGGTGGGAAATCATATTTCTTTAAAAAAGTATTGATCAAAATTGAAAGTAACGCAGTAATGAGAAGTATTTGTAGAATGGATTCCATAAAAAGACCTTTGTAAAAATGAATATAAGGATATAATAGCAAAATTAAAGATTTAAAAGAAAATAATATTTGTAGTTATTCCATTAAACAAATATGTAAATTTGTTTCCTCGTTTCCATGCTTGTACTGATAGATGATGGGTTAAATCTAAAAATTGTGTTCTAATATTTTAAACATTAAATCTCTTAAGTGCAACGGCTTGAATATCTTCGCTAGATTTTTTATTTTTCTCTGAATAATCAGTGATAATTTCCATACCTTCTAATAGAGTCTCTAAATTTTCCTTTACTTCATGGTTATTTAATATTAGACTCTCTGATGCGCTTATGGTTTTTGTCAATTCATTTTTTGTTGAGTCCGCTTTTTCTACAAGCTCTTTTGTATATTCAGATACATCTGAAATCTCTTGGGAGTTAAGCTCTAAATCACTTCCTATAGTGCTTATACTTTGCGTAATAAGTTTTGTTGTTGCACTAATCTCTATAAGGCTTTTTTTTGTTTTATTGGCTAGTTGTTTAACTTCGTCTGCAACTACTGAAAACCCTAACCCTTGTTGCCCAGCACGAGCTGCCTCAATTGCGGCATTTAATGCCAATAGATTTGTTTGATTTGCAATTTTATTAATGAAATTTATAACTTTTATGATTTCACCAGCTTGTCCATTTAATTGGTTCATAGCATGCACAGCATCATTTTGTTTTGCACTGTTTGCGTTTATTTTTGACATTACATTTTTTAAACTAGTTACTAATTCTGCTAAAACTTTATAAGTTATTTGTAGTCTCTCACTATTTTTATTTGTCATCAAAAAACTATTTTCTATGCTCTCATTTGTAGTATAAAGAATATCTTTGTTTTTCGATGATTGTTCTACTAATAATGAAATGTTGTTTATCAAATCATGTACAACATCTTCAAACTCTTTTGTTCCACTATTAGCATTGCTTAATAATTTTTTAGTTCTATAAATCATGAATATAATCAAGAATAGAGTTGTAAATACGATAAAACCTATTTTTAGTATATATATTTCACTCTCTTGTTTAAGATTTTCGGTATATAGAGTCTCTGGAATTCTCATAAAAAGTTTCCAGTCGCTCTCACCAGTTGTATTAATTGTCACTTCATGAAAGTTTGAAGCATTTTTGTTTTTAGTATTTACAAACGAAATAATCTCTTTATCTCGTCTATCAGCAATATAGATATCATTTTGTTTGTTATACAAAACAAACTGACTGAACTCCTTTGGCATAGAGAAACTGATCTCTTTTGCCTCTTTTTTATCCTTGTCAGTGATTATGATAAAAGGGACATCAACTAGTAAAGATTCAAGTAGGTTTTTTCTAAAAATAATAGAAATTATCCCTTTTACTTTGTTTTGATTGTTATAAAAAGGTATAGAATATAAGATACCAAAACTATCTTCTACATTACCGGTTGATTTTGAGATATATTGAGTATTATCACAAGTTCTTAGAAGTGGCGAAAAAACTGCAGGTATGTCACTTAAATCTTTATAATTAAATGTCGGATAGTTATTCTTAAAATATTCAATTTGAGTAGGGTAGTACAAATACTCAGCCTCTTCGGCTTCTTCTGGAAAATCTGGATTAACTACATTAGCATATTCATGCTCTTGTTCATTGCCTATTACTAAAGAATCAAACATAAAAAACGGAAACTGACCCTTTTGAAAATCAAGTCCATCAGCAACAGCATATATTTCTGATACATTAACGTTGGAGACCAAATCATTGTAAAGTTGTTGAACAGTTGAAAAAGCGTCTTCTGAAAATCTTCCAGTCGCTACAATATCCTCTTCTTCACTCAATCTGTTCCCACTGTCTATCTGTCTAACAGAAGGAAGTAGAGAGATTGTCCTCGCGCTCTCGTACATTTTCTTAAAAGCTTGTTCGATTTGTGTTTTTTTATTTGAAAAAACAATTTCAACTTGCTCTTTTTTTATAATCTTTTTATTTTTTCTCGTGACTTTTTTATGTTCATCATATGTGTAATATATGGCTGTTATGCTGATGAATAATATGGAAGTAATTACCAATAGAAGATTTCTTGTGTTCTTATTCATCAATATTCCTCATATTATATTAAGGCAATTAATACTTAATATTATCTAATATTTCTTTTGTTATTTCTTCTCTGCTTTTTGTTGCATCTATCTCTACAAGTTCCAAGTTTAGGAGTTCCGTAGCCTCAATCAAAGCATCTTGAATGTTCAATAGGTACTGTGAACCCCTAAGTTCTATCCCATCTAACTCTTTTTGAGAAAGTCTAAATTCTAGCTCTTTTTTTGTTAGTTTAAGCAAGAAAACTTTCTCTGGATAAATGCCGTTTGTTGCAAAATTATTTAACCCTATTAAATCTTTTTTATCTATTTCGCCTTGGACTAAAGCGTAAGCTACACCACTTACTGCACTTCTGTCAGATATAATCATTTTTGATATATTTGGCTCAATGACCTCTTTTATATGTTCTGCACGATCTGCTAAAAAAAGTAGAAATTCAGCTTTTTTACTTTTAGCACGAGCGCTAAGAACCATCTCTCTTATCTCTTTACCGATTTTTGTTGCCCCAGGCTCTTTTGTAATTATTGCATCTGGATAATACTCCGATATATTACTTATCTGAGTGCTTTTACCAGCGGTATCTATCCCTTCTAGTGCAATGTACATGAGGTCATATTTCCTATTATTTTTTGAACTTCTTTTGGAAGTATGTGGTCAGTTTTACCATTGAACTTTAGGAGGTTTCTTACAATTGATGAGCTTACAAATGCATTTTGAAGTTTAGGCATAAGATATACAGTCTCAATAGTGTCATCTAGAGAATTGTTTAGATATCCTAGCTGGAGCTCATACTCAAAGTCACTCACGGCTCTTAGACCACGGATAATTATGCTTGCATTGTGTGCTTTTGCCAACTCAACTGTCAGGTTGTCAAAACCAACAACAGTTACATTGCTTAAGCTTTTTACAGCTTCTTTAGTCATTTCTATTCTCTCATCAAGTGAAAACATTGGTTTTTTATCTTGAGAAATAGCGACTGCTATTATTACTTCATCAAAAAGTCTTAATGCTCTCTCTATAATGTCGAAATGACCATTTGTGATAGGATCAAATGTCCCAGGATAAAGTGCTGTCTTTCTCATTTTATTCCCATCTTTTATACAAGTTATTTTCTATATTTAGCATGTCAAACCATTTGCCAATTACAAAATTTTCCATCTCATCAAGCGTTTGTTGTTCAGAGTAGTAAGCCATCACTGGTGGTGCAATTATTACACCTATAGTTGCTAGTTTTTGCATATTTTCTAATGCTATTGCAGAAAATGGCATCTCTCGTGGAGCAAGTATAAGCTTTTTCTGTTCTTTAATCATAACACTGGCACATCTTGTTACAAGGTTGTCAGAAATACCACATGCTATTTTTGCAAGTGTATTCATGCTACATGGTGCAATAATCATAGCATCACTTCCAAATGAACCAGAGGCTATGCTCGCAGAAATATCTTCATTTTTATGTATAGTAACATTTATCTCTTTATTTAAAACAATCTCAGAATTTTTTGTCATAATAAAATGTTTATCTATATCTAATGGGAGTAGTTTAAGTATTTTAAGACCTAAGTTTACACCACTAGCACCACTTGTAGCTACTATTAACTTCATTGCATCTCCGCTCTATTTTTTCCAATAATTCTAACTTTAATTTTTTTTCCATTGCTTTTTTGAACTCTTATTATATCATTTATCTTGCCCTCTTGAAGAGCTTTTGCACTGAAGTTGATTGACATATTGTCACTTCTTAAACTGATATTTATTAAAGAGCCTCTTTTTACAACATTGAATGCTTCGACATCTCTAATAGTTAAGATTTTGTTTTTAGATATATGGCGTTTACTTTGATATTTACCCTTGGTTACATTTTGTATTGGTTTGTCTACAAATTTATCCAAAACTACACGCTTTTTATTTACATTTATTGCCGATAATTGAGCATCTTTTTTCATCTTTTTTCTAGTTTTATATACTGATAATGTGGCTGTTATATTGTAGTTAAAGAAGATTTTTTTATTATTTGATGTTTTGATATCTAAAACACCACTTTTAGAAAGATAATTTCTATCTCTAATATTAACTGTATAGTTATTAGGCAAGGAGGCTAAATAACCTCTTGGCTCGATAAAAATATTTGTAATATTAATATTTTCATATTTGCTTTGATAATAGTTTATAAGTTTTAGCTCTATTTTTGATGTATCAATAGGACTTTTCAATTTAAAGTTTGTGTAGCTACTTTTTGAATTATAGTCTGTATATCCAAGTTTTTTTAGAGTTTTTAATAAATCTTTTGTTTTTACCCTTTTTGTATGCTTACTCTTTTCAATTGAAAATAGCTTTAAATCACTTTTAACATGTGGAATAATATGTGAGAGGTTAATATCTTTTGTATTTACATGATATGTTTTGTTAAGAGTGTTATTTGAATATAATGTTAGAGAGATAAGTAGTGAAAAAAAAGTTTTTGCTAGCATGTCAATAATAATCCAATATAAAATGTTTTAGAATTCTAACATATTTAGTGTGATATTATAAAAAAGTGGTACCAGAGAGGGGATTCGAACCCCTAAGCCTTGCGGCAGCGGATTTTGAATCCGCCGTGTATACCGTTCCACCACTCTGGCATGAAAGAGTGGAATGATAGTGGTTTATAACTTAAAATATTTTTAAAATGAATAGTAAATGTTTTTTAGCCGATATATGTAGCATGGAACTTATATTGCTGGTTAAATTAGATAAAGCAAAAATATAGTAAAATATTAAAGATTAAATGGAGGTGCATCATGAGAGTAACACCTAGTATGTACTACAAAAATGTAACCGCTGAGAGCTCTAGAGCAAATGAGAGGCTTTTTGATGTTAACAAGCAGATTGCGTCTGGTCTTAAAATTCAATATGCTAGTGATGATATAGGCGTATTTACGGATACCATGAGGCTTGATAATGAGTTGATCACGTTAAAACAAGTTACTAAAAGTACTGAAAGTGGATATAAGACTTCAGACCAGACAGATGTTGTTTTAAATGAATTTGAGAGCAGTATAAATCGTATGAATACTCTTCTGGTTCAAGCTGCAAATGGTACAAATGACAGTATTTCTCTTGATGCAATAGCAGCAGAATTAAGGGCACTTGAAGATCATTTTATTAACTTGTCAAATACTTCTATAAATGGTCAATATCTTTTCTCTGGTTCAGCAGTAGACACTAAACCAATTGCTGCAGATGGCAGATACATGGGAAATGATGTTTCTAGGAATGCATTTTTAGGTTCAGGAATAGAGCAACAATTTAATCTCACTGGTTCTGAACTGTTTTTAGGTGAAGAGGTTCGTGTTAAAAGAGAAATAACAAGTAATGTTGTTCAAACTAATTTAAGTAGTAAATATCCTGACTTTACAGATGCAACAGTTACAGGAACTCCTGTGACTGTTGTAAGTAGTGATACTATACGTGATTTAATGGGTGATACAGACAATGCTATAGTACCTCCAAATAATCATTATTTTTACCTTAGAGGTGCACAAAGTGATGGAACCTCATTTAGTGAAAAAATAGTTATGACAGATACTGACACAATTGATTCACTTTTAGATCAGATTGGAGATTTTTATGGAAACACAGCATCATTAAATGTTGTTAACGTAAGTTTGAATGGCTCCGGAGAAATAGTTATTGAAGATAAGTTAAAAGGTTCTAGTAAATTAGATTTTCATATGGTTGGTGCTACAGATTTAAGTGGTGGTGTTGCTGCAGATGTGAATAACATAGACTTATTGGATAGTGGTGAAAAGGATTTTGATAAAATAATATTTGCTACAAGCACAGCAGTAAATTCAAATTTACATGTAAAGGAATTTGTAAAATCTCCTTTTGCTCCTTCCGATGATAGTGGAGTAGTAAATATAGACTCTTTACTGTACGATAGAACGGAGTTTACTAAAGATGGATCAAAATTATCATCGAATGTTCCTCAAATATTGAAAACAACAAATGCTTTTGCTCAACCATCTACAAAAATTTCAGAAGTAGCAGACCTATCTCAAGGAACAGCCGGCACACTAGATGGCACACAATTTACACTCTCTGGAACCAATGTTAGTGGAATTGCATATACGGCACAGATAGATTTTGCTACCGCTGGTTCGACTTTTTCCCTTGATGGTGGCTTAACAAATTATGATATTTTCAATATGCAAACTCCAAGAGTTGCAGTTGCTGCTGATGATATGACATATCGTCAATTGATGGATGTTGTCAATATGGTTGTTACAAGTAGTTTTCCGGCTGCTGCACCAGGTACTGAAGCTCAATTTGATTCAGCAATTGTAAATTCAAATTCAAATGGACGTACTTATTTAAGCTATGATGGAAAAGTTCAATTTGAAGATTTAAACTCAAGTAGTACGCAGGCTACAATCTCTATTCATGATTCAAATAGCGGTGATTTTACTGTTGGCGCAGATTCGTCTGTTATGTCTTTTAATGCAAATAATGCACTGACAATTCGTGATCCAAAAACAGATTTTTTTAAAACCTTAGATGAAATCATAACTTCTGTTGAAAATTATAAATTGCATCCAGATAGTTCAAGTAGCGATATGAGAAGTATAGGGATAGGAAACTCAATTTCAAGATTATCAGGCTTAAGAGATCATGTGTCTAAATCTCATGCTCAAGTTGGAGCTCAATCAAATGCTCTTACTTTCTCATTGGAGAGAACACAAATACTTGAAATTACAACAATGTCACTTCGTTCATCTGTGATAGATACAGATTTAGCTGAAGCATCTTTGAAGTTGACACAATTAACAAATAATTATTCGGCAATGCTATATACAGTTGGTAAAGTTTCGCAATTAAGCCTAGTTAATTACTTATAATATGGAACGATTTTGGCTATACTTCCTTAATTAATATTATCTATTTTTAAAGGCAGCTATAGTTTGAAAGATACTATATTTATAATAATTTTTGGTTTACTGATATATCTTGGATTCGCTACGCTCCTTGGTGACAACTCTATAATGGGTAGTTATGGCGCTACTTTTGCTAAATATAATCATAACTATTTTGGTTACATGTCTTACATATATATATTTGCTTCTTTAATACCTCTGTATCTTTTTTATAAAAACACTGTGTTAAACATAAGAAAATTTGAATTAGCAATAACTTCTTTTTTAGTTTTTTTCTCTTTTTTGTTGGCTCAAGCACTCTTAGTAAATGATAAGTTAAGAGGAAATGTAGGTGCTGATTTTGTAGAGTTTCTCTCTCCTTATATTGGTTCATTTGGGCTCTGGATATTTTGGCTAATAATTACAATTGTTTCATTAGTTATAATACTAGATAAAAGTGCTCATGAATTGGTTGATATATTTTTAGGACGAGTAAAAAATAAAATTGCATTTAAAAAAAACACTGCTAAAAACCAAAAATCAACTATTGTAGAAAAAAGAGTTTCACCAGTACATGTAGAAAAGCCTAAAGAGGTAAAAAAAGTACATGTAACACAAGAGATTGAAAAAGTTGAAGAAAAGTTTGAACAAGAAATTGATAAACCGGCATATTTAAGAAAAGAAGAGCGTAGCGAAGTTTTAGAATCATCGGTAAGTGAAGCTAATTTGGAAAGTAAACAAGAAACACCACATAATATATTAGAATTAGTTCATGAGATAAAAGAGCAAAGTTCTGCGATTGTTGTAGAAGAGTTAGAGGAAAATGCAAAGCTATTAGCCTCTATAGAAAAGGGAGAGGTGGAAAAGCCCAAAAATTTTACTCTTCCATCAGTAGATTTTTTACAAAAACCAAACTCTAAAGCCCATAGTGTTGATGAGAGTGAGTTGGATGATAAAATAGGCTTTTTAATAGAAAAACTTGCACACTTTAAAATAGATGGTGATGTTGTAAGAACATACGCAGGTCCCGTTGTATCTACTTTTGAATTTAAACCGGCTGCAAATGTAAAAGTGTCAAAGATTTTAAACCTTCAGGATGATTTGGCAATGGCACTTAGTGCTGAAACTATACGTATCCAAGCACCAATACCTGGTAAAGATGTGGTAGGTATAGAGATACCAAATGCAACTGTTGATACTATATACTTAAGAGATCTATTAGATAGTCAGATATTTAAGGAGTCGTCATCACCATTGACTATAGTTTTAGGTAAAGATATAGTAGGTAAACCTTTTATTACTGATTTGAAAAAGCTTCCACATCTTCTTATCGCTGGAACTACAGGTAGCGGTAAAAGTGTTGGTATAAATGCAATGATTTTATCTCTTTTATACAAAAATTCCCCAGATCAGTTAAGACTTCTTATGATTGATCCAAAAATGCTTGAATTTTCAATATATAATGATATCCCGCATCTTTTAACTCCTGTAATAACGAAGCCCAAGCAGGCAATAGTAGCTCTTAATAATATGGTTTTTGAGATGGAACGCCGTTATGAGCTTATGAGTGAGAACAGAACAAAAAATATTGAAAACTATAATGAAAAAGTAAAAAAAGAGGGTGGTGAACACTTTCCTTATATAGTAGTAATTATAGATGAGTTAGCTGACTTAATGATGACAAGCGGCAAAGATGTTGAACACTCAATAGCAAGACTTGCACAGATGGCAAGAGCTTCTGGAATACACTTAGTAGTTGCGACTCAAAGACCATCGGTGGATGTTGTAACTGGATTAATAAAAGCAAACTTGCCATCTCGTATATCTTATAGAGTAGGGCAAAGAATTGATTCTAAAATTATTCTTGACCAGCAGGGTGCTGAATCTCTCCTAGGTAAAGGTGATATGCTCTTTACTCCTCCTGGTTCTACTGGTTTAGTTCGTCTGCATGCACCGTGGAGCACAGAGGCAGAAATAGAAAATATTGTTGAGTTTATAAAATCTCAAAGAGCACCAAATTATGATAAAAGCTTTCTAGTTGAAGAGAATGAATTTAGTAATTCTACTAATGAAACATACGAAGAGTTGGATGAACTTTATAATGATGCTAGAAATGTTATTTTATCAGACAGAAAAACCTCTATTTCATATCTTCAAAGAAAGCTACAAATAGGTTATAACCGTTCAGCAAGAATTATAGAACAGCTAGAAAATGAGGGTGTTTTATCTTCTCCAAATACTAAAGGTATTCGTGAAATTCTCTAATGGCTAAAGCACATTTTATTTTCACAAAGTATGCAAGCTCATTTAGTGTACATGTAAGTAACCTGGAGAAACTCTCAGTAGAGCAGATACAGCAGATAGAAGCCTTTGTATCTGAACGTAATGGTATATTTGATTTTGATACATATATATTTGTTATTAAAAAAAGATTAGAGTTTAATGAATTTACTCTGCTACTTGAGCATATACTATTAGAAGCTTCTTGTGAAGAAAAAATATTAAAAGTTCAACAAAAAAGAAAAGTAGAATTTGGAAAATACAAGGGAATGTTTTATTCAGATATTCCTGATGCATACCTTTTATGGTTAAAAAGTAATTATAAAGGTAAAGATAGAGAGATACTTGAGGCTGAAATTATTTTCAGGTCTCTATAATGTTACGAATATACACAATTATAAAATAAATAACCAAAAATATGTTTACTATGGTAACACTGTTTATTCTGCTTCCTAATATTTAGATATAATCGATAAAATTTAAAATAAACAGGAATTACAATGGCATTTATTGAAGAATATAAAGCACATGTTGCTGAACGCGAAGCTTTAGGCGTTCCAGCACTACCACTAACTGCAGAGCAAACTGCAACTGTTATCAAACTTATCAAAACTGAATGTACTGATGAGTTATTAGAGTTACTTACAAGTCGTGTAGCACCAGGTGTTGACGATTCTGCACAAGTTAAGGCAGCTTTCTTAAATGATGTAGCCGCTGAGAATATTAAAGTTGCAACTATTACTCCTACAAGAGCAGTAGAGATGCTAGGTATGATGTTAGGTGGATTTAATGTTCTTCCTATGGTTAATTGTTTAGCCTCTTCAAACACTGCTGTTGTTGACGCTGCTGTTGCTGCACTAAGCAAAACACTTTTAGTTTACGATGCATTTAACGATGTTGAAAAACTACACAAAGATGGTAATGCAGCTGCTACTAAAGTAATGACTTCATGGGCAAACGCTGAGTGGTTTACTTCTAAAGCACCAATCGCTGATGAAATTACTGTAACTGTTTATAAAGTTCCAGGCGAAACAAACAC
Organism: Candidatus Sulfurimonas marisnigri; assembly: GCF_015265475.1. Taxonomy (NCBI): domain Bacteria; kingdom Pseudomonadati; phylum Campylobacterota; class Epsilonproteobacteria; order Campylobacterales; family Sulfurimonadaceae; genus Sulfurimonas; species Candidatus Sulfurimonas marisnigri. Next base: position 1,341,233 of record NZ_CP054493.1, on the reverse strand, counting down.
AGATGATCTTTCTCCAGCATCTGAAGCGTTTACACGTTCTGACATTCCTTTACATGCAAACTCTCTTCTTATTAACAGAATGGACAACCCATTAGATACTCTTAAAGAACTTAAAACAAAAGGTCACCCAATTGCTTATGTTGGTGATGTTGTTGGTACGGGTTCATCTCGTAAATCAGGTGTTAACTCTGTTCAATGGCATATGGGTGTAGATATTCCAGGTGTTCCTAACAAGCGCACTGGCGGTGTTGTTATTGGTTCTACTATTGCTCCAATTTTCTTTGCTACGTGTGAAGACTCAGGTGCACTTCCATTAGAGATGGACGTTTCTGGTATGGAAACAGGTGATGTTTTAACACTTTTACCATACAAAGGTGAAGCTAAAATCAACGGTAAAACTGTTGCTACTTTCAAGCTAAACCCTAATACTATCACGGACGAAGTACAAGCAGGTGGACGTGTTCCATTGATCGTTGGCCGTGGCCTTACGTCTAAAGCCCGTGCAGTTCTTGGTCTTCCAGCTTCTGATAAATTTTTAACTGCAGAACAACCAGCTGATACAGGTAAGGGTTACACGCTTGCACAAAAAATGGTTGGTAAAGCTTCTGGTCTTGCTGGTGTTCGTCCAGGTATGTACGTAGAGCCAGAAATGAACACAGTTGGTTCTCAAGATACTACCGGTCCTATGACTCGTGATGAGATCAAAGAACTTGCAGCGCTAGGTTTCAATGCTGACTTGGTACTTCAAACTTTCTGTCATACAGCTGCATATCCTAAACCATCTGATGTTGAAATGCAACATACACTGCCTGACTTTATCTCTAACCGTTCAGGTATCTCTTTACGTCTAGGTGATGGTGTTATTCACTCTTGGATGAACCGTATGGTTCTTCCAGATACTGTTGGTACGGGCGCAGATTCACATACTCGTTTCCCTCTAGGTATCTCTTTCCCAGCTGGATCTGGTGCTGTTGCATTTGCTGCAGTTACTGGTTCTATGCCATTGACTATGCCTGAGTCTGTTCTTGTACGTTTCAAAGGTGAGATGCAACCCGGTATCACTTTACGTGACCTTGTAAACGCTATCCCTTATGTTGCTATCCAACAGGGTCACTTAACAGTACCTAAGGCTGGTAAAATCAACGTATTTGCTGGACGTATTTTAGAAATTGAAGGTCTTCCTGATCTTAAAGCTGAGCAAGCATTTGAGTTATCTGATGCATCTGCTGAGCGTTCTGCTGCTGCTTGTACTGTTTTATTAAACAATGAGCCAGTTATTGAATACATCAAATCAAACGTTGCACTTTTAGAAGCTATGGCTAAAGATGGCTATTCCGATGTTACTACAATCGAACGTCGTATTGGTAAGATGAAAGATTGGTTAGCTAATCCTACACTTATGAAACCAGATGCTGATGCAGAGTACGCAGCAGTTATTGAAATAGATCTTAACACCATTACTGAACCAATTCTTGCATGTCCAAATGACCCAGATAATGTTAAATTATTATCTGAAGTTGCTGGTGAAAAAATTGATGAAGTATTCTTAGGGTCTTGTATGACTAACATCGGTCATTACCGTGCAGCTGGTGAAGTTATGCGTGGTGAAACTAAAAATGCAGTTGAAAAATTCTGGATTGTTCCACCAACTCGCATGGATGAGCAACAGCTTATCAACGAAGGTTACTACGACGTGTACAAAGAGATTCAAGCACAAACAGAAGTTCCTGGATGTTCTTTATGTATGGGTAATCAAGCATCTGCTCGTCAGGGATGTACAGTTTTTTCAACATCAACTCGTAACTTTGATAACCGTTTAGGTAAAGGAACACAAGTTTATCTTGGTTCTGCAGAACTAGCTGCACTATGTGCTAAGTTAGGTCGTATTCCAACAGTTCAAGAGTACATGGATGTTGTTCCTGCTAAACTTGCTGGTAAAGAAGATAAAGTATACAAATACCTTAACTTTAATGAGATTAAAAACTATAAGTTAGAAGCTCGTGATGTTGCTGAAAATAAATACGGAATTACAGTTAAACCAGTATAATTTTTTCTTGCTTGAGGGATTTACCTCTTGCAAACTCAAATAGCGACGCAACTTATGCGTCGTTAACTTCTTAGTTATTTAAAATTTAATCTCTTATAATGTCAAAGTATATAGGGTAATTAGGAATAAAAACTTTTAAATCAATACTGTGATTTTGTTTTTGATTTTTAAAAAGTATTTGAACTCTGTTTTCAAACTCATCTATATATGATATTGATTCTATTAAATTATTGTTTTGAATTATTTTAAATACTGATTCTTTATAGTTTGTCTCATAAGTATTATTTTCTATCTTCTTAGCATTTGCAATCATTTTAAAAAAATCAAAATTCGACTCTATTCTTTTAATAATAACCTGCTCAATTTCAGGCTCAACTATAGTAACTTCAAATTGAGTGATAAAAACATTTTTTTTAAATGGCTTAGTATAACTCCATTTTGCATTTTGAGGTTTAGAGGCTAATATATGTCCACTATAAGTTAGAACTTTATCTTTGTCATCAGTTATACTTTGTGTGAAATCAGCTTCAAAAGAGGTTACATCATTCATCGAGGCAGTAGCTTGTGCTATAAGTAGTATAGTTAATAGTAGGTATTTCAAATAATTCCTTTTTGTTGAAAATTATATCAAAGCGATTGTTTACATATTATATAATATTAATTATAATAAAATTCATTTACAAATTTATGCAAATTGTAATTATAAGTGTGATAAAATTATAGCAATTTCAGAATTGCCATATTATAATAATTTATGGTGATGCATATAAGGTTGGAGATGCTACAAGCATTAATGGGTAAAGTATTCGGTACATCAAATGATCGTGAATTAAAAAAATATACGAAGATTGCTAACAGTATAAATGAGTTAGAGAGCAAGTATCAAGCTCTAAATGATAATGAATTAAAAGATGCTTTTTCTGAGCTTAAAAATAGCGTATTAAAAGAGGAAAAAACTTTAGAAGATGTTCTAGAGGACTCTTTTGCAATAACTAGAGAAGCGAGTGTTAGAACTCTTAAAATGAGACATTTTGACGTTCAACTTATTGGTGGGATAGTCCTTCACGAGGGTAGGATTGCTGAGATGAAAACAGGTGAGGGTAAAACACTTGTTGCAACTCTGGCTATTGTTTTGAATGCGATGACTGGAAAAGGGGTTCACCTTGTGACGGTTAATGATTATCTTGCTTCGAGAGATGGTAATGAGATGAGACCTCTATATGAGTTTTTAGGTCTATCTGTTGGTATTTTATTGGAAAACATGCATGATTCATCTGTTAAAAGAGAAGCTTATTCAGCAGATATAACTTATGGAACAAACAATGAGTTTGGATTTGACTACTTAAGAGACAATATGAGCTACTCAGCAGAGAATATGGTTCAAAGAGGTCATAACTTTGTTATAGTTGATGAAGTTGATAGTATTTTAATTGACGAAGCTAGAACTCCTCTTATTATCTCAGGACCAACCAATAATACTATGCAAGACTATACTGACGCAAATTTGATAGCTTTAAAATTAGAAAAAGAAAAACATTTTACAGTTGATGAAAAAGACAAAGTAGTACTTATAACTGAAGATGGTATAACTAAAGCAGAAGAGCTGTTTAAAGTTGAAAATCTTTATTCTGCTGAGAACTCTTCACTTCCACATGTACTGGATCAAGCTTTAAAAGCAAACTATCTTTTTGAAATAGATGTTGATTACGTAATTAATGATGGTGAAGTTGTAATTGTTGATGAGTTTACTGGTCGCCTTAGTGAAGGACGTCGTTTTTCAGAAGGACTTCATCAGGCACTTGAAGCAAAAGAGGGTGTTGACATTAAAGAAGAGACACAAACTCTAGCAGATATCACATTTCAGAACTACTTTAGAATGTATGATAAATTAGCTGGCATGACTGGTACAGCAGAGACTGAAGCGTCGGAATTTGCTCAAATTTACTCTTTAGATGTTATATCTATACCTACAAACATTCCAATTACTAGAAAAGATTTAAATGATTTAATTTATAAAACAGAAGAGGAGAAATTTGCAGCTGTAATAGATACAATCAAAACTCTTTCAAAAACTGGTCAACCTGTACTTATAGGTACCGCTTCTATTGATAAATCTGAAGTGCTACACAGTGTTCTAAAAAAAGAAAAAATTGCTCATACTGTACTTAATGCTAAAAACCATGCGCAAGAGGGTGAAATTATTAAAAATGCCGGTGCAAAAGGTGCTGTAACGATTGCAACAAATATGGCAGGTCGTGGTGTTGATATTAAAGTAAATGATGAAGTTAGAGAGCTTGGCGGTCTTTATATAGTGGGAACAGAGAGACATGAAAATCGTCGTATTGATAATCAGCTTCGTGGTCGTTCTGGTCGTCAAGGTGATGCTGGTACAACTCAATTTTATCTATCATTAGAAGATAATCTTCTACGTATTTTTGGAAGTGACAAAATTAAATCTATAATGGAGCGTCTTGGTGTTGAGGATGGTGAATATATAGAGTCTAAAATGGTTACTCGTGCAGTTGAAAAAGCTCAGAAAAAAGTTGAAAATATGCACTACGAAGGTAGAAAACAGATTGTTGAGTATGACGATGTTGCAAATGAGCAGAGAAAAATAGTTTATAAATTTAGAGCTCAACTACTTAATAGTGAGTATGACATATCATCTAAGGTTGATGAAGTCAGAGAAGAGTATGTGGCACATATTCTAGCAAGTTCAGATATATTTGAGGGTGGAGACAAAGAAGATTTCAATTTAGAAAAAGTTTTTAAGCTATTACGCGAAGAGGTTAATTTAGAACTTAATAGAGATGAATTCTCTTCACTTGAGTATGAAGAATTATTAGAGGCTCTAGTTAGCACTATTAAAAAATCTTATGATAATAAGATGAGTGTATTAGATGATGGAATTTCAAATGAAATAGAGCGAGAGCTGTATCTTAAAGAGCTAGATAGTGCTTGGAGAGAGCATCTATATGCTATGGACAACATGAAAACCGGTATCAGACTAAGAGCATACAACCAAAAAGACCCATTAGTAGAATATAAAAAAGAGAGTTTTAATCTTTTTACAGAATTAATTAGTGATATTAAATTCAACACGATAAAAACTCTTCAAATTATTCAGTTTAGAGTAGAAGATCCAGAAGAAGAAGCTAGAAAAGTTGCTGAGCAGTTAGAGCTTCAGCGCAAACACTCAGCAGCCGCTATACAACTTAGTCACTCCGACAGTGATGTAGAATATGGTTCTAAAAAGATTTCAAGAAATGACACATGTCCATGCGGAAGTGGCAAAAAATACAAGCAGTGTTGTGGTAAAAGTGGTCCCAAGAAGGGTGTATTTGCTGGAAATGGTGCTTCTGTTTCTTGAAAAAATCGATAGTACCATACCTAGTAAAACGTTTTTTACGATTTGACAATGAGCAGCCATTTATTTTCTTGTCTGCCTTACTTGCATTTCTAGGAATTTCACTTGGTGTAATGGTACTGTTGATTGCTATGGCCCTGATGAATGGCTTTGACAAAGAGTTTAAAAAAAAGCTTACGATTATGAACTACCCATTGACTGTTATGCCAAAGTTTTATGGCTCAGTTAATGAAAATTTATTAATAGACTTGGAGAATAAATTTCCACAGCTTCATTTTAGTCCTTATGTTCAATCTGCTGTAATGGCAAGAAGTGGAACAAAGCTAGAGGGTGGCTATATATTTGGAGTTGATTTTAAAAGTGAAGCTAAAGTAAACAGCATTTTAAGCGAGGCTATACAAAATAGTGATTTTAATAAATTTGATATACTGATTGGTAAGTCCTTAAAAGAGGAGTTCAATCTTTTTATAGATGATAGACTTATGTATATTTTTACACAAGTAGAGCCAGGCGGTCTCTCTATAACTCCAAAAATAAAAAGGTTTAAGGTAAAGGGTGTATTTGACTCAGGACTATCTGCTTATGATAAAGCATATAGCTATACAACACTCTCATCTCTTCAAACTATGTTACATATACCAACTAATCAATATAATGGGATTCATATTTTCTCTAAAAACCCAGAAGTTGACATTGTAGAACTAAAAAACTTTCTTCCAAACAGTGTCGTTATAAAAGGTTGGTGGGAAGACAACCTTAACTTCTTTGCAGCCTTGGAATTAGAAAAAGCCTCTCTATTTATAGTTTTAATGCTTATTATTTTAATAGCAGCTATAAATATTATATCTTCTCTTTTAATGAATGTAATGAACAGACGAAGCGAAATAGCATTGCTTTTATCATTAGGTGCTACATCTTCGGAAGTGAAGAAAGTATTTTTATATTTAGGTATTGTTATTGGTATTAGCGGTATTTTAGTTGGAATCATTCTTGGTATGAGTGGTTTATGGGTGTTAAGTACTTTTGATATAGTACACTTACCAAAAGACGTTTACCCTACATCTACACTACCTCTTGACTTAAGCTTTAAAGACTTTATACTTATAGTTGTTGGAGCATTTGCGATTGTTGTAGCATCATCATATTATCCTGCAAAAAAAGCTAGTGAAATAGATATATTAACTGTATTAAGGAATGAGTAAAACCTACTTATTACTTTTTATCATCATCGCTTTTAAAAAGTTCAAATGGAAGCATAAGAGTTCTTTTTATAATATTAAGCGGTGCAACAATTATATCTTTTGTAACTTGAGTTGTTACGTCTGGATCATCTAGTTTCCCTCTTATTTTTAAAGAAGTAGAGATACTGTCTTTACCTAACAATATATATCCTACAATAGGTATCTTAGATATTGTGCTCCCTAAGTCTGTTTTTAAATTTAGATCAACATCAATAGTGTTGTTCTTTATGCTGGCATTACCTTTACCTACAATATCAATCTCTTTAGATTTAAGATACAAATCATCTATTTTATATATATTATTTTTTAAATTAAAGCTCATATATGCACTTTCGACTGCTAATCCCTTATTGTTGTATCCTGGAAGTGAGAATGTCACTAGAGATGGTATAGTGTTAACAAATGCAAGTATGTTATTTAGAATTTTATAATCAAGAATAGTTGTTTTTCTTACAAAAATCATACCGTTATGTTTATACGGTGTACCGGTTATGGCAAAGTCTAAGATACCACCTTTAAACTCGGAGTGAGCAAATAGATTTTCCATAAATAAATCACCGAAATCTCTCCCATAAATATGAAAGTTTCCATCACTAAACTTAAAATCAGCATTACCATTCTTATGTTCTAGATTTAAAGTTGTAATATTATTATTATACTTAAGTTCAATATTATCAGATATTGCATATCTATTTTTACTAAAATATATATAAGACTTTTTTGCATTTAATGATAGCTTTAGATTGTTATTACTTTTGTTAGAGTTGTTTTTGTCAGATATAAAATTCAGAATTTCATTAATATTTATACCAATACTATTTGCCTCAATTTTTATTTTATCATTTATGCTTACATCAACGGAGTCATTTACTCTTAGAGATACACTACCAACTTCTTTTTCTATCTCTCCACTTACAAGATAGTTTTTTACAGGAGTGTTGTCTTTTACAAGAATTTTATACTTGTATTCACTACTTGCTGTAAACTTTATATTTTTATCACTATTTTTTTTAAAAATTGAAAAATTTCCATTAGTTAAACCAAACTCTCTCAAAGCTTTAGAACTCTTAGCGATTTTCTCTATAGAATTTAATTTTAATCTCCACTCATCATCTCTCTTCAAATAATCTAAATCATACTCTTTAGAAGTTATATTGATGTTTGAACCTGTTGCTTCTACATGTAGGCGTGTAGTTTTCTCATTTTTAAAGATTTCTCCAAGTTTAGAATCTGAAAATTCCATGCTATGAAGGTCTATATATCCATCTGATTTTTTTAGACTGTAAATGGCACTGATTTTTGATTTTAATTTATCACTTATATTAAGAGAGAGATTTTTTACACTAACATTGTCTGTATTAAAGTCTATTCTGGCATTACCAAATGTGTAATTAACACTGTCAATATCTAAAATAATTTTATCTTTGGATGAGAGGCTAAAACCATTATTGTAAACAAGGTCTATAGATGACGGTGGTTTGCTTAGTTCAATATTTGCATAGTTTAATTTTTGCAAGTCAATTGTTAGTTTAGCTCTAATAGGTTTAAATAGTATTTTACCTGACACAAGAGCAGATGCTATTTTTGGAATTTCTACAGGAGTAATCGGTATTTGAGCCGTTAATTTTTTTATATCAAAAGGTATCTTCATTGAAGAAACTTTAAAAAGTTTATTTTTAAATATCCAGTTAGATTTTTCAACTCTTAAATAATCATTTTGTGGTGAAATAGCATAAGTTACATGTAGAGGCTCCGCAAGCTTTTGTAGTGTTAAACCTCTCTCTTTCAAAGATATCTCTTTAACTCTAAAATCCAGGGTTCCAGCTGACTCTCTAGCATTGAAATTCATATCTACATACGAGGTTGCAATATCTTTGTATTTTGCATACATGTCTTTTATTTTAATATGTGAATTATTTAAAAAAACGTGTGCGTCAAAGACATCTATATCTAAACCTAGGTACTCTATTTTCCCCTGTTTAGCATAAAAATCACCTACTGCTACAACTTGTGCTGACCTTAGATTGATATTTAGTTCCAGGTTTGTAGCTACTTCACCCTCTGTCTGTATAAAAGGTAATGTTATTTTATATCTATTTAGTAAGCTCAATAAGCCTTTATTAACCTTTCCTTTAAATAGTAGATATAGTGAAAGAAGCTCCTCTTTTTTAGAAAAATCAATTTTTAACCAACTCTTATCAAGAAAAAAACCATAGGAAAAAGCGTTTTGCGGTTTTATATAAAGTACACCATTTTTAAATTCTAAGTCAGTATAAGCAGTGTTTACTGGTTCTAATTCCTTATCATAGGTATAATTTAAATCATTAGCAGTTGCTTTAACATGCAGGTTTAAATATGCTTCGTTTACTTTATCATACTCTAGCCAACCGTAAGCACTTTTAATTGATAGACTTGACATCTCAATTGCATTATAAACCCAGTACTTTGCCTTAGGGTTCATATCGAGCAGATCAACAATGTATCTGCTATTTTTTATATTCTTTGTAGACTCTACTTTATAAGAAAGTTTTTTAGTATCGCTTATTGCGTAAACATTTAAGTTTGTATCGCAGTTTATATCTATACTTAATGAAGTAATCAGCTCTATCTTACCAATAGTGTTTAAGATTAAATTTCCGCTAACGAGCAACTCTCTTTTTCTATCTTTATATTCATCTATTTGAATGTTAAACATGTGTGATTCAAAGAACATTCTACTTTCAAGAGAAAAAGTAGGGGAAGATGCAGATAAAAAGCCATTTCCACCGTCTATATATTTAAAAGAGCCTTCAATATCATTGAATGATATTTTTTTAATAATAATTTTTTCAAACCAGTTGTCAAGATGCACAGTACTTTTTAAAATTTCACTAAACATTTCATAGTCTGGCTTAGAATCTTTAGAATTTTTTTCTTTGACAACATTTAACTCTTCTATAATTACACTTACTTTTTCATCCCATTTAATGTATAATTTCTTAGCTTTAAAGTTTGGAAATGATATTTCATCTATATACAATCCATTTTGAAGAAGTATAAACATTATAGAAAGTGTTAATAAAATGAAAGAAAGAGCGCTGATTAGTATGAAGTGGATTTTTGAAATAGTATTAATAATAATTTTGTCGTTCATGTACTACCTAAATAAGCCTATAAATTCACCCAAAGTCATCTATATACCTCAAGGTTCTATTAACAAGATTATAACACATTTGAGTGATAAAAATTACAATGTAAGTAAACTTGACTCACTACTTTTAAGAGTTATAGGCTCTCCTCAAAGTGGATGGATAGATATAGGAACAATACGTAGTAGAAGAGCAGATTTTTTATATAAACTAACAACTGCAAAAGCAGCACTTCAAGAGATAACACTAATTCCAGGTGAGACAACATATGTTTTTTTAGATCAATTGTCTAAAGATTTAAAATTAGATAGAGAGGTTCTACAAAAAGAGTATGACTCACAAGCCTCACATGTAGAAGGTGCTCTGGTTCCAAATACGTATAAAATGCCTATTGGTATTACAGAGAAAATGATAATTAAAATTTTACTTTCTACATCGTTAGATCAAATGAAAAGCCTGTCAGTTAAAATATTTGGAAGCTATAATGAAAAGAAATGGTTTCATTTTGTAACAGTTGCATCAATTATTCAAAAAGAATCGGCTAATACTAAAGAGATGCCGCTGGTAAGTTCTGTCATATACAATAGACTCAATAAAAAAATGAAATTACAGATGGATGGTACTCTTAACTATGGAAAATATTCACATGTAAAAGTAACACCAAGTAGAATAAAAGGAGATACGTCTCTATACAATACATACAGAAACAAGGGGCTCCCGTCAATCCCAGTTTGTAATGTTAGCTTTGATGCAATCAGGGCAGCAATATTTCCGGCACAGACAAAATATCTCTATTTTATGAAATCAAATAGCGGAACACATGATTTCTCATGTAACTATTCTACACATTTGAGCAATATTAAGCGTGTTACCAAATGAAACAAAATATAAATATATCTAATTATTAACAGAAGGTATATGAATATTACTTATCTTAGTGGTACTATATCATTATAAGTTTTTGTAACTCAAATACTAACTAACAAAAACAAATATTAACCTAAAGGACAAAAAATGTCAAAAATAATTTGGTCAAAAATTGATGAAGCACCAGCTTTAGCAACTTATTCGTTATTACCTATCGTTAATGCTTTTACTAAAGCAGCAGGCGTAGAAGTAGTTACTAGTGATATTTCACTTGCAGGTAGAGTTTTAGCTGCAATGGGTCTAGCAGAAGACGAACTGTCAAAGTTAGGTGAAGTTGTTCTTCAAGAAGATGGAAACATTATTAAGCTTCCAAACATTTCTGCTTCAGTTGGTCAGCTTAAAGATTGTATTGCAGAGCTTCAAGGTCAAGGTTATGATATTCCTAACTATCCTGAAAATCCGGCAAACGATGAAGAAAAAGCTCTTCAGGCTAGATATAGCACTTGTTTGGGTTCAGCAGTTAACCCTGTTCTTCGTGAAGGAAACTCTGATAGACGTGCTGCAGTAGCAGTTAAGAAATTTGCTCAAAAGAATCCACATAAATTACGTGCATTCCCAGAAAATGCTAAATCATATGTTGCTCATATGGAAGGTAAGGGAGACTTTTTTGGTAATGAGAAATCAGTTACTGTTGAAAAAGCACAAAAAGTTACTATCGCACTTAACGGTAAAGAATTAACTTCTGTTGATACACTTGATGGTGAAATTCTTGATGGTACTTTCATGTCAATTGCTGCACTTAATAATTTTTATGAAAAAACAATTGAAGATGCAAAATCAAATGATGTTTTATGGTCACTACACCTTAAAGCTACAATGATGAAAATCTCTGACCCAATTATGTTCGGTCATGCTTTCAAAATATTCTTTAAAGATGTATTTGCTAAACATGCAGCTACATTTGCAGAACTTAAAGTTCAACCAAACCAAGGTATGTCTGACTTAGAGAAAAAAATTGCTGGTCACGCTAAAGAAGCTGAAATAAAAGCTGACTTCTTAGCTGCATTAGAGTCTGACTCTCCTAAGCTTGCAATGGTTGATTCTGATAAAGGTACTACTAATTTTAACGCATCTAACGATGTAATTATTGATGCTTCTATGCCAGTAGTTGTTCGTGAAGGTGGTAAGCAATGGGATAGAACTGGAGCTGCAGTAGAGTGTGTTGCTGTTATTCCTGATTCTACTTACGCTATGTTCCACGCTGAAATGGTAGCTGATTGTGTTAAAAATGGTCAGTACGATGTTTCAACTATGGGTACGATGCAAAATATTGGTCTTATGGCTCAAAAAGCTGAAGAATATGGTTCTCACCCAACAACTTTTGAATTAGCTGAAGCTGGTACTGTTACCGTAACTGGTGCTGATGGCGTTCTTATGAGTTTTGAGTGTGAAGCTGGTGATATCTGGAGAATGTCTCGTACTAAAGATATTCCAATCAAAGACTGGGTTCGTTTAACAGTTGAGAGAACAAAAATTGAAAATATTCCTGCAATCTTCTGGTTAGATGAAAAACGTGCTCATGATGTACAAGTTAAAATCAAAGTAGATGCATTCCTTAAAGAGTTTGATACTACTGGTTTAGATATTCAATTTATGAAAGTTACTGACGCTACACGTTTTACAAATGCTCGTGTACGTGAAGGTAAAAACACTATCGCTGTAACAGGTAACGTTCTTCGTGACCACCTTACAGATATGTACCCGATTCTAGAGCTTGGAACATCTGCTAAGATGCTTTCAATCGTTCCTTTATTAGCTGGTGGTGGTCTATATGAGACTGGTGCTGGTGGATCTGCTCCTAAGCATGTTGATCAGTTCTTAGCTGAGGGTCACCTTCGTTGGGATTCACTAGGTGAGATTTTAGCACTTGCTGAGTCTTTAAGATTTATCGGTCAAAAAAACAATGATTCTAAGCTTGCTGCATTAACTGCTGCTCTAGATATTGCTAACGATGGTTACTTAGATAATAACAAAGAACCTTCAAGAAAATGTGGTGAGCCAGATAACAAAGCTTCACACTTTTTTGTAGCACAGTACTGGGCAAAAGCACTTGCCGAAGGTGATAACGCTGAATTAGCAGCTAAATTTGCTCCAGTAGCTAAAGAGCTAACTGAGAAAGAGGATACTATTATTGCTGAGCTTCTTGCTGCAGAGGGTAAAGCACAAGATATTGGTGGTTACTTCCATCCAAATGACGCGAAAGCTGAAGCTGCGATGAGACCATCTGCAACATTAAATGCTATCATAAACAACATATAGTATTGCAAGATAAGAGGGTGTGACCCTCTTATCGTTTTCTTTTTTTATGGAACTTTTTAGTTTTATATAAAAGGCAAAATAAGTCTTTAATATGATATCTATATACTTAAATTTCATGTGTTAGCACATATTTTTTAAGTGTATTTGTTTAAAATATCATAATATTTTATACTGAGGAGTACATATGAGTCAAGGAAAAAGAGTAGGGATAGTTGGTGCTGGTAATGTTGGCGCTACAGTAGCTTACTCCCTAGCAATGCTTGGATCATGCCATGAAATAATCCTTCGTGACAATAAAATTGATGTTGCACGCGGTAAAGCGTTAGACATGAGTCAAGCAGCATCAGCTGTTAGAAGTCATACTGTAGTAAGTGTTGCAGAAGAGATGTCTGACTTAACAAATTGTGATGTTGTTGTTGTTACTGCAGGTAGTCCAAGATTACCAGGTATGAGTCGTGATGATTTACTTATGATTAATGCAAATATTACAAAAGAAGTTATTGTCGGAATTGCAAAATATTCTCCTAATGCGATAATCATTATGGTTTCTAATCCTTTAGATGCTATGACATATGTAGCATTAAAAGAGAGTGGTTTTGATAGAAGCCGTGTTATAGGCATGGCTGGTATATTAGACAGTTCTAGAATGGCTGCTTTTATTCAAGAAAAACTTGGATACGGCGGTGGTCAAATACGTGCTTCTGTTATGGGTGGTCACGGCGATGACATGGTTCCTTTACCTCGTTACTCTACTGTAGCTGGTGTTCCACTAACTGATGTTTTAAGTGATGATGAGATTAAAGAAATTGTGACTCGTACTCGGCATGGCGGCGCAGAGATTGTTGGACACCTTAAAACAGGCTCAGCTTACTATGCTCCTGCAAAATCTACATCTATTATGGTAGAAGCAATATTAAAAGACACAAAACAGATTCATCCTTGTGCTGTTTATCTTGAAGGTGAATATGGATATAGTGACGTAGTTTCCGGTGTACCTGTAATGTTAGGTGCGAATGGTGCTGAAAAAATTATTGAAGTAACTCTAAATGAGAAAGAACAAGAAATGTTTAAAAACTCATGCGCATCTGTTCAAGAGTTAATAAACACACTTAATCAAAATAAATTTTTTGAAGGAGAATAATTTGAGTACACGTATAGAAAAAGACACAATGGGTGAAATAGAAGTACCTATAGATGCTTATTGGGCTGCACAAACACAGCGTTCTATTGAAAACTTTGCTATTGGTGAAGAGACAATGCCTTATGAAATAACAAGAGCATTTTCGTATCTAAAAAAAGCAGTCGCACTTGTAAATAAAGATTTGGGTAAATTAGACGCCAAAAAAGCAGATGCTATTGCCTTGGCAGCAGATGATATGTTATCTGGCAAATTAGATGGTAATTACCCTTTAGTTGTATGGCAGACTGGTTCTGGTACGCAGTCAAATATGAACAATAATGAAGTTCTTGCTAATCGCGCTACTGAAATTCTTGGTGGAGATTTTAGAGTTGAAAAACTTGTACATCCAAATGATGATGTTAATAAATCACAATCTTCAAATGATACTTATCCTACTGCCTTACATGTAGCCTCTGTTATAGCAGTTGAGACTCAGGTTTTACCTGCGATTGCAAAGCTTAAAGCTACGCTTGCTGATAAATCAGCTAAATTTGAATCTATTGTTAAAATTGGTCGTACACACCTTCAAGATGCAACACCAATTACATTAGGTCAAGAGATTAGTGGTTGGGTAGAAATGCTTAATAAGTGTGAAAAAATGACTAAAGACTCGCTAGAGGCAGTTCGAGAACTTGCTCTTGGTGGTACAGCTGTTGGTACTGGGCTTAATGCTCATCCAGAACTAGGTGAAAGGGTTGCTAAAAAACTTACAGAATTAACTGGACATGATTTTATAACAGCTCCAAATAAGTTCCATGCTTTAACATCACATGATGCATTGGTTTATTCTCATGGTGCCCTAAAAGCACTTGCCGCAGACATGATGAAAATTGCTAATGATGTTAGATGGTTAGCATCAGGTCCTCGTTGTGGCATTGGTGAGCTTGAAATTCCTGCGAATGAACCAGGTTCTTCAATTATGCCAGGTAAAGTAAATCCAACTCAAGCTGAAGCTGTAACAATGGTTACATGTCAAGTATTTGGGAATGATGTTGCAATTTCTATGGGTGCATCACAAGGTAATTTTCAGTTAAATGTTTATAAGCCTGTTATTGCATATAATTATTTACAATCATGTCGTCTATTGGCAGATTCAATTGTTTCATTTAATGATCATTGTGCTGTTGGACTTGAACCAGTTGCAGATAAAATAGATCACTTTTTACATAATTCATTAATGCTAGTAACAGCACTTAACCCTTATGTGGGTTATGATAATGCAGCAAAAATTGCAAAAACAGCGCATAAAAACAATTCTACATTAAAAGCTACAGCCATAGAACTTGGTTTTTTAACTGCCGAAGAGTTTGATAAATATGTTGTACCAGAAGATATGATTGCACCTAAAGCTTAACTGCTTTGTGCCCACTTTAAAACAAGGAGAATAAATGAATATACATGAATATCAGGCAAAACAGATTTTCAAAAAATATGGTGTTCCAGTACCAAAAGGTATAATGGTTTTAAGCGTTAAAGACGCTGTTAAAGCTGCAGAGCAATTAGGTGGCCCGGTATGGGTTGTTAAAGCTCAAATACATGCAGGTGGTCGTGGTCTTGGTGGTGGCGTTAAACTTGCTAAGTCTCTTGAAGAAGTAGAACAATTAGCTAGTGAAATTCTTGGTATGACTTTGATAACGCACCAAACAACGGCAGAAGGCAAGTTAGTTCAAAAACTTTATATTGAAGATGGTGCTGATATTAAAGAAGAACTGTATTTATCAGTTGTGCTTGATAGAAAACTTGAAATGCCTTTAATTATGGCTTCAACTGAGGGTGGTATGAATATTGAGGATGTTGCTGAAAACACTCCTGAAAAAATCATAACAATACCCGTTGATCCAGCTATCGGTTTTCAAAGCTTTCACGGTCGTAAATTAGCATTTGGTCTTGGTCTTACAGATAAGGATGAGCAAAAAAATATCATCAAATTTGCACATAAACTTTTCAAATTATATATGGAAAATGATGCAGAGATGATAGAAATTAACCCACTTGTTAAAACAGGCAAGGGTGAGTTTATTGCACTTGATGGTAAAATGGGTTTTGATAATTCAGCTCTAGGTCGTCAACCGGAAATTGCTGATATGAGAGACTTAACAGAGGAAGATCCGGATGAAGTAGAGGCTGCTAAGTATGGTCTTTCTTATGTTGCTCTAGATGGTGAAATTGGTTGTATGGTTAATGGTGCTGGTCTTGCTATGGGTACCATGGATACAATTAATTATATGGGTGGAACACCTGCGAATTTCTTGGATGTTGGTGGTTCTGCTAATGCTGAGACAGTAGCAAAAGGTTTTGAGATTATTCTTAAAAACCCAAAAGTTAAAGCTATTTTCGTAAATATTTTTGGTGGGATTGTTCGTTGTGACCGTATCGCTAATGGTATTATCGAAGCTACTAAGCTTACTGATGTTAATGTCCCGGTTATTGTTCGTCTTGATGGAACAAATGCTCCAGAAGCAGCAGAAATTCTTAAAAATGCAAATATTGCCAACCTTATCGTTGGTAATGATTTAGGTGATGGTGCTGCAAAAGCAGTAGCAGCAGCGAAAGGAAACTAATGTCAATTTTAGTAAATAAAGATACAAAAGTAATCGTTCAAGGTTTCACTGGTAAAGAGGGTACTTTCCATGCTGAGCAGTGTTTAGCATATGGTACTAAAATTGTTGGTGGTGTTACTCCTAACAAAGGTGGTCAAGAGCATTTAGGTAAACCTGTATTTAATACTGTTTCTGATGCTGTTACTGCTACTGGTGCTACTGTTTCTATGATATTTGTTCCACCTGCATTTGTTGGTGACGCCGTAATGGAAGCTGCTGAAGCTGGAATTGAACTTGCAGTAATTATTACTGAAGGTGCTCCGGTAAAGGATATGCAAGCTGCAAAAGCTCATTCTACTAAACATGGCATGAAAACAATCGGGCCAAACTGTCCTGGTGTTATTACTGCCGAAGAGTGTAAAATTGGAATTATGCCTGGTATGATTTTCAAAAAAGGTAATGTTGGCCTTATCTCAAAGAGCGGTACATTAACTTATGAAGGTGCAAATCAAGTATGTAATGAAGGTTTTGGTATTAGTACAGCTGTTGGTATTGGTGGAGATCCAATTATTGGACTTTCATATATGCAAATTTTACCAATGTTTGAAGCAGATCCAGATACTCATGCGATAGTTATGATTGGTGAGATTGGTGGTGACCTTGAGATTCAAGCCGCTAAACTAATCAAAGAGCAAATTACTAAACCTGTAGTTGCTTTCATTGCTGGTCAAACTGCTCCTAAAGGTAAAACAATGGGTCATGCAGGCGCAATTGTATCTGGTAGTGCGGGTACTGCAAAAGAGAAAATGGAAGCACTTGAAGCAGCTGGCGTAAGAGTTGTTGTTTCTCCTGCAGAAATTGGTAAAGCAATAGCGGAAGTATTAGCTAAGTAATTTTAGGAAGTGTTAGAAATTTCGTGTCAGTCTGATAAAGTACTATTAAGGACTGACAATGAACGAAGAAATAGATTTTGATTTTGATGAAATCTTAGAAGAATTTAGAAGTGGGAAAAAGATTACAGGTAAAGGTTGGCTTTTAGCTCCACTAATTAAACAACTTACAGAAGCTGTACTTTAATCATAAAAAAAATCACATATTTCAGATGATCTTCTTCGTGGCAATGAAATAAAATATAAAAGGTGCAAGTTATGGCACTTTTGAACCTCAAATACGTAAAAAACAATAAACTACTATCAGTGTGAAATAGAAGAAAAAATTATTTCAATGAGTGGCTCAGAAATGATATATATAGATATGTCATTACACATCGAACAGATTTACGAAGTATCCATCTGCAAAGCTACAACTAGTGCTTTTCCAGATAAAATAATAAGTAAAGAATCATGCTACTAACCTTTGCCTATTAGTTCTCACTGATTTACAAGCCAAAGATGTTGAAGATAATAGCTTCAGTTGATGGACTGAAAGGATTTCCTGAAGCGAATAAACGCTATTTTCCCATAAACTTAAGTTCAGCTCTGTTTCGTTAATGAGATTAGAAACTATATTAGATATATAGTCTCCAAATAGCAAAAATAGTTTGCAAAAGATTTGAAGCTTGTTTTCAGAGACAAACAAAGGAAGTTTCAGAAAAAGAGCTTTTAAAGCTTGACAAAATTGGGGTAAAAAGTATCCACTCATTATTTTTTAAAATATTCATCAGAAATTAGAAAAATTATTTATAGAACTAATATTATAGAATCTGCATATTGATAGTTAATAAAACCTACAAAAGTGAAATAATCTTTTCCAAATGAAAATTAACTGTTAAAATTACTATATTTATTTGATGAAAAATACCTCTAAAAATGGACTTTGCCTGTTGTAAACTGATTGTTAACTATTTATTAACTGGCTATATTCTTTGAAGGTAGACTGGATAAATATTTAGAAGTGTAGCTTTGTGTTACATATTGTAGCTCACACATAATTTTAAATACTCTCTAGTTTTAGACTTCTACGAGTCTCAAAATGTAACAGATGTTACATTTTGAAGCGTTATTGGCACAATTTAGATTAAACTTATAATAACTTAGATATTATTTTTACTTACAAAGTAAGATACAATCTTAATTTTTATTTAATATAGGAGAAAATATGGCAGCTAGTCCAATGGTAAACCCAGGCGATCAACCGGTTTGGGTAAATACAGATAACTGTAAAGCGTGTGACATATGTGTTTCAGTATGTCCTTCAGGTGTTCTTGGTATGAAGTATGAATCAACATCAACTCTTGGCGCGATGATTTCAATTGATCATCCTGAATCTTGTATTGGTTGTAATGAGTGTGAGCTTACATGTCCTGACTTTGCTATTTATGTAGCAGACTCAAAAGAGTATAAAGCTGCAGGCTTTAGTTTTGCAAAACTTACTGATGAAGCAAAAGAACGTCAAGCAGCAATAGTTGCGAATAATTTTATGTCACTAAATCAAGGAGCTAAATAATGCCAACTAGAGAAGTAATATCAACTGGAAATGAACTAGCAGCAATTGCAGCAGTTGATGCTGGTTGTAAGTTTTTTGGTGGTTATCCACTAACACCATCAAGTGAAGTTATGCATGTTATATCAGACCTTTTACCTAAAAAAGGTGGTGTTGCAATACAAATGGAAGATGAGATAGCTGGTATTTGTGCTGTTATCGGTGCTGCAATGGCTGGTGATAGAGCACTAACCGCTACATCAGGTCCAGGAATGTCTTTAAAGGCTGAAAATTTAGGCCTTGCTCAAATGGCAGAAGTGCCTTTGGTTTGTGTTAATGTTATGCGCGGTGGCCCGTCAACTGGTCTTCCAACTCGTGTTTCTCAAGGTGATATCCTTCAATCTAAAAACCCATCACACGGTGATTATAAATCAATCACTTTGTGTGCTGGTTCTTTAGCTGAGTGCTACACTGAAACTGTAAGAGCATTTAATTTAGCTGACAGATTCATGCAACCAGTTATTGTGTTGCTAGACGAGACTATCGGTCATATGCACGGTAAAGCAGATATTCCAACTGCCGAAGATGTTGAAGCTGGAATTATTCCAAGAAAAAGATTTGATGGCAAGCCGGAAGATTATTTTCCATATCAATGTGAGCATGATGAGCCAGCAGTTCTTAACCCTATGTTTGAAGGTTATAGATATCACTTTACAGGTCTACACCATGATAAAAATGGTTTCCCAACTGAAGAGATTGAGACTTGCAGAAAATTAATCCAAAGACTAGAAGACAAAGTGGCATTTCATGAAGATGAGCTTGAGTCTTATGAAGAGTTTATGATGGATGATGCAGAGATTATGATTATTGCATACGGTTCAGTATCATTAGCTGCTAAAGAGTCTATTAGACACTTGAGAAAAGAAGGGATTAAGGCTGGTTTATTTAGACCAATTACAATTTGGCCATCTCCAGCAGAAAAAATCAAAGAGCATACTGATAAAATTGAAAAAGTTCTAGTTGTAGAGCTGAATATTGGTCAGTATCATAGTGAAATCCAAAGAGCATCTTCAAGACTAGATATTGAAGGCTTATTTAAGGTTAATGGTAGACCAATATCTCCTTATGAGATTGTAAATAAAGTAAAGGAATTATAATATGGCATTTAATTATGATAAATATTTAAGACTTGAAAAGATGCCTACACTGTGGTGTTGGGGTTGTGGTGATGGGGTTATTCTTAAAGCATTTGTAAGAGCAATAGAAAAGATGGGTATAGACCAAAATGATGTATGTGTTGTTTCTGGAATAGGTTGTTCAGGAAGGTTTTCATCCTATGTTGATTTTAATACTGTTCACACAACTCACGGTAGAACAGTAGCTTATGCAACAGGTATTAAACTAGCAAGACCAGACAAAATGGTTATCTGTGTTGCTGGTGATGGTGATGCACTTGCTATTGGTGGTAATCATACCATCCATGGTTGTAGAAGAAATATAGATATAACTATGATTGTTATCAATAACTTCATTTATGGTTTAACTAATTCACAAACTTCTCCAACTACACCAAAAGGTATGTGGACAGTAACTCAAAAAGTTGGTAATATTGATCCAACATTCAATACATGTGATTTAGCAATAGCTTCAGGAGCTTCATTTGTCGCTCGTGAGAGTATGCTTGACCCTAAAAAGCTAGAAAAAGCACTTATTAAAGCGATGGAACACAAAGGTTTCTCAATGATGGAAGTACTTTCTAACTGCCATATTAATCTTGGTAGAAAAAATAAAATGCTTTCAGCTATGGAAAATCTAGAGTGGATTGACAGTATTACTGCTCCTAAGAAGAAATATGATCTTATGACACCAGAAGAGCAACTTAATATCCTACCAACTGGTATCTTAAAGCAAGATACAGAAGCTGATGAGTATTGTGACATGTATGCAGAGATTCAAAAAGTTCACCAAGGTCAGAGAAAAGCAATAACTCAAGATGACTTTGCTAAAAAAATATAAGGAGACACTATGAGTAAAACATTAATGAGATTTACAGGTGTTGGCGGACAAGGTGTTCTTCTTGCTGGAGAAATTTTTGCAGCAGCAAAGATTAAAACTGGTGGAGAGGGTCTTAAGACAGCAACATACACATCACAAGTTCGTGGCGGACCGACTGTTGTTGATATTCAACTAGATGATGAAGAGATTTATTATCCATATGCAAATGATGGTGAAATAGGTTTTATGCTTTCAGTTGCAAATGTTAGTTATAATTCTTTTAAAGATGGTGTTAAACCAGGTGGAACAATCGTTGTTGATCCAAACCTTGTTCATCCAACTGATGAAGATAGAAAAACATGGAAAATCCATGAAATTCCAATTATTACTATAGCTAAAGAAGAGGTTGGTAATGTAATTACTCAATCTGTTGTTGCTTTGGCAATTGCTAATACTATGATGAATGCTATTGACAAAGATGTTTTAATAGCTACAATGCTTTCAAAAGTTCCAGCTAAAGTTCATGAAGTAAATAAAAAAGCTTACGAGCTTGGTGAAAAATATGCTAAAGAAGCTATGGCTTAATTAGTTTTATTTAGAAGACAACCTGTAATGGGTTGTCTTTTTTTTAAACTCTTATATTGATACTAATTAATATCTATATAATATTAATTAGTATTATACTCCAATGCTCTCCCAAAAAAACTCTACATGCTTCTCGAACTGTGTTGACATGCTATTAGTAGAGCTATTATCAAACCTCATAAGTGTTATTTGTAGTCTAATGTAGAACAGGGTGGATAGAAATTCATAAGCTACCATCATTGGATCAGCAGATCGTATAATGTTGTTTTGCATCATTATAAAGAATGCCTCTGAGAGTGTTTTTATGTTCTGAGTGTGGAACTCATCCATAAACTGCTCTCTAAGCTCTTTATTGGCAAACAACTCAATCATAAGCAGCCTAAACATACTCTCGTTATTTTTATCAAATGTAAGTAGCTTATACTGCATAGCAAACTTCTGTAAAAAAGCTTTTCCTTTCATGGCAGACTCTCTAATATCTTCATTGTTATCGGAGAAGGGAGAAGTAAAAATCTCTTTAGCAACACTTAAAAATATATCCTCTTTATTTTTAAAGTGATTATATAAAGCACTCTCTCTAATACCTACTTCAGAGGCTATTTTTCGCACACTTGTTCCCTTGTATCCATGCTCAGAGAATAGGGTAGATGACACCTTTAGTATCTTTTGTTTTGTATTTATTTTCTTTGCAATAGTCGTATTATTGGGCATTATAAACCTTTTTTCAGTATATGAACAGTTGTTAATTTAAAAAGTATTATATATGAACAGTTGTTAATCTAAGCTTTCGACAAATGAACAGTTGTTCATTTGTCGAATATCATATATGAACAGTTGTTTTTTGGTAAAAAAACAGATTTAAAGGAAAGTTTTAGTAACATTCCGTAGGTACAGCAGATAGCAACTTGTAGCGATACAAGAGGAAAGTCCGAGCTGCTATAAGACAGTGTTCCATTTAACTAATGGCCGTAGTAATGCGAGGGAAAGTGCAACAGAAAGTAAACTTCCACTTAGGTGGTAAAGGTGAAAGGGCGGGGTAAGAGCCCACCAGTCTTTATAGTAATATAGAGAGCTTGTAAACCCAACATGGCAGCAAGAAACAGGTGGTCAGCGTCTTATAATGCTACTGTTTCGCTAGACGCACTATGTAAATTGTGATGTAGATTAATGCTATTTAAACAAAACTCGGCTTACAGCTGTGCCTAACTTATAGATATATACTATTTAATATTAACAATTACAAGGGAGATGATATGAAAAAAGCAAACGTTGAAGTACAAAAAGATGGTGTTAAAATAACATTTAGTGGCGCAGTAGAAAAGAAAAATGTAGTTGAGATGGTTGAAAGATGTCAAAGTGGTAAGTGTGAATGTATGATCCAAGAGACCAAAGAAAAAATTAAAAATATGCAAGTTAGTGGTGAGGATGGTAATATTGAACTTATGCTTCAAGGTGATGATATAGATGCATCGGAAGTTAAAAGAGCAATATCAAATTCTCCACTTATTAAGTAGAATGCAATTAAAGTTATATTCAATAGAATATACATTATGTTAACCAATAGGAAATACAGTTCATTATGTTATTAAATAAACTTCCAATTATACTTATAGCCATATCTATAGGTTTTACGAGCCTTTTGTCAAGCCAATATTCATTTAGGAAGTATCCACATGTAAAAAACTTCTATTATGATATTTGCGTAGATGTTATTGAAATTGGAGTTAAAAACAATATTCCTCCGGCGGCAATAATGGCAATTGCAGGATTAGAATCTGGATATGGAAGAGGTTATGTAGCCCAAATTACTGGAAATATCCTTAGTCTTGGCGCATTTAAAGGAGACAAAGAACTTCCAAGACTTTATCTCCCCTACTCCAAATCTAATAAAGTGGTTATATTTGATAAAAAAATTATTAAAAAGCATCAAACAGGTGATTTATTTTGGCAAACAAGACCTAAAAATTTAAAAAGAGATTATAGACCAGTTCCTCATGCCGGTACTGTAAAGAACTTAGAGCTACTGAAATATGATAAAAACTTAAAACGTATTGCAAATCGAGCTTGTATAAATGATTTTGCAACTAGATGGATAGTGAGTAAGTCTAAAGTTAAAGTTTTTAGAGATGCAAAACTTTGGTTAAATCGTCAGGTTTCATTGTATGGGGTAGGTATACTGTTTGAGATTGGTACAAATGAACATTTTATAGATATGATAGGAGGACATCCTCACTCATTTAACTACAGGGATGGTTGGCCTAAAAAAACTAAACTGATTATGAAAAAAGTTGGTTTAATAGAACTAGCAAGAGCTGTGCATATAGATAACATGGATTTCAATAAAGCCTGGAGTAATAAATGAATAAAAAAGAACTATTAATAAATGATATACAAAATCTATTAAATACATATGATAATGTAAAAAAGACATCTATTAATCCTAAATTATTAGAGTTTATGGATGAAAAGACCCTTGTAAATATTATAGACTCTTTATTAAATCAAAAAGAGTGCTCAAAGGAACCTGACCTTGAGTGGTTAGAAAAATTTAAAAAACACGAAAATTGATATATTACTTTAAGTTAATCCCTTCTTTGGTGTCATTTAGTTAATGATAAGTCTTATTTGTACTATTTTGTTTCATTTGTTACCCAATTATCTGCTATAATTCTTTAATATTTTAAAACAAGGATTTATTATGTCAAATGTAGATTTGGTTCAATTGACACAAGAAACAAAAAAATTAACAGCTATGGTTGTTGAAGACGAAAAAGTAGTAAATGAACTTTTAAGTTCAACTTTCAAAAACTTTTTTTCAACTGTAGGGTCATACTTCAATAGTGAAGATGCACTTAATGCTTATATGAAGTCAGCTCCAGATGTTGTTTTTGTTGATATCATTATGTCAGGAATGGACGGAATTGAACTTTCTCGTAAGATTCGTGAAATCAACCCTACTCAAATAATTATTGTAATTTCTGCAAGTAATGATATTGAAAAAATATCTGAGTCTATTGAAGTTGGAGTAAATAGTTTTATTCAAAAACCAATAGATACTAAAAAAATTATTGAATTACTTACGAGTGTTATGTCTATGATTAATAAAAAGAAAAAAATAGAGACTAAAACATTTTCTATTTCTCTTCCTTTAGACCTTTATGAAATAGTTAATGAAAATGCAAAAGCTGAAAGTATTTCTAAAAATGCTGTTATAATTAGAGCTCTTCGTAGTTTTTACGACTAAACCTATCATAAACTTTGCTGAGTTTGATCAATTTTATAATTTATTAAGATATAAATCTATATAATTTCGGCTCAGTAATCGATATTACTAAGTGGCCCCGTCGTCTAGCGGTTAGGATCCATGGTTTTCATCCATGTTACAGGAGTTCAATTCTCCTCGGGGTCACCACTTACAAATAGCCTATCATAGGCACCTCCAAGAATATATTACCGTTACAAATAGCCATGGACACTATTGACAATGCTTCGTGTACTATATTTACCCTACTCCCATTGAAGCTAGAGCAAAATATACCACTATTTAATTTTAAGAGTGCTGCAACTTAAACTTGAATTGGAGCATTAAATCTTGATATAATTTCATTTCTAAAAAATTATTTTTGCCTTTATTCCACGTGTGTCTATAGGTGATTTGTACAAAAAGGATGCATGCTGGAACTTCAAAATAGTATTACAAGAAAAAATATAAAAAACTTAATGACTTTGTTTTACGAAAGAGCTATATGTGATAAAGAATTAGGTCCTTTTTTTATCCATGAACTTGGGGATGATATAGCAAGCGAGGATTGGAAAGAACATATAGAACTTTTAGCTGATTTTTGGCTGGCTAAACTTTTGGGTGAAAAGACTTATAAAGGAGACCTTTCTGGTGCGCATATTAGAGTTCCTCATATAAAAAAAGAAAGTTTTATGAAGTGGATAGAGCTTTTTTCAGCATCAGCTGATGAAGTGTATGTCTCTGATATTTCTGATCGTTTTAAGGAAAAAGGTTTACTCTTTTCTGAACAATTTATGCGTGACTTAAATATCTAAGTTATGTTTTTTGGTACTTACATTTTAAGTACCTGCTATTAAAATTACATTTACCTAGTTGAATACAGTAAACTTTCTTATCAATGTTTTGGACTAACATTACTCTTTAAACTTTATATATATATTTAAATTTCTTAATATTTGTCAGTAAGTATAAATTTTTTATAGCTATAATATTTTTTCAAACCTTATTTTATGGAGATAAAATGCTAATACAAGAACAAGATATACAACAAGTAGCGAATGAAGTAATTAATATGTTACATGAAGAAGAGATACAAGTTATAAATGATTTTTATGATGCTGTTGTAGCCAAAGATATAGATAAAATAGATGAACTTTTCAAAGTAGTTATGTTTGATATCGAAGATCACTTTAAAACGGAAGAAGATATGATGGAGCAAAATAACTATAGTCATTTTCAAGTGCATAAAAGTGACCATGATACTATGAGAGAAAAATTAAAAAAATTCCATAAACGATGGGAAATACTTAAAGGTCCAACAGAGCTACAGGGTTTTTTAGAGAAAGATTTTAAGAAGTGGTTGATTTTACATATTTCAAAATGGGATACTGAAACTGCTTTGCACCTTGCTAACTCAAATTAGTAATAATATCCAAAGCAAATTTGAAAGTTTATAGTTTTATATAACAAAAAGGTGAAAAATGCATATAGATACACCTCCCCTAATCTATGGTACCGCATGGAAAAAAGAGCATACTAAAGAACTTGTAATTCAAGCAGTCAAAACAGGGTTTATAGGTATTGATACGGCCTGTCAGCCCAAACATTACCATGAAGAAGGAGTAGGAGAAGCCATAGAAGCTTTGGCAAAAGATGGTTTTAGACGTGAAGATCTTTTTTTACAGACTAAGTTTACTCCCCTTTCAGGGCAGGATCCTCTGAACATTCCTTATGATAAAAAAGCCAAACTAAGCACTCAAGTTGCACAATCTTTTGATATTTCAAAAACAAACTTAAATACCAACTATATCGACTCACTTATTCTACATTCGCCTCTCTCTCCCTTCGAAGACTTTGAAGCGGTATGGAAAGCTATGGAGGAGATAGCTCAAAGAGGCGAAGCCAAACAGCTAGGTATCTCAAATATCTATAACCTTCAGACTCTGCAACGTCTTTACGACATGGCAAATATAAAACCTTCTGTAGTTCAGAACAGGTTTTATCAAGATAGCGGCTATGACAAAGAGATACGTAGCTTTTGTAAAATAAATAATATAATCTACCAAAGTTTTTGGACACTCACTGCAAACCCTCACATACTTCAAAGCAAAGAACTCCTTGGGCTTAGTAAAAAGTACAATAAGAATGTTATACAATTGTTTTTTGCCTACCTTCATCAGATTGGCATCACACCTTTGACAGGAACTACGGACCTGGAGCATATGCAAAGTGATCTGCAGAGTTTTGATATTACTTTAGAAGATAGTGAGATTTCAAATCTCGACTCACTTTTTGAGTAGGTTTTCTATAGATAAAAACAAAGGGGAAGAGGCTACTTCTACTTTATGCTTATACTCAACAATTATTCAGTATTATACTCAATAGATAGGTAGTCAACACCCTAAGTTTAGGTTTTAATAGTATCAAAATATTTTGGAGTTTATAAAGTTTTTCTAAGATATCAAAAAGGAGATAAAATGAGTGAACAAGCAAGAATAATAGCAGAAATGCATAAGATAGTTATGAGCATTCTAAAAAATGGATCTGCATCAGTGGCAGAAGCTGATAAAATTGACGAACTTGAAGCGTTACTATATCAGCAAAAGTGTTATAAAGAGATTGATGATCATAGTGAGCACGTTTATCAAGGAGAAGAAATAGCAACGCTATTCTTTAATGATCATTATATGGACGCCATAAACAAAATGTGTGAATGTGAAATTACACCTGATGATTTCTTTGGGTTTGCTCAATATCATTATGATGATGAACATGAAGATGAAGACTTGGCAGAAATGTTTACAGGTTCGTTTATTGCAGGTGTGAATGAGGCCTATGAATTGAAGTGTAAATCTAAGCCCTTTTCTATTGAGTGACTAAAGAAAAAGTATCAGCAAGTTGAGTGAATCTCTTTTTCTTAGTACTTACAAAGGATGACAAATTACTCTGCATATGCTATCTGCTATTTAGAACAACAAATGTAAAATTTCATCATGATACTTGATAATATGATACTTCAAACTACCTACCTTTCATTGGATAGCGAATTTTATGATTTAACCGACCCTACGCCGCTTGATGAACCTTATCTAATCAGCTTTAATCCTGAGGCTGCAAAACTGATCGATCTTGATAGCAATAGTTGTAATGATCCTGATTTTGTTGCACTTCTCAATGGTACTTTTATACCTAAAGGTTCACGTCCTTTTGCCATGTGCTATGCTGGACATCAGTTTGGTAATTATAACCCATGGCTAGGAGATGGAAGAACTATCAACTTGGGAAGCGTTAATGGCTGGAACTTACAGCTCAAAGGTAGCGGTGAAACACTCTATTCTCGTATGGCAGACGGAAGGGCAGTTGTACGCTCATCTATACGTGAGTATCTGATGAGCGAAGGGATGCACCATCTGGGCATTCCTTCGACCAGAGCTCTTGGTATCATCGGATCAAAGACTAAAGTCATTCGTAATAGCATAGAGCAAGCGGCTATCGTCATGCGTATGTCGACTAGCTGGGTGCGTTTTGGTACCTTTGAGTACTTTTACTATAGGCGTGAGTATAGTAAGCTTGAGATGCTTACTGAGTACGTCATTGTTGAATCGTACCCACACTTCAAAGATGATGACGACCGCTTTTTCAAAATGTTTTGCGAAGTTGTTGAGCGTACTGCAAAATTGATTGCACAATGGCAAGCGATAGGGTTTAATCACGGCGTCATGAACACCGATAATATGTCAATAGAAGGTCTTACTATTGACTATGGCCCTTTTGCTATGCTTGATGATTTCAGGTATGGTTATATTTGCAATCATACTGACCGTGCCGGACGCTATAGTTACGGAGAACAGCCTAATATTTCCTACTGGAATCTTACTATGCTTTCAAAAGCACTTTCTCCAATCATTTCAAAAGAGAGGATGCAGCAAAAACTCGATGACTTCGGTGCCTTTATTTATCCAAATGCATATGTTGATATCATGCGTGACAAACTTGGACTCTCTATGAAGCTAGATGATGACGCCTTACTGATTGAAGAACTTGTGGAAACACTGCATAACGTCTTCGTTGATCACACTCTTTTCTTCCGAACACTTAGTCGCTATAACGGTGATAAAACACCACTGTATGATATTGTTATGGAGCCTGTGATACTGGACAAATGGCTTAAGCTATATGATGATCGTCTATCACAGGAAACACGTACTCAATCCCAACGTCAAAAAGAGATGCTAAATAGTAATCCAAAGTACATTTTGAAAAACTATATGCTTCAAAAAGCTATAACACAGGCTGAGGGTGGTGACTATTCAATGGTGGAAACGCTGTTATATATTGCAGCACATCCGTATGATGAACTACCAGAATTTGAGCATTTCGCAGGAGATACACCCGAAGAGTACAAAAACCTTGGACTTTCCTGCTCGTCATGACGACGAAAAAAATAAAGAGGGATGGGCTATTTTATTAGGAAACAAGCCTCTTTATCCTTAGTACTTTAACAGTTTCATGTTGTACTTCCCTTAGTAGAAGATTCTGCTTGTATATACGTAGCCATTACAGTATCCATAGTTTCCATATGGTGAATTAGCCATGGTGTTAAAGCACCTTCAATATAAACAAGTATGGCTTTTGTGTCTTTATTTTTTTCAAAATATTTTAATAAAGATTTGAGTTCGTGCAAGTGTCTGTCATGCTCACTTTTATGCGTATTGAAATCAGGAAACAGTCCTTTTTCCATCATATCTTCTTCATCGACAAAATGCATGACTGTATGTTTCAGCAACTCTTCTAATATTTTAGACACTGTACCTGTGTCATTATCCCTTGCAGCAGTTTCGAGTTTATTTATAATTAACATCTCTTCTAGATGAGTATTATTCATACTTGGTATTGCGACCATAGGTAGTTGTTCTTGTGTCATCATAATCTTTGTTCCTTTGTTTATTTGTTTACTTGAATAGAAATGAATAAGATATTGTTCTACTATCAGCAACCCTGTTTAGCATTATCTAGCTAGAATTTCATCCAATTCATCTTCGTAAATAATTTCTTTCTCAAGAAGTAATTTTGATAAGCTCTCTATAGTACTCCAATATTCATTGACTAAACCTGTAACATGTTTTTCACCTTCAAGCATCCAGCGTTCAAGTGCAGTTTCAATTTTTTCATGATAGTGTTTTGTATCTTTACTACTTATAGAGTTTTCTTTTGCATCCATTACACCATTGATATTTATGTATCCAACTCCCTTATCCATTCCATAATGTGCAATTGCCGTATACGCATCACGTGTGGCTTGTTGCAAGTCATTGGAAGCACCTGTATCCATACCATCAATGTCACCAAACTTTTTTATTTGGGCTGTTCTTCCTGCTAAAGATACGCATATTTTGTCTTTAAAATCTTTGACTGTCATATTCTCTTGAACATCATTATAATTGAGTGAAACAAAATGTTCATTATTGTCTTTTGGAGTTAAACTAACATGTTCAATATGAATATGAGGCATTAAAACTTTAGAGATTACAGTACGTCCCGCTTCATAGATCGCTGTCTCTTCAAACATCTCTTCAAGAGATAAATAGGACTGTCTCTCACCGTATTTAATCATATTAATCTGCTCAATTAAAATATCTTGTGTAATTGCAGGTAAACCGTGACGTAAACAATAAAACGAAGCTTCTTTACCTAAAAGTTCGAGTTGTGAACCTGTAAATCCAGCGGTATACATTAGCAGCTTATTCATATCAAATGCACCACTTGCGGGTTTTTTCTCAATGATTTGGTTTAAGAAATATTCTCTTGCATCTTTATCAAGGTTATTAATCTCTATATGGATTTCTACCCTTCCCGGTCTGATGATAGCACTGTCTATATTTTCTTTATAGTTAGTTGCAGCAATGACAAAGATATGTTCACCTTTTTTTCCCGAAAACCCATCCATCTCCGATAACAATTTATTAATAGGTACGGTATTACTATTTTCTCCCTCACGCTTTCCAATGGTATCGATTTCATCAATAAAGATAATAGCCGGTGCGTACTCCTTAGCTTTAGAAAATATCTGCTGAGTCTTTTCAGGCTGGAGTAATTCAAGTCCTGTTACTGAGATAAAAGGCAACTCAGCTTCTTTAGCAAAGGCTTTTGCCAGCATCGTCTTTCCAGTACCAGGAGGTCCATACAAAAGCATGCCTTTAGGTGGTTCGATGTTAAAGCTTTCTAACTGCTTTGGCTCTTTAAAAAAGTTAATGACCTCTCTAAGTCTTTGCTTTGCCTTATGGTGACCTGCGATATCATCAAAAGAGACTTTTGGTATATCAAAGACAAGTCCATCTTCACTGAAATCTTTAATCCTGATAACTTGCAAGAATTTACAACTGCTTACTTTATACGTTATAACGCCATTTTTCTCTGTGATTTTGTCATTGAGTTCAAGTGTGATATTCTTTCTAAAAAGTTCTCTAACAAGCGTCTCATCTTCTATAAGTGGGTTCACTCTATCATTTAAAAATCTCATAGTATCTTTGGAAATAGATACTTTTATCTGCTTGAAACTATTAATAGGCTTTTCTGAGTCCTGAATGTATGAGGTAATTCTGTTAAAGAAGATCGTACTTACC
The DNA here is from genome assembly GCF_015265475.1 of Candidatus Sulfurimonas marisnigri. NCBI lineage: Bacteria > Pseudomonadati > Campylobacterota > Epsilonproteobacteria > Campylobacterales > Sulfurimonadaceae > Sulfurimonas > Candidatus Sulfurimonas marisnigri. The sequence continues at coordinate 1,309,679 of NZ_CP054493.1, read as the reverse complement.
TTATCCTTAAGACGCCTTGCATCTAGTTCTGGAGCAAAGTTTAGTATCTGAATTTTCAAAAAGTTATCAAAATTATTAGCTACGTCAAATTCAATCTCATACTGTTTGTTAAACTCATCTATATAAGTTAGGAATACTTTCTTGGATATCTTTTCTAAAGCATCGTAGTCAAGCTTATTAAATAAGACAATGTTTGCTTTGGAAAATCGAGAGACCAGTTCCGGTACTATGGCTTCTTGAAGACCACCACTTCTACTATCTCTCTTCTTTTCCCGTTTTATAGCTTCGAGAATCATCGATTCGGCTTGGATATAGTCTTTTTTTACTAGATCTTTAAACCTGTAGTCAAGATATAGCTCTTTACCTAAACTTGTAGTGATGATAAAAATAACCTCGGTAAAATCTACCCAGTAGGTAGCATTCTCATCACTGTATGTGATGTCTGGGTCTTCATTACAAGGCTCATCTGTAACCTTATCCCAACCACATGCATCACGCATTCTGCCACCTTCAAAGATGGAAAGAAGGTTGTTTTGAATGATATTGTCACACTTCTCAAATGCATCCAGAACAATGACAGCTTTTGGATTTCTATGGACAAAGCCTGTCAATTGACCAACACCAAACCCTTTCCAACCAGTAGGATACCCATACAGCTCTCCACCGTTTTGCTGATGGTACTGTGTCATATCAAACTTCATGATTTTGTACTTGGGCAAATGTTTAGCCATAAGCTCAGCAAGAAAGGTCTTACCAGTAGCAGGAGAGCCTAAAAAAAGATAGGTACTCTTAGGTCCTTTTTCGTCTTTGACATTGTTTTTCATACTGTTGGCTACAATATTGACTGCTTGTTCTTGTCCAAATAGATCTTTAGAGAGTTCTACTTTGAATTTTTTAGAAAATTGTATATTGTTTTTAGTCTCATTCAATGATAAACTGTCCAACTCATTTTCATGGGCTTTCTCGTATTTTTCAATTTCTGCTTTGACTAACGCTTCTGTATTTGTCATATTTTTGCTCTTAATAGTTTTGAATTATTTTATATATATATTCTATATGGTGAATTCTAGCTTTTCTATCTTAATTGTGTAGTATCAAATGTAGCAGTAAGAAAATATTTCAGAAAGATGAAAGTAGAGTATGAAGCTATAATAAAAATAGGAAAAAAATTATATATACTGATGAAATCGAAGTTAAAACAACCTTTTTCTCTTCGATGGGTTACGACTATCAGTAATACGCTTTAGCATTTCATCTAAACTTCCAGTTGATCGTACTTCTACCACTGCTGTTACAACTGCATGCAATGCAACATATACTAGATAAGTAGTAAGATCTACGCAACCACTCTCTTTCATGTTTTCTTCTATTTTAGTTTTTTGTGATTCTGTCACTTTAAATCCAAGTTCAACAGATGCTTCTTCTGTTGATGAACCTGCAGATGTAACACTAAATGTTTGTGTTTTTAGTGCTACTACTTTTAAATATGCATAGATTTCATCAAATCCATTTTCTGACATCCTTAAATCAATCGTTTCTTTTTGTGATGGTGTTACTTTAAATTTTATATTAATAGCTGTATCCATAAATTTGTTTTTTCCTTTAGGATTTTTAGTGCATAATCTTATTGTAAATTCCCTTAAAGACCTATTTTAAAGGTTGTTAAACCAGGCAAGCAAGGTTCCTTTTATGTAAAGATTAGCTTTGTAAAAAGATGTTTATTTAAAAAATAGAGTTAGTTTGTTGCTGCTAAGAAGCAGTTGAAAAGTTCTTCTCTTTAGAACATCACCATAAAAATATGACGAGAGTTCAAACAAGCAAAACCAGGAATAAACGGTAGTGGAATGAGGTTATCTATGTCAAATAAGAGCCCTGTTATAAGGAGGCTGTTTTGAGTAGTGACCCTCTCCTCTGGGGCACCACTTCTTTTTTCATAACAATCAAAAGCAAAACTTTTACAAATGTAACTATTAGGTAAAATAAGATAAAATCACAAAAATAATTTTTAGGATTTTTAATGTTAAGATTTGCGCCTAGTCCGACTGGTGATATGCACATAGGTAACCTTAGAGTTGCTTTATTTAACTACATTGTGTCAAAACAAAGAAATGAAGAGCTAATTGTTAGAATTGAAGACACAGATAAAGAGCGCAATATAGATGGCAAAGATAAAGAGATACTTGATTTGTTATCTCTGTTCGGTATAGAGTATTCTCAAGTGATTTATCAGAGTGAAAATGTACGTTTCCATACTGCAATGGCTCTTCAGTTGATTCATAATAAAAAAGCGTTTAGCTGTTTTTGTTCTTCAGATTGGCTTGATAAAAAGCGTGATGAAGCTAAAGAGGAAAAAAAAGCATACAGATATGATGATGCATGTAGAAACTTACCTGACGAACTTGTAATAGATAATATGAATCCATTCACTATTAGAATTAAAAAACCAGATGAAACAATAGTTATTAAGGATTATATAAAGGGTGATGTTAGTTTTGAGCCAAAAGATGTTGACAGCTTTATTATAATGAGGCAAGACAAAACACCTACTTATAACTTTGCTTGTGCCGTTGATGATATGTTAAGTGATATATCTCTTGTTATTCGCGGTGAAGACCATATGAGCAATACACCAAAACAAGCTTTAATTAGAAATTCACTTGCTTATGAGAAAGAGATCGAGTATGCTCACTTGCCTATTATTTTAAATGATAGTGGTAAAAAAATGAGTAAAAGAGATGATGCGTCAAGTGTTAAATGGCTTCTTGAAGAGGGGTATCTACCAGATGCTATTGCAAACTACTTAATATTAATAGGAAATAAACCACCTAAAGAAATTTTTAATATAAGCGAAGCAATTGATTGGTTTGATTTGGAAAAAATATCTAAATCCCCTGCTCGCTTTGATATTGACATGCTAAAACATATAAATAGAGAGCATCTTAAAAATCTTGACGCTAAAGAGCTGTCAAGATATATGGGTTTTGCTGATAATGAAATAGGTGAACTTGCAAGAGTTTACTTAGAAGAAGCAGGAACAACTAAAGAATTGAGATCTAAAATAGAGCCTATTTTTGCTGACAAAATAATTCCAGACGAGTTTGCAGACTCAGCTAAAATAATGATAGAGACTATTAAAAATTCACCCTACTTTGAAGAATACGGTGATTTTAAGAACTATATTATGAAAGAGTCAGGTCTCAAAGGAAAAGATTTTTTTAAACCTCTTCGTTTTATTTTAACAGGTGCCGGACATGGTCCAGATGTTGCTGAGATATATAAGTATATTAAAAACTATATAGGGGAGATCGTTAAATGAGTGATTTAGGAATTGCATTTTTAAAACTGGGCGGACTTTTTACTGGTTTAATAGAAGTTTATATATGGGTTGTAATAATTGCAGCATTACTTAGTTTTGTAAATCCTGACCCATATAATCCAATAGTTCAATTTTTAAGCAGAATAACTAAACCAGCATATAATTTTGTAAGAAGATTTATTCGAACAAACTTTAATGGCTTGGACTTGGCACCACTTGTTATTATTGTAGGCTTGCAGGTTGGAATAATTCTTCTAAATTTACTTTTCAGCGTAATTGCTAAACTCTTATAAAATTATGATTATAAAGTTTTTTTTAGTACTACTTTTAATCTTTACATGTAGTAGTGCTGAGATAACACTTAATGACATCGATTCTAAGCCGGCAAGCCGTGCTAAAGACTTTATGATTTGGCAATATTTAAAGCAAAATATTAATTCAAGTGAAGCTGACAAAGCATACCAGCAGGTAAATAATAAAAAAAATAATAAACTATTATACGCTTATTCTAAAAAAACCAAAAATCAAGAGATTAAGAAAAAAATCTCTTGTAAAAAGAAATCCAACCTTTTTAAAATAAAAGATAGCGAGTGTTTGGAACTTGCTTTCTCTCCATACAAGGCTCTTAAATACACAAACTATCAAAGAAATGTTCTAACAAAAAGATTAAAATCAAAGCCAAAAGTAAAAATTTTAAATATTTTAAATGAAAAACACTTAGCAAAAAATTACAAGTCATACGACGCTGATACAATATTGACTCTATTTAACAACACTGGATACAGGTATAGAAGAAAATATTTAAATATGCAACTAAATAAAGAATTTTTAGATTCACTTACATCATCTTGGAGAATTTCACAGTTTATTAAAACAGTTATACATGATGATAAACTTGACAAGCTTCAGCAATCTTTATTTTATATTGATGGTCAAAAATTAAACTCTAAAAGTAACTTTTTTTTAGCACTAAACAGTCTAAGACATTCAGAGAAAGATTATGCTATAAAGTATTTTAAACTCTCCCGTTCACAAGCCAAATATAAAATTGATGTAGATAAAAATAACTTCTGGCTATATAAAATTACAAAACATAAAGATTACTTAAATAAGCTGCTTTTGAGTATGGATATTAATATATATACTCTTTTTGCACGAGAAAAAATGAGTGTAGATTTTAAAAATTACTTTAGTTCACTTGAGACAAACGGTGAAGTTTCAAAAAAAAGTTTATTGGATCCATTTGAATGGAATAAAATATTAAAAGAGATAAAAAGTACAGAAAAAGATGAACTTTTTAACCTTGCAAAACTCTACAAACAAAAAGAAATGTTACCTGTTCAAGCCCTTATTATCCAAAAAGCAAATCAACATAATATGCATGGCTATATGATGCCGTACGATAAACACCTTAAAGGTTTAAGTTTAGATTCTAAAGCTTTAGTCTATGCACTTATGAGGCAAGAGAGTAATATGATTCCATCTGCCCTATCCCGCTCATACGCACTAGGACTCATGCAAATAATGCCTTTTGTAACTGACGATATTAGCAAGCGTATTAAAGAACCAATTAAAAACTATGATGAGATGTTTATTCCAAAAAATAATATTAGGTATTCCAGAGCACATATAAAATGGATGCAAAAATCATTATATCACCCTTTATTTATGGCATATGCATATAATGGAGGCATGGGTTTTTTTAAAAAGCATCTGCTAAAAGGCAATTTTAGTAAAGGTGAGTACGAACCTTTTTTAAGTATGGAAATGATGTCTAATAGTGAAAGCAGAGAATATGGTAAAAGAGTTTTAGCCAACTATGTAATGTATAAAAAAGTTATGGGTGATGAGATATCTATTGCTCACCTTTTTGATATTTTAACACAGCCGAAGATGACTGACCGCTTTCGAAAACAAGGCTAATACTATCATTATTGTCTTTTGAAAAAGTGGCAATATAATATCTATTCCAATCACTTTTTGTTAAGGCCAGATGAGAAAATTTATTATCTTTTGGTAACTCCTGCAATTTAACAGGTGGCTTAGAATTTAGTTTTAAGTTTGGTTCATGTTGTGGAGATTTTTTTACATACATGTAGACAAAAAAGTAATCATTATCGTTATATAACTCTGGATAAACATCATTTAGGTATATAGCAGAAAATACACCACTAATCTCTCCTTTGTCAGAAACAACCTTACTACTTTGTAAGCTTGATACACTTAGTTCCTGTTCTTTACTCATCTTAAAGTCTTTAAAAGCATTTTTATTTGAACAACCTGCCAATAGTATTAAAAAAATAAAAAATAAAAAAAAAGATTTCATTGAAGTTCCTATAAATAATGCGAGAATTATATCTTATTAAACAAGCTTTTAATGACTATTTTGTATAATCACTTAAAATTTAAATAAAGATATAACTTGAGCAAAAGATTAGCAGTTGCGTTTACAGGTCCATCCAATAGTGGTAAAACTACACTTATATTAAAAGTAGCTAGAAAACTTATCCATGAATATGGGAAAGAGGTTGCTATTATTAAGCATGATCCTAAAGATAAAGCCCGTTTTGATGTTGAAGGAAAAGATAGTTATAAGTTCAGTGATGCAGGCGCAGAGGTTATAGTTACTTCACCTAATCGCACAACTTATTTCTCACAACGACAAAAAGAGCTAGATGAAATGATTAGGCTATTTGATAAATTTGATATACTGTTAGTTGAAGGGCTTAAAAATCTACCTCTTCCTAGAATTAGTGTGTTTAGAGGTTCTTTAGATAGTGACTATTTTCCATATATGGATGCACTTGCTACAGATAATAGTGTAGATATTAAAAATTATAGTTTACCAGATAATATAGAGATCCTAGATATAAACAATTGTGAAAATGTGATATCTTGGATACTAAAAAATGCAAAAGAGGTGTAAAACAGATGACTGATATATTTGAGGCAATTCAAAGAACAGCAAAAAGAATTAAGATAGCGATAGATACTAAAGACATAGGTTACTCACAACAAGAGAATAGTTCTGGAGAGACCCAGCTTCAGCTTGATATTAAGTGTGACATGATTATTGAAGAAGAATTCTCTCACGTAGCTTCAATTCACACAATAGCGAGTGAAGAAAAAGAGCATGAGATGCCAATGCATAAAGCTGGTAAATATTATATTGCTTATGATCCTCTAGATGGTTCATCACTTATAGATGTAAACCTTAGTGTTGGTTCAATTTTTGGTATTTATGAAAATGCTTTTGGTGCAAAAAACATGGTTGCCGCTTGTTATGTTGTGTTTGGTCCTCGTGTAGAGATGGTATTTGCTCATCATAAAACTAAACTTCACCTACTTCAAGATGGTGAGTTTGAGTTTGTTAAAGAGATTAGATTGAAAGAAAAAGGAAATCTAAATGCACCTGGTGGGACTCAGCAAAATTGGGAACCATATCATAAAGAACTAGTTGATAGCTTCTTTTCAGAGGGTTACCGTTTAAGATATTCTGGTGGAATGGTTCCTGATTTACACCAACTTTTACTTAAAGGTGGAGGACTTTTCAGCTATCCAGGTACTGCTGATAAACCAGAAGGTAAACTTCGTAAACTTTTTGAGGTGTTTCCTTTTGCTTTTATTTATAAAATTGCTGGTGGAGAGGCTACGAACGGACATGTGGACTTAATGACACTTTCACATAAAGGTATTCATGAAACTTCGGCATGTTTTTTTGGGTCTAAATATGAAATAGCAAGAGTAAAAGAAGTTTATGCAAAAAATAGATAGTAAAGAAAAAGATAGATTTGAATTTCATCTTGACGAGATGATAGTAAAAGTTGAGAATTGTCACAAAGAAAAAAACTTAAATAGTTGCAGTAAGTGTGAACACTATTTAAATTGTGAGCTAAGAACTGATTATGTAAAGTCAGTTTACAACAGTATGTCCAAGGGCGATACTGGCGGATTTGAATTTTAAAAGAGGAATAAAAATTGAGTAAATATATTACAACACCTATATACTATGTGAACGGCGAAGCTCACATAGGACATGCTTATACTACATTTATAGCTGATACAATGACTAGATATGAGAAATTAAAAGGTGAAGATACATACTTTTTAACTGGTACTGATGAACATGGTCAAAAGATTGAAGAGTCAGCACAAAAATATGGCAAACCTACTCAAGAGTTTGCAGATGAGATAAGTGCTACTTTTAAAAATTTATGGGATGAATTTGAAATAAGTTATGACAAATTTATTAGAACTACCGACTCAGACCATAAAAAAGGTGTGCAAAAAGCTTTTGAAGTTATGTATGCTAAAGGTGATATTTACAAAGATTTTTATGAGGGTCACTACTGTGTGAGTTGTGAAACTTTTTTCCCTGAAACTCAGTTGGTTGATGGTGAATTCTGTCCTGATTGTGGAAGAGCGACTAGTATTGTAAAAGAGGAAAGTTACTTTTTTAAACTTTCAAAATATGAAGATGCTTTATTGAAGCACTATGCTGATAATCCTGATTTTATTTTGCCTCGTTCTCGCGCAAATGAAGTAATAAACTTTGTAAAAGGTGGCCTTCGTGACCTTTCAGTAACAAGAACGTCTTTTACATGGGGTGTTAAAATGCCGGAGTCTCTAAATGATGACAAACATGTTATGTATGTTTGGCTTGATGCCCTTATGAATTATATTACAGCGTTAGGCTATGGTAAAGATGATGCAAATATGAAATATTGGCCTGCTTCTACTCAGTTTGTAGGCAAAGATATTCTTCGTTTTCATGCTATTTACTGGCCAGCATTTTTAATGAGCCTTGACTTACCTCTTCCTGAGCATATTGGTGCGCATGGCTGGTGGACAAGAGATGGTGAAAAAATGTCAAAGAGCAAAGGAAATGTTGTTTCGCCAAGAGAAGTTGCTGATGCTTATGGAGTTGAAAATTTAAGATATTTCATGCTTAGAGAAGTTCCTTTTGGACAAGATGGTGATTTTTCTCAAAGAGCGTTAATAGATAGAATAAACTCAGAACTTAGTAATGATTTAGGCAATCTTTTAAATCGCATAATCGGTATGAGTGGAAAATACTCTGATTTTGAGATAGATAGCGTAGATGTGCTTAAGTATCACAAAAAAGAACTTGATGCTATGGATGAGGCATTAAGCAACCTTGATGATTTTATGCAAAATATGCAGACGCACAGATACCTAGAAGAGCTTTGGAAATTATTTGCTATAGGAAACAAAGCTATAGAAGAGTATGCTCCGTGGGTTAAGATGAAAGAGAATAAAAGAGATGAAGCACTTGCGACAGTCGCTTTAGTTGCAAATATTTTGGCTAAAGCTTCTATAATGCTTTCTCCAGTTATGCCTAAAACTACAAATATTATTGCTGACGCTCTAAATTTCACTATAGATAACTCAAGCTATAAAGAGCTTGTTTTAGAGAAAAAACTATTGAAATTATTTAATATTAAAAGTGTTCCTCCTCTCTTTCCACGTGTAGAGGAGCCTTTAATGACTGAAGCACCGGCCGCTCAACCAAATGCTCCAAAAAATACTGCTCCTGAAGTAAAAGATGACAAAAAAGAGGAAGACAACCTGATAGAGATAGGTCAGTTTTTTGAGACATCTTTGAAAGTCGGTATAGTTGTTGAAGCTGAGGAAGTTCCAAAAAGTAAAAAACTTTTAAAGCTTCAGGTTGATTTGGGTGAAGGAATAAATAGACAAGTCGTTGCTGGAATTAAAGAGTTTTATTGCGCTGAATCTCTTTTAAATACTCAAGTCTGTGTTGTAGCAAACCTGAAACCTGCAAAACTTATGGGAATGATGTCAGAAGGAATGCTTCTTGCTGCCAAGGATGAAGATGGTTTATGTCTAATTAGACCTGAAAAACCTAAGAAAGTAGGCACACCTATTGGATGAGACTTGAAAATTTTCTAGCACTTACTCATGCATCTTTAGTTAATGAACCATGTGTAAATAATTTTGAGAACATCACTTTTGAAGCTTCAAAAGTAAAAAGAGGTGATCTCTTTTTTGCTTACAATGAAAAAGAAGTTGATTTGGCCATTTTAAATGGTGCTTATGGTGTTGTTTTTGACAAGCCTATGCAGATTAGTGATAGTGAAATAGCTTGGATAAAAGCTATTAGTTTAGATGACTCTCTAAAAAGACTACTCCGCTTTAAGATGATAGAAAAAGAGGTTGTAGTCTATGAATGTAATGAAATAATATTAAAACTTGCTCTTCAGGTTATAACACAAACAAATTTCTTTGTTCTAAATGGGGATATGAGATATTTATACAACTCTCTTTATAATATAGAAAATAGAACGGCGATACTCTTCTGCCCTACTCTAAATGATAGAGATATGTTTGTAGACATTAAAACACTTCCTAGCACTGCTATGAAACATATTGATATAATGGAACAAACACTCTTTGAAACATCTTTTATATATAATGATGTATTTTATGAAAGACAATTAATATCACCATTTTTTATTCCATACCTTGAAGAGCTTTTTCATTTGTATAAAACTTTAAAAATAAACTTTAGGCTTAGAAAGTTTACACCTATAGAACATTTTGAGGCAGTTTTTACAAATAAAAAATTTGAGATAAAAAACTTTGGGACTAGTGATAAAGTTCTTATTTTTGAGCCAAACAAGAGCTTGATTGATAGTGAGATGATATTTTTACAGCGTAATGCAGCCTGGGCAAATATTATTTTTGTTATTCCATTTAGCATTACATGTGAAGATAATAAAAATATATTTAAGTATAAAAATGAAAAAGAAATAATTGAGATACTAAAAAACAACAGTTTTAACTTCGCCCTTGTAGTTGGTGTAGATAAATCTATCTTAAATAGACCTATTGTAAACCAGACTCAGCTAACTTTAGATTTTTAGTTTATGGACTACATGTAGAACTTATATATTTGGAGACTGTATAGGCTTAGTCTCTTTAAGAGTCATTATAGCAGTGTTTACACTACCAGCGTATTTTATCTCTCTATGGGGCATCATAACGCCATTAGCAGATTTGTAATCTTCATAAATTGTTAAAAATTCCATATTCATAGAACCTATTTTAAGCTCTCCTATAACTTTATCAACAAGAAAACTGTTTTTTGAAACAAAATATTTTGATGTAATGCTGTTGTTTTTTAATGATAATATATACTGGTTTTTCTCTGTAATCATCGTTATATCTTTTAGCCTATTTTTTAGTATAAGAGGAGTAAACAGTCTCATAAGCTGTAGTTTCATAGCATCTAGCATTGGTCCTTTTGCTTGTACCTTTCTTCCAGAGAACTCTTTTGTGCCATTATCTCTAATTACTACTCTTATCTCTGTTTTTTCAGGGTAGATAAGCTTAGTTCTAAGATAGTAAGGAAGAATAACTTTTCTATTATCTCTACCTTTTACGCCATCAGTTTGTCTATCAATCTGCCACACTTGCTCGTATGAGGAAGAGCGTTCTAAATTTTTCTCTCCACCGTATGCTTTTATCATATTTTGAATAACTGTATCAATGCTAAGCTCTTTGGCACTAAGTGTTAGAGAAAAAATAGTTATCGCTAGAAAGAATTTTATAATTGTAGTCATTGTGCTGATTTCCTTAACTGAGGTCTGATTTTTGTGATTTTATATATATTGTCCTTAAAAACTATTATAGATTTTTAGATACAATATAGTAACTTGTAAATTTTAAGGTATTAGTAAAATATGAACCGTAGAGACTTTTTAACAACTGCTACAGCAACTTCTGCTACACTCGCATTAGGTGGGTGCAACGATGACAATCGTCAAGCGATAGACTACTCAAAACATCCAAAAAAAAGCATTGATGACAAGAAACGAGTAAATATAAACCGCAATAAAAAAACTATTATAAAGCTTGCTACTAGCTGGCCTGCACATTTTCCTATCATGGGTGTAGGTGTTGAGCGGTTTGCCCAGAGAGTTAAGGATGTGAGTGGTGGCTCCATAGAGGTAAAAATATACCCTAAAAACACTTTAGTCCCTGCTCTAGCAGTTTTTGATGCGGCTAGTAGTGGTCAGATTGATGCTTTTCACTCTGGACCATATTACTGGAAGGGGAAAAATTCTGCATTTTCACTTTATAGCGGTATACCATTTGGATTTACAGCTGAAGAAATTAACTCTTGGATGCTTTTTGGTGGCGGCTTAGAGCTTTGGCGAGAACAGTATGGCAAATATAATCTTCACCCTTTTATGGGTGGCAATACAAACATACAAATGGGTGGATGGTTTAGAAAACCAATAAACTCACTCTCAGATATGCAAGGTCTTAAAATGCGTATTCCAGGTCTTGGTGGAGAAGTTTTTGCCAAGATGGGCGTAAATCCTATTTTGCTTCCTGCTGGAGAGATTTACACTTCACTTGAAAGAGGTGTTATAGATGCAACTGAGTGGGTAGGGCCTGCGCTTGATATTATGATGGGTTTTTATAAAGTTGCACCATATTACTACTCTGGATGGCATGAGCCTGGTTCAATTTTAGAACTTACTTTTAATAAGCAGTTTTGGAGTAAGTTGTCTTACGAGCATCAATCAATTATAGAGGTTGCATCCAGCGAAATGAACTCTAATATGACTTACGAGTTTCATGCTGAAAATATTAAGGCACTTCGTAAGCTAAAAGAGTTAGATATTTCAATACATCAATATCCAAAAGATGTTATTGTGGCTGGCAAAAAGGCTCTAAAAGAAGTTATTGAAGATTTGAGTTTTAAAAGTGGTGAATTTAAAAAAGTTTATGCCTCTATTGAACAGCATTTAAACCTCTCTAAAGGGTGGAGTGATGCAAGTTTAAGATACTTTCTTAACGAGAGATAAATAATATCAGTGTATAATCGCATTTTATTTTAAATTAGCGAGATACTTTGAAACTTATACTTATTACTACCGCCCTATTACAAAGTCTACTTTTTGCCTCTTTTAGCGGTAATATAGTAGACAAAAATACATCTGCTCCAATCATAAATGCTATTATTAGCGACTCTATAATTAGCGTAAAAAGTGATGAAAATGGCTCTTTTACAATAGACACTAACGAAACAAATATACATATAAAAGCTTATGGATATAGACCATACAAAATAAACTTTGAAAACAACACTACTAATTTAAAATTGGAATCTATAACAGTAAAAGCTTTATATTTAACCTTTTGGGCTGCAAATACTACGTCCAAAAGAATCAAAAAAATTCTAAATATGATTGATGATACGGAGGTAAATGCTTTAGTAATTGATATTAAAAATGAATATGGCTCTACAGTGTTTAAAACTTCGTTTGAGCAGGCAAACAGTTATGGAGCTCACAAAAATAGAACAAATAGAGATATTGAAAATTTTATGCAGTTGCTAAAATCAAAAAATATATATACTATAGCAAGAATTGTTACTTTTAAAGATGAACTTCAAGCCTCAAATAATCCAGATTATGCAATTAAAAAAATAGATGGAACTATTTGGAGAAACCATGACAATATGGCTTGGGTTGATCCGTATGATGTAAGATCACATGAGTATGCTATATCCATGGCTGAAGAAGCTGCAAAAGTAGGGTTTGATGAAATAAACTTTGATTATATCCGTTTTCCTGCAAAAGCCGGATTGAAATTTTGTGAAACAAATAATCAGGAAAATAGAGTTAAAACTATAGGTGAGTTTCTAGATTTAGCACAAAGTAGACTTAGAAAATATGGAGTTTTTATCTCTGTAGACACATATGGAAATATTTGTTGGAGTAATGACGATAACAACATTGGTCAAACTGTGCTCTCTTTGGCAAAACATGCGGACTATATTTCTCCGATGCTCTATCCATCTGGATTTGCCAGTGGATCATTTTATTTTGAATATCCATCTGAGCATCCATATGCCGTTATATATAGAAGTATTAAAAATATAAAAGATAGAATTGATTCAAAAAGAGTTAGACCATGGCTACAATATTTTAAAGACTATGCACATACTAAAAGACACTATAGAAAATTTGAAGTTAGAGAACAGATAAGAGCGACTGAAGATATAAATACAAGTGGCTGGATGATGTGGTCACCATCTAGTAGGTACCACTTAAATTACTTTGTTAAAGAAGATGAATAGCCTTTAATCTTTTATTTAACTCTTTGGCATTTGAAATATATATATCAACTAAATCGTGAAATTTTCGTGAATGATTCATATGAGTTAAATGCGCTAGTTCATGAACAATTATATAGTCAATTAGCTCTTTGTCAATTTTTATCAACTGAGTATTTAAAGTTATGACCCTTTTTGAGCTACAGCTTCCCCACCTGCTTTTCATTTTTTTAAACTTTATCTCTTCATAATTCAAATTCATTAGTTTTGAGAACTGTTCCACTTTTGGAACTATATATTGTGAGGCGTATAGTTTGTAGAAGTTATCATAGCATTTCAAGATATTTTTTTCATCTGGCTTTTTAAGTTTTTCCAAGAATCTTCTTAACTCTGTTGCTTCAGTTGAATCTATACTATAAACCTCTCCAAACATAAGTACTTCATCTTCAAGATTTATTTCTAAAGGCTGATTGTGCTCTACCTGTAGAAGTTGTTTTCTTATCCAAACCTCTTTTTTATTGAGTAAGTTTTGGATAAATATATCTGACACTCTTGGTGTTTTTAGCGTTATAAAACCTTTTTTACATATGGATATATAGCTATTTTTAAGCCTTGGATTACATACATGAAGTATGTTTAAATCGTTAAAATTAATTTCACTTGTAATCAATAGGGTCTTTTACTCCAGCTATACTAAAACCATTTAGTCTTAAACGACAACTGTCACAAACTCCACAAGCTTTATCCTCATTTTTATAGCAACTCCAAGTAAGCTCTAGCGGCAAATGTAGTTCTAATGATTTTTGAACAATTTGAGATTTTTGTAAATGAACTAGAGGCATTTTAATTTCTATGCATGTTTCATCTTTTGTACCTAGATTTATGCTCTGTTGCATGCTTTTAATATAAGACTCTCTACAATCAGGGTAACCACTGCTGTCTTCCTCAACAACGCCTATGCTAATAACTTGGGCATTCTCCTTTTCAGCAATAGCTGCTGCCATACTTAAAAATATACCATTTCTAAAAGGGACGTAAGTAACAGGAATACCCTCCTCTATTCCACTAGTTGGAACCTCTATACTTTTGTCTGTCAAAGCTGAAGCACCTAGTTGTTTGAAAAAGTCTAGATCTAAAACATACTTTTGTGCTACATCCAATTTATTACATATTTTATGAAAGCACTCAAGCTCCTTAGTTTGTGTTCTTTGATCATAGTTAAAATGTACGGCAATAATTTCGTATCCACTGTTTTTCATCATATATGCACTGAGTGTAGAGTCCATGCCACCGCTCATAACACATAGTGCTTTTTTGTTTTTTAAATTCATAAAAAGATTTTAACATAATTTATTAATCTTTTATAAATAGTGTATGTTGTACAATGAACGTATAATTATACAAAGGATTTATTATGGATGTGTCATCTTCATCAGGAACTGGCTCAGCTTCCGCTCAAGTGGAAGTGTTAAAAAAAGCAACAGAAGTTCAAGAGCGTCAAATTTTAAAAGTTTTAGATAGCGCTAACGAGCAGTCTAAGCAGGTTACTGCACAAAAAACTGGCATTGGTGGCAGTATAAATATTACTGGCTAGAGAGCTATTATTCAAAAAAATAGATACTATTTGTATCTATTTTAACCACATTAACTCCACACATTAGATATAATCCCGCTTATGATTGATTTAGATAACAAAACTTCACTTGAAATTAATATTGATGTCTTAGAGGCTATAGCAGAATCTATTACAGATAGAGAGATTGAGTTAATTATTACAGATAATGAAGAGATAAAAGAGTTAAATAGAGTTCACCGCAATATTGATAAGGATACTGATGTTTTAAGTTTCCCATATGAGTCTATGCCGATGTGTCCACTTGGAAGTATTGTAATATCGTCTTCACATGTAGAAGATAAGGCCAAAGAGTTGAATCACAAAGAGAGTGACGAACTTGCCCTATTGTTTATTCATGGCTTACTTCATCTCCTTGGTTTTGATCATGAAGTTGATGATGGAGAGATGAGAGAAAAAGAAGCTAAGTTAATTACAGAGTTTAATCTACCAAAAAGTTTAATAATAAGAACGCAAGGATAAGTATTCAATGGATTTTATAATTTTTATTGCTGCAATGTCAGCTCTAATCTACGGTGCAGATTTTATAATTAAAGAGTCGGAGAGAATCGCTCTACATTTCAACATATCACATTTTGTTATTGGTGCTACACTTATAGCGTTTGGAACATCTTTGCCTGAAATGGCAGCGTCTATGATGGCGTCATCTGCTGGTAAAAGTGATATGGCTGTTGCCAATGTAGTCGGAAGTGTTATCTTTAATATCACACTGGTCCTTGGTTTAGTGTTTTTAATAACAAAAAAAATGTCTCCAAAAAGAAACTTATTTGCTCAAGACAGTGCTTGGGTGATTATTCCAGTAGTTCTGTTTTTTATAATGATTCAAGACGGCATAATCAGTAGATTTGATGGCTTCTTATATCTTTTAGTAATGGTTTCTTATCTTATCTTCTTGTTTAATGACTCTAAAGAAGATTTAGAGGGCGGAATAGATGAAGAATTAACTAAAGAGGGGTTTAACTGGAATAAAACAATAGTTTTGCTAACTATTGGTTTTATTCTTACTATAGGTGGTGCAAACTTCGTTATTGAGAGTGGAACTAACATAGCAAGAGATTTTGGTATCAGCGAATGGATTATAGGAATTTTTCTAATAGCTTTAGGAACATCCCTTCCTGAACTAGTAGTATCTTTAGTTGCCATAAAAAAAGGTAATGCGGAGATGAGCATAGGAAATATAATAGGCTCAAATGTAGCAAACTTTTCTATGGTTATAGGAGGAGCTTCGTTAATTAATCCATTGATTATTGATTTAGTTTCTACTAAGTTTGATATATTTATTATGGCTGCAGCTTCTTTAACACTTGTGTTTATCTTGGCAAATAAACTTTATAATAAAGCTGGAGCAATATTTTTGCTTGCGATATTGGCTCTTTTTATACAAAATTCTATGTAAATAACATTACATGTAATATTGCTAAAAACTACTTTTTAATGTATTTCAATTCTAAAAGCTTATTATATATATTTGAAACTATTTTACCAGCTGCTGCACCACCATGTCCACCATGTTCAACCATTACTAAGACAACATACTGAGGGTTTTTAGATGGTCCATAAGATGTAAACCAAGCATGAGAACGGGAATAGTATTCCATTTCATGTTCAAGCTCTCTTTTATCAATGTCTTGCAAGATACCTACAACCTGTGCAGTCCCTGTTTTTCCCGCAATAGTCACTTTCGAGCTTAAGTAGTTTGTGGCAGTACCTGTAGGGTAGTTACAAACTTCATGCATAGCCTTTTGAATTATTGGCAGTCTTTTTAATTCTTTTTCTGTAAGTACATCTTCTAAATAAGGCTTAAGTTTTTTGTCGCCAACTTTTTTTGCAATGTATGGTCGCGGAAGTTTTGAAGTTGCCATCAAAGCAGTAAATTGAGCCATCTGCATAGGTGTAACTAGAAAATCTCCTTGTCCAATTGATGTATTTACAGTTTCACCAATGTACCATGGTTGATTGTATTTCTTTCTTTTCCACTCACGTGATGGAACAGTACCAATAAATTCATTTGGTAAATCAACCCCTGTTTTTTTGCCAAGCCCATATCTGTTTAGTCCCTCACTCATTTTTTTAATGCCGACCTGAATACTTCCTTTGTAGAAATAGTCATCACAACTCTCTCTTATGGCTTTTTTAAGGTCTGTTTTTCTGTGTCCATCTTTTTTCCAGCATCTAAATATTCTTTTACCAAGAGGCATAGATGAAATACAATCTACACCCCAGTAAGGGCTAACATCCGTTGTTGTATATATTAGACCTAATCCAGTTTTAATAGTCGATCCTGGAGGGTAAAGACCATGTATTAACTTGTTTGTAAATGGCTTTTCAATAGAGTTTGAAAGCTTGTTCCACATATTAGTAGAGACTCCATTTACAAATGTATTCAAATCATACTCAGGAAAACTGCTTGCAGATAGTATTGCTCCGTCTACGCCCATAACAATTACTGCACCAGATTTATTTACAAAAAGAGATGATATATATTTTTGTAGCTCAATATCTATATTTAGTATTACTTTTCTATCTTCAACAGCCTCTTTGTTTGAAAGCTCTTCAACCTCTTGGTTATTAGCATTTACCTTAATTTCTCTTTTGCCTGCCAGTCCCTGCAGATAGGTGTTATAATGATTTTCAATACCTGTTTTACCAGTGTATCCGATAAGCTCTATCAGATTATCGTCTTTGATATCTCTCTTATTTGCGCGAGAAACATAACCAAGCAGATGTGACGCAATCTCTTTGTATGGATAGTATCTTTTAGGAGATGGTATTATATTTATATTTTCTCTTAAATTTAGTATTGAATAAACAGGCATTATCTCTTCATAAGATACAAATTGAACTATGTCAATATAGTTATGATTGTAATATGAGTCAACCTTTTTATAATTTTTTATAATTTTTTTTCTATCTAGACTAGGTAATAATTTTGTTAATATGTCTATTTCATTGTTAAATTGATTAATCTTTTTCTTTGATCTAAGATGTGGAGACAGTTGTATTTTAAAACCGAGCTTATTAATTGCAATTGCTCTGTTATTTATATCTACTATTTCTCCCCTAACGGGAGCAATCTCTTCTATTTTAATAGTATTATTGTGTGAAAGCTGCTTATAATAGGTATTTGATTCCACTGAGAGAAAGAAAACTCTTAGAATAAGAGTTAGCCAAACCGATGCAAATATAAAAAGAATAAATTTAATTTTCACAATATACTCACTATAAAGAATTCAATTACTATGTAATATATTACATAGTAATTTATACTTGGTACAGGTAATAAAAAAACATTTGATAAAAGTAGACTAAAGGCATAAAAACCAAGATACACAATTAATACTGTTGATATTTTAATACATGAGTAACAACCAAAGTTTTTACCTATTCTTGGCATTATATATTTATATATAATAGTAAAATAAATAATTGAACTAAAAAGGACATATCCATTTTCTGCTTCAAAAATCACCAAACAGAATGATACTAGTATTATACCAATGCTGTCTTCTTGTTTAAGTGCTTTAGCAAAGTAAATATATAAAATTGCAAAAAGAGGTGGAAGAAACAGGTATATACCACTCAGTGCACTATATATAACAAACCCTACAGCATATAGGTATTTTGCTATAGAGTTTTTATCAGAGATACTTCGTTGCATACAGGAAAGTGTTTACATTTAATACAATCAGCCCAGATTTTATGTTCTGGAATAGACTCTTTAGGAATTTCTACAAACCCAAGCTTTTCAAAAAATGATTGCTTATAGGTTAAACTAAGAACTTTTTGCAGACCAAGAGCTTTAGCTTCATCCAATGCTTTTAACACTAGACTTTCACCAATCCCTTTGTCTCTTTTATTTTCTTTTACTATTAATGATCTAATCTCTGCCAATGAAGAAGCGTGAATATGAAGAGCACAAAAGCCTACAATCTCACCATCATCTTCTTTTGCGAGTATATATGATCTTATATTTGTAGCTATCTCATCAGAGCTTCTAATAAGTATAACTCCAGATTCTACTTCAGGGGAAACAAGTCTTTGCATATTTTCTATATCGCTAAGCCTTGCCTTTATAAGCTCAATCTTCATTTATATCTTCTTTTAAAATATCATATATAATTTTAACTACTTTTTCTAATCCTCTTTTTTTTGAGCTTGAAACCATTACGGCTTCTGGAAAATCGCGTCTAAGTGCATTTTGCTCTTTTTGATTTAGCTTATCAATCTTTGTGAAAACCTGCATAATATGTTGAGTTTCATTAGAATGTTCAAGTAAAAAGTTGCTAACTGATTTATCAATATCTAAAAAAGGGTGTCTACAATCTACCAGATGAATAAAAAGTTTTATCTGCTCTCTTTTAGAAATATAGTCTGTTAAGTTTTTTTCCCAATCGCTTTTTATTGATTTTGAAACTTTTGCATATCCAAAACCAGGTAAATCTACAAATTTTGCTAAAGATTTTTCAGAATTTTCCCTATTTATGAAAGTAACATCAAAATAGTTAATCAATCTTGTCTTACCTGGAGTAGAAGAGACTTTAGCTAAGCCTTTGTGATTTGTGAGGGCATTTAAAAGTGAACTTTTACCAACATTAGAGCGAGCCATAAAAACAACTTCATCTTGTTCAATTGTTTCCGGAGCACCCATTATATTTGCAGCAGAGGTTACAAACTTTGCATCAACTATTTCAATCATTCTTTTTCTCTTCTTTTTCTGGAATATTAAATATCATAATCACAGGCTCTTTCTCAGCCCCTTTAGCATAGGCTTTGCCTTCTATTGTTTTTAAAACCACTTCTTCCCCTATTATCTCTTTTTTTTCATTTACCTGCATTAAATAAACATCTTTGTAGAAGTGATACTCTTTTTTTTGTGGGAAAAATATAACTTTTTGTGCTTTGCCTTTGTACGAAGCACCATCAAGTGTTTTTATGCTAAATGAAGCATTTCCCTCAGCTATAAACTTTGTAGGCTGTTGTTGCTCATCTGTATAAATAGTAACTTTCGAAGCATTTAGCTCATCACTCCCCTTTATAACATTTACATCACCCTCAAACACAGATATTCCTGTTTTTTGATCAGCATTAAAAAGTTTTGCTTTTACCTGCAATTCTTCTGATGAAAGCGTTAATGCCAATAAAATTGTTAAAATTAATATTTGTTTCATTTATGTTCCTCTTTTAGTTGATATTTTGCTACAACATCTTTTGAACTAACTTGCTCTAAAAGATTATTATATTTAAGTTGTGTTCCAATAACTCTGTCAGAATTTTGATAGAGTAAATATTTCCCATCCGCATTGGTAATACTTGTCTTTTTATTGTAGACTGCTTTTTGTGTTTCAAAAGTTAAACCATCTTCTCTGTAATAAACAACATCACCTTCTAAGGTAACAATCTCATTTTTATATATACCGCTATTTGCTTTCATATTAGCTATATAGTTTTTAGAGTTATCCGTGTAGTCTATTAGATTTACGACATACCTGTTTGTATATCTAGTTGCTTCTGTTCCACTCATTAGAGTTATTAAACCTTTATTGTTTAATTCATACATTGTAAACGAAAATATATTAAACAGAGGGACATCCGTAAATTTTTGCTCCTTAATGCTAAGTGGCTTAAAAAGAAAATATATCATTAATAATCCAGCAGAGACTATAATAAAAAAAATATTCAGATTCATATTAAATCCAAACAGCTAAAAATTGATCTTTTAAATCATCTTCTTCCACTATAGTATCTATCATCTCTCTTACAGCACCATCGCCTCCTTTAGAGGTTAAAGCTGTATCAACAATCCCTTTTATCTCTTTAACACCATTTTTTGGAGTAAAACTTCTTCCAACAAGGTTCAACATGCCAAAATCATTTAAATCATCACCAATAGCAGCAACTTCATAAAACTTTAGTCCTAAAGAGTCAACAATCTCTTTTAAAACTCTGTCTTTATCTACAACACCTTGGTACAAATGCTGAACTCCTAGCTCTTTGGCCCGTCTCTCTACTATTTTGGAGTTTCTTCCAGTTATTATAGCAACCTGCTTTCCCATTTTAACCCAAGTGCTTATACCAAGTCCATCTTTAATATTGAATTTTTTACTTTCATTACCATCAGATGAGTATACAACTCCTCCATCAGTTAAGCAACCATCAACATCTAAGACTATTAGTTTAATCATAGTACATCTTTTGTGCTGGGTATTCCAACTCTTTCATTTTTAGCCATAGCTCTACGTATTGCAACGGCTAGTGATTTAAAAGAAGCTTCTATTATATGATGCTTGTTTCTTCCTCTTAACATTACTATGTGTGCACTTATTCTTGCATTGAGTACAAAAGCTCTAAAAAACTCTTCAACTAGTTCAGTGTCAAATGATCCTACTTTACCACTTACATCAGCTTCATACACTAAGAATGGTCTATTGCTAAGGTCTAAGTCACAAGATACACATGCTTCATCCATAACAATGTTTGCAGAACCAAATCTTTCCATATTTTTGACTGGATATATAGCTTCGGCCAATAACGAACCTAGAACAATTCCAACATCTTCTACACTATGGTGATCATCAATATGCGTGTCGCCTTTACATGTAATATTTATATCAATCAAAGAGTGTTTTGAGAAACTCTCCAGCATGTGGTCTAAAAAACCAACACCTGTGTTTATATTGCTATTTCCATTTCCATTTAATTCTAATGAAATTGTTATGTCAGTCTCTTTAGTTGTTCTTGTTTTAGCTATCATTGTAATCCTCTCTTACTATAAATGAATTTTTAAAATTACCAAGTGATTTATAATCCCTAGCCTCATCTTCGCTTCTAAAGCCTTTTAACCAAACTTTAAACATTCTACCATTCTCTGTCTGCACATCTTTTATGACGGTTGTATACCCATTGGTATTATTATGTTTTTGCTGAGTAGTAAGTGCACCCTCAATTTTTGAAAAAGAAGCAATTTGTAAGGCAAAACCTTCTAGCGACTTTTGCTTAGGAGAGCTTTCTAGCTCTCGTTTTGTAGGAATATTTTTTTTGTATTTTTTGTTTTTGCTATAAAAGCCTATTATTTCAATACTAACTGGTGCTGTTCCAGCTCCAACCATCTCTATTTTATGAGCTGCTTTATTTGACAAATCTATAATTCTAGTTGCTATAAATGGCCCTCTATCGTTAATTCTGACTACCGTACTAAGACCATTTCTTTTATTGGTAACTTTTACTATTGTATTCATAGGTAGCGTTTTATGAGCTGCTGTCATATCGTACATATTGTAAATTTCACCATTTGAAGTTAGTTTACCATGAAAGTCTGGACCGTACCAACTTGCATTTCCACTAAACTGATCCCCAACACTTACTACAGTAGGGTAATATCTTATACCTCTAATAACGTAAGGATTCATTGTTGGATGAGTGTAATCTTTTTTGTTTATAGTTGAACTGTGATCATTTGTATTATGTGAATATGACTTGGCTTTTGTAGAGCTTTTATATACTCTTTTTCCCCTAGTACTACATCCAGATGTAAATACAAGAAGTAGTATTATAAAAAATATTGATAACTTATTCATATAGTTTTAATCTCTCTCCAGCTCTTATTATACTACCCTTGATGTTGTTTTGAAGCTTTAAATTTTTAACACTGATTTTATGAAATTTGGAAATAGAGCCCAGAGTATCACCTTTTTTCACCATATAATAAAACTTACTATTAATGTTTGCAAAACTAGTTTTATTGTCAATCGGAATAATTAATTTTTGTTTTATCTTTAGTCTACTATTTTTAAGAGAATTAAAATCCATAATTACTTTATATGACACGCCATATTTTTTCCCTATTGCTGAAAGATTATCACCTCTGCTTACAGTATGAACTCTATATATATTTTGAATTTTTTCTTCAAAATACTTCTGTTTAAACTCAGAAAGTTTAATATACGGAATATATATGTCATATCCATTTATGTATGGTGGAGCAAAATCATATTTAAGGTGTCTGTTTAATTTTTTTAACTCATTAATTGGAATTCCTACTAGTTTTGAAACTCTTTTTAGTGACTCGCCTCTTGGAACCTTTATTGTAGATATTGAGTATGCGTTTGCTCTGTTTAAAAGGTGCTCATATTCACTATTTAGCAAAAATTGTTCATCATTTCCCATCATTGCTAAAGCAATAATTTTTCTAATGTATAGTCTACTCTCTCTTGGAATATACTTTTTTTTAGGGTTGAGTAAAACTGATAAATCGTCACTTTTAGCTCTTTTAATAGCTTTACTTAGCCTGCCGCCACCACAGTTGTAAGCTATAGCTGCCAGATACCATTTGCCAAACCTTTTATGAAGACTAGAAAGGTATTTCGCTGCAGCTTTTGTAGACTTAACAAGGTCTCTTCTCTCATCAACGTACTCATCAATCTTAAGTCCATATAGCTTGCCTGTTGCTGGCATAAACTGCCATAGTCCTGATGCTCTTTTTTTTGAATATGCTCTAGTAGAAAAGTTTGATTCTGCCATTGCAAGAAAAAGAAATTCAGCAGGAATATTGTTCTCTGCTAATATATTTTTTATAGCAGGTATAAACAGGTAGGCTTCATTCATTGCTTGAAAAAAATGTTTTTCTTTGTATATTGAAACATTATTTTTTTTCATTTTATTTAAAACTTTATCGTATAAAAACGATGCTTCAATGTCAAAAGACTCAAGAATCGCCACTTCTTTGTTGTGGTTTGAAGAAAACGTAAGGTTAGCACTCAGTAAAAGTGGTAATAAAATAAGTATAAAATATTTCAACATGACAACCCTAATTTTAAATTTAAAGATTAGATTTTATCTAAAAGAATATTAAAAATAGTTAAGAAGCTTTAATATTAAGAAATATTAAAGAGTTTTAGGGCGTTTTCAGTGGTTGTTCTCTCTATGCTTTCTAATGAAATTTCTAAAAGTTCAGAGATTTTTTTTGCAACAAATATTGTATAAAGTGGTTCATTTCTCTCTCCTCGGTGAGGCATTGGAGTCAAATATGGACCATCTGTCTCTATAAGAAGTTTGTCAGATGGAATTTTTGGCAAAACATTAACAAGTTTTTTAGCGTTTTTAAAAGTCAAAACACCACCTATTCCAAAATAAAAATCTTTATCTGCTAAGCTTAAAAGCTCTTCGTCTGCGTTGTAGCAGTGCAAAACTCCACCAACTTCATGAGCATTATAATTTATTAATATCTCTTTAGATTCTCTTGAAGCATCACGTATATGTACTATTAGAGGTTTTTTATGCTTTTTTGCTAGCTCAATTTGAGCAATAAAAACTTTTTTTTGTCTCTGTTTTTCTGCCTCTTTCTCCTCGTCTGTCCCCTTAAGTCTGAAGTAATCCAAACCGCACTCGCCAATTGCAACACATTTGCTATGGCTAATATATTTTTCAAACTCCAAAGTATCGAATGAGTCCATATCATAGGGGTGGACACCAACAGCAAAATACACATCGTCATTACTTTCAGAAATCTCTACAGCTCTATCTATGTTTTTTGGATCTGCTCCAGGGATTATAAAACGCTCTACCCCGCTCTCTCTGGCTCTGTTTAAGACTTTGTCTAAATCGTCAATATATCTCTCATCATCAAGATGTACATGTGTATCTATTATCATTTCTACTCTCTCACTTTTGTACATGTAGAAGTTCTTTTGCGAACCTCTTTGCTTCATCGGTAACTCTGTCACCACTGATTATTCTGGCTATTTCATCAACTCTCTCTTGGAGCTCTAGCTTTTTAACTAGAGATTCATCTCCGTTTTTGTGTATTAAAAAGTGCTGGTCACCCATTGATGTAAGTTGCGGCTGGTGTGAAATAACAAATATCTGGAAGTGTTTTGAGAGTTGCTTTAGAACTTTTGCCACACTCATGGACTCTTCACCGCTTAGGTTTGCATCTATCTCATCAAGCATTAAGATTCCGCCATTTTTACCCATAAACTCAGATTTGAGGGCTAAAATAGCAAGTCTAAGCCTGTTAAACTCACCTGTACTTACTTTTTGAAGTTCCGTAGAGTTTAGCTTTATGACAATCTCGTCTTTTCCAGAGAGATCATACTCAATCTCTTTTATATCTATTTGCGCCTCTCTTAAATAGAGCTCTTTTAAGTATTTGTTTAAGTCATTTGTAAAGAGTTTTATCTCTACATGTCGAAGCTCACTAAGTCTCTGCGCTAACTCTTTTACCTTCTTGCCAAGGGCAGCTTCTCTTTGCTCTAAATCGCCCTTGGTCATCTCTATATTTTCATACTTTTGCAACTCTAATATTTTCTGCTCTTTGTACTTTAGGGCATCTTCAATGCTTCCGTATCTTCTTTTTAGCTCAGAGAGTGCTTCTATACGGTTTAGAACGTCTTCTACATCAACTTCATCAAGTGCACTAAACTTATCTTCTGCACTCTCCATTATTGCTCTTAGTTCATTCATGCTATCACCAAAAAATGAACTCTCAATATCTAATGAGTCTAAAGCTAAAAAAACATTGTGCTCATAGTCAAATATAGAGTTAGCCAACGAGATGTTTTTCAATACTTTCTCTTTTTTAGATAACCCTTTTTTAATCTCTAAGAGTTCACTGTCTTCTGATGGAGTCGGGTTTATATCTTCTATCTTTTTAATCTCAAAAGCTGCAAACTCTTTTAGTTCAATAATCTTTCTCTGCTCATCTTCTATAGTTAAAAGTTCTTTCTTAACAATATTATGCTCTAAATAAGCTGCTCTATACTCATCTTTTAAAGCAAAAATCTTATGCTCTTTGTGCTCAATTCTGCTATCTAAAATAGAGAGTAGGTTCTCATTTTCAAAATCGCTGAAATCTTTTAAAGATAAATGTCTAAGATACCCTGAAGCCAGAGTGCTCATAGATTTTTTTGAAACACTTTGGTTGTTTATAAAGTATCTGGATTTCTCTTTTTTTATGTGCTTAAAAACATTTATATCATCACTCTCTATCCCTAACTCTTCGCCGTTAATGTCCCATGTGACACTCGACTCACATAAAGTTGCATCACAAGAAGCACTACCAAGAGAAGCTAAAATGGAGTTCATTAAAATAGATTTACCACTACCACTAGGACCAGTAAAAACAATTAACCCACTATTTAATTCTAATTCAACTTCTTTAAAACTAAGATAATCTTTTAGAAAAAATCTCTCTATCATTTATGTACCTTGTAAAATATTTTCAAATTATACTTTCTTATTATTAAAAATCTAAAGGGCTTATGACTTTAACCTTGTTCATTTAACTAACAACTCAACACTTTGTCCAAATAACGGATAAATTTCGTGCTAAAAGGACACTTTTTATTTAAGAACAATAAGTCAAATAATAAAAATAAATCAATAATATGACAATTTGTCATTAAATTGATTAATTATTACTTTAAATAGAACAATTAATGTGTTCTATTAATCATTAATATTAAGTCTTAGTTCACTATAATGCTAATGAATAAATAGTTATATGAAAAGTTTTAAAGAGATTTTTTATGTGACTATTGTAACAGTAGCACAAAACTTAAGGAGATGTTTATGAAAATATCAAGATTTATAACTACAAGTATACTAGGTGCTACATTAGCAATTATAATTTCAGGTTGTTCAGCAGCAAATGTTCATTCTAATATGAGAATAGCAGATGCAAATTCTAACATGGAAACCAGATGTGTTGAATTGGATATGAGAGATCAAAAAGACATGGATGAAACACTAGCAAAATATGATGGCTGGAGAGTATTCTATATTTCAGAATATACAACTGGAAATAAAATTGGAACACATGGTAGCGTTTGTTTTGAAAGACAAAAATAACTTAATTCTCTAAACATATAACAAGTACTTGGAAAGAAATATGAGCCCCTGCGCACTTCATATTTCTCAAGACACCCGTTAGATGACATAGAAAAGTTATGGTAACCAGACACAATAGTTAAAATTGGGATTGATAGTGAAAAACGACTTTATCTTAAAGCAATAGGTATTCAACCCTGGGGTGTATAATTTGACAATCTTGATATATAATATGTTAAAAATTTAGAGACAACATTAATAAGGAACCGTAAATGGCTATAGATAATTCACTATATGATTCACTAGAAAATACATATTTTCAGATAAAAGATTATTTAGATAATAATCAACTTGGACGAGAACATTCGGCAATGATCATAAAACATGAAGAATTAGCTGATCTATTAGAGAGGTTTGATATTGAAGCTCTTGAAGAACAGTCAAAAGATATAAACACATTACATGAGCAGTTTAATGATATAAAAGAAGTTTCTAACAAGATTGTTGAAGACCTTAAAGACGTTGGTGACTCTGTTGCTATTGCAGCTAAAGTGGTTAGTGGGTTAGATAAAGTATTTTTAAAGATTGCTAATATCATTGTATAAAAGGAATAAAATTTAGAAAAATCTTATTGTGTTATAATTACATATTAAAATAAAATTGGGGGATACATATGATACAACTATCAATTGAAGAGCCAAAAATTGAAAACTTTTTTAATAGCTCTAAAGAAGAAATTTTAAAAGCATTAAAATTTATCGTTGATAATGATATTCACGATTTTTCTACAAGAAACAATACTTCTGAACTTAACGAGGCACAAAAAAAAGAACTTAATTCCAGAATTGACTCTTTTCATAAAGACCCATCATTAGGTCGAAATTGGGATGAGATTAAAAACGATTTAGAAAGATAAAGATAAATTTGAATTTAAAACTACATCCACTTGCAGAAAATGATTTAAAAATTGCATTAAACTATTATTATGAAATAAGTCCAAAGTTAGAAAAAAGATTTATATCTCATCTCGATAAACTATTTAACAGTATTTTAAGCTCACCAGACACTTATCCATATGAAACACAAACGTCTCAAAAAGTAGTTATGAAAAAGTTTCCTTACATTATCATTTACGAACAATATGAAGATATAGTAGTGATATTAGCAATTTTTCATACAAGACAAAATCCGACTAAGTTAATCGAAAGACATAGCAAAGCCTAGCCGTGAACGCATACATTACTAAAAAATATCATTAAACATTTTAATCACAAAGGATTGGATTTATGTCGTCAGATATTTCAGAAACATTATCATGCAAAATTGCTATTATCGGGGCTGGTCCCGCGGGTCTGATGGCGGCACAAGTGTTGTCTGATGCGGGTTATTCTCCGACGGTATTTGATGCTATGCCTTCTGCGGCACGTAAGTTTTTGCAGGCGGGACGTGGGGGATTAAATCTAACACATGGTGAAGACTTTACCCTCTTTGCGAGCCGTTATTTTGAAGCCCAACCTTTTTTACAGCCTGCACTAGAAGCCTTTACCCCCAATGACATGCGCTTGTGGGCACAAAGCCTTGGTTTTGAAACCTATGTTGGCTCTTCTGGCAAAGTGTATCCCCTAGATAAAAAAGCCGGCCCATTGCTACGTGCTTGGTTACGTAAACTCAAAGCAAATAATACTCAGTTCAAAATGAAACATCGTCTAGTTGGTTGGTCGAAGGATGTTTGGCAGTTCCAAACGCCTGATGGCCTTAAGGATTATTCATTTGATTCGGTGATTTTGGCTTTCGGTGGCGCCTCTTGGCCGCGATTAGGCTCAACTGGCGCTTGGACAAAAACATTGAAAGATAAAGGGCTATTAATCGCCCCGCTTAAACCAGCAAATATGGGTTTTAATGTTACTTGGTCAGAGGTATTTAGGGAGAAGTTTTCAGGCACCCCGCTAAAAAATGTAGAACTTAGCTTTACAGATATTAACGGTAACCTTCAATCCAAACTGGGTGAACTCTTAGTTAGTCAAAATGGAGTTGAGGGCAGTTTAATCTATACCTATTCTAAATTTCTCAGAGAGCAAATAGAGCAAAAATCTCCGTTTACGGTCTATTTAGACCTTTTCCCACATCGCACGCAAAGTCAGTTACAGCAACAGCTCAGTGGCAAACAAGGTAAGCAGAGTTTGAGTGCTTTTTGGAAACGCTTAGGATTGGAGGGCGTTAAGGCTTCTTTACTTAGAGAGGTGTTGGCAAAGGAGTCGTTAACTAAGCCTGAGTTAGTGGCAAAGACACTTAAAAAGTTTCCATTACAATTAGAATCTTATCGACCCATTGAAGAGGCAATTAGTACAGCTGGGGGCTTAATGTTTGAAAATCTAGATGAACAGCTAATGCTCAAGGATTTCCCTGGCGTATTCTGTGCTGGCGAAATGTTAGATTGGGAAGCGCCAACGGGAGGCTATCTATTGACGGGCGTAATGGGGCAAGGTAAACAGGCAGCACGAGGTCTTTTGAAATTGTTAGAAAAGTAAATAGTCAATTTTTGATAAAAAATAGACCCCCTATGATTTAATTTCCACTCTTACAGTGTGAAAAAATGTCTTGTGTAATATTTTGGTTATAATTATGTATAAACAAGGAGTAAACTATGATTAACAAAAAAATGGCATCTGAGTTAAACACACAACTCAATAAAGAATTTTATTCCGCATACTTATATCTTGGTATGTCGAGTTGGTGTGCAAATACTGGATATAACGGTGGTGCTAGTTGGTTTATGTTGCAGTACGAAGAAGAGAGTATGCACGCACTTAAAATCTACAAGTACATTTTAGACCAGGGAAGTAAGATTGAACTTCTAGCAATTGAGCAGCCAGATATTAATTACACATCTCTTTTAGAGTGTTTTAAAGATAGTTTAAAGCACGAACAAATGATGACACATTCATTAAATGAGTTATGTGACTTGGCAAGTAAACAAAAAGATCATGCATCTTATGGATTCTTACAATGGTTCATTCAAGAGCAAATAGAAGAAGAAGCAAGTGTAGGAGAAATTATCTCTAAACTAAAACTTGTTGGTGATGGAAATGGCATATTCATGATTGATTCTCAACTCTCTCAACGTAAGTCAGGTACTCAAGTTAGTGAATAAATATGTTAATAAAACTTTGTAAAAATTACTCTAAAAAAAAGAAATTTACAAAAAAATTAGTATTAAGTTTTCCGGATGCAGAGATTATGATTAAATCATGCATCGGGATGTGTAGGTCTTGCAAATCTAAGCCTGTTGCCAATGTAAATGGTGAAAAAATTAAAAAAAATAGTATTAAAAAATTTATAAAATTTATAAAATCTAAACAAAGATAAAGACAAGAAGCGTAAAGCGGCTATTTTCCCCAGTTTAGCTTTTCTTTTAGTACATCAAAATAGTTAAACTCTTCTTTATGTATTAGTTTTATGGTTTTTGACGCAAGTTCAATATATACACTCTCACCTAAGCCGAGTTCATGCATATCTTGTCCATCTATTATTATTAAAGCTCTCTCTTCAGATGTTCTCATCTCAATTGCATACTTTCCAGGAAGAATAACAGGTCTTTGCGTTAGAGAATGTGGACAGATTGGGGTAAGAGCAAAAACATTTGTCATCGGAAATAGCACAGGTCCTCCGGCTGAGAGATTGTATGCAGTTGAACCTGTTGGAGTACAAACTATAACCCCATCCCCATAGTAGGTATTAAAAGGTTTAGAGTCTATTAAAGTTTCTACATGTATCATATTTGAGACGCTTGTTCTGGTTAAAACAATGTCGTTAAAAGCGTACATTTTAACCTTTTTTGAGTCTTTGATTACCGTAGCTTCAAGTATAGCTCTCTCGTCAACTTTATACTCTCCTTTGATAATTTTTTGAATAAAAGAGTCAAGTTCATCAATAGATAGATCTGCTAAAAAGCCCAATGTACCTGCGTGAATACCTAAAACTGGAATATCAAATTCAAATGATTTTCTAACAGTAGACAGAAGCGTACCATCGCCGCCAATGGTAACTAAAATGTCAGCATAACTACAAATTTTCTCAAACTCTTCACCTTCGAAGTTAATCATTTGAGCACTTTTTTTCTCAAGCATTACTTCGATGTCATAAGAATTGAAAATTTCCTCTAACCTTATGTAGCTATCTTTTAGCTCAGGCGTTGACGGTCTTAAAACAACACCTATTTTTTTAATAATTTTATTATTCAAAAACGACTCTTTATTGAAATATTTTAGTTGATTATACACTTTTATCGATTAAATGTATAAAAAGGTTTCGTGTTGTCCCAAGATATTTAAAAGATTATAAATTTGATAATTATAAAAATATATTAATAATTAATTTCAGTTTTACAAAATCATAAAAATGATATATTTATCCAAAGGATAAAAGATGTTGAGTGGTAGACGTTTTCTAAAAATATTATCATTTGGGCCATTGCTACTTATCCCTCTTATGGTTGGACTGCTGTCATTCTTGTATATAGAGATGTATAACAAAAGCTTTGAGTTTAGCCTAAAAGAATTAGAAAAAGACATGTATGAGATGGAAATGAGCACAGGTAAAGATAAGATATCTAGCGTTTCCGATATTATAATCTATCAAAAATCTACAACACAAGAAAAACTTAAATCTCGTATTAAAGACCGTGTTAATGTTGCATATGAAATAGCAAATAATATCTATAATAAATATAAAAACGTAAAGTCTAAAGAAGAGATACAAAATATCATAAAAACATCACTAGAAACTCTTACTTGGAATAATGGTGAAAGCTTTATTTATATGTTGGATTATGATGGAATATTTAGACTCGCTCCAAAACACTTAAAGCATCTAGAAGAAACTTGTGCTATTGATCTTCAAGATTCAACAGGCAAATATATAATCAAAGAAGAGATAGCGTTGTGTATAAATGATGACGGAGGTTTTCTTTGGAATACTTTTACAAAATCACCAGATAGTGGTAAAAAGCATAAGCAAATCGTATATGTGAAGGCATTTAATCATTATAATTGGTACTTAGGTTCAGGTGAATATATTGACTCTGCAATAAAAAAAACAGATAAAGAGCTTCTTAAGACTATTGCGGAAATAAACAATATTGGAAATCGATATATTTTTGTTGTGCATAAAGATGGATATATACTTTTTCAAAAAGCAATTCCAGATCATATTAGTCAAAATATTTCTGATTTTGAAAAAAAATATACTCTAAAGGCTATAGAAAAAATCACTCAAAGTATGAAAGAGAATAATAGCGATTATGTATCTTATAATTGGGTTAATTTACAAACAGAAACTATTGAAGAAAAACTCTCTTACATTATGAAGGTTCCTGGCACAGATTGGATTATTGGAACAGGGTTTTATTTAAAAGATATAGAGCAAGAGATAGCTTTAAAGAAGAGTGAAATGTATAAAATATACTATGAGAAATCTCAAAGAGTTATCTATCTTACAGTGCTTATTATGATAGTTACTTTCTTTATCTCTTATTATATTTCAGCAAAAATAAAACAAAGCTTTTTAAATTATGAAAGAAGAATTAGTTTAAAAAATTTAGAATTAGAACAACTAAATGAAGGACTAGAGCAAAAAATCAAAGATAGAACCAGTGAACTTCATAAGAGTGAATATGATTTAAAAATAAAAAATGATATCCTTGAAAAACTTTCTAGGCGTGATGGTTTAACAAATATAGCAAACAGAAGATATTTTGATGAAAATTTTGAAATCAAGTGTAAAGAGAGCTCAAGAGAACAAACATCACTTGTTGCTATTATGATAGACATTGATTGTTTTAAAGATTATAACGATCACTATGGACATGCAAAAGGTGACGAGGCACTTAAAAAAGTTGCAAAAACTCTTGAAAATGAGTTAAAACGACCAAGTGATATGGTAGCTAGATATGGAGGAGAGGAATTTGTTCTTCTTTTAAAAGATGTAGATATAAAAGGTGCCAAACAAGTAGCTGATTCACTTTTAAAAGCTATAGCAAATTTAAAGATTCCTCATGAATACTCAATAGTAACTAATATTATTTCAATTAGCATAGGTGTTTCTTACGCTGATGGGTATGAGAACATTGATAAGGAAGCTCTTTTAAAAGAAGCAGATGATGCTCTTTATGAGGCAAAAAATAGTGGTAGAAATAAAGTAGTTATGAATAATACTTAAAACTTATTATCCAATAAGACAATTTTAGATACAATCCCAAAAATTATATTTAGGACTCTATTTATATGAGAAGTCATTATTGTACAGATTTAAATGAAGCAAACGTAGGACAAGATGTTATTCTAGCTGGTTGGGCAAACAATTACCGCGACCATGGTGGAATTATCTTTATAGATTTAAGAGATAAGACAGGTTTAGTCCAACTTACTCTTGACCCAGAAGATGGTGCTGAGGCACATAAAGTTGCCGATGGTGTTCGTGATGAGTTTGTTCTGATCGCTAAAGGGACTGTTCGTCTTCGCGGCGAAGGTTTGACTAATCCAAAACTAAAAACAGGTGCTATTGAGATTATAGTTACTGAGCTTATAATTGAAAACAAGTCTGCTACTGTTCCTTTTGTAATCGGTGATAAAAGTGTTGGCGAAGAGACTACGCTTAAATACCGTTACTTAGAGCTAAGAGACCCTGATTTATACGAAGTATTTCGTCTTCGTAGTAAAGCGGCAATCGCAGCTAGAAATATCCTTGATGAGAATGGCTTCTTAGAAGTTGAGACTCCAATTTTAACTAAATCAACTCCAGAGGGTGCTAGAGATTATCTAGTTCCATCTCGTGTTCATAATGGCGAGTTCTACGCACTTCCTCAATCACCACAACTTTTCAAACAACTTCTGATGGTTGGCGGATTTGATAGATACTTCCAAATAGCAAAATGTTTCCGTGATGAAGATTTACGAGCAGACAGACAGCCAGAATTTACTCAAATAGATGTTGAGATGAGTTTTTGTAACCAAGAAGATGTTATTAAAGTAGCTGAAGATTTACTTGTTGCAATGTTTAAAGCATGTGACGTTGATGTTAAGCCTCCATTTAACCGTATCACTCACAACAACGCTATGGAATGGTATGGTTCTGATAAACCAGATATGAGATATGACCTTAAAATGGTTGACGTTATTGATATTTTTGAGAGATGTGACAACGAAATCTTTACAAACATTGCAAAAACTCCTCATAAGAACCGTATTAAAGCTCTTAAAGTTCCAGGTGCTGATTTAATATTCTCTAAGCGTGAGATGAAAACTTTTGAAGACTTCGTACGTAAGTTTGGAGCTCATGGTCTTGGTTACTTCCAGATGAAAGAAGATGGTCTTAAAGGTCCTCTTGTTAAATTTTTCAGCGAAGAAGATATCGCACTTATTATAGAGAGAACTGAACTAGCAGTTGGCGATGTTGTATTTTTTGGTGCCGGCGATAAGAAAACTGTACTTGACTACATGGGTCGTCTAAGAATTTTCCTTGCAGAGCATGAGAAGATGAATATACTAGATAGAGATGCATTCGAATTTGTATGGGTTGTTGACTTCCCAATGTTTGAAGTTGAAGATGGAAGAGTAAAAGCACTTCACCATCCGTTTACTATGCCTAAAGACACAGATAAAGAGAATGTAGAAGATATTGAGTCTATCGCTTACGATATTGTTTTAAACGGTACTGAACTTGGTGGTGGTAGTATCCGTATCCACAAACAAGATGTTCAAAATGAAGTGTTTAAACTTCTTGGTATAGAAGAAGAAGAAGCACAAGAGAAATTTGGTTTCTTACTAGATGCTCTTAAATTTGGCGCACCTCCACATGGTGGTTTTGCTTTAGGTTTTGACAGATTGATGATGCTTATCACTAAAAAAGCAAGCATTAGAGATGTTATAGCATTTCCTAAAACACAAAAAGCTTCTTGTATTCTTACAAAAGCACCAAGCCCGGTTGATAACAGTCAACTTCGTGACCTACATATTCGTTTGCGCGAACAAGTAAAATAGTGAAAAAACTTTTTTTAATTATCGGAGCTCCAGGCTCTGGTAAAACTACAGATGCAGAACTCATAGCAGAGCAAAACAACGCAATAACGCACTACTCTACCGGCGATATGTTAAGAGCAGAAGTTGCAAGCGGTAGTGAGATTGGCAAAGAGTTAAACTCTTACATGTCAAAAGGTTTAATAGTGCCTATTGAAGTAGCTATTAAAACTATCACAAATGCTATCAAAAATGCTCCTACGGATATAATCATTATAGATGGTTATCCTAGAAGCATGGAGCAGTTAAATGCTTTAGATGAGTATCTACATGTAGACTCATCTTTAGAGCTTGCAAGCGTAATTGAAGTACATGTAAGTGAAGAGACTGCTCGTGACAGAGTTCTAGGTCGTAACCGTGGTGCTGATGACAACAACGAAGTATTTAACAACCGCATGAAAGTCTACACTGAGCCTTTGGCTGAGATACAAGCTTTTTATAGTGCTAAAAATCTTTTACATGTAATAAGTGGCGAAGGTACTATCCAAGAGATAGTTCACGAGATGGGAAGTTTTATCAACTTTAAAATCTAGTTTCTAAGTTAAACTTGGAAGCTCACACATCTAAATTATATATTTTTCAATATGCTATTTTTGCAAGCGCCAAGTAGACCCCATCTTGAAATTTATTTTCTCCATAATCCCTTCATATTTTTTTTATACAATTACACTCTTAAGTATCAGTGATATTCTGGCAACTTTTGGTGCCTTTGTGTCGGTATTGAACGCTATAGAAATTTTAGTGAATTTTCTTTATATCTAAAAACCAAGGTATCGTCATGAATGCTCCATCGGATACGTCAATATTAATATCAGAAAATTAGCATGACATATTTTGGCAGTTTGCCGTTAGTTTTTATTGTAACAGCTTTTGCTGTCGCTACAGCAATCATCGGATGGTTTGGTATCAAGATGACCAAAACTGCTCGTGAACTCGCGCATGGCACAGGGCTAGGCGAAGCACTTATGGGAGCACTGTTCATTGGGGCATCAACGTCTTTGTCTGGTATCACAATGTCCGTTTCAGCAGCAGTTTCAGGACATGCAGAGCTTGCAGTGAGCAACGGATTCGGAGGTATTGCTGCTCAAACCGCATTTCTTGCGTTAGCGGATATTGCTTACCGGCGTGCAAACCTGGAGCACGCAGCTGCATCAGCTGAAAATCTATTTATGTCTGCTTTTCTTCTTACCTTGCTGTCAATCCATGTACTTGCGCTTTCGTTTCCGATTGTCAGTATCTTCAGCATACATCCTGCTACGGTAATTTTAGTGATTTCGTACATCTTTGGCGTATATCTGCTGGCTCGAACGCACGATATGCCGATGTGGCTTCCAAGAAAAACAACAGACACGCCGGCAGAACATTCGAATTACAACCGAAGTCACAAGCCCAACATTTGGATGCTCTGGTTGTACTTTGCCGGCTACGCAACTATTGTCGCCTTGGCTGGCTGGTCTCTCGCTCAGCTAGCAATACCTCTTGGGGAAAAAACAGGTTTATCGCACGGTGTCGTCGGAGGTGTATTTACCGCTGTCTCCACTTCAATTCCTGAGCTCGTTGTTGCCATTACCGCAGTTCGTATGGGCTCTATAAATCTAGCAGTTGGTGACATTATCGGCGGTAATGCATTTGATACCCTCTTCATCTCTGCATCTGATATTGCCTATCGAGAAGGTTCAATTTACGCTGCTATGACGAGTACTGAGCAGTTCTGGTTGGCAAATTCGATGCTAATGACAGGTGTGCTTCTTATGGGTCTCATATACCGTCAACGCCATGGACCAGGAAACATCGGTTTTGAAAGTGTAACCTTACTCATACTATATTTCGGGGGACTTGTAATTCTATCTGTAGCTGGATAGAGCTACGAAAGAATCTTTTTTCATAGGTGATTAAAGAGCATAAGCGGTGGACGATAGAAGAGGCATCCAGAAAACTCCGGACACACTACATGTAGGAGTTGATTAACCTAATTTAGAAACGATGCTAGCCTCAACATCAGCGATGTCAGCTGTTCCGTCTACGGTTATGTAAGTTAAAGTGTCAAGTTTAGAAGCTTGTTCTTTATAGTAACCTATAAGCGGGCTTGTAAGTTCATGGTAAACTTTTAGTCTATCAAGAACAACCGACTCTTTATCATCTTCACGTTGAACTAACTCTTCACCCGTTACATCATCTTTGCCTTCAACTTTTGGCGGGTTGTACACAAGGTGGTAAGTTCTTCCGCTTGCCAAGTGAGCACGACGACCAGCCATACGGGTAACTATCTCAGAGTCCGGAACATCTATCTCAATAACGGCATCAACAG
Source organism: Candidatus Sulfurimonas marisnigri (assembly GCF_015265475.1). Classification (NCBI taxonomy): domain Bacteria; kingdom Pseudomonadati; phylum Campylobacterota; class Epsilonproteobacteria; order Campylobacterales; family Sulfurimonadaceae; genus Sulfurimonas; species Candidatus Sulfurimonas marisnigri. The sequence continues at coordinate 1,272,416 of NZ_CP054493.1, read as the reverse complement.
TAATGCCTGCATTTGTAACGGCATCGGCTTGAGGAAGCGTACGAGGAAAACCATCTAAAAGATAACCGTTTTTACAATCATCTTCAGCGATTCTGTCTTTTACAAGACCGATGATAATCTCATCTGTTACCAGCTGACCTGCATCCATAGCAGCCTTAGCCATTTTACCCATATCAGTACCGGCCTTTATAGCCGCTCTTAGCATATCGCCTGTGGAGATTTGAGGGATGTTGTACTTTTTGGTTAAAAATTGAGCCTGAGTACCTTTTCCTGCACCTGGAGCTCCTAGTAATATTATTCTCATTGTTATCCTATTTGTTTTGTTGATGATATTATATATAAATGAAGTTAAAATAAACTATAAAGCGTCAATGTCCTATTTACAACAGCCACTCTTTGGAGTCTTTAAATATATATAGTTTCTCTCTCGCACTGTTTAGATTTTTTTTAAAATAATCTTTTAATTCTATCAATTGTTTTTTTGTGAGCTCACCTTTTAGGCTCTTGACAAACTCTAGTCTTACTAAATTATCTTGAATCGCTCCAAATAAATCTTGTAATATTTTTAATTTTGACAAATCTGTAGAGATTTTTTTACCTTCATCAAAACATTGCTCGTAAATATTAAGAGCATAACGAAACTTTTTAAACTTCATCCGCAGTTCATGAAGCTCAGTAAAAGATGTACTTTCATCTATTTTGTTAAAATCGCCGTAGATGATTTTTTCTATGTTTTTAATAGTTTTGTAGTTATTCACCCTACCTATTTTTTTGTATAAAAAAAACTTATCGCTTTTACTCATTGTATAAAAATCTTTTAAATTGTTTTTATACTCATCACTCTTAACCGCAGAAGAAAACTTTTCAAAAAGAGTTGCTCTTTTTATATTTAAAATATTATGTAGTTTCTTTTTTATTTGAGCTGAACATGTAAAGGTCTCTATTTCACCTAAAAATACATCTAAATCACGTAAAGCAGAAGTAGGTTTAATTATTCTTTTTATTAGTTTTGATAGTTCTTTAGATTTTTTTTTATCTACTTGTTTTGCATATACTTCACTGCATGCATATAGTTTTCTTAAATTCACACGATATTGATGTAACACTTCTATGTCTTCATAGTTGTCTAGTCTGATATACAACTCATTTGTTACATTAGCTCTCTCTTTAAACCACTCTCTAAAATCCATTACAAGTACCTTTTTGTATCACATGTATTAGATAATACAGCAATATACTTTAAAATACAAATAATGATATACTAATTGAAAAGGACTGATTATGGATGCTACAACAAAGGGTGTGGAAGCACTTAAAAATGAGATAAGAATTGAAGTTAAAGCTATCTTTAAAATGAATATGAAGTTTGAGGACTGGAGCGTTCCTGAGGTTGATAACAAAAAAGCAGCAGGACAGATACTTGATGTAATGCAAAAAGCACTTGATGAACTAAAAGATGAAGTTGAATCCGGCAAATATGATAATTATTAGAAATAATACTCGTTTAATATTCTACATGTAGAGTCGAATCTGTATCTATATAAACCTCCTATAAAGGCAAAACACTCTAAAATACGTTTATATTATAAGAGGAAGTAAAATGCCATTTTCCAAACTTGGACTCTCTGCACAAATTCAAAATGCACTTAAAAAAAGTGGATTTAAAGAGCCGACACCTATTCAAGAAAGAGTTATTCCTCTTGTTCTTCAACACAATGATGTAATGGCAATGGCACAAACCGGAAGCGGTAAGAGTGCTAGTTTTGTACTCCCTATTTTAGAACTGTGGTCTAAAAATGTTGGCGAAGGAAAGCCTAAGATAAAAGCTTTGGTACTGACGCCAACTCGTGAACTTACTCTTCAGGTTGCGGATGCTTTTTCGACATTCGGTGCTTCACTAAAGAGAAAGCCCATAGTTGTTAGTGTTATCGGCGGTGAAAGTCTTGGCGATCAAATCTATGCTATTCAGCAAGGGTGTGACATTTTGGTTGCAACATCGGGAAGACTTCTTGATGTACTTTCAAAAAAGCAAATGAACCTTTCTCATCTTGACTTCTTTGTTCTTGATGAGGCAGATAAAATGCTTAACCTTGGTTTTGCAGAGGAGCTTGAAGCTGTTCTTGAAGCTATTCCGATCAAACGCCAAAACCTGCTCTTCTCGGCAACCTACCCTCAAAAAATTCTAGATATTGCTTCTAAAATTACTCAAAACCCTATTCAAGTCACTATTGAACAAGAAGTACCAACAGTAGATAGCGTTACTCAGAGGGTAATAGAGGTAAATCGTGAAAACCGCGGTCCACTGCTAAGACACCTGCTCGACAGTGAGAAGTGGGAACAGGTACTTGTGTTTATGGCAAACAAAAGAGCTACTGACAATATAGCAGATAAGTTTATTAAGTACGGATACAAGGCAGAGTCATTTCATGGGGATCTTCTTCAAGATGAGCGTAACCTGACACTCAGTGATTTTAAGGCTAAAAAAATACGAATTTTGTTTTCTACAGATATTGCTGCTAGAGGGTTAGATATTGACGATATCACATGTGTAGTTAACTTTGACCTTCCTCGATCTCCTACAGACTACATTCACCGCATAGGTCGTACAGCAAGAGCTGGTAAATCTGGTGTGGCTGTCTCTTTTATATCACATGAGGACAAAGAGCATTTTGGCGTTATAGAGAAGAAGTGTAAGGTAAAATTGACTCCGGAGCAGATAGCAGGGTTTGAACTAAAAGGCGAAGCTCCCAAAAAAGTTAAAGGTCCTGCTCCGGTTAAAGGAAAAGGGAAAAGTAAAAAAGATAAGGCTAGAGAAAAAGCCCTTAAAGAGGCTTAGTCTCTTCTAGGTCTTTAAAGTCTGACCTTCTTTTTTTAAGTTCATCTTTGTACGTTAAATAATCTCCATAATCAAAAAAATTATCATATCTATTATGTCTATCTTTAAGCGGTTTTGAGTGTTTTATGGGACACCAAAATTGCTCAGTTCTTGCTGCTATTTCTCTTACGTAAGCTGTTACACCGTTAAAATATTCACAGTATAAACAGTTGATTTTTTCAACTCTGTCTAGGTAAAAAAGATTATACCTATCAATAATTACATAATCTTTTCTTTTTACTTTGGGGATTTTATATATAGGAAAACATATGGCTTGAAATACCGTTACCATTATGTCTGCCAATATCACAGGTATAATCATAGCCCAAATAAACGGAATAGTTAAAATAACAGTAACAGGAAATGATGATAAATATTTTATAGAACTAGTTATTCTTGATTTCCCCTCTTTTATAACTCTCTCTTCAAACTTTACTTTCTCATTTTCTATTTTAAAGTAAAATTTTTCACTTTTCTTTTTGAACTCTGTTATCAGCTCGTCTTCTAATTTTTTTATTTTTGCTGTTAACTCATCAATTTTATTATCAATCATCTATTTTCCTTTAAAGTTAAAAACTGTACGTTATATCTGCAAATATTCTGTCGTTTTCTTTGTTTGCTTCCATAAATGGTCTATCTCCACCAATATAATCTACAACACCTAGATTTGCACTTACAGCATCCATTATCTCATATTCAACCCAAATTCTGGTAAATCCACCGTTTTCCCAGTTTGAGCCAAACATACTCAGCAGAGCAGAAGTATTTAGAGTGTCATTTGAATACGATTTTGTAAATCTAAGGGCGGTCTGCATCTCATTCTTATCAACGTAATCTGATTGGTTTTTCATCTGGTTTTCATGGTTAAATATATGTCTGTTTACTACTTCAAAAGAGGCAACAGCGTCTTTAATTCCCATGTAGTCAAAACCAAATAAGACATCGAGACGGTTTTTTTCATCTGCAGTTGAGTTATACCCTACTCCGCTTAAAAATGCTATTTCACTTTTTAAAAGCCAGCTACCAGTCGCGATATTTATAGCAGTTCCAAGCATATTAATTTTGTTTACAACTCTAGTTATGCCGATTAGAGGAACGCTTCCCTGAACATTGTCAAAATTCCACTTTTGATCAAGTACATGTGCTGCGTAAAAAGACAAATCCCATCCTGAAAAAACGCCATTTGCCGCCATTGCATACTGCATGTTATTTAAAGAGTTGCTTGGTGTTTTTAACTCTAAAAATGGATTCGGTGCAGATGGAAATATTTCATCCACTGGAAAAAATTCACTTCTAGGGGGAGCTTCAATCATAATTCTATTCTCACCTATGGCAATAAAAGAGAAGTTCCATTTGCCAAAATAGTAATCAAGCTTTGCCATACCGACACTGAGTCTTAAGTCTTCTATATCAGTCATCCCTGGCAAGCGGTTGTCAAGCGGGTTTATAACATCTGTAACTCTCAGACTGTCAGATTTTCCCCATACAACTATTTGACGACCAATTTTTAAATCAATGTTTGAGTTTATTTTCCCCTGAACATAAGCATCGTCAATCCTGATTTGAGTTTTGTAATCATCTTTAATATCGCTACTGTAGTTGTTGTGTGAATATAAATCGTAGATTGCATCATAAAACATATTTGTGCTTATTCGCATTTTCCATTTCTCTGAAAGTTTAGAATCTAACTGAAGAGATAGCGAAGTTTGAGCTTGGTTTATACCTGAATACTCAATGCCGTCTACTTTATGTTTTTTATATCCTGCAGAGGTTTTAAAAGCCAAATTTCCACTCAAAGAAAAGATATTCTCTTCTTTGTTCTCTGTTGATGATTCTAGAGAAACTTCCTCTTCTCCAAAACCTGCCAAATCATCGGAAACCTCAACAGTTTTCTCTTGCACAGCCTCTACTTCAAATCCGCCCAAATCATCTTCAACGATATTTTGCGCATAGACATTGCTACATGTAAGAAAAAACAACACATAAAGAGAGACTTTGTTTATCATTCCTTATAGCCCTTTTTCTATAGTTCTTGTAACAAAAAACGACTCTTTTAAATCTTGATTGTATTTTATACTTGAAAATTCCAAGATAGTCTTATGGAGAGTTTTTTTACCTTTTTTTGTAACCATCTGTATTTTTGTTGTTGTCCAAATCCCATCAATTTTCTCTAGTCCGGTAAGCATCATATACTTCAATTTCTTTCCGGCTTTTATATAGTTGAGTGCCTGGACAATTACAAAGTTGTCTTGCCTTACAAATATAATAGACTTTGTGTAACCTGTTTCATCAATAGTTTTTTCACTCTTTGGGGTTACAAGAATCTGCCAAGTTTTATGTCCGCCAACAACACTCTCTTTCATTATTTTATAGGTGTAATCTTTTACATTTCTTTTAGTCATGTCTGAGTATGTAAAATCACTCCCCATAAAAGATGAACTTTTATCACTTGATGCTATTCTTTTGACTTTTTGAAGTTCTGGAAGATACAACCACTGGTCATCATCTTTACTACTGTCATCATAGTCATAAGTTAAAAAACCTGTATTTTTAACGTCTGCAGGAGCCATAAAAAACATTAGCTTTTGAGTATCAATACCTTTGTCCTTTGTATAGACCTTAAGTTGTCGAACTCTTTGTTTATCATTCTTGTCAATAAGAGTCATTTTCATCTCTGATGTAATGTTGTCACCATCATCTCTATCATGAACTTTTTGCGCTATCTCTTCGCCAGTTATAGCCATTAGTGAGCTAAGTGTTAAAACTGTAGTTAAAAGTGTTTTTAAAATCATTTTTCTTCCTTTGCCAGTAGTTTTAGTAATGCCGGAGCTAATATAATGTCAGAGAGTAATGCTATGGTAATTGCCCCACCAGTTAAAATACCAAAGTTAACTAAATTACTAAGCGAAGCAAACATATAAACATAAAATCCTAACGATAAAACTATTGTTGTAGCAACCATTGCACGACCAGTTCCAAGCATTGTTTCATCTACGGCTTTTTGTACACTCATTCCGTTATGATGATATTTTGCATAATTATGAAAAAAGTGAACTGTATCATCAACAGAAAGACCGATAATAATAGAACCTATAAGCATAGTAAACATATCCAGTGGCATGCCAACCATATTCATGAATCCTAAAGCCATAACAACAGGAAGAACATTTGGTATCATACTTACTAACCCAATTTTAAAGCTTCCAAGTAATAAAATCATCATAATTGTTATCAAAATAAATGCTGTCGCATAGCTAACAACCATAGTGTCCATGGCTGCAACCAATGTTCTTTGAAAAAGAGGAACCATACCAGTTATAGTTATCTCAACTTCATCTTTAAGTTCTTCTTTTATGAGCGTAGTTAATTCTTGAGATAAAGCTTCATATTCACTTGCTTCCATCCAAGGCAATTTGAATGTTAGTCTTGCTTTAGAAAATGAAGAGTCTACTAAATCTTCTAAATCATCGCTTCCGCTATTTTCAAAAAGTAAAAACTCTTGTGGGATTAAAGCATTATTGTCTGTAATAGCATAATACTCTTGGTTGTTTGCATGTAAAGCACGATGAATCTCTTTTAGAACTTCAGCAACACTCCAACCCTTTCCTACAAAATATTTATCGTTATTAATTGCTTCAGCTTTTTCTCTTACTATATCTATCTTTTTTAATAATTCCGAATTGTGAAGGCCATTCTCTTTTTTTGTATCAAGAATTACTTCCATTGTAACAGAACCTTTAAGCTCTCTATCTACAACTTCAGTAGCTATTCTGATTGGGGCATCTTCTTTTTGCCAACTTAGTGGGTCATGTTTTAACTCAAGTTGTGAAGCACTATACAAAAACACAACAAAAATTATAGCTGTTACAGCAACTATTTTTTTAGCATGGTAGATACTAAAATTTGCTATAGCTATTAGAAATTTATCCATTATGACAGAGTTGTTTTTATGCGTCTCTTTAGCTTTTTTTAGAGGTAAAGCAACAAGTATGGCAGGTAACAGAATAATTGTGTTTGATAAAGCTATCATAATACCAACAGCTCCAAATATACCCAAATCTGCTATAGGTGCAATCTCCGCTGAACTAAATGATAGTAGTCCGGCAGCAGTTGTTAAAGATGTCATAATTATTGGCAGTCCTGAGTGTCCTAAAGCAAAGATTATAGCTTCATTCTTTGACTCACTACTGTTGAAATGTTTAAAAAACATTACCAGAAGATGAACGGTAGCACCAATACTTACAGCTAATAAAAATGATGGCAATATCTGAGTAGGTACTGATATAGCTGTGCCGGTCATAGCCATAACTCCAACAGTACTCAACAAAGATATTAGAACTATAAATAGAGGAAGCAAAACACCGCTAATTCTTCGAAAAACTATAAATAGAAATATTGCTATTATTAGAAGAATTAGCTTAATAAACTTTTGCATATCAGACTGCATAGATTTTTTTGTATTGTCGTTTACCGCAAGTGAACCAGCTATAAAAACATCAAAATTATCTTTTGTGAATTTTTTAGCAATTTCACCAGCAGCTCTTACCATTTCACTTTTAGATTTATCAGATATAAATTCCTGATTCTCTTGTTTTATTTTACTTTCACTAAAACCATCAAGTGCATCTACATTAGACGAAGCTTCATAAGCATTAGGCTCTAGTATGATAGTAGCTAATGTAGCATCGCTATTTAAAAGAAGATTTTTATACATTACGCTAGTTGTTGCTAGCCTTTTTAATAAAGCCAACTCTTGTACATTTTGTGGCATGTTCTCAACTAAGTCTTCGACAATAAGCCTATCACCCTCACCTCTTGTATTTCTAGCATTAATAAGTGAATTTATATCAGTTAGGTGTGGTATGTTGTTTTCTAGTTCTACATGTAACTCTTTAAACCTCTCTAAAAACTTAATATCAAAAATATTTTTAGTTCTTACAACTACCATGATTCGTTCATCTTGACCAAACTGCTCTTTAAACGATTCATATTTAACTAAAGCCGGATCTTCATGGTGCAAGAATCCCTCAGTTGAAGTGTCAATAGTTATTTTTGGTAAGTTTGAAATCATTGCAAAACTTACAAGCAACATAAATAAAATTATTTTTTTAGGATGAAGAGTTATTTTTTTCCCAAGTTTTTCCATTAAAGCCTCAGTTTCAGTGCGCCAGTTCATAGTTCTCCTTGTAATTTTAGTGTTGAATTATATTGATTTTATGTGTAGTGAGTGTGTTGTTTTGTTAAGTATTTATATTTGCAAATGCCATATTAATAGCACTTGCGTTTTGATAACTATTAGTCTTCTTCTGAAAATCCAAAATCTTCTTCTTCGCTACCTTTTTGAGCTTCTAAAATGTCATTAATCAGCTCTTCACACTCTTCTTCTTCAATGTCTCCACTTTGTATATCTTCTAAAACGTCTTGCAGGTCAGCTTTAAATTCACGTAGCTCTTCTATTTCTTCTTTTGCATCCTCATTTGCCTCTTTGCTATCAGCAATTTCTGCGAAAATCTCATCTAATCTATCATCAAGATCAGGAATAACACTCTTTGTAATCAGCTCTTCTAATTTTTGTGCGTGTGACATATATCTTTTCCTTAAATAATTTACAATATAATACTTAAAAATTACAAACTAGTAGGTTAAAATGAACTTTTATGCACTAATAATTGGAACTGAAATTTTAAACGGACGAAGAGTTGATAAACATTTTGAATTCTTAAAAAATGAGCTTAATAAATACGGACATGAACTTTTTGCATCATTTATCATAAAGGATGATGAAGAGCTTATAAAAAACACATACAAACTGATAATGAATGATAAAAAATCTGTTATGTTCTCATTTGGAGGAATAGGTTCAACTCCGGATGATTTAACAAGAGCTATTGCGGCGGATGTGTTTACATCGAAGCCGCTTTATAGGCACAAACAGTTTGAGCAAGATATTATAAATAAATTTGCAAACGAAGCATATCCACATAGGATACACATGTCAGATTTACCTCAAAACTCAGATTTGTTGTTTAACCCGGTAAACAATATGTCGGGATTTTCCTTAGAAGATAGATATTTTTTTGTTCCAGGTTTCCCGCAAATGGCACACCCAATGATAAGTGCAGTTATCAGCAGGCTCTTTAATAAATCAGTTGAAAAATACAGACTAACTCTGCTTGCTCAAACTAGTGAGAATACTCTAATATCAATAATGAAACAGATTCCAGAAGATATAGAACTCTCGTCTTTGCCTATACTTAGTAAATCAAATATCTCAGTTGAAATATCACTATGTTCTACAAACAATCTACAAGTAGAAAAATATTTCAAGCTTTTTACAGACTTTCTATCTAGCTCTAAAATTAAATTCACCTTGATTTAATATTTTTTTTGCCGATTTCTTATGAATAAGTAAAAATCAAGGAAATTTATCATGTTAATTTGGTTATTGGTATTATTATTGCTTACACTCTCCATATATATTGTTTGTAAATTTGCTTTCTTTGAGAAAAAAGAGGAAGATGTAAAGATAAACAATCATTTTACATTTAAAATTTAAGAGGTAAAAAATGGCTATTGTTAGAAATAACTATGTTTTTAAAGGACATAAATCATTGCTTGGAAGTAAGTTTGTAACTTATGGAGAGTTGGAGCTTCCAGTAAGGTATGAGATTTTCTCTCAATCTAAAAATGGTTTTGACTGGGGACATACAGGACCAGCTGCAAGACAGTTAGGTTTTTCTATATTGTGTCAACTTAGCAATCAAGATTTTGCAAGAGAGCATGCACTAAAGTTTACTCACGATATTGTTAGAGAATTAACTAGAGATTGGATTCTAAGTGCTTCTGATGTATTAAACTGGATAAAGAAAAACACTCCTGAAATAGAAAATAAACCTGCAAACATAGCTGTTGCAGAAGTGAAAAAAACAACTAAGAGAACAAAACAAAAAGCAAATATAGTTAAAGATATTTGTAATGAGCTTAAAATTACTCAAAAAAATCTTGCACAAATTTTAGAAGTTCCAGAGGGAACTGTAAGCAGTTGGGCAGTTAAAAATGAAATCCCAAGATTAGGCAAAAAAGCAATTGAATTTTATATTCAAAGTCAAAAAAATCAGCATATAATAGACGGCTATAAAAGCTTCGCAAAACTATTACATGCTTCTTAGACTACAAAGAGCTATTTTCTAAGTAGCTCTAATATACTATTCTTTTTCATTTTTCTTGCAAAGTCAGTTACGCTCAATCCTTTTAAATCAACGGCATTTATGTCTGCGCCTTTTTCCATAAGAAGCTTTATAATTTCTGTTCTACCATAGCAAGCTGCTGCCATTAGAGGCGTAAAGCCACTTCTTCTTTGTGCTTTATTTACATCTATGCCACAAGATATTAAATATTTAACCATTTCAATATTGCCATAAGTTATAGCCACTTCGAAGATACTCACACCCTCTTCGTCAAAATCATAAATATCTGCACCATTCTCAATAAGAAGCATTATTAAGTCAATATCACAATGGTGCCTAAATGACATAGCTAGTACAGATTCCTCATGTTCATTAGCATCATTAACATCAGCACCATCTCTTAGATGTTTTTTTACACCTAAATAGTCATTATTTTTTAAAAATCGTATCCATTTATCCATAATGTAAGTATATATAAATATGTATTAGTAAAGTTTTAATATACTTGCACAAATAATTTATCAAAGAGAGAGTTTATGGAACTAATTCAAACAACGGATGCCTTTAAAGCATTAATAGAAAATATTAAATCATCAACTACTGGATATAAAGATCCTCTAGCATTTGGTATTTGTAGAGTAGATTTAGGTCAGCTGAATATTGGAAAATCTCTTCAAGCAACTTACCCTATAATTAACTGGAATGAAAACTTTGGAAGTGCGGCTATTTTCATTAGAGCTTTATCTGAGCAAGGTATTGAAGTTGATTTTAATGAAAGCGAGGTTGTTTGCGATATTAACGCTGACTTTTTAAGAAGCTGTTTAAATGCTTTTACCCCTTACTCTGATGAAGCTTATGGTGATGCTCATAAAAACATCCAAGTTATTTCTGCACTTTATAACCAAATAATGAATAGCGGCTCTTTAGAGGGTGAGTTTAAAGTTACATTTATCTTTGCTGATGAAGCGTTAAAGAGCGTTGAAGCTTCTTATTTAAAATTATATGCATTGTCACAAGCTAAAGTTGAACTTAGAAGCATTAACTTAAATGGTGCTTTTGGTGCACTTCCAAACGTTGCTTGGTCAAATGGTCAACCAATTGAACTTGACTACCTTCGTGAATTTGAGATTGAATTAAAATTATCAAATGAATACCCACATATTGACTTTGTAGATAAGTTCCCAAGATTTTTACAACACATTATTCCTGCAGACAACACTCGTATACTAGACACATCAAAAGTTAGATTTGGCGCGCAACTAGCAGCTGGTACAACTGTAATGCCCGGTGCTTCTTATGTTAACTTTAATGCTGGTACAACTGGTCCAGTTATGGTTGAAGGACGTATTTCTAGCTCTGCTATTGTTGGTGCTGGCAGTGATGTTGGTGGTGGTGCTTCTATACTAGGTGTTCTTAGTGGAACAGACGGGAATCCTGTTTCAATTGGTAAAAACACACTTTTAGGTGCAAACTCTACATGTGGAATACCTATGGGTGATGGTTGTATCTTAGATGCAGGTGTAGCAATGCTAGAAGGAACTAAAGTTAAAATAAGTTCTAAAGAGCTTCTTAAAATAAAAGAAGTAAATAATAACATTACTATAGATGGTGAAATCTTCAAAGGTAAAGATTTAGCAGGACTAAACGGTCTTCATTTTAGACAAAACTCTATGACTGGCGAATTAACTGCTTCACGCTCAACAAGAGAGATTAAACTCAACGCAGATCTCCACTAAATATTCTATTTTGCATGTAGATTTATTTTCTACATGTAGAACTACTTCCATCAAATAACCATTCTTTCAATTAATGTATAGTATAATTCCTGACACGCGAAGGAGTTAATATGAGTATATCAAGTAATATATCATCGATACAATCTCATCAAACTATGATGAACACAACTGCAAATAATGTAGCAAATGTTAATTCGGATGGTTTTGTTCCTAGCAGTACTAGAATGTCTAGTGCTGATGGTTCTGTTTTGGCAAATACTCGTAAAGCTGATAATAATGGGTCTAAGATTAGTCAGACTGATTTAGCCAAAGAGATTCCAGATCAGATTGTTGCGCAGAATGCAACTGCTGTGAATGTTACAGCAATAAAAACACAAGATGAGATGTTCGGTTCACTTTTAGATATTAAAGCATAATATCTAAAAGGCATCTTGTGTTAAGATGTTCATGGTTTTTAAATTTTTAAGTATTTCTGCTTCTTCGTCATAATTTTCTTGATTTTTGCCAAGTTTCAGAGTGCTAAAAATTGGTTTGCCTATTATTACTCTTCCCTCTATATTATCTTTTTTAGTTTTTATTCCCCATGTATTATGAAACACAATAACTTCATCATTATAAGTTCCAACATACAAAACTATATGACCTTTTTTATACAGAAGTGTCTCAAAAGCAATACCCTTCTCTTTAATAAGGTTAATCTTTTCATCATCACTCATCCCATTAAAAGCTATAACTTTGCCAATCTTACTTTGCTGATAAGAGTTCCTAGGTAACCATATACCAAATGGTGCGAACATGTCTCTAAGCATAGAAGAACAATCTCTCTGCTCATACATTCCACCCCAGCCATAATTTGTTTTAGAAACTTCGTTTATTATATTGTGTAAATTTTTTTTGTTTAAATTCATAACATCTTTGTGAGCTATATCTTTTGATATTTTTGATTTTATGTATAGTGGTTCAGAGTCTTTATATGAAGAGATTGTTAAAATTGTATATGTTTCATTATCTTGATCAACTAAGGCAAACATCATCCCTATTTTTGATTTAAAAAGAAATCTTCCATTAAGAGAGTATATTGGCACATCTTCCTTAACAATCTGAACTTGCTGAGCTTTTTGCCATATATCACTATACTTTTTATCTAATATAACTATTTCGGATGTTTTAACCCATCCTGATGCAAAGCTGGCGAAAATATACACCCACTCTCTGTCTCTGGAATAGTGTGAAATAAAAACAGGTTTACTTGCGTGAATAGTGCTGTTTTGAAGATAATCAAAAGGAAAACCCTCCCCTGCTTTTGCTGGGTCTTTTAATAGTGGTTTTATAGTTGGAAAAGCTCTTATATTAGTCTCTCTTAGAGTCATTGCATTTAAATTAACTGTTGCAAATGAGGTAAAATTTGAACTTTCTAGCATTTCATCAAAAAACTTTTGCTCTAATGGTTGAAAATTTTCTCCATAGCTTGTTCCAGCACAATATGATGCAAATGGCCATTTAATGGAGTTTAAATCTTCTTTAGGTGTGTTTATATTCCACATACTAAAGTAATACTCTTCATACTTTTTTTGAATTTCATAAAAAGGTACATTTTGAGATATGTTTTGTAAATATTTAGTCACATCCTGTGGTATATTAACTAAATCAGCTACATCTATGAGTTTTTTAGGAGTTATGTCTGCTATCTCTTCACAACTTAAATTATCATCAATTTTTACCAAAATCTTCTTAGGCTTAATTACTTTTGCTACTGCACTAATCTCTTTATTTGAGCAACCCACAAAGATAATGACAGATAAAACTATATAAATATATTTCAACACCATAATCTTTTAATCAACCTCACCAAATCTACTTACAACTCTCCCTATAACTTCAATTTCTCCAGGGTCAAGAGTTTGTGTGGAGTAGACTTCATTGTCAGATATTATATCTATTTTGCCATCTATTCTCCTGACTACTCTCTTTATAAACAGACCAGCTTCTGTTCTTATTGTGAAGATTCCGCCTCTTTGCAGGTCAGTTTTACTTCTGTTTATAAATACTATATCGCTGTAGCTAAAAGTAGGTTCCATAGAATCACCAGTTACATTTATTGCTTCTATATGTTTTAATTCTTTCTCTCCACCTAGCATCATTGCAAATGCATGTGGTATCTCTATCTCTTGTGCGTCTTCAATATCGCTATCTGCTCCACCACCAGCAGAAGCATTTATATCACTAAAATATTTAACCATAAAAAATTTGTTTGTTGCATCAATAAGACTCTCAGGAGATTGTCCATAAAGCATCCAGTTTATTGAAATAGATTTTGTTGCACAAAAATCAAGAAGCTCACCGAAAGGAATTTTATTTCTTTTTTTCATTGTTGCAAAATTCATCTGACTTACACCTAAAGTATCTGCTACATCTTTATCGAATATCTTCTTACCGCTAAACTCAGCAGATATAATACTTTTAATCTCTTCAACAATTTCTAAAAAACTTTTCATGCCATTCCCCTGTACTTTTTAACAATTATAATACTATTTTTCAATTTAGTCAAAGAAAATATGACAAAATGCAATATTTATTATTTTTATTTGAAAATATGTGTAGTATTTGAGAATAAATTAAAGGATTATAAATGGCGATTATAGTAAAAAATGCACAAAGTTTATTTGAGAGATTTGAAATAAATATAGAAAAATTGGCAGAGAGAATTTTTTAATTAGTTTAAATGAGTTATTTAAATGTTCTAAGCTAAACTCTTCGCGTTTATTAACTTATGAAATTTAATTAGATTCAGTAGAACTATCTGAATTTACTTCTTTTTTCTCTTGATCTTCCCTATCCGCTTCTCTTTGTGCTGACTTATTTTTATGGTAACCACCAAAAACAAATACAAGAAATAATACAAATAGCACTACCATTATTCCATTAATAATAGGGATCATATATTTCCCTTAAATGTACTGTATATCTGTCTTATGGCATCATAAAGAATAATACCTGTACTTATAGCTAAATTTAGACTTCTGCCATCTTTAGTCATTGGTATTGTGATATTTTGCTCTTTATAAGCATTTAGAATATTTTCAGGAATTCCTGCAGTCTCACTTCCAAAAAAAATAAAATCACCATCTTTAAACTCCGCCTCAAAGTATGGCTTATCTGTTTTTGTAGTGGCAAAGTAAGCATTGTCTTTTATCTTGTTCTCAAGGAAGAACTCGTCAATACTCTCCCATACATGTAAGTCTAACTTTTCCCAGTAATCAAGCCCTGCTCTTCGAACCGCTTTTTCATCTATGTCAAACGCTATAGGTTTAATTATATGTAAAGCTGCTCCGGCATTAACGCAAAGTCGACCAATGGCTCCCGTATTGTTAGGTATCTGTGGATTTACAAGTACAATATTAAACAAATGACATTCCCAAAGTTGATTTTATTAT
This sequence comes from Candidatus Sulfurimonas marisnigri, assembly GCF_015265475.1. NCBI lineage: Bacteria > Pseudomonadati > Campylobacterota > Epsilonproteobacteria > Campylobacterales > Sulfurimonadaceae > Sulfurimonas > Candidatus Sulfurimonas marisnigri. Next base: position 1,257,184 of record NZ_CP054493.1, on the reverse strand, counting down.
AGATAAATTCATTAAAAGATTACAGTTCTGTTAGCATATACAAAAATTCTATCTTCGAGTGCCAATTTAAGAGCACGTGAAAGAACTACTTTTTCTACATCTTTACCAGAGCGCTGCATATCTCTCCAGCCGTAAGCATGATCTACATGTATCACTTCTTGAGCAATAATTGGACCTTCATCGAGGTTGTTATTTACAAAGTGTGATGTAGCACCAATAATCTTAACACCTCTATCATAAGCTTGCTTATAAGGATTTGCTCCTATAAAAGCAGGTAAAAAAGAGTGGTGAATATTAATAATTCTGTCTGCATATACTTCTACAAATCTCGGAGTTAAGATTCTCATGTATTTTGCCAAAACAATATAGTCAATATCTTTGAACTCTTCCAAACATTTAAGTATTTTATTTTCATGTTCTGCTCTGTCTAAATCTACGTGTGAAACTGCTATAAAAGGAATGCCAAATTTAGTGACTAGAGATTCTAAATCACTGTAGTTAGAGACTACTGCTAAAATATTTGCTTCAAGCTCACCTGCTTCATGACGAATCAATATATCACCTAGTGCATGCATCTCTTTTGTAGCCATAATAATTATATTTTTCTTCTTAGGAGCTATTACCTTGATATTTGCACTAGAAGGCAGAACATTTTCTAATAGGTCATAGAGCACATCTAGGTCAATATCTCCATCTACAACGCTTCTCATAAAAAACTTATTATTTTCTTTGTCTACAAACTCATTATTTGAGAGTATATTTAAATCATTATTATAAAATATAGTAGATACTTTATGCACCAACCCTTTTTCATCATAAGCATCAATTAATACTCTGTATTTGCTCATATACTTGTCCCTTTTTCAAGCTCTAGCACTCTTTCGTCAAGAGTTATTAATACGTACTCCAAGAAATTAAGTGTCATATCAACTTTTGCTTCTATATTTGTATTATTCGGTGCTTGAAAGCCCTCAAAAAGAACAAGTAGTCTCTCTCTCATTGAAATTAAAAAAATCATCTCATCACTAGAAGTCTTCTCCTGAGTATATTCACGTTCATCCTCAGTAAATACTTCCTCTTTCACTTCTTTTTTTAGTTTAATTTGAAAATTATTTATAGGTTTTTTATCACTTTTGTCAGTGTTTGTATCTTCCATCTCTGCCAATGTTGATAGTATTACATCTTTTAATTCCATAATTTCAATAACCACCTTTCAAATTCGTTAAACTCTACTTCAGAATCCAATTTTAAAAAAAAGCCCTTCATTTGAGTGTTTACATTTAAAAACTTTTTTCTCATACCGGATAATCTTCTAATAGCAATTTTTGCATCGCTATTAGAAGGGTCTTTTTTTAAAATTTCTTTGTAAATTTCAAGAGCCTCTTCTTTGAGGCCCTGAAGTTCGTAAATATTAGCTAAAGTTAATGTTTTCATTTTGCCGCATAATTAGCAATAATAGAACCCATCTCACTTGTAGAACAAACCTCTTTTGCATCATACTGCGCCAAGTCTTTTGTTCTATAGCCCTCTTTAAGTGCTCTTTTTACAGCAGCGTCTATTTTATCTGCCGCATCAATCTCGCCAAGAGCATATCTTAGCATCATAGAAGCAGAAGATATTGTAGCAATTGGGTTTGCTATGCCTTGACCAGCGATATCTGGAGCAGAACCATGAATAGGCTCATAAACACCTATTTTAGCTCCAACAGATGCAGATGGTAAGAGACCGATAGAACCTGAAAGCATACTTGCCTCATCACTTAAAATATCACCAAAGATATTTCCAGTAAGCATTACATCAAACTGTCTTGGATCACGGATAAGTTGCATCGCAGCATTATCTACGTACATGTGGCTTAGTTCAACTTCAGGGTACTCAGTTGCAACCTCAGTAACCACATCTCTCCATAGCTGAGAAACATCTAAAACATTTGCTTTATCAATAGAGCAAACTCTCTTGCTTCTAGTCATTGCAATCTTAAATGCCTGGTGAGCAATTCTTACAATCTCTTCACGAGTGTAAACCATAGTGTTCCAGCCCTTATCATCAGTGCGACCTTTTGGCTCACCAAAATAGATTCCGCCGATAAGCTCACGAACAACCATTAGGTCAACACCTTCAACAACGCTTGCCTTTAGTGATGAAGCATTAATAAGCTCATCATAAACAACAGCAGGACGAAGATTTGCATAGACACCAAGCTCTTTTCTGAATCTTAAAAGACCACTTTCTGGGCGTTTTTCACGAGGCAGTGAATCCCACTGTGTTCCACCGATAGCACCAAAAAGTACAGCATCACTGTTTAGTGAAATATTTATTGTCTCTTGAGGAAGTGGGTCTCCAGTAATATCATAAGCACAACCACCCATTAGAGCCTCTTCGTACTCAAAATCAAAGTCGAAGCAAGATGATACAGCATCTAAAACTTTCACTGCTTCATCTATTATCTCTGGTCCGATACCGTCACCTTTAATAAGTGCTATTTTATATGTTTTCATCATTTGCTCTCCTGAGCTTTTATTTCATTTTGTGCAAAGTTCATAAGTCCGCCTGCATCTATTAGTTCTTGCATAAATTCTGGAATTGGCGTAAAACTATATGTTTTATTTGTAGTTTTATTTGTTACTGTTCCATCGTTCATATTTACAGTAATATCATCACCTTCAGATATTTCAGCACTCTCTTGAAGTTCGAAAATTGGAAGACCCATATTGAATGAGTTTCTATAAAATATTCTTGCGAAAGTTGGAGCAATAACTGCTGCAACACCAGCAGCTTTAAGTGCGATTGGAGCGTGTTCACGTGAGCTTCCACAACCAAAGTTCTCACCAGCTACTATTATATCGCCAACACTCATCTTGTTAACAAACTCTGGATCAGCGTCTTCCATTACGTGCTTTGCTAACTCCTCTGGTACCGAAGTATTAAGATAGCGAGCCGCTATGATTAAATCTGTGTCAACATCCTTACCAAATGTCCAAACTTTTCCATCAATATTTGCTTTTTTCATTATGAAAATCCTATATTTTTAATATTGTATCTCTAAATAATTTTGCGATTATATCCAAATTGTGATTGTAGTTTTATAAAGCAGTTTCTAAAATAATTATTTATTAAGAATAGGTCACATGTAGATAAATTTGGCTCTCCCACCAAACTGCTTACATGTGCCTGTTTCTCTTCTTGCTTAATAGGAATTTCATATCTTTCTGAAATTTCAAAGCAGATACTGTCTTTTTCAATGCCATATTGTTTTAGAAGTTTACTTGTATTTCCATGTGTAAAATTAGGCATCTCAAATAGCCTGTTGTCAAGGTTGTAAAATAGTTTTATATCTTCAAAACATTAATCTGCGTAAACTTTTTTATAGCTTTCTCGCGTTATTTTATGTCAAAAGAGTAAAGTATATTATCTTTATATACTTGATCAAAAAGAGAAAAGATAGAGCTAAAGCCTACTTCTTGAAAGTTTCTAAGATGTGAAATATGATTATATTTAATAAAATAGATTCATATTTGAGTTCTACATGTAGAATAAAAAAGGTTAATTATGTATGACTAATACAGCATACTACATGTAGACCTTTTAAAGACGTATTTGGAAATTCAAATGTCGTTTATTTTCGAAGTGGAGATTCAATCCACGGGGTCTAATTTTGATTATAGATTTAGAGCTAAACTGTACTCCCTAATAATATTTTTTTGTTAAAAATAAACTTAAGAAAATCTCATTATTCAAGCGTTTAACTTTAACGATTTTATATTATATTATGTGCTATAATTTCCATAATAGGTGGAGCGTATGAATGATAAAAAAGAAAATTATTGGCAAAAAAGAGCTTATCTCTATTTTGGATTTAGAACTATATGGGTTGGATGCAAAAGTAGATACTGGTGCTGATTCTAATGCGCTACACTGTGATGATATATTTGTAGATGAGAATAATATTGTGCACTTCAAACTTTTAGATGAAGTTCATGAAGCTTATAATGGCAAACATATGCAAGTGCCCCTTTACAAAATGAAAAAAATAAGAAGTTCAAATGGAAAACTTCAACATAGGCCGTCAATTAAGGTGGAAATTGAACTTCTAGGCGAAAAGTATTCAACTATTATATCTTTAACGGATCGTTCAGACATGAAGTATCCAATGCTAATAGGAAGAAAATTTTTAGATGGTAAGTTCTTAGTTGATGTCTCACTAGAGTATCTTGCTAAGCAAATATAAAAAAGGACAAATATGATAGTTTATATATTATCGAGAAATGAAAATCTTTACTCTACAAAAAGACTAGTTGAAGCTGGAGAGCAAAAAGGTTGGAATATTAAAGTCATTGATTACCTAAAATGTAGTATTGAGATTATGAAAGGTCATCTAAGTGTTAACTATTTAGGTGCTGAACTGCCTGTTCCTGATGCTATTATTCCAAGAATAGGTGCCAGTAGAACATTTTATGGTACAGCAATGGTAAGGCACTTTGAGATGATGGGTGTATTTTCAACATCAGGTAATTTGGCAATAGCAAGAAGTAGAGATAAGTTAAGAAGCCTTCAGATATTGTCAAAGTATGATGTAGATATGCCAAAAACAGTTTTTGCCTCAAATAAATCAAGTGCAAAAGATGTAATAGCCCTTAGTGGAGGAGCCCCTTTAATACTTAAAATACTTGAGGGGACACAAGGTGTTGGTGTTGTACTTGTAGATACGGAAAAGGCTGCTAAATCAGTACTAGATGCTTTTTACGGAATGGATGTAAGTTTATTAGTTCAAGAGTTTATAGATGAAGCTGGCGGAGCAGATATCCGCGTACTAGTTGTCAATGGTAAAGTTGTTGGTGCTATGAAAAGACAAGGTGCCGAAGGTGACTTTCGGTCAAACCTGCATCAAGGTGGGAGTGCAACTGCACATAAGCTTACAAGAAAAGAAAAATCAACTGCTCTTTCCGCTGCAAAAGCAATGGGACTAGGGGTTTGTGGAGTAGACATGATTCCATCTGCTCGTGGACCACTTGTAATGGAAGTTAACTCATCTCCTGGTCTTGAAGGAATAGAAAAATCAACAAATATAGATATAGCTGCTTCAATAATGGACTATATTGAAGCAAATGTAACTCCACAATGTGAAAGCGATAGAAAGAAAAGAAAAATCAAAAAAGATAAAATTGGAGCTTAATGTGTCTAATGAAAAGTTTATTTTAGGTGGTGTTGAAATAAATAGAGGGGTTAATATAACTATTAACCTTGATTTACCAAAACTTTACAATACTCCTACGCAATTACCCGTTAGAGTTATCAGAGGCAAAAAGGATGGTCCAGTTGTCTTTATAAGTGCTGCAATCCATGGTGATGAATTGAATGGTATAGAAATAATTAGACGATTAAGAAAGTTAAATATTTTAAAAAGATTAAAAGGAACTCTTGTGTTGGTTCCTATAGTTAACGTATATGGAATCATGACTCTTTCAAGATATTTACCTGACAGAAGAGACTTAAACAGAAGTTTTCCAGGTAATAATAAAGGTTCATTAGCTAGTAGAGTAGCAAAGATATTTTTTAATGAGATAGTTACAAAATGTGATTTAGGAATCGATTTACATACAGCTTCCATACATAAGTCAAACTTGCCACAAATTAGGACAAATATAGATAATGAGTATACATTTAGACTTGCTAAATCATTTGGAGCACCTGTTGTTTTACACTCTGAACTCAGAGATGGCTCACTAAGATCTGTAGCTCAAGAAGAAGGTGTCCCAATTCTTTTGTATGAGGCAGGTGAAGCATTAAGGTTTGATGAGGGTTGCATTAGAATTGGAGTTCATGGCATTGTTAATGTTTTAAGAGAAAATAACATGCTTCCAAAAGTATTGAGTAAAAAAACTAAAAAAACACCAATAATTACAAAAACAAGTCAGTGGGTAAGATCAACTGAAAGTGGTATGTTAAGGACAATAAAAGCTCTTGGTGATACAGTCAAAAAAGATGAAGTAATTGCATATATAGATGAACCATTAGATGATGAAAGCTTTGAAATAAAATCACCATTTGATGGTGTAATTATTGGTAAATCAGAAATACCATTAGTGCAAGCAGGTGATGCTGTTTTTCATATAGGTAAATTTAGAAACCTAGAAATTGCTGAAGATAAGATTGAGTATTTTAATGAAGATGCAATGGAATCAAGTGAGTTTCATGAACTAAATGATGAAGATATTATAGAGTGATCTGTTAACACTAATATAGACACTTTTGAAAATAAAACCCAAGTAGTTGAATATCCAGATCTACATGTAGAACAAAACCACAGCTTAATATCAAATAATATCAAGCCATTACTGTGGAGTTGTTATCTTTTTAGATTATTTATAGTTTGTAGCATTTCATCACTTGTTGTGATTACTTTTGAGTTTGAATCATAAGCTCTTTGACCTGTAATAAGGTCAGTTAGTTCTACAACAAGTTCAACATTACTTAGTTCAACAAAACCTTGTCTCAATACTCCAAGACCATCAAGACCTGGTGTACCTTCAACTGGTTGACCTGAACTGTCTGTTTCAATATATAGGTTATCTCCCATAGAGTGTAGACCGGCTGGATTTATAAAGTTTGTAAGTGTAACTTGCCCAATTTGCGTAGCTTGAGTCTGACCAGGCTGAACAACAGTCATTGTTCCGTCTGTACCTATGCTGATGTTTGTTGCATCAGGCGGAATAACAACTTCAGGAACTAGTTTGTATCCATCACTGTTAACCATAGTACCGTTTTCATCAATTTTAAATGCACCATTTCTTGAGTAAACTTCAGTTCCATCTGGAAGCTCAAGTTTGAAAAAACCTCTACCAGTTATAGCTAAATCAAGTTGATTGTCGGTTTGCTTAAGACTTCCCTCTGAAAAAATCTTATTTATCGCAGTAGGACGAGAACCAAGACCAACTTCTATACCTGTGGGACTCTTTGTAACATCACTTGTGGAGGTTCCAGCATATTCCATAACTTTATACATCAAGTCAGCAAACTCTGCACGAGATTTTTTAAATCCAATAGTATTAACATTGGCTATATTATTCGCAGTCGTGTCTATCTGTGTCTGCATCCCTAGCATTCCGGTAGAGGCAGTATAAAGTGATTGCATCATAGTTTAACTCCTTAAGATTTTTTAGCAATTTTTTCAATTGCATCACGGTTCATATCATTCATTTGTGTATCCATAGCTTTTTGATACATTCCAACAAGACGATTTGTTTCTATCATACTTGTCATCATCTTGACGGCATTAACATTACTTTTTTCTACAAAACCTTGTCGTACAGCTCCACTCTCATCTAAACTTTTCAGCTCATCAATCCCAGGATATTTGTAAAGGTTGTCGCCCTCTTTTTTAAGAAGTCTCAAATTGTCTGGCTGTGCAACAAAAAGTTTAGAACCAGCTACTAGCTTAACACTATTTGGTGCATTAGTATACATATTTCCATTTTTATCAACTTCTATAATGCTGTCTTCTCTGTTTATCGTTATAGGGCTCTTTGAAGCAAAGTAGTCATTTGGCAAAACTTCATAACCCTCTTTAGTCATAAGCTTCCCTTCATCATCTGCAGTAAATGAGCCATCTCTGGTAAGTCTTACTCCCTCAGGTGTTTTAACCATAAAAAATAGACCCTCTTCTGACAGAGCAAAATCTAATGGATTATCACTTTTTTGCAATGTACCAAGCGAATGATTAGTAAATGAGTCTACAATTTGTGGCGCTTTATTCATTGCTCTGTTTAGAAACTGAGCCGCTTCTTTAGTATTATTTTCGTTTGGAACTTCATCTCTTGCCTCTTTATATAGACGCATAAAGTCACCAACAACAAGATTATCTTCTTTAAATCCAATTGTATTAACATTGGCAAGATTATTTGCAATAGTATCTAGACGATTAAATTGAGTCACCATACCTGCTGCTGAACTATAATATCCGCTTTGCATAAAAATCCCTTTTTCTAGTTTATTTCAAGACAAAAGCAAGTAGTGTGCCAATAAATAAAAAAGGATATTTTAAGAGTATCTCGGTATAATCCACCTTTAAAAAATCTTACAAAACTCTATATAAGGCATATTTTATATGACAGCTAAAGAACTCAACAAAGCAATTGAAACATTCTTTACCAATCAAAAATCCAAAGAGTGCTCAACATATGAAACACTAATTGAACTTTTTGACAAACAACCAACTGCAGCACAAGCAAAAAATATATTTAAGCTTATTACAAAAAATAAAGCATGTATATACACCGCATCAGAACACGCAAAACTTCTAAATGATAAAGAAGCTGAAGCAAGAAGGTCTGTGCAGAGAAAAATGCTTGAAAACAATGAAACTGACAAGTTTGACATACTAAAAGAGCATGAACTTCTTGAGTGGTCTCGTTCAGACTCTCCAGTTCGTATGTACTTGCGTGAAATGGGTCAGATTCCTCTGCTTACAAAAGAAGAAGAGATAGAAATATCTAAAAAAATAGAAAGTGGTGAGAGTATTATAATTGATGCAATCTGTTCTGTTCCATACTTAATAGATTTTATTTTAGACTATAAGGAACCTTTAATTAACCGCGAAAGAAGAGTTAAAGAGCTGTTTAAAAGTTTTGAAGATGAAAAAGAAGAGTCAGACACTAATGATGACACAGAATCAGTTGAAGACTCATCTGATGAAGTTAAAGAAGTAGTATTAACAGCTAAAGACAAAACAAGAGTTGAAAAAGTAACCGTAAGTTTTAAAGCATTAGAAAAAGCAAAAAAAGAGTGGGTAAAACTTGCTGATCAATCAACAGAAAATTTAGATGGTGATATAACAGAAGAAATAGTTATGTACTTCTTGGGCGTTACATTTAAAAAAGGTGCGCTTAGAGAGAAATTATTAGACTTGGGGCCAACTTCAAAACTAATAAATGAACTTGTAAAAGCGATGGAAACCGCATTAAAAAGCGATGATGGTTATGACAAAGAATTAAAAAGATTAGAGTATAAATTACCACTGTTTAACTCAACATTAAAAGCAAATCACAAAATTTTAGTTGATAAAATTTGTGACTTAAACAAAGAAGATATTGCTAATATGGTTCCAGAAGCTACTATGGTTAGTACATATATGGAAATTAAAAAGCTTGCTCAAACAAAAGAGGCTTCAAAAAATAGTTTTGATATGGAGCCTGAAAAACTAGCTGATATTTTAGAGCAGATTAAACGTGGTAAAAATATTTCTGAAATCTCTAAGACTAAGATGGCTAAATCAAATCTAAGACTTGTTGTCTCAATTGCAAAAAGATACACCAATCGTGGACTCCCTTTTCTTGACCTTATTCAAGAAGGAAACATTGGTCTTATGAAAGCTGTTGACAAGTTTGAATACCAAAAAGGTTATAAATTCTCAACATATGCAACTTGGTGGATTCGTCAGGCAATCAGCCGTGCAATTGCAGATCAAGCAAGAACTATCCGTATACCAATCCATATGATTGAAACAATCAACCGTATTAATAAAATAATGCGTAAACACCTTCAAGAGCATGGTAAAGAGCCGGATGTTGAAACAATTGCTGAAGAAGTGGGATTGTCAGTAGAAAAAGTTAAAAATGTAATTAAAATTACAAAAGAACCTATTAGTCTCGAGGCTCCTATTGGTAGTGAAGATGATGGTCGTTTTGGAGACTTTATTGAAGATAAAACATCGCTTTCTCCATCTGATGCTATACTAAAAGATGATTTAAGAGTTCAAATTGAAACTGTACTAGAACAATTAAATGAGAGAGAAAAAGCTGTTATAAAACTTCGTTTTGGAATAATGGATGATGAAAGTGATAGAACTTTAGAAGAGATTGGAAAAGAGCTAAATGTTACTCGAGAACGTGTTCGTCAAATAGAGTCTAGTGCTATTAAAAAACTGAAGCACCCTAAAGTTGGAAGAAAACTTAAAAACTATATAGAAGAGTAGCAGAATAAAATATGACTTTTGAACAACAGTGGATAGAGTATGATTACAACCCTTTCATACTCTTTGATTCAACCGGAAAAATAATATCACTAAACTCTGAATCACAGTTCTTTCTTGCTGCTACTAGTGCAGATGAGATTTTTAAAATAGCAACCACATATGCGAATGTAACTTTTGGGTTCAAAACAACTTTTATAGAGTTGGAATTTGGACGTTACAAATTTTTTGCAGTTACTGTTGGGTATGAAAATGAAAATGAGGTAGGGATTAAACTTTACCAATCCCCATCTTTCAAGATTAATAAGCCTCCTCAACCTATTGGTGAACTAACAAATATCTATACACTTGTGGACCTATGTATATCTACAAACTCTATTAACTCAAATATTATTTTTACAAAAGAACTTGACCCAACAATACCAGAAATTATTATTGATTCAAACAGCTTTATTAAAATACTCAATAAAGTATATTTATGTTTTAGTGAGAATGAAAAAATAAATACCAAAATATTTTATAGAGTTGGAGAGCATATAAAATTTGATGATAAAAAGTATAGTTTATTTTCTGTTGAGATCAGTGCTCAAAACATAGACAAACATAAAATGAATGAACTGGAAATTCTAACTGCAAATACAAGCTTTTATATAGATATAAAAGAGAAGGTAACTATAAATATACCTATGATTACTGCTTAGAGCTTATATATCCAACAACTATACCAACCAATAAAGATGGTAAATAGATTGAAATGTCTAAAAGGTTGTTGTTTTTAAGAGCAATAAACCCCAATATAAGAAACACATATGGAACAAGTCTATAGAGTGAAAAACCTGCTCTGCCACCTTTTTTAATATCACTAATATTTAAAATTTTTATCTTCTTTTTCTCTTGTTTAACAATCTCTTTTAAATCAAGCTCTTCATATGGGGCATTGTTTAGAGGTTCTTCATCATAAAGTTCATATGGATCTTCCAATTCATCAAGGAACTCTCTTTTTTCATTAATGTTTTCGGCTTGAATCTGTGTTTCAATCATACGTTTATATGCGAACATTGAACCTATAATTATAAAAAAACTGCTTAAAAAAGCTATCTGCAGATTTATGAAAAACTCAAACGAAAATAACTGCGTAGCCAAAATAAGTATCTCAACTACTAAAAAAAATTTAATGGCTTTTTTCGCCATAGTCATCTTCCCAAAAACTATCTTCATCGTCTTCATCATCTTCTAGTTTTTTCTTAATTGCATAACGTGGCTCTTTCGCCAACTCCTCGTACTCTTTATACTGTTTTGCATAGGCTTTGTAAACATTCAAAACAGCTGCTGCTATTCCAACAAAAACACCTATCCAAAAAGTCCAAGCATGTCCTGTCATACTTTTTAGCAAATATCCTATTCCAACACCCATAACAACTGCTACAACCATTGAGATACCTAAAGAGAGGCTATCAGCTGCCTCAATAATAGGTTTTATTCTAGGTTTGCGTTCTTCTTTTGACTCTTCATTATTTTCACCCATTTGTGATTGCCTTAAATACTCTTGCACTAGCAGTAATTGTATCTTCAATCATCTCATCTGTAGTTGCTGTAGAGATAAAGCCTGTTTCATATAGTGAACATGCAAAGTAAAAACCTTCTTTTAACATACCTGAGTGAAACTTAGCGAATAGTTCTGCATTTGAGTTACATGCATCAGCAAAGTTTTTTACTGGTTTTTCGTTAAAGAAAAATCCAAACATACTTCCGCGTGTATCTATCTGCATTGTAATTTTGCAAGCCTCTGCTTCTTTTTGCATTCCCTCAACCAATCTAGTTGCTCTTGCATTTAATACAGACATTACTTGAGCATTTTTCTTTAGTTTGCTTATAGCAGCTAGTCCTGCTGCCATTGCAACTGGGTTTCCACTAAGAGTTCCTGCTTGATATACTGGTCCTTCAGGGGAGAGTTTTGCCATTATTTCTGCTCTTGCACCAAATGCACCAACCGGCATACCTCCACCGATAACTTTACCAAGAGTGATAAGGTCTGGCTTAACACCAGTTATTGACTCAGCACCATTAATAGATGCTCTAAAACCACTCATAACTTCATCAAAAATAAGTAGAGTGCCATTTTCGTCACAAAGCTTTCTTAATTCGTGCAAGAACTCTTTATCTGCTGGAACAAGACCCATATTTCCTGCTATTGGCTCAATAATTACACATGCAATGTCTTTGCTATCTGCAAAACATTTCTTTACACTCTCTATATCATTATAAGTTGCCAGTAAAGTATGTTTCGTAAAATCTGCGGGAACACCAGGTGAACTAGGGTTTCCAAAAGTAACAGCACCACTTCCAGCTTCAACTAATAATGAATCACTATGACCATGATAGCACCCTGTAAACTTAACAATATCATCACGACCTGTAAATCCACGAGCTAAACGAATAGCGCTCATTACAGCTTCTGTACCACTGCTTACGAATCTTATCTTATCAATTGAGTCAAACATAGATATCACAAGAGAAGCTAAATCTGTCTCAGCCTGTGTTGGAGCTCCAAAACTAAGTCCGTGCTTTACAGCCTCTATTACAGCACTCTCAATTGCTTCATCTCTGTGACCAAATATAAGTGGTCCCCAGCTTTGTACAAAGTCAACATACTTGTTTCCATCAACATCAGTTATATATGCTCCACTACCCTCTGTTATAAAAAGTGGTGAGCCTCCAACACTGCTAAATGCTCTTACTGGAGAGTTAACTCCACCTGGGATTAATTCTTTTGCTTGATTGAACGCTTTAAGTGATGCTTGTGTACCCATTGAATAACCTTAATAATTTTTTTGTTATTATAGCCAATAACTA